>NZ_LGSZ01000028.1 GCF_001298265.1 Allobosea vaviloviae | reverse complement strand
GGTGCCGCCGGGCGGCGGCGCCGGCGGGGGCGCCCGCCCCCCCCGCCGCGGGCGCGGCGGGGGGCGGGGGGGGGGGGCCCCGCAAAGCCGGAGAGCCATCCTTTGCCGTTTCGCCGAGCGGCACTGCCCCCCACCCAACCCTCCCCACCGCAAGCGGGGGGAGGGCTAGAGCCTGCCATCATGGCTTCGCCAGCTTTCGGGCGATCGCCCTGGTCTGCGCCGGTCCGCTCTTGCCGGGCCGGCGGGGCTGCCGTAACCCGTTAGACCCCAGCGCCTGCCCGAAGACCGCCGCCGCCATGACAGCCTCGATCACAGACCGCTATGCCGCCCTCGTCGCTTCGGGCGAGATCGAGCGCGACCCGGCCCAGATCGCCGTGGTGAAGCGGCTGGCGGCTCTCGCGGAGACGCTGGCGGCGCGGCGGCTCGCCCATAAGAGCAGTGCGCTGGGCTGGCTCTTCGGCAAGAAGGCCGACAGCAGGGATGTGCCCAAGGGGCTCTACATCTGGGGCTCGGTCGGCCGCGGCAAGACCATGCTGATGGATCTGTTCTACGAATCCGTCGCGGTGCCCAGGCGCCGGCGCGTGCATTTCCACGAATTTCTCGCCGATGTGCATGGCCGCATCCACGCCTATCGCCAGCGGCTCAAGGCGGGTGAGGTCAAGGACCCCGACCCGATCGGGCCGGTCGCGGCGGCGCTGGCGGAGGAGGCCAGCCTGCTCTGCTTCGACGAGTTCACCGTCACCGACATCGCCGATGCGATGATCCTGGGACGGCTGTTCACGGCGCTGTTTGCGGCCGGCGTCATCGTCGTCGCGACCTCGAATGTCGAGCCGTCGCGGCTCTATGAGGGCGGGCTGAACCGGGCGCTGTTTCTGCCCTTCATCGCGCTGCTGGCCGAGAAGGTCGAGGTGGTGAAGCTCGAGGCGCGCACCGATTTCCGGCTGGAGAAGCTCGGCGGCGCCCCGGTCTATCATGTGCCCGCCGATGCGGCGGCTGCGGCCGCGCTCGATGACGCCTTCCGCAAGCTCACCGGCGCAGCGCATGGCCAGAGGCTGGCGCTCGACGTCAAGGGGCATGACCTCGTCATTCCGCAGGCGGCCGGCGGCGTGGCGCGGGCGCGCTTTTCCGACCTCTGCAGCAAGGACTATGGCGCGTCCGACTTCATCGCGCTGGCGCAGCGCTTCCACACGCTGCTGCTCGACGACATTCCGGTGCTGGCCGACGAGCAGCGCAACGAGACCAAGCGCTTCATCATCCTGATCGACACGCTCTACGAGCATCATGTGAAGCTCGTCGCCTCGGCCGGGGCCGAGCCGCACGAGCTCTACCGGGCGACGTCCGGGCGCGAGGCCTTCGAATTCGACCGCACGGTGTCGCGGCTGATCGAGATGCGGTCCGACGATTATCTCGGCCTGCCGCATGGACGGGTGGATTCGGCGGCATCGGGCGACAGCGGCGGGCTGGTGGAGACGTGAGTTGAAACCGTTGCTGTCATTCCTCCGCCGTCATCCCGGACAAGCGGCGAAGCCGCGCCGATCCGGGGTCCATTCCGGAGCCTTTCCGATGAACGTTCCGGAATGGATCCCGGGTCTCCGCTGCGCTGCGCCCGGGATGACGGCGCGTTTCGGACAAGGGGGGCCATTCGCGTCATGACCCTGCGCGAGCCGAGCGAGACGCGGATCCTCACTGTCGCCAGCGAGCATCTGCGCCATCACGGACTCAAGCGCTTCACCGTGGTCGCGGTCGCCGAAGAGGCGGGCATGACCCATGCCAATGTCTACCGCTACTTCCCTTCCCGCGCCGCGCTGGTCGATGCCGTCGTCGATGTCTGGCTGAAGGCGACCGAGCGGCGCCTCGCCGATATCGCCGATGGCCCCGACCCCGCCGACGACAAGCTGGAGCGGCTGATCCTGGCGCTGGCCAAGGCCAATCGCGACCTGCTGACCGAGGAGCCACATCTGTTTGCGGCGCTGTCGCAGGCGGTGGCCAAGCGCCATGCGATCAGCCGGCGCAACCGCGCCCGGGTGCGGGCGCTGTTCGAGCGGGTGATCGACGAGGGCATCGCGTCGGGGACCTTCGAGCCGCGCGACCGCGACCGGGCGCTGGCCTTCATCATCGATGCGACGCACCGCTTCATCCATCCGGCTGCGCTGGAGCTCGATGCGGACGTGCCGCAGGCCTCGATCGACATCCGGCTGGCGACGCTGATCCGGGTGGCGCTGAGGGTGCTGGTCAGCGGCATCATCTGAAAATTCCCGTGACGAATGACATTGATTGTAAATTGTAACTGCGTCAATCCTGTGCAAATATGAGGGCCGCCGCCGGACCGCGCTGCCCAAGCTCTTGAAATCGCTCACGGAGCGGCAGGCCGGGCAAAATCGCGGGCGCTGGCTTCGTCGTTTTACCGACCACCACGCAAGGGTTGCGGCAAAAGGGCCTCTTGGGCCAAAGGAACCGACGGTTTGGCCGGTTTGCCGGCATTTCGCAGCGTCAGGACAAAGGACTAGGCAATGGCCCGCAAGAAGATCGCCCTCATCGGCGCCGGCCAGATCGGCGGCACGCTCGCCCATCTCGCCGGCTTGAAGGAACTCGGCGACATCGTGCTGTTCGACATCGCCGACGGCATCCCGCAGGGCAAGGGCCTCGACATCGCCGAGTCGTCCCCGGTCGACGGCTTCGACGCCGCCTACAAGGGCACCTCGTCCTATGAGGACATCAAGGGCGCCGACGTGATCATCGTCACCGCCGGCGTGCCGCGGAAGCCCGGCATGAGCCGCGACGACCTGATCGGCATCAACCTGAAGGTGATGAAGGCGGTCGGCGAGGGCATCAAGACCTACGCTCCCAAGGCCTTCGTGATCTGCATCACCAACCCGCTCGACGCGATGGTCTGGGCGCTGCAGAAGTTCTCAGGGCTGAAGCCCAACATGATCTGCGGCATGGCCGGCGTGCTGGACTCGGCCCGCTTCCGCCACTTCCTCGCCGATGAGTTCCAGGTCTCGGTCAAGGACGTCTCGGCCTTCGTGCTCGGCGGCCATGGCGACGACATGGTGCCGCTGGTGCGCTATTCGGGCGTGGCCGGCATCCCGCTGCCCGACCTGATCAAGATGAAGTGGACGACGCAGGAGCGCATCGACGCCATCGTCGACCGCACCCGCAAGGGCGGCGGCGAGATCGTCAACCTGCTCAAGACCGGCTCGGCCTTCTATGCCCCGGCCGCGTCCGCCATCGCCATGGCCGAGAGCTATCTCAAGGACCAGAAGCGCGTCCTGCCGGCGGCTGCCGCGCTGAAGGGCCAGTACGGCGTGCGCGACATGTTCCTGGGCGTGCCGGTCGTGATCGGCGCCAAGGGCGTCGAGCGGGTCGTCAAGATCCGCCTCAACAAGGCCGAGCAGGAGATGCTGTCGAAGTCGGTGGCTTCGGTGCAGGGCCTGATCGAAGCCTGCAAGGCCATCGATTCGTCACTGGCGTGAAATAGAGAGTAGGCGATTCAGGAGCGAGCGATGCGCGGTCTGCGGCAGGGATTCGGGATGGCTTTAGCGGCGTGCGTGGTTCTCGGCCATGCCACTGCTGGCGCACCGGCTCGCGCGCAGACCGCAGAAGAAACCGCCGCGCTGCTCTGGCTCGCGATCGAGGATGGCGCCGATGTCAACGGCACCGAGGTCAGCGGCGACAGGGCCAGGCGCGTCTCGCGCAGCCCCGCCATCTACGACACGTTCAATGTTCCCAGAAAGGTGATATCCGGCCGGATCACGGTGACCCGGCGGAGCGCCTGCCAGTATCATTTCCTGCACGCCCCAGCGAAGTGGGTCGGCGACAGGTTCGGCGACGATGCCGGCCGGCGGTCCGAATGGGTGGTGGATTTCGGCCGCGTCACCGGCATCCAAGCCTATACGAGCGAGCCGGACCTGTTCTTCTTCACGGTCGACGGTCCGCCGATGTGCGAAGATCTGGGCGGTGGCAGGATTTGCGCCAGCAGCTATCCGCGCCCCCTCAGCGGTCCGCCGATCGCGCGCGCGCAAGAAATCCTCGCCCAGTTCCAGAAAGACATTTGCAAGCCAGCCAAATGACGCCAGCCATCCCCGTGACGAACGACATCTGAACCGCGAAAGACGCCCCAGCGATGAACATCCACGAATATCAAGGCAAAGCCGTCCTCAAGGAGTTCGGCGCTCCGGTCTCCGCCGGCTTCCCGGCGCTGACGGTGGCGGAAGCCGTCGAGGCCGCCAAGAAGCTGCCCGGCCCGCTCTATGTCGTGAAGTCGCAGATCCATGCGGGCGGCCGCGGCAAGGGCAAGTTCAAGGAGCTCGGCCCCGATGCGAAGGGCGGCGTGCGCCTGGCCAAGTCGGTCGCGGAGGTCGAGAGCCACGCCAAGGAAATGCTCGGCAACACGCTGGTGACCGCGCAGACCGGCGAGGCCGGCAAGCAGGTCAACCGCCTCTATATCGAGGACGGCTCGGACATCGAGAAGGAATTCTATCTCTCGGCGCTGGTCGACCGCGAGACCTCGCGCGTCGCCTTCGTCGTCTCGACCGAGGGCGGCATGGACATCGAGGCGGTCGCCCATGACACGCCGGAGAAGATCGAGACCTTCTCGGTCGATCCCGCGACCGGCATCATGCCTCATCACGGCCGCAGCATGGCCCGCATCCTCGGCCTCTCCGGCGACCAGGCCAAGCAGGCCGGCGCCGTCCTTGCGCAGATCTACACCGCGTTCGTGGCCAAGGACATGGACATGCTGGAGATCAACCCGCTGATCGTGACGACGCAGGGCCAGATCAAGTGCCTCGACGCCAAGATCTCGTTTGATTCCAACTCGCTCTACCGTCACCCTGAGATCGTCGCGCTGCGTGACACGACGGAAGAGGACGAGAAGGAGATCGAGGCCTCCAAGTACGACCTCGCCTATATCGCGCTCGACGGCACGATCGGCTGCATGGTCAACGGCGCGGGCCTGGCGATGGCCACGCTCGACATCATCCAGCTCTATGGCGAGTCCCCTGCGAACTTCCTCGACGTCGGCGGCGGCGCCTCGGAAGAGAAGGTGACGGCGGCGTTCAAGATCATCACCGCCGACCCGAAGGTGAAGGGCATCCTGGTCAACATCTTCGGCGGCATCATGAAGTGCGACGTCATCGCGCGCGGCGTCATCGCCGCGGTGAAGGCCGTCGGCCTGCAGGTCCCGCTGGTGGTGCGCCTCGAAGGCACCAACGTCCAGGAAGGCAAGGACATCATCTCGTCCTCGGGCCTGAACGTCATTTCGGCCGACGACCTCGACGACGCCGCGCAGAAGATCGTCGCCGCGATCAAGAAGGCTTGAGGAGCAACCATGTCCATCCTGATCGACAAGAACACCAAGGTCATCTGCCAGGGCTTCACCGGCAAGAACGGGACCTTCCACTCCGAGCAGGCCATCGCCTATGGCACGCAGATGGTCGGCGGCACCTCGCCGGGGAAGGGCGGTTCGCTCCATCTCGGCCTGCCGGTCTTCGACAGCGTCCATGAGGCCAAGGCCAAGACCGGCGCCACCGCGTCGGTGGTCTATGTGCCGCCTCCGGGCGCGGCCGATGCCATCTGCGAGGCGATCGACGCCGAGATCCCGCTGATCATCTGCATCACCGAGGGCATTCCGGTGCTCGACATGGTGAAGGTCAAGCGCTCGCTGGTCGGCTCCAAGTCGCGGCTGATCGGCCCGAACTGCCCTGGCGTCGTCACGGCGGGCGAGAGCAAGATCGGCATCATGCCGGCCAACATCTTCAAGCCGGGCTCGGTCGGCATCGTCTCGCGCTCGGGCACGCTGACCTATGAGGCGGTGTTCCAGACCACCCGCGAGGGGTTGGGCCAGACCACGGCGGTCGGCATCGGCGGCGACCCGGTCAAGGGCACCGAGTTCATCGACATGCTCGAAATGTTCCTGGCCGACGAGCACACCAAGTCGATTGTGATGATCGGCGAGATCGGCGGCTCGGCCGAGGAAGACGCCGCGCAGTTCATCAAGGACGAGGCCAAGCGCGGGCGCTCCAAGCCGATGGTCGGTTTCATCGCCGGCCGCACGGCCCCTCCGGGCCGTCGCATGGGTCATGCGGGTGCGATCATCTCGGGCGGCAAGGGCGGCGCCGAGGACAAGATCGCGGCCATGGAAGCGGCCGGCATCAAGGTCTCGCCCTCGCCGGCGCGCCTTGGAAAGACCTTGGTCGAGGTGTTGAAGGGCTGAGGGTTTCGCGCGTCATGGTCGGGCCTGACCCGACCATCTCGTGACCAGCGAAACGCCCAAGAGATGGTCGGCTCAAGGCCGACCATGACGGCCAGATCAAGAGATGCTCGGGTCAAGCCCGAGCATGACGGCAAGACGAAGCGGCAGGTAGGAAGGCAGGACGACATCATGGCTCGCCAGGACATCAACGAGGCTCTCGCCCAGACGGGTTTCCTCTATGGCGGCAACGCGGCCTATATCGAGGACCTCTATGCCCGCTACCAGGCCGATCCGAAGTCGGTCGACGAGCAGTGGCAGGGCTTCTTCGCCGGGCTGAAGGATGATGGCGCGTCCATCGTCCAGAACGCCAAGGGCGCGTCCTGGACCAAGCCGAACTGGCCCGTCCATGCCAATGGCGAACTGGTCTCGGCGCTCGACGGCAACTGGGCGGTGGTCGAGAAGGTCGTCTCCGACAAGCTCAAGGGCAAGGCGCAGGCTGCGGGCGCCGCGATCAGCGCGTCCGATGTGCAGCAGGCGACGCGCGATTCCGTGCGCGCGATCATGCTGATCCGCGCCTACCGGATGCGCGGCCATCTCCATGCCAAGCTCGATCCGCTGGGCATCGAGACCGTGGACAATTCCGACGAGCTCTCGCCGGCCGCCTTCGGCTTCACCGAGGCCGATCTCGACCGCAAGATCTTCATCGACAACGTGCTCGGCCTCGAATTCGCGACCATCCGCGAGATGACCGCGATCCTGCAGCGGACCTATTGCAGCACGGTCGGCATCGAGTTCATGCACATCTCCGATCCCGAGCAGAAGGCCTGGCTGCAGGAGCGCATCGAGGGGCCGGACAAGGAGATCGCCTTCACCAAGGAAGGCAAGAAGGCGATCCTCAACAAGCTCGTCGAGGCCGAGGGCTTCGAGAAGTTCATCGACCTGAAATACACCGGCACCAAGCGCTTCGGCCTCGATGGCGGCGAGTCGCTGATCCCGGCGCTGGAGCAGATCATCAAGCGCGGTGGCGCGCTGGGCGTGCGCGACATCGTCTTCGGCATGGCCCATCGCGGCCGCCTGAACGTGCTCACCCAGGTGCTGGGCAAGCCGCATCGCGCGCTGTTCCACGAGTTCAAGGGCGGCTCGTTCGCGCCCGACGACGTCGAGGGCTCGGGCGACGTGAAGTACCATCTCGGTGCCTCCAGCGATCGTGAGTTCGACGGCAACAACGTCCACGTCTCGCTGACCGCCAACCCCTCGCATCTCGAGATCGTCGACCCCGTCGTGCTCGGCAAGGTGCGCGCCAAGCAGGACCAGTTCGGCGACATCGTCGAGCGCTCCAAGGTGCTGCCGCTGCTGCTGCATGGCGACGCGGCTTTCGCCGGCCAGGGCGTGGTGGCGGAGTGCCTGGGCCTCTCGGGCCTGAAGGGACACCGCACCGGCGGCTCGATCCACTTCATCATCAACAACCAGATCGGTTTCACGACCTATCCGCGCTATTCGCGCTCCTCGCCCTATCCGTCCGACGTGGCGAAGATGGTCGAGGCGCCGGTGTTCCATGTGAACGGGGACGATCCGGAGGCGGTGGTCTTCGCCGCGAAGGTGGCGATCGAGTTCCGGCAGAAGTTCCACAAGCCGGTCGTCATCGACATGTTCTGCTATCGCCGCTTCGGCCATAACGAGGGCGACGAGCCGGGCTTCACCCAGCCGCTGATGTACCGCAAGATCCGCGCCCACAAGACGACGCTGGAGCTGTACTCCGCCAAGCTGGAAGCCGAGGGCGTGCTTCAGCCGGGCGAACTCGACGAGGCGCGCGCCGCCTGGAAGGCGAAGCTCGAGGTCGAGTTCGAGGCCGGACAGGCCTTCAAGCCCAACAAGGCCGACTGGCTCGACGGCCGCTGGGCCGGCATGAAGGCGATCCGCGCCGACGAGGACGATCCGCGCCGCGGCGCGACCGGTGTCGATGCGGCCGTGCTCAAGGAGATCACCGAGAAGATCACTTCGGTGCCGCCGGGCTTCAACGTCCACAAGACGATCCAGCGCTTCCTCGACAACCGCCGCAAGGCAGTCGAGACCGGCAAGGGCATCGACTGGGCGACCGCCGAGTCGCTGGCCTTCGGCTCGTTGCTGCTCGACGGCAACCCGGTCCGGCTGTCCGGCCAGGATTGCGAGCGCGGCACCTTCTCGCAGCGCCACTCGGTGCTGATCGACCAGGAAACCGAAGCGCGCCACACCTCGCTGAACCATATCCGCGACGACCAGTCCCGCTACGAGGTCATCAATTCGATGCTCTCGGAGGAGGCGGTGCTCGGCTTCGAATACGGCTATTCGCTGTCGGAGCCGAACGCGCTGACGATGTGGGAAGCCCAGTTCGGCGACTTCGCCAATGGCGCGCAGGTGCTGTTCGACCAGTTCATCTCGTCGGGCGAGCGCAAGTGGCTGCGCATGTCGGGCCTCGTCTGCCTGCTGCCGCATGGCTATGAGGGCCAGGGTCCCGAGCACTCCTCGGCCCGTCTCGAGCGCTTCCTGCAGATGTGCGCCGAGGACAATATGCAGGTGGCCAACTGCTCGACCCCGGCGAGCTACTTCCACATCCTGCGCCGCCAGCTCAAGCGCGACTTCCGCAAGCCGCTGATCCTGATGACGCCGAAGTCGCTGCTGCGCCACAAGCGCTGCGTCTCCGATTTGTCGGAGCTGGCCGAGGGCTCGACCTTCCACCGCGTGCTGCATGACGACGCCGAGCGCGGCAACTCGACGACCAAGCTGGTCAAGGATTCGAAGATCCGCCGCGTCGTGCTCTGCTCGGGTAAGGTCTATTTCGACCTGCTGGAGGAGCGCGAGAAGCGCGAGATCGACGATGTCTATCTGATGCGCGTCGAGCAGCTCTATCCGTTCCCGCTGAAGTCGCTGGCGCAGGAGCTGGCGCGCTTCAAGGGCGCCGACGTCGTCTGGTGCCAGGAAGAGCCGAAGAACATGGGTTCCTGGACCTTCGTTGAGCCCTATCTCGAATGGGTGCTGGGCCATGCGGGATCGAAGTCGAAGCGGCCGCGTTATGTTGGACGTCCGGCCTCGGCTGCGACCGCGACCGGCCTGATGTCGAAGCATCTCGCCCAGCTCAACGCCTTCCTGGACGAGGCCTTCGCGGCCTGACCGTCCAGTCACCTGAACGCCAGACAAAGACACGAAACAGAGGCCTGACATGGCGACCGAAATCCGCGTACCCACCCTCGGCGAATCCGTCTCCGAGGCGACCATCGGCAAGTGGTTCAAGAAGGCGGGCGATGCCGTGAAGGCCGACGAGCCTCTGGTCGAGCTCGAAACCGACAAGGTGACGCTCGAGGTCAACGCGCCGGCCGCCGGCGTGCTCGGCGAGATCGTCGCCAAGGAAGGCGACACCGTCGGCGTCAGCGCGCTTCTCGGCATGATCACGGCCGGCGACGGCAAGGCGGCTGCGGCCGCTCCGAAGGCCGAGGAGAAGAAGGCCGATACCGCCGTGGCGCAGGCCTCCGGCAAAGCCGGCGAGTCGAGCTCGGCCGCGGCCGAGACGAAGGCCGGCGAGGTTGCCGGCGACACCGAAATCAAGCCTGCGACCAAAGCCGCCGATTCCGGCCCGGCCGTGTCGCGGCTGGCGGCCGAAAGCGGCGTCGATCCCGCGACCGCCAACGCCTCGGGCAAGGACGGTCGCGTCACCAAGGGCGACATGCTGGCCGCGATCGCGACCGGCCCTGCCGTGGCAACTGCGGCCCCTGCCGCTCCGGTCCAGGTCCGGGCGCCGTCGGCCCCCGACGACGCCTCGCGCGAAGAGCGCGTCAAGATGACCAAATTGCGCCAGACCATCGCGCGCCGCCTCAAGGAAGCCCAGGCGACGGCGGCGATGCTGACCACCTTCAACGAGGTGGACATGTCGGCGGTGATGGCGCTGCGCAACCAGTACAAGGACGTGTTCGAGAAGAAGCACGGCGTGAAGCTCGGCTTCATGGGCTTCTTCGTGAAGGCCTGCGTGCAGGCGCTGAAGGAGATCCCCTCCGTCAACGCCGAGATCGACGGCACCGACATCGTCTACAAGAACTACTACCATGTCGCGGTCGCCGTCGGCACCGACAAGGGCCTGGTGGTTCCGGTGGTGCGCGATGCCGACCAGCTCTCCATCGCCGGCGTCGAGAAGGCGATCGGCGCGCTCGGCAAGAAGGCCCGCGAGGGCGCCCTCAAGATCGAGGACATGCAGGGCGGCACCTTCACCATCTCGAATGGCGGCGTCTACGGCTCGCTGATGTCGACGCCGATCCTGAACGCGCCGCAATCGGCGATCCTGGGCATGCACAAGATCCAGGAGCGCCCGATGGTGGTCGGCGGCCAGATCGTGATCCGGCCGATGATGTATCTGGCGGTCTCCTACGACCACCGCATCATCGACGGCAAGGAAGCGGTGACCTTCCTCGTCCGCATCAAGGAGGCGCTGGAGGACCCGGCGCGGCTCGTGCTGGATCTTTGATCCCGAAAGCCTCGTGCCGGCGGCGATCAGCCGTCGGTGGCATGCGACCCTTGCGGGCAGAAGTCGGCTCGACCAGCCTGTGATCGACGAAGCGATGGGTCGTCGGTCATGACGGATCCCAGCGCTTCACGGCGTTGAAGGCCCGCCATAGCTCGCGATCGAGCTTGATCCGGGTCTCCTCGTTCAGGCGAGGCTCGAACGAGACGAACCAGCTCGTTCCGCTGGCCCCGACATGGGTCGCGAAGGTGTTGAAGTCGGCCTTCTGGCGCGAGCCTCCGGCTCGCCGATACCAGGTCGACCATTCGCCCCAATGCCAGTGATTGAAGCCGTTGGCGACGCGGCGGACACGCAGGCCCAGGCCATACCAGGAGGTCCGCGCGGCCGGTGCCTGGTCAGCGCCGTTCTCCTGCCAGGATCTGGCGGTGGCTCCGATGATGCGGTCCGACGTCGTGATGGCTTCGAGCGTCGCGAGATAGTCGGCGCCCGTCATCGACCAGCCGCCATAGGCGCCCATGATCGCCCATTCCTTCGCGAGGGAGCCGGCAGCGCCGGCCGGCGCCAGCACGCGCTCGCGACAGGCGGTCTCGTAGGGCTGTCCCGTCGCCTCTTCGACGACCGCGCCGAGCGCCAGATAGCCGTCATTGCTGTATTGATAGGCGCCGGGCGCGCGCTTGAGGCCCTGGCCGAGCGCCAGCCGCAGCAGCGGCCTGGATGCGTCGGCGCCTGCGCCGTCCTTCAGAATGATGTCGAGCAGCTTGCGGCCCGTGGAGGCCTCGCCATCGCCGCGGTTGCCGGCGAGGCCCGAACGATGGGTGAGCAATTGCCTGATCGTCACGTCGAGCAGTCGCGGGTCCGAAACGGCGCCGGTGCCGGCGAAATGCTTCGCCAGGGCCAAGCGCAACGTGGTGTCGAAGGCGAGCTTGCCATCCCTGACGAGCGTCGCGACGCAGGCCGCCGTGATCGACTTGGACAGGCTTGCGAGGTGATGCGGCCGCTTGGGGTCGTCGCCGCCGAAACCATGCTCGTAGACGACCTTGCCGGCACGGCGGACGATGACAAGCCCTCGCCGCAGGCCGTCGCGCGCCGCGAACTCCTCGACGACGACGCCGAACGCGTCCGGCGTCTCGGGCAGGGCGATCGCGGCAGGCGGCGGCCCGCCGGGTTGGACACTGGCGGACGGCGTCGCAGGCAAGGCCTGCGCATGCGCCGATCCGGCTCCGACGAGGCAGAGGAGAACCGCCGCAAACGACGGGCAACCCGACTTCGGTCTCATGCCTCAAGGTCCATTTCGCTTGTCTCGCGGGGGAGTGTGGGGCATGGTCCGGCGCGATTTCAACCGGAAACTCTGGCCCTTCATGTCCTACGATCTCGTCATCATCGGAACCGGCCCCGGCGGCTATGTCGCCGCCATCCGCGCAGCCCAGCTCGGCCTCAAGGTCGCCGTCGTCGAGAAGCGCAAGACCTTCGGCGGCACCTGCCTGAATGTCGGCTGCATTCCCTCGAAGGCTCTGCTGCATGCCTCGGAGATGTTCGAGGAAGCGAGCCACACCTTCCCGAGCCTCGGCGTGATCGTCGGCACGCCCAAGCTCGATCTCAAGCAGATGCTCGTTCACAAGCAGGAGACGGTCGATGCCAACGTCAACGGCGTCGCCTTCCTGCTGAAGAAGAACAAGATCGACCCCTTCATGGGCACGGCCAGCATCCAGGCCGCCGGCAAGGTCGTCGTCACCGGCGATGACGGCAAGACGCAGGAGTTGGAGACGAAGAACATCGTCATCGCCACCGGCTCGGAGGCCACCGGCCTGCCCGGCGTGACGATCGACGAGAAGACCGTCGTGACCTCGACCGGCGCGCTGGAGCTGACCGCGGTTCCCAAGGAGCTGCTGGTCGTCGGCGCCGGCGTGATCGGTCTCGAGATCGGCTCGGTCTGGAGCCGGCTCGGCGCCAAGGTCACCGTCGTCGAATATCTCGACCGCATCCTGCCCGGCATGGACGAGGAGATCGCCAAGCAGTTCAGCCGCATCCTGCAGAAGCAGGGTTTCGAGTTCATCCTCGGTTCGAAGGTGACCAAGGTCGAGACCGGCAAGAAGGGCGGCGCGACCGTCACGGTCGAGCCGGCAGCCGGCGGCGAGGCCAAGACGCTCTCGGCCGATATCGTGCTGGTCGCGATCGGGCGGCGTCCCAACACCGACGGGCTCGGGCTCGACGGCGCCGGTGTCGCGATCGAGCGCGGGCGCGTCGTCATCGACGACCATTTCAAGACCAATGTCGCCGGCATCTATGCGATCGGCGACGTGGTGCGCGGGCCGATGCTGGCGCACAAGGCCGAGGATGAAGGCGTCGCGGTCGCCGAGATCATCGCCGGCAAGGCCGGCCATGTGAACTACGACGCGATCCCGAGCATCATCTATACCGCGCCGGAAGTCGCCGCGATCGGCAAGACCGAGGAGGAGCTCAAGGCCGCGGGCACCGCCTACAAGGTTGGCAAGTTCCCCTTCACCGCCAATGCCCGCTCGCGCGCGATCCGGCACACGGAAGGGTTCGTGAAGTTCCTGGCCGACGCCACGACCGACCGCGTGCTCGGCTGCCACATCATCGGTCCCCATGCCGGCGACCTGATCGCCGAGGTGACCGTGCTGATGGAGTTCGGCGGCTCGTCGGAAGACCTCGCCCGCACCTGCCACGCCCACCCTACCCTGTCGGAGGCGGTCAAGGAAGCCGCGATGGCGGTCGACAAGCGCCAGATCCATATGTGAGGGGCGCCGGGAGGCGGCCCGCAGCTTGGATGTGGGCCGTTTTCGTGGGAGAATGAGGGATGACGAGGGATCAGGCCACTTTCGAGCTCGCGCGGCGGGCTGATGCGCTCCGTGCTCGCGGAGCAGAGGCTGCGTTCCTGTTCGGCTCGACCGCGCGCGACGAGGCGGGTGACGACAGCGATCTCGATGTCTTCATCGATGTCCTGCCGGGGCGAAAGTTCTCTCTGATCGATCTTGCCGGGATGCATGCCTTCCTCGTCGAGGAACTCGGGACCGAGATCGATCTGACAACGCGCAAGAGCCTGCATCCGAAGCTGCGGGATCGGATCGAGAGCGAAGCCGTCCGGATCTTCTGATGGTGCGTGATACCGCCGTCGTCCTGCACGACATTCTGGACGCCATTTCTCTTATCGAGGAGGCGGCTGGCGGGCATGACCTTGCCAGCTTCAGTGCCGACCGCTTTCTTCAATACGGAACCGAGCGCTTGCTGGAGATCATCTCGGAGGCGGTGCGTCATCTCCCCGATGACCTCCTCGCATCGCGCCCGGATATCGCCTGGCACGGCATACGGGCCATCGGAAACCTGATGCGACACGAGTATTTTCGAGTTGATCCCGACATCGTCTGGAACGTCGTCAGTGACGACCTTCCGGCTTTGCGGATGGTGATCGAGGGGTTCCTGCTCGAACAGGGCTGATGGCGGTCCGGACGCTCAGCCGCCCCGCCGCGCCTTGAACGCCGTCAGCGTGTTCCTCAGCAGGCAGGCGATCGTCATCGGGCCGACGCCGCCGGGGACGGGGGTGATCGCGCCGGCTGCCTCCACGGCTTCCGCGAAATCGACGTCGCCGGCGAGCTTTCCGTCGGGCATGCGGTTGATGCCGACATCGATCACGGTCGCGCCGGGCTTGATCCAGTCGCCCTTGACGAAATGGGGCCGGCCGACGGCCGCGACGACGATATCGGCGCGGCGCACCACGTCGGGCAGATCCTTCGTGCGCGAATGCGCGATGGTGACCGTGCAGTCGGCCTGGAGCAGCAATTGCGCGACGGGGCGGCCGACCAGCTCGGAGCGGCCGATGACCACGGCCTCCAGACCCGAGAGCGAGGGCAGGACGCTCCGCAGCAGCAGCATCGAGCCCAGCGGCGTGCAGGGCACGAGCAGATGCTCGGGATCGACCTTGCCGCCGGCGAGGCGGCCGGCATTGAGCGGATGCAGCCCGTCGACATCCTTGGCGGGGTCGATGGCGTCGATCACGGCGGCGGTGTCGAGATGCCTGGGCAGGGGCAGCTGCACCAGGATGCCGTCGACGGCATCGTCGGCGTTGAGGCCCGCCAGCGTGGCGAGCAGGGTTTCCTGGCTCGTATCGGCCGGCAGGCGGTGGGCCACCGAGTTCATGCCGACCTCGACGGCCAGCTTCTCCTTCGAGGCGACATAGACGCGGCTCGCCGGGTCGTCACCGACGAGGACGACATGCAGGCCGGGCACGAGGCCGCTGACAGCCTTGATGCCGGCGATTTCGGTGGCGATCTGCGCGCGCAGGGCGGCGGCGATGGCCTTGCCATCGATCAATGTGGCCTGCGGCATCGGGTCGGTCTCCATCAGCGGGAAGCCGCCCTCATGCGCGATCGTCGCACGCGCGACAAGCCCGGATGCGACGCAAGGATGACGCAGTGCGTCTGCGCCTTGCCCGTGCAGGTGGCGACCGGTATCGATCGTGCATGGCCTTGGCGATTATGCATGGCCTTGGCGATGGAGAACCCGACCCCGTGACGACCGGTTTCGCGACGCTGCCACCATCGCCCGACTACCGGCTGACCCGCGCACGCGCGCCGCTTTGCCTCGTCGAGGCGGGCGGGCTCGCGGCGGATCGCGACGGGCTGACCCTGGTCGACATCGCCGTGGAGGCCGGGCGGATCGCCTCGATCCTGCCGGCCGGGACCGAGGCGATGCCGCGCGGACCGGCCTTCGATTGCGACGGCGGCATCGTCCTGCCGCGGCTCGTCGATTGCCATGTCCATCTCGACAAGGGCCATATCTGGCCGCGCCGGCCCAATCCCGACGGCAGCTTCATGGGGGCGCTCAACAGCGTCATGGCCGACCGCGAGGCAAACTGGTCGGCCGGGGATGTGCGGGCGCGGATGGATTTCGGCCTGCGCTGCGCCTTCGCGCATGGCACGGCGGCACTGCGGACCCATATCGACTCGCTCGGCAAGCAGATCGGCATTTCCTGGCCGGTGCTGGCGGAGCTGCGGGCGGAATGGGCGGGGCGCATCGCCATCCAGGCCTCGCCGCTGTTCGGCATCCAGTTCGCGCTCGACGAGGGCCATGTCCGCGATGTCGTCGCGGCGGTGAAGGCGCATGGCGATCGCCTGTTCGGCTGCGTCACCTACATGATCCCGGAGCTGGACGCCGCGCTCGATATCGTCTTCCGCACCGCGATCGAAAACGGCTTCGATCTCGACTTGCATGTCGACGAGACCAATGATCCCGCTGCGCGTTCGCTTGAGCACATCGCCGATGCGGCGATCCGGCATCGCTTTGCGGGTAAAATCCTCGCCGGACATTGCTGCTCGCTGGCGCTGCAGGAGCCCGAGGTCGAGGCGCGCATCATCGCCAAGGTCCTGGAGGCCGGAATCGCCGTCGTGTCCCTGCCGATGTGCAACATGTATCTGCAGGACCGCGCGCCCGGCCGCACGCCGCGCTGGCGCGGGGTCACGGCGCTGCATGAGCTCAAGGCGGCCGGCGTGCCGGTGATGATCGCATCCGACAACACCCGCGACCCGTTTTACGCCTATGGGGATCTCGACCTGATCGAGGTGCTGCGCGAGGGCACGCGCATCCTCCAGCTCGACCATTCCGGGACCGACTGGGCCAATGCGGTGGCGCGGATGCCGGCTGCGATCATGGGGCTGGAGGGAAAAGCGGGAGAAGGACTGGGTGTGCTGACGGCCGGTGGCCCAGCCGACCTGATCCTGACGCGTGCCCGCGACTGGACCGAGCTCTTCGCCCGCCCGCAGGCCGACCGGAGCGTGCTGGTGGGAGGGCGCGCGATCGACAGCACGCTGCCCGACCATCGCGAGCTCGATCACCTGGCGGGGATGCGTTCCGGCCCCGGAGCGCCCTGATGCGCGTGCTCGTGCTCTATGCCCATCCCAACCCCGAGAGCTATGGCGCGGCGCTGCACCAGGCCGTCGTCGCGAGCCTGCGCGAGGCTGGCCATGAGGTCGATGACTGCGACCTCTATGCCGAGGGCTTCGATCCGGTGCTGAGTCGCGAGGGGCGCGTGGGCTATCATGACCTTGCCGGCAACACACTCCCCGTTGCCGGCTATGTCGCGCGGCTGCAGGCGGCGCAGGCGCTGGTGCTGTGCTTCCCGGTCTGGAATTTCGGCTATCCGGCGATCCTGAAGGGCTTTTTCGACCGCGTCTTCCTGCCCGGTGTCTCGTTCAAGATGGTGGACGGCAAGGTCGCGCCCAATCTCTGGACGATCCGCAAGCTCGTCGCGGTAACGACCTATGGCGGCTCGCGCTGGCGCGCCATGTTGATGGGCGATCCGCCGCGAAAACTGGTCTGCCGGGTGCTGCGCGCTGTCTGCCACCCGACCGCGCGGCCGCTCTATCTCGCCCATTACGACATGAACCGGGCGACGCCGGAAAGCCGCGACAGCTTTCTGGCCACGATCGCGAAAAAGATGCGCGCTCTGTGACAGCAGCGGCCTGCATTGTCATGACGCTGTCATCTTGGCAGGCCAACAGGCAGCCGGCGAAGCGACTTCCTGATCCGCATAAGGATCGGCGCCAGCACCGGGCCAGGGACCAAGCGAGATGACCAAGGCACTCGAGAAGAGCGTTGGCCGGGCCTTGCTGGTCACGGCACGTCTGCATCGCGCACGCATGGGCGAGCGGCTGAACGCACTCGGATTGTTTCCCGGGCAGGAGCAGGCGCTGAAGGCACTGCAACCGGCGCCGATGACAATGGGCGAGCTCGCGACGCTGCTGCGGGTCAAGCCGCCGACCGTGTCCAAGACGATTGGCCGGCTATCGCTGCAAGGGCTGGTGACGCGCGAGGGCGGCGGCCGCGACGGCCGGCTGGTGCAGGTTGCGCTCACCGAAACCGGGCACAAGACGGCCCTGGCTCTCGATGCGGTCTGGACGCAGGTTGAGGAAGAGCTGCTCGACAAGCTCGACGGCAAGGAACGCAAGCAGCTGCGCCGGCTGCTGCGCAAGGCCGCCAAGGGCCTGTCGAAGGCCGGGGTCGAGATCGACGATCCGGAAGCAGACGGCGACGAGGTCGACAGCGACGCCTAGCAATGGCTTGGCCGCGGGCATGTTCTTCTGCTCTGACGGGCGCATGGACCTCATGCGCTCAACCGCTGGTCACGGGAGGCAAATCGTTTAAATCTGCCATTGTCATTCTCCCCGCGCATGACGGGAGCCGCCTTGGCCGCCGCCTCATCCCATCTTCCGGAAACCGGCCGATCGCGCCTGATCGCGATCGGGCTGATCTGCAGCGCGGTGCTGTTCTTCGCCCTCCTGGACACCAGCGCGAAATGGCTCTCGGGCCATATGGACCCGGTGCAGGTGGTGTTCGCGCGCTATGCCGGCAGCATGGGGCTGGTGCTGATGCTGCTCAATCCCTGGAGCCATCCCGGCGTGCTCAGGACGAAGCGGCCCGGGCTCCAGGCCATCCGCTCGCTGCTGCTGCTGGGTGCGACGGCGTTGAACTTCGTCGCGCTCAAATATCTGCAGCTCGCGGAGACGGTCTCGATCATGTTCGCCGGGCCGCTGCTGGTGGCGCTCGTCGCCGGTCCGATGCTCGGCGAATGGCCCGGCCCGCGTCGGCTGGCGGCGATCGGCGTCGGCTTTCTCGGCGTGCTCGTGATCACGCGTCCCGGCCTCGGCGGCATGCATCCGGCGGCGCTGCTCTGCGTCTTCGGGACTGTCTGCTACAGTTTCTATGCGCTGGCGACGCGACGCCTCGCAGCCTTCGACCCGCCTGAAACGACGATGGTCTATTCCGGCCTTGCCGGAACGGTGGCGATGCTGCCGCTGATCCCGTTCTTCTGGACGACGCCGCAGACCCCATTCGTCTGGCTGGTGATGCTGGGCACGGGCGTCTTCGGCGGCTTCGGCCACTGGCTCCTGATCCTGGCGCACCGGCTGGCTCCGGCGACCGTGCTGGCGCCTTTCATCTACTCGCAGATCGTCTGGATGATCCTGCTCGGCTGGTTCGTCTTCGGGCAGTTCCCCGATCGCTGGACCTTCGCGGGCGCCTCAATCGTGATCGCGTCGGGGCTCTACCTGCTCTATCGCGAGCGGGTCCGGAAGGTGCCGGGGGAGGCGACCTCGGCCCGGATCGACTAGCAGCCCGCGTCATTCTCGGGCTTGACCCGAGAATCTCTTGCAGGAGATGCGCTGGTGCAGGAGATGCGCTGGTTTCCGAGATGCTCGGGTCAAGCCCGAGCATGACGTTGGGCCTCAGACCGTGACCTGCGTCCCCACCTCGACGACGCGGCCGGTCGGGATCTGGAAGAAGCTCGTGGCGTCCGTCGCTGACTTGGTCAGCGAGATGTAAAGATTGTCCTGCCACACCGGCATGCCCGATTGCGGCGAGGCCTTGATCGAGCGGCGCGACAGGAAGAACGAGGTCGACATGATGTCGAACTTGAAGCCCTGCTTGCGCAGGATCGCGAGCCCCTTGGGCACGTTGGGGCTCTCCATGTAGCCATAGACCAGATCGACCCGCCAGAAATCGTCGGTGATGCGCGAGAGGCGCACGCGCTCCTCCTCGGCGATGCGCGGCGTGTCGGCCGAGCGCACGGTCAGGATGACGTTGCGCTCGTGCAGCACCTTGTTGTGCTTGAGGTTGTGCAACAGCGAGGCCGGGGCCGTCTCCGGGTCGCTGGTCAGGAAGACCGCCATGCCCTTGACCCGATAGGGCGGGCTCTTGGAGAGCATGCCGACCAGTTCGAGCAGCGGCACGTCGGTCTTGCGGGTCTTGTCGAACAGGATCTTGGTGCCGCGTACCCAGGTCCACATCAGGACGATCAGGACGACCGCCATCATCACCGGGACATAGCCGCCGCTGAAGAGCTTGAGCATGTTGGCCGCGAAGAAGGCGACGTCGATGATCAGGAAGGGCGCGATCACGGCGATCGTTGCCGCCAGCCCCCAGCGCCAGCCCTTCCAGATCACGATGAAGGCGAGCAGCGAATCGACCACCATCGCGCCGAAGACCGAGATGCCGTAGGCGTGCGACAGGTTCGAGGAGGAGCGGAACGTCCAGACCAGCACGAGGACCACGATCAGCAGGATCGCGTTGATGCGCGGGATGAAGATCTGGCCGGAGGTCTGTTCCGAGGTGTGGCGGATTTCGAGGCGCGGCAGCAGGCCGAGCTGCACCGCCTGGCGGGTCAGCGAAAAGGCGCCGGTGATCACGGCCTGGCTGGCGATGATCGTCGCGATCGTCGCCATGATGACGAGCGGCAGGATGAAGCCCTGCGGAGCGAGCTTGTAAAACGGATTGTCGATGGCGGAGGCGTCGGACAGGATCAGCGCGCCCTGGCCGAGATAGTTCAGCCACAGGGCCGGGAAGACCAGCCAGATCCAGGCGCTTCGGATCGGGCCGCGGCCGAAATGGCCCATATCGGCGTAGAGCGCCTCGGCGCCGGTGACCGCCAGACAGACCGAGCCGAGCACGGCCAGCGATACGCCGGGATGGTCGAAGAAAAAGCGCAGGCCCCAATAGGGATTGATCGAGGCGAAGACGCCGAGATCGTCGGAGATATGGTAGATTCCAAGGCCCGCCAGCGTCAGGAACCAGACCATCATGATCGGGCCGAAGAAGTTCGCGACCTTCTCTGTGCCGCGGCTCTGGACCAGGAACAGCGCGATCAGGATGCCCGAGGCGATCGAGACGACGTATTCGTCGAGAGCCGGCGTGACCAGCTTGATGCCTTCGACCGCGGAAAGCACGGAGATCGCCGGCGTGATCACCGCATCGCCATAGAACAGCGCGGCACCAGCCATGCCGAGGAAGAGCACGACGCCGCCGCGCATGCGTCCCAGCGCACGCTGCGCCAGTGCGACCAAGGTCAGCGTCCCGCCCTCGCCGTTGTTGTCGGCGCTGAGCAGCAGCACGACATATTTCAACGTCACCACGACGACGAGCGACCACAGGATCAGCGAGAGCACGCCGATGATGATCCCGCGCGGGATCGGGGCGTTCAGCGCGAGATCGACCGTGCCGCCATGGCCGCCCGCGCCCATTCCGGTCGCAGCCAGGACGGTTTCACGCAAAGCATAGAGCGGGCTGGTGCCGATATCGCCGTAGACGACGCCGAGCGCGCCCAGGGCCAACGTGGCATAGCCGCCATGGCTGTGCTTCGATGCGCCGCCATGGCTCGCCCCATGTCCATCGTCCAGGCCGAAACGGGAATCCTCCGTCCTCTGGGGCGGGGAATTCGTCTGGTCATGCCCCATCGGGGATCTCCGCGCGCGCTGCGGAGCAGCGAAAGGCCGGGGCCTCTAACACAATGCCGCCAGCACGCAAAGGCGCTGCCCTGTGCTGGCTATGTGGCTGCGCCATGCCGAGGCGTGAAAGTCACTCGGCCGCATCGGCACGCCCGCCGTAGCGCTGCGCGACATAGTCGTCGACCATGGCCTTGAATTCGGCGGCAATGCCCGGCCCGCGCAGCGTCTTGACCTTCTTGCCGTCGACGAAGACCGGCGCTGTCGGCTCCTCGCCGGTGCCGGGCAGGGAAATGCCGATGTCGGCGTGCTTGGATTCGCCGGGGCCGTTGACGATGCAGCCCATCACCGCGACGTTCAGGGCCTCGACGCCCGGGTAGCGCGTCTTCCAATCCTGCATCGAGGCGGCGATCCAGTCCTGGATGTCGCGGGCGAGTTCCTGGAAGACGGTCGAGGTGGTGCGGCCGCAGCCGGGGCAGGCGGCGACCTGCGGCACGAAGGCGCGGAAGCCCATGGTCTGGAGCAGCTCCTGCGCCGCCTTGACCTCGAGCGTGCGGTCGCCGCCCGGCTCGGGCGTCAGCGAGAAGCGGATCGTGTCGCCGATGCCCTCCTGCAGCAGGATGCCGAGCGCGGCCGAGGAGGCGACGATGCCCTTGGAGCCCATGCCCGCCTCGGTCAGGCCGAGATGGATGGCATAGTCGGCGCGGCCCGCCATCATCCGGTAGATCGTGATCAAATCCTGCACGCCCGAGACCTTGGCCGAGAGGATGATCTTGTCGCGGCCGAGGCCGATTTCCTCCGCGCGCCCGGCCGAGAGCAGGGCCGACTGCACCATCGCCTCGCGCATGATGGCGCGGGCATCGAGCGGGCGCGGCTGCAGGGCGTTCTCGTCCATCAGCGCGGTCAGCAGCTCCTGGTCGAGCGAACCCCAGTTGGCACCGATGCGCACGGCCTTGCCATGCTTGATGGCGAGTTCGACGATCTGGCCGAATTGGCGGTCCTTCTTGTCCTTGAAGCCGACATTGCCGGGGTTGATGCGGTATTTCGCCAGGGCCTCCGCACAGGCGGGATGATCCGCCAGCAGCTTGTGGCCGATATAGTGGAAATCGCCGATCAGCGGCACGTCCACGCCGATGCGGTCGAGCCGCTCGCGGATCTTCGGCACGGCGGCCGCGGCCTCGTCGCGATCCACCGTGATGCGGACGAGTTCAGAGCCTTGCCGCGCGAGCGCCGCGACCTGCGCGACCGTGCCGGCAATGTCGGCGGTGTCGGTGTTGGTCATCGACTGCACGACGATGGGCGCGCCGCCGCCGACCAGGACATTGCCGACCTTGACGGGAACGGTGAGGTGACGCGCCAGCGGGCCGGAATGTTCGGCGCCCAGGCAGGGGAAAGCCCGCTCGTTCATTGGATAAGGCCCAACTCGTCTCGCGCGATCATGTGCTTGCGTTCCGGCAATGCTCGCAGCGGCCGACGATCTCGACCACCTGATGGACGGGGGAGAATTGCCTGACCTGAGCGATCGCCGCAACGGCCTTCTTCATGGCGGGCGAGGAATCCTCGTCGACGCCGCCGCAGACCTCGCAGATCAGGAAGGCCACGACCTCGTCGGCGCCATGGCCGTGCAGGCAGGCGACATAGGCGTTGCGCGAGGAGAGGCGATGGACGAAGCCCTGCTCGACCAGAAAGTCGAGCGCGCGATAGATCGAGATCGGCGCGAGGCGGCGCCCACCGGCGGGCGAAATCCGGTCGGCGAGATCGTAGGCTCCGACCGGACGATGATCTGCGTGGAGCGCCTCCAGGGCCTTGGCGCGGATCGGCGTCAGGCGCAGGCCGCGCTCCCGGCAGATGCGCTCCGCCCGTGCCAGGGCCTCGGCCGCATGAAGGCGGTGGTCATGCGCATGCCGGCAGCCGGTCTCGCTGCGAGCGTGCTGCACGTCATGCACATGCTCGTCATCGGCGCCATGCGCGTGTAGATCTGGCTGCATTATGGTCATGTTGCGCTGCAATAGGAGATCGGGCAACGTGCCGCCACGACTTCAATGTGGTGGCGGCCTTGCCCCCGTTCGGACCTGAACCTAAGCATTTTCTCTCCGATTGTCAGGAGCCTTCACCGATGTTCCTCAAAGACCGCGCAGCCGCCATTACGGGATCGACCTCGGGCATCGGGCTCGCCTATGCCCGAGCACTCGCCAAGGAAGGTGCCAATCTCGTCATCAACGGCATTATGCCCCCGGCCGACGCCGAAAAGCTGCGCTCCGACCTCGCGAGCGAATTCGGCGTGAAGGTGCTGTTTTCAGCCGCCGACATGACCAAGCCGGCCGAGATCGCAGATTTCATCGCGATGGCCGAAGCCGAATTCGGCGCCGTGGATATCCTCGTCAACAATGCCGGCGTCCAGTTCGTCTCTCCGATCGACGAGTTTCCGATCGAGAAATGGGACCAGATCATCGCGATCAACCTGACCTCGGCCTTCCATACCACCCGCGCGGCGCTGCCGAAGATGAAGGCCAAGGGTTGGGGGCGGATCATCAACACGGCCTCAGCACATGCCTTCGTCGCCTCGCCCTTCAAGAGTGCCTATGTCGCCGCCAAGCACGGCATCGCCGGCCTGACCAAGACGGTGGCGCTCGAGGTCGCGACCCAGGGCATCACCGTCAACGCCATCGCGCCGGGCTATGTCTGGACGCCACTGGTCGAGAAGCAGATCCCCGACACGATGAAGGCGCGCGGCATGACCAAGGAGCAGGTCATGAACGACGTGCTGCTGACGGCTCAGCCGACCAAGGAGTTCGTCACGGTCGAGCAGGTCGCGGCGCTCGCGGTCTTCCTGTGCACCGACGCGGCGAAGTCGATCACCGGCACGACGCTGCCGATGGATGGCGGCTGGACCGCGGCGTGACCGGGCGCAAGACGGCGACGGCTCCCATCGTCGGGCTGGCCGGCCCGAAGGCGGAGAAGTCGGTTTCGCTCGCGCTCCAGGGCGGCGGCGCCCATGGCGCCTTCACCTGGGGCGTGCTCGACGCCATCCTTGAGGACGGACGCCTGGCCATCGAGGCCCTGTCGGGCACCAGCGCCGGCGCGATGAACGCGGTTGTTCTGGCCGAAGGCTGGATCGACGGCGGCGCCGACGGCGCCCGCGCCAAGCTCGAGGCGTTCTGGCGGGCGATCAGCGTCGACGGCAAATATGGCGGCTCCGAGCGCTCGCTGATCGACACGCTGCTGGGCGCCTGGGGCGGCAGCAACGGCGTGCCGCCCGGCATGATCTGGTTCGAGATGTTCTCGAAGGTGGCGAGCCCCTACGACATCAATCCGCTCAACATCAATCCGCTGCGCGGTGTGGTCGCCGACCTGATCGATTTCGACAAGGTGCGGGCCTGCACGGCCGTGAAGCTGTTCATCGCCGCGACCAATGTGCGTTCGGGCAAGATCAAGCTGTTCAACGGCCCGGAGCTGACGGCCGACCATCTGATGGCCTCGGCCTGCCTGCCGATGCTGTTCCAGGCGGTCGAGATCGGCAAGGAGGCCTATTGGGACGGCGGGTATATGGGCAACCCGGCGCTCTTTCCGCTGTTTTACGAGGCGGCGGGCGACGACATCCTTCTGGTCCAGATCAACCCGTTGTTGCGCAAGGACCTGCCGACCAAGGCGCGTGACATCCAGGACCGGCTGAACGAGATCACCTTCAACGGCTCGCTCCTGCGCGAACTGCGCGCGATCGACTTCGTCAACAGGCTGGTTGACGGCGGCAAGCTCGACAAGAACGAGTACAAGCGCGTGCTGATGCACCGCATCGATGGCGGCCCACCCCTGGCGGAGATGACCTCGTCCTCGCGCCTGAATGCCGATTGGGATTTCCTGCTGCAGCTGCGCGATATCGGTCGGGCGGCGGCCAAGCGCTGGCTCAAGCGCAACTACGAGGCGATTGGCAGGGTCGGGACGCTCGACCTGAAGGCGGCGTTCTCGTAGAGAGCGCGGCGATATCTCTCCAGCCCTCATCCTGAGGAGCGCCGCAGGCGCGTCTCGAAGGATGCTCCAGATGGTTCAGGCACCTCCTGAAGCATCCTTCGAGACGCCGCTTCGCGGCTCCTCAGGATGAGGGCTCACGATCACATTCCATTCGCCTGATCCGATCCTGGCGAACGACGCGAAAGGCCCTTTTTCATGTCCCAGCAGCTCATCGTCACCGCCGGCCCGTTCTCTTTCGAGGCCAAGTTTGAACTGGAAGCCGCGCCCAAGACCTGCGCCGCCTTCCTTCGCCACATGCCCTTCGCCAGCAAGATCGTGCATGTGCGCTGGAGCGGCGAGGGCGTCTGGATGCCGCTCGGCGAGCTCGATTTCGGCGTCGGCTACGAGAACCACACGAGCTATCCCGCTCCCGGCCAGATCATCCTCTATCCCGGCGGCATCAGCGAGACCGAGATCCTGCTCGCCTATGGCGGCGTGCATTTCGCCAGCAAGATGGGCCAGCTCGCCGGCAACCACTTCATCACGCTGACCTCGGGGCTGGAGAATCTCTACGCGCTCGGCCGCAAGACCCTCTGGGAAGGCGCGCAGGACGTCCGGTTCGAGCTGGTCTGACAGGCGTTTCAGCGTGTCATGCTCGGGCTAGACCCGAGCATCTCGCAAACCAGCGCCTTCCGGTCATGAGGTTCTCGGGTCTGCGCTTCGCTTCGCCCGAGAATGACGGGTGCTGCCCGCGCGTCTTCAGGCCGGCGGAGGCTCCGGCGCCGACGGCTCGGGAGCCGCGCAGAGCGCCAGCATGGCGCGGGCGATCTCGGCCTCGCCCATGATCGTCAGCGTCGCGCCGCATTTGGTGAGGTGCTCGACCTCGGCATCGGAGTGGGCGCGGGCGACGATCGGCAATGCAGGATTGTCGCGGCGGGCCTGTTCGCAGACCTGCCCGGCCTCGAAGCTCTGGGGTATGGCGACGAAGAGACGCCGCGCGCGGCTCAGGCCCGCGGCGGCCAGCACGGCCGGGTCGGCCGCGTTGCCGAGCAGCAGCTCGGCGCCGTGGCGCTTGGCGGCCGCGACCGCGTCGCCCTGCTCCTCGATGACCAGCACCTTTTCGCCGCGCGCCAGCAGACCCGCGCCGAGCAGGGCGCCGACACGACCGTAGCCGACCACGACCATATGGTCGGACAGCTCCGTCGGCACGATGTCGAGATCGGGCTTGGCTTCGGGCTCGGCCGCGCTCGGTGTCGGACCCGGCTTGGGCTTGGCCATGCTGGGCTCGCCGGTGAAGCGGTCGACCAGTGCAAACAGAACCGGGTTGAGCAGGATCGAGAGGATGGCACCGGCCAGGATCAGGTCGCGGCCCTGTTGCGGCAGGATGCCGAGCGACACGCCCAGGCCCGCCAGGATGAAGGAGAACTCGCCGATCTGCGCCAGCGAAGCCGAGATCGTCAGCGCCACGGCGTTGCTGCGCCCGAAGGCGCGCATGATCAGCCAGGCGGCGAGCGACTTGCCGACGAGGATGATCGCCAGCGTGGCCAGCAGCGGCCCGGGTGCGCGCAGCAGGATCGCGGGGTCGAACAGCATGCCGACCGAAACGAAGAACAGCACCGCGAAGGCGTCGCGCAGCGGCAGGGATTCCTCCGCCGCGCGCTGGCTCAGCGGCGATTCGCTCAGGATCATGCCGGCAAAGAAGGCGCCGAGCGCGAAGGAGACACCAAACAGGCTTGCCGCGATGAAGGCGACGCCGAGCGCGACTGCGAGCACGGCGAGCCGGAACAGCTCGCGCGAGCCGGTATGGGCGACCCAGTGCAGGATCCAGGGGATGACGCGGCGGCCGACGACCAGCATGAAGGCGATGAAGGCCACGACCTTCATCAGGGTCAGGCCCAGCACGCCCCAGAGGCCGAGATCGAACTGCCCCGAGAGCGGAGCGGGAACGCCCGGCCGCGCGCCGTTCAGCGCATCCGCGACGGCCGGGATCATGACCAGGGCCAGCACCATGGCGAGGTCCTCGACGATCAGCCAGCCGACCGCGATCTTGCCCTTGTCGCTCTGGACGAGCCGGCGCTCCTGCAAGGCGCGCAGCAGCACGACGGTGCTCGCCACCGAGAGCGCCAGACCGAAGACCACGCCCGCGACCCAGGTCCAGCCGAGCATCAGGCCCAGGCCCGTGCCCAGCAGCGTCGCGACGCCGATCTGCACCAGCGCGCCGGGCACCGCGATCGTCTTGACCGAGAGCAGATCCTTCAGGGAAAAATGCAGGCCGACGCCGAACATCAGCAGGATGACGCCGATCTCGGCGAGCTCGTTGGCGAGGTTCTGGTCGGCGACGAAGCCCGGCGTGAAGGGGCCGACGGCGACGCCTGCGACGAGGTAGCCGACGAGCGGGGAGATGCGGAGTTTCTGGGCGAGCGCCCCGAAGACGAATGCAAGGCCAAGGCCCGCGACGAGGATGGCGATCAGCGGGCCGTGATGCATGATTCTCCCGGGATGGATTGCGCGCGCGGAATTGCTTGGCTTGAAGCCTGAATGCGGGGCGTGCCCGACAATGCCGGCAGCGCCTCGCGATTTCAACCGAAAGCCTGTCACTGCGGGCAGTTTTCGCCCGCGCCGCCATGCCTGTTCCGGCCTCGCCGAGGCCTATGTGCCCAGGTGCCGCGCGACGTTGCCTGCGCGCGTCACGTCAAAATGTCAGGCCTTGTCAAAATGTCAGGTCTTGGGCTTCTCCAGCAGGATCTGGCCCTGCTTCTCGACGCCGAGCTTGAGCTTCTCGGCGAAGACGGCCAGCACCCAGGGCAGCATCATCTCGACGCGCACCAGAGCCTGTTCGACATCGAGCCGGCCGCGAACGGTGTAGCCCAGCGCGGCGACGCCAAAATGCAGGCTGTCGCCCTCCCAGCGTTCCTCGACGAGTTGCATCTTCACCATGCCGAGCCGGTCGCGGATGCGGTCGATGCCCTCGCGCAGGCGCGCGACGGCGCCCTCGCGGCCGAGATCATGCGAGACGGTGATGCTGACGGGCTTGGCCATGATGCTCCCTGAGCAGGTCGAATTGCGGTCAGCTTCAGAATGGTGGCTTGTGAAGCCGATTTCCAGATCGCAATCGCCAGGAGCGGGTCGCCGAAACGAAACCGGCCGGCGCGATGGAACGCGGCCGGCCGGTCATAATGGAGAATGGCTCGAACCCGTCTCAGCATCTGCGGTCGTGCAGCCTGCGCTGGCCCCGCTCCGTGATGCGCCAGCGCTCACCGGCCGATTCCACGAGGCCGCGGCCCTTGAGAACCTGGAGCATCGAGACGTCGAAAACGAAGTGGTTGGTCTGCTCGTCGATGCTCTCGAGCGCGATCCATTCCGGATCCGACATCACGCAGGGGTGTTCGATCAGGAGTTGCTGGGCTTCCATGAGCGTCTCCTTGGTCTTGCGAATGTGCAAGCCTTCAGTCGCATCCAATCTTGGCCGTGTGATGGCCGTAGGTGCCCCATCGATGGCCGAAAGGTTTCCGGTCTGCGCAAGGCGGCAGCTTTCTCGGGAGGGTGCGGAACTCTCGCGCCGGTGCCTCGTTTCACTGTTCGAGAATTCATTGTCGAAGAGCCCAACGCTCACGACCACGCTCGCAAACGGAGAGTCCGCAATGGCCACCATGAACAGTTTTCCGCCCGACGTTCCCAAGGATATGGACGAGGCGCGCGACGAGATCGAGGGCGCTGCCAACACGGTGCGTGCCAAGGCCTCCAACCTCGCGGAGAAGGCCACCGAGACGGTCCGTGACGGCTATTATCGGGCCAAGGACGCCATCACAGAGACCGATCCGGTCGAGCTTGCCCGCGAGGGCGGCGAGGCGGTCAGGGATGCCGTTGCGCGCCATCCTCTGGCGGCTTTCGGCCTCGGGGCTCTCAGCGTCGGCCTGATCGCCTGGGCCAGCCTGCGCAACTCCTCGACCTCGCGCTTCGAGCGTTACGAGCCGGATTACGGCCGTTTGCGCAGCCTGTTCAACAGCTATCGCAGCGAGGCTGCCGACAGCGGCGAGAGCGCGCTCAAGAGCAGCGAGAAGTGGCTGCGCTCCAACAGCGATACCGCCCGCGACTATGCCGGGCAGGCGCGCGACTACGCCAGCCAGTATGCCGGCCAGGCGCGCGATTATGCCGATTTTGGCGGTCGCCTGCTGGCCAAGCGCGCCGAGCGCGAGCCGATCGCGGCCCTGCTGGGCGTCGGCATCGCGGTGTATTTCATCGGCTCGCTGCTGACCTCGTCGAGCGAGCCGGCACCGGCGCGCAAGCGGTCGACCGCCAAGCGCTGACGCGCAAGACGGTGCATGGGCGGGCGGCACCCGCCGATGCACCTGGCGCAATCCATGGGCCTGGCGCGAGGCAAGCTACCGACGCAAAAAGCCCTGCCGCAGCGATGCGGCAGGGCTTTTCGTTGTCGTCGGAGGCGCCGCGGCAGGCGGCGCGTCGCAATCTCAGTACCAGTAGCCGCGGCGGCCGTAATAGCCACGGCCGTAATAGCCACGATCGGCCGAAGCCGCGATCGCGCCGCCGATGACGCCGGCGGCGACACCAGCGGTCACGGCGCTGGCGGTCTCGTTCGAGGCGCGGCGGTTCTCGACATAATTCGCCGAACGGCACTGCTGATAGGCGCGCGTGCCGGGCCGGAAGCCCTGCGACTCGCAGGTGATCTCAGCATCGGCCAGCGATTCCTGCGCAGTCTGGCAGCCGGCAAGCATGGCCGCCATGGCTCCGACGATCAGAATGGTACGCATGTGTGGTCCTTTTTTGCAGCCTCCCAATGGCTGTCCCGGACTAAAATGCAGGAGCCATGGCAGGTCAAGCAAAACAGCAGCGTTCGGGTTAAATCCGTGTGCGAAGATACTGCAAAATCGTGCCTATCGGCAAAAGCGCGCCCGCCACTCAGCCAAATTTGCGAGCCGGCTTTTCGACCGGCTTCGTGCCGGAACGTTCGAGCGAAACGATCTCGAGCGGCGGCATGCCGGATTTTTCGGCGATCAGGCGATCCTGCTCCATGATGGCGTCGCGCGCCGGCTCGTCGCCATCGAGGCCGCCGAGCAGGGCTGTCGGGACGCGGCGGTTGGAGCGGCGCGAGCCATCGGCATAGACCACGTCGAACATCACGAATTCAGCATCGAGCGGTTTGGATTTCTTGCGGGCCATGATCGGCTCCCTTTCGACGGTGGTAGAACCGGTCTCGCCCGGCAAGGTCGCCACGGCGTCTCGCGGGCAGGCGCGAGGCGGCGGCGAAAAGCGGGCCCGGAGGACGTTGCCGCGACGCCTAGACCATGGGCGCTCGCTGTGCAATGCGGCATGCCGTGTCGAAACCATAGGCTGCCAGGTCTGTTCTGCGCTTGCCGAAGGCGCCGCCAGGCCTTTAGCTCGTGCCGATAGCCGGCCAGACGGCATGCCGTTCCGGTCAGCCCCGTCCTGACATGCGTTTCGAAGGTTTCGCCGTGAAAGTCCTGATCTTCGGTGGCGCAGGCTTCGTCGGTCTCAACATCGCCGAGGCGATGCTGGGCGCGGGACATGACGTCTGCGTGTTCGACCGGGCGCCCGTGCCTGACGCCGCCGCCAGAGCCTTCGCCGCGTTGCCCGGCCGTCTCGAGGCCATCCCGGGCGACGTGACCGATGAGGCGGCCGTGGCAGATGCGATGGGCCCCGGTGCCGATCTCGTCGTGATGGGCGCCGCGATCACCGCCGCCCGCGAGCGCGATGCCAGCGAGCCCGGGCGCATCCTCCAGGTCAATCTGCTGGCCCAGGTGCCGATCCTGACGGCGGCGCGTGCGGCGGGCGTGCGCCGGGTGATCAATCTGAGTTCCGCTGCCGCCTATGGCGCGGCGGGCGAGCGTGTCGACGAACTCGCCGAGGAGACGCCGGGCGACCCCGTCGGGCTTTATGCCATCACCAAATGGGCGAGCGAGCGGGTCGGAGCGCGGCTGGGATCGCTGTGGGGGCTGGATGTCGTCAGCCTGCGGCTCAGCGGCGTCTTCGGGCCGTGGGAGCGGGCGACCGGCGTGCGCGATACGCTCTCGCCGCATTGCCAGATCCTCGCGGCCGCGGTCGCAGGCGAGGCCGCGATCCTGCCGCGGCCGGGTCTGCGCGACTGGATCTATGCGCCCGATGTCGCCGACGCGGTTCTGACCGTGTCGGGTGCGCCGTCGTTGCGGCACGGCGTCTACAATGTCTCGACCGGCCGGCGCTTCACCCTGCTGGACTGGGGGACGCGGCTTTCGGCCCTCTTCCCGGGATTCGTCTGCCGGCTGGCTGAAGCCGGTGAGGCGGCGACGATCGATTTCCACGGACCCTCCGACCGGGCGCCGCTCGCGGTCGGCAGGATCGCCGGCGATCTCGGCTGGTCCGCGAAGACCGACGGGCTGGAGTCCGCCGACAGGCTCGCCGCCTGGTGGCGGGCTGACGGGCAAGGCTGAGGAGATCACGATGAGGCTCGAAGGCAAGGTCGTGCTGGTCACCGGCGCCGGTTCCGGGATCGGGCTAGCGATCTCCGTGCTCTTCGCTCGTGAGGGCGCGCGTCTGGCTCTGGTCGATCGCGACGAGGCGGGACTGGCCGAGACGGCGGCGCTGATCGGGGGCGCGGGCGGTGAGGCGATCATCCAGGCCGGCGATGTCGGTTTGCCGGGTTTCGCCGATGCGGCGGTGGCGGCGTGCTCAGAGCGCTTCGGCGGCATCGACGTTCTGGTGACGGCGGCTGGGTTCTCCTGCGGCGGCACGGTGACGACGACTGCTCCCGAGGATTGGGACGCGGTCTTCCGCGCCAATGTCGGCGGCACCTTCCTGTTCGCGCGGGCTGCGATCCCGCTGATGCAGGCTCGCGGCGGCGGCGCGATCGTGACCTTCGCCTCGCAGCTGGCGCTCGCCGGGGGGCGCGGCAACAGCGCCTATATCGCCGCCAAGGGCGCCATCCTCTCGCTGACGCGGACCATGGCGCTCGACTATGCAGCCGACAGCATCCGCGTGAACGCGATCGCGCCGGGCGCGATCGACACCCCGATGCTGCGCCGCAGCTTCGCAAGGCATGCCGACCCGGAGCCGTTGCGCGAGGCCTCGCGCAACCGCCATGCGCTGAAGCGTTTCGGCCGGGCGCAGGAGGTGGCGCAGGCCGCGCTTTATCTCGCCAGCGATGCCTCCTCTTTCAGCACAGGTACCACGCTGGTGGTCGATGGCGGCTGGCTGGCGGCATGAACGCTGCATCGGGCGGGATCATGAAACACGATGGTCTCTCCGTTCTCGAAGCTCGCGTCGCGGCCGATCTGGCGCGCACCGCGCATCCGCGCGCGCCTTGGCTCAAGCCGGTCATGGCGCCCGACGGCACGCCGGCCCATGACGTCATCATCGTCGGCGGCGGCCAGTCCGGGCTCGCCACCGCCTTCGGGCTCTTGCGCTCGCGGGTCGACAACATCCTGGTGCTCGACAAGGCGCCGGCGGGTCAGGAGGGCCCGTGGCGCTCTTATGCGCGGATGCACACGCTGCGAAGCCCGAAGGACTTCACCGGCCCCGATCTCGACATGCCCTGCCTGACCTACCAGTCCTGGCACGAGGCGAAATACGGGATCGAGAGCTGGGACGAGCTGGCGCTGATCCCGAAGGGGCATTGGGCGGATTATCTCGCCTGGTTCCGGCATGTCATCGGCATCCCCGTGCGCAACGAGGCTGAGGTCGTCGACATCGCCCCGGCCGAGGGGCTGCTGGCTGTCTCCGTCCGAAGCGGTGGCAAGCTTCAGACGCTGCACGCCCGCAAGGTGGTGCTGGCGACCGGCCAGGAGAGCACGGGCGACTGGAGCCTGCCGGCCGCGATCGCGGCGCTCCCGCCCCATCGCCGCGCCCATTGCGCTGAGGACATCGATTTCGCGGCGCTCGCGGGCAAGCGCGTGGCGGTGATCGGCGCTGGTGCCTCGGCCTTCGACAATGCCGCGACGGCCCTCGAGGCCGGGGCTGCGGAGGTTCATCTGCTCTGCCGGCGCAAGGAGATCCAGGTGGTGCAGCCCTATCGCTGGCTGACCTTCCGCGGCTTCCTGCGCCATCTCGGCGATCTCGACGATGCCTGGCGCTGGCGCTTCATGAGCGCGGTGATGGGCCTGCGCGAGGGCTTCCCGCAGGCGACCTATGATCGCTGTGCCCTGCATGACGCCTTCCGCCTGCATCTGGGGGCGCCGGTCCTGAGCGCCGTCGACGGGCCTGGCGGGGTCGAACTGGTCACTCAGGCTGGTCCTGTAGCGGCCGATTTCGTGATCGCGGCGACCGGCATTGACATTGACCTCTCAGCGCGCCCTGAATTGTCGCGCTTCGCCCATAACATCGCCTCCTGGGCGGACCGCTACACGCCGCCAGCAGCCGAACGCGACGATCGGCTCGGCCGCTTCCCCTATCTCGGCGACGACTATGCGCTGACCGAGCGCGTGACTGGCCTGACTCCGTGGATCGCAGACATCCACCTGTTCTCGATAGCCTCGACGATGAGCTTCGGCGCCTCCGGCTCCTCGATCAACGCCATGACGACGGCCGTGCCGAGGCTCGTCTCGGGGCTGACGCGCGGGCTGTTTCGCGCCGATGTCGAGACGCTCTGGGAGGAATTCCAGGCCTATGACGTGCCTCAGGCTGTGGTGCGGTTCCCTCCCCCCGCTTGCGGTGGGGAGGGTTAGGGTGGGGGGCAGTGCCGCTCGGCCAGACCTCAAAGGAGGGAGCTCCGGCTTTGCGGCCCCCCACCCCAGCCCTCCCCACCGCAAGCGGGGGGAGGGAGTAGCCTCCCAGCGGCGCTGTCGAGGATCGGGGGGGCCATGGCACCACGCTTGCATCCTGTCCCGTTCGGAACCAACCTGTCGATCGCGTTCAAAAAACAATGAGGGGACAATCATGAGCATCGTGCGGACGGCCGCCCTGGCGGCGGCGCTCCTGACATCGACGGCGCTGCCCGCGCTGGCGCAGACCCGCGCCGAGACGCTGCGCCACGTCACCGGCGCCGCCATCAACACGCTCGACCCCAACATCCCAGGCTCGACCCGCGAGGCCTTCGGCCTGTCGCTCCTGACCTATGACCGGCTGCTCTCCTTCGGCAAGAAGCAGCTCGACGGCAAATGGGTGTTCGATCTCGACACCTTCAAGCCTGAGCTCGCCGAGAGCTTCACGGTCAGCCCCGACGGGCTGAAGATCACCTTCAAGCTGCGCAAGGACGCCAAGTTCCATGACGGAACGCCGGTGACCGCCGAGGACGTGAAGTGGTCGCTCGACCGCGCCGTCACCGCCAATGTGCTCGGCAAGGGCCAGCTCCTGACGGGATCGCTGACCAGCCCCGACCAGTTCAAGGTCGTCGATGCGCACACCTTCGAGGTAACGCTGCCCAAGCCCGACAAGCTGGCGCTGGCCAATCTCGCCGTGGTCTATCCGGTGATCTTCAACTCCAAGCTCGCCAAGTCGAAGGCGACGCCTGAGGACCCCTGGGCGCTGGCCTGGCTGAAGGAGAACACCGCCGGTTCGGGCGCCTACATCATCGAGAGCTTCAAGCCCGGCGAGACCACGATCCTGCGCCGCAATCCCGACTGGAACCGGGGCTCGGCCGAGAAGCCGGCCGCCTTCAAGCGCATCATCACCCAGACGATTCCCGAGGCGGCGACCCGCGCCAACCTCGTCGAGAAGGGCGATGCCGACATCGTCATCGACCTGCAGGCGACCGACGCGGCCGATCTCGAGAAGAAGGGCAAGCTGAAGGTCATCTCGACGCCTCAGTACAATTCGATCACCTTCGTCTCGTTCAACAACCAGATGCCGCCCTTCGACAAGCTCGAGGTCCGCAAGGCGATCGCCTATGCGCTGCCCTATGAGGACATGTTCAAGGCGGCGCTGTTCGGGCGCGGCGCGCCGCTCTATGGCGCCAACTGGGCCGACGGCAAGGCGCCGACGGGCGCGACCTTCCCGATCCCGCAGCCGCTGAAGACCGATCTGGCGGAAGCCAAGAAGCTGCTGACTGCTGCGGGCTTCCCCGACGGCTTCTCGACGACCTTCTCCTTCAATGTCGGCCAGGCCGGCACGGCCGAGCCGATGGCGGCGCTGCTGAAGGAATCGCTCGCCAAGATCGGCATCAAGGTCGAGATCCAGAAGCTGCCGGATGCGCAGATGTCGACGCTGATCAACGAGAAGAAGGTGCCGTTCTTCACCGAGGGCATCGTCGCCTGGCTGCCGTCGATGGACTATTTCTACCGCAATTTCTACATCGGCCCGATCCGCTGGAACTACTCCTCGATCAACGATCCGCAGATCACCGACTGGGCGCAGACGGCGCGTTTCGAGCCCGACATGGCCAAATATGCCGCGCTGGGCAAGCAGCTCAACACAAGGCATTTCGAGCTGATGCCGCAGATCCCGCTCTGGCAGCCCTCGCAGGACGCGGTGATGGCGGCCAACATCGACGGCTATGTCTATCAGTTCCACCGGCAGATCGACTTCCGGGATCTGAGCCGGAAGTGAAGGGCCTCCGCCACTGACCACAAACCACCGCCGTCATCCCGGGCGTAGCGAAGCGAAGACCCGGGATCCATGCCTGACCATTTCCGGATAGGCTCAGGAATGGATCCCGGATCGGCGCGGCTTCGCCGCTGGTCCGGGATGACGGTGCGGGTTCGGAACAGGGCGAGCGAGACACCACATGTCGCACCTCTCGACCACTGCCAAACGGGCCGGCTGGCGCTTCGCCTCGTCACTGCCGGCGCTGTTTGGCGTGCTGGTCTTCACCTTCCTGCTGATGCGGGTGCTGCCGGGCGATCCGGCTGTGTTCTTCGCGTCTGGCCCGAGCGCCGGGAAGGAGGAGATCGAGATGATCCGCAAGCAGATGGGCCTCGACAAGCCGGTGCCCGAACAGCTCCTGCGCTATCTCGGCGATATCGGCTCGGGCAATCTCGGCCGCTCGCTGACGACCGGGCAGCCGGTGCTGGCGGATCTGAAGTCGCGGCTGCCGGCGTCGCTTGAGCTGACCTTCACGGCGCTGCTGATCGCGCTCCTCACCGCGATCCCGCTCGGCGTCGCGGCGGCGCTGCGGCAGGGCTCGGGAATCGACCATCTCGTACGCTTCATCTGCGCGCTCGGGGTCTGCGTGCCGACCTTCGTCTCCGGCCTGTTGCTGATCTATGCCTTTTACTACCTGCTGGGGATCGCGCCCGACCCGACGGGACGCGTCGACATCTTCACCTCGCCGCCGCCCCTGGTGACCGGCTTCCTGCTGATCGATTTCGCTGTCGCTGGCGACTGGGAGGGCTGGGGGGCGGCGGCCTCGCAGCTGGTGCTGCCGGCCTTCACCATGGCGCTCTTCGTCGTCGCCCCGTTGGCGCGCATCACGCGGGCGGCGATGCTGGCCTCGCTCGGCAGCGATTTCGTCCGCACCGCGCGCTCGCTCGGCCTGCCGCCGGCCAAGGTCGTCGTCACCTACGCGCTGAGGAACGCGCTTTTACCGGTGCTGACCATCGCTGGCATCGTGTTCTCGACCATGCTGGGCGCCAACGTCCTGGTCGAGAAGGTGTTCTCCTGGCCAGGCGTCGCGTCTTACGCGCTCGATGCGCTGCTGGCCTCCGACTACGCGCCGGTGCAGGGCTTCGTCCTGCTGATGGCCTCGATCTTCGTCGTGGTGAACCTGACCGTGGACGTGCTCTACGGCATCGCCGATCCCCGGGTGTCGGTGGAATGAGGGGATTTTCAGCACACGTCATGGTCGGGCTTGACCCGACCATCTCGGAAATGAGTGTCTCCTGCCTGAGATTCTCGGGTCTGCGCTTCGCTTCGCCCGAGAATGACGGGACGGTCTCACCCGGTCGTGGGTTCCGGGTTCGCGCCTTTGGCGCGCCCCGGAATGACGGGGGAGGTTCCATCTCGTGACCTCCGCAACGCTCCGCCACACCGTCTGGATACTGCGCGGCAACCCGGTCACCGCCGTCGCGGCGGCGGGCGCCTTCATCCTGTGCGTGCTCGCCGTCATCGGCCCCTGGATCGTGCCCTTCGACCCGATCGCGTCGGACGTCGCCAATGCGCTGAAGCCGCCGAGCGCCACATACTGGGCCGGCACAGACCAGCTCGGCCGCGACGTGTTCAGCCGGCTGATCGTGGCGGCGCGGCTCGACCTCGCCATCGCGGCCTCGGCGGTGAGCCTGTCCTTCGTGCTCGGTGCGGTGGTCGGTGCGCTCTGCGGCTATACCGGCGGGCGGCTCGACCGCTATGTCGGGCGCTTCGTCGATGTGCTGATGGCCTTCCCGCTCTTCGTCCTGGCGATGGCGATGGTGGCGGCGCTCGGCAACCGGGTCGAGAACATCGTCATCGCGACCGCGATCATCAACCTGCCCTTCTACATCCGCTTCGCGCGGGCCGAGGTGAATGTCCGCCGTAATGCGGGGTGGGTGGAGGCGGCCCGCGCCTGCGGCGACAGCCATGTCTCGGTGGTGCTGCGCTTCCTGCTCCCCAACGTGCTGCCTGCGATGGCGGTGCAGGTCTCGCTCAATCTCGGCTGGGCGATCCTAAATGCGGCGGGCCTCTCCTTCATCGGGCTCGGCGTCTCCGCGCCGACGCCGGAATGGGGCATCATGGTCGCGGAAGGGGCGCGCTTCATCTCCACCGGCAAATGGTGGCTGGTGGCTTTTCCCGGCCTCGCGCTCATGCTGACGGTGTTGTGCTTCAACCTGCTCGGCGATGGCCTGCGCGACATCCTCGACCCGCGGATGCGGACGTGATCGCATGACGATGGCTGAGGGCGAGCCGCTGCTCGCGATCGAGGATCTGCACGTCACCTTCTCGACGCGGCGCGGGCTGGTCGAGGCGGTGCGCGGCGTGTCCTTCTCGGTGGCGGCCGGCGAGACGCTGGGCGTCGTCGGCGAGAGCGGCTCCGGCAAGTCCGTGACGGCGTTTGCGGTGACGCGGCTGCTCGATGCCTCGGGCCGGATCAGCGGGGGGCGCATCCGCTTCGGCGGCGAGGACATCACCAAGGCTTCCTCGAAGCAGCTGCAGCGCTTACATGGCGCGGCGATCTCGATGATCTTCCAGAACCCGCGCGGCGCGCTGAACCCGATCCGCACGGTCGGCCAGCAAATCGCAGACGCGATCATGGCGCATGAGCCGATCTCGGCGGGCGAGGGCCGCGCGCGGGCGCTCGACCTGCTGAAGGCCGTGCTGATCCGCGACCCCGACAAGCGGCTCGACGCCTATCCGCACGAGCTCTCCGGCGGCATGTGCCAGCGCGTCATGATCGCGATGGCGATCGCCTGCGCACCGAAGCTCTTGATCGCCGACGAGCCGACGACGGGGCTCGACGTCACCACGCAGAAGACGGTGATGGACCTGCTCGCGCGCATCACCGCAGAGCGCGGCATGGCGATGATCCTGATCACGCATGATCTGGGCCTCGCCTCGCGCTACTGCCAGCGCGTCTGCGTGATGGAGCAGGGCCAGGTGGTGGAGGAGGCGCAGCCGCTGTCGCTGTTCAGCGCGCCGCAGCACGCCTATACGCGCCGCCTCGTGGCGGCTTCGCCGACGGCGACCTCGACGATCGCGGATCTGGCGCCGGACGCTGGGGACGGGGCGTCCCGTCATTGCGAGCGCAGCGAAGCAATCCAGGGGACGTCGAGCGAGCCCGTCTGGATTGCTTCGTCGGCTGCGCCTCCTCGCAATGACGAGGAGCGCCGCGCCAAGCCCATGCCCGGCACGCCGCTGCTGCTCGAAGTCCAGAACCTGGTGAAGCGCTACGACCGAGGCGTGGTCGCGGTGAACGACGTGTCCTTTTCAATCAAGGCGGGCGAGAGCCTCGGCCTCGTCGGCGAATCCGGCTGCGGCAAGAGCACGATCTCGCGGCTGGTCTGCCGGCTGATCGACGCCAGCGAGGGCGAAATCCTGTTCGACGGTCAGGCGATCGGCACGCTGCCGGCGCGCGATTTTCACCGCTCGCCGCTGCGCAAGGACATCCAGATCGTCTTCCAGGACCCGACCGACAGCCTCAATCCTCGCTTCAACGCCTTCGACTGCATCGCCCATCCGCTGCGACGGCTGTTGAGCATGAAGGACGGCGCGGCGCTGACCGCCCGCGTCAGCGAATGCGCGGAACGGGCCGGGCTGCCGAGCGAACTGCTGGAGCGCTTCCCGCACCAGCTCTCAGGTGGGCAGAAGGCGCGTGTCGGCATCGCGCGCGCCATCGCCTGCCGGCCGCGCCTGCTGATCCTCGACGAGCCGACGGCGGCGCTCGACGTCTCCGTCCAGGCGGTGATCCTGCAACTGCTCGACCGTCTCAGGCGCGAGGACGATCTGGCGCTGCTCTTCGTCAGCCATGACCTCAACGTCGTCCGGATGATGTGCGAGCGCACGGTGGTCATGCAGAACGGCGCGATCGTCGAGCAGGGCGAGAGCCTGGCGCTGTTTGCCGCCCCGCAGACCGATTATGCACGCACGCTGCTCGAGGCCGTGCTGCATCTCGGCGGCCCGACCGCGCGCTGAGCAGACGAACTCATCCGAAGACTTGACGAAACGATGCTTTCTTCTCCCTCCCCCCGCTTGCGGTGGGGAGGGCCAGGGTGGGGGGCAGTTCCGCTCGGCGAGGCGGAAAAGGCTTGAGCACTGGCTTTGCGGCCCCCCATCCCTAACCCTTCCCCACCGCAAGCGGGGGGAAGGGGATGAGCCTCGCTTCCATGCCGAGATTCGGTTGGCACAGCCTTGAATTTGCGACAAAGCGGCCGATCATGGCGCTCACCGCTTTTGCCATGATCCGAGGACAGTTTCCGATGCCGCGACTTATTCCGCTGCTGCCCGCCTTGCTGGTGCTGGCCCCAATGCTCGGCGCCTGCGCGATCGCGACCTCGCGCTCCAACATCGTGGTGTTGACCGACAACAAGGCGGTGATCGAGCCCTGCACCAAGCTCGGCGAGATCGACGGTGCAGCCGAACTCCATTCGGTGCTGGTGCTGGACAAGGCGCGTGACGCGACGATCTCCCGGCTCAAGATCCGGGCGGCGGATCTGGGCGGAACCCATGTCTTCACCACGGTCGCCGACATCAAGTGGAAGGGCCCCTCGACCGCCGGCACCGTCTACAAATGCGGGGCGTGAGGCGCGTGCGCCGTCATGGTCGGGCCTGACCCGACCATCTTTGAAACCAGAGGCATCTGGTCATGAGATTCTCGGGGCCAGCCCGAGAATGACGCGCTGGGCTCAGCGCCTGACCAGTTCGACCCGGCGGTTGAGCGCCCGGCCGGCGTCGTCCGCGTTGGACGCAACCGGCTGGTCCAGCCCTTTGCCGAGCGGGTTGAGTCGGGCGCGGTCGATGTCGTAGCGCAGCGACAATTCGGCGACGACCGAGAAGGCGCGCATATCCGAGAGCTTGAGATTGTAGCCGGCGCCGCCCTGATTGTCGGTATGGCCGACGACATCGAGCTTCAGGTTCGGGCTGCGCTTCATGAGGTCGGCGATCTGCTGGAGCTGCGGCTGCGATTCGGCCTTGATGTCCGCCTTGTCGACATCGAACAGGATTCCGTAGACGGCGACGCGGCCGCGCGCGTCGATCTCGCGGCTCAGCTCGTCGGCCTGCACGACCTTGATCATGCCGGTATCCATCCTGGTGGTCTCGATGACGCGCGCGATGACGACGCGTCCACGGTTGGCGTCGTCCGAAAAGGCGAGGCTGACATGCACCAGGCCGGTGGGGCGGTTCAGCTTCGCATAGAGATAGCGGCCGTTGCCGTTGCCGAAATAATTGCGGACGAAGTCGCCGAGCTGAAGCTTGGGCAGATCGGTGCGCCCGTCCAGCGCCAGGCCCAGGAACAGGCCGGGATAGCCCGTGCCCTCGGTGAAGCAGTTGCCAGCTTCCGTCGAGCAGGTGAAGGCGATGTCGAAGCCCTTGGCCTTGAGGCTCGCCTCGTAGTTGCGCAGTGCCTCCAGGCTCGTGCGGCCGTCCGGGAGGCGGTAATAGAGGGTGAAGACCTTGCCCTCGACCAGCGTCCAGCCGGGGCCCTGCTGAGCCGTCTTGGTCCTCTCGGCGAAAGGCCCGGTGATGATGCGGGCCTCGTCATAGGCATCGACCTTGTATCCGACCTGCTTCGAGTCGGCGTAGCGGCCGAGCAGCGGGTGGTCCTGCGCGAGGACGGCGACCGGCAGGAACCAGGCGGCCAGCAGCATGAGAACGGTCAGCAGTCGCTTCATCGGTTGGTCCTTGGGTCGGTCCTCGCCGCGCCATCGTGGCTGCGCATCAGTCTGCCGGACGATGCCCGGGCCTCCCGCGCAGCGCGTCCTCCGTTTGGATGATTCCCCAGCCGGCGCGGCCCCTGTACGCGCCTGGCGGCGGCGGTGCCTCGGGCTCGTCCCTCAGAGGTGGTCCATCGCCTTGACCGGCGCGCGGCTGGCCTCCTGCGCCTCGAAGAAGGGCGGCAGGGCGCTGACGCCAGCGATGCTGGCGATCAGGCCGCCGGGAAAGATCTCGACGGCGTTGCGCAGGTCGCCGACGGCACTGTTGTAGAAGCGGCGGGCGGCGCTGATATTGGCCTCGACCTCGAAATAGGCCCGCTGCGCCTCGATCATCGGCCCCGACGAGGTCAGTTCGGGATAGCTCTCGGCGATGGCAAAGAGACGGGTGATGTCGGCGCCGAGGCTGGCTTCGGTCTGGAATTTCTCACCGATCTTGCCGAAGTCGCGCTCGCCCAGCCGCGGCAGCGCCTGGGCGCGAAGCTGCGTGATCTCGTCGAGGAGCGTCTTCTCGTGGTCGAGGAAGCGGCGCGCGATGGCCAGCACATTGGGGATCAGGTCATGGCGCTGCTGGAGCTGCGCGTCGATGCCGCCCAGCGTCTCGCCGACCTTGTTGCGGCGGGTGACGATGGTCCCGTACCAGACATAGAGGACGACGCTGGCGGCGAGCACCAGCAGGATCAGGATCAGGGTCATGGCGTCGATGTCCTTGTGGGGAAGCCCGGCTCAACGGCGCGATCCTGGGGCGCGCGAACCGCGACATGCATCTCGATCATCGCATCGGCGAGGCTGAAGACGGTGGCGAGATCGGCTTCCAGGCTGGCGAGCTGCTGGGCCGCGACATGGGTCTCGAGGCCCGGCGGCTCGAAGAGGCTGCCCGGTGTGATGGCGGGCAGGGCGAACACCATCCTGTCGCCGTCGAGCAGAAAGCGCGGCGGCAGGAAGGCGTGGCCGTCCGCCATCACCAGAAGCCGCTCCATCACCGCCGGCGTCAGCACGGCGCGGCCCTCGATCTGGTCGCTCGCCCAGGCGGCGTAGATGTCCTCGAAGACGGGGTCTTCCAGCCGCAACCGCTGGAGGCTGGTGCTGGGCTGCGGCTCGTCCCGGTCGCGCAGGATGGTGGTGCCGCGGAACGGCGTCGATACGGTGATCTCGACATAGAGGCCCGCGAAGAAGGTCTCGTCGTCGGCGTCGCCCTGGCCCTTTCGCTTCACTGTGAGCTCGGTCATGCGGACGGGCCTGCCGCGATAGCTGCCGGCGAAGGCATCATCGGCCTCGATCAGGTCGGCTGCTGGCAGAAATCCGGCGGCGATGGCGCGGCCGAGATCAGGCTTGCCGCCGAGCTCGTGGGTCAGTTCGCCGTAGGACGACAGAAGCCGCGGCAGAAGCTGATCCTTGAAAGCGAGCGCATAGCGCTGTCGCGGTCCCGAAACGGCCCAGAGCCAGGCTCCGCCGCCGCCGATGACGGTCATGATGACGAAGGCCAACGTCGGCGAGCCGCTGGTTTGGCCGCCGCCGCGCGTCATGACGTAGAAGAGCAACACGGCGGCCGCGATGCCGAGCGGGACGAAGATCAGCGTGCGCCGCCTGGCCTCACGGGCGAGTCCGGCGCGCAGCTCATCCAGCAGGGCCAGCTCGGCCGCGTGCGGCGCGGCCAGGGAGGCCAGCCCTGCCGGGGCCCGAACCGCGGGAGCGGGCGCCTGCTCCGGGGTCGTGGGCTTCCTGTAGTACTGCGTGACGATGGCCCAGGCGGCCCAGACGAACAGGGCGACGACGAGCAGCGGCATCGCGACGGAGATGAGCGCGCCCAGCATCATGAACGGGATGCCCAGCAGGGCCCAGCCCGAGCCCGAGCCGATGGCGGCGATCACGAATCCCAGGGCGACCAGGGCGAAAGGCCCGACGATGAAGGTCAGCGCCACGATCGTGACGACGCGCTTGGCCTTGCGCTGTTGTCGCTGGAAGCCGACCGCCGTGGTCGGCCAGCCCTCCGGGGGCGGCTTTGGCGCAGCGCGGGGCCGGGGGCTGTCCATTCCGTCCGCGTCTCCGGCCCTCGATGGACCGGATCAAAGCGGAGGACGCTACGAAAAGCGTCCTCCATATGGAGGATCGGCCGAGCTCACAGCTTCGTCAGCCACTCATGCTCGGGCGCGTTGTGGAACTTCCAGGTCCGCTTCGGGCCGGCCATGACGTTGAGATAATAGAGGTCGTAGCCGTGGCAGGTGGCGCAGGGGTGGTAGCCCTTGGGCACCAGCACGACGTCGCCATCCTCGATCGCCATGGCTTCGTCCAGGCTGCGATCGTGCGTGTAGACGCGCTGGAAGCCGAAGCCCTGCGGCGGGTTCAGCCGGTGGTAGTAGGTCTCCTCCAGATAGCTTTCGCGCGGCAGATCATCCTGGTCGTGCTTGTGCGGCGGGTAGCTCGAGGTGTTGCCCGCCGGCGTGATGACCTCGACCACGAGGAGCGAATCCGCCGACTCGCCCTCGGGCAGGATGTTGGTGACGTGGCGGGTATTGCTGCCCTTGCCGCGCACCTCCTGGCCGAGATCGTCGGGGCCGATGACACGCACCGGCAGCCCGCCGTTCAGGCCGGGCGCCGTGCAGACCGCGAGTTCGAGATCGGTTGTTGCGGTGACCGACCAGTCCGACCCCCGCGGGACATAGACCGACCAGGGCTTGCCCTCGAAGGGCGACATGCGCTCTCCGAGTTCGCCCAGCGGCTCACCGCCGGCCGTCACCGCGCCCTTGCCGGTGACGAAGACCAGGCAGGCCTCGCGCTCGCCGGTCTGTGCGGAAACGGTCTCGCCCGGCTTCAGACGGTGCAGATCGAAGCCGACATAGGTCCAGCCGGCGCTCTCAGGCGTGACATGGCTGACGCGGCCGTGGCTGCCGGAGGGGCGGATCTTGAGGTGGGACATGGGTGGGTTCCTATCCGGGGTTCGTCATGCTCGGGCTCGACCCGAGCATCTCTTGCAAGAGATTCCCGGGTCTGCGCTTCGCTTCGCCCGAGAATGACGCTGGCTTCACGCCAGCCCCGCTTCCTTGATGAAGCGGCTGAGATTGGCGTGGCCGAGCTTGGCATAGGTCGCGGGCTCTGCCTTCTTCGGGTCCTGCTCGGCCTCGACGACGATCCAGCCGGAATAGCCCTGCAATTCCTTGAGCACGCGAACATAGTCGATCAGCCCGTCGCCCGGCACGGTGTAGACGCCGGCCAGGACGGATTCGAGGAAGGACCAGTCCTCCTTGTTGGACTGCCACATCACCGCCTCGCGGATGTCCTTGCAATGGACGTGGTGGATGCGGGGCTTCCAGTGCCTTGCGATGCGGGCGGGGTCGCCGCCGCCCCAGGTGGCGTGGCCGGTGTCGAGCAGGAGCCCGACGGCGTCGCCGGTGACGGCCATGAAGCGGTCGATCTCGGCCTCGGTCTGCACGACCGTGCCCATATGGTGATGATAGACGAGCTGCAGGCCGTATTCGGCTTTCAGGCCTTGCGCGAAGTTCGTGTAGCGCGCGCCGAAATCAGCCCAGCCGTCCTTCGCCAGCACGGGGCGGGCCGAGAGCGGCTTGGCCATGTCGGAATGGATGGCATTGGAGGTCTCGGCGGCGATCAGCACGGTGCAGCCCATGTCGCGCAGCAGGGTGGCGTGTGCTTTCACAGCGCCCATTTCGGCGGCGACGTCGCGGATCAGCAGCTCGGTCGAGTACCAGCCGGAGACGAGCGCATGGCCGTGGGCGTCGAGGATCGGCTTCAACGCGGCGGCGGTGCGCGGGAACTTGTTGCCGAGTTCCATGCCGGTGAAGCCTGCGTCGCGGGCCTCGCTCAGGCAGGTCTCAAGCGGAATGTCGCCGCCGATCTCCAGCATGTCGTCATTCGACCAGCCGATGGGGTTTGCGCCTATGCGGATCATGTGTGGGTCCTTGATGGTCTTCAGGCTCAGGTCGATGGGCTCGGGCGCGGGGAACCCTCTCCCATGGGGAGAGGGCAGGGAGAGGGGTAGGCCGTCGGACGTCTCATTCGAGCTCTGACCGCCGGCTGCGGTGAGGGTGCGCGAACGGGTCCAGGGGCCAGCACCTCACCCCTGCCCCTCTCCTTACAGGAGAGGGGTTCCCCGCGCTTAATCTGCAATGGTCTGCCGCTTGCGGCGCTCGTCATAGCTTGCCCGCGCGGTGCGGACCTCCGCCCGCTCGCTGACCTCCGGCACCGCGACGTCCCACCAGGTGCCGCCGGCGCCGGTCGAGACCAGCGGGTCTGTGTCGATGACGACCACGGTCGTGCGGGTGTTCGTCTTCGCCTGGGCGAGCGCGGCTTCGAGGTCGGCGATCGAGGCTGCCTTGACCGCGATCGCTCCCATGCTGGCGGCATGGGCGACGAAGTCGATCTCGGGCAGGGTCTCGTGCCGGGCGTCCTTCAGCAGATTGTTGAAAGAGGCGCTGCCGGTCGCGTTCTGGAGTCGGTTGATGCAGCCGAAGCCGCGATTGTCGAGCAGGACGATGGTGAGCTTGAGGCCGAGCATCACCGAGGTCGCGATCTCGGAGTTCATCATCAGGTAGGAGCCGTCGCCGACCATGACGACGACCTCCTTGTCCGGCCGCGCCATCTTGGCGCCGAGCCCGCCGGCGATCTCGTAGCCCATGCAGGAGAAGCCGTATTCGGCGTGGTAGGAGCCGGGAGGGCCGGCCTGCCAGAGCTTGTGCAACTCCCCGGGAAGGCCGCCTGCCGCATGCAGCAGGACGATGTCTGAGCCCATCATGCGCTGGACGGCGCCGATGACCTGCGCATCCGAGGGCAGGGCGGCGTTGGTCGCGGCGGTGGCCGCGTCGGCGTCCTTTCGCCAATCCGCCTTGCCGGCCTTGGCGAGGCCGGTCCAGCTCTCGGGGGCCTGCCAGTTGCCGAGCGCGGCGAAGAGCTCGGTCAGCCCCTCGCGGGCGTCGGCGACGAGCGGCAGTGCGCGGTGCTTGCCGGCGTCGAAGGACTGGACGTTGAGGCCGATGATCGTCTTGCCGGCAGCACCGAACAGGGCCCAGGAGCCGGTGGTGAAATCCTGCAGCCGCGTGCCGACGGCCAGGATCAGGTCGGCTTCGGTGGCGAGGCGGTTGGCGGCGCACGTGCCGGTGACGCCGACGGCGGCCATGTTCAGCGGCGTGTCGTCGGGCAGGGAGGACTTGCCGGCTTGCGTCTCGCAGACGGGAATGCCGGTCGCGGCCGAGAAGAGGGCGAGGTCGTCCGAGGCGCCGGAATAGAGCACGCCGCCGCCCGCGACGATCAGCGGCTTCTTCGCCGCCTTCAACGCCTCGCTCGCTGCTTTCAGTTCGTCGCGGTCGGCGCGGGGCCGGCGCTGCGTCCACACGCGTTCTTCGAAAAAGCTCTCCGGATAGTCGTAGGCTTCCGCCTGGACGTCCTGGCAGAGCGCCAGCGTCACCGGCCCGCATTCTGCCGGGTCGGTCAGCACCTGCATGGCGCGGTGCAGGGCCGGGATGATCTGCTCGGGGCGGGTGATGCGGTCGAAATAGCGCGAGACCGGTTTGAAGCAATCATTGGCCGAGACCGTGCCATCACCGAAATCCTCGACCTGCTGGAGGACGGGGTCGGGGATGCGGTTGGCGAAGACGTCGCCCGGCAGCAGCAGCACCGGCAGGCGGTTGACATGGGCGAGCGCGGCGGCGGTGACGAGATTGGTCGCGCCGGGGCCGATCGAGGTCGTGGCCGCCATGAAGCGACGGCGCATGTTCGCCTTGGCATAGGCGATGGCCGCATGGGCCATGGCCTGTTCGTTATGGGCGCGGAAGGTTGGCAGGCGCTCGCGCTCGTGCCAGAGCGCTTCGCCGAGGCCGGCGACATTGCCGTGGCCGAAGATCGCCCAGACGCCGCCGAAGATCGGCAGGCGCTTCCCGTCGATCTGCGTGAACTGGCGGCTGAGGAAGCGCGTCAGCGCCTGCGCCATGGTGAGGCGGATGGTGGCGGTCATGAAACGTCTCCGGGGGCGGACAGCTATGCCGCCTTGCGACCGCGCGTGGCAAGCCAGAGGCCGGTCAGGGCCTCGAAACGCCGGGCCATGTCGGCGATGGCGGCCTCGTCGTCGAGCGTGCCCGCAAGCCAGCCCTCCGCCGCGCTCATGAAGATGGTGCGCCCGACCGCGAAGCCCTTGACGATGGGGGCTGACGCGGTGGCGGCGAAGCCTGCTTCCAGCTCTCCCGCCGGAGCGTCGAGGCCCAGCAGCAGCACACCACGGCACCAGGGATCGTGCTGCGCGATGGTCTGTTCGATCGCGGCCCAGGCGGAGGGTGAGGATTGCGGCTCCAGCTTCCACCAGTCGGGCTTGATGCCGAGCGCGTAGAGTTCCTGCATGGCGCGCGCGACGGTGTCGTCGGCGAGTGGCCCGCTCTTGCCGGCGATGATCTCGACCAGCAATTCGCGGCCGACCTTGCGCGCCGCCTCGAACAGGCTCCGCAGTTTCTCCTGCTGGGCCTGCTTCAGCGCGGGCTCGTCGTCCGGGTGGTAGAAGCACAGCGCCTTGATGCAGTGGTCGACCGGCCATTCCGGCAGCAGCGAACCGATGTCCTGGCTCGTCTCGAAGCGCAGCGGGCGCGAGCCCGGCAGCTCGACCGGGCGGCCGAGCCAGGAGAAGGGATGGCGGGCGAATTCGAACATCGCCTCGCGGCCGTGCTTATCGTCGAGCAGCATGCCGTAGCCGGGCCGGCCCCTGGCGACGCGGGCGGCGGCCTTGACCGCCAGCACCTTGAAGTCGCGGATGCGGGCGGGATCGGCGCCGTGCTTCGTGGCGAGGTCTTCCAGCTGGCTGCGATGGTCGCAGGCCAGCGCCATCAGCGAGGGAATATCGCGGCGGCGCGTCGTCGCCCAATGGATGTGGTTGATCGCCTCGTCCTTGCGCAGGGCGCGATGCGGGCTGCCATTCGCAAGGAAATACTGCAGCTCGGCGAAGGTCGGGCTCTCCGGCGAGCAGAGCAGGCGCGAGACGGCGAAGGCGCCGCAGGCATTGGCCCAGCTCGCGGCCGTCTGCAGGCTCTCCCCGCCGAGCCAGCCGCGCAGGAAGCCGGACATGAAGGCGTCGCCGGCGCCGAGCACGTTGTAGACCTCGATCGGGAAACCCCGGCCGACAATGCCGTCCTCCAGATCGTCGGAGATCGCGCCCTCATAGACGATGCAGCCCATCGGCCCGCGCTTGAGCACGATGGTGGCGGGCGTCAGCGCGCGGATGGTCTTCAGGGCGGCGAGCAATTCGCTCTCTCCCGACGCGATCAGCACCTCCTCCTCCGTGCCGACGACGAGATCGCAGCCGGGCAGGACCGCCTTCATGCGCTCGGAGACGGCGGTCGAGGCGATGTAGCGATTGTCGCCGGCATCATGGCCGGCCAGTCCCCAGAGATTGGGGCGATAGTCGATGTCGAGGATGACCTTGCCGCCCTGCGCCCGCATCAGGCGCATCGCCTTGCGCTGTGCCGCCTCCGGTCCGGGCCGGGCGAAATGGGTGCCGGTGACGACGACGGCGCGCGCGGTGGCGAGGAAGGCCTCGTCGACATCGTCTTCCTCCAGCGCCATGTCGGCGCAGTTCTCGCGGTAGAACAGGAGCGGGAAACTCTTGTCGCTCTCGACCGAGAGGATGGCGAGCGCGGTGAGGCGGGTCGGGTCGGTCTTCAGGCCGTCGAGCGCCACGCCCTCGCGGCCGAGCTGCTCGCGCAGGAAGCGGCCGAAGGGCTCGTCGCCGACGCGCGTCAGCAGGGCCGAGCGCAGGCCCAGCCGCGCCGTGCCGATGGCGATATTGGCCGGGCAACCGCCGACCGATTTGGCGAAGGATCCGACGTCCTCCAGGCGCGAGCCGATCTGCTGGCCGTAGAGATCGACCGAGGCGCGCCCGATGGTGATGACGTCGAGCGCCTGCGATGGTCCGCCCTGCGATCCCGCCATATCTGTCTCCCGGTTTCCCTGCCCACGCCTCGCGACGGCCGCCGGTTGCCTCATGGCTCCGGTGATACCGCATCTATGAAATGATAATTCTATGGAACAGTCAATTCGGAACGTATGTTCCTGATTGTGGACGATCTTCCGGAGGAGGCCGGGCTCAGCTCCGGGGCGATTTGCCTCTGGGGCGATCCTTGCCGGGCTTGCCGTCCCGCCGCGCCTCGCCGATGCCGACGGCCAGAGCCATCGACAGCGCCATCGTCGCCGACAGCGTGCGGAAGCCACCGAAATCGGCTTCCGCGACCTCGAACCAGAGCGTCGCGAACTGGACCAGCGGCGAGAACGCGCTGTCGGTGATGGCGATGACGGGCACGCCGCGGTCGAAGAGCAGCCGCGCCTCGTCAATCGTCTCGGCGGCATAGGGCGAGAAGCTGACCGCCAGCGCCACGTCGCGCTTCGTCGCGAAGGAGAGGATTTCCGGGCTCAGGCCGGCCGCCGATTCGACGAGCTGGTTGCGGACGCCGAGCTTTCCGAGCGCATAGGCCATGTAGCTCGCGATCGGAAAGGAGCGGCGCCGTGCGAGGATATAGATGGTTTCGGCGCCCGCGAGCGCCGCGATGGCACGGTCCAGCGCGGATTCGTCGATCGAGCGCGCCATCAGGTCGAGCGAAGTGCCCGAGGCGGTGAGGAAGCCTTCGAGGATGCGGTGATTGGCGCCGTTGCCGCCGACATCGGCGCGCAGCGCGTTGAGCCGCTCCTCATAGCTCGAATTGCGCTCGCGCAGCCGCTCGCGGAAGACGCTCTGCAGGCTGGTGAACCCGTCGAAGCCGAGATGCTGGGCGAATCGCACCAGAGTCGAGGGCTGGACGCCCGCAGCATCGGCGATGCTGGCCGCCGTGCCGAAGGCGATCTCGTCGGGATTGTCGAGCGCATAGGCGGCGACCTGGGCGATGCGCTTGGGCAGCGACTGGCGGCGGGCGAGGATCAGCGATCTCAGGCCGTCGAAATCGCGGGGGAGCGCGGGGATCGACCCGTCATCCATCGGTCACGCCTCTGCCTCGCTGGAACGATTCTCCATCGTTCTGGCAGCGACAGCGAAATGGAGCAAGTGTTCCATCGCTGGAATATCGCTCGCGTGGTCGTGGCATGGCTGGTCCTGCGGCCGCGAACATGGCACGCGGGCTGCAAGCGCGGCGTGTCTGACGGGGCGCAGGCCCGGTTGCACGTGAAGGCCAGGGATTGCGAAGGCCAGGGATTGCGAAGGCGATAGGGACGGTGACGATGAAGATCCTGCTGCTGAACCCCAACACCAGCGAGAGCCTGACGACCCGGCTCTTTGAGGCGGCCGCGCAGGTCGTGGCGCCGGGAACCGAGATCGTGCCCGCGACCGCGACGCGCGGCGTCCCCTATATCTCGACGCGGGCGGAGGCGCAGATCGGCGGGGCGATCGCGCTCGAGATGCTGGCGGAGAGGGCGGGCACTTACGATGCGGCGGTGATCGCGGCCTTCGGCGACCCCGGCCTGTTTGCGGCGCGCGAATTGTTCGAGGTGCCCGTGGTCGGCATGGCGGAGGCGGCGATGCTGACCGCCTGCATGCTCGGGCGGCGCTTCGCCATCGTCACCTTCGCGAGCGCGCTGGGACCCTGGTACCAGGAATGCGTGGATATGCACGGCATGGCCGATCGCTGCGCCGGCATCCGCATGCTCGACGGCGCCTTCCGCTCGATCTCCGACGTGCAGGAGGAGAAGGAGGAGCTGCTGGTCGCGCTCGCCAACGATGCGGTTGCCAGCACGCAGGCGGATGTCGTGATCCTGGCGGGTGCGCCGCTGGCGGGGCTGGCTTTGAGGGTGCGCGAGCGCATTCCGGTGCCGGTGATCGACCAGGTCCAGGCGGCGGTGAAGCAGGCCGAGACGCTGGCGCTGCTGCGCCCGCTCAAGGCGCGCACCGGCAGCTTCGCGCGCCCGGCGGGGAAAGAGAGCGTGGGGCTGGCGGGACCGCTGGCGGACTGGGTCGCGAGGCGGGGGTGAGGGCGCCGTCATTCCGGGGCGCCCCGCAGGGGCGAGCCCGGAACCCAGAACCGATGCGCGTGACGAGTGAGCGCTGCCATCAGGCGCGCCTGATGTGTGACGTCCATCGGTTCTGGGTTCCGGGCTCTTCGCTGCGCGAAGCCCCGGAATGACGGCAGCGCCTCACCCCACCCCGCTCGCGCCGCAGGTCTGGCCGCCATCGACCGGCAGGCAGATTCCGGTGATGAACTTCGCCTCGTCGGAGGCGAGGAAGACGGCGGCGTTGGCGATGTCCCAGGCGGTGCCCATCTTGCCCATCGGCACGAGCGCGTCGCGGGCGGCGACCATCTCGTCTGCCGAGGCGTATTGCGCTGAGATCTGCTTGTAGATCATCGGCGTGTCGATCAGCCCGGGCATGATGCAGTTCGCCCGGATGCCCTGCCGCGCGTACTGCATGGCGAGCGCCACGGTCGCCTGGTTCACGGCGGCCTTGGTCGCGTAATAGGCGAAATAGGGGTAGCCGACCCAGCGGATCGCCGCGATCGAGGAGATGTTGACGATCGCGCCGCCGCCGCCGGCCAGCATATGAGGGATCACGGCCTTGGAGCAGCGATAGACCGGGCCGAGATTGAGGTCGATCGCCGCCTGGAACTGATCCTCGGAGAGCTCGACCGGGCCGCCCATATGGGTCACGCCGACATTGTTGTGGAGGATGTTGATGCGCCCGAAGCGCGTCATGGTGGCTGCCACCACCGCATCGATCGAGGCCTGCTGGGTGACGTCGGCGGCCAGTGCGATGGCGATGCCACCCTCGCCATTGATGATCGCGGCCGTTTCGTCGGCCGCCGCCTGGCTGATGTCGATGCAGGCGATGCGGGCGCCCTCGCGGGCGAAGGCGACAGCGGCCGCCTTGCCGTTGCCCCAGCCCTCGCCGGAGGAACCGGCGCCGAAGACGATGGCGATCTTGCCCTTGAGCCGGTCGGCCATGGTGGACGCTCTTCGATCAGTTGCGGAAACGGGCCGTCATTGCGAGGAGGCGCAGCCGACGAAGCAATCCAGAGCGGCAGAGCGCTTCAGTCTGGATTGCTTCGCTGCGCTCGCAATGACGGCTGGCGGCTGGTCAGCTCAACGAGCCGCCGACGGCCTTCTCCAGGATGGCCCAGGCTTCGTCGCCATACTTCTTCTTCCACTCGGCGTAGAAGCCGGCCTTGCGCAGGGCGTCGCGGAAGGGATCGGCCTTGGTGTCGTTGACCGTCATGCCCTTGGAGACGAGGTCCTCGCGCAGGCCGGCATTGAGCTTGGCGACGTCGGCGCGCTCCAGCTCGGCGGCGGCGTTGAGGTTTTTGGCGACGATCGCGCGCAGATCCTCCGGCAGGCGCTCCCAGGCGCGCTTGTTGCCGAGGAACCAGAAGCCGTCCCACATGTGGTTGGTCAGCGAGAGGTATTTCTGCACCTCGAACAGCTTCGCGGTCGAGATGATCGCAAGCGGGTTCTCCTGGCCGTCCACGACCTTGGTCTGCAGCGCGGTGTAGACCTCGGCGAAGTTGATGCTCGCCGGCGAGGACTGGAAGGCGGTGAACATCGAGGTCCAGAGCGGCGAGACCGGCACGCGGATCTTGAAGCCCTTGAGGTCGTCGGGGGTGTTGATCGGGCGCGTCGACGAGGTCATCTGGCGGAAGCCGTTGTCCCAGATCTTGTCCATGACGACGAGGTTGGCCTTGCCGATCTGGCCGCGCACATAGGCGCCGAGTTCGCCGTCCATCGCCTTCCAGACGGCGTCATAGTTCGGGAAGGCGAAGCCGATGCCGGAGACCGAGGCGTTGGGCACCAGCGTCGAGAGGATCAGCGGCGAGAGCGTGAAGAACTCGACGCCGCCCGAGCGGACCTGGCTCAGCATGTCGGTGTCGGAGCCGAGCTGGTTGTTGGGGAAGATCTGGATCGCGACGCGGCCCTTGGTCTCCACCTTGATCTTCTCGACCGCCTCGTTGGCGCGGATGTTCATGGGGTGCGCGAGGGGCAGGTTGTTGGCGTATTTGTAGGTGAATTCGGGCGTCTGCGCGGAAGCCGAGCCGATATGGAAGGTGCCGATCGCCGAGGCGGCGGCTGTGCCCTGCAGCAGGGTGCGGCGTGAGATGGTCATGGTCGTTTCTCCCGTGGTGTTTTGTTTTGGTCGTGTCGAGACTGGGTTAGAGGACTGTCATTCCACTATCGGTCGTCATCCCGGACAAGCCGCGATAGCGGCGCCGATCCGGGATCCATGCCTGAACCTTCCGGAAGCCGCGTTCCGGCATGGATTCCGGGTCTGCGCTTCGCTTGCCCGGAATGACGGAGGGGGTGAGCATAAAAAGAAGCGTCCCTTCAAAGCACCCAGGTCGAGATGCCCGGCACGAGCGCGATGATGACGAGGCCGGCGAGCAACGCGATCAGATAGGGCCAGATCGCCCCCATCGCCTCGTCGGGCGAGACATTGCCGATCTTGCAGGCGATGTAGAAGCCGATGCCGATCGGCGGCGTCATCAGGCCGATGTTCATCGCGGTGACCACCACCATCGAATAGTGCACGTCGTTGATGCCGAGATTCTTGGCGATCGGGAACATCAGCGGGGCCATCAGCACGATGGCCGGCAGGCCCTCGAGCACGCAGCCGAGGATCATGAAGACGACGATCGTGACCGCCATGAAGGTGATCCAGCCGCCCGGCAGCCCGGCCATGAAGGTCGCGAGGTCGCGGGCGAAGCCGGTCTGCGTCAGGGCCCAGGCCATCGCGAGCGCGGTGCCCAGAATCATCAGGATCGCGCCCGACAGGGCCGCGGTCTCGACGAACATCGCGTAGAACTTCCTGGGGCTGATGCCGCCATAGAGGATCATGCCGATGACCAGCGCGTAGAGCACGGCGATGGTCGATACTTCGGTGGCGGTGGCGATGCCGCCGCCGACGGCGCCGCGGATGATGAAGGGCAGGACCAGCGCCGGGCCGGCGATCAGCGCGGTCTTGCCGATGACGGCCAGCGAGACGCGGCGCACGCCGGTCATGTCCTCATGGCGCGCCTTCCAGCGGGCGAGGATGGCCAGCGCCAGCAGCAGCACCATGGCGATGGCGAAGCCGGAGTTGAACAGGCCGGCGATCGACACGCCCGCGACCGAGCCGAGCACGATCAGTACGATCGAGGGCGGCACCGTGTCGGCCATGGCCGCGCCGGTCGAGAGCAGGGCGATCAGCTCCTTGGGCTGGTAGCCGCGCCGCTTCATCTCCGGGAAGAGGGCGGGCGCAACCGTCGCCATGTCCGAGACCTTCGAGCCGGAAATGCCGGACACCAGGAAGAGCGAGCCGAGCAGCACATAGGACATGCCGGCGCGGACATGGCCCAGCATCGAGGCGAGGAAATCGACGATCGCCTTGCCCATGCCGGTCGCGTCCAAGACGCAGCCGAGCAGCACGAAGATCGGCACCGAGAGCAGGATGATGCTCGACATGCCCTCGTCCATGCGCCCGACCATGACGATCATCGGCACGCTGGTCGAGAACATCAGAAAGCAGAGCGTGCCCATGCCGAAGCAGAAGGCGATCGGCACGCCGGCGACCAGGCAGAGCGCCACCACGCCGAGCAGGAAGATCAGGATGTTGCCGTAGCCGAGCCCTTTGAAGGTCGGCGTCAGCAGCCAGAACGCGATGCCGATGGCGATGACGAGGGCGCTCGCCAGGATGAAGTCGCGCAGCGTCGCGGTGCGCCAGGCATGGCGCAGCGCCAGCAGCGTCATCAGGACGATGCCGGTGGCGATGGCCGAGACGCGCCAGCTGTTGGGGATGTTCAGCGCGGCTGAGGTGACGAAGCTCTCCTCGATGGCATAGTCGATCGCCGGCCAGACCATCGCCAGCAGGAAGGCCGCGACGACGAGCAGCGCGAAGGTATTGGCGAAGCCGCGCAGGCGCTCCGGCATCATGCCGACGAACAGCGTCAGCCGCAGATGCTCGTTGCGGTCGATGGCGATGGCGGCGCCGAGCATGGCGAGCCAAAGAAACGAGATCGAGGCGACCTCGTCGATCCAGATCACCGGCAGCGAGAAGACATAGCGTGAGGTGACGCCGAGCAGCAGCACGCCAATGATCAGCGCGACCAGCGCGGCCGCGACGAGCTCGACGGGGCGCATGAACGGGGAGCCCGGGCGGACGTCCTCGAGCTCCGTGAGCGCTTCGGGAAGGGCGATCCTGTCGGCGACGTCGACCATCGTCGCGCTCAACCGCGCGCGATGGCGCAGGGCATGGCGACCATCAGGTCAGCCAGCGGCGCCATGATGGCGGGCACGGAGCCTTCGCCCTTGCGGGTTGCCTGCGTCGACATCGGTTCTTCCTCCCATGCGCGCCGATCTTGTTGGCTTGTCGAGCAGCCGTCGGCGCGGTCCATACTGTGATCGAAATCACATCAGGTTGGCCGGGAGATTACACGACAAGCCCTGCATTGCAATCCGCAAAGGGTCGATCTAGGCTTCATGAACAAAAATAAGGTCCATATCGTGGATCGGCTTGAGGAAGCCAAGGTGAAGCCCATCAGCCAGACGAGCGCGGGACTGTCCGGTTCGCAGAGCGTCGACCGCGCCCTGCGGCTGCTGGCGCTGATCGGCCGCGAGCCGGCCGGCGGGCTGCCGCTCGCCGAGATCGTCGCGGGCAGCGGCCTCAACAAGCCGACGGCGCGGCGGTTGCTGCTGGCGCTGATGCGCGCCGGACTCGTCGAGCAGGAGGCGCAGACGCGGCATTACTGCCTGGGCGAGGAGGCTTTCGTGCTGGGCGTGCTGGCGGCGCGCCGCCACGGGCTGCTCGACCTGGCGATGGAGAGTCTGCGGCGCCTCGCGGCCGTCACCATGGATACGAGCTTCCTTTCGGTCAGGCGCGACAATTACTGCGTCTGCCTGCATCGCGAGGAGGGCACCTATCCGGTGCGCACGCATGCCCTGCAGACGGGAGATCAGCATCCGCTCGGCGTCGGTGCCGGTTCGCTCGCGCTTCTCGCCGCGATGCCGGACGACGATGTGGACCGCCTGATGGCAGCCAACGGGTCCGTCCTGACGACGCGCTATCCCGGCTTTGCGCCCGACGTGATCCGCGCCGACCTGGCCGCGGCGCGGGAGCGTGGCTTCGCCCTGAATCCCGGCCGGCTCGTCGCGAGTTCCTGGGGGCTCGGCATGGCGTTCCGCTATCCGGACGGGCGCGTCGCCGGGGCGCTCAGCCTGGCGGCGATCGACAGCCGCATGCAGCCTGCGCGACAGGACGAACTGGCCGGTCACCTCGCGCAGGAGGTTGCCCGAATGGAGCGGCTGCTGGCCGAGATGTTCGTGCCGGGGCGCAAGGCGACGAGCGAAGCGGGCCGGCCGGCCGCTGTGCCTCTCGAGGCAAGGCGGGCGTGATGGGGTCATACGGCAGCTCATTCGCCCGCATCGTCCGATTTCATCGTGCGCCGTCATCCCGGGTCTCCCTGCGGTCGCCCGGGATGACGGCGCGTTCTCGTCGAGGAAGACTGACATGACCGAAACGAAAGCCCCCGGCCCCCCAGGCGGCGTCGTGCCGATGACGCGGCAGGTGATGAATCTCGGCCATATCGCCGCGCAGAACGGGCGGCGGCTGGCCGACCATCCGGCCTTCATCTGGGGCGGGCTGACGCTGAGCTGGGCGCAGCTTGACGCGCAGGTCTCGGCGCTGGCAGCGGGGTTGAGGGCACGCGGCATCGGCAAGGGCGACCGTGTCCTGGTTCATTCCAAGAACTGCGACGCGATGTTTACCTCGATGTTCGCGACCTTCCGGCTCGGCGCGGTCTGGGTGCCCACCAATTTCCGCCTGCTGCCGGACGAGGTCGCCTATCTCTCGACCTCCTCGGGGGCGAAGGCCTTCCTCTGCCATGGCGATTTTCCCGACCATGCGGCGGCGGTCGCGGCGGCTTCGCCTGCACCGGAGTTCACCTGGCGGATCGGCCCGGGCAGCTTCGGGAGCGACGAGGTCGGCGCGGTGATCGCGCGCCATCTCGGCGAGCGCGTCGCGGATGTCGCCGTCGAGCATGACGACCCCTGCTGGTTCTTCTTCACCTCGGGCACCACCGGGCGCTCCAAGGCCGCGGTGCTGACCCATGGCCAGATGGGCTTCGTCATCACCAACCATCTCTGCGACCTCGTGCCGGGCACGACCGAAGCCGATTCCTCGCTGGTGGTGGCACCGCTCTCGCATGGCGCCGGCGTGCATCAGCTGATGCTGGCGGCGCGCGGGGCGGCCTCGATCCTGCTGCCGACCGAGCGCTTCGACATCGACGAGGCCTGGCGGCTGATCGCCCGCCACCGCGTCACCAGCCTGTTCACGGTGCCGACGATCCTGAAGATGCTGGTCGAGCATCCAGCCGTCGAGCAGCACGATCACTCCTGCCTGCGCTACGTCATCTATGCGGGCGCGCCGATGTATCGCGAGGACCAGAAGCGCGCTCTGGCCACGCTCGGGCCGGTACTGGTGCAGTATTTCGGGCTGGGCGAAGTCACCGGCAACATCACCGTGCTGCCGCCCTCGCTGCATGTCGCCGAGGACGGGCCGCACGCGCGGATCGGGACCTGCGGCTATGCCCGCACGGCGATGCAGGTGCAGATCCAGGACGACGAGGGCCGCGAGGTCGAGACCGGCGTCCAGGGCGAGATCTGCGTCATCGGCCCTGCCGTCTTCGCCGGTTATTACGACAACCCCGAGGCCAATGCGAAGTCGTTCCGGAACGGCTGGTTCCGCACCGGCGATCTCGGGCACATGGACGAGCAGGGCTTCGTCTACATCACCGGCCGCGCGTCCGACATGTACATCTCCGGCGGTTCGAACATCTATCCGCGCGAGATCGAGGAGAAGATCCTGACCCATCCCGCCATCGCCGAGGTCGCGGTGCTCGGCCTGCCCGATCCGGTCTGGGGCGAGATCGGCGTCGCGGTCTGCGTCTGCCGCGGCGGGACCCGGGCCGACGAGGCGGAGATCGCCGGGTTCCTGTCGGAGAAGATCGCCCGCTACAAGATGCCCAAGCGCTTCTTCTTCTGGGAGGCGCTGCCGAAATCCGGATACGGCAAGGTGCCCAAACGCCTCGTGCGCGATGAGTTGGAAGCGCGCGGACAGCTGGACTGGCTGAGGGGGCAGGGCTCGTGAGGCGCATCCAGCAGCCCGGGCCGGAGACGCCCGGCCGCATCCAGTGGGCGGAGTGCCACGGCCTGCGCTTCCCGATGACGCTGGAAGCCGGCTTGCCGCTGCTGGAGGCGGTCAGGCGCAGCTTCGCGGCGGCCGGCTTCGTTAGCGGGACGGTGAAGCTCGACGGGCTGGCGCTCTCGCCCTTCGCCTATGTCATGCCGGCGCTGTCGCAGACGCCCGAGCATGCCGCCTTCTACACCGACACGTTCCGGCCGGCTGGCGTCGCCCGCATCGAGCTGGGCGCGATGACCTTCGGCCTGCGCGACGGCGCGCCTTTCTTCCACGCCCATGCGCTCTGGGTCGAGTGCGACGGGCGGCGCGGTGGCGGCCATATCCTGCCCGACGAGACGATCGTCTCCGAGGCGATCACGCTGCAGGCCGTCGGGCTCGATGGCGCCGCCTTCCTGGCCGAGCCCGATCCCGAGACGCATTTCAAGCTGTTCGGGCCGAAGCCGTCCGAGCTGCTGGGCGCGACGCGCGAAGGGCGCTTCTTCGCGCTGAGGGTGAAGCCGAACGTCGATTTCTGCGGCGCGCTGGAAGCGTTCTGTGCCGAGCGCGGCATTGCTCGGGCGACGATCCATGGCGGCGTCGGCTCGACCATCGGCGCGCGCTTCGAGGATGGCGGGGTGGTCGAGAACTTCGCCACCGAGGTTGCGATCACGACTGGGCTGATCGTGGATGACGGAGCGGGACCGGAGGCGCAGGTCGATGTCGCGCTGGTCGACTACACCGGCGCGATGGCCAAGGGGCGCTATCGGCGTGGCGACAACCCGGTGCTGATGACCTTCGAGCTGGTGCTGGAGGTCGGATAGGCGCGCGCGCTGGGGCCCGTCATTCTCGGGCGAAGCGAAGCGCAGACCCGAGAATCTCAGGCCGTTAGCGCCGCAGGCCTCCTCCGGCCAGAGCTGCTCGGGGCAAGCCCGAGCATGACGCCTTTCACCCCGCTTGCCCTTGCCGCCTCCGCGCGGCCTCCATGTCCCTCAAATCCTTCCGCCGGATCTTTCCCGTCGCGGTCATCGGCAGTTCCGTCACGAACTCGACATGGCGCGGATACTGATAGGCGGCCAGCCTGTCGCGCACGAAGGCCTGGATCTCGGCGGCCAGCGCTTCGTTGGGAACCGCATCCGGCTTCAGCAGCACGAAGGCCTTGACGATCTCGGTGCGGATGGAATCGGGCACGCCGACGACCGCGACCATCAGCACGGCGGGGTGGCGGATGATGCAGTCCTCGATGTCGCCGGGGCCGATGCGATAGGAGCCCGAGGAAATGATGTCGTCGTCGCGGCCCTGGAACCAGAGATAGCCGTCCTCGTCGCAGGTGCCTGTGTCGCCGGTGACGAGCCAGTCGCCGGCGAACTTGGCTGCCGTCGCCCCGGGATCGTTCCAGTAGCCGAGCATCATCACCGGATCGGGCCGCGCCACCGCGATCAGTCCGGTTTCGCCGGGCGGGAGTTCGCTGCCCTCGGGCGAGATCACCGCGACGCGGTGGCCCGGCACGGCGCGCCCCATCGAGCCCGGCCTGATCGGGAACAGGCTCTCGCAATTGGCGACCAGCAGGTTGGCCTCCGTCTGGCCGTAGAACTCGTTGACGGCGAAGCCGAAGGTCTCGCGGCTCCAGTCCAGCATGTCGGCGCCGAGCGTCTCGCCGCCGCTGCCGATCGAGCGCAGGCCATGGCCGAAGCGGCGGGGATCGCGGACCTGGCGCATCAGTTTCAGCGCGGTGGGTGGCAGGAAGGCGTTGCGCACCCGATGCCGCGCGATCAGCGCGAAGGCGGCCTCCGGATCGAACTTGCGGGCCCGCGAGGCGAGCACCGGCACGCCGAAAAAGAGGCTCGGCAGCAGCACGTCGAGCAGCCCGCCGATCCAGGCCCAGTCGGCCGGGGTCCAGAACAGGTCGCTCGGTTGCGGGAAGAAGTCCTGCGGCATCTGGACGCCGGGCAGATGGCCGAGCAGGACGCGGTGGGCATGGAGCGCGCCCTTCGGTTTCCCGGTGGTGCCGGAGGTGTAGATGATCACGGCGGGATCGTCGGCGCGGGTGTCGATGGCTGCGAAATCGTCGGAGGCCTTCGCCATCTCGGCCGCGAGATCGAGAGTGCCGCCCGCGCCATCGACGACGAAGATGCGCCTGAGATCTGGCAGGGCATGGCGGATCGCCTCGATCTTGGGGAGGTTCTCGGCATCCGTGATCAGCGCCGCCGCGCCGCTGTGCTGGAGCCGGTGTTCCAGCGCCTCGGGGCCGAACTGGATGAAGAGCGGCAGCGCGATGGCGCCGAGCTTGTAGGCGGCAAGATGCGCCATGGCCGTCTCGGGCCGCTGCGGCAGCAGGATGCCGACGCGTTCGCCCGCCCCGATGCCATGGCCGCGGAGCATGTTGGCGATGCGGTTCGAGGCCCGCTTGAGGTCGTCGAAGCTGAGGGTGGCGACGCCGGTCGCCTCGTCCTCATAGATCAGCGCCGGCTTGGCCGTGCCATTGGCATGGCGGTCGCAGCAGGCGACGCCGATGTTGAAGCGCTCGGGGATTGCCCAGCGGAAGCTGTCGAAGGTCTCGGCGTAGGTCGCGTGGCGCTGAAGCATCTGTAACCTTATCCATCAAGGGCTTGATTAGACGGACCACGACATGGATTGGCAACGAGGAACAAGGATACGGCGATGATCGTAGCCACCATCCTCGTTTCGCGTTATACATTCTGTATAACGCGGTTGGAGATATGCCATGAACGAGACCGTCAAGCCGGCCACCGACAGTGCGGCCGTTCTGCAGCTTCGCAAAATCGGGAACTCGGTTGGCCTCATCCTGCCCAAGGAGTTGCTCGCACAGCTTGGTTTCGCGGAAGGCGACCGGCTGGAGTTCGTGCGGCAGCCGGAAGGCGGAGTCCGTTTGCAGCGCCACGACGACACACATGCCCGGGCCATGGCGATCGCACGTCAGGTGATGAAGGACTACGCCGATACAATGCGTGAGCTGGCCAAATGACGGAGCCGCTCTGGCTGAGCGTCGAGACGATCCAGGATATGCACGCTGAGCAACTGGCGATCTATGGCGGACCCGAGGGCATACGCGATCAGGGGTTGCTCGAATCCGCGGTCGCCAGACCGATCAACCGCTTCGCCTATGGCGAGACCGATCTCGCGGCCTTGGCCGCGGCCTATGCGTTCGGGCTCGCGCGAAACCATCCTTTCATCGACGGCAACAAGCGGGCTGCCTTCCTCGCGATGATGACCTTTCTGCGGTTCAACGGCATTCCGTTCGCGCCGTCCCAGGCCATGGCCGCCGCCGCCATCCTCGCGCTCGCTGCCGGCGAGGTCGATGAGGACGGGCTGACGCGCTGGATTCGCGACAACTGGCCCAAGGATGCGCCGGCATGAGGAGCGTGCGATGACCAAGCCCATCTGGATCGAGGCCGCGATCAACGGCCCCTGGGGCAAAGAGCGCCAGCCGGGCATCCCGATCACGATTCCCGACATCGTCGCGGACGGGATCGCGGCGGTCGAGGCGGGCGCTGCGATCGTTCATCTGCATGTCTACGACGTCGAGACCGGCCGGCAGCGCGACGATTGGGAGCTCTACGCCCAGGCGATCGAGGGCATCCGCGCGAAGGTCGACGCCATCGTCTATCCGACGATCCCGATCCTCGGCTCGGGCTATGCGGGGGACATGATCGGCTCGGGTCGTTACACCCATCTGGAGGAACTGGCCAAGCGCGGGCTCGCCGAATGGGGCGTGCTCGATCCCGGCTCCTGCAACTGGACGACCTTCGCCGGCATCCCCGAGGGCGAGCCCGGCTTCATCTACCAGAACCCCGGCGAGCATATCCGCGAGGGCATGGCGGTGGCGCAGGCCCACAAGATCCATCCGAGCTATGCGATCTACGAGCCCGGCTTCACGCGGCTGGGGGCAGCGCTGGCCAAGGCCTATCCCGGACTGCCGACGCCGATCTACCGGCTGATGTTCTCGGACGCCTTCGCCTGGGGCTTCCCGCCGCGCGACTGGGCGCTCGACGCGCATCTCAGGTTGCTGGCGGAGGACGCGCCCGATGCGCCGGTGATGATCGCGGGGCTGGGCGTCGATCTCACCGGGCTGATCCCGGCGGCGGTCGCGCGCGGGGTGCATGTGCGGGCCGGGCTGGAGGATGCGCCGTTCGGCTGCGAGCGGAGCAATGCGGCGCTGGTGGCGGAGACGGCGAGGCTGGTCGAGGCGGCGGGCGGGCGCGTGGCCAGCTTGGCTGAGGTGAGGGCGGAGTTGGCGGCTCAGGATAAACAGCTTTCGATCTAAAATCCCGTTGTGCTGTGGAAAGTCCGTCAACATAGGAGTGACAGCGGTGATTACGGATATTTTTGCCCGTAGATATTCCAATGTGCAGATACGAAACCAATACTTTGAGGAGGATAGGCGCTTTATGAACCAAGCGGCCGTCATGATGATGGACCCGCTGTGGCTTGGCCAATCATCAGATACGGCTTCGGAGAGGAGCGAAGAATATCTCAAGATAGTGCACGATAAGATGGCATTGGAGGTTGGGCGAGATTATCTAAGCGATCGATTTTGGTGGCAAAAAACTAAATGGAATGGCAACGAAAATACTATCGCGCATACTTTTAATTATTCCAATATCTGCAAAAACTATCTTATCAAGATGCCTCCTGACCTGAGCCAGGGTGACGCTTGGGTGAAAGAGCGGCTCAGCCTCGTCGAGATTGGATTCCAACTCCGTTGGCAGCAAATTAAATCTGCTAACGCAGATTTGCCTGCTGCCATTGCAAAGGCCAAATCTAACGATGAGTTTCATAGATTGGCTAGATCATTGAAGATTCCGGGCCTTCAGGTGGACGGAATAATAGCGCATAATGCTCGTATTAACGCCGCATTTCAGGAGTTGGTAAAAGATTTAAATGAGCGTCTTAGGCTTGCTCGATATAAATTGAATTTCCACAATGGATTGCTGCAATTGTCTGATGACGAATTGATCGGGACATTTGTCGAGAAACCTTTTTGGGAATTGGTCAATGATCCGCGATGGAAGAATGTGGACATTCAAATAAAAGAATCCATTGACCGACGTGATAAGGGAGATCGAACCGCCGCGTTTCATGCTGTCAGCGCGGTCGAAAGCTGCATAAAAATTATCAGCGACGTAAAAGGTTGGACAAAGGGCACCGAGAAAGGCGCGGCCAATTACGTTGATAATCTGATGAGCAAAGCAAATGGGCGTTTTATTGACGTTTGGGAGGGAGAGCTTCTTACCAAAATGTTCAGCGACGTAAGAAACCCATTTGCGCACGGACCCGGGCAGGCCGAGATGCCAACGCTGACGCCCCAGCAAACTAACTGGGCAATAGAGACGGCCATGATATGGTGCAAGAGCCTGATAAGGCGCATGTAAGGTCCGGCCCGTGGGTTCAAAGACCAATTTCAAGCATGCTCCCTTCACATTCGACGTGTTTGCCGCACTGGTGTTGGCGACAGCGCGTCTTACATCGTTAAAAGTTCTTGGTCTCTAACACCCGAGCCCCATGTCCGAGCACGACTCCGAAGCCAATCGCTTTTCCGCCCGTGCGGCGCGCTATGCGCGTGTCGGGGCCAATGTCGGCGGGGTGGCGGCGCGGATTGCGGGCGCCCGGCTGTTCGGGATGGAGGGGCGCAACGCCTCCAATGCCGAGGCGCTGGCCAAGGCGCTGGGCGGGCTGAAGGGCCCGATCATGAAGGTGGCGCAGCTCGTCGCCACGATTCCCGATGTCGTGCCGCCGGAATATGCCGCCGAGCTGCAGAAGCTGCAGTCGCAGGCGCCGCCGATGGGCGCGGCCTTCGTCAAGCGCCGGATGATGGCGGAACTCGGCGCCAACTGGCGCGAGCGCTTCGGCTCGTTCGAGCTGCAGCCTTCGGCGGCGGCGTCGCTGGGACAGGTGCATCGGGCGACGACGCTGGAGGGCGTCGCGCTCGCCTGCAAGCTGCAATATCCGGACATGGAATCGGCCGTCGAGGCCGACATCTCCCAGCTCGACATCCTGTTTGCGCTGCACCGGCGCATGGACCCGGTGATCGACACCAGCGAGATCGCCAAGGAGATCGGCGCGCGCGTCCGCGAGGAGCTCGACTATCAGCGCGAGGGCCGGCACATCGCGCTGTATCAGGAGATGCTGGCGGCGACGCCGGAGGTTCGCGTGCCGGCACTCGAAGTCTCGCTCTCGACGCGGCGGCTCCTGACCATGCGCTGGCTCGAGGGCGACGGCATCCTGACCCACAAGCAGGACGACCAGCAGGCGCGCGACCGGATTTCGACGGCGATGTTCAAGGCCTGGTGGCGGCCCTTCAGCCATCACGGCGTCATCCATGGCGACCCGCATCTGGGCAACTACACCGTCTTCTCCGAGGACGGTGCGCCCCAGGGCATCAACCTGCTCGACTATGGCTGCATCCGCATCTTCCCGCCGTCCTTCGTCGGCGGCGTCGTCGATCTCTATCGCGGCCTGCTCGAGGGCGACGAGGCGCGCGTCGTCCATGCCTACGAGACCTGGGGCTTCAAGGGGCTGACCAAGGAGCTGGTCGACACGCTCAACATCTGGGCGCGCTTCATCTACGGGCCGCTGCTGGAGGACCGCGTCAGGCGCATCGCCGAGGGCGTCAGCCCGGCGGAATATGGCCGGCGGCAGGCCTTCGAGGTGCATCAGGCGCTGAAGATGCGCGGGCCGGTCAAGGTGCCGCGCGAATTCGTCTTCATGGACCGGGCCGCGATCGGGCTCGGCGGGGTGTTCCTGCATCTCGACGCCGAGCTGAATTTCCACCGGCTGTTCGAGGCGGAAATCGAGGGCTTCAAGATCGAGACCGTTGCGGCCGACCAGGCCTCGGCGATGGCGCGGGCGGGGTTGGCGGCAACGGCTTGAGGCGGTCTCTCCCCCGATTTTCCATCTGCGCCGTCATCCCGGACAAGCCGCGTCGCGGCGCCGATCCGGGATCCATGCCGGAGCCTTTCCGGATCAGCGTTCCGGCATGGATCCCGGGTCTCCGCGGAGTTCATCCTTGGGCCGATCGTAGATCGGACCCGAGGGCTGCGCCCTGGATGACGGCGCGGGGTTGTTTCCGTCCCAATAAGAGCCCTTTCCCGATTCGGCGCTTGCCTGTGCGGCATCGGGCAGTCTAGATCGCGCGCTTCCTCTCCAGCGTTCCGGAAGCGCTCCCTGTCATGGCCACCATATCCGCGCCCGTCGCCATCATCATGGGCAGCCAGTCCGACTGGGCGACGATGCGCCATGCCGCCGAGACGCTGGACGCGCTCGGCATCGCCCATGACGACCGCATCGTCTCGGCGCATCGCACGCCGCAGCGTATGGTCGAATTCGCCACGGGCGCGAAGGCCGCGGGCTTCAAGGTGGTGATCGCCGGTGCGGGTGGGGCCGCCCACCTGCCGGGCATGACGGCGTCGCTGACGCCGCTGCCGGTGTTCGGCGTTCCCGTCGAGTCCAAGGCGCTGTCGGGGCAGGACTCGCTGCTCTCGATCGTCCAGATGCCGGCTGGCATTCCCGTCGGCACGCTGGCCATCGGCCGGGCCGGGGCGGTCAATGCGGCTTTGCTCGCGGCTGCCGTGCTGGCGCTGTCGGACGAGGGCCTGGCGGACCGGCTCGATGCCTATCGTGCCCGCCAGAGCGCCGCGATCGCGGAACGCCCCGCCAAGGACGAGGCGTGAGCATGCCGGCTTTCGCGGGACAGGCGCTGGCGCCCGGCGCCGTGCTCGGCATCATCGGGGGAGGGCAGCTCGCGCGGATGATCGCGCTGGCTGCGGCCGATCTCGGCATCCGCTGCCACATCTTCGCGCCCGAAACCGAGAACCCCGCCTTCGACGTGGCCGCCGCCCGCACGGTGGCTGCCTATGAGGATGAGGCGGCGCTGGCCCGCTTCGCCGATGCCGTCGACGTCGTGACCTACGAGTTCGAGAACGTGCCGGCCGCGACGGCTGCCTTCCTCAGCCAGCGCAAACCGCTGCATCCGGGAGCGCGCGCGCTGGCGGTGACCCAGGACCGGCTCAGCGAGAAAAGCTTCGTCGCCGAACTCGGGCTCGAGGTCGCGCCGTTTCGCGCCGTCGATTCGCTGGGTGACCTCGAGGCTGCGGTCGCCGCGCTCGGCCGCCCGAGCGTGCTGAAGACGCGGCGCTTGGGCTATGACGGCAAGGGCCAGGTCAGGATTCTGGCGGGCACCGATCTCGCGGAGGCCTATGCGGCGATCGGCCGCCAGCCCGCCGTGCTCGAAGGCTTCGTCACCTTCGCCCGCGAGGTCTCGGTCGTCGCCGCGCGGGGGACCGACGGCACCTTCGCCGCCTTCGATCTCTGCGAGAACGAGCACCGCGACCACATCCTCGCCTTCACCCGCGTTCCGGCGCAGGTCTCGGCGCCGACGGAAGCCGCCGCGATCGAGGCGGCGCGACAGATCGCCGCCGCGCTGGGATATGTCGGGGTGTTCGCGGTCGAGCTGTTCGTGGTCGGCGAGGGCGCGAGCGAGCGCGTCGTCGTCAACGAGATCGCGCCGCGCGTGCATAATTCCGGGCACTGGACCTCGGAGGGCGCGCAGACCTCGCAGTTCCACCAGCATGTCCGGGCCGTCTGTGGCTTTCCGCTGGGATCGGCTGCGCGGCGTGGCCGTGTCGAGATGGAAAACCTGATCGGCGACGCCGCCCTGCGCTGGCGCGATCTGCTGGCGGAGCCGGGTGCGCATCTGCATCTCTACGGCAAGCACTCAGCGCGGCCGGGCCGCAAGATGGGCCATGTCACGCGGGTCTGGCCGGAGCGAAGCTGAGGCCATCGGCGAGCCGAGGCGCGTTGCGCGTTATCGTCGATTTTTCGGGCTTTTCGGCGTGGACAGCCAGGCTGAACTCTGATATCCGCACGATCCTTCGGGGCGATCTGCGTCGCAGTGTCGCTCCATCGAAACCCATTAGACCAACCCGCTAAAGACGGACACTCACGGTGCAGGTTCTCGTTCGCGACAACAACGTCGATCAGGCTCTCCGCGCGCTCAAGAAGAAGCTGCAGCGCGAGGGTGTCTTCCGCGAGATGAAGCTTCGCGGCCATTACGAGAAGCCCTCCGAGAAAAAGGCACGCGAAAAGGCGGAAGCCGTCCGCCGCGCCCGCAAGCTGCACCGCAAGAAGCTTCAGCGCGAAGGCCTGCTGCCGGCGCCGGTGAAGCCGAAGCGCCCCTGATTTCGTTCGTCCAGCGGTGGCATTTCAGCCATGCAGGCGACACCATGAGACTTGACCGCGCCTGGAGCCCGCTCCGGGCGCTGTTGCTTTTCCGGCGGCGTTAACCAACTCTTGGCACAAAGCGGGCGTTCTCTGGAGCGGGGCGCTGTCGGTTGGGGAGCGCGATGACGCGGCGACGGTCCGGTTTGGGGCGGCGGCGCAGACGAGGCACGGAACCGGACCGATGGGATACAGCATCATGCATGGCAGGAACTGGCTGGCGGCGGCGGGCATGGCGCTCGTGCTCGCGGGCTGCGACACCGTTTCCAGCTTGTCGGGGCAGTCGGTCGCTGAACTCGACATGGCTTCGGCGGCGGAAGCGAGCGTCAATATCGGATCGCTCTCGGAAGTGATCAGCCGCAATCCCAATGATCCCGGCGCCTACAACACGCGCGGCTCGGCCTATGCCCGCGTCGGCCGCTTCTCGGATGCGATCGCCGATTTCACCAAGGCGGTGCAGCTCGATCCCAATCTGGCCTCGGCCTATACCAATCGCGGCCTCGCCTTGCGCCAGAGCGGCCGCAACGACGCGGCGCTCGCCGATTTCAACAAGGCGACCACCGCCTCGCCGAACTACGCCCCGGCCTTCATCGCGCGCGCCAACCTGCTGCGCGCCCAGGGCAACAGCCAGCAGGCGCTGGCCGATCTCAACACGGCGATCCGGCTGAACCCGGAATCGGCCGAGGCCTTCCATGCGCGCGGGCTGGTCTACCAGAAGGAAGGCCAGCACCAGTATGCGATCTCCGATTTCGATTCGGTGATCGACCGCAACCCCTACAACGCGCCGCCTTACATCGCGCGTGGCCAGAGCCTGAACGCGGTGGGCAAATACGATGCCGCGCTCGAGGATTTCACGGCCGCACTCAATGTCGACAACCGCAGCGCCGATGCCTGGGCCGGTCGCGGCTTCGCCCAGGAGAAGCTCGGCCAGAAATCCGAAGCGACCCAGAGCTACCAGCGCGCGCTCGGGCTGGACGGCAACAACGCCACCGCCCGGGCCGGCCAGGGACGTCTCGGCGGCGGCGGCCTGTTCCGGAGCTGAGGCTGGGCATCTCCGGCAAGAGATTCTCGGGTCTGCGCTTCGCTTCGCCCGAGAATGACGGGGACAGCTCTCACTCCCCGGCGGTCGCGCTCTCGGAGCCGGACATTCCGCCCCGCGCGACTTCGGCCAGGAAGCGCTTGATTTCCGGCAGCGAGCCGTGAGCAGGCAGGTCCTCGTGGCCGCCCTTCGGGAAGCGCAGGAAGCGTTTGGGCGCGTTCGCGAGAGCGTAGAGCGCCTCGCCCTGTGCGAAGGGGATGACCCTGTCGCGCTCGCCATGCAGGACGAGCAGCGGCGCGCGCACGCTGCCGATCACCGCCTCTGAGCGAAACGTATCCTGCATCAGCAGGCCGACCGGCACGAAGGGATAGATGCCCTGCGCCACGGCGACGGTGGACAGATAGGGTGCCTCCAGCACGACACCCGCGAGGGGTACCTCGGCTGCAAGCTTCAGCACGACGCCGGTGCCGAGCGATTCGCCGTAGCCGACGAGCCGGGCCGCGCCGAAGCGTTCGACGGCGGCGCCATAGGCCGCGCGCGCATCGAGGTGCAACCCCTCCTCCGTCGGGCTGCCAGTCGAGCCGCCATAGCCGCGATAGCTGACCGCGAGCAGGCCGGTGCCGTCTTCCGTCAGGGCGCGGAAGCGGGCGACACGGCCTGGGCTGCCGAGATTGCCCGCATTGCCGTGGAAATAGACGATCGCCTGCTGTCCCGTGCGCGGCGGCACCGCCCAGGCGACGAGCCGCTCACCATCGGCTGCGATCAGCGTGACCTCCTCTGCCGCCGGCAGCCCGGCGGCAGCGAGATCGGCCCGCGCGGGATTGCGCGGAAAGACCAGGTCGCGCTGCCGGACGAAGAGCAGTCCAAGCAGGCCGAGATAGACGGCAAGGCCGAACAGCAGGACAGGTTTCAGGATTCTCATGGAGAAGACTGTCTCCGTTCAGCGTGGCGATCGCGCGACGCTCAGTCGAGCACCTTGGCCATCTCCAGAGCGAAGCTGTCGAAGCCGGCACGGCGATAGGCCTTCAGAGCCATCTCGTTGCCCGTCAGCACGCCGAGCTGGATGACCTTGCAACCCGAGGCGCGGGCAAAGCGTTCGGCCTGCGCCAAGAGCGCCTGTCCGACGCCGGTTCCGCGCTGGCTCGCAGCGACGACGATGTTCTCGATATAGACGTGATCACGCAGATGCTCATGCACGAAAGGCCCGGTTCGTTCGAGGCGCAAGGCGAGATAGCCAACGACCTCGCCGGCCTGCTCGGCCACGAACAGCGTCCCTCCATGGGCGGCGGCCTTTTCGCGATCGTCAGCGAGACAGGCTTGCGCCGCCGCGGGCCCTGTCGTGCGGGCCGGGTTCAGGCTCGCCTCATGACCGGTCAGCTCCAGCAGCAGGCCGAGCACGGCCGTCTCGTCGCCTTCCGTCATTTCTCGGATCGTGAGGGTCACTGAAACGAAACTCCGCAAGAAAAAAGGGCCGGCATGGAAGCCGGCCCTTTGCAGCATTGTGATGACGAAGTCAGGCGCGTGGCTTCAGTGCGCCATCGCCTTGACGATGTCGTCGGTGACCTTCTTGGCGTCGCCGAAGAGCATCATCGTGTTGGGGCGGAAGAACAGCTCGTTCTCGACGCCGGCATAGCCTGCCGCCATGCCGCGCTTGATGAAGAGCACGGTCTTGGCCTTCTCGACGTCGAGGATCGGCATGCCGTAGATCGGCGAGGTCTTGTCGGTCTTGGCGGCGGGGTTGGTGACGTCGTTGGCGCCGATGACGAAGGCGACGTCGGCCTGGCCGAATTCCGAGTTGATGTCCTCGAGTTCGAAGACCTCGTCATAGGGCACGTTGGCCTCGGCCAGCAGCACGTTCATGTGTCCGGGCATGCGGCCGGCGACGGGGTGGATGGCGTATTTGACCTCGACGCCTTCCTTCTTGAGCAGGTCGGCCATCTCGCGCAGCGTGTGCTGGGCCTGCGCCACCGCCATGCCGTAGCCCGGCACGATGATGACCTTGCCGGCGTTCTTCATGATGTAGGCGGCATCGTCCGCCGAGCCCTGCTTGACGGGCCGGGCTTCGACCGCGCCGCCCGCGCCGGCTGCGGCATCGTCGCCGCCGAAGCCGCCGAGGATGACGGAGATGAAGCTCCGGTTCATCGCCTTGCACATGATGTAGGACAGGATCGCGCCCGACGAGCCGACCAGCGCGCCGGTGATGATCAGCGCCATGTTGCCGAGCGTGAAGCCGATGCCGGCCGCCGCCCAACCCGAATAGGAGTTGAGCATCGAGACGACGACGGGCATGTCGGCGCCGCCGATCGGGATGATGAGCAGGACGCCCAGCGCAAACGAGACCAGCACGATCAGCCAGAAGACGACATGGCTCTCGGTCTTCAGGAAGATCATGAGCAGCACGACGAGCGCGATGCCGAGCCCGAAATTGATGCCGTGGCGCTGCGGCAGCATGATCGGCTTGCCGCTCATGCGGCCGTCGAGCTTGAGGAAGGCGATGATCGAGCCGGTGAAGGTGATCGCGCCGATGGCGACACCGAGACCCATCTCGAACAGGCTGGCGCCGCTGATGCGGCCGACATTGCCGATGCCGAAGGCGCTCGGCGCATAAAGCGCGGCTGCCGCCACCAGCACGGCCGCGAGGCCGACCAGCGAGTGGAAGAAGGCGACGAGCTGCGGCATCTGCGTCATCTGCACGCGCTTGGCCATATAGGCGCCGATGCCGCCGCCGATGGCGATGCCGCCGACGACCAGGAGCCAGCCCGAGAAGCCGGAGGGCGGGAAGAAGACGATGGTCGTGGCGATGGCGATGCCCATGCCGACCATGCCGTAGAGATTGCCCTGGCGCGACGTCGTGGGATGCGACAGACCCCGCAGGGCCATGATGAACAGGACGCCGGAAACGACGTAGAGAAGGGCGGAGAGATTGGCGGCCATCGGCGCTCAGCCCTTCTTCTTGTACATGGACAGCATCCGCTCGGTGACGAGGAAGCCGCCGAAGATGTTGACCGAGGCGAGGATCAGCGCGACGAAGCCGAAGATCTTGGCCCAGACCGGCCCGTCGCCGAGCGCAGGCGCCGCCTCGACGCCCACCGCCAGCAGCGCGCCGACGACGATGACCGAGGAGATCGCGTTGGTGACCGACATCAGCGGGGTGTGCAGCGCCGGCGTCACCGACCAGACGACGTAGTAGCCGACGAAGACGGCGAGCACGAAGATGGCAAGGCGGAAGACGGTCGGGTCGACGAAGCCGCCGGTCGCGGCGCTGGCGCCGGCGGCAATGCTGTCGGCGTGCTGTGCCGCCAGCTCGGCAGCGTGCCGGGTCGCGGTGGCGACGGAACGCGCCTGCTCGAGCGCCTGATCAGGTGTCGCATTAGCCATTGGTGACGCTCCCCTCGACGACAGGCGCAGGCTCGACCGGCGCAGGCGCGGCCTTGGCCGCGAAATTCGGATGGATCACGGCGCCGTCCCTGGTCAGCGCGGTCGCCTTGACCAGCTCGTCGTCCCAGTTCACGGCCAGCGTCTTGGCCGATTTGTCGATCAGCGTCTCGACGAAGGCGAAGAGGTTCTTGGCGTAGAGCTGCGAGGCGGTGGCCGCGAGACGGCCGGGCACGTTCAGGTGACCGACGATCCTCACGCCGTTTGGCGTTACGAAGACCTCGCCGGGCTTGGCGAGGTCGCAGTTGCCGCCGCGCTCGACCGCGAGATCGACGATGACGGAGCCGGCCTTCATGCTCTCGACCATCGCCGCCGAGATCAGCTTCGGCGCGGGGCGGCCGGGGATCAGCGCGGTGGTGATGACGATGTCCTGCTTGGCGATATGGCTCGCGGTGAGTTCGGCCTGCTTGGCCTGATACTCTTTCGACATTTCCTTGGCATAGCCGCCGGCCGTCTGCGCCTGCTTGAACTCGTCGTCCTCGACGGCGAGGAACTTGGCGCCGAGCGATTCGACCTGCTCCTTGGTGGCGGGGCGCACGTCGGTCGCGGTGACGATCGCGCCCATGCGGCGCGCCGTCGCGATCGCCTGCAGGCCGGCGACGCCGACGCCCATGATGAAGATGCGCGCGGCCGGCACGGTGCCCGCCGCCGTCATCATCATCGGCAAGGCGCGGCCATATTCGGCGGCGCCGTCGATCACGGCGCGGTAGCCGGCGAGGTTGGCCTGCGAGGACAGCACGTCCATGACCTGTGCGCGGGTGATGCGCGGCATGAACTCCATGGCGAAAGCTGCGACGCCGGCCTTCGACAGCGAATCGACGGCGCCCTCGTTGCCATAGGGGTCCATGATGCCGACGACGAGGGCGCCCTTGGGCAGGCCTGCGATCTCGGATTCGGCGGGACGGCGGACCTTGAGCACGATGGCGGCGCCTGCGAGCGCCTCAGCGGCGTTGGCGGCGATCGTCGCACCGGCGGCCTGGTAGTCGGCGTCGCTGATGCCGGAGGCGAGGCCTGCGCCCGTCTCGACGGCGATTTCGGCCCCCAGGCCGATGAACTTGCGGACGGTTTCCGGCGTCACGGCGACGCGGGTTTCCGCCCCTTGCGTTTCGGCTGGCACGGCGATGCGCATGGCGGGGACAGGCCTTTCCGGCATGATGGGCAAGGAAGCCTAGGAGATATCGGTCCTAGAGCAGGATCAGCGAGAGCATCAGCAGCCCGAAGGGGACCGCCGGCGCACGCCAGCCGATCGACTTCGAGGCGATGCCGACACCGGCGCCGACCAGAGCCAGCAGCGTGCCGATGATCGCGATGCCCCAGGCGTGCTTCAGGCCGCCGACGGCCAGCGCGGCGACGAAGGCGAGGCAGGCGATCGTACCGACCTCGGCGAAATGCACGAAGCCCAGATAGGTGCGTTCATGCTCCGCATAATCCATCTGCGGAATGTCGTCGGCGTGGTGTCCGTGGCTGGCCATGGTCTGATCCCAAGAAAGCATCTCGTCCGTTGCCTGTAGCGCACCTGCGGGAGGTCGGCAACGGAGCCCGGCAGGAGCCCTTCCGCAAGGGGATGCCGCGCAGCGGGCAAGCGGGGCTCTACCGCGTGTTTGGAGCCATGTAAATCGATTTAGATGGAGAAAATCCTGATCCGATGCGCAGGATTGAATAGCTGTCACGCTATAATGTCGGGCGTCAGCGCGTCCTCGATCTGGGCGATGCGGTCCTTGAGATAGAGCTTGCGCTTCTTCAACCGCTGCACCTGGATCTGGTTGATCGTGCCGACGCGTTCGAGCGCGTCGATGGCACTGTCGAGGTCGCGGTGCTCCTCGCGCAGGCGCGCCAGTTCGGTGGTGAAGGCCTCGACCTCGTCCAGGCTCAACTCGAATCCCATTGCCATCTCATCATCGCCGCGATTGACCGCGACTATGCGGAGACGCCGGGCGCCCCGCAAGAGCGGGAACGATCGGCGCAAGCGCGACGTGTCGCATTCGTGCCGTCGCGGAAAGGGGTCGGTGAGGATCACAGAATGTCATGTCGCGCTGCGAGACATCCCCGCAGACGTGAAGCCGGCTCTATGTCACACTCGCTTCTGTCAACCGCTCATCAGGAGGATCCAGATGTCGCTGCAGACCCATCTCGTCGAACTCGAACGCAAGCATCGTCAACTCGAGGAAGCCATTGCCCAGGCGGCGTCCCGCCCCTCGTCGGACGATCTCACCGTGGTCGAGATGAAGCGGAAGAAGCTGCTGCTGAAGGAAGAGATCGAGCGGGTGCGGCAGACGATGCCGGACCGAACGCTGCATTGAGGGCGTCAGCGGGCAAGATGCGGCCCGTTTCTGTTGTGTGAGTTCAGCCGGTCCCGAAAGGGGCCGGTTTTTATGTACGGGGCAGGGAAGGCTGCCATCAGACACAGCATGTGGAACTTCTGCCGCGGGGCCTTGTTGGGCCTGCGCAAGGCCAAGGAGATACCATGCAACCTCATATCGTCAGGCGCCCGAGCGGATCCACGGAAGGAGCGGACGCGGTCGCGGACGCCGCGAGGCTCGGCCGTTCGCGCCGTGACGCGCTGGCGCTGCTGCTATCCTCTTGCGCCATGGGTCTGTCTCCGGCCGCCGCACAGACGCCGCCTGCAGGCGTCCCGCAGGCCAAAAGCTTCGGCTATGACGATGTCGTGCGGCAGGCGCGCATTCTCGGCGAGCGCCCTTTCGACGCGGAGAGCGCCACGATTCCCGCCGAATTGTCGAAGCTGACCTATGACAGCTACCGCGAGATCCGGTTTCGCCGCGACAAGGCGATCTGGCAGGAGGGCGGTTCCGATTTCCGGCTGCTGCCGTTCCATCTCGGCTTCCTGCACGACAAGCCGGTGCAGCTACACGTCATCCGTTACGGTGCGCCGATGCCGATCCCGTTCACGACGGGGCTGTACGAATACGGCAAGGTGCCGGTGCCCAAGCAGCTCTCGCCGTCCCTGGGCTTCGCGGGTTTTGCCGTCACGACCAATCTCAACGATCCGAAGGTGCAAGACGAGGTCATCTCCTTCCTTGGCGCAAGCTATTTCCGGCTGATCGGCCGGGGCCAGCGCTACGGGTTGTCGGCTCGTTCGCTGGCGCTCGACGTCGGCGGCGAGCAGACCGAGGAGTTCCCGTTCATGCGGGCCTTATGGGTCGAGGAGCCCTCGCGGGACTCGACCGAACTGGTGATCTACGCGCTGCTGGACTCGCCCTCCGTCGCCGGCGCCTATCGCTATGTCGTCACGCCCGGCCAGGAGACCCATGTCGAGGTCACCGCCACGATCATCCCGCGCAAGAGCATCGCGCGACTGGGTATCGCGCCGCTGACCTCGATGTTCCAGGCCGGCGAGGGCGATCTGGCGCTGCGGACGGATTTTCGGCCGGAGATCCATGATTCCGACGGGCTGATGATGCAGACGGGCGGCGGCGAGTGGATCTGGCGCCCGATCAAGAATCCCAAGGCGCTGCGCGTGTCGAGCTTCGGCGACAGGAATCCTCGGGGCTTCGGCCTGATGCAGCGCGACCGCGAGTTCGGCCACTATCAGGATCTCGAGGCGCACTACCATGCCCGCCCGGGCTACTGGATCGAACCCCAGGGAGACTGGGGCGAGGGGCGCGTCGAGCTGATCGAAATTCCGACCGACAACGAGGCCTTCGACAACATCGTCGCCTGCTGGACGCCGCAGACGCCGCTGGAGGTGGGCAAGCCCACCGCGTTCAGCTACCGCATCACGGCGCTCTCGACGACGGAGCACCTGCACCCTTACGCTCAGACGCAGAACAGCTTCAGCGGCGCGGACGTCGAGGACGCGCAGGCTGAAGGCGTCGGCAAGAAGCGCTTCATCGTCGATTTTTGGGGCGGTGATCTCGCCTATTTCCTGTCAGACCCTGCGCGGGTGGAGATCGCCGCTTCCACGACGCTGGGGACGATCGCGGCCGCCATCCTGGTCGCCAATCCCGACGCGAAGGGCTTCCGCGCCATCGTCGATGCGACGCTGCCCAACGGCCAGACGGCGGAACTGCGCATGTTCCTGAAGGCGCGCGGCCGGACCCTGTCGGAGACCTGGACGAGCACCTGGTCCGTGCCGAGCTCGCCTGCGTCTCCTGCCAAGGCGGTCGAGAACTGACGAGCGCGTGCCCGCTCGGGCCCCGTTGTCGTCGAGGTTTCATGACCCGGCTGCAATCTCGTTTGCGCAGGCCGGGAACCTTGGGGATGGGCCGGCGGTTCAGCGGGCTGGGCACGCCGACGCGGAGGACATCATGGGCATTCTCGGAACAATCATCATCGGCTTCATTGCAGGCGTCATCGCCAAATTCATCACCCCGGGGTCGAACGAGCCGTCGGGTTTCATCCTGACGACGATCCTCGGCATCATCGGCGCCTTCGTGGCCACCTATCTCGGCCAGGCGATGGGGTGGTATGGGCCCGGCGAGGGCGCGGGCCTGATCGGTGCCGTCGTCGGCGCGATCATCGTTCTCGTGGTCTGGGCCGCGCTGTCGAACCGCAAAAGCGCCGTCTGATCCCTCAATCATCAGGAGCCTGATCCATGGCAAACGATTCAAATGGCGGCTTTCCCTCGCTGACGGCGTTGCTCGGCCTGCTGGCCGTGGCCGGCTACCAGAACCGCGACAAGATCGGCGAATGGCTTGGCGGCGTGACGCAGGCCCATAGCGGCGCCCCTGCCGCCCCGGGGCAGACCAGCGCAGCGGGCGGGCAGGGCGGCATTCTCGGCAATCTCGGTGGTATGCTCGGGGCGGGCGGCCTTGGTGGGATGATCGGTGAACTGGTCGATCGGTTCCAGCAGGCGGGCCAGGGCGAGAAGGCCGATTCCTGGGTCCGGCAGGGTCCGAACCAGGAGGTCGAGGCGCCCGATCTGGAACAGGCGCTCGGTCCGCAGATGATCGATGCACTGACCCGGCAGACCGGCCTGTCCCGCGACGAACTGTTGGCGCGCCTGTCGCGCGTCGTCCCGCAGGCGGTCGACAGCGCGACGCCGGACGGGACGATCGCGCGCTCCTGAGCCTGACTCGGGGCCAGATGGCGCGGTGCTACAGCCCCCGCGCCATCTCGCGCAGCCGGAATTTCTGGACCTTGCCCGTCGAGGTCTTCGGCAGCTCAGTGAAGACCACCGTCTTCGGGCATTTGAAGGCGGCGAGCTGCTGCCGGCACCAGGCCATGATCTCGGCTTCGGTCGCCGTCTTGCCCGGCATCAGTTCGACGAAGGCGCAGGGTGTCTCGCCCCATTTCTCGTCGGGCCTGGCGACCACGGCGGCGGCCTGGACGGCCGGGTGCTTGTAGAGCGCGTCCTCGACCTCGATCGAGGAGATGTTCTCGCCGCCGGAAATGATGATGTCCTTGGAACGGTCCTTGAGCTGGATGTATCCGTCGGGGTAGCGCACGCCGAGATCGCCGGTGTGGAACCAGCCGCCCGCGAAGGCGGCTTGCGTCGATTTCGCGTTCTTGAGATAGCCCTTCATCACGACATTGCCGCGCATCATCACTTCGCCCAGCGTGGTGCCGTCGCGCGGGACTGGGACCATGGTGTCGGGGTCGAGCACGTCGAGACCTTCGAGCGCCGGGTAGCGCACGCCCTGGCGGGCCTTGAGCGCGGCCTGTTGCGGGCCGGGCAGGGCGTTCCAGTCATCGTTCCAGTCGTTGACGACGGAGGGGCCATAGCATTCGGTCAGCCCGTAGAGATGGGTGACCTCGAAGCCGGCCTGCTTCATGCCGGCGAGGACAGCCTCGGGCGGCGGGGCCGCTGCGGTGAAGAAGGACACCGTCTGCGGGAAGTCGCGGCGCTCCTCCTCGGGTGCGTTGAGCAGGGCCGACATCACGATCGGTGCGCCGCAGAGATGGGTCACGCCATGGTCGGCGAGCGCGTCATACATCGCCTTGGCGCGGACCTGGCGCAGGCAGACATGGGTGCCGGCGACGATCGAGAGCGACCAGGGGAAGCACCAGCCATTGCAGTGGAACATCGGCAGCGTCCAGAGATAGACGGGGTGCCTGCCCAGATTGCCAGTGATGATGTTCGAGGTCGCCAGCAGATTGGCGCCGCGGTGGTGGTAGACCACGCCCTTGGGGTCGCCGGTCGTCCCCGAGGTGTAGTTCAGCGCGATCGCGTCCCACTCGTCAGCCGGCATCGCCCAGGCGAAATCGGGGTCGCCGCCGGCGATGAAGTCCTCGTATTCGACGCTGCCCAGCCGCTCGCCGGGACCGTCATAGACCGGGTCGTCATAGTCGATGACGAGCGGCTTCGCCTTGCACAGCGTCAGCGCCTCTTTCATCGTCTTCGAGAATTCGCGGTCGGTGATCACCACCTTGGCCTCGCCATGGTCGAGCGAGAACGCGATGATCGCGGCATCGAGGCGGGTGTTCAGGGTGTTGAGCACGGCGCCGCACATCGGCACGCCGTAATGGCATTCGAGCATGGCGGGCGTGTTGGGCAGCATCGCCGCGACGGTGTCGTTCTTGCCGATGCCGTGGCGGGCGAGCGCGGACGCCAGCCTGCGAGACCTCGCGTAGAACTCCGCATAGGAGCGCCGCAGCGGGCCATGAATGATCGCGGTGTGGTTGGGGAAGATGGCGGCTGCGCGCTCGAGAAAGGGCAGGGGCGTCAGCGGCTGGTGATTGGCCGGGTTGCGGTCGAGATCGGTATTGTAGGCTGAGATCGTCATGCGGCTTTCCCCCTCATGCGGCAGGCTTAGCCTCTACGGGCCTTGTCCGTAATCCATCCCTTTGTCCGATGGCGCGCAAGGGGCGGCAGGCGAGGGACGCCTTGCCGGCAGGTCTCAGCCCAGCCAGTGCAGGCCGTTCAGCCCGTCATAGGTCAGCTTCAGTCCGACCAGCAGCAGCAGGCTGTAGATGATCCTGTAGAAGCGCTTCACCGGCACTTTCCGCACCAGCCAGACACCGGCGAGTGTCGAGACGATCGCAACCGGCAGCAGCGCCAGCGAGGCCGTCAGGTTCTGCGTCGTGAACTGGCCCAGCGCGATATAGGGCACGACCTTGATGACGTTGATCATCGCGAAGAACAGTGCGCCCGTGCCGACGAAGACGGACGGGGCCAAGCGCAGCGGCATGGTGTAGATCTGGTAGGGTGGGCCGCCGGCATGGGCGATCATGCTGGTGAAGCCTGCGAGCGCGCCCCAGAAGGTGCCCTGCGGGTAGTTCGGCAGGGTCGGTGGCAACTCCGCCTTGCCGCCGGACACCAGGTTCCGCAGCGCGAAGACGACCGAGATCAGCCCGATCGCCAGCACGACGGCGCCGTCCGCCACCCTGGCCGCGAGCAGATAGCCGGCGACGATGCCGATGACCGCGCCCGGCAGCAGCGTCGCCAGGGTGCGGCGGTCGAAATCGCGCCGATAGGACCAGACGGTCACGACATCCTGCGACATCAGGACGGGCAGCATGATCGCGGCGGCCGTGATGGGCGAGACAACCTGCGCCATCAACGGCAGCGACAGCAGGCCCAGACCCGAGAAGCCGCCTTTCGAGAGACCCATCAGGATGACGGCCGGCACCATGGCGGCGAAGAAGGCGGGGTCGAGAAGCATGGTCGGGAGGGGTCCGAAAGGCGAAGGCGGCGATTGCGCCAGATCAACCGTGGCATCTTCCGAAGCGCGGTAGAAGATCAAGGGCGCAGGGGCGTCATGTGCGAAAGTCGCTCTCGACGGCAGGCGGCGCCTCTGTGAAGGGAAGATCATAAAAACAAGCCGGGGGGAGGATGTGCGATGACCGAGGCGGGCCGTTACAAGCAGGCTTATGCGCGCTGGCAGGCCGATCCCGAGGCGTTCTGGGCGGAAGCCGCGCAAGCGATCGAGTGGATTTCGCCGCCGCAGCGCATCTTCGATGCCTCCCAGGGTGCCTATGGCCGCTGGTTTCCCGACGCGACCTGCAACACCTGCTTCAATGCGCTCGACCGGCATGTGCGCGACGGGCGCAGCGAGCAGCCGGCACTGATCCATGACAGCCCGGTCACGGGCACCAAGGCGGTCTACACCTACGCGCAGATGCTGGACGAGGTCTCGGCGCTGGCTGCAGTGCTGCAGGATCTCGGCGTCGGCAAGGGCGACCGCGTCGTCCTCTACATGCCGATGATCCCCGAGGCCGCCTTCGCGATGCTCGCCTGCGCCCGCATCGGCGCGGTGCATTCGGTGGTGTTCGGCGGCTTCGCGGCCAAGGAACTGGCGACACGGATCGAGGATGCGGCGCCCAAGGTCATCCTGGCCGCGACCTGCGGCATAGAGCCGAGCCGCGTCGTCGAATACAAGCCGCTGCTGGATACGGCGATCGACCTGTCGTCGCACAAGCCGCAGGCCTGCCTGATCCTGCAGCGGCCGCAGGTCGAAGCCTCGATGCATGCGACGCGCGACAAGAACTGGCGCATGCTGGTGGCCGCGGCCAAGGCCAATGGCCGCAAGGCGGACTGCGTCGCGGTCGCGGCGACCGACCCGCTCTATATCCTCTATACCTCGGGCACGACCGGCAGGCCCAAGGGCGTGGTGCGCGACAATGGCGGCCATATGGTCGTGCTGAAGTGGACCATGGACAATCTCTACGGGGTCAAGCCCGGCGAGGTGATAATCACGGCGTCCGATGTCGGCTGGGTCGTGGGCCACAGTTACATCGTCTATGCGCCGCTGCTGCAGGGCGCGACCTCGGTGCTCTACGAGGGCAAGCCGGTCGGCACGCCCGATGCGGGCGCCTTCTGGCGGCTGATCGCCGAGCACAAGGCGGTGGTGCTGTTCACGGCGCCGACCGCCTTCCGCGCCATCCGCAAGGAGGACCCGCAGGCGAGCCTGCTGCCGGCCTACGACCTGTCGCATTTCAGGGCGCTGTTCCTGGCGGGCGAGCGGGCCGATCCCGACACGCTGGTCTGGGCGCAGGACATCCTCAAGGTGCCGGTGATCGACCATTGGTGGCAGACCGAAACCGGCTCCTGCATCGTCGGCAATCCGATCGGCCTCGAACTGCTGCCGGTGAAGCCGGGGTCTCCGACCGTGCCGATGCCGGGTTACGACGTGCAATGCGTCGACGAGGGCGGGCGGCCGGTGCCCGCCGGTACGATGGGCGCCATCGTCATCAAGCTGCCCTTGCCGCCCTGCGCGCTGCCGACGCTGTGGCAGGCCGATGAGCGCTTCGTCGAATCCTATCTCGCGGCCTATCCGGGCTTCTACAACACCTCGGATGCCGGCTTCATCGACGCCGACGGCTATGTCTTCATCATGGGGCGCACCGACGACATCATCAACGTCGCCGGCCACAGGCTCTCCACGGGCGGCATGGAGGAGGTTCTGGCCTCGCATCCCGCGGTCGCCGAATGCGCCGTCGTCGGCGTCAGGGACGCGGTCAAGGGCGAACAGCCCTGCGGTTTCGTCGTGCTCAAATCCGGCATCACCCAGAGCCCGGATGCGATCGAGCGCGAATTGGTGGCGTTGATCCGCGAGAAGATCGGTCCGGTCGCGGCCTTCCGACTGGCGCTGACGGTCGGGCGCCTGCCGAAGACGCGCTCGGGCAAGATCCTGCGCGCGACGATGAAGAAGATTGCCGATGGCGAGGATTACGCCATGCCGGCGACGATCGAGGATGCATCGGTGCTCGACGAGATCGGCGTGGCGGTGAGGGGGCGGGGGCTAGGATAGGAGCGCCGCGAGATCTCTTATGCGTTCTTGTGAGGAATTGTGAGGACTGCTACATTTCGGGCATGAAACACGATGCCATGCGCCCCCTCACCATCTCGCTGTCGCCCAAGCAATTGTCGCGGCTGAGCCAAGCCGTCGAGAGCGGCGCCTACGCCTCCAACAGCGAGGTGGTTCGCGACGCGTTGCGCCTCTGGGAGCAGCGCGAGGAAATCCGCGCGCTGGAGCTGGCGCGGCTGAAGCAGGCTTATGACGAGGGGATCGCGAGCGGGGAGCCGGTCGAAGCCGACCTCGCCTTCGCACGCATTCGCGCCAATGTGTTCGGCGAACAAGATGCGTGACCGACGGTGAGCTTTCGCGTTCTGCCGCAGGCGATCAGCGACATCTCGGCCATCGCGGCCGGCATTCATCTGGATAGCCCTTCAGCGGCACGGCGCTGGATCGACGCGCTCTATCGACGCTTCGGCAATCTGGGCGGCATGCCGGGGATGGGCACGTCGCGCCCGGAACTGGGCCAGCGGGTCAGATTGTTCCCGCTCGGCCACTACGTCATTCTGTATGAGGAAGCCGCGGATGGGGTCGACATCGTCCGCGTCATCCATGGCAAACGCGACCCGGAGACCTGGCTCTAAGCGCCAGGCCTCAGACGCAAAGCCTCTGGAGGCAATCTCAGTCCTCGTCGTCCTCGGCGGGACGCTTCATCTGCTTCAGCTTGGAGAAGACGGAATCGACGTCGATCGCCGCTTCTTCCTCACGCTTGGGCTTGCCCATGTCGGAGAAGGTCTGGTTGAGCGGGGCGGGAGCGGGCGCCGTGGTCTCCTCGGCCGGAAGCAGGGTCGAGCCGGCTTCGACGACCATTGCGGGGCGGTCCTTGGCGGCGCGGCCGACCTCGAAGTCGAGATCGATCTGCGAGCACAGGCCCAGGCTCACCGGGTCGATCGGCGTCAGCGTCTGGGCGTTCCAATGGGTGCGGTCGCGGATCTGCGCGATGGTCGACTTGGTGGTGCCGATCAGGCGGATGACCTGCGCATCTTTCAGCTCGGGATGGTTGCGCAGCAGCCAGAGGATCGCGTTGGGACGGTCCTGGCGCTTCGAGACCGGGGTGTAGCGCGGCCCCTTGGTCTTCTTCATCTCCGGCACCTTGACCTTGCGCTCGGCGAGCTTGAGGTGATGGGCGGGGTTGGCGGCGGCGCGCTCGAGCTCCTCGCGGGTGAGCTGCCCGGAGTTGATCGGGTCCAGGCCCTTGATGCCGGCGGCGACTTCGCCATCGGCGATGCCGCGCACTTCCAGCGGGTGGAGTTTGCAGAACTCGGCGATCTGCTCGAAGGTCAGGGACGTGTTCTCGACCAGCCAGACCGCGGTGGCCTTCGGCATCAGCGGGGGATTCGACACGGACTGTCTCCTGAAGTCGCGGACAATAGCTCTCGGACGCCGACCGGCCTTCCCGGCCGGCCATCCACATCATCGACGATGAACAGGATGGCGCGCCTTATAGGTGAGGCGTGGGCGGCTGTCCAAGAAAAAGCAGTTCGGACCCGCCAAAGGCCGGCAGTGGCGTCTCGCGCCCGTCGGCCCTAGTCTGCGCCTCCCGCGCAGATGGAGGCGACGATGTCGCTGTTTTCCGACGATGACCGTCCGAAGCCCAAATCCGTCCACGAGATCGGGCAGGATCTGTCGATGCTGTCGCTGGCGGAGATCGATCTGCGCGTCGCGGCGCTGCAGGCCGAGATCGAGCGCCTGGCCGAGGCGCGGCTGAAGAAGGCGGCATCGCGCTCGGCCGCCGATTCGTTCTTCCGCAAGCCGGACTGAAAACCGAGATTGATGAAAAATGCGGCCGAGCCGGCCCGCGTTAAGCGGCCATTAACGATTCCAATCTATGAATCGAGACGTCCAGATTGTCTGGATGTGAGTGGCTCCTGCCCGCTCTGTTTGACGCCTCCCTGTTGACCTTCGAGCCGCCTCCGGGCGGCTCTTTTTTATGGTCTGTATCCCCGTTAAGGTTAACCACACCTTACCGGCGCGGGGGCGGCCCATCGGCGCTATCCTTGCGACTTCGGCGGCATGAACCGTGACGCGTGCCATGCGGATACGGGATTGTGCCGAGGGGAGACACCGCGATGAACGACGTGCTGATGCTGGAGCGGAATGCCGATGAGGGCGCGATCTCGTTCGCGCGCGGCTTCGTCAAGTCGGATGCCTTCATGGTGCTGTTTCGCGAGGGGATGGGGCTGGTCGAGCAGACGGCCGCTTATCTCGACGGCGACGGCCGCAAGGACTCGGCGGCACTGCCGCGCGAGGTCGCGCTGTCCTATGCGACCGAGAGCATGCGCCTGACGACGCGGCTGATGCAGATCGCCTCCTGGCTTCTGGTGCAGCGGGCGGTCGCGGAGGGCGAGATGACCGCCGAGCAGGCCCGCGCCGAGAACGACAAGGTCAGGATCCCCGAGCCGATGCTGCCGCCGGCCCAGCCCGATGCGGTGCTGCTGCCGCAGGGCCTGCGCGACCTGATGGACCATTCCTTCCGACTCCAGGGCCGGATTCGCCATCTCGAGGGCCAGATGTCGGGCAAGGTGGCTGCCACCGAGCAAGCCAATCCGGTCCAGGACCAGCTCGCCAGCCTGAAGGCCCGGCTCGGCCTGGCGCTCTGAGCAGGCCGCGACGAAGCACCGTTTTTCCAGAGGACAGGCTCAAACACGAAAGGCCCGGTCGCGAGACCGGGCCTTCTTGATTCAGATCAGCGCGGGCGAGAGCGCCCGCTGCCAGATCACTTCTTGCCGAGCGAGCCGATCGCGGCGAAGCGCGAGTTGAAGCGCGAAACGCGGCCGCCACGGTCCAGCATGTGCTGGGTGCCGCCGGTCCAGGCCGGGTGCGTCGTCGGGTCGATGTCGAGGTTGAGGGTGTCGCCCTCCTTGCCCAGCGTCGAACGGGTGAAGTATTCCGTGCCATTGGTCATGACGACCTTGATGGTGTGGTAGTCGGGGTGGATGCCGGTCTTGGCCATGGCTAAATCCTCAAACGTCGATAAACGGGCGTGGGCGACAAGCAGGCAAGCCTGCCCGGCCCGTCGAATAATTCGTATGAGCCTGTCGTGAAGTCGCGAGCACATATCGCAGCGCGGCCGACAGCGCAAGCAGAACAGGATCAAGACGCGTGGCCGAGCCTGAAAAAGACGACAAGACAGCCCGGCCCGATTTCCGTTTGCTGGCATCCTTCTGGCCCTATGCGCTGAAGCACAGGGGACGCATCGGGCTGGCACTGCTGGCCCTCGTCGTCGCCTCGGTCGCGACGCTGGCGCTGCCTGTGGCGGTGCGCCGGGTCATCGATGTCGGCTTCTCGGGCGGCGAGCAGCAGCTTGCCAACAGCTATTTCATCCTGCTGATCGGCGTTGTTGCCGTGCTGGCGCTGGCGAGTTCGGCCCGGTTCTACCTGGTCATGACTGTCGGCGAGCGCATCGTCGCCGATCTGCGCTCGGATGTGTTTTCGCATCTGACGCGGCTGGAGCCGGCCTTCTTCGATTCGAGCCGGGCCGGCGACCTTGTCTCGCGGCTGACCGCCGACACGACGCAGATCAAATCGACCTTCGGCTCGACGGCCTCGATCGCGCTGCGCAACGCCATCATGACCATCGGCGCGCTGAGCCTGATGATCATTACCAGCCCGCAGCTCTCGGCGATCGTGATCGGGGCGATCCCGCTGATCGTGCTGCCGCTCGTCTTCTCCGGGCGCTCGGTGCGCAAGCGCGCCCGGGCGGCGCAGGACCGGCTGGCGGACGCCTCGGCCTTCGCCGCCGAGGCTGTCGGTGCGATCCGCACGATGCAGTCCTTCGGCGCCTCCCGGCAGACGGCGGCGCGCTTCGCCTCGGCCTCCGACGAGGCCTATGACGCCTCGCGGGCGGCAACCGCCTCGCGGGCGCTTCTGTCGGGCGTCGCGATCTTCCTGGTCAGCGCCAGCGTCGTCTGGGTGCTGTGGACCGGGGCGACCGAGGTGTTCGAGGGCCGGATGTCCGGCGGGCGGCTGTCGCAGTTCCTGCTCTATGCGGTGCTGGCGGCGAGTTCGCTGGGTCAGCTCTCCGAGGTCTATGGCGAGATCTCGGCCGCGGCCGGCGCCGCAGGCCGGCTCGGCGAGATCCTGGCGATGAAGCCGGCCATTGCCGCCCCCGCCCATCCCAGGCCGATGCCGCAGCCGTCTCGCGGTGAACTCTCTTTCGAGGACGTCGCCTTCAGCTATCCCAGCCGTAGCGTCGCGGCGCTGTCCCAGCTCAGCTTCACGGTGCAGCCCGGCGAGCGCGTCGCGCTGGTCGGGCCTTCCGGCGCGGGCAAGAGCACGGTGCTGCAGCTGGCGCTGCGCTTCTTCGATCCGGCGTCTGGCCGTGTCGTCGTCGATGGCGTCGCGGGGCCGGAGGCCGATCCCGAGGCCTGGCGGGAGCGCTTCGCGCTGGTGCCGCAGGAGCCGACGGTGTTTGGCGTCTCGGTGCGCGACAACATCGCCTATGGCCGCCCCGAGGCGACGCTTGCGCAGGTCGAGGAGGCGGCAAGGCTGGCTGCTGCCGACGACTTCATCCGGGCCCTGCCAAAGGGCTACGACACGATCGTCGGAGAGCGCGGCGTGACGCTGTCGGGCGGGCAGCGGCAGCGGCTGGCGATCGCCCGCGCGGTCCTGAAGGACGCGCCGATCCTGCTGCTCGACGAGGCGACGAGCGCGCTCGATTCAGAAAGCGAGCGCGCGGTGCAGGACGCGCTCGACGCGCTGATGAAAGGCCGCACCACGCTGGTGGTCGCGCACCGCCTCGCGACGATCCTCTCGGCCGACCGCATCCTGGTGATGGAGGACGGGCGCGTGGTCGAGGAGGGCACCCATGCCGAGCTCAAGGCGCGCGGCGGGCTCTATGCAAGGCTGGCGGCACTGCAATTCGGGCTGGAGACGGCGTAGCGGCGCGCCGCTCAGGAGTTGAGGTTGATCGTGTACTTGCCGGCATTCGGGACCGTGCCCTTGAAGCCGACATTGCGCTCGCCCGTTGCGCAGGTTCCGCCGACGATCTCGCGGGTGATCGCCCGGCTGGGCACGCAGAAGGTCTTGTCGACGCCTGATGCGGCGGGCCAGTGCAGGGTCCGGCCTTCCTTCTCCGCATAGTAGTAGAACAGCGCGGTGTTCCAGCGGGCGACGCTCTTGCAGCCGCCGGCGGGAATCGTCTGCCAGGCGGTCAGCGTCCATTTCTTGGTCGCCGGGGGGACATGCGCCAGCGCGGTGAAGATCTTCGAGCCGGTCTTGTTGCAGAAAACGATCTCGGTCTGCTGCTGTTGGGCGACGACCGGCGTGCCGATCAACATCACGGCAGCGAACGCCACCAGGCCTGCAATTTTCATTCTGCTTCCCCCCGGAAACTCTCTCGACTGCCCATCAGTCTTCCGCAAGGTCATGCTTGTCAAACGACGCCTGGACTTCGTCAGAGGCCATGCGTGCGCGGATAGGCGCTGCGCTTCGGCGGCGTCCAGCCTGCCAGCAGCTCCGGCTGCGTGCGGAAGATCTCGACCTTGAGCGGATGGCAGGCGGCGACGTCGCTGGAATGGGTCGTGCTGCAATCGCCGCCCGGGCAGGCCGACAGCGCGGCGAGCAGGTCGATCTCGGCGAAGAGTTCCAGATAGTCGCCCGGCCGCACCGGGCTCGCCTTCATGAAGTACTGATGCGTGTCGCGGGTGAAGCCGGTGCACATGAAGACGTTGAGCACGTCGTGGACATGCATTTCCGCATCCTTCACGGCTAGACCCTTCGCCTTTGCCAGAGCCCGCGTCAGGTTGGAATGGCAGCAATGGTGGTAGTCGCCGCCCGATAGCAGGCGGTTGGTGTAGGGGTCGCAGCGCGTGCCGATGACGTCGTGGATGCCGCCGCCATCGGCGTCGAAGCCGTACCAGCCGAGCGTGTCGTGGCTGATCGTCGCCATCGGCCTCAAGGACGGCAGGCTGCTCCAGAGCCGGTCCCCGGTCGAGACATGGGTGGCGTGGAGCTGGCGCGTCTTGCCGCTGAAGAAGCGCTCGGAGAGGTCGTTGCTGTTCCAGAGATTGAGGTCGCCGACCTGCGGGCCGTCGACGCCGACGATGCGGACGAAGTGGCCGGCAGGGACGTGGAAGGCCTCGGCGTCGCGGGGCGCGACGAGAACCTCGTCGATCTTCGTCAGATGGTGCCGGGCGCGTTCGAGCATCGCCATGTCGGGTTTCGGCAAGGCCTCGACGGGGTAGCAGACGGTCAGGGGCCTGGCGCGGCGCTGCGCGGCGTCGGCGGGCTCGGCTGTCGACATGGTTCTCGCTCCTCCCATTCGGCGCGTGGTCAGCGCGGCGGCAGTGCCGCGTAATAGGCGGCGAGCGCCGCGATCTCGTCGACGCTCATGGTCCGCGCCATATAGCGCATCTCCTTGTGGACGCGCTTGCCGGAGCGGAACGCCATCATCTGGTTGAACAAATAGCGCTCGTTCTGGCCGGCGAGATGGGGCACCTCGGTGTCACGCGCGATGCCGTCGAGGCCATGGCAGGCCGCGCAATCCTCGACGGTGGCATGGCGGGGTTCGGCGAGGGCTGAGCCGCCGGCAAGGATGAGCATCAGCGCCAGCGCCTTAAAGGCCGAACGCCGGTGCCGGCGACGAACGTCAGACATGGCGGACCTCACCGCTCGGTGATCTTGAATTCGATGCGGCGGTTGCGGCGCCAGGCCTCGTCATTGTTGGCGACGTCGAGCGGCTGGTTGTCACCAAATCCGGTCGCGGCGATGCGGTCGGCCGGGATGCCCTTGGTGACGAGGTACTCGACGACCGCGATGGCGCGGCCGGCGGAGAGATGCCAGTTGGTGGGGTAGAGCGGGTTGTTTCGGATCGGCCGGTTGTCGGTATGGCCGTCGACGCGCAGGATCCAGGGGATGTCAGGCGGCATCTCGCGGCCGAGATCGGCGATGATGGCGCCGAGCTTGTCGAGTTCGCCGCGCCCTTCCGGCTTGAGCACGGCCTGGCCGGCGTCGAAGAAAACCTCGGACTGGAAGACGAAGCGGTCGCCGACGACGCGGATGTCGGGCCGCGTGCCGAGCACCTGGCGCAGGCGGCCGAAGAAGTCGGAGCGGTAGCGCGCCAGCTCCTGCACGCGCTGGGCCAGTGCCACGTTCAGCCGCGAGCCGAGCTCGGAGATACGGGCCTGCGATTCCTTGTCCCTGGCCTCGGATGCGCCCAGCGCCTCCTCCAGGGCCGCGAGCTGGCGCCGCATCGCGATGATCTGCTGGTTGACCAGGTCGACGGTCGATTGCGCGCGGGCGGAGAGCTGCTTCTCGGCTTCCAGAGCCTTCTGGGCCTCGCCGAGCTGGGCGGCCTGGTTGCCGGGCTGCGCGGCGAGCAAGTCCTGGACGCGGCCGCGCTCGGCCTGCTCGCGGGTCAGTGAGGATTGCAGCAATTGCAGGCTCTCCTGCGCCTGGCGGTTCGAGGACCGCTCCAGCGCCAGCAGGTCGGTCAGCTCCGAGATCTGGCGGTTCAGCCGGTCGAGCGCGGTGTCCTTGCCGGTCAGCTCCTGCGAGAGGAAGAACTGGCCGAGCACGAAGACCGCGAGCAGGAAGACGATGCCGATCAGCATCGTCGAGAGCGCGTCGACGAAGCCCGGCCAGAAATTGACCTCGTCGCGGCGGTGGGAGCGGGAGAGGGCCATGGTGTTTCCGTGTCCCCTAAATCGCCTGTTCGTTCAAACGCACCGTCATCCCGGGCGACCGCAGGGAGACCCGGGATCCATTCCGAAACCTCTCCGGTCGATGCTCCGGAATGGATCCCGGATCTCCGCTTCGCTGCGTCCGGGATGACCGCTCGTCGGTGGGCCGGGCGCTGATGAACGCAAGGGGACGAGCCAGCCGCATCACGGCTCCATCACATTGTCGGCAGTGAGGCGTTCCAGGAGCCGCTTGAGATCCTTCTCGCGCGAGGCCTGCGCCTCGACCCAGTCGCGGATGAGCTGCTGCTCGGAGCGCATGTGCTGGACGAGGCCCTGGATGCCCTCGGCGAGACTGGCCAGCGCCTGCGTCGCGGCGCGGTTGTTGGCGCCGCTTTCCGTCATCGCGGCGCCGAGTCTGTCGAGCCTGTCGGCGAGCGGATCGCCGGTGAGCGGCTGGAGCCCCGGGCCGGCGAGGGGAGCGCTGGCGATGCGGGTGCCGAGCCAGCTCTCGACCTCGTTGCGGAAGCGGCGCTGCGCCTGCGCCACCTGCAATTCGAGGAAGCCGAGGATCAGCGAGCCGGCGATGCCGAAGAGCGAGGAGGAGAAGGACAGGCCCATGCCGGCAAGCGGGGCGGCGAGGCCGGCCTTGAGCTCGTCGAACAGCACGCCGGCCTCGGCGCCGGTGCGCAGCGACTTGATGACGTTGCCGATCGAGGAGACCGTGTCGAGCAGGCCCCAGAAGGTGCCGAGCAGGCCGAGGAAGACCAGGAGCCCGCCGAGGTAGCGCAGCACCTCGCGCCCGTCATCGAGCCTGACCGCGATCGATTCGAGCACGGTCGCGGCCTGGGACGGCGCCAGGCTGCGGGCATCGAGCGCCGACAGCACGGGACCGAGCGGCGAGATGACCTGTCCGCGCCGGATCTCCGCCTCGGCGGGCGCCGCCGCCAGCCGGGTCGCGGCGCGAGCCTCGGAATGGATGCGCCAGAGTTCGCGCAGGGCGATCAGCGTGCCGACCAGCAGCGAGCCGAGGATCAGGCCGTTCAGGCCCGGATTGGTCATGAAGGCCGTGACCAGGCCGGCCTGCAGGATGAAGCCGAGGAAGCCGATCAGCGCGAGAAACAGAACCGAGCGGATGACGTAGCGCAGGGGCCGCGAGAAACGGGTCTCCTCCCGGGCGTGTGCGGCCGTCTCTTGCTCGGCCGCAAAGTCCTCATTCGCCATGCTTCGTCTTCCGTTCGTCTCGATATTCGAGAGCGTGATGTCGCCCGAAAACCGGTTCCCACTTTTCGGCATCATGCTCGGACCGCGACGGGACTGTCGCCTCCCGTGCCGCGATGATCAAGCGCGAAAGATCAAAGACATATGACGGGGTGTCGACGGAAGCCGGGTTTGGCTGCGCCGTTCAGGCCGCCTTGAGCGCGGCCCGCAGCGCCGGCTCGCCGATCTCGTTGCCGCAGATGATGTCGCGCGCCATCGTCGGCTGCTTGCCGTCGAGCGTGCCGAAGGTGCCGCCGGCCTCGCGGATCATCACGGCGCCCGCGGCGAAATCCCAGGTGTTGAGATCGCGCTCCCACCAGGCGTCGAAGCGGCCGGCGGCGACATAGGCGATGTCGAGCGCGGCGCAGCCCATGCGCCGGACATTGGAGAAGCGCGTCATTACGGCGCCGAGCTCGCGCAGGAAGAGCGGGTGGCCGCCCTTGCCGATATGGGGCACGCCCATGCCGATCAGCATCTCGGTCGGCTCGCGGCGGCCGGAGACGCGCATGCGGCGGTTGTTGACATAGGCGCCCTTGCCCTTCTCGGCGATGAAGAGCTCGTCCTTGGCGGCGTCGTAGATCACGCCGGCGATGAACTGGTTGTCGCGCTCCAGCGCCACCGAGATGTTCCAGTGCGGGATGCCGCGCAGGAAGTTGTGGGTGCCGTCGAGCGGGTCGATATGCCAGCGGTTGCTCTCGTCGGTGCCGGCGACGCTGCCGGCCTCCTCCATCACGAAGCCGTAGCCCGGACGGGCCTTTTCCAGCGCCGCGCGGATGATCTCCTCGGCCTTGGTGTCGGCCTTGGAGACGAAATCGCCCGGACCCTTGGCGAGGACCTGCAGATTCTCGACCTCGCCGAAATCGCGCTTCAGCGAGCGGGACGCCTTCATCACGGCGTCGGTCATCACGGTCATCAGGGGGGAGCGGATCATCATAAACCTCGTTCGCGCCGTTCCGGCGCCATCCTGCAGCCCATTCGTAAGGAGCCGCAAAGCGGCCCTCGCTACGGGGGGCTCAACAATCAGTTGAAATTCAACCGGTCACTTGCTCGCCCGTCACGGCGACGTCAAGGCCGCTCCCTCGATACGGCTGGCCGCGAGGCGGGCGGCGCGGCCCTGCTGCTCGGGTGTCAGGCGGTCGAAAAGCTGGTCGAGGGCGGGATCGTCGAGGCCTCGCGCCCGTGCCGCCAGATGCCAGGCTGCCGCCTCGATCGAGTCAGGCGGGATGCCGCGTCCGATCTGGTAGAGCCGCGCGATCCGGTTCTGCGCGATCGGGTTGCCCTTGCCGGCCGCGCGCAGGAACAGCTTGGCGGCGGCGGTCTCGTCGCGGGCGACGCCCGCGCCGTTGAACAGCATGATCGCGTATTCCACCTCTGCGGGGATGTTGCCGGTCTGCACGGCCTTCGCCATCCACTCCGCAGCGACGACGTCGCTCCTGGGCAGGCCGCGGCCCTGCTTGGCGAGCGTGCCGAGGGCGTACATGGCGTCGCCGATGCCGCCCTTCGCCGCGATCTCGAGGCTTGCCACTGCGCGCGCGTCGTCCTCGGGCTGCCCGGTGGCGAGCAGGGCCAAGGCGAGGTTGTAGTTGGCCGCGGCGTTGCCGGCCGCAGCCGCCTGCCGCAGCAATGTGCCGGCGCGGGCCGTATCGCGGCGGCCGCCGGCGTCGTCGAGCAATGCGATCGCCAGGGCATAGGTGGCGTTGATGTCGCCGCGCGCGGCGGCGCGCTCATACCATTCCGTCGCGATCTTCTGGTTGGGCGGCACGCCGAGGCCCTGCCGATAGAGCTCGCCGACCAGCGTCATCGCGGCGGCGTCGCTGCTGTCGGCCTCGATGCGCTTGAGCGCCTCGGTCAGCGCGCGGCGATAATGGCCGGTCTGGTAGGCTGCATAGGCGAGGTCGCGCTCGACGGCCGCGGCCGGGAGCGCCAGCGAGGCCAGGGGCAGAAGCAGCAGGCCGACCGACAGCAGACGGCGCGCAAGGCCGCGGCGCGCGCGCCTCATCTGGCGGCTTTCCGCGCGATGCGGGCGGCGATGGCCTCGTTCGCCTCCGCGACCAAAGCGCGGATGTCGCGGCCCTCCTCGAAGGCCCAGGCCCCCAGCGCGATGAATTCGGCGCCGGTCTCGACCAGGGCAGCCACGGATTCGGGGTCAGGCGCGTAGGCCACGCAAGGCGTCTCGAAGATCTCGGCCCACCAGCCGGCGCGCTCGATCACGGCCGCGAGCGGCGGCAGGCTGCCATCCGGGCGGGGGTCGCCGAACATGACGTAATCCACGCCGGCCTCGCCGACATCCATGGCGTCGTGGCGGGCGCGCAAGGCCCCGGCGCCGATGATGCGCTCGCCCTTCAGGCTGGAGCGGGCCTCGGCGATCGCCTCGGGGCCGCCAGTCAGGTGGACGCCGTCGGCGCCGCCGCGCGCGGCGACCAGGGCGCTGTCCTCGACCACCAGCGCCACATTGGCGCCCTGGACGGGGCCGGCGAGGCGCTTGACGCGCTCGATGCGGCTGCGCTCGTCGCCATCGGTCAGGCGCAGCAGAACCGCGGCGAGATCGCCGCCGGCCTGGGCCTGCATCAGCTTGAAGGCCATCGCATCGGCATCCGCCACAGGCGGGGTGACGAGCATCAGGCGGGTGGGTGGGTTCTGTGTGGTCATGATCTTGCGCGCAAACGGCCCGCGATGGCGTCCAATGTCAAGACGCCGAGGCCGGCAACGAGGCTCCAGAAGGCCGAGCCCACCCCGAACAGCGACAGGCTGGAGGCGGCGACGGCGAAGGTGACGATCGCCGCGAAGCGGTCCCGGTCGGATGACATCGCCTGTCCGAGCGCGCCGGTCAGCGAGCCGACGAGGCCCAGACCCGCAACGGCGACGATCAGCGCCTTGGGCATGGCGACGATCAGGGCGAGCAGAAGACCGGCCGTCGCGGCGATGGCGAGCCAGGCGAACCCGTAGACGACGCCGGCCTTCCAGCGCTGTGCGGGATCGCGATGCGTGTCGGGGCCCGTGCAGATCGAGGCTGATATCGCGGCCATGTTGACCATATGGGCTCCCAGCGGCGCGGTGAGGAGCGACGTCAGGCCGGTGACGAACAGGCAGGAGGGGACGGGCGGGTGGAAGTCCGCGGCGCGCAGCACGGCGAAGCCCGGCAGGTTCTGCGCCGCCATGGTGACGAGATAGAGCGGGACGCCGACGCCGAGCATGGCCGCGATATCGAGGCGCGGTGTGACGAATTCGAGGCCGGTCAGCGCAAATCCCACCGAGGGCCAGCTGGCGAGCCCGCCCGCGAAGCTGAGCGCGAGGCCGGCGCCGAGCGCGGCGATGACGCCGAGGAAGGGGTTGATCAGCCGTGCCATCAGGAACACCGCCAGCAGCGGCAGGACGAGGCCCGGCGAGAGCCGCATCTCGTCGAACACCGCGACGACGAAGCGGAAGATCACGCCGGCCAGCATCGCGGCGGCGATCGGCATCGGGATGCGCTCGATCAGCGCGCCGAGCGGGCGGAAGGCTGCGGTCAGCATCATCAGTGCGGCCGCAAGCAGGAAGGCGCCGACGGCCGCCGCCATGTCGACACCGCTCGTCGCGGCGATCAGCGCGGCTCCGGGCGTCGACCACGCGCAGATGATCGGCATGCGGTGGCGCCAGGACAGCCAGATGCTGGCGAGGCCCTTGGCGATGGCGAGGCCGGCGATCCAGGAGACGGTCTGCGCCGGCGTCGCGCCCACAGCCTGGGCCGCCGCCAGCACGACGGCGACGGAGGCGGCGAAGCCGACGAAGACCGCGACCAGCGCTGAAAAGACGATCGACATCGGCCATCTGCTGCGAAGACGCCAGACCGCTTCGATGCGCCCCGGCTGGGAGCGTCTTCAACCAGAAATCGTTGCCGGATGGAAGGCGGAAGCGGAACGTCCGCGCTTCCGGGATAGCAGGCTATTCGTCGCCGACGACGGCGACGGCCTGGACCTCGACGAGGAAGCCCGGCACCGCCAGCGCCGAGATGGTGATCTGGGCGCTGGCAGGCGGGTTCTTCGCGAAGAGCTCGTTGCGGACCTTGGAGAGCTGGTCACGGAAGCGCGCATCCGTGAGATAGACCGTCATCGTCACGATGTCCGAGAGCTTGCCGCCTTGCTTGGCGAGCGTGCGCTCGATCTCGCGGAAGATGAAGCGGATCTGGCCCTCGACATCGCCGGCCAGCGACTTGCCCTGCTCGTCGGCGAGCGTGGTCACGCCCGCGAGCCAGATCGTCTTGCCGCCCTTTGTCACGACGCCGGGCGAATAGCTGCGGCCCGCCTGTTCGGGTGGCAGCGGGATGAACTCACGCGCCATGACGGGAGCTGTCGGCGCCATCAGAGCAGCGACGGTGAGGGCAGATGCGATGAGCTTCATGGCGGCGTCCGGGTCGAGGCGAGATGCGCGATCGACGCAAGGATCAGGCCATATGTCGGTGGGCATGACCGGTCAGCGGAGCTTCGATGGCGAGCCCATCGAAAACGCGCCTGCGCGTCAGCGCAGATGCCGGGCGACCTTGCTCTCGAGCAGCGCCACGAGAGCGGGATCCATGAAGGCATAGTCGTCGGGGATGTCGAGACAGACCAGACGGGTCGACTTCATGTGCTTGCCGAAGCGCTGCCGCAGCTTGGCCGCGTGGACGCGCTCCATGACGAAGACGATGTCGGCCCATGCGACGAGGTCGCCCGTCAGCGGCACATCGGCATCGTGATTGGTGCCGGCCGACGCGACCTCAAGGCCGCGCCGCGTCGAGAATACCTGCTCGGCCGTGGGGCTGCGCAGGCGGTTGCGGCTGCAGACGAAGAGGACTTTCCTCATGCGATGCAACGCAGGCGGTCGGCGCGGATGAAGACGGGCAGCGCCCGCGCCGGACGCTGGCTCAAGCGGCCTTCGGCGAACCGAAGGTCGGGTCGAGCTCGCCCTTGGCGTAGCGCTTGGCCATCTCGGCGGTGGTGGCGACGCGCTTGATCTTGCTGGCCTGGCCGGCGGTGTTGAACTCCTGCAGGCGAAGCGAGCAGAGCTTCGTCATCGCCTCCATGGCGGGCTTGAGGTATTTGCGCGGGTCGAACTCGCCGGGATGCTCGGAGAGAATCTTGCGGATCTGTCCGGTCATCGCCATGCGGTTGTCGGTGTCGATGTTGATCTTGCGAACGCCGTGCTTGATGCCGCGCTGGATCTCCTCGACCGGCACGCCCCAGGTCTGGGGCATCTTGCCGCCATACTGATTGATGATGTCCTGGAGGTCCTGCGGCACGCTGGACGAGCCGTGCATGACGAGGTGCATGCTCGGCAGCTTCTTGTGGATCTCCTCGATGACGTTCATCGCCAGGATCGCGCCGTCGGGCTTGCGGGTGAACTTGTAGGCGCCATGCGAGGTGCCCATGGCGATGGCGAGCGCATCGACCTTGGTCTCGGCAACGAACTTCACGGCCTCGTCCGGGTTGGTCAGGAGCTGGTCATGGGAGAGCTTGCCCTCGAAGCCGTGACCGTCCTCCTTCTCGCCTTCGCCCGACTCAAGCGAGCCGAGCACGCCGAGCTCACCCTCGACCGAAATGCCGCCGAGATGGGCCATGTCGACGACCTGCTTGGTGACGCCGACATTGTAGTCCCAATCGCCCGGTGTCTTGCCGTCGGCATGCAGCGAGCCGTCCATCATCACCGAGGTGAAGCCGGCCTGGATGGCGGTCATGCAGGTCGCGGCTTCGTTGCCATGGTCGAGATGCACGCAGACGGGGATGTGCGGATAGATCTCGGTGACCGCGTCCATCATGTGCTTGAGCATGATGTCGTTGGCGTAGCTGCGGGCGCCGCGCGAGGCCTGGATGATGACGGGGGCGTCGGTGGCGTCCGCCGCGGCCATGATCGCCAGGGCCTGCTCCATGTTGTTGATGTTGAAGGCGGGCACGCCGTAGTCGTTTTCGGCGGCATGGTCGAGCAACTGACGGAGCGTGATGCGGGCCACGATGGAACTCCCCTTGAGGCAATGGATCTGGGGAGCGTTTAAAAGCCAACTGCGTCAAAGGTAAAGCGAAAGCGGGGAAAACGCTTAAAATCAGAGGCCGCGCGCTTCCAGCACGCGAACGCGCTCCTCGACGGCGGCAAGGTCCTCGGCAAATTGTCCGGCGGCGCCCTTAGCCATCACCAGCAGTCCGGCGGTGTCGCGGCGATGCTTGCGGACAAGGTCACCCATCTCGTCGAAGCGCTTCTCGAACCCTTCGAAACGAGCGTTCATGTCGGTTCGGAGCGATGACATGTCGGCCTGAATTCTCTTCAGGATTTCGAACATCGCTGTCTGCACGTTCTCGGTCATCGCAGCGCTCCCCGAAGCGATGAGAACATAGCATAAACACGCGCGGCCGCAAGAGGCAGGGGCCGTCAGCCCTTCCGCAGCGCCTCGACGCCCGGCAGGGCCTTGCCTTCCATCCATTCGAGGAAGGCCCCGCCGGCGGTCGAGACATAGGTGAGGTCGTCGGCCACGCCGGCGTGGTTCATGGCCGAGACGGTGTCGCCACCGCCTGCGACCGCGACCAGCGTGCCGGCCTTGACGCGCTTGGCCGCTGCCTTGGCGACGGTGACGGTCGCGGTATCGAAGGGCGGCAGTTCGAAGGCGCCAAAGGGCCCGTTCCAGACCAGCGTCTTGATCGAATCGAGCTTGAGCACGACCTCGGCGACGCTGAGCGGGCCGGCGTCGAGGATCATCTCGTCGGGCGCGACCTCGCCGACCTGGACCACGCGATGACCGGGATGGGCCTTGAACTCGCGGGCGACCAGTGCATCGACCGGCAGCATGATCTCGCAGCCGGCGGCCTTGGCCTTCGCCTCGATCTCGCGGGCGGTGGCGACGAGGTCGTGCTCGCAGAGCGACTTGCCGACATCGATGCCGCGCGCGGCGAGGAAAGTGTTCGCCATGCCGCCGCCGATGACGAGGACGTCGACCTTCTTCACGAGGTTGCCGAGCAGCTCGAGCTTGGTCGAGACCTTGGCGCCGCCGACGATGGCCATGACCGGGCGGGCGGGGTGGTCGAGGCCGGCCGAGAGCGCCTCCAGCTCCGCCTGCATGGTGCGCCCGGCGAAGGCCGGCAGCACATGGGCGAGGCCTTCTGTGGAGGCATGGGCGCGGTGGGCGGCCGAGAACGCGTCGTTGACGAAGAGGTCGCCATTGGCGGCGAGCGCTTTCACGAATTCCGGGTCGTTCTTTTCGTCACCGGCATGGAAGCGGGTGTTCTCGAGCAGCAGGACTTCGCCGTTCTTGGCGCCGGCAATGGCCCGGGCGGCGTCCTCGCCGATGCAGTCGGACACGAAGGTCACGGGCTGTCCCAGCGCATGGGCGAGTGCCGGCACGACCTGCTTCAGGCTGTTCTTGTCGTCGCGGCCCTTCGGACGGCCGAAATGGGCGAGCAGGACCACCTTGGCGCCCTTGGCCGACATCTCGCGGATCGTCGGCAGGATGCGGTCGATGCGGGTGGTGTCGGTGACCTTGCCGTCCTCCATGGGGACGTTGAGGTCGACGCGGACAAGCGCGCGCCGGCCCGCGAGATCGGCGTCGTCGAGGGTCTTAAAGGCGGTCACGGCAGCAGTCTCGGCATCAGGCCCGGCACGCCGAAGCGCAGCACGAGCACGGTGAGGACGACGGTGAGAACCGCAGTGACGATCGCCGTGGTGAAGAGCGTAGCGGCGCGCGGCGTCGCATCGACGCGGTCGCGCAGGGCGGCGATCTCGCCACGGATGGCGGCGAAGTCCATGGTGCCGGCGGCCGCATCGACCTTGTGGGCGCTGCGCTCCAGCGACGCCTCGGCGCGGGTCAGCACGGCCTCGTAGCGGGCGAATTTCTCCTCGATGCGCGCCGCCTTCTCCTCGATGCGGGAGAGCTGGTCGAGCTGGCGCGGGTCGGTGACTGGCGCGGCCTCGGTCGCAGGCGTCGCGCTGCCGACGACATAGGGCGTGCCGTAGGTCGGCGCGGGCGTGAGCGTCGTGGGCAGGGATGCGTCGGCTGTCGATGCGACGGTCGGCTCGATCTTGGCCATGGTCGTTCCGTTCGATTCGAGAAGGGACGAGGCCGCGCCGGAGCGGCGCGGCCTCGAAAGGTGTCGGATCAGAGCAGCTTGCCCATGGCGACGGCGGTGTCGCTCATGCGGTTGGAGAAGCCCCATTCATTGTCGTACCAGGCGACGACGCTGACGAACTTGTCGTCCATGACCTTGGTCTGGTCGAGCGCGAAGGTCGACGAAGCCGGGTCGTGGTTGAAGTCGATCGAGACATTGGGCTGGTCGGTGACGGCGAGGATGCCCTTGAGGGCGCCGCGCCGGCTCGCCTTGAGGATCGCTTCGTTGATCTTCTCGACCGTGGTCTTGCGCTTGGCGATGAACTTGAAGTCCACCATCGAGACGTTGGGGGTCGGCACGCGCACCGAGGAGCCGTCGAGACGGCCCTTGAGCTCGGGGATGACGAGGCCGATCGCCTTGGCGGCGCCGGTCGAGGTCGGGATCATCGACAGCGCGGCGGCGCGGCCGCGGTAGAGATCCTTATGCATGGTGTCGAGCGTCGGCTGGTCGCCGGTATAGGCGTGGATCGTGGTCATGAAGCCCTTGTCGATGCCCACCGCGTCATGGAGCACGCGCACGACCGGCGCGAGGCAGTTGGTCGTGCAGGAGGCGTTCGAGACGACGACATGATCGCTCGAGAGCTGGCCGTCATTGACGCCGAAGACGACCGTCAGGTCGGCGCCGTCGCAAGGAGCCGAGACCAGGACGCGCTTGGCGCCGGCGGCGAGATGGGCCGAGGCCTTCTCCTTGGTGGTGAAGATGCCGGTGCATTCCAGCGCGATGTCGACGCCCAGCGCCTTGTGCGGGAGATCCTTGGGGTCGCGCACGGCGGTGACCTTGATCGGGCCGCGGCCGACATCGATCGTGTCGCCGGAGACCGTCACCGTGCCGGGGAAGCGGCCATGGACGGAGTCGAAGCGGAAGAGATGGGCGTTGGTCTCGACCGGGCCGAGATCGTTGATCGCGACGACCTCGATATCCTTGCGCTTGGACTCGATGATCGCGCGCAGCACGTTGCGCCCGATGCGGCCGAACCCGTTGATCGCCACCTTGATCGTCATCTCAAACCTCTCCTTCGCCTGCCTGTGGCGCTTGCACGCCATTCATGCGGGCAATTCGGCCAAAGCGTGGCGCAACGCAAGTGAAAATCCGTCATTGCGAGGAGCGAAGCGACGAAGCAATCCAGAGCGGCAGAGCTCTACGTCTCCTGGATTGCTTCGCTGCGCTCGCAATGACGGTGTGTCAGCCGTTGTGACGCTTCATCGCGGCATCGACGACGGCTTCCGGCGTGATGCCGAAATGCTTGTAGACCTCCTTGTAGGGGCCGCTCGCCCCGAAGGAGTGCATGCCGACGAAGCCGCCGTCTTCGCCGATCACGGCGTCCCAGCCGAAGCGGACGCCGGCCTCGACCGCGACGTTGATCGGGGCGCTGCCGATGATGGCGGCTTGCGTGGCCTCATCCTGCGCCAGCAGCAATTCGAGCGAGGGCACCGAGACGACGCGCGCCTTGACGCCCTTCTCGGCCAGCAGCTTGCGGGCGGCGACCGCGATCTCGACCTCGGAGCCCGAGGCGAAGAGCGAGACCTCCGCCTTGCCGCCCTCGGCCGGCAGCAGCTCGTAGCCGCCCTTGGCCGAGCGGTTGGTCGCGGTGGCGTCGGTGCGCAGCTGCGGCAGGTTCTGGCGCGAGAGCGCCAGCACCGTCGGCCCCTTGGTGTTCTCGAGCGCGAACTGCCAGGCTTCCGCCGTCTCGATCGTGTCGGCCGGGCGGAAGACATGCATGTTGGGCATGGCGCGCAAGGAGGCGATCTGCTCGACAGGCTGGTGCGTCGGGCCGTCCTCGCCGAGACCGATCGAATCGTGGGTCATGACGTAGACGACGGGTAAGCCCATCAGGGCGGCGAGCCGCATCGAGGGGCGGGCGTAATCGGCGAAGACCAGGAAGGTGCCGCCGCCGGTGCGGAAGCCGCCATGCAGGGTGATGCCGTTCATCGCGGCGGCCATGCCGTGCTCGCGGATGCCGTAGCGGACATAGCGGCCCTTGGGGGTCTTGGGCGTGAAGTCCTGCGCGGCCTTGGTGCGGGTGTTGTTGGAGGGCGTCAGGTCGGCCGAGCCCATGACGAGCTCGGGCATGACCGGCGTGATCGCCTCCAGCGCGAGCTCCGAGGCCTTGCGGGTGGCGACGTTCTGCGGCGTCGCGATCAGCGCCTTCTTGTGGGCGAGGATCGCCTTGTCGAGCTTGGCCGGGATGCCATGGACCTGGCGGCGGTCGAACTCGTCGCGCTTGCGCTCGGACATCGCCTCGTAGCGGCCCTTCCAGTCGGCATGGGCGGCGGCGCCCGCCTTGCCGTAGCCGCGCCAGGCCTTGAGCACGTCGGCTGCGACCTCGAAGGGGCCGCCGGTGATGCCGAGATTCTTCTTGGCGGCGGCGAGTTCCTCGGCTCCGAGCGCCTCGCCATGGGCCTTGGAGGTGCCCTGCTTCTTGGGCGCGCCGAAGCCGATGATCGTCTTGCAGGCGATCATGGTCGGCTTGTTCGACTTCTGGGCACGGCGGACCGCGGCCTCGATCGCGTCGGGGTCATGGCCGTCGACGCGCTCGGCGCGCCAGCCGCACGCCTTGAAGCGCGCGACCTGGTCGACATTGTCGGAGATCGAGAGCGGGCCGTCGATCGAGATGCCGTTGTCGTCCCAGAAGACGATCAGCTTGTTGAGCTTCTGATGGCCGGCGAGCGCGATCGCCTCATGGCTGATGCCCTCCATCAGGTCGCCGTCGGAGGCCAGCACATAGGTGTGGTGGTCGACGATCTTCTTCCCGTACTCCGCTGCGAGCATGCGCTCCGCCATGGCCATGCCGACGGCGGTAGCCAGGCCCTGGCCGAGCGGGCCGGTCGTGGTCTCGACGCCGGCGGTCATGAAGTTCTCGGGATGGCCCGGGGTCTTGGACTCGGTCTGGCGGAACTTCTTGAGGTCGTCGAGCTCCATGCCGGGCACACCGGTGAGATAGAGCAGGGCGTAGAGCAGCATCGAGCCATGGCCGGCCGAGAGCACGAAGCGGTCACGGTCGGGCCAGCGCGGATCGGCGGCGTCATAGGTCATGACGCGGGTGAACAGCACGGTCGCGACGTCGGCGGCGCCCATCGGCAGGCCGGGATGGCCGGAATTCGCCTTCTCGACGCCGTCCATCGCGAGCGAGCGGATGGCGTTGGCGAGCTTGTCGTGCTGGGCGCGGTCGATCGTGGTCATGATGGTCTCAAGTCTCCGTCTGGCGGGGGACGAGGCCGCGGCCACATCCTGCGCAGGCGGCAGGCCGGGGGCGGTCCGAATTCCGATGTCGCGGTTATCGCTGTGAATGGTGGCTCGATTAGGCCGCTGGTCCGCTTCGAGTCAATTCGCCTGGCCTGCTCTCCCTGCGGGGCGCGCTTGCCCCGCCGCCGTCTTTGCTGCAAGTGCGAATACAGCAAGCGGGTGCAAGTCCTTGGGATCGGCCGGCATCGGTCCCGACCGATTCCCGTTTTTCGACGACATGGGCTAGGGTCCGAATCGTGTGAGCCGGCTTCGATCTGAAGGGGGAGCGACGGTGGCGAGCCTGATGCTGGAGAATGCCCTGGCGCGTCTCGACGGAGCGCTGGCGCAGCTCGAGGCTGCGGCGCGGCGACGCGTCGATGCCGAGCGCGGACGGGCCAATCTGGAAACGGAATTGGCCTTGATGCAGGACGACAGGGCGAGGCTGGCGGCCGAGCTCGACGGAGCGACCGCCCGGCTCGGCGATGTCGAGACCGCCGCCGCCGATGTCGACCAGCGCCTGCAGCGCGCGATGAACGTGATCGGCGCCGTGATCGCGCGGGCCCAGCCCGATAGCGAGCCGCAGGTTGGCGATGGCGACGAGCCGGGCGAGCTTGAACCAGCCTATTCGGAACCGGGCGAAGCCGGGGCCGGCCTCCGGGAGCCGGTTCTTCGAGAGCGTTGAGCGGGGAGCGCCATGCCGCAAGTCAATGTCACCATCGCCGGCAAGGCCTATCGCATGGCCTGCGGGGAGGGCGAGGAGCCGCATCTGGAGAGCCTCGCGCGCGCTTATGACGGCAAGATCCAGGAGATGCGCGAGGCCTTCGGCGAGATCGGCGACATGCGCCTGCACGTCATGGCGGCGCTGATGGTCGCCGACGAGGCCTCCGAGCTGCAGCGGCGCGTCGCCAGGTTGGAAGCCGATCTCGCCGCGATCCAGGGCGATGCCGGAGCCGCCGACCAGCGCCTCGGCGAGGTCGAGGACAGGGCGGCCGAGGCGCTGGCCGCAGCCGCCGAGCGGATCGAGGGTATCGCGCGGAGCCTGATTCCGAGCCCGGTGGGGTGAAACCGCACTGGCGCTTTGCCGGCGCATTCCCTACATTGATTTTGCTGGGCTGCCTGGTGCGTGCGAGAACTGTATTCCCGGGCCCATACGACTCCCTAGGGAGCTGTCCCTGACCGGGTCCCTGGACCCGGACACACGGCGCCCACCTACTTTAGTAGGTGTCCCGGGATCGAAATCTCCACGGCCAAGGTGGCTCAGCACTTTACCCATGACCAATCCGTCCTCCTCCGACAGCGCCGCACCGAAAAAGACCGCGCTCCGCGAGGCCGCACTGGCGCTTCGCGACCGCATCGAGATCGACGACCGCCTGGAATGGGATCCGCTCATCGCCGAGCGCGTGCTGGCGCTGCCGGTGTTCAATGACGGCGCAGGCCCCGTCTCCGCCTATTGGCCGATGCGGTCGGAAGCCGATCCGCGCCCGATCCTCGAAGTCCTGCATGAGCGCGGCATTCCGCTGTGCCTGCCGGCGATCGTCGGACAGCGCATGCTGTTCCGGCGCTGGGCGCCCTATGAGCCGATCGTGCCCGGCGGCTTCGGCACGCTGGTGCCGCAGCCGGAGCAGCCCGAGGTCGTGCCTGCGATCCTGATCGTGCCGCTGGCGGCCTTCGACCGGCGCGGCTACCGCATCGGCTATGGCAAGGGCCATTACGATGCCAAGCTCACCGAACTCGGCCCCGTCGTCAGCATCGGCATCGCCTATGCCGCGCAGGAGATCGCCGCCGTGCCCGACGAGCCGCATGACCGGCGCCTCGACTGGATCGTGACCGAGCGCGAGACGATCGCCTGCGGTTGACCGATCTGGCTGGCAATGCCGATCTCGGTAGCCTCGCAGCCCAATGACATCCATGCCGTCATCCCGGACGCAGCGAAGCGGAGATCCGGGATCCATTCCGGAGCCTTGACCGGAGAGGTTCCGGAATGGATCCCGGGTCTCCCTTCGGGCGCCCGGGATGACGCGCGCTTGTTCCATGTGTGTTGGCGAAACGCCGCCGTCTTTGTGCTGCGGTTGATTCCGCGCTGCATTCGCGCGACGGAGGGGTTTGCCTCCTTCCGGACAGTCCCAGATGCGTTTTCTCTTCCTCGGTGATGTCGTCGGCCGTCCCGGCCGGATCGCGGTGCAGGATCGCCTGCCGGGGCTGCGCCGGGCCTGGGCGCTCGACTGCGTCGTCATCAACGGCGAGAACGCCGCCGGCGGCTTCGGCATCACCGAAGCGATCTGCGACGAGTTTCTGGCTGCTGGCGCCGATGCGGTGACGCTCGGCAACCATTCCTGGGACCAGCGCGAGGCGCTCGTCTTCATCGAGCGGCAGGACAGGCTGGTGCGGCCGGCGAATTATCCCAAGGGGACGCCTGGACGCGGCGCCGCCGTGATCGAGGCGGGCAACGGCGCGCGCGTGCTGGTCGTCAATGTGATGGGGCGCATCTTCATGGATGCGCTGGACGATCCCTTCGCCGCGATCGAGCGCGAATTGTCGGCCTGCCCGCTGGGTGAGGTGGCGGATGCCGTGATCGTCGATTTCCATGCCGAGGCGACAAGCGAGAAACAGGCGGCCGGGCATTTCTTCGACGGTCGCGCCAGCCTCGTCGTCGGCACGCATACCCATGTGCCGACCTCGGACACGCGCATCCTGCCGGGCGGCACAGCCTACCAATCCGACGCCGGCATGTGCGGCGACTATGATTCGATCCTCGGCATGCAGAAGGAGGAGCCGATCAGGCGCTTCCTGCAGAAGACCCCGGGCGCGCGGCTCGAACCCGCCACAGGCCAGGGCACGCTGTCGGGCGTCGCGGTCGAGATCGACGATGCGACCGGCCTGGCCAAGGCGGTCTGGCCGGTGCGGCTCGGCCCGCATCTGTCCGAATCCGTGCCGCCCTGGGCTCAGGGCTGAGGCGCAGCGCAGCCGCCCCGCCCTTGCGCGGCTGCGTCCGTCACAGGCCCGTCTTGCATGGGGGTGGAGGCGACGCCTATAAGGCCGGCTTCCGGAGATTTCGCCGCAGCATCAGAGGCAAAGAATACCCATGGCCGGTCATTCCCAGTTCAAGAACATCATGCACCGCAAGGGCAAGCAGGACGCGGTGCGCGCCAAGCTGTTCTCGAAACTCGGGCGTGAAATCACCGTGGCCGCCAAGATGGGCATGCCGGACCCGGCGATGAACCCGCGCCTGCGCATGGCCGTGATCGCCGCGCGCGCCGAAAACATGCCCAAGGACAACATCCAGCGCGCCATCAACAAGGCGGCCGGCGGCGAAGGCGACAATTACGACGAGGTCCGCTACGAGGGCTACGGGCCGGGCGGCGCCGCCGTCATCGTCGAGGCGCTGACCGACAACCGCAATCGCACTGCGTCCGCCGTGCGCTCCTACTTCACCAAATCGGGCGGGGCGCTGGGCGAGAGCAACTCGGTCTCGTTCATGTTCAACCGCGTCGGCGAGATCAGCTATCCGCTGGAAGCCGGCGATGCCGACAAGCTGATGGAAGCGGCGATCGAGGCCGGCGCCGACGACGTCATCACCGACGAGAACGGGCACACCATCCTGTGCGCCTTCGATTCGCTGAACGAGGTCTCGAAGGCGCTGGAAGCCACGCTCGGCGCGCCGGCCTCGGCCAAACCAGTCTGGCGGCCGACGACCTCCGCGCCGCTCGACGAGGAGAAGGCCGCCTCGATGATGCGGCTGATGGAAGCCCTCGACAACGACGACGACGTCCAGAACGTCTTCGCCAATTACGAGATCTCCGACGAGGTGATGGCCAAGCTGGGGTGATGCGGCGTCATTCTCGGGCGAAGCCCTCGGGTCCGATCTTCGATCGACCCAAGGATAAACTCCGCGCAGACCCGAGAATCTCTCGCGGAACGAGGCTCCCAAGGCCTCTGGTCATGAGATGCTCGGGGCAGGCCCGAGCATGACGCGCTTGGTTGTTACCGCCCGTCCACTCCATCCCACAGCGGCAGGCTGACCAGCGCGCTCAGGAAGATCACGGCATAGGCGATGCGGCGGAAAGTGATCTCGTTCGCCAGGCGAAAGCCATGCGTGCCCGCCAACATGCCGGCGCCATAGACCGCCATCAGCGGCAGGGCCATCGTCAGCGCGGTCAGGGTCAGGATGCCGTTGCGCCAGAGGATCGTGCCCGAGATCAGCGTCGAGACGCCGAAGAAGGTCTGCAGATTGGCGCGGGTCTTGTGGCGGTCGTTGCGCTGGGCGCCGAGCCAGAACACGGCGAGCGGCATGCCGCCGATCGAGGCCATGCCGTTGAACAGCCCCGAGAGCACGCCGACGCCAAGCGAAAGCGGGATTCCCGGCCTGCCGTGATAGCGCCAGCCCGAGGCCATCAGCGCCACGGCGGTGAGGATCAGCCCGGCGAGAATCCAGCGCATGGTTTCGCGGTCGAGCCAGATCAGGAGCCAGATGCCGGCGGGCAAGGCGAGCGTCGCGGTCAGCAGCAGCGGCGCGACCTCGCGCCATTCGGCCTGCCTAGCGTTGCGTGCCGCGATCGGCAGGGCGAAGGGCGCGTCGATGCACCAGATCAGCCCGAGCGCGGCGACCGGACCGACCACCATCGAGGCCAATGGCATGAACACCATGGCGAAGCCGAAGCCGGTGAAGCCGCGCACGAGCCCGCCGAGCAGCGTCGCCGCCAGCAGGACAGCCAAACTGGTCGTGGAGACGCCGGGGAAGAGGAGGCTGAGGAGATCTGACATCGGCCTGAGGGATAAGGGAGCAAGGTCCCAGGGAAGGCAGGAGCCATTCGCACCAACAACCTGCCGCGCGCCGGGGCAACCCCCGTCCGCGTGATGCGAGCGATGCGCGGTGTTCATCGATCGGCTGTGGACGGGAAGGGATCGTTAGGACGCCGCATGGAACAAAGCGTGTCCAAGGTTTAGGCTGTGACTGACATGAACCCACCGATTCGCATTCTCGGCATTGACCCCGGCCTCCGAAAGACCGGCTGGGGCGTCGTCGTCAGCGAGGGCAGCAAGCTCGGCTTCGTCGCCTGCGGCTGCGTCGAGAGCGATGGAGCCTTGCCGCTGTCGGAGCGGCTGCGGCAATTGCATGACGGGCTGTCGCGGATCGTCTCATCCTTCTCGCCTGACGAGGTCGCGGTCGAGGAGACCTTCGTCAACCGCGATCCGCAATCGGCGCTGAAGCTCGGCCAGGCGCGCGGTGTGGCTCTGGTGGTGCCGGCACTGGCGGGCCTGAGCGTGGCGGAGTATGCCGCCAACCTCGTCAAGAAGACGGTGGTCGGCGTCGGCCATGCCGACAAGAAACAGGTGCAGATGATGATCCGCGTGCTGCTGCCCAAGGCCGAGACCAAATCGGCCGATGCCGCGGATGCGCTGGCGGTGGCGATCTGCCATGCCCAGCATCGCGGCATGCGCGCGCTGGTCGCGCAGATGCGGGCGGGGTGAAGGCGTGGTCAACGTGGAATTCAATCGTCAGTCGAGGTTTGCGTGACCTTGTTCCAGAGCGCGTCATCCCGGGCGACCGCAGGGAGACCCGGGATCCATTCCGGAGCCTCTCCGAGTCGCGTTCCGGAATGGATCCCGGGTCTGCGCTACGCTTCGCCCGGGATGACATGCGGAGGGGGCAAGGCATGATCGGCAAGCTGAAAGGAATCGTCGATTCCTATGGCGAGGACCATGTCATCCTGGACGTGCAGGGTGTCGGCTATGTCGTGCAGTGCTCGGCCAGGACGCTGCAGCGGTTGCCGAAGCCTGGTGAGGCCGCTGTGCTGTCGATCGAGACGCATGTCCGCGAGGATGCGATCCGGCTCTACGGCTTCCTATCCGACAATGAACGCGACTGGTTCCGGCTGATGCAGGCGGTTCAGGGCGTCGGCGCCAAGGTCGCGCTCGCCATTCTCTCGACGCTCGATCCGGGCGCGCTGGCGACCGCGCTCGCCACAAACGACAAGGCGGCGGTGGCGCGGGCGCCCGGCGTCGGGCCCAAGCTGGCGCAGCGCATCTGCGCCGAGCTCAAGGACAAGGCGCCGGCCTTCGGCCATGTCGATCCGGGCGTGGCGCAGCTCGCCGGTGCGCTTGCCGACCGGAAGCTGCCGCAGCCGGTGGCGGACGCCGTCTCGGCGCTGAGCAATCTCGGTTATCCGCAGGCGCAGGCCGTGGCGGCGGTCGCGGCCGCGTCGCGTGAGGCTGGCGAGGGCGCGGGGACGGCGCAGCTCATCAAGCTGGGGCTGCGGGAGCTGGCGAAGTGAGTGGCGGCGGCCTGACGATCAAGGCGGTCGAGGACAAGTCCGCCTTCCTGGCGGTGATGCTGGCGAGCTGGGGCTCGCACAGCATGATGATCGATTTCACCGTCTATGACTGTGCAGAGCTCGATCTGCTCGGGATCGCCGGCCAGGACGGTGCGTTCATGGCCTATGCGAGCTGGACGATGCATGACGACGTCGCGCTGCTCTGTGCGCTGCATTCGGTGGCGCCCGGGCAGGGCGCTGCGGTCCAGTTGCTCGAAGGGGTCAAAGCGGCCGCGCGGGCGCGGGGTGCCATCAAGCTGAAGGCGATGCTGACCAACGACAACATGCCCGGCATGACCTTCTACCAGAAATGCGGCTTCCGCTTCTCGCGTCTCCACATGGAGGCGATCGACCATTTCCGCTCGGTGGTGCCGACGATCGTGCGGACGGGCTACATGGATATCGAGATCCATGACGCGCTCGAACTGGAGATCGCGTTGTGAGCGAGACCCGCCGCCCCGGCCTGCTCTCCGCCGAGAAGCGCGACGACGACAGCGAGACCTCGCTGCGGCCGCTGTCGCTCGTCGATTTCACCGGCCAGGCGGCGGCGCGCGCCAATCTCCAGGTGTTCATCGAGGCGGCGAAGTCGCGCGGCGATGCGCTCGACCATGTGCTGTTCGTCGGGCCGCCGGGCCTCGGCAAGACGACGCTGGCGCAGATCGTGGCGCGGGAGCTCGGCGTCAATTTCCGCTCGACCTCGGGGCCGGTGATCGCCAAGGCCGGCGACCTCGCGGCGCAGCTCACCAATCTCGAAGAGCGCGACGTGCTCTTCATCGACGAGATCCACCGGCTCAACCCGGCGGTCGAGGAAATCCTCTATCCGGCGATGGAGGACTATCAGCTCGATTTGATCATCGGCGAGGGACCGGCCGCCCGCTCGGTCAAGATCGACCTGCCGAAGTTCACGCTCGTCGGCGCCACCACCCGCGCCGGCCTGCTGACGACGCCGCTTCGCGACCGCTTCGGCATCCCGATCCGTTTGCAGTTCTACACCGTGGAGGAGTTGCAGAGCATCGTCGCGCGCGGGGCGCGGGTGCTGGGCGTGCCGATGTCGGATGATGGGGCCAACGAGATCGCCAAGCGCTCGCGGGGTACGCCGCGCATCGCGGGGCGCCTGCTGCGGCGGGTGCGCGACTTCGCCATCGTCGATGGCGACGCCATCGTGACGCGCGCCGTGGCCGACAAGGCGCTGAAGCTGCTCGATGTCGACCCGATCGGGCTCGACCAGATGGACCGGCGCTACCTGACCACCGTGGCGATCAATTTCGGCGGCGGGCCGGTCGGGATCGAGACCATCGCCGCCTCGCTCTCGGAACCGCGCGACGCGATCGAGGAGATCATCGAGCCCTTCCTGCTGCAGCAGGGCTTCATCCAGCGCACCCCGCGCGGCCGCATCCTGACGCCGCATGCGTTCAGGCATCTCGGCATGCCCGAGCCCAGCCGCGAGGCGGCGCAGTTCGGGCTGTTCGGGGACGGGGAGGCGTGAGCCTGGCTGTTTGCGAGCGCTGCTGCCGAAGCCTATCATGGGAACAGGCGCTGATACGGGACGGAGGTGGGATCGGATGACGCTCAATCTGCCCAAGGATATCGAGACCCTGGTGCTCGCGCGTGTCGAGAGCGGCGATTTTGCCAGCGCGGAAGAAGCGCTACGTGACGCGATGAAGCCTTGGCTCGATGCAGAGCATTCGCGGCAACAGAAGCTGCGCTCGATCAAGGCCAAGATCGCCGAGGGGGACGCCGATCCGGTCGATCTGACGCCGGCTGAGGTTGCTTCTCGCCTCGACAAACTGGCCGAGACGCTGACCACGCGCGCATGATGCCGCATGAACTGGTTTATTCGGCGACCGCATTATCCGATCTCGAAGCGATCCTGAACCATGTCGCGCTGGACAGTCCAAAGCAGGCGCGCCGGTGGGTGGCCGCCATCGAAAGACGCTGCGCCCTCCTGTGCGAATTTCCAGAACTCGGGGTCGAGCGGCCGGATGTCTCGCCGGGCCTGAGGATTTTCCCTTACAGACGGGCTGTCATCGCCTACCGCATTCAGATGACGCGGGTCCGGATCGTTCGTGTCTTCTATGGCGGTGAGGACTATTCGGCGCTGATGGAGGTATGACGATGCAATTGGCTCCGCATACGCAGTTCGTCGCGGCTGCGATGCTGGTGATGTCGGCCACGCTGACGCTTGCCGCCGAGCCGTCTCCCGAGACCCCTGTCCGCGAGGCCTATGCGATCACCATCCGCCAGCTCGCCAGTTCTGGCCCCAAGCCGGTTCCGGCACCTTGGCAGGCGCCCAACCGCGACAGGCTGATGAGCAAGGGGCTGGCGGCGCTGTTTGCGCGCGACGAGCTTTATCAGAAAGAAGCCGGCGAGATGGGCAATCTCGGCTCCGATCCTTTCCTCAGCGGGCAGGATGGCGACGTGAAGAATCTGCGTGTCACCGTGACCGAGGTGCCCACCAACGGACGTTCGCTCGTCACCGCCTCCTTCCGCAGCTTCAAGCAGCCGGTCAGCGTGCGCTTCCGCATGGTCGAGGAGGGCGGCGCCTGGAAGATCGACGACATCATCAACCGCGTCGAGGGCAAGGATTATCCGGTTCGCGAAGTGCTGGCGCAGCCCTATGAGTGCGGCTCCTTCATGAAGAAGCCCTGCAAGCGCTGAGCGTCGGCCGGCGCGGGCTTCACCGGAGTCGCGTTCGGCGCACGCCACAGAATGCGCCGACTGAGATATGTATGAATATCAATATTTTACGGCGCCGATCGTTCGGAGAGCGTCGCGGTCCATCCTGTTTCTGAGGAGCGATGATTGATCACGCGGCGTGGCTTGCTGAAGATCTTTGGGGGGCTCGTTACTGCGGGCTTTGCATCATCTGCCTATGCGGTTGTCTTCGAGCCACTTCTGCGGCTGCGTGTCACAACCCACCGGATTGTACCATCGGGTTGGCCTGAGGGGTTGAAGCTCAGGATTGTCGCTCTGGCAGATATTCATGCGTGTGAGCCGTGGATGAGCGCGCGGCGGATCAAAGCGATCTGCGACCATGCGAATACTCTTGACGGAGATCTGATTGTCCTGCTCGGCGACTATGCTTCGGGCATGAATCTGGTGACGGACTACGTCCATTCGCAAGATTGGGCGCGTGCGATGTCCGGGCTTTCGGCCCCCCTCGGCGTGCATGCTATCCTCGGCAACCACGATTACTGGGAGGATCTGACCTTCCAGCGAGATCCGAGTGTCCAAACGTTCGGGGAAACGGCTCTGAAAGCTGTTGGAATCCCGGTCCTCGTCAATAAGGCGCTGCCACTTCGAAAGGACGGGATTGGCTTCTGGCTTGCCGGCCTTGGTGATCAACTGGCGTTGCTGCCTGGAGCGCGCTTCGGGCGGCGCAGTTTTGCTGGCGTCGACGATCTGCCTGGCACCTTGGCCCAGGTGACCGATGATGCGCCGGTCATTTTGTTGGCGCACGAGCCGGATATCTTTCCACGCATACCAGATCGTGTGGCCGTGACTTTGTCGGGCCATACGCATGGCGGACAGGTGCGCCTATTCGGTTACTCGCCGGTTGTTCCGTCTCGCTTCGGTAACCGGTTCGCATATGGGCATGTTGTCGAGAATGGCAGGCACCTCTGTGTGTCCGGCGGTCTCGGTTGCTCGATCGCGCCGTTTCGGTTCGGTTCACCACCTGAAATCATGGTCGTTGAACTCGGTTAGCGCTTTCATCTTGCAATCGTCGCGCTTTCCGAAGACGTCAGCGATGGTCTATGTGCGCGCATCGTCCCCGTGATCGAAACGCCATGAGCCAGATCCACAGCCTCTCCGTCCGCGTCTACTACGAGGACACGGATTTCTCCGGCGTGGTCTATCACGCCTCCTATCTGCGCTTCATGGAGCGCGGGCGCACCGAGCTGATCCGCTCGCTCGGCATCGAGCAGCGCGAACTCTTCGATGGCGCGACGGCGCTGGGTTTTGCTGTGCGAACGATGACGATCGAATTCCTGAGGCCGGCTGTTATGGACGACCTGTTGACGGTCGAGACGCGTTCGGTCGCGGCGCGCGGCGCGACCATGGATGTCGAGCAGCGCGTCCTGCGGGGCGAAGAGGTGCTGGTGACGGCGCAGGTCAAGGTCGCCTGCGTCGGTGGCGGGCGGGCGCGGCGGATTCCCGACAGCTTGCGCCTGCGGCTGGGGATCGAGAGCTGAGCTGATCGACGGGATGGGCCGCCGCATGTTAGCGCTCGTCACATGAGCTGGAAACGCGACAAGCCCGATCCGACACCGCCGCGCGGCTATCACCATGGCAACCTCAAGGAGGAGCTGGTGCGCGCCGCGATGGGGCTGATCGGCGAGAAGGGGCCCAACGGCTTCACCTTCGCCGAGGCCGCGCGCGTCGCGGGCGTCAGCCCGGCCGCGCCCTACCGGCATTTCCGCGACCGGGACGATCTTCTGGCCGATGTCGCCGCGCGCGGCTTTGCCGTGTTCGAGGCGGCGCTGGCGCGGGCCTGGGACCAGGGGCGACCGGATCCCGAAGCCGCGTTCCACCGGTTGGGCCGAGCCTATCTCGGCTTCGCGCATGACGAGCCGGCCTACTACTCGGCGATGTTCGAGGCGGGCGTGTCGCTCGATGCGAGCCCCGAGCTGCGCGCTGCCGCCGACCGCGCCTTCCAGAACCTCCGGGCTGCGTCCGAGGCGCTGATCGCCCTGCTGCCGGCTGGAAAGCGCCCGCCGGCGCTGATGATGGCGCTGCATGTCTGGTCGATGTCGCATGGCGTCGCCGCGCTGTTCGGCCGAGCCGATGGCGGACGGCGACCGTTGCCGATGTCGGCGGCCGAGCTGCTGGAGGCCGGCATGCTGATCTATCTGCAGGGGCTTGGGTTCAATTCCGGCAAGGATGCGAGCCCGTGAACGATGCCGAGCTCCGCGTCACGGCGCAGTAGCCGCCACGCCGGGTCTCAATGGCAGACGATCCTGATTTTGCCGTTCCGCGTCGTCTCGCTTTCGCAGAGCCCCTGATCGGCCGGGTCGGTTCGCTGCGTGATGCAGCCGGACAGGGCCAGCAGGCCCAGGATGAGGGCCAGCATGCGGGTCATCACGGCGTTGTAGCGGAGCAGACGCCGTGCCGCCACGGCGGGTTCGAGCCCGAGCGGACGGCTCACACCCTGTCGCAAACCGATCTTCGCGCGGTTCTGCGACGTGGTTCTTGACAAACCGCCGGCCTGCATCCATTTATGTAAATGTGATTTACATTCACGCTCTGTCATGGTGAGGGATCAATGCCGATCGTCGAGAAGCTCGATGACTATGGGAAGGGAGCCTGGATCGCCTTCGCGGTTCTCGGCTTCATCGTGTTCTGGCCTCTGGGTCTGGCGACCCTGGCCTTTCTGTTCTGGAGTGGACGCATGGGTTGCGGAATGGGCGGCGCCGGCCGCTACGAACATCGGATGAACCGTCTGCAGAGCAAGATGGAACGTCTCAAGGAACGCATGGGCGGTCGCGAGAGCGGCTTCGGCGGCTGGGGCCGCGGCCCGTCGAGCGGCAACCACGCCTTCGACGAGTATCGTCAGGAGACGCTGCGCCGTCTCGAGGACGAGCAGAAGGAGTTCCAGGACTTCCTCGGCCGGCTGCGCATGGCCCGCGACAAAGCCGAGTTCGACCAGTTCATGGCCGATCGCCGTGGCAACGGCGCCGAGCCGCAGGCGAACGCCGGCTGACGCTTCCGGGGCCGAAAGCTCTTTAACCTCGAGCGCCCGTCCCGGGAAACCGGGGCGGGCGTCTTCGTGTGACCGCAGTCGGATGTTGGCTTCGCCTTTGGCGGCAGCCTGCTCAGGCGCGGGCGGTCCAGCCCCGCCAGGTGAAGGCGGCGTAGAACATCGCGACGTCGGAGAACCCCGCATCGCGCAGAATGGCTTCGTCCTCGCCGGGGTCCAGCAGGTCGAGATGCCCATCGACCGCAACGCGCGCCGAGGCCGCCTGCTCGGGACTGGCGCCTGCCGCGACTGCATAGGCGGCGTAACGCGATAGCCATGTTGGTCGCGACGCCGGATCCTGCGGGAAGCTGCTATGGGCGGCGACGAATGGCGCACCGGGCTTGAGCCGGGCGTGGATGGCTTGCGTCGTGCGCAGGCGCTCGGCTGCATCGAGGAAATGCAGCGTCAGCAGGCAGGTGGCCGCATCGAACGGACCGGCCGGCGCGTCGTCGATATAGCCATGCACCAGTTCGATGCGTGCCATCAGCGGCCCGAGCGACTTGCTGGCCAGGTCGAGCATCGGCTGCGAGGGATCGACGCCGACGAAGCTCCAACCGGGCTGCGCCCGTGCCAGCGTGCTGAGTTCGAGCCCGCCGCCGGCTCCCAGCACCAGTACGCGTGCCGTGGCGGGTGCATTCTCCGCGAGCAGGATGGCCGTCATGCGGTGCAGCGCCTCGAAGCCGGGGACGAAACGCGGCGGACCTTCGGCGTAGTTGGCGATGGCCTCCGCATTCTTGAAGCTGTCGGCGGCGTTGCGGCCAGGCTGGATGCAGTCGGTCGTCATGGGCAGGAACCTTCCGGGCGTGCTCTCAGCGCGAGACGCGTACTGAAATCGGCATGGAGCATGGCGAGCGTGATGGTGCCGAGACGCGCCAGCAGCATGGCTTCGGCCTCTCGGAAGCTGTCGGCGAGCGCCGCGTTGACCGCCTGTTCGACGAGGCAGGAGGGCGCTTCGGTTCGGTGACCGATCGCGAGGAGTTGGGGCTCGCCGAGCGCCTCATGGACGTCGCGCAGGGTGATGTCTGCGAGGTCGCAGGCCAGCACCCAGCCACCGCCATGGCCCTTCCCGGAGCGGACATGGCCGCGCTCGCGCAAGCCGGCCATGATCCGCCGGATGACGACCGGGTTGGTCTGCATGATGCGGGCGAGGGTCTCGGACGTCACCGGCTCTTCGCGCCCCGCCATATGAAGGAGCACGTGGAGAAGGCCCGACAGGCGGCTGTCTCTTTTCATGTAACTTTTATAATTACATGATGTCGGGAAAGCTAGTCTCTGCTGCAAATGGCGGGGAGATCGCTGCATGCGACAGCGACGAAACACCGCCGAACGCCTGTGCGTATACCCGGCATTAACCTTGCCGGAGGCTTAACTCGATCGCGAGCATGCGTTTCGCAGGAAACCCCGTTTGCGCCCATCTTTCGCCGGATTCAAAAGCGATTGAAGGGCACGGCATTTCCCCGGATCGCGGATCGGGCGGCGTCGCGGGGTCACCCGTGGTGCGTATGGCGGGGCGTTGGCCGTAAGAACGGCCCGAATCGCCGAGGCAAAAGGATGGCATAGATGAACCCCGTCGACCTCGCGCAGGCCGCGCCGCCGATCGACATGTCGTTCTGGACCCTGTTCTGGCACGCCCATATCGTCGTCAAGCTGGTGATGATGGGCCTGCTCGGCGCCTCGATCTGGTGCTGGTCGATCATCATCGACAAGACGCTGCTCTATCGCCGCACGCGCAAGGACATGGACGCATTCGAGGAGGTGTTCTGGTCGGGCCGTTCGCTGGAGGAGCTTTATCGCGACCTCGCGGCCAAGCCCGCCAACGACATGGCCGCCGTCTTCGTCGCGGCGATGCGAGAGTGGAAGCGCTCCTTCGAGAATGGCGGGCGCTCCGTCGCCAGCCTGTCGCAGCGCATCGACAAGGTGCTCGACGTCACGATCCAGCGCGAGACCGAGCGGCTCGAGAACAAGCTCCTGGTGCTGTCGACGATCGCGTCGGCCGCTCCTTTCATCGGCCTGTTCGGCACGGTCTGGGGCATCATGCACTCCTTCACCGCGATCGCTGTGTCGAAGAATTCCTCGCTCGCCGTGGTGGCGCCCGGCATCGCGGAGGCGCTGTTTGCCACCGCGATCGGCCTGTTCGCCGCGATTCCGGCGCTGATGGCCTACAACAAGCTCCAGGCCGAGGTGGCCAAGGCCTCGAGCCGTCTGGAAGCCTTCGCCGACGAGTTCTCCGCGATCCTGTCGCGGCAGATCGACGAGCGGCTGGCGGCTTGAGGGAGCACTGACTCATGGGCATGTCCGCAGCATCCGGCGCGAAGTCCGGGGGCCGTCGCGGCCGTCGCGGCCGCAAGCATGGCGCCATCGCCGAGATCAACATGACGCCGTTCATCGACGTCATGCTGGTCCTGCTGATCATCTTCATGGTGGCGGCGCCGCTGATTGCGACCGGCGTCCCGCTCGACCTGCCGCAGACCGGCGCCAAGCCGATCAATGTCGATCAAAAGCCGGTTACCATCGCGATCGACGCGAAGGGCCAGATCTTCCTGCAGGACCAGCCGACGCTGGAGCCCGATCTGGTGAACAAGCTGCAGGGGCTGGCGAAGCAGGGCTTCGACGAGCGGATCTATGTGCGCGGCGACCGCATGGTCGATTACGGCCGCGTCGCCTCGGTGATGTCGACGATCACATCGGCAGGCTTCAAGCGTGTCGCGCTCGTGACCGAGCCGGCGGCGCGCTGAGGACGATGAAAGCGAGGACTCAGCGGCTGTGAAGCTCACGACCTCCGAACCGGGCATGGTGATGTCGGCGCTCGGCCACGCGACGTTTCTCGTCGCGGGGCTGCTGGCGTTTTCGTCGCCTGCGCCGCTCCCGGAGAACGTGGAGGCGATCGCGGTCGAGATGGTCGATGCCAGCGCGCTGAACCAGGTGACGCGCGGCGAACGCAAGGCCGAAAAGGTCCAGGCGCAGCCGCTTCAGCGTGCCGAGCGCAAATCCGAGATCGTCGAGCGCAAGGAAGAGGGTGAGGCCAAGCAGGACACGCCGGCGCCGCCGACCCGCCCGGCCGAACTCAAGACCGCCGACGACAACGCCTCGGCACCGCTGCCGCCGTCGCGCTCGCTCGCCAACCTGCCCAAGCCCGAGCCCAAGCCGCCGGAGCCGGTGAAGCAGCCGCCCCAGAAGACCGGGCCGAGTGCGGCCGAGATCGCCGAGCAGAAGCGCGAGGAGCTGGCGAAGCTCGCCGAAGAGGCCGAGATAGCGTCCAAGGCCAAGCAGGCCGAAGAACAGGCCAAGGCCGCCGCCAAGGCGAAATCCGAAGCCGAGGCGCTGGCGCGGCAGGAGGCTGCCGCCAAGGCGAAGGCGGAAGCGCAGGCCAAGGCGGAAGCTGCCGAGGCCGCCAAGGAAAAGGCTGAAGCTGCCGCCAAGGCGAAAGCGGATGCCGAGGCGAAGGCCAAGATCGCCGCGGCCGCCAAGGCCAAGCAGGAGGCCGAAGCCAAGGCCAAGCGCGAGGCCGAGATCGCCAAGAACTTCAACCCGAGCGACATCTCCAAGCTGCTCCAGTCGAAGGAGCAGGCCCAGTCGACCGGCTCGGCCGCGCCGCAGGTGAACCGCACCGCATCGCTGGGGACCGAGCGCGGCTCCTCGCAGAAGCTCAGCCCGTCGCTGCGCGGCCAGTTGATCGGCATCATCCAGGACCAGCTGATCAAATGCTGGAACGTGCCGATCGCGCTCGCCAATGCGCGCGGCTCGGTCGTGCCGCAGGTCCGGATGAAGCTGAACACGGACGGCTCGCTCGTCGGCCAGCCGGGCGTGGTCAATTCCTCATCCGATCCGCTCTTTGCGGTCGCCGCCAGCTCGGCGCTGACCGCGACGCGCCGCTGCGCGCCTTTGCGCATTCCGGCTCAATTCGCTGCCTATTATGACGACTGGCGCGATGTCGTCGTCAATTTCGACGCAAGGGACGTGCTGTGACCCTGATCGACCGCAAGGTTCTTCCTTCTCTCATCGTGGCGCCGACGCGCCGCCGGATGCTGGCGCTCGCCGGCGCCTCGTTGCTCGTGCCGGCCGCGGCGCGAGCCGAGCTCGTCATCGACCTGCGTGGCGGCTCGTTCCAGCCGTTGCCGATCGCCATCGCGGATTTTGCCGGCGAGGGCGGGGTGCTGGTGTCTGGCGTCATCACCAACAATCTCAAGCGCTGCGGCTATTTCGCCCCGATCGACAAGGGTCGCCACCCGGACAGGAATCCGCCCTTCGATGCCGCCCCCGAGTTTGGCGCCTGGAAAGCTGCCGGCGTGCAGGCGCTGGTGACCGGCCGCGTCTCGCGCGACGGTTCGGGCCGAATCAAGGCCGAGTTCCGGCTCTGGGACGTGACCACGGGCACGCAGACCGACGGACAGCAGTATTTCACCGACCCCAACAATGCCCGCCGTGTCGGCCACATCATCTCGGACGCGATCTTCACCAAGATCACCGGGGTCGGCGGCTTCTTCGACACCCGCGTCGTCTTCGTCGATGAATCCGGTCCGAAGGAAAACCGCCGCAAGCGGCTCGCCATCATGGACCAGGACGGCGCCAATGTGCGCTACCTGACCGACGGCTCCGTCTCGGTGGTGACGCCGCGCTACTCGCCGGTCTCGCAGGAGGTGACCTATATGTCGCAGCGGCTCGGCGAGCAGCCGCGCGTGCATGTGCTGAACATCGAAACGGGCCAGCGCCAGATCGTCGGCAACTTCCCCGACATGACCTCGAGCCCGCGCTTCTCGCCGAGCGGCGCGCGTGTCGCGCTCTCGCTCCAGCAGGGTGGAAATGCCAATCTCTACGCCATCGACATCGGCTCGCGCACGACGCAGAGGCTGACCTCGACGGCCGCGATCGACACCTCGCCCTCCTATTCGCCCGACGGCACGCAGATCGTCTTCGAGAGCGACCGGGGCGGCTCGCAGCAGCTCTATCTGATGGGCGCGGGCGGCGGGGAGGGCAAGCGCCTGTCCTTCGGGCAGGGCTCCTATTCGCAGCCGTCCTGGTCGCCGCGCGGCGACCTCATCGCCTTCACCCGCCAGAGTGCCAATGGCTTCGCCATCGGCGTGATGCGCTCGGACGGCTCGGGCGAGCGCCTGCTGACCGAGGGCTTCCACAACGAGGCGCCGAACTGGGCACCCAACGGCCAGTACATCATGTTCTTCCGCGATCCCGGCGGGCAATCCGGCGGGAAACTGTACATGGTGGACATCACCGGCCGCGTCGAAGTGCCGGTGCCGACGCCGGCCTTCGCATCCGATCCGACCTGGTCGCCGCTGCTGACGGCGGCGCGCTGAGGGGCGAAACCGGCGCATCACCGCCCGCGAGAGCCGGCGGTGGTAGCGCGACGAGGTTCATGCCGCCGCCTCCCCGGGCAGCAGGGCAAAGCCCTCGTCGATCCAGCCGGTGATGCCGCCGGCCATGATCTTCACGGGCCGGCCCAGTTCGGCCAGCCGCAAGGCGGCCTTCGCGGCGCCGTTGCAGTGCGGGCCGGCGCAATAGGTCACGAAGACCGCGTCCTGCGGCCAGTGTAAAAGCTTCGACGCCACGATCTTGCCGACAGGCAGATTGATCGCGCCCGCCACATGGCCGCGGGCGAAGAGCGCGGGGCTGCGGACGTCCAGCAGCACGAAGTCGGGCTGCTGCGACAGCGCGTCGTGGACATCCCAGCAATCGGTCTCGAAGGCGAATTCGGCGGCGAAATGCGCGCTGGCGAGATCGCTAGGGGCAGGGGGGACGGCGGTCACGGCGGTGGTCATGGCGGGCTCCTGTTGGACCCCCTCATTTCGCGGTGTGCTGCGCCCTCTTGCAATTGGCATGAACGACAGAGTACGTGCAGATCATGCCAAACACGACCGGCCCCCTCGTCGTCGCGCTGCTCTATGACGGACTCTGTACCTTCGAGTTCGGCATCGTCGCAGAGATATTCGGTCTCCCCCGCCCGGAGATGGGCCAGGGTTGGTATCGTTTCGCCAGCTGTCCGATCGAGGAGGGTCCTCTGCGGGCGCATGGCGGTTTGATGCTGACCCCGCAGCACGGCCCCGAGCTGATCGACCAGGCCGATCTCATCGTGGTGCCCGGCTGGAAGGGCGCCGGCGAGCCGGTGCCGGAGGTGCTGTGCCAGCGCCTGCGTCAGGCCCACGCCCGCGGTGCCCGGCTCGCCTCGATCTGCTCGGGGGCCTTCGTGCTCGCGGCGACGGGCCTTTTGGACGGCGGAGTGGCGACCACACATTGGCGTTATGCCGATGCGCTACGCGCAGGTCATCCTGACATCGACGTCGATCATTCCTCGCTCTACAGCGCGCATGAGCGCATCTTCACCTCGGCCGGGAGCGCCGCCGGCATCGACCTGCTGATCGAGATCGTCAGGCGCGATTTCGGAGCCGAGGCGGCCAACTCCGTCGCACGCCGCCTCGTGATGCCCGCCCATCGCACGGGCGGGCAGGCGCAGTTCCTGGAGCGGCCGGTGGCCCGCCACCGCCATTCCCAAGTGGCGCCGCTGCTGGACAAGCTGCGGGCGCAACTGAGCGCCCCTTGGACGACTGCGGAGATGGCCGCGGACTGCCGCATGAGCCTGCGGACCTTCCTACGACGGTTCCAAGAGGCCACCGGCTCGTCTCCGGGCGAGTGGCTGATCGGCGAACGCGTCGAAGAGGCGAAGCGCCTTCTGGTGGCCGGCAAGCTTGGAACGCAGGAGACCGCGCTCGCGGTCGGCCTGGGGACGCCGGACACGCTGCGTCACCATTTCCGCAAACGGGTCGGCATCAGCCCGCGGGAATTTCAGGCCCGGTTCGCTTCCGGTCCGCCGGAGATCGCGCCGACGGTGTCCGAAGCGCCACCGGCTGTGCCTCCCGCGCCACAACCGGGCCGCGAATGTCGTATTGCAGGATTTGGTTAACCATACGCCGCAATGCCGCCACTTCGCCTTGTTCTGGCAAGGTCTCGTTTAGGTTGACGCTTCATTGATGATCGCAAGGGCAATGCAGTCCATGCAACGCCGTCCGTGAACCGCGCCTCGCACCGATCGAACGTCCGGAGTCCATCATGCTCGCCACCCTTTTCGCCGGCGGCCGCGCCGTCCGCTTCGCCGCTGCCATCGCAGCCTCGCTGGCGCTCGGCGCCTGCGCCAACAATCAGAACGCCGATGCCAATGGCGGCTTCGGGGCAGGCGGCGCCGCGACGCCGGGCAGCGCCCAGGACTTCGTCGTCAATGTCGGCGACCGCGTCTTCTTCGAGACCGACTCCACCGACCTGACCCAGACGGCGGTCGCGACGCTCGACAAGCAGTCGGCCTGGCTGCAGCGCTATCCGCGCTACAGCTTCACCGTCGAAGGGCATGCCGACGAGCGCGGCACGCGCGAATACAACTTCTCGCTCTCGGCGCGTCGCGCCCAGACGGTGCGCGACTACCTCGCCTCGCGCGGCATCCAGGGCAACCGCATGCGGATCGTCTCCTACGGCAAGGAGCGGCCGGTGGCGGTCTGCAACGACATCTCCTGCTGGTCGCAGAACCGCCGTTCGGTGACGGTGCTGGACGGCGCGGGCGGCGGCGCCGGCGTCTGACGCAGGCGGGCCACGACAGGCCTGGCTGGATAAGCATGCGAAATAGCGACAGGGCCGGCATTTCCTTTCGGGAAGGCGCCGGCCCTTTCATATTTTGGCCGTGGTCATGACGTGTTATAGGCCCAGCCGTCACGCTCAACCCCGGTTTTAGACAATGCTCCGACTGCTCCGCCTCGATCATCGGGTTCTCCCACGCCGAGCCCTTGCCGGACTGGCCGCTTTCGCGTTCGGCGCGGTCGTGTCCTGCCTGAGCGTGGCCTGCCTGAGCCTGCCCGCGCAGGCGCAGGACGCGGCCGATCTGGTGGTGCGGACCTCGCGGATGGAAAACCAGATCCGCCAGCTCTCCGGCCAGATCGAGCAGTTGCAGTTCGAGAACAAGCGTCTGAGCGAGCAGCTCCGCAAATTCCAGGAAGACGTCGATTTCCGCCTGAACGAGCGTGCCGGTGCGCGCCCGAACGGTGCGGCCGCGCCGGGCAACGCCGCGCCGCCAGCCGGGGCCGCTCCGCGGCCGCAGCGTCGGGGCGACGCCTTCGATCCGAGCGTCCAGCAAGGCGCGGCCGGTGCGCCGCGTCCGCTCAATGGCGGCATCAGCGGCATCATCGAGGACGAGTTCGCCGAGGGCGGGGCGGCCCAGGGGCCGCTCGACCTCCAGGGCGTCGGCCGCAACGTGCCGCAGGGCGCGCTGCCGCCATCCGTTCCGCGTGGGGCGAGCGTGGCCGCCGCCAGCGGACCGGCAAGCGCCAAGGAAGCCTATGACCTCGCCTATGCCTCGATCCTGCGCAAGGAATACGAACAGGCCGAGATGGGCTTCCGCCAGTTCCTGCAGAGCTATCCGCGCGACCGGCTCGCCGTCGATGCGACCTACTGGCTCGGCGAGAGCTATCTCCAGCGCAAGCGCTATCGCGAGGCGGCAGAGCAGTTCCTCAAGGTCAGCAACGACGCGCCAAGATCGACCAAGGCGCCCGAAAGCCTGCTGCGGCTCGGCATCGCCCTGAACGGTCTCGGCGCCAAGGACCAGGCCTGCGCCACCTATGCCAAGGTCGGGATCGATTATCCGTCCGCGCCGAATTCGGTACGGCAGGGGATCGAGCGCGAGCGGCGGCGTTCCGGCTGCGCTTGAGCGCGGTTGCGCAGAGCGATCCTGCCGATCTCCCGATCGGGTGCCGCGAGGCCGCCGATCTGTTCGCGGGGCTGAGCGCCGAGGCGAGGCTGCTCGTCGCCGTCTCCGGCGGCCCTGACTCGGTGGCCCTGCTCGGCTTGCTCGCCGAATGGGCGCGGGAGGCGGGCCGTCCGGCGCTTCATGCCGCGACCGTCGATCACGGCCTGCGGGCCGCCTCCGCTGCGGAAGCCGAAGGCGTCGCTGCCCTGTGCGCGCAACTCGGTGTGCCCCACCGGATTCTGCTCTGGGATGGCGCCAAGCCTGCGACGGGCGTGCAGGAGCGCGCGCGCAGGGCTCGCTATGCGCTGCTCGTCGAGGAGGCGCAGCGGCTCGGCGGAGCGGTTCTGGTGACGGCTCACACCCAGGACGACCAGGCCGAGACGATGCTGATGCGCATGGCGCGGGGCTCCGGCCCGTCCGGACTCGCCGCGATGCGCGAGCGTGTCCGCAAGGGGCCGATCGTTCTGGCGCGGCCGCTTCTGAGCATCCCCAAGGTGCGGCTGCTCGCAACAGCGCAGGCGCGGGCTCTGCCCTTCGTCACCGATCCGAGCAATGGCGACCTTCGCTTCGAGCGGGTGCGCTGGCGCGCCCTGATGCCGGGCCTCGCCCAGGAGGGGCTGAGCGCGGAGCGGCTGGCGCTGCTGGCGAAGCGCATCGCGCGGCTCGACGAGGCGGCAGCGCAGCGGGCGAAGGTCTTGCTGCAGGAACTTTCGCTGCAGGAACCCTCGCTGCCGGCGCTGCTCCTGCCGGTCGATGACGCGCCAATGCTGCGGCTGCGGTTCCGCGCGCTGTTGTCCGAGCCGGAGGAGATCGGGCTGCGTGTCGTCGCGCTGGCGCTGGAGCAGATCGGCGGGGAGGGTGGTGTCGCGAACCGACTTGAGCGGCTCGAGGCCTGTGTCGAAGCGCTCCGCGACGCGGCCCGCGAGGCGCTTGCGACGCGGCGGACCTTGTCGGGCTGCGTGCTCTCGCTGGCCGCCGACGGAGTCCTGACCTTGCGGCGCGAGGGGCCCCGCAGACGCGGTGTTCACCCTGCGATCTCATAGCTCAGGCATCGTGCCTTGTTTCCCTTGGCAAGGGCCCCTGTCGCACCTAGATTAGTCTTTGCAACTCTTGGCCTCTTCCGGTTGGTCCGGCAGGCCCGATCGGACTGGTGATGAATCCGAACTTTCGCAATTTCGCCCTCTGGGTGGTGATTTTCCTGCTGGTTCTGGCGCTCGTCACGCTGTTCCAAAGCCCGAGCCAGCGTGCCAGCACGAACGAGATCCCCTACAGCCAACTGATCAACGAGTCGGATGCGGGTCGCATCTCGAACGTCGTCGTGGCCGGGCAGGAAATCTCAGGCACCTTCTCGGACGGCCGAAGCTTCGTCACCTACGCGCCTTATGGCGATCCGGCCTTGCTGAAGACGCTCGCGCAGAAGGGCGTTCAGGTCTCGGCCCGCGCTCCCGCCGAGGGCACACCCTGGTTCGTGGCGCTTCTGGTCAACTCGCTGCCCTTCGTCATCTTCATCGGCCTGTGGATCTTCATGTCCCGCCAAATGCAGAGCGGCGCCGGTCGCGCCATGGGCTTCGGAAAGTCCAAGGCCAAGCTCCTGACCGAGGCGCATGGCCGCGTCACCTTCGAGGATGTCGCGGGCATCGACGAAGCCAAGGAAGACCTGACCGAGATCGTCGAGTTCCTCCGCGACCCGCAGAAGTTCCAGCGGCTGGGCGGGCGCATCCCGCGCGGCGTCCTGCTCGTCGGCCCTCCCGGCACCGGCAAGACCCTGACGGCGCGCGCCGTCGCGGGCGAGGCCAATGTGCCGTTCTTCACGATCTCGGGTTCGGACTTCGTCGAGATGTTCGTCGGCGTCGGCGCCAGCCGCGTGCGCGACATGTTCGAGCAGGCCAAGAAGAACTCGCCCTGCATCATCTTCATCGACGAAATCGATGCCGTTGGCCGTCATCGTGGCGCCGGCCTCGGCGGCGGCAATGATGAGCGCGAGCAGACGCTGAACCAGCTCCTGGTCGAGATGGACGGCTTCGAGCCGAACGAGGGCGTCATCATCATCGCGGCCACCAACCGGCCCGACGTGCTAGACCCCGCTCTGCTGCGTCCCGGCCGCTTCGACCGCCAGATCGTGGTTCCGAACCCCGACGTCGCTGGCCGCGAGAAGATCCTCAAGGTCCATGTCCGCAAGGTGCCGCTGGCGCCGGATGTCGATCTGCGCATCCTCGCCCGCGGCACGCCCGGCTTCTCGGGCGCCGATCTGATGAACCTCGTCAACGAGGCGGCCCTGCTGGCGGCCCGCCGCGGCAAGCGCATGGTCACCCATGCCGAGTTCGAGGACGCCAAGGACAAGGTCATGATGGGCGCCGAGCGCAAATCCATGGCGATGTCCGAGGAAGAGAAGAAGCTGACCGCCTATCACGAGGCCGGCCACGCCATCGTCGGCCTTTACGTGCCTGCCGGCATTCCCGTCCACAAGGCCACCATCATCCCGCGCGGTCGCGCACTCGGCATGGTCAAGTTCCTGCCGGAGGGCGACCGCTACTCGATGAAGTACAAGGAGTTCACCTCGCAGCTCGCGGTCGCCATGGGCGGACGCGTGGCTGAGGAGATGACCTTCGGCCGCGAGAACGTAACCTCGGGCGCGACCGGCGACATCCAGCAGGCGACCAAGATGGCCAAGGCCATGGTCACCCAGATGGGTTACTCCGACGAGCTCGGCATGGTCGCCTATGGCGACAATCAGGAGGAAGTCTTCCTGGGCATGTCGATGGGGCGCAGCCAGAGCGTCTCGGAGTCCACGGCGCAAAAGATCGACGCCGAGGTCAAGAAGCTGGTCGACACCGGCTATCAGGACGCCAAGAAGATCCTCACTGACAATCACGAGCAGTTCGTGGCGGTCGCCGAGGCGCTGCTCGAGTTCGAGACGCTGACCGGCGAGGAAATCCGCGACCTGATCGCCGGCAAGCGCCCGACGCGCGATCTCGACGATACGCCGTCGGCGCCGCGCGGCTCGGCCGTGCCGAGCGCGGGCAAGGGGCGCAAGCGCGACGAGCCCGATGCCGGGCTGGAGCCGCAGCCGCAGGTCTGAGGCTTCGCTTCGGGCATTTCCATCGGAAGGGCGCCTCGCAAGGGCGCCCTTTTTTGTTGTCGGCCAGCGAGGCAAGGCGCGTCCGGAAGAGCGTTGGTTCCCGGCCCGTGTCAGCGGGTGGTGCTCGGCTGACCATGGCGCGCCGTATCGTCGATGACGAAGGTGTCGCGGCCGCCCTTCTTGGCAGCGTAGAGCGCCATGTCGGCATGGCCTGCGGCTTCGGCGAGCGTCGCCCTCTCCGCCACGAGGCAGGCGCCGATGCTGACCGTGACCGGCAGCGACAGGCCGTCGGCGAGGATAACCGGCTCGGCCCGTACAGCGGTGATGATCTTGGCTGCGACCGATGACAGCGAGGCCGGGCCTGCATCGCCGAGCAGCACGATGAACTCGTCACCGCCCCAGCGCGCGCAGATGTCGTAATTGCGCAGAACGCCCGTCAGGCGCGCGACGATCTCGACGATGACGGCGTCGCCCGCATGATGGCCGTGACCGTCGTTCACCGGCTTGAAGTTGTCGATGTCGACCAGCAGCAGGCCCGCCTGCCTGCCGCTGCGCCGTGCCCGGTTCTGCTCGGTCTCGAAGGCGCGCTCGAAGCCCCGGCGGTTGAAGATACCGGTCAGCGGGTCGAGATGGGCGAGGCGGTCCAGGGTGTGCGTGCGCTCGCGCACCATCTGCTCGAGCCTGTCGGTGTTGTCGCCGACCGTCCTGGCCATCTCGCCGAACGCCCTGACGAGCCTGCCGATCTCGTCGTCGCCGCGGTCGGTCGCGACATCGTCGAAGCGGCCGCTCCGGACTCGTTGGACCGCGCCCTCGACGCGCGCCAGCCGGTCGAGCACGCTGCGCTTGAACAGCAGGGTCATCAACGCCGCCGCGGCTAGCAGCATCGCCGCCAACAGGACAGCGATCGGCACGAAGAGGCGCCGGTCGATGATCTCGTCGAGATCCATGATGGTGATGTTGAACCAGCCGATGCGGTCGAGATAGCCGACGCCCACGAGAGCCTGACGGCCCTCGATCTGCATGAAGCGGGAGCGGACCAGCACCCCGCCGGCCGCGACCTGTTCCATCATTGTCGCCAGCGCGCTGCGGTCGCGCTCGCGGTCGAGCAGCGTGAAGACCGTCGTCTTGGCCTTGAGGTCCTTGGTGAGGCTGTGGAAATCGACCAGCTTGGGGTCGCGATGCGCCTGCACGGCGCCGTTGCGGTCGACGAACATGCTCTGCACCCCGGTCTGCGGGATATCGACGACCTCGCGGATGAACTGCGTGAGGTCGACGCCAGTGCCGATGATGCCCAGAACCCGTTCGCCCCGGCGGATGATGCAGTTGATCCAGACTTTCGTGACTTTGAGGTTGTCGTCGTTGTCGACATTGAGATGGCAACCCGATCCAAGCCCTACGGTCTTGTAGTACCAGCCATCGCGTGGGTTATCGCGCGCAAGGGTGTAGCGCCTGCGATCGTGCTCGTAGCTGTTGTCCTTGTCGTTGAAATAGTAGTTGCCGGAGCCGTCGAGCACGACGAAATAGCTCCGGTCCTTGAAGGAGAGCCGGTAGTGCTCGAGTTCGGCCAGGCCGCGCTGCGCCTTGGCGGGATCGGCCTCGTCCAGTGCCCATTCGAGGATGGCGGGTGAGCGCGCCACGGTCTCGGCGAGCGAGACCTCCCGCATCAGCGAGTCCAGGCCGCGATAGCGGTCGAACAGAATCTGCTTTTCGGCGAAGAGGGTGCCGAGCTTCATCACCGTGCCGTCGACGAGCCAGATGAAAGCGCCTGCCGCAGGCAAGGCGACCGCGATCAGGATCGCCAGGGTCCAGCCCAGCACTTTCGCCCTCAGGCCTCGGGGCAGCAGCGCGGCTCCAGTGGCCGGTCCCATGGTCGCGACGTCTCCTGGATGATCCGGAGATGTCGTCTGGAAGCGCTAAGCACCCCGGGCGACATCTGAATCCGGCTCTCATCAAAACTTGGAGCAACCCTGTCGCCGAGGGCTTAAAAATCCGCCAATGCGACGGATCTGGCGCGAGGCCTTGTCAGAACAGGCCCTCGATGCGCCCTTGCTCATCAATATGGATGCGCTCGGCAGCGGGTACGCGCGGCAGTCCGGGCATCGTCATGATGTCCCCGCAGATCGCCACGACAAAGCCGGCTCCAGCCGAGAGCCGGACCTCTCGCACCGGGACGATGTGGCCCGTGGGCGCGCCGCGCAAGGTCGGGTCGGCGGAGAAAGAGTACTGCGTCTTGGCCACGCAGACCGGCAGATGGCCATATCCGGCCGCCTCGAGTTCGGTGAAACGGGCGCGCACCTTGGCGTCGCCGGATATGCCATCCGCGCCGTAGATCTCGCGGGCGACCGTCTCCAGCTTGTCCCAGAGCGGCATCGCGTCGGGATAGAGCGGCGCAAAATCCGCTTCCCCGCCCTCGGCGAGTGCGACGACCCTCTGCGCCAGTTCCTCCGTGCCGGCGCCGCCATCGGCCCAGTGCCGGCAGATCACCGCCTCGACACCGAGATGGTTGCGGCAGAAATTCGCGATCAGCGCATGCTCGGCCGGGGTGTCGCTGGTGAAGTGGTTGATCGCGACGATCGGGGGCACGCCGAATTTGCGGATATTGCCGACATGGCGGGCAAGATTGGCGAGACCAGCCTCGAGCGTCGCCAGATCCTCCTGGCCCAGCACCTCCTTCGAGGCGCCGCCATGCATCTTCAGCGCCCGGACGGTGGCGACGATCACGGCGGCCGCCGGCTTCAGGCCAGCCTTGCGGCATTTGATGTCGAAGAACTTTTCGGCCCCGAGATCGGCGCCGAAACCAGCCTCGGTCACAACATAGTCGGCGAGCTTCAGCGCGGTGCGCGTCGCGATCACCGAGTTGCAGCCATGGGCGATGTTGGCGAAGGGGCCGCCATGGACGAAGGCGGGCGTGCCCTCCAGCGTCTGCACCAAATTGGGCATCAGCGCGTCCTTGAGCAGCACGCTCATCGCGCCCGTGGCCTTGAGGTCAGCCGCCGTCACGGGGCGCTTGTCGCGGGTGCGGCCGACCACGACCTTGCCGAGCCGGGCTTCGAGATCGTCGAGGTCGGTCGCCAGGCAGAAGATCGCCATCACCTCGGAGGCGACGGTGATGTCGAAGCCGTCCTCACGCGGGAAGCCGTTGCTCGCGCCGCCGAGCGAGGAGACGGTCGAGCGCAAGGCGCGGTCGTTCATGTCCATGACGCGCCGCCAGGCGATGTGGCGGGTGTCGATGCCGAGTTCGTTGCCCCAGTAGACATGGTTGTCGATGAGGGCGGCCAGCAGGTTGTGCGCGCTGGTGATGGCGTGAAAATCGCCGGTGAAATGCAGGTTGATCTGCTCCATCGGCACGATCTGCGCATAGCCGCCGCCGGCGGCGCCGCCCTTGACGCCGAAGCAGGGGCCAAGCGAGGGCTCGCGCAAAGCGATCATGCAGCGCTTGCCGATGCGCGAGAGGCCGTCGCCGAGGCCCACCGTCGTCGTCGTCTTGCCCTCGCCGGCCGGCGTCGGGTTGATCGCGGTGACGAGGATCAGCTTGCCGTCGGGCCGCGCGGCGAAATCAGGGATTTCGTGCGTGTCGACCTTGGCGATGAACTTGCCGTAGGGCTCGAGGGCTGCGGCGGGAATGCCGGCCTTGGCCGCAATATCCGCAATCGGTTGAAGTGTCGCCGCGCGCGCAATCTCGATATCGGTCGGCATCCTGCCCCTCCGCTGAAACACGTCCGGCGGCCGAGATGCACGCGGAATCGTTTTGGTGACACTGCCGCGAAACCGTTTGAGCTGCCACTGCTTTCGCCGAAACCGAGAGCCTCCGCGGTCCTCGAACCTGCCAAACAGAACCATGTCTTTTGATGTGTAGGCATTCCACGGAGCCTGCTAGTGCTGCGCGCGTGCCCGATCCGGGCTTGCCGGGCCCTCCAGAGGCTGGCATCAGCATGGGCGGGCGTCGGAACAGGCGAGGCTCGGAAACACGAAGAGCATGTCGGTCGGTTCGGGGGGAAACGGCATGGCTGGGGGATCATGGCCGGTTGGCGGCGGCGAGGTCGGAGCCATGCTGCGCGCATGGTCGGGGGCGGAAACGCCGCTTGGGCCACCGCCGCAATGGCCGGAACGCCTGAAATCGACCCTGCAGCTCGTCCTGGCCTCACCGACGCCGATGGTGATGTTCTGGGGCGAAAGCGGCCTGCTGCTGTACAACGATGCCTATGCCGTGATCGCGGGAGCAAAGCACCCCGCGATCCTCGGCTGCAATCTGCTCGACGCTTGGCCGGAAGTGACCGACCTGCATGACGAGGTCATGCGGACCGTCTTCGCCGGTGGCTCGCCGCTTTCCTATCGCGACCTGCCGCTCGTGCTGCACCGCAACGGCGTGGCCGAGGATGTCTGGCTGAATGTCGACTACAGCCCGATCTTCGGCGACAGCGGGGTGGCGCTTGGCGTGCTGGCCGTCGTGACCGAGACGACAGCGCTGGTCGGTGCCCAGCGCGAGCGCGATGCGGCCGAGCAGGCGCTGCGCCGCCGCGAGCAGCAACTGGCCCAGGTCCAGAAGATCGGCAAGGTCGGCGGGCTTGAGGTCGATCTCCGCGATGGTTTCCGCAACCGGCGCTCGCCGGAATATCTGCTGATCCATGGACTGCCGCCCGAGGCCGAGCATGAGAGCCATGAGGACTGGGTCCGCCGCATCCATCCCCAGGAGCGGTCCATGGTCGAAAGCCATTTCCGCGAGACCGTGTTGGGGACGGCGCGGGACTACCAGATCGAATACAGGATCGTGCGCCCGTCGGACGGGGCGGTGCGCTGGATCTCAGCCTTGGCACAGATCGAGCGCGACGAGAGCGGGCGGGCGCTCCGACTGATCGGCGCGCATCTCGACATCACCGAGCGCAAGGAAGCCGAGGCGCAGCAGCGGCTGCTGATGCAGGAACTGGCGCACCGCGTGAAGAACACGCTGGCGATGATCCAGGCCATCGCCTCGCAGACCCTGCGCGGCGCCACTTCGCTGGAGGCCGCCAACGAGACCTTCAGCGCCCGGCTTGCTGCGCTGTCGCGTGCCCATGATCTGCTCGTTGCCGGCCAGAGGGCCAATGCGCCGATGGCGGGCATCGCCGAAAGCGTCGTCGGCCTCCAGGGCGATGCGCAGCGCTTTACGATCGGCGGCCCCGATCTCGTGGTCGGGCCGAGGCCGGCGTTGGCGCTGACCCTCGTGCTGCATGAACTGGCGACCAACGCCGTGAAATATGGCGCGCTGTCCAACCAGACCGGCAGGGTCGCCCTGTCATGGCGTGTCGACGAGATCGAGGGCGTATCCCATTTCCGGCTGCGCTGGCAGGAGAGCGGCGGGCCGCCGGTCGTCGCACCGTCACGGCGCGGCTTCGGCTCCCGCCTGATCGAACGGACCTTCCCTTCGCAGGGAGCCCGGTCCGAGAGCGCCTTTCTTTCGACCGGTCTCGTCTTCACGCTCGACGCGCCGCTCGACGCCCTCAAGGACGGCGACGGCGAGAACGATCCGGGTTGAGACGCGCGACCGGTCACAGCGCGCCCCAGCGACATCACCGGAGGGATACGGAAGACGTTCCATCACGCTCGCCGGGCCGATCCCGCGATCACATCGCGGGACCGGATGGTCCGGAGACCTGAAGCTGCATCGACTCGTCGGGCGATCTTTGTCGTTCCTTCACTGCCGCGCGCGGCTTACCCCTGGCTGGCGAGATGGGCGTTCTGCGGGAACAGGAACTTGCGCGCCTCGTCGTCGAAATCCGTCTTGAAGGTGAAGGCGTCCTTCAGCGCGACGGCGCGCTGCGCGGCCGGCCGCGCCGAGATCTCGTCGAGATGGCGCTTCACATTCGGGAATTTCGTCACCCATTCGTCGCCGACCGCAAAGGACAGCCGCGTCGCCCAGCCCCAGACCGACATGTCGATCAGGGTGTAGGTGTCGCCGAGCATGTAGCGGTGCTCGGCGAGGCGCGCATCGATGATGCCCCAGTGGCGCTCCGCCTCGCGGGCATAGCGGTTGATCGCATAGGGGATTTTCTCCGGGGCGAAGCGGGCGAAATGCACGGCCTGGCCGCAATAGGGGCCGATGCCTGTGGCGACGAACATCAGCCAGGACAGCATCTCGCCGCGGGCCTTGGGCGTGTTCTCCGGCAGGAATTGGCCGGTCTTCTCGGCGAGGTAGAGCAGGATCGCGTTGCTGTCGAAGACCGTGACATCGCCATCGGTCAGCGCCGGCGTCTTGGCGTTGGGGTTGATCGCCAGGAACTCCGGCTTGAACTGCTCACCCTTGCGGGTGTCGACCGGCACCATCTCGTAGGGCAGCCCGGCCTCTTCGAGGAAGAGGGCGATCTTCGCCGGGTTGGGCGAGGGGTGGTAGTAGAACTTGATCATTGGTGGGGCTCCTCGGACGGCGTGCTGATCGCGAGACGGCTCATCCTGGATGGCCGTCGCCATGGGCGGCGGCATAGGAGACGAGATCGGTCAGGGCGGCAATGGTCAAATCCGCATCGAAGCCGAGCTGTTCGGGCCGCATTCGCAGGGCCTTGAACATCAGCCCTGGCCCAATCGTGCCGGCGGTGCCGAATTCGGTCTGCAAGGTTTCCTGGGGGATGCGTGCGATCCGCGCGACGCGAAAGCCGTGGGCCTTGGCTCCGGCAATGTCGAAACCGTTGGAGGAGACGAAGAGGATCTCCTCCCGCTCCAGGCCAAGACGCGTCTCGACATGGCGGTAGCCGCGCGGATCGGGCTTGTAGACGCCGATCTCGTCGACGCTGATCACGGTCTCCAGCAGCGCTCCGATGCCGGCCTGCGCGACGAGACGCTCCAGCATTGCCGCGCTGCCGTTGGAGAAGATCGCCAGGCGCAGCGGCGCCAGCTGTTCGAGGGCTTGCCGCGCCTCCGGATACAGCGACAGCGCGTCATAGGCCTCCGCGATCTTCGCGACGAGTTCCGGCGTCGCGCGCAGGCCCAGCGTTTCCAGCGTATAGGAGAGCGAGTCCTGCGTGACCTGCCAGAAATCCGCGTAACGGCCCATCAACCCGCGCAGCCAAGTGTATTCGAGCTGCTTCAGGCGCCAGATCTGGGTGATGACCTCGCCATGGCCAGGGAAGGCGGCACCGGTGACGCGCGCCACGGATTGAACGTCGAAGAGCGTGCCATAGGCGTCGAACACCAGAGCCTTGATCGCCATGCCTGCTCTCCCGACGGGTCCAGACCGTCTTCTTAGCACTCGCATTTGCGCCTGACGGCATGATATTCGCACAACAGTTTTCACGAATGCTCACAGGTCCACCATGTCCCTGCGCCCCGTCATGCTGATGATCCTCGATGGCTGGGGCTGGCGCGAGGAGGCTGAGAACAACGCGGTACGCCTCGCCCATACCCCGAATTTCGACCGGCTCTGGGCCCGTTCGCCGCGTGCCTTCCTGAAGACCTCGGGGCTCGATGTCGGTTTGCCGCCAGGTCAAATGGGCAATTCCGAGGTCGGCCATCTCAATCTCGGCGCCGGGCGCGTGGTGATGCAGGACCTGCCGCGCATCAACCAGGCGATCGAGGACGGCTCGATCGCCAAGGCGCTCGACACCTCCGGCCTGATCGCCGCGCTCAAGGCCAGCGGCGGAGCCTGCCATCTGCTCGGCCTGGTCTCGCCCGGCGGCGTGCATGCGCATCAGGACCATGCGGCCGCGCTGGCGCATATCCTGGTCGGGCAGGGCATCCCGGTGCGCGTCCACATCTTCACCGATGGGCGCGATACGCCCCCCCGCTCGGCAGCCGGCTTCATCGCCGACTTCATCGCCGCGCTGCCGCCGCAGGCTGTGATCGCGACGGTGTCGGGCCGGTACTATGCGATGGACCGCGACAACCGCTGGGAGCGCGTCGAGCAGGCCTGGCGGGCCATGGTGCTGGGGCAGGGGCATGGCTTTCCCGACGCGCCGGCCGTCATCGCAAGCGCCTATGCGGGCGGCGTCAATGACGAGTTCATCAAGCCGGCCGTGATCGGTGGCTATGCCGGCATGTGCGATGGCGACGGTCTGCTGAGCTTCAACTTCCGCTCCGACCGCATCCGCGAGATCCTCGACGCGGTGCTGTTTGCCGATTTCGCCGGCTTTGCGCGGCCGCGCCTGCCCGTGCTGGCGAAGGCCGTCAGCATGACCTCCTACAGCGCCGAGCTCGACGCGATCATGCCGGCGCTTTTTGCGCCGCAGACCCTGGCCAACGGGCTCGGCGAGACGGTGGCGAAGGCGGGTCTGGCGCAGGTCCACATGGCCGAGACGGAGAAATATCCGCACGTCACCTATTTCTTCAACGGCGGCGAGGAGACGCCGTATCCGCGCGAGGACCGCATCATGGTGCCCTCGCCGAAGGTCGCGACCTATGATCTCCAGCCGGAGATGTCGGCGCCGGAACTGACCGACCGCGCGGTCGAGGCGATCGAGTCAGGGGCTTACGACCTCATCGTGCTGAACTTCGCCAATCCCGACATGGTCGGTCATACCGGCATCCTGGCCGCCGCGATCACGGCGGTCGAGACGGTCGATGCCGGACTCGGCCGCATCGCTGATGCGATCGCGCGGGCCGGCGGGGCGATGCTGGTCACCGCCGATCACGGCAATTGCGAGCTGATGGTCGATCCTGTGACGGGTGCCCCGCACACCGCCCACACCACCAATCCCGTGCCGGTCATGGTCGTCGGCAGCGCCGCGACGGGGCTGGCGGATGGGCGGCTGGCCGATGTCGCGCCGACGCTGCTGGCGCTGCTGGGCGTCGCCCAGCCGGCTGAGATGACGGGCCGGTCGCTGCTGCGCTGAGTTCAACCGTTCATCCATACGAAAACGGCGCGGACCGTGGTCCGTGCCGTCAAGATCGTGTCGGCGTTGTGCCTCAGTACTTGCGCACCGTCGGGGCCGGCGCATAGGCGATCGGCCGCTCGACTGGGCCGCAGCAGCTCGGGTCGCTGAAGTTCCAGCGCATGCCGATCCGGACGTCGTGGCTGTCGATGCCCTTGAAGCGCACCGACGAGCTGGGGTTGGCGAGCAGTCCGTTGGCGCCGCCGAGGCCGATGGTCGGACCGTCGCCCATGTTCAGGTAGCGGTAGCCGATGTCGAGCTTGAGGTTCGAGGTCACGTCGTAGGAGACGCCGGCCATCAACGCCCAGGCGAAATCGGTCTTGTTGGCCGAGTCGCCATAAGCATAGGAGGCGTTGCCGAACTGGGCGCCGACCGCCTGGTTGATGCCTTGATCGGACAGTCCGTTGACGGTGTGGTTGGCGAAGCCGACGCCGACGCCGAGATAAGGCGTCAGGCAGTTCCAGGTGCCGAGGTCGATATAGGCGTTGACCAGGCCGACGAAGGTCGCGACGTCGGCGCGGTAGATATTGGTCTGGTTGGTCGGGACGCCGAAATTGTAGGAGAGCTGGTCGCGGCCGTTGGCGGTCGCACCACGATACTCGCCGGTGATGTCGAAGCGCAGGTAGTTGTTGAACTGATAGCCGATGCCGACGCCTGCGAAAGCCGCGAAGCTGCGATCCGGCTTGACCGTGGTGAAGGAGGTGACGCCCTGGGTGGCGATCACCGGGCCGTTGTTGAGCTTGATGTCGAGCTCGTCATAGGACTGCGAACCGACGCCGACGTCGCCACGCAGATAGAAGCCGCTGTTGATCGTGCCGCGAAGGGCGGGCGCCTCGGGCGGCGGCGGAGGCGGGTAGGCGAGATCGGCGGCGGTGGCGGCGGACGCCCCGAGCGCCAAGGCGCCTGCCAGCGCAAAAGTTTTCAGGCTGCCCATGGCAGTGTCCCTCGAGTTTGCGCGGCGCAGAGAACGCAGCCCACGCTTGTTACCGACAGGACAAACATGCCGGCAATTTCTTAAACGAGGCTTAACCTTAGGAATTAACCTCAAAAAAGTCTGAAGGGGGCCCGAATACTTGATGAGAGGTTAAGAGCAGGCGGGCCGATGCGGAGCGGAGCGCAGCAGGCAGTCCGTGTCATCCTGGACAAGCCGCGTGACGGAGCCGATGCCGGATCCATGCCTGAGCCGTTCCGGAATGGACCCCTCCTCTGCGCTTCGCTTCGGCCGCGATGACCGGGGAGGGTCTGAAGACGGCTTGGCCTTACGCAGCCGCCTTCGTCACGGCATCGACGATGTCGTCGACGGCGCGCATGACGAGGTCGCGGTCGTCGCCCTCGGCCATGACGCGGATCACCGGCTCGGTGCCGGATGGGCGGATGACGAGGCGGCCGCTTTCGCCGAGCATCTCGCGCGCCGCTTCGATGGCGGTGACGACCGGCTTTTCCGCGAGGGGCTGGCCCTGCTTGTAGCGCACGTTCTTGAGGATCTGCGGCAGCGGCTCGAAGCAGTGGCAGACCTCGGAGACCGGGCGGTCCTGGCGCTTGACCGCCGCCATGAGCTGCAACGCCGCGACGAGACCGTCGCCCGTCGTGCCGAAATCGGACAGGATGATGTGGCCGGACTGCTCGCCGCCGAGATTGAAGCCGTGGCTGCGCATATGCTCCAGCACGTAACGGTCGCCCACCGCGGTGCGGGCGAGGCTGAGGCCCAGACCCGCCAGATAGCGTTCGAGGCCGAGATTGGACATGACTGTGGCGACGACGCCGGGCTGCGTCAGGCGGCCGTCTTCCTGCCAGGTCCGGGCGATCACCGCCATGAGCTGGTCGCCATCGACGACCTGGCCGAGCTCGTCGACGATCAGGACGCGGTCGGCGTCGCCATCAAGCGCGATGCCGATATCGGCGCGCAGTTCCTTCACCTTGGCGATCAGCGCGTCGGGCGCGGTCGAGCCGACATCCTTGTTGATGTTGAAGCCGTCGGGCTCGACGCCGATCGAAATCACCTCGGCACCGAGTTCCCAGAGCGCCTCGGGCGCGACCTTGTAGCCGGCGCCATTGGCGCAATCGATGACGATGCGCAGGCCTTCGAGGCTCATATTGCGCGGCAGGGTGCGCTTGGCGAACTCGATGTAGCGGGCATGGGCGCTCTCGATGCGCTTGGCGCGGCCGAGCGTCGGCGAGGTCGAGAGGCGCGGCGAGAGATCGGAATCGATCAGCTTGGAGATCGCGCTCTCGACTTCGTCGCTGAGCTTGTAGCCGTCGGGGCCGAACAGCTTGATGCCGTTGTCCTCGTAGGGGTTGTGGGAGGCCGAGATCATCACGCCGAGATCGGCGCGCATCGAACGCGTCAGCATCGCCACCGCCGGCGTCGGCATCGGGCCGAGCAGCATCACGTCCATGCCCACCGAGGTGAAGCCCGCGACCATGGCGTATTCGATCATGTAGCCGGACAGCCGGGTGTCCTTGCCGATCACGACGCGGTGGCGGTGGTCGCCGCGGCGGAAGGCGAGGCCCGTCGCCTGGCCGACCTTGAGGGCGAGGTCGGGCGTGATCACGCCATTGGCGCGGCCGCGGATGCCGTCGGTCCCGAAATATTTGCGTGTCATCGTCGCTCTTCGTCCACATCGGGCGATCAGCCCGTTCGGCTGCGTTTTATAGCCGGAATTGGTTTCCGCCTTCTCACAATTTGTGACGGATCGTAGACGGCGGGCGTCGTGGGACGGCGACCGAGGTTTCCAACAGTCACGAAGTCACTGCGCCGTCATCCTGGGCGGAGCGCAGCGCAGACCCGGGATGACGGCGCGGATCGATGATGCTCGTGGCGACGCCGTCGCGCCAGACTGGGTGGAAGCCTCGCCTTCACCCAAAGGCGAGCTGGACCTTCATCGCGCGGGACTTGTCGGCGGCGAGGTCGAAGGCCTCGATCGCGCGTTCGACGGGGATCGTGGCGGTCAGCAGCGGCGAGAGGTCGATCGTCCTGGAGCCGATCATGGCGACGGCCCAGTCGAACTCCTCATGGAAGCGGAAGGAGCCGCGCAGGTCGAATTCCTTGGCGACGACGACGTTCATCGGCAGGGTGAAATTGCCGCCGACGCCGATCTGCACGATTGTCCCGCCCGAGCGGACGACGTCAAAGGCGCCGGTCAGCGCGTGCTGGTTGCCCGAGGCCTCGAACATCACGTCGAAGGCGCCCTTCTCGGCGCCGTACTCCGCCTTCAGCCGGTCAGGCTCGGCCATCGTGTTGATCGCATGGGTGGCGCCCATCTTCAGCGCGGTCGGCAGGGGACCATCGACGACATCGGTCGCGACGATCTCGGCGGCGCCTGCGGCCTTGGCGGCGACGATGGCGAGGATGCCGATCGGCCCCGAGCCGGTGACGAGGACGCGCTTGCCGAGCAGCGGGCCGGCGCGCTTGGCGGCGTGCAGGCAGACCGCCAGCGGCTCGGCGAAGGCTGCTTCCGCGGCCGTGACATGGTCGGCGACCTTCACCGCCTGCCGCTCCTCGACGACCAGCATCTCGCGGAAGCCGCCCTGGACATGGGGGAAGCGCATCGCGCTGCCATAGAACAGCATGTCCGTGCAGTGCTGCTGCTGGCCCATCTGGCAGTAGCGGCAATGGCCGCAGGCGCGGCTGGGATTGACCGCGACGCGGTCGCCGACCTTCACGCGCGTGACCTCGGACCCGACGGACTCGACGCGGCCTGCGATCTCGTGGCCGAGGATCAGCGGCTCGCGGACCCGGATCGTGCCGAAGCCGCCATGCAGGTAGTAGTGCAGGTCGGAGCCGCAGATGCCGCCGGCCTCGATCTTCACGCGGACCTGGAGCGGGCCGGGTTCGCCGACCGCGACGTTGTCGACGCGCAGGTCCTTCTCGGCATGGATGACGACGGCGCGCATGGCGGCTTCTCCCTGCGAGGGGGCCGCAGCCTGTCCCTCGGTCTCTTCTGGTCGGATTGTCTAATCGTTTGAAAGATGCTTACCGAAAGCGGCGGCACCCGCGCAAACGCAAACTGCCGCGCCGTCCCGATCGTCGCGAGGTTCCGTCATGTCTCTGTCGCTGTTCAGTCTGGAGGGCAAGATCGCCCTCGTCACCGGTTCGGGCCAGGGCATCGGCCTGGCGCTGGCCGAAGGGCTGTCGGAGGCCGGCGCGCATGTGGTGCTGAACGGCCGCGACAAGGCCAAGCTGGAGCGGGCGGCAGAGGCGATGTCGGCAGCCGGGCGCAAGGTCTCGGTCGCGCCGTTCGACGTCACCGACCATGCCGCCGTGGAGGCGGGCGTCGCGACCATCGAGGCCGAGATCGGGCCGATCGACATCCTGATCAACAATGCCGGCATGCAGATGCGCGCGCCGATAACCGAGTTCCCGATCGAGGGCTGGCACCAGGTGATGGCGACCAACCTGCATTCGGTGTTCTACGTCACCCAGGCCGTGACCAAGCGGATGCTGCCGCGCAAGCGTGGCAAGGTGATCAGCATCGGCTCGGTGATGAGCGAACTCGGCCGCGCCACCATCATCCCCTACACGGCCTCGAAGGGCGCGGTGAAGATGATGACGCGCGGGCTCGCCGCCGAGCTCGGCAAGCACAACATCCAGGCCAATGCGATCGGGCCCGGCTATTTCACCACCGAGATCAACAAGGCGCTGATCGCCGACGAGGCCTTCACCGCCTGGGTCTGCAACCGGACCCCTGCCGGACGCTGGGGCGAGACGAAGGAACTCGTCGGGGCCGCGATCTTTCTGTCCTCGGCGGCCTCGGACTACGTCAACGGCCATCTGCTGATGGTTGATGGCGGGTTGACCGCGGTGGTGTGAACCGGGTCGGCGGCCTCAGCCCCGCTCCTCGGCAAGGGGGCGGCCTTCACGGGCTGCGCGGGCCCGTTTTTCGAACTCCTTGCGGATGCCCTCGATCTTCTCCTCGTCGAGCTCCTCCAGATCCATCAGCTCCTGACGCGCACCCTCGACCTTGGCGAGCAGCTCGTCGAGCTTGATCTGCATGGCTGCGGTGTCGCGGTTCTGGCTGTTCTGGATGATGAAGACCATCAGGAAGGTGATGATCGTGGTCGAGGTGTTGATAACCAGCTGCCAGGTGTCGTTGAAGCCAAAGAAAGGGCCTGACAGGCCCCACAGGATGATGGCCGAGACCGCCACGGCGAAGGTCTGGGGCTTGCCGGCCCATCTCGCGATGGTCTGCGACAGGCGGGTGAAGAGCGTGCGGTTGGTGAGCGGATCGGAACGCGCTGCCATAACGATATCCCCCTGACCCGAGCGGGTCGGAGGGCTCAACGTCCGGCGGGCCGCTGCGTTCCCGCAGGCTCCTTAGCCCTTCACCAGCCGCTGCGCATGCCAGGCGACGTGCTGGGCCATGAAGGTCGAGATGAAGTTGTAGGAGTGGTCGTAGCCGTCCCGCATTTGCAGTTCGAGCGGAATGCCGGCCGCTGCGCAGGCGACCTCCAGAAGCTGCGGCCGCAGCCCCTCGTCGAGGAAGCCGTCAGCGGTGCCCTGATCGACGAGCAGATCACGGAGGCGATGGCCGTCGGCGATCAGCAGTGTCGCGTCGTAAGGGCGCCAGGCGCGCTCATCGGTGCCGAGATATTTCTCGAAAGCGGGGCGCGACCAGCCGGCGGTCGAGGGCTGGGCGATCGGTGCGAAGGCGGAGACGGAGGCGTAGCGCTGCGGATTCTTCAGCGCGAGCGTGATCGCGCCATGGCCGCCCATCGAATGACCGAAGATGCCCTGGCGAGTCATGTCGACCGGGAAATGGCGGGAGACGAGGTCTGGAAGCTCGTCGCGGATGTAGGTCTCCATTCGGTAGTTTTTCGCATAGGGCTCCTGCGTGGCGTCGAGGTAGAACCCCGCGCCGGAGCCGAACTGCCAGTTCTGCGGCTCGTCGGGAACGCCTTCGCCGCGCGGGCTGGTGTCCGGGCAAATGATCGCGATGCCGTTGGCGGCAGCGGCCGCGCGGTATTCGCCCTTGTCCATGACGTTCTGGTGCGTGCAGGTCAGCCCCGAGAGATACCACAGCAGCGGAACCGGCCCGTCCTCGATCTGGTGCGGCAGGTAGATCGCGAAGGTCATCGGGCAGGCGCAGGCCGCGCTGTCATGGCGATAGACGCGCTGCGAGCCGCCGAAGGCCTTCGAGGAGGAGAGGAGTTCCATGGGGTGTCCTTCTTGATGCGGCGCGCTTGTCTTTCCGGGGCGGCCGAAGGCCGAACCCGGAACCCACGACTTGGTGCAGCCCTCGTCGAGCCGGCTCGTTTGAAGCGTCCTACCTAGTCGTGGGTTCCGGGTTCAGCGCTATGCGCTGCCCCGGAATGACAGAGGTCGTGTTTCCCTGCCTGATGGATAAGGCCGGAAAGCGGCGGCCTCAGTAGACCACCACGCTGCGGATCGACTTGCCCTCATGCATCAGGTCGAAGCCGTGGTTGATCTCGTCGAGGCTCAGCTTGTGGGTGATCAGGTCGTCGATGTTGATCTTGCCCTCCATGTACCAGTCGACGATCTTGGGCACGTCGGTGCGGCCGCGTGCTCCGCCGAAGGCCGTGCCTCTCCAGACGCGGCCGGTGACGAGCTGGAACGGCCTCGTCGCGATCTCCTTGCCGGCCTCGGCGACGCCGATGACGATGGATTCACCCCAGCCGCGATGGCAGCATTCGAGTGCCTGGCGCATCACGTCGGTGTTGCCGGTGGCATCGAAGGAGAAGTCCGCGCCGCCGCCGGTGAGATCGACGATCGCCTGCACGACCTTGTCGTTGCCGATTTCCTTCGGGTTGATGAAATGCGTCATGCCGAACTTGCGCGCCATCTCCTGGCGGGCCGGATTGATGTCGACGCCGATGATCTTGTCGGCGCCGACCATGCGCGCCGCCTGCAGCACGTTGAGGCCGATTCCGCCCAACCCGAAGACCACGACATTGGCGCCGGGCCAGACTTTCGCCGTGTAGATGACCGCGCCGATGCCGGTCGTCACGCCGCAGCCGATATAGCAGATCTTGTCGAAGGGCGCGTCCTCGCGGACCTTCGCCAGCGCGATCTCGGGCAGGATGGTGAAGTTCGCGAAGGTCGAGCAGCCCATATAATGGAACACCTCGCCGCCGTCGCAGGAGAAGCGCGAGGTGCCGTCGGGCATGACGCCCTGGCCTTGCGTGGCGCGGATCGAGGTGCAGAGATTGGTGCGGCGCGACAGGCAGCTTTTGCACTGGCGGCATTCGGGCGTGTAGAGCGGGATGACATGGTCGCCGACTTTCAGCGAGGTCACGCCGGCGCCGACCTCGCGCACGATGCCTGCGCCCTCATGGCCGAGGATCGCCGGGAACTTGCCCTCCGAATCCATGCCCGACAGCGTGTAGGCGTCGGTGTGGCAGATGCCGGTGGCCATGACCTCGACCAGGACCTCGCCGGCCTTGGGGCCGCCGATCTCGACGGTCTCGATGGTGAGCGGCTTGCCTGCCTCCCAGGCGACGGCGGCGCGTGTCTTCATCGGGTGTTTCCTTCTTCTCGCGGCGTTATTTCAGATAGGGGCGGATGATACGCATGATCTCGGAGATCTCGGCGTCGCCGTCGGCGATCGCTGCGTCGCCATTTGCGATCGCGGCAGACCGGCCCGTCGACGCGTGCAGCGTCTCGCGCAGATGGCTTTCCAGCACCTCCGCCATCAGGCCGGTCGCCGCGCCGCGCAACGCTGCGATCTGCTGGAGCAGGGCGCCGCATTCGGCGCCGGCCTCCACCGCAAGCTCCAGCGCCTGCGCCTGGCCCTTGATCCGGCGCAGCCGGGCGATGGCGCGCCGCTTCTCCGATGGGGTATGCGGCATGGCGTTTATACTGGGAGGGAGTATCCTGATGCCGTTTTAGGATGCCGGTCCCGAGCCGTCAACAGAGCGCGCGCGACATCGGCAGCCCGACGATGCTGAAGATCGCGGCCGAGGCTCAGCTCTGCCGCCTTGCGTCCAGAAAGGCTTTGCGACGCCGGTAGGATACGAAGGAGCGGGCGGCATAGCCGGCCAGAATGCCGGCAGGGAGCAGCACGAACGCGCCCAACGGTCGGGCGAGCGCGGCGCCGATGACGATGCCCACGACCAGCGTGGCGATCGCATAGACCATCACCGTCTTGCGGGGATCGCCGCCGGTGATGCGCGCGACCAGCGCGATACGCGTCTGGTCGAGCCAGGTCTTGAAATGCTGCATGCTGCCCTCGGTCGAAGGGCAGGCTTCTAACAGGCAGGTCTCGCCACTTCAATTTGGCCCCGCCAAGATCGTAAAGAGGGCTTTCGCTCCAGTGCCGAGCCGAAATCCCTCTCCCCGTCTCAAAAGCTGTAGGCGGCCTTCACCTTGACGAGATGCTGGCTGAAATTGGTCAGGTCGAGATCGCCTGGCTGGCCCTTGGCCTTGCCGGCGACTTGGACATTATAGGCCGCCGAGATCGCGAACTGCTTCGTGGCCTGCCAGAACACGCCGGGGCCGGCGAAGGTGGCGTAGCCCGCCTGCCTGTCGAAGCCGAGCGTGTTGTGGGCGCGCTGGTGGCGGACCTCGCCTGAGAGATAGACGCCGTCCAGCACCTGCCAGGCGAGCGAGCCGCCGACCGTGAAGGTCGAGGAGCGGGCGTAGGGGTCCGGACCCGTCCAGGTCAGGTCATGCGAGAGGTTGAGCGCGGCGTAGAGCTTGCCGGGGATCAGCGTCTTGTCGGCGAAGAGGCGCAGGCCCGTGTTGTAGGTGGTGAAGCGGCCGGCTCCCTGCGGGTCAATGCGGTTGAAGCTCGGATCGATCACAGCGGTGAGGCCGATGCCGTGCATGTCGCGGCCGAGGATCTTGTATTTGGTCTCGATGCCGGCGCCGAAGCTGCGCTCATCGGCGCTGACGCCGCCGAGCGACGCCTGCGAGAAGCCGCCGAGCAGATAGGGCCCGACCTCGAGGCAGGGCGCGAGGCCGTATGACCCCTGCAGCATCAGGGCATGGCTGTTGGACGTGCCCAGCCTTGTGCCATAGGCGCCGCCATAGGTCAGGCTCGGGCCGAAGGAACCGAGATCGGCGACGTCCGAGCCGGTGGTGAAGCCGAAGGCATCGGTCGGGATGCCCTCGCTCTCGGTGCAGGCGGAGACAACCGGCGGCGCGGCAGGTGCGCCCTTGCGGGAGGGCAGATCGGCGGCATGGCCCGTCACGGCAAGGCTCGTCAGGCCAAGGGTCGTGGTGGCCAGCAGGGCCAGCGCGGCGTGGCGGAGCGAAATCGAGGTCATGGCGCGGCCTGAGCTGATGCGTTCACAGGGTGTGAACGAAGATGGTGGAGGAATCCTTGCGCGGTCGCCCGCTGCACCAAGACTGCCGTGGCCGCACGACGGCGTCGAGACGCCAATGCGGTGCTGATTTGTAATATTGTTACATGTTGCGCCGCCGCAACAGCGTGTCAGGGCAGGGGCACCGTCTGCAGCCGCGCAAAGGCTGTCGGCGCGATCCCCGCGAGCTCGTCGATCGGCTTCCAGGCGGCGGCATGGACCTCCTCGACCTGCGCGACGAGCGGGAACGCCGGATCGGCGATGAAGAGATATTGCAGGTCGTGATGGATATGGGCGGGCTCAGCCCTCGCCGGCTTGCCCGGCACGTCATGGCTGTCGATCGTGAAGGGCAGGTCGGTGCCCTGATGCCAGGGATGCAGGCGCAATCCCTGCACGCCGGTCTCCTCGAGCGCCTCGCGCGCGGCCGAGTCATGGAAGGTCGCCGCGTCTTCCCAATGGCCGCCGGGCTGGAGCCAGCGGCCGATCACGACATGGTCGATCAGCAGGATGCGGGCATGGTCGGGCGAGAGCACGATGGCGCTGGTCGTGACATGGCCGGGGAAGGTGTCGCGCGAGTCGAGCGCATGACCCTCCGCAATCTGCCAGCGCAGGAGCGACAGGTGCTCGAGCGGGGTGGCGATGTCCGCGCGGTAGCGGGTGAGGGCTTCGACGAGGCGGGGAAGGAAGGGGCTGATCATGGCTTCGGGATAGCCGATTCGGCAGGGCTTTGCAGGAGGCTCGCCAGTCCGCGAGCCTTTGCGCGTCATGCTCGGGCTTGACCCGAGCATCTCGAGACAAGAGGGCTCTGGTGCCGCCGCCTCATCCGGCCTGAGATTCTCGGGTCAAGCCCGAGAATGACGGCCAGCCGAAATCCCCGCCCGCGTTTCCGCGTCAGGTGATGATGAGGGGCAGCGGAGCGCCGCGAGGCGCGAGGGTATCAAGGCCGCAACCATTGAGCCAGGCTGCGGCGCGGATGGATTGAGCCACCATCCGCACGCCCCGTGGCGCTCCGCTTATCGGCGATTTCAGTCTCCGGGCCGCGCTTATCGGGTCGAAAGCCAGCCTCCGCCGCGAGCCGTTTCGACGCCAGTTCGGCTCATCGCCTTGTCGCGTCTACTCCGGCATGGGACGCAGGCGTGATGCCGCCAACCGTTCCAGCGAGCTCCTCGCACAGGGGCCGTAGTACCCCCAGGGCGGTGCCCCGAAGCCTCCCGAGTCCGGCTTGTGAGACCGGCCGCAGGCGCCGCCCCCACCCCCACCAACGGCACACCTCCGGATGGCTGCCCCTCGGGGATGAGGTGGTGCACCGTAGTGCGAGAGAGAAGCGGAGGGGATAACTTTGATACGCAACAAAGAAAATTTCTGAAGTTCAATTCGGGCTGATAGACTTCATCGTACCGCATCAAGAGATAGCCATGCTTGATATAGGTAGCGATGACGTTGCACGTCTCGACGACGTGGCCTTGCGTGAATTGATCGCGCTGCTCTGCGAAGCGGAGTTAAGAGCTGTTGGTTTGCCGGTGACTGCCGTCACATGGGGCGGCGAGCAGCGTGCTGCGGATGGCGGCGTTGATGTCCGCGTTGAGCTTCCAACCGCTGTCGCTAGGTTAGGCGCGTTTCCCAGATCGATCGTCGGCATACAGGTAAAAGCCACCGACATGCCGCGAGCTGATATTCGCGGCGAAATGCGTCCTGGCGGCGTGATACGCCCGTCGGTGCTCGAGTTGATTGCAGCGCGAGGCGCCTACGTCATCGCATCATCTCGCGGTAGTTGTTCGGACACGGCGCTGAAAGCCCGTCGCAAAGCAATGCGCGAAGCGCTGGAGGGCGTTCGCGACGCTGACAAACTGCACACGGATTTCTTCGACCGCAACCGCATCGCCACGTGGGTGCGTTCTCACCCCGGGATGGTGGCTTGGCTTCGCACCAAAGTCGGCCGACCGCTTCAGGGATGGCAGAGCTACGCATCGTGGGCAAATCCCGACGAAGAAGTCGAAGCCCCATACATCGTCACGGACGCGGCACGGGTGTTTGATGACCGCCAACCTAACGGCGAGCCGATGGAGGTTGCACGCGGCATTGATGTGATGCGCGAGGCGCTGCGACCGGCGCGCTCGACGGTTAGGCTCGTCGGCCTATCGGGCACCGGCAAGACGCGCATGGTGCAGGCCTTGTTCGATGACCGTATTGGCAATCTCTCTCTCAATCCCCGTCACGTTCTTTATACGAATCTCAACGACGAGCCCAACCCGGGGCCCGTTGCCCTTGCGTCGCAACTTGTCACAGAAGGGCGCAGTGCGATCCTTGTTGTCGATAATTGTCCTCCTGATCTCCATGGCAGGCTCGCGCATATCTGCTCTCAAGCCCACTGCAAGATTAGTATCCTGACCGTTGAGTACGATGTGAAGGATGACCTGCCCGAACGCACATCGGTGTTCAGGGTGGAGCCGTCCTCAGACGATATGATCGTGACATTGGTGCGCGCGCGCTATCGGACCATGTCTGGACGCAGCGCTGAACGTATCGCGGAGCTCTCGGGTGGCAATGCGCGGGTGGCTTTGGCCTTGGCGGAGCATGTCGGTGTCAGCGAAGACGTCAGCAGTTTGCGTAGCAAAGAGCTGTTTGATCGCCTGTTCCGACAGCGCAACCCCCATGATCCGAACCTGCTGCAAGCCGCCAAGGCATTCGCCTTAGTCTACTCATTCCAAGGAACGGATCTCGCTGGCAATGCTGCGGAACTTCCGCTGTTCGCGCAGCTTGCAGGCATGAGCGCGCCCGAAGCTCTTCGCTCGGCAACGGAGTTGCGCCGTCGCAATCTAGTCCAGGCGCGAGGACCATGGCGGGCCGTGTTGCCTCATGCCCTTGCCAACAGGCTGGCGGCGGAAGCCTTGCAGGAGCAATCAATCGAAGTCCTTGGCGTAACCTTCGTTGAGGCAAGCGAACGCTTGCTGCGGTCGTTTTCGCGGCGTCTTGGCTTTCTGCACGAGAGTTCAGAAGCACGCGCCCTCGCTGAGGCTTGGCTTTCGCCTGCTTCGCTGATTGGCGACGTGGCACAGCTAAACGAGCTTGGTTTGACCGTTCTACGCAATATCGCTCCGCTGACACCGCTGAGTGCGTTGGACGCTATCGAGCGATCGCTTGGACTGCTAAATGCGGAAGAATTGACGACCAAACCTCGCTCATGGCGCGAGCGCTTGGCCAGTTTGCTCCGTTCGCTCGCATATGACGCAGCGCTGTTTGATCGAGCCATCGACTTGATCGTCCGCCTCGCCGAAGCGAACGAGGAGCCGGACGGCTCAAAGCCGATCACGCAGCTATGTGAATCTCTGTTCCAGGTGGTGCTGTCGGGAACGCATGCCAGCATCCAACAGCGTTCGCAGTGTATCCGAGCATTCCTATCTGCCGACAGCCCCTTTCGGCACAAGCTCGGCGTGCGCGCGTTGCGCGCCATGATGACGACCACCGGTCTGTCATCGGGATACGCATTCGAGTTCGGAATGCGTCCCCGCGATTATGGCTACACGCCAAGAACGGTAGACGAAGGTCTGGCATGGTTTACGGAAGCACTTGCTATCGTCATGACATTTGCTGAAACAGCGGACCCGCTGGGATCGGAGATCAAGACCCTGCTGGCGCAATCCATGCGCTCGCTATGGCATATAACCTATATGCGCGACCCTCTCCTAGACCTCGTGGTGACGATTGCAAACGATGCGCATTGGCCGCGCGGATGGATGGGGCTAAGACTGATCCAGCGCTACCTTGAAGGAAATGAGACGCCGGACATCTCCGCCCGGTTAGCCGTGGCGATTGAGGCGCTCCGACCAAAGAACCTGCCTGAGTTGATCCGCACGATTGTCTTGTCGCCGGGAGGCGCCTATCCCAGCTTGGACGATGGCGACGAGGACGGCGATGACGCTGCGCCGATGGCGTCGCATGAGCGTCGTGCGAAACAAGCGCAAAGTCTTGGCTTTTCCCTCGCTAGCGATGGTCCGACGCTCAGAGTCCTTTTGCCGGAGTTGGTTCAGGGTGCCCACGGACGCCAGTTCGAGTGTGGCATGGGGCTTGCGGAAGGCGCTCTTGATCGAGGCGCCATTTGGCATGATCTTCTTGAGGCCTTCTGCAACGCCGCTCCAGATCAACGGCACGCTGGGATGCTGGCTGGGTTTCTCCGATACTTGAAGTCTGTAGATGCGGACTTCGTAGAAGCGCAGCTCGACGCAATTATGGCTGTGCCCGAGTTGATGGATGCGAGCCCCTATATCCATTGCGCGCTTGGTCTCGATGACCGTGGCATGGCCAGGCTCGTCAAGTTGATCGAGGCTCGTCCCGAATCCGCCAGATTTTTTGACGTGCTCCAATATGGGGGCGCGACCGCTCCGGTGGCTGCGGCGAGCCTTGCTGCGCTGCTTGATCGAATTGCAGTCGCTCCCAACGGCATGCGTATCGCGCTTGGCATCCTGCACATGCGCTGCTTTCATAATAGGTCGAATAAGCGTCCTTTTGAACCAGATCTGATCGCCTTCGCCCAAACACTCATCCTGCAATGGCGGCCCCACAACGACGACCAGCAGCTCGATTATCGGTTGGCCGATCTTATCGTTGCATGCGCCAAGGCGCGCGTTCCTTCAGGATTTGGGAGAGAAATCTGTGCCAATATTGTAGAGGCTTGCGCGAAAAACCACTTTTACAGCTTCTATTTCCCTCGGGTTGTAGCGAGTTTGTACAAATTCTATCCAATGGAAGTGCTGGAGGTCTTTTACGGTGATGATAACATCAAGCGCTTTACGCTTGGTTTTCACCGCGACAGCGAAAATCGTGACAATCCCGCTGGCAAGCTGCCAGCCTGGGCTATTCACGAATGGTGCAGCAAATCCCCGGCCACACGCTACCCGTTGGTCGCGGGGATCATGCCCCTCTTCGGCAAGCAGGAAGAGGGGCCCGTGCTTGGGCGGCATCCGATCGCTGACGAGATTCTCGACAGCGCACCGGACAAACTGGCCGTCGTCGATGCAATTGTCGAAGCGCTACCACCAACAAGCTGGAGCGGGTCGCGCGCCGAAATCATAGCTGCACGGGCCAATGTGCTGCGCGAATGGCAACGTCACTCGGATCCAAATGTTGCAAGTTATGTAACCAAAAAGCTTCTCGCGATTGACGAAGAAGTTGCCAAGCTGCGAGCGTGGGAACTAGAACGAGATCGTGAGCAGGATGAGCGGTTCGAGTAGCGCGGTTGCGCTTTGATTTGATGCCAGCACTCAAATTCACAGCTTCCCATAAGCCGGCAGCGTCAAAAACTCCTCGAACTGCGGCGCCAGCGAGAGCTCCGAGAACAGCGCGATGGCCTCCGGGAAGCGGCCCTTGGCGTAATTCTCGGCGCCGACTTCACTCTTCACGCGCTCCATCTCCTCGGTGAGGCAGCGCTTGAAAAGGTCGGGGGTGACCTTGGTCTTGCCGTCGACCTCGACGCCGTAGCTGACGAACTGCCAGATCTGGGCGCGGCTGATCTCGGCGGTCGCGGCGTCTTCCATCATGTTGTAGATCGGCACCGCGCCGCGGCCGCGCAGCCAGGCTTCGAGATATTGCACGCCGACGCGGATGTTCTCGCGGAAGCCCTCTTCCGAGCGCGTGCCCTCGTGGATTTCGAGCAGGTCCCTGGCGGAGACGCTGACGTCCTCGCGCAGATTGCCGAGCTGGTTGGGCTGCGGCATCAAACGGTCGAAGACCTCCGTGGCGACGGGGACGAGGTCGGGATGGGCGACCCAGGTTCCGTCATGGCCGTTGCCGGCCTCGCGCTCCTTGTCGGCCTTGACCTTGGCGAAGGCCGCGGCATTGGCCTCCGGATTGTTCTTGACCGGGATCTGCGCCGCCATGCCGCCCATCGCGAAGGCGCCGCGCTTGTGGCAGGTCTGGATCAGCAGCAGCGAATAGGCGCGCAGGAAGGCCTTGGACATCACCACCTGCGCCCGGTCCGGCAGGACATAGGCCGGGTTGCGGGCGAGCTTCTTGATGAAGGAGAAGATGTAGTCCCAGCGGCCGCAGTTGAGGCCGGCCATATGGTCGCGCAACTCGTAGAGGATCTCGTCCATCTCGAAGGCCGCCGGCAGGGTCTCGATCAGGACGGTCGCCTTGATCGTGCCGAGCTTGAGGCCGAGCGCGTTCTGGGAGGCCACAAAAACGTCGTTCCAGAGCCTGGCCTCGATATGGCTCTCGAGCTTGGGCAGGTAGAAATACGGGCCGGAGCCGGCGGCGATCGACGCCTTCGCATTGTGGAACATGTAGAGCCCGAAATCGACCAGCGCGCCGGACGCCGTCTCGCCGTCGATCTCGATATGGGCCTCGGGCAGATGCCAGCCGCGCGGGCGGATGATCAGCACCGCAGGCTTGGGGCCGATCTTGTAGGCCTTGCCGGTGTTGGCGTCGGTGAAGTCGATCGCGCCGGCCCAGCGGTCTTTGAGGTTGATCTGGCCCTCGATCATGTTGGTCCAGAGCGGCGAGGAGGCATCCTCGAAATCGGCCATGAAGACCTTGGCGCCGGAGTTCAGCGCATTGACGATCATCTTGCGGTCGACGGGGCCGGTGATCTCGACGCGGCGGTCCTGCAGGTCGGCGGGGGTGGGGGCAACCGTCCAGTCGCCTTCGCGGGTATGGCGGGGGTCGGCCAGGAAGTCCGGGGTCTCGCCGGCGTCGAAGCGCTTCTGATGCGCGGCGCGGATCGAGAGCAGGCGCTTGCGGGTCTCGTTGAAGCGGCGATGCAGGTCGGCGACGAAGGCGAGCGCGTCATGGCTCAGGATCTCGTCATAGCGCGCGGCCAGCGCGCCCTTGACGACGACGCCTTGGGGCAGGTTCAGAGAAGGCTGCGACATGACCGTTTCCTTGATGAGGCGGGCGCCCGTTGCGGCGTTGCCGTCCTTATGCCGGGAAAGCAGGCCTTCCGGAATCCGCAAAAGAGAGCGATCACCTTTTCCAATCTGGAACAAATGATGGGGCACTTGATCCGAACTCGGACGGTTTTCCATGTCAGGGCTCAGGCCCGCTGTTGCGCGGCATGAGGGCGGGCCGACGGTTCTGGGATCGCTGTTCCCCAGCAATTTCGATGATCCGTCAAATGCGTGCAGTTGATTTCATCGGCCCGCAAGAAAGGGGGGAGCACTTCAGCTGTCGTAGCGTCAAAAAGGGTTGCGACATGAAGGCTGTGCGTCGCCTGCTTCCCCGTTTGTATTGTTCGATCCGGCGACGGTTGCGGACGGCGACGTCCGACGAACGCGGCAATGTCATGGTGATGTTCGGTTTCGCTGTGGTCCCGGTGATCGGGCTGACCGGCGCGACGATCGACTACTCCCGCGCCACGAATGTCCGCCAGGTCCTGAACGCAGCTGTCGACTCGGCCGCGCTGATGGGGGCTCGTGATGCCGCCAAGCTGTCGGACACCCAGGTGCGCGACCGCATCAACACATGGGTCAAGGCCAATCTGCACGGCGATGCCGCCAGCAAGTTCACCTCGGCGACGATCGGCATCGACCGCGTGGCCCGCATCATCACGGTCGAGGCACAACTGGCCATCGACACCAGCCTGACGCGGTTGATCGGCCAGGACGCGGTGACGGTCAGGAGCAAGTCGCAATCGACCTGGGGCACCAACACGATCGAGCTCGCGCTGGCGCTCGACAACACCGGTTCGATGGCGTCCTCCAACAAGATGACCGCTCTGAAGGCGGCCTCGCTCGATCTCATCCAGATCATGAAGGATGCGACGATGGCGACGGACCAGATCAAGATCTCGGTCGTGCCCTTCGCCACCCAGGTCAAGGTCGCGACCACGCTCAAGGACGAGAGTTGGCTGCGCTTCGACCAGACCAAGCAGAGCTGCAAGACCGATAAATGGGGCAACCAGACCTGTACGCAGATCCCGATCACCAAATCGACCTGGACGGGCTGCATCAGCGACCGCGACCAGCCCAACGACGTCAAGGACAACGAGGCGGTCGGCTCCTATGCGACGCTGTACCCGGCCGATTTCTGCGCCCAGTCGACGCTGGCGCCGATCCTGCCGCTGACGTCTGACTGGACGGCTTTGACCAATGCCATCAATTCGATGACGCCGATCGGCAATACGAACGTCACCATCGGCGCAAACTGGGGCATGGCGACGCTGACGCCGGGCGTTCCCTTCCCCGAGGCGCGGCCCTTCACGACGCCGCGGCTGAGCAAGTACATGATCCTGCTCACCGACGGCGACAACACGCAAAACCGCTTCACCACCAATGGCAGCCAGATCGATGCGCGCACGACGCTGGCGTGCCAGACCGCCAAGACGGCCGGAATCAAGGTCTACACCGTGCGCGTGATCAACGGCGACCGCACCCTGCTGCAAAACTGCGCCACCGATCCGAGCATGTATTACGAGGTCAGCAGCGCCTCGCAGCTGACGCCGGTGTTCCAGCAGATCGCACGGGAGATCAGCCAGGTCCGCTTGACGCAGTGAGTGCGCCTGACGCCTTCAGGCGCTTCAGCCGGGGCTGAGCGCGGCGAAGCGGGCGAGGAAGAGGTCCTGCGCGGCTTGCGTGTCGAGGGGCGCGAGCAGGGCGGTGATGGCGCGGGGCAGGGCTTGAGGGCGGCCGAAATAGCGCAGCGCCTCCTCGCGGGAAAAGCCGGCGAGTTCCGTCGCTTCCATGAAGGCGGCGATGGTGTCGGCCTCCTTGGTCTTGCGCTTCTGCATCGCGGGTGGGGCCGCCGGCAGGCCGAAGCGCAGATGGATGGCGCCCAGAAGCCGCGTCTCCACCGCCTTGTAGGCGTCGCCCATCACGACCTTGAAGGGCGAGATCATGTCGCCGATGACGTATTCCGGCGCATCGTGCAGCAGCGCCATCAGCCGCCAGCCGTCGGACCAGTCCGGGTTGAGATGTCCGGCGATCGCCTCGACCAGCAGGCTGTGCTGTGCGACCGAAAAGGAATGAGGCCCTTTCGTCTGGCCGTTCCAGCGCGCGACGCGGGCGAGTCCATGGGCGATGTCCTCAATCTCGACATCGAGCGGGGAGGGGTCGAGCAGATCGAGCCGGCGCCCCGACAGCATGCGCTGCCAGGCGCGCGGCGGGTCGGGAGCGCGTGCCATGGCTCAGGCGGCCGGCCGCACGTCGCGCGCCAGCGCCGCGCATTCAGCGTGTCGGAAGCAGCCGGTGAGGTGATCGTTGACCAGCCCGCAGGCTTCCATGAAGGCGTAGACGATCGTCGGGCCGCAGAAGGTGAAGCCGGCCTTCTTCAGATCCTTCGCGATCGTCTCGGAGAGGGCGGTCTGCGTCGGCACCTCGCCTTGGGTGCGGAAGTTGTTCTGGAGCACGCGGCCGTCGAGACGCTTCCAGAGGAAATCGGCGAAGGGCTCGCGCTCGCTGATCCGCAGATAGGCCTGGGCGCTCTTGATCGTGCCCTCGATCTTGCCGCGATGGCGGATGATGCCGGGGTCGGCGAGCAGGCGTGCGACATCGGCCTCGCTGAAGCGAGCGACCTGCTCGGGATCGAAATTCGCGAAACCGGCGCGGAAGGCGTCGCGTTTGCGCAGGATGGTGATCCAGGACAGGCCGGCCTGGAAGCCGTCGAGGATCAGCTTCTCCCAGAGCGCGCGGGACTCATATTCCGGCACGCCCCATTCGGCGTCGTGATAGGCGAGATAGAGCGGATCGGTGCCTGGCCAGCGGCAGCGGAACTTGCCGTCCGGCCCCTCGATGGCGATGCGCTCCTTGCCCGCACAGGTCGTGTCGCTCATGCCGCCGCTCCGAAGCCGGCCTCGCCGGGGAAGGGGAAGTGTATGAAACCGGGCTTGGCGAGGGTGAAGGGCATGCCGCCGCCGAGCAGGGGCTCGCCCGCGGCCATCGCATCGGCGACGCGGTCGAGCCGCAGCAGGGCCAGCGCGCGGCCGTCCACACCGGAGCCGACCTTGCCCAGGGGCTTGCCGCCGGCCATCGCTTCCGCGCCTGCCTCGGCTGCGATACCGCCTTCGAAGACGATCGGCACGACGCGGGTGCGAGCGGTGCCGCGATGCTGCATGCGCGAGACGATCTCCTGGCCGATATAGCAGCCCTTCCTGAAGGAGACGCCGCCGAGCTGGTCCAGCAGCGCCTCATGCGGGAAGGCGTCGCCATAGGCGAAGTCGCGCCCGCCATCGGGTATGCCCAGCGCAATGCGGCGCGCGTGCCAGGCCTGCGCCGGGGCCGTGGCCAGGTCGGCCGCTCCATGCCGGTCCGTCATGGCGCGCTGACCGAGTTCCGGCAGCCGCGGGTCCGCATAGACCAGTCCGGCATCCTCGGGCAATTGCGAGCCGTCCGTCGAGGCGATCACCGCAGTCGCTTCCGTCAGGTCGTCGAGCGCGACCTTGGCGCGCAGCTTGTAGAGCTTCAGGCGTTTCATGAGAGCGGCTGTCTGGAGCAGGGGCGTGTCGAGCAGGAAGCCGCCGCCCTCGCCCTCGGGAACCGCGACGATCAGGAAATCGCAGATGATCTTGCCTTGCGGTGTCAGCAGCGCGCCATAGCCGGCCTGATCCTGTGTCACCGTTCCGAGGTCGTTGGTGACCAGGTTCTGGAGGAAGTCGCTGGCATCCTCGCCGCTGACGCGGATGACGCCGCGATCGATGAGATGGGTGGCGGGCATGCGGGGTCTCCTACGTCTCCGTCATGGCGAGCGCAGCGAAGCCATCCGGAGTGGCAGAGCACGCGGCTCCTGGATTGCTTCGCTGGGCTCGCCATGACGATTGACCTGATAGGTAGGCGGCTTCGCTCGTGTTCTCAACTCGCCACCGCGTGATGTTTCGGCTAACTGCGTTTCATCCGTTCAACCGCGCCGTCATCCCGGACGAAGCGAAGCGGAGATCCGGGATCCATGCCTGAACCGTTCCGGCATGGATCCCGGATCGGCGCCGCATACGCGGCTGGTCCGGGACGACGGCGTGGTTCCGAGCCAAGATTGTCCCAACCCGGAGACCCGTCATGCCGCAGACCTTCGACGTTATCCTCAAGGGCGGCACCGTGGTGAACCATGACGGGCGCGTGCAGCGCGACCTCGGCATCAGCGATGGCAAGATCGTCGCGCTGGGCGATCTCTCGCGGGCCTCGGCCGGCGAGGTGGTCGATTGCACCGGCCTGCACATCCTGCCCGGCGTGATCGATAGCCAGGTGCATTTCCGCGAGCCGGGCCTGGATCACAAGGAGGATCTGGAGACCGGATCGCGCGCGGCCGTGCTGGGTGGCGTCACCACCGTTTTCGAGATGCCCAACACGATTCCCCAGACCACGAGCCCCGACGCGCTGGCGGACAAGATCAAGCGCGGGCGGCATCGCATGCATTGCGACTTCGCCTTCTGGGTCGGTGGCACGCATGAGAACGTCAGGGACGTGCCCGATCTGGAGCGCCTGCCGGGCGCGGCCGGCATCAAGGTCTTCATGGGCTCTTCCACCGGCGACCTGCTGGTCGAGGACGATGCGGGCGTGGCCGAAATCCTGAAGCGCACGCGCCGGCGCGCCGCCTTCCATTCCGAGGACGAGGGCATGCTGCGCGAGCGGATGCCCTTGCGCGTGACGGGCGATCCGTCGAGCCATCCGGTCTGGCGCTCGCCCGAGGTCGCGCTGACCTGCACCAAGCGGCTGGTGCGGATCGCGCGCGAGACCGGGGCGCGGGTGCATATCCTGCACATCTCCACCGGCGACGAGATGGTGTTTCTCAGGGACCACAAGGATGTCGCGACCGTCGAGGTGCTGCCGAACCACCTGACGCTGGTCGCGCCGGACTGCTACGAGCGGCTGGGCACCTATGCCCAGATGAACCCGCCGATCCGCGACGACAGCCACCGCCAGCGCATCTGGTGGGGGGTCGAGCAGGGCATCGTCGACGTGCTCGGCTCCGACCATGCGCCCCATACCCATGAGGAGAAGCATCACGCCTATCCCGCCAGCCATTCCGGCATGCCGGGCGTGCAGACACTGGTGCCGATCATGCTCGACCATGTGAATGCCGGCAGGCTTTCGCTGGAACGGTTCGTCGATCTCTCAAGCCATGGACCGCAGCGCATCTTCGGGATGGAGGGCAAGGGCCGGATCGCGGCCGGCTACGATGCCGACCTCACCATCGTCGATCTGAAGCGGCGCGAGACCATCACCAATGCCTGGGGCGCCTCGAAATGCGGTTGGACGCCCTATGACGGCGTCACCGTCACCGGCTGGCCGGTCGGCACCTTCGTGCGCGGCAACAAGGTGATGTGGGAGGCGCAGATCGTGACGCCGGCGCAGGGCGAGCCGGCACGGTTCCTGGAGGCGCTGCCGCGGGGTTGAGAGCCGGGCGCTTCACGCGACAGTCCAAGCGTCGGTCAATCGTCGCGAGGGTCGGAGCGTTTGGTGCTTGCCTCGATATCGGCTTCGCGACGCAGCATCGCGGCGCCGAACACCACAATAAACAGCACCCAGCTGGCGATCAGCGCAAGCACGCTCGCCCAGAGCGGGATCGTGACCCAAAACCACGGCCAATCGATGGCGCCCCCCAGCCTCAACATCGTCAGCACGAGAGTCAGCGCTGCAACGGCAGCTGCTACCGCTCTCACCATTTCCTGCCCCTGCCGCACCTCGCCCCGAACCTGGCGATGGATGTTCTTATGCAGGTCAGCGTAGCCGCCTTCGCATGTCGCGCGAAACAGATCCGTGGTCACATCATCGCGTGGTCGCCGTGTTCGCCGTTGCCCGATCCAGCCTGGGTGCGCAGACCCGGCTGCGTTCATGCGAGCCGGGCCGTCTCGACCACGCGCCACTGCTCGATCGGGACGTCCTGGCCCGAGGTGACGACGCAGAGGCGGTCGAAGCGGATCGGGCGGCCGGTCAGGGCGGTCGAGACCTCCGCGGCGGCTTGCGCCTTCGGCGCGGCCTCGACCGGACCGTAGAGCAGCGAGACATGGGGCATGAAGGGCTCGCGCGCCTGCCCGTCGAGCTGCCGCTTCAAGGCCGCCAGCGGCGGGCTGACCGCGAAGCGCGCATAGAAGGAGCGGAAGAAGGCTTCGCTCGTCTCGATTCCGGTGACCGTTTCCGAGAATGCCGCGACCTTTTTGGCTGCTTGCGCGATCGCCGCAGCAAGGGCTGTCACCGGCCTGTCGGTATCGCCCGCTATCGTCAGGTGAGGCGTGAACAGCGGCGTGCCGAAGCGCTCCGACTGATCGGAGACGATGCCGGCGAGCAGGGTCGCGTCCGGCACGGCCGGCATCAGCCAGATGGAGTGGATCGGCGCTGTCATCAGAGCTTCATAAACCTATTGCACACGGTCGCTGCGGAGCGTTATGTTTGATCCAAGCGTATCGGAAATGGAAGACACATTCCATTCATTCCGCATAAGATCGCGACCTGGGAGATGGCATCTTGCCAACGGATTTGCCGAACGGGCCGCAGAGCGGCGCGTCGATTGCCGTGCGCGATCTGCATGTCGCCTATGGCGGGACGCGCGTGCTGCACGGCGTCAACATCGATTTCACGCCCGGCAGTTTCACCGCGCTGCTGGGCTCGTCGGGCTGCGGCAAGACCACGCTGCTGCGCGCGCTATCGGGGTTCGTTCCGGTCGAATCCGGCTCGATCATCGTCGGCGGCCAGGATGTCGCCGGCCTGCCGCCGGAGAAACGCGGCATGGCCATGGTGTTCCAGTCCTACGCGCTGTGGCCGCACATGACCGTGCTGCAGAACATCGGCTACGGGCTGAAGCTGCGCGGCAAATCCAAGGCCGAGATCGCGGCCAAGGTCTCGCAGATGCTGAGCTTCCTCGGGCTCGCCGGCTATGAGGACCGCAAGGTCACGGCCCTGTCGGGCGGCCAGCGCCAGCGCGTCGCGCTCGGCCGGGCTCTCGCCATCGACCCCGGAATCCTGCTGCTTGACGAGCCGCTGTCCAATCTCGACGCCAAGATCCGCATGGTGATGCGCCACGAGATCCGGGCGATCCAGCAGCGGCTTGGCCTCACCGCCGTCCATGTCACGCATGACCGCGAGGAGGCCATGACCATGGCCGACCGGCTGGTGATCATGCAGGCGGGGCGGATCGCGCAAATCGGCACGCCCGAGGAGGTCTATGACCGGCCGGCGACCGCCTTCGTCGCGAACTTCATGGGTGCCGAGAACATCCTGCCGCTGCGCGTCGCGCGGTCGGAGACCGGTGCGACGCTCACCACCGGCGATGCGACCGCCCAGGTCGCGACCGGCGCGGGCGCAGCGCAGGCTCTGCCGGCGGGCGAGGCGGTCGCCTATTTCCGCGACGACGTCGCCCGGCTCGATGCCAGCGATGCGGCGGCGGGCGAGGACCTGCTGGTGCCCGGACGGATCGCGGCGCGCGCCTATCCAGGCGGCGTCTACCGCTACCGCGTCGAGGCCGCCGGCCGGCAGATCACGGTCGACGACGCCGACCGTCACGAACTCGGAACCACGATCGGCCTGCGCATTCCGCTGCAGCGCCTCCACATCTTCCCGGCATCCGAGGCCGGGATCGCCGCCTGACATCCCACCACAGGAGTCTTCCATGCGCATCCTCACGATTGCCTGCTCGCTCGCGGCGCTGATGGCGGCATCCCCGCTCGCCGCCCAGACCCTCAACGTCGCCTCGGCCGGCGACCAGAACATGGTCGACTACGTCAAGGACTATCTCGGGCCGATGTTCGAGAAGGCCCATCCCGGCGTGAAGGTCGTCTCGGTCGGGACCGGGGCCGGTGACTCCGGTTCGCAGAAGATCCTCGAGAAGCTCGACGCCCAGAAGAGCGCCGGCGCCAGCGATTTCGACGTCGTCGTGATCCACCAGAAGGCCGCCGGCCAGATGGTCAAGGACGGTCTGCTCGACAAGTACACGGCCAATGTCGCGACCGCGAAGCTCGCCACCGGCGAAGCCACGCGCAACGCGCTCGGCACCGACGTTTCGGGCTACGTCATCCCGATGTTCCAGTCGCAGACGGCGCTCGCCTACAACGCCGACATGGTCAAGTCGCCGCCGTCGACCTTCGCCGAGCTCGCCGACTGGGCCAAGAAGAACCCCAAGCAGTTCGGTTATAACGGCATCAAGGGCGGCATGTCCGGCGTCTCCTTCGTCGCCGGCTGGGTCTATGCCTTCGGCGGCGACGCCGACAAGCTGATGAAGGGTCCCTATGACGCCGCCACCAAGGCGAACTGGGACAAGGCCTTCGCCGATCTGAAGGAGTTCAACAAGGTCGCCACGATCACCCCCGGCAATGCCGGTACGCTCGACATGCTGAACCGCGGCGAGATCGCCATCGGCCCGGTCTGGGTCGACATGTTCTATTCCTGGCAGGCCGACGGCAAGCTGCCGCCGAACATGAAACTCAAGCTCGTTTCGCCCGGCATGCCCGGCCAGCCGATGTATTATGCGGTCGCCGGCAAGTCGGCCCAGAAGAAGCTCGCGGAGGAATTCATCGCGCTCGCCACCAGCCCGCAGGTGCAGGCCGACGGCATCGTCAAGAAGTTCAACTGGTATCCCGGCATCGACGCGGCCAATCTCGAGGGCAAGCTCGACAAGGCCGCCTGGGACAAGCTCTTCACCGACGTCACCCCGGCCGATCTCGCCAAGAACGGCAAGGTCTTCCCGATCGCGCCCTACTTCAACGACATCCTCGAGGGCTACGAGAAGAAGGTCTCGAACTGAGCCGGCGTCCACGCCACGTCATTCTCGGGCGAAGCGTAGCGCAGACCCGAGAATCTCATCATCCAGCCCGCTGGTTTGAGAGATGGTCGGGTCAAGCCCGACCATGACGCAAGCCTCCGGCCCGGCACGATGCCGGGCCGATCTTCCTCCAAAAAGCGCGTTCGAATGAACCTTTCCCAACGCCATCTGGGACTGATCCTGATCGCGCCCGGCCTCATGCTGGTCGCGGCGCTGTTTCTGTACCCGCTGTGCTTCTCGCTGATCTCGGCCTTCAGCAAGGATGGCGCGTTCACGCTGGAATGGTTCGCCAAGGCCTTCGAGCTCTACTCCACCGACATCGTCTTCACGGTCGTGATCGTGCTCGCCTCCTGCGCGCTGACGGGGCTCGCCGCCATCGTCATCGCGGGCACGCTGACGCTGGGCGAGAACCGCTACATCGTCGGTACGCTGAAGGCGATCTATCGCTGGCCGCTGTTCATACCCTTCATCGTCGCGGCGCAGTGCATGCGCACCTTCCTCGCCAAGAACGGGTTGATGAACAACACATTCGTCTCGATGGGGCTGATGGAGCCGCTGCAGGCGATGAGCTTTCTCGATTGGCGCGGCATCATCGCCACCTTCGTCTGGAAGCAGACGCCGTTCGTCGCCCTGCTGCTGGCGGGCGCGCTCGCCTCGATCGACCGGGCGACGCTGGAGGCCGGGCGCAATCTCGGCGCCTCTCGTCCGCGCGTGCTGTTCGAGCTCGCTTTGCCGCAGGTGATGCCGACGCTGATGGTCGCGCTCGTGCTCTCCTTCGTGACGATGCTCTCGGTGCTGTCGGTGCCGATGATGGTGTCGGGCTCGCAGCCGACCATGCTGACGGTCGACATGGCCTTCCGGATCAACGCCTATGGCGACTATGCGACGGCCAATGCGCTGGGCGTCATCACCTATCTGATCTCGGCCGGCGCCGCGATCCTCTACCTCAAGCGCGGCCTGTCCGAGGGGGCGCCGCGATGATACGGATCGCTTCCTCCGCGCGCATGGTGCTGGCGGTCTCGCTGCTCGCGGCCTTTGCCTTCGTCCTGATCGGGCCGCTGCTCAATCTCGCGCTCTGGTCCGTGGCCGAGCGCTGGTACACACCCTTCAAGTTGCCGGTGACCTATGGCACGCGCTACTGGGAGCAGGTCTTCCGGCCGACCGGCGATGCGATGGCGTCGCTCGGAACCAGCGTCTGGATCGCCGTGCTGACGGTGGTGTTCGCGCTCGCGCTCTCGATCCCGGCCGGCTACGCGCTGGCGCGGCTGAAGCTGCCGATGCGGGCGCTATTCATGCTGATGTTCCTGCTGCCGCAAGCGTTTCCGTCGGTGGCGATCTACATCAATGTCGCCCGGATCTTCTACCAGATCGGCATCAACGGCACGGTCTTCGCGGTGGTGCTGGTCCATGCCGCGCATGGCCTGGTGTTCTCGGTCTGGATCGCGGCGGCGGCCTTCGCCGCGGTCGACAGGGACCTCGAACTCGCGGCCCGCAACATGGGCGCCTCGCCGCTGCGCACCTTCTTCACGGTGACGCTGCCGCTGGCGGCGCCCGGCATCATCGCATCAGGGATCTTCGTCTTCCTGGAGTCGCTCGACGAGTTCACCGGCACCTTCTTCGTCGGTGTGCCGCAGGTCACGACGCTGCCGCTGCTGCTCTACAATGCGGCGATGGGCGGCAACTACCAGGTCGCCTCGATCACGGCGCTGATCCTGCTCGTGCCGTCGGTGCTGTTCATGCTGTTCATCGAGCGCTTCCTGCGCGCCGACGTGCTGGCGAAGGTCGGCGCTTAGGCTGGCAGTGCCTTGACCCGGCGAGGCCCTGCCAGCCTACGGTGAATTCGGCGATCATTGTCGCGTTTTTTCGCCCCATCACTCGACCTGTCGTGCCGTTGGCTATATTCAATGGTATAGAGCGCAGGGCAGGCCGAGGAGGGCGACAGCCGTGATGATCCGCCGTGATGTGATGGGGTTCGCCGCCGCATTGTTCCTAGGGCTCGCGCCCCCGTTCGGAGCGGCCCAGGCCCAGCCGAAGGATCTGGTGATCTTCGCCGCCGCCAGCCTGAAGAACGCACTCGACGAGGCGAGCGCCGCCTGGGTCAAGCAGACCGGCAAGCCCGCCCCGAAGATCTCGTACGCCGCCAGCAATGCGCTTGCCAGGCAGCTCGAACAGGGCGCACCCGCCGACCTGTTCCTCTCGGCCGATCTCGACTGGATGGATTATGCGGCCAGCAAGACCCTGATCAAGCCGGAGACCCGTGTCACCCTGCTGGCGAACCGCATAGCCCTGATCGCGCCGTCGGACTCGACCGCGACGGTCGCGCTGGCGCCGGGGGTCGATCTGTCTGCCGCACTCGCCGGCGGCAAGCTCGCCATGGGCAATGTCGATTCCGTGCCGGCCGGCAAATATGGCAAGGCGGCGCTCGAGAGGCTCGGCGGCTGGGACAAGGTCAAGGGCCAGGTCGCGCAGGCCGACAATGTCCGCGCCGCGCTGCTGCTGGTCTCGCGCGGCGAGGCGCCGCTCGGCATCGTCTACATGACCGACGCTGCCGCCGACCCCAAGGTCAAGGTGCTGGCGACCTTCCCGGAGGATTCGCATCCGCCGATCCTCTATCCCGTCGCCGTGACCCGGGATTCGACCCATCCGGACGCGCAGGGCTTCCTGACCTATCTGCGCGGCGCCGGTCCCAAGGCCGCCTTCGAGAAGCAGGGCTTCACCGTCCTGAACAAGGCTGCCAATGCCAGTTGAGTTCGTGGCGACGTGAGCGACTGGCTCTCTCCCGAGGAATGGTCGGCGGTCCGTCTGAGCCTGATCGTCGCGACCACGGCGATGCTGGCGAGCCTGCCTTTCGGGCTCGCCGTGGCGTGGCTGCTGGCGCGGGGTCGGTTCTGGGGCAAGTCGATCCTCGATGCGGTGGTGCATCTGCCGCTGATCATGCCGCCGGTCGTCACCGGCTATCTGCTGCTGATCTGGTTCGGTCGACGCGGGCCCATTGGGCAGTTCCTGTATGAGTATTTCGGCATCGTGCTGTCGTTCCGCTGGACGGGCGCGGTGCTGGCGAGCGCGGTGATGGGCTTTCCCTTGATGGTGCGGGCGATCCGGCTCTCGATCGAGGCTGTCGACCGCAAGCTCGAGGATGCGGCCGGCACGTTGGGCGCCAACCGGGCATGGGTCTTCCTCGTTGTCACCCTGCCGCTGTGCCTGCCCGGGATCCTCGTCGGCATGATCTTGTGCTTCGCCAAGGCGATGGGCGAGTTCGGCGCGACCATCACCTTCGTCTCCAACATTCCCGGCGAGACGCAGACCCTGCCTTCGGCGATCTACACCTTCACCCAGGTGCCCGACGGCGATGCCGGCGCGATGCGGCTGACCTTGATCTCGATTGCGATCTCGGTCTGCGCGCTGTTCGTCTCGGAGTGGCTGGCAAGGCTCGTCGCACGCAGGATCGCCGTGACATGAACCCGGTCATCGAGGTCTCGGTCCGGCATCGCCTCGGCGCGTTCGAACTGGATGCGAGCTTTGAATCGACCGGCCGTCTGACCGCGCTGTTCGGGCGGTCGGGCTCCGGCAAGACTTCGCTTGTCGAGATCATCGCCGGCCTGATCTCGCCCGCACAGGGACGGGTGGTCGTCGACGGGCAGGTTCTGGTGGATACGCAGGCCGGCGTGTTCGTGCCCAAGCACAGGCGCCGCATCGGCTACGTCTTCCAGGATGCGCGGCTGTTTCCGCATTTGAGCGTGCGGCAGAACCTGCTCTTTGGCCGCTGGTTTTCTCCGCGCGACGCCGCGAGCGGCAGCGAACTCGCGGGCGTGCTCGATCTGCTCGGCATCGGCCATCTGCTCGAACGCCGGCCCGGCGCGCTGTCGGGCGGCGAGAAGCAGCGCGTCGCGATCGGCCGCGCGTTGTTGTCGAAGCCGCGTCTCCTGCTGATGGACGAGCCGCTGGCCTCGCTCGACGAGGCCCGCAAGGCCGAAATCCTGCCCTATATCGAGCGGCTGCGCGACGAGATCGGCGTGCCGATCGTCTATGTCTCGCATTCGGTGGTAGAGGTGGTGCGGCTGGCGACGACGCTGGTCACCGTCGATCAGGGCCGGGTCACCGCCTGCGGACCGACCGGCGAGGTGATGTCGCGCCTCGACGTCGCCGGGCTTTCGGGCGCCGTCGAGGCGGGCTCGATCATCGAGGCGCGTGTCGCCGGCCATGAAGAGGGCTACGATCTGACCCGGCTGGAGACGCGCGCGGGCACGCTGCAGGTCGCGCGCAGCGCCGTGCCGCCGGGGGGCAGGGTCCGCGTCCGCATCCTGGCGAGCGACGTGTTGATCAGCCTCGGTCCGCCCGTCGGCGTCAGTGCGCTCAACATCCTGCCGGGCAGGGTGGTCGAGATCGGCGCGCGGGGGCGCAGCGGCGCCGTCGAACTGCTGATCGATTGCGGTGGGGAGACGCTGCTGGCCCGCCTGACCGTCAAATCGGTCGATGCGCTGGGGCTCGCCGCCGGCAGCCCCGTCCATGCCGTGATCAAGAGCGTCTCGATCGAGGGCCCGTGACGATGCGAGCGGACAGATCATGACCCGACGTGGAGCAAGCCCGGAGCCGGCCGCCATGCCCGCGATCTCCGGCCAGAAGCCGGTGATCAGCATCCGGGTCGACCTGGCGCCCGCCGGCCGACTCGGGCCTGGCAAGATAGACCTGCTGGAGGCAATCGAGGAGACCGGCTCCATCTCGGGCGCGGGGCGGGCCATGACGATGTCCTACCGGCGCGCCTGGCTGCTGGTCGACAATCTCAACCGCATGTTCCGGCAGCCGCTGGTCGAGGCGTCGCCGGGCGGCGCCAAGGGCGGCGGCGCCCGTCTCACGGCGATGGGCCGCGAGGTTGTGGCCCATTATCGCGCGATCGAGAGCAAGGCGCTCAAGGCAGCCTCGCTCCACATCGATGCGTTGCAGGACGCCGTTGCGGAGCCCAGTTCAGCGGAGCCTGCCGGCACGTCATGAAACGCTCGAGGTCAGGATGTCTGAGCGTCATTCCCCGAAGCCTTGGCCAACCCATCGTCGCGAAATGGATCGCGCCGGCATGCGATGGTGCCGCATCAGTTCGCGTCGCCGACGGCGGTGTCGGCGCCGGCGACCGCCGGCGTCACTTTGACGGGGATCGCCTTGTAGGCCGGCGTGTGAGCCTTGCGGTCGTGATGACCGAGCGGAACAAGCGGGTTGGCCTCGGGAAAATAAGCACCCGCCACGCCCGCCGGCAGGTCGTAGGCGACGATGCGAAAGCCACGGACGATCCGTTCGATTCCGTCTCGCGACGCCGTCTGGAGATCGACCCTATCGCCATCCTTCATCCCGCGCGCGGCGATGTCGGCCTTGCTCATGAACACGACCATCCGCGTTCCCGAGACGCCGCGGAAACGATCGCGATAGCCGTAGACGGTCGTGTTGAACTGGTCGTTGCTGCGCAGCGTGATGAGCTGGAGGATGTCGGGATCGTCCAGGCTTTCGACATCGCCGGCGAAGAGGTGAGTCGGCTTGATGAAGTTGGCCTTGCCGCTGCGGGTGTTCCATTTGCGCTCGCGCGCCGCCACCGGCCGGACGAGGCCGCCGGGCATCAGCATGTCATTCTCGAGGCCCTGGAAGGTTGCGGGCCAGACCGCTTCGATTTCGGCACGCACGCGCCGGTAATCGCCGGTCCAGGCGGCCCAGGGCGTGGCGGGATTGGCCGCCAGTGTCGCCTGGGCGAGGCCGGCAACGATCGCAGGCTCGGACATCAATGTGCCGCTCGCCGGCTTCACGCCGCCGCGCGAACCGTGGAAATGCGCCAGGCTGCTCTCAACCGTAACGGTCTGCGGGCCGGACGCCTGTGCGTCGATTTCGCTGCGCACGAGGCAGGGCAGCAGATAGGCGCATGTGCCATGCAGGACGTGGCTGCGATTGAGTTTGGTCGCGATCGAGACGGTGAGGTCGAGGCCTCGCCAGGCGGCCTCGACGCGCGGCTGGTCGGGCGCGGCGCGCAGCAGGTTGCCGCCGAGCGCGACGAAGGCCTTGACCTCTCCGGTGATCATTTTCTCGCAGGCCTGGACCGTCGCAAGGCCTTGATGGCGCGGCGGCTCGAAGTCGTAGCGCTCCTTGAGCATGTCGAGCGGCGCCAGTTCAGGCTTTTCGGTGATGCCGACGGTGCGCTGCCCCTGGACGTTGGAATGGCCGCGGATCGCGCAGATGCCGGCGCCGGCCTTGCCGATATTGCCGCGCAGCAGCAGGAGATTGACCAGCATCTGCACGTTCTCCACGCCTCCGACATGCTGCGTCAGGCCCATGCCGTAGAGGGCCATGACCCGGTCCGATGTCGCATAGAGCGCGGCGACGTCTTCGAGCGCCGGGCGCTTCAGGCCGCTGATCTGCTCGATCGCCTCCCAATCGGCGGCCCGGCAATGCGCGGCGAAGGCCTCGAAGCCATCAGTGTGTTCGGCGATGAAATCATGATCGAGGATGTTGCGGCTCGTCTTGCCGGCAGCGGCGGCCTTGATCGAGAAGCCGGCGTCGTTTTCGGTGCTGTCGAGCAGCCCCTCGCGATCGGTCGGTCCCGCCTGGCCCGCGTCGCGCGCCAAGTCGTCCATGGCGATCAGCGCCTTGCAGATGCCGGTGAGGGCGGCAATGTCGCCGCCATTCTTGACGGGATGGATCGCCGAGGACATGCGGGTCTCGTCGAGCGTCAGCATCTGCCCGGGCGATTGCGGGTTGGTGAAGCGTTCCAGCGCCCTTTCGCGCAGGGGATTGAAGGCGATCAGCGGCACGCCGCGCCGTCGCGCGTCCTGGAGTTGATGCAGGAGGCGGGGCGTCGAGGTCCCGGGATTATGGGCGAAGTGCAGCAGCAGGTCGGTCTGCTCGAAATCCTGCAGCGAGACGGTGCCGACCGCGACCCCGATCGATTCCGGCAGGGCGACGGACGTGCTCTCATGGCACATGTTCGACGAGTCCGGCAGGTTGTTCGTGCCGTAGATCCGCGCCAGCAGCTGGTACATGAAGCTGGCCTCGAGGCTCGCCCGGCCGCTCGCATAGAACACGGTCTGATCCGCGTCGCTTTGGAGGGCCTTCAGCCGGGCGCCGATCTCCGTAAACGCCGTCTCCCAATCGACGGGCTCGTAACGGTCGGTGGCCGGGTTGAAGCGCAGCGGTTCGGTCAGGCGTCCGGCCTTCTCCAGCTCGTAGTCGGACCAGCTTTCGAGCTCGGTCAGCGTATGCGCGGCGAAGAATTCCGTGCCGGCCCGCTCCGTCGTCAAATCCCAGGCCGTGGCCTTGGCGCCGTTCTCGCAGAACTCGAAGGGGTGGGGCGTCGCCGGCTTGCCCCAGGCGCAGCTGGTGCAGATGAACCCGTCCGGCTTGTTCTGGCGCAGGAGCTGCGCGGCGGACGTGGGCCGCACCTTTTCCGCCACCAGCACCTGCGCGACCGACTTGAGCGAGCCGTAGCCGCCGGCTGGCCCCTTATAGGGCGTAATGGTGATCTTGCGGTCGTCGGTCATCGGGTGCGCCTCGTTGCCGAGAGCCAACGCGGCGGGAGGGGAGCGGTTCGCGCGACCAGGCGCGGCAAATCGCGCGCAACCAATGCCCTGGAGGTCCTCAGCCCGCGAGGATCTTGTCGATGGTGATCGGCAGGCTGCGGATGCGCTTGCCGGTGGCGTGATGCACGGCGTTGGCGATGGCGGCCGCGGTGCCGACGATGCCGATCTCGCCCAGGCCCTTCACGCCGATCGGGCTGGTCTTGTCGTCGTGCTCCTCGACGAAGATCACCTCGATGTCCTGGATGTCGGCATTGGCCGGCACGTGATATTCCGACAGCGAGTGGTTCATCATCCGCCCGAGACGATGGTCGGTCAGGGTTTCCTCGTGCATCGCCATGCCGATGCCCCAGACCACGCCGCCGATGATCTGGCTGCGGGCCGTCTTGGGGTTGAGGATGCGCCCCGCCGCGACGGCGTTGACGACGCGCGTTACCCGCATCACGCCGAGATCCTCGTCGATGCGTACTTCGACGAAGACGGCCGCATGGGTGTAGGACGCGTGGCTCTTGGGCAGCATCATGCCGATGAGGCCCGGGCCGGCCGCTTCCTCGGCCTCGACCTTGTCATGGCCGCCCGCGCCAACCGCATCCGCCAGCAGGACGGACCTTGCCGCATCGGTGCGCAGCACGATGCGACCGTCGCTGAAGGCGACGTCGTCGATCGCGGCATCGGCGAGCGGCGACCCGTCGATCTTCGCGGCCTGTTTGAACAGTGTCTCGCGCAGGGTCTGGCAGGCCGCCATGACGGCGCTTCCGGCCGAGGCCGCCGTCCAGGAGCCACCTTGCACGGGCGAGGTCGGCAGTGAGGAATCGCCCAGTTCGACGGTGACGTCCTCCATCGCCAGGCCGAGTGCGTCGGCGGCGATCTGCGTGAGGATCGTGTAGGTCCCGGTGCCGATGTCGGAGGTCGCGCAGGAGATGGCGAGCCTTCCGTCGGCGCCGAGCACGGCCCGGGCGGAGGTCTTCATCATGTTGGCTTCCCAGACGCCGCTGGCCATGCCCCAGCCGATCAGCTCGCGGCCCTCGCGCATCGAGCCGGGCTTAGGGTTGCGCCGGCTCCAGCCGAACTGCTCGGCGCCCTGGCGGTAGCAGGCGCGCAACTCCTTGGAGCTGAACGGCACGTCGTCGTTCTCGTCGCGCTCCGCATAGTTGCGCAGGCGCAGCTCGACCGGATCGACGCCGGTGGCGATCGCCAGTTCGTCCATTGCGCTTTCTAGCGCGAAGACGCCGAGCGGCGCGCCGGGCGCGCGCATGTCTCCGGGCGAGTAGGTGTCGAGCTTGGCAAGTTCGTAGCGCAGATCGACGTTCTCAGCCGGATAGAGCAGTCCCGACCAGTTGACGACGACTTCCTGGTGATCCTCGAAGCGCGACGTCGCCGCCACGGCCTGATGCTGGATCGAGCGCAGCTTGCCGTCGCGATCGGCGCCCAGCGACAGGACGTTGATCGTCTCGGGGCGGTGGACATGGGAGAACATCTGCTGGCGCGTCAGCTCCAGCCGGACCGAGCGTTCGAGCGCCAGCGAGGCCATCACCGCCAGGAAGAGCTGATGCTGGGGGCGCAAGCCGGAGCCGAAGCCGCCGCCGACATAGGGCGAGACCACCCGGACATCGTCGCTCGACAGGCCGAAGACGCTGGCGACATAGGCTTGGCTGTTCTGAACGCCCTGCGTCTTGTCATGGACGGTGATCTTGCCGCCGCCGTCCCAGATGACGGTCGTGGCATGGGGCTCCATCGGATTGTGGTGCTCGGTCGCGATCGTGTACTCGGCGCTGACGCGCACAGGCGCCTCGCCGAAGGCCTTGACCGCGTCGCCGCGCGGCTTGGGAGGCGGCGCGATCCCGGTCCGCTTCCTGGGCGGCTCGTAGCTGTCGTGGCGCGCCCGGCTCAGATCGGTCTCGTGCGGCTGCTGCTCGTAGCAGACGCGCACCAGCGACGCCGCATGGCGTGCGACGTCGAAGCTCTCGGCCACGACCAGCGCGACCGGCTGGTCGCTGAACTGGATCTCGTCGCTGGCGAGAGGCCGGAAGGGATCGCCCGGCGGGCCCACCATGTCCTGATATTTGTACGAGAACCAGGCCGTCCCGGGCCGGTTCTCATGGGTGAAGACCTTGATGACGCCGGGCACGGCCTCGGCTTCGGTCGCATCGATGGCGGTGATCGTGCCGCGCGCGATGCCCGAGCCCACGACATAGGCGTGGGCGAGATCGGGCGCCGTGAACTCGGCGGCATAGGTCGCCTGTCCCGTCACCTTCGCAGGGCCGTCGACGCGGCTGCGGGGCGAGCCGACATGGGTGTCGTTCTTCAACATGGTCGTGGCCTCTCAGGCGATGCGCTTGTCGGTCTGCGATTGCGGCGTGCCCGCGGCGGCTTGCGACAGGGCGCGGATGACGGCGCGCCGCGCCAGATCGATCTTGAAGGCGTTGTGCTCGTGGCCGAGGGCGTCTTCGAGCAGCAGATCGGCCGCGACGGCAAAGCTCGCCTCATCCGCCGGCCGCCCGACCAGCGCCGCTTCAGCCTCGGCGCGACGCCAGGGCTTGTGCGCCACGCCACCCAGCGCGAGGCGAGCCGAGGCAATGGAGCCGCCCTCCATCTCCAGAGCCGCGGCGACCGACACCAGGGCGAACGCATAGGACAGCCGGTCGCGCAGCTTCAGATAGCTGTAATGGCCGGCATAGGCCTGGGCCTGCTCGGGCAGGACGACGGCCACCACCATCTCGCCGGGCTGGAGCGTGTTGTCGCGCTCCGGCGCGTCGCCGGGCAGGCGATGGTAGTCGGCAAAGGGGATCACGCGCTCGCCCGCGGGCCCGGCGATGTGGATCTCCGCCGCGAGCGCCGCGAGCCCGACGCACATGTCTGACGGGTGCGTGGCGATGCAGTGCTCGCTTGCGCCCAGGATCGCATGGATGCGGTTCAGGCCCCCGATGGCCGAGCAGCCCGAGCCGGGCTCGCGCTTGTTGCAGGGCGTCAGCTTGTCGTTGAAGTAATAGCAGCGGGTGCGCTGGTTGAGATTGCCGCCGGTGGTGGCGGCGTTGCGCAGCTGAGGCGTGGCGCCGGCCAGGATGGCGCTCGCCAGCAGCGGGAAGCGCTCGGTGACCCGCTCGTCATAGGCGACGGTGGTGTTGGGAACGAGCGCACCGATGCGCAGGCCGCCGCCTCGCGTTTCGCCAATGCCTTTCAGCGCCTCGATCCGGGTCACGTCGACCAGGGTCGAGGGCGTCTCGACGTCGTATTTCATCAGGTCGACAAGATTGGTGCCGCCGGCGATGATGCGGGCGGCGGGCTCGGCCGACAGCGCCCTGATCGCGTCCTCGACCGTGCTGGCGCGGTGATAGGAAAACCGGTTCATTCGGCGGCCTCCTTCATGAACTGACCGCGCTGCACGAGCACGTCCTCGATCGCGTCGACGATGTTGGGATAGGCGCCGCAGCGGCAGATGTTGCCGCTCATATGCTCGCGGATCTCCTCGCGGCTCTTGGCATGCCCTTCCTCGATCAGGGCCACGCCGGAGCAGATCTGGCCGGGCGTGCAATAGCCGCACTGGAAGGCGTCGCGCTCGATGAAGGCGGACTGCAGCGGATGAAGCGCGCCGTCCCGTGCCAGCCCCTCGATCGTGGTGATCTCCTTGCCGTCCTGCATCACGGCGAGCTGCAGGCAGCTGTTGATGCGGTGCCCGTCGATCAGGACGGTGCAGGCGCCGCACTGGCCGTGATCGCAGCCCTTCTTGGTGCCGGTCAGCGCCAGATCGTGCCGCAGCAGATCGAGCAGCGTGGTGGCGGGAGAGACGTCGAGCGACCGGCTTTCGCCGTTCAGCGTGATGTCGATGGGGACGGTCTGCGTCCCGACAATGGCGTGAACGGGCAAGGTTGATCTCCTGCGATGGCGGCGCAGCGCGCGGGATGAAGGCGTTGGAAGGCGTTGGATGCCGTCACAACAAGGCGGACGGCTTCAGGTTCCCAAGTTTCGAACTGGAACAGTTTGAGTTTGCCAGTGTTGGGACACGACGCGACGACAGCCCAATTCGTGGAGACCCGACGTGACGCATTCAGCCCCGCCAAGCGCCCCGCTGCGATACCACCCCGCTGTCGAGCAGCCCGAGGCCGACGAGGCGGCGACCGCCGATGGTCTCGTCGCCGCGCTTTTGTCGATCAGCGAGACCACCTACCGCGATAGCGGGCGCCCGCTGCGTAGCGTCCACGCCAAGAGCCATGCTCTGCTGACCGGCGAGATCGAGATTCTTGCCGATCTGCCGCCGGTGCTGGCCCAGGGCCTGTTCGCGCAGCCCGCGCGCTATCCCGTCGCGATGCGGGTCTCGACCATCCCCGGCGATCTTCTCGACGACAACGTCTCGGTTCCCCGCGGGATGGCCCTGAAGATCATGGGCGTTCCGGGCGAGCGGCTCGCGGGCTCGGAGGACGATGCGACGCAGGACTTCGTCATGGTCAACGGCCCGGTGTTCGCGGCGCCGACCGGAAAAGCCTTCCTGGGGAACCTCAAGCTGCTCGCCGGCACCACCGACAAGGCCGAAGGCGCCAAGAAGGCCCTCTCGACCGTTCTTCAGAGCGTCGAGAGCGTCGTCGAAGCGTTCGGAGGCAAGAGCGCGACGCTGGTGCAGTTGGGCGGGCATCCCGAAACCAACCCGCTCGGGGAGACCTATTTCACGCAGGCGCCGCTGCTCTATGGCGACTATATCGCCAAGTTCGCGCTGGTCCCGGTGTCGCCGGAGCTGACCGCGCTGACGAATGCCAAGGTCGATCTGTCGGGCAAGCCAGACGGGCTGCGCCAGGCTGCCATCGCCTTCTTCCATGCCCATGGCGGCGTCTGGGAGTTGCGCGCCCAGCTGTGCTGCGATCTGGAGACGATGCCGGTCGAGGATTCGACGGTGGAATGGCCGCAGGAGACAAGCGCCTATGTGCCCGTGGCGCGCGTCACGGTGGCGTCGCAGGAGGCTTGGAGCGCGGCCAAGTCCAAGGCGTTCGACGACGGGCTGTCCTTCAGTCCCTGGCACGGCTTGGCCGCGCATCGGCCGCTCGGCTCGATCATGCGATTGCGCAAGCCCGCCTACAGGATGTCCGCCCGCTTTCGCTTCGAGCGCAACGGTTGCCCGATGATGGAGCCGAAGGCCTCGAAGGATATCTCCGGCTGAACAGCCGAGGCGCTTGCTGCGCCTATCCTGGACCGTGCAAGCCTGCGCGACCTCATCGGCCGCGTCCGCGACACGGCAGCGGGGGCGAAAGCCGCCCCCGCCTTCAATGTCCCTCTTGGTGCGGCTCAAGCCTTGAGGAAGGCCAGCATGTCCTGGTTCAGGCGGTCCTTGTGGGTCTCGGAGAGGCCGTGCGGGGCGCCTTCATAGACCTTCAGGATCGCGTTCGGCAGCAGCCGCTTGACGGCCCGCGCGCTGGTCTCGATCGGGACGATCTGGTCGTCGTCGCCATGGACGACCAATGTCGGCCGGTCGAGCTTCTTCAGGTCATCCACGAAATCGGTCTCCGAGAACGCCTTGATCGAGTCGTAGGTGTTCTTGAAGCCGGCCTGCATGCCCTGCGCATACCAGGCCTCGATCGCGCCCTGGCTCACCTTGGCGCCGGGGCGGTTGTAGCCGAAGAAGGGTCCCGCCGCGATGTCGCGGAAGAGCTGGGCGCGGTCGGCGAGGAAGCCCTTGCGGATGCCGTCGAAGACCTCCATCGGCACGCCGTCGGGGTTTGAGGGCTTGCGCAGCATGATCGGCGTCACCGCGGAGATGAAGCCGGCCTTGGCGACACGGCCGGTGCCGTGGCGGCCGATATAGCGCGCGACCTCGCCGCCGCCGGTCGAGAAGCCGAAGGCCGAGACGTTTCTGAGGTCGAGCGCCTCGATCACCTCCGCCAGATCATCGGCGTAGTGATCCATGTCGTTGCCGTCCCAGACCTGGCTGGAGCGGCCATGGCCGCGGCGGTCATGGCTGATCACCCGGAAGCCGTTATTGGCGAGGAAGAAAGCCTGGTTCTCCCAGCTGTCGGAGGACAAAGGCCAGCCATGGCTCAGGGTCACGACCGGTCCATCCTTCGGACCCCAATCCTTGACGTAGAGCCGCACGCCTTCGCGGGTCACGACATGGTCGCCATCGACCACCGGCTTGGCCCGGCGCCCTTGCGCCTTCGCGGCGGGCCGGGCCTGGGCAGCGGCATCGTTGGCAGGCAGGGATGCGGCCGTTGCGGTGGCGGCAGCGAGCGCGATGCCGGTCAGCAGGTCGCGGCGGGCAGGGCCGTTGGCGGCGGCTTCGGTGCGGTTCGACATGATCTCGTCTCCTTCTGGTTCGGGTGGCCCGGCGGAGGACCGTCGGCAGATCTTTAAATCGCTTACGATTAGATCGTGAGCGATTGAATAAGGATGGCTTGGATCGCTGTCAATCCCTTGCGATTGGATCGCGCACGATTATTTTGAGGAGGCGCCGAGGAGATACCGATGACCGCCCCTGTCCCGCAATCCGATCCAAAGCTCGACGACTTCCTGTGCTTTGCGGTCTATTCCGCCAGCCATGCCTTCAACCGGCTCTACAAGCCGCTGCTCGACGAACTCGGCCTGACCTATCCGCAATATCTGGTGATGGTGACGCTCTGGGAGCGCGACGACCGCACCGTCGGCGACATCGGCGAGCAGCTTTTCCTCGAATCGAACACGCTGACGCCGCTGCTCAAGCGCATGGAGGCGGCGGGGCTGGTGTCGCGCAGCCGCGACCCGGCCGACGAGCGCCAGGTCCGCCTGCGGTTGACGGATGGCGGCAGGACCCTGCTCGACAAGGCCCGTCGCGTCCCGCCCTGCGTGCTGGAGGCGACGGGGCTGACCGCCGATGAAGCCCGCAGCCTCACCGACCAGATCGCGACCCTGCGGACGCGGCTGTCGGCATCTGCGTGAGGCGGGAACGTCCTTGCTCGCGGCCAGGCTCGACGGTCATGCTGCCATGCGGCGGGGGAAGACGAGCAGGATGGCGAGCACCGTGCGCAACACCAACCAGCACGTTCCGGTCGGCCGGTCTCGACAACGCGAACCCAACTGGCGTCCATTCCCGAGCTGTCAGACCCCGGATACGCAGGAGTCCGTTGCGCCTTGCCTTACAAGACGATCGTCACATCCGAGCGCGGGCGTGACGAGCAGGCCAGGATATAGCCCTGCGCCTCTTCCTCAGCCGAGAGTCCGCCTTCGTGCCGCATCGCGACCGAGCCTTCGACCAGCATGACGCGGCAGGTGCCGCACATCCCCGAGGCGCAGCCGCAGGGGATGACGATGGTCTGACGCGTGGCGGCCTCCAGTAGCGTCTCGTCGGCGCGGGCGCGGAAGCGCTTCTCGCCCATCTGGATCGCAAAGCCCTGCTGCGGCGCGTCGTCGGGATTGGCAACCGGCGCGGCAGGCGCGACCGCACCGAAATGCTCGATGTGAAAATGCTCGCGCAGGCCGCCTTCGGCAGCGTGGATCAGGCGTGCCTCGTCCATGAAGCCGGTCGGACCGCAGCAGAACACCTCGCGCCGGCCGAAATCCGGCAGCGCGACCGAGACCAGCCTGCGGCTGAGGCGGCCGCGGAAGCCGAACCAGCCGGGCTCGGCTCGGCTGGCGATCATCGCCACGGTGAGATTGGGCATGGGCGCCTGCAACTCCGCGAGCTCGCGCGTGAACAGGATGTCGCGCGGCATGCGTGCGGCGTGGAGCCAGCAGACATCGCTGTCCGGTGCGGCCGCCGCCAGATGGCGCAGCATCGCCATCAGCGGGCTCGCTCCCGAGCCGGCCGAGACCAAAGCGAGCCTTTGGGTGGCGCGGGCGTCGATGGTGAAGCGCCCCTTGGGGGGACGGCTTTCGAGGACGCCGCCGACCGCGAGTGCGTCATGCAGCCAGCGTGTGGCGCGGCCCATCGGATGGGATTTGATCGTCATCGCCAGCGTGCCGGATGCGTCCGGGGCCGAGCTCAGCGAGAAGGTGCGGAAGAGGGTCTCGCCATCGACCGAAAGCCTCAGCGTCATCGACTGGCCGGCGGAGTAGGGGGGCATAGCCCCTTCCGGCCGGAAGACGAAGGTCTTCACGTCATGCGTCTCTTGCCGGATCTCGGCGACGGTCAGCGTCAGCCGCCCCGCCGTGGGGGCGGTCGCGGCAGGGACTTCGAGGATGGCCTCGCTCATTCCGCTGCCATCCTGACGGGCGTCGGCCCGGCGACGAAATCCGCCATCTTCCCCGCGTACCAGTTGGCGAAATTCGTCAGCATGAACTCCGAGGGCGCATAGGGGCCGGGCCGATAGGCCATCGAGCGGATGCCGCGATGATTGACCTCGGCGAGTTCGGCATCCTGCGCATTGGTGGCGATCCAGACCTCGGTCAGCCGCTCGATGTCGTAATCGACGCCCTCGACCGCATCCTCATGCACCAGCCAGGTCGTGCGCACGGCGGTGCGATCCTGGCCGAGCGGCAACACCCGGAAATGGATGATGTGGTCGGACAGGAAGTGGTTCCAGTTGTTGGGCGCGCGGAACATCCTGACCGAACCGAGATCGGCTTCCGTGAAATCCGCCAGCAGCTTCCTGCAGGCCGGCCCGCCATCCAGGGTGAAGGAGACCGCGCCCTCATGGAAGGGCAGGCGGATGCAGCGGAATTCCTGGCCGCCATCGGCAGGCTTGTGCGGCAGCCCCAGCGCGTCCCATTTCGCGGTCTTGGCGTCCATCAGCGCCTTGAACTGGGCCGGACCGCGCGGATCGTCGGGCAGCGCGAATTCGACCAGGGCCATCGACGGCACGGTCGTGACGTCCGATGTGACCGCGGCACGGGGTGATGCCTCCGCGCCGCTGTCGGATGCTGAGCTCATGGCGAAATTCCTGGCCTCGGGGAACGGCTGCGACGCCGAGGCGTGGCGTTCGGTTGCCGAGAGCTGCATGCAGCTCGGTACGGACTCCAGCGTTGCGCCCGGTGCGCTGGCCATGATTCTGACGGGGCTCATCTAAGCCCGCTCGTCGTAATCTTTGTATGGCGGAATGCGGCGTCGATATCGGTGTCACCGCCAAAGCTCGCGACGGCCACCGATTTCCTTTCGGCGCATAGAGCGCCAAGACCATCAAGCGCCTGCATCCTGGGGAGTGCGGCTGATCTCATGCGAGTCCGTGTGCACGGTCGAGTGTGAGGCTCACAAATAAGTCGGGTTGGCGTGGCGGCGTGCAGGCTGAACCACATTTGCGCCCGCTCTATGCGCCCGCCGTCAGCCCTTTGCCGATCACACGCACAAGAGCCTCGATCTGGCCGTCGAGCGCGGCGGCGGGCACCGCCACGAGCTTTTCTTCAAGCCCCAGCATGACGACGCCGTGGACAGCCGAGAACAGGGTGCGGCTCAGCAAAATCAGCTCCGGTTCGCTCGCCCGGGGCTGAAGCGCCCGCAGTGGCGCCAGGATGTAGCGGAACATCGTCATTTGCTCGCTGATCGCCCATTCCGGCACAATCGAGCCTTCCGCCATGCGATGCTCGAACAGGGTTCGCCAGAGCTGCAGGTTCTCGCGCGCGAAGGCGCAATAGGTCTGTGCGATCGCGACCAGGGTGTCGGTCGCATCCCCGCTTGAGGCCGACGCGCTGCCTTTCGTCGCCTCGGCCAAGGCGTCGTCGAGCCGCGCAAGCGTGCGCGAGCCGACGCGCAGCACAAGCTCGTCCATATCCTGCACGAGGTTGTAGATCGCGCCCAGCGAGCAGCCGATCGCATCGGCGAGGTCGCGTGCCTTCAGACCGCTGAGGCCTTTCTCCGCAATCGCCTTCTCTGCAGCCAGCACCAGCGCCTCGCGCTGCCGATCGCGGCGTTCTGTCGTCTTAACCATCTCGCACCTCATTCATGAACATCGTTCAAAATATCTCTTGAACATCGTTCAGGACCATGTCATTCCTATTTCCATGAACAACGTTCATAACAGGGAGCCAGCCATGTTCAAGATGTTTGTGACCCTCTTTCGCGGCGGCGTCGCCGAGGCGGGCGAGGCGATAGCCGACCGAAACGCGCTGCTGATCCTCGATCAGCAACTGCGCGACGCAACCGCCGCCTTCGACCGCGCCAAGAAGGCGCTTGCGGTTGCCATCGCCCAGGACCAGCAGGAAACGGTTCGCCTCGACGCCACCAAGGCGCGGATTGCCGGACTGGAACTGCGCGTCGGTGCCGCGCTCGATGCCGGCGACGAGCTTCTCGCCCATGAAGGGGCGGAAGCGATTGCCGCACTCGAGGCCGATCGCGATGCCGCCGCGACCGCGCAGGCGCTTTTCGCCGCAGAAATCCTGCGGCTCCGGCGCCATGTTGCCCAGGCGCAGACGCGCATCGCCGAACTCGATCGCGGTCGTCGCCTGGCGCGGGCCTCGGAAGCCGTCCGCGATATGCGGCGCGGGCGTGTCGAGGGCGCGCGGCCTCACGAGGCGACGCTCGCGGAAGCCGAGCAGACGCTGCGGCGCCTGCGCGAGCGGCAGACGCAGGCTGAAGCCGCCGATCTGGCGCTCGAAGAACTCGACGGCGCCGCGACCGCTTCGATCACCGAGAAGCTCGCGGCGCGGGGCTACGGCCCAAGGCTGAAGCCGACCGCCGAGGACGTGCTCGCCCGCCTGCGCAGCAAGCCCGCCAAGACCGCCTGACGACGTCCTGCCTGACGACGTCCTGCCTCACGACGTCCTGCCCTTCCCAATCCCTCACATCGACGGAGACACATGATGAACCCGAATTCCCAACCTCATAGCGGCGCCTGGGTCAGCTTCACCTATGCGTCCTTCCTCGCCGCCGCCGTCATGGTGGGCGCCGGTATCCTGTTCCTGCCGCTCGACTGGTGGGCCAAGGGCTATCTCGGCATGGGCGTGGTCATGCTCGTCCAGTCCTGCGTCACCATGACGAAGACCGTGCGCGACATGCACGAGGCCTCGCGCATGGTGAACCGCATCGAGGATGCCCGCACCGAGCGCCTGCTGATGGATGTCGGCAAGCCTGTGCTGTGAGGCGGCCGATCGCGCGCAATTCCGGCAGGCCGGTAAGCGCGACTTAACCGAGAACACGCATCGCCATTCGCCAGAAACGATTGTTTTCCCATGGCGATGCAACTCTCCCTCGAACCCCTTGCGAGCAGGCCATGACCGACACCTTGTTGCTGAAGCGGCGCTTCGCGCCGTTGTTCTGGGCGCAGTTCTTCTCCGCCTTCAACGACAATTTTCTCAAAAACGCGCTGGTCTTCATCATCCTCTACAAGCTCGCCGGATCGCATGGCGAGGCGCTGGTGACGCTGGCGGGCGGGCTCTTCATCGCGCCCTTCTTCCTGCTGTCGGGGCTCGGCGGCCAGCTCGCCGACCGCTTCGACAAGGCGATGATCGCACGTCGCCTGAAGCTGGCCGAGATCGGTGCCGCCGGCATCGCGGTCGCAGGCTTCACGCTGCAATCCGTGCCCGTGCTGTTCGTGGCGCTGGTCGCCTTCGGCATCATCGCGGCGCTGTTCGGGCCGATCAAATACGGCATCCTGCCCGACCACCTGAAGCGCGAGGAGCTGCCGGCGGCGAATGCGCTGATCGAGGGCGCGACCTTCATCGCCATCCTGCTCGGCACGGTCGCCGGCGGCCTAACGGCGCGCCAGGGCGGCAATGTCGTCTCGCTCAACGTCATGATCATGGCTTTCGCGGTGCTGTGCTGGGGCGCGACGCTGTTCATTCCCAAGACCGACGCCGCCGCGCCCGATCTCAGGATCGACGCGAACATCTTCCGCTCGACCGCCGGCCTTCTGAAGGATCTCTGGCTGGATGCCAGGCTCTGGCGCACCGGCGTCATGGTCAGCCTGTTCTGGCTGATCGGCGCGGTGGTGATGTCGCTCCTGCCGTCGCTGGTGAAGAACGGCATGGGCGGCACCGAGATCGTCGTCAGCGTCTATCTCGGCCTCTTTGCCATCGCGATCGCGATCGGCTCTGGCATCGGTTCGTTTTTGTCGAGCGGGCGCATCGTGCTGCTGCCCGTTCCGGTCGCCTGCGTCGTCATCGGCCTGTTCGCGCTCGATCTCGGCTGGGCGATCTCGGGCGTGGTGGCGCATCAGCCGGCGCGCGACGTCGCGGGCTTCTTCAGTGATACTCTGGCCTGGCGCGTGGGCGTCGATCTCGTCGGGCTGGCCATCGCAGGCGGCATCTTCATCGTGCCGTCTTTTGCGGCGACCCAGGTCTGGGCTCCGGCCGAGAAGCGCTCGCGCATCATCGCCGCCGTCAATGTGCTCTCGGCGGCCTTCATGGTGGCGGGCGCCGTCGTCGTGGCGCTGCTGCAGGCGGCGGGTTTGAGCCTGTCGCAGCTCTTCCTGCTGATCGGTTCGGGTGCGCTTGTCGCCTCGGTCTGGATCTTCAAGGTGCTGCCGACCAACCCGGCGCGCGACTTCCTCTCGATCCTGCTGCGCGCCTTCTACCGGCTCGAGATCATCGGCCAGGAGAATGTCGCCAAGGCCGGGCCCAACGCCATCATCGCGCTGAACCATGTCAGCTTCCTCGATTGGGCGGTCGCGCTCGCCGTGCTGGACAAGGACCCGGTCTTCGCCATCGACCACGGCATGGCGCAGCGCTGGTGGGTGAAGCCGTTCCTGCGCTTCACGCGCGCCATGCCGCTCGACCCGACGCGGCCGCTGGCAACGCGCTCGCTGATCAACGCGGTCAAGGGCGGCGAGACGCTGGTGATCTTCCCCGAAGGCCGCCTGACGGTCACCGGCAGCCTGATGAAGGTCTATGACGGTGCCGCCATGATCGCCGAGAAATCGGGCGCGATGGTCGTGCCGGTTCGCATCGAGGGGCTGGAGGCGACCGTGTTCTCGCGGCTGACCCGCGAGCAGGTCCGCCGCCGCTGGTTCCCGAAGGTGCGCGTCACCGTGCTGGAGCCGGTCGGGCTCACCGTCGACGACGCCTTGAAGGGCAAGGCGCGACGCCAGGCGGCGGGGGCCGGTCTCTATCAGATCATGTCCGACCTGATCTTCAAGACCACGGATATCGACCGCAGCGTCTTCCAGGCCGTCGTCGAGGCGGCGAAAATCCATGGCATGGGCCGCACCGCCGTCGAGGACCCGATGACGGGCCAGCTCTCCTACAAGCGCCTGCTGATCGGCGCCGAGGTGCTCGGCCGCAAGCTCGCTCCCCTGGCGCGCGCAGGCGAGGCGGTCGGTGTGATGCTGCCCAACGCAAACGGCTCGGCGGTCACGGTGCTCGGCCTGATCTCGGCCGCCCGCGTGCCGGCGATGATCAACTTCACGGCTGGAGCCACCAACATCCTCGCCGCCTGCAAGGCTGCCGAGATCAGGACGATCGTGACCTCGCGCGCCTTCGTCGAGAAGGGCCGGATGGGGCCGCTGGTCGAAACGCTGAGCGGGAGCCTCGGGATCGTCTATCTGGAGGACGTCCGCGCCACGGTCTCGACTGGCGACAAGCTCAAGGCGGTGTGGCGCCATGGCCGGCCGATCGTGCCGGCGCGCGGCGAGGACCGGGCTGCGATCCTGTTCACCTCGGGCTCGGAAGGCACGCCCAAGGGCGTCGTCCTGTCCCATTCCAACATGCTGGCCAACGCCGCCCAGGCCGCGGCGCGGATCGATTTCGGCCGCCGCGACAAGGTCTTCAACGTGCTGCCGGTGTTCCACTCCTTCGGGCTGACGGTGGGCCTCGTGCTGCCGCTGGTCTCGGGCGTGCCGGTCTATCTCTATCCTTCGCCGTTGCATTACCGGCTGGTGCCGGAGTTGGTCTACGGCTCCAACGCCACCATCCTGTTCGGCACCGACACCTTCCTGGCGGGCTATGCGCGTGCCGCTCACCCTTACGATCTGCGCTCGCTGCGCTACATCCTGGCCGGAGCCGAGCCGGTGAAGGAGGCGACGCGCCGGACCTATATGGAGAAGTTCGGGCTGCGCATCCTCGAGGGCTACGGCGTCACCGAGACGGCGCCGGTGCTGGCGATCAACACGCCGATGTTCAACCGCTTCGGCACGGTCGGGCGGATCATGCCGGGCATGGAGGCCAGGCTCGAACAGGTGCCCGGCGTCGAGGAGGGGGGGCGCCTGCATGTGCGCGGTCCCAACGTCATGATGGGTTATCTGCGCGCCGAGAACCCCGGTGTGCTCGAGCCGCCCGCGGAAGGCTGGCATGACACCGGCGACATCGTCACCATCGACAGGGACGGCTTCATCGCGATCAAGGGGCGCGCCAAGCGCTTCGCCAAGATCGCGGGCGAGATGGTCTCGCTCGCCGCGATCGAGACCTTCGCCGCCGAACTCTGGCCCGAGTCACTCTCGGCGGTGGCCAGCGTCCCCGATGCCCGGAAAGGCGAGCGCCTCGTGCTGGTGACGGCGCAACGCGACGCCACGAAGGCCGCGTTCCAGGCCTATGCCAAGAGCAAGGGCGCCTCGGAGCTGATGGTGCCGGCGGAGGTGATGGTCGTGCCCGCCGTGCCGGTTCTCGGTTCGGGCAAGCTCGACTTTGCCGGCGTCACCCGGCTAGTGCGCGAGCGCTCGCCGGCCATTGCAGCTTAGACGCGATGCTGCGCTTCTGGCTCAAGGCGCTGAGGAGGCCGGCGCTCGATCTGACGCTGACCACCCATCCCGGGTTGGTGACGCGAATCATCGAGCGGCCGGGCCGGCAATTGGACGACGCGGCGTTGGCCGCGCTGGTCGAACAGTTGCGCAGCGTCGCGGGCCGGACGTTGGGCAGCGGCGCGCTGACCTATGGCGTCTTCTCCGGCGAGCGGGAGCGGCTGTCGCAGACCATCGTGACGCTGATCACGGAAAAAGAGAGCGGCCGGCCGATCGCCTTCAACGCGCTGGCGCAGATGGGTGTCACCCTGAACGGCGAGCCGCAGGAGGTCACCCATCTCGGGCTCGTCATGGTCGATCCCGACGCCCGCGGCCGTGGCCTCTCGGGCGTCCTCTACGGCCTGACGGTGCTGGTGCTCTTTATCCGGGGCGGCTTGCGCCCGCGCTGGATCTCGAATGTCACGCAGGTGCCGGGCGTCGTCGGCATGGTCTGCCAGACCTTCTCCGACATCTATCCCTCGCCCGATGCCGGAGCGCGCCAGAGCTTCGCGCATCTGACGCTCGCCCGGCAGATCATGCGCGATCACCGTCACGTCTTCGGCGTGGGCGGCGAGGCTGGCTTCGATGAGGGCCGCTCCGTCATCACCGATGCCTATACCGGTGGCTCGGACGATCTGAAGAAGAGCTTCGATGCCGCGACCCAGCATCGCGAGCCGCGCTACAATGCCTTCTGCGCGAGCGAACTCGACTATGGCCGCGGCGACGACCTGCTCCAGATCGGCCGGATGGATCTGGCGGCGGCGCGCCGATATCTCCTCGGCCAGCTCCCGCGCGCGTCGCTGCCCGGTTTGCTAGGGGCGGGCGTCTTTCTGCTGTTGCAGCGGCTGGTGCTGCCGGTGCTCTACTGGCTCGATGATGGCCGGCGCTTCGGCCTGCTGCGTCCCCGCCCTTCAAAGCAGACATCATGACCGAGCCATTCGCCTACGCGACCTTCACCACCCGGAATATCGGCTTCGTCTCGGCGCAGGAGCAGGAGAAGCTGCGCGAGGCGCGGATCTTCGTCTGCGGCGTCGGCGGCATGGGAGGTGCGGCCTTCATGGCGCTGGTGCGGGCCGGCGTCGGCCATTTCGTCATCGCCGATATCGACCGCTTCGAGACCTCGAACCTCAACCGGCAGGTCTTCGCGACGGCGGCCACGCTCGGCCTCGGCAAGGCGCAGGCCGCGGCGGAGGCCGCCCGCCAGATCAATCCGCTGGTCGAGATCGAGGTTCTCGGCGCCGAATGGATCGACCAGTTGCCTGCGATCGCCGCGCGCTGTGCCGTGCTGGTCAACGGCATGGACGACATCGCTGCCGGCGTGCAGCTCTATCGCGAGGCGAAGCGCGCCGGCGCGACCGTGATCGACGCCTATATGTCGCCGCTGCCTTCGGTGATCGTGGTGCGTCCGGACGATCCGCGTCCGGAGGAGCGGCTCGGCTTTCCGACGCTGGGCAAGGACTGGCGGGCCATCGACGAGGCCGACAAGCGCGCCGCCATGCTGTGCGAGGTCGAGCATGTCATGCTGCATTCGCGCTCGCGCCATCATGTCGACCTCGCCATCGCGGCCGAGGTCGCGGCCGGGCGCCGCAGCCGGATGTCCTTCGCGCCGATGGTCATCACGACCGGCATGATGATGGCCTATGAGGCGATCGCGCTCGTCTTGGGCAAGACCAGCGGCACCGACTGCCGCGGCTGGTTCTTCAACCCGCACAAGCCGGCCGTCGAGCGGCCCTGGCCGGCGCCCATCGCCGCGCTGCTGCGCCCGCTGGTGCGGCGCGCACTGCGGCAGATGATGGCTGGCTCATGAACCCCGCGCTCGTCGCCGATTCCGTCGTCGATCTCTGCGGCGCTCTCGGGCTCGGCGTCGCCATGCTCAGCCTGCGTCGGCGCGATCCGCGCGGGGCGATGACGCAGCGCTTCCTCTGGGCGCTCGGCCTGGTCGCGAGCGTCTTCCTGCTGCGCGGCCTTGGCTGGTGGCTGGGGAGCGTGCTGCTTTCGCGGCTCGCACTCGCTTGCGCCGCCGCCATTCCGCTCGGCGTGCTGGCCGTGACGGAAGGGACGCTGCGCCGGCATGCGCCGCGCCCGGTCAAGCTCGCCGTGCTGACCGGCTCGGGGCTCCTGATACTCGCCAGCCTCGCCGGGCTCGCCGACGTCACACCGATCTACGATGTCGCGCTCGCAGGCCTCCAGCTTGCGACCTTCGCCGTCTGCGGTGTCCTGCTGCACCGGCGCGACCGGGCCTCCCTGACCAGCGCCGAGAATGCCGGCGTCGGCCGGCTCGGGCTCTGCGCCTTCCTGATGCTGCCGTTCCTGCTGACCGATTTTCGCGACCTGATGCCCGATATGCCGGTCAGGCTCGGTGGCCTGGGCGCGCTCATCCTGGTGAGCCTCGTGCTGGTCCAGAGCGGCGGTGCGCCCTCGCGTCGCCAGGGTTTCGCGATGCTGTCCCTGCGCATCCTGGGCGCGTTCCTGCTGGCGGCTGCGGCGGCGCTGGTGGCGGATTCGAACTGGGGCGAGGCCATCCGCCTGGGCGCGATGATCCTGGCGGGCATGCTCGCCACCGGCCTGGTCGTCGATGCGCTGGGCGGAGCCTTCGAAACCAATGCGCCGGGCGTGCTGGCCTCGATCGCCCAGTCGCGGGCACAAAGCCGCGATGCCCTGATCGCCGATCTCTCCGCCCATCCGCTCTTCGAGAATGCCCGGCGCCTGCAGGAGCCGGCGCTCTCGGCATTCGATCCCGAGATCCTGCGCCCGGCCTTGCGCGATGTCGCCGTGCTGCGTGCCGCTCAGCAGCCCTGGGGCACGCCGGCAACCGACCCGGCGACGGAAAGGCTGGCGGCCCTGATGGCGACCCATGCGGCGAGCCACATGCTCGTCATCGCCGACCGGCCGCTCGATCTCCTGTTGCTGACCATTCCCGTCGTCTCGGCCGATCCCGCGACCGAGACCGCGCTCATCCTGGTTCGCCGCATGCTGGCGACCTCCCCGCAGGACGCCCAGGCATGATCGAGATCGTCAGCAACGACCGCCGCAAGGCCTTCGCTGTCACCGGAACCGTCTATGGCGCCGCCAGCGCCTATGTTCCGCCGATGTGGTCCGACTTCGACCGCATGCTCGACCCCGCCCGCAACCCGCTGGTGAAGAACGGCCATGGCCGCTTCGAACTCTTCGTCGCGCTGCGCGATGGCGTGCCGGTCGGGCGCATCGTCGCCGCCATCCACGATGTCTCGAATATCAGGCACGGCACCAGCCGGGCCCAGTTCGGCTATTTCGACTGCGCCGACGATCCCGAGGTGGCGCAGGCGCTGCTGGGCGCCGCCGAAGGCTGGGCCCGCGCCCGGGGCATGAGCGAGATCGCCGGGAATTTCAATCTGACCGCCATGCAGCAGGTCGGCATCATGACCGCGGGCTTCGAGCACGCGCCCTATACCGACATGCTCTGGACGCCGCCGCATCTGGTCGGGCTGCTCGAGGCCAATGGCTATGCCCGCACCTTCCCGATGACGACCTTCGAGATCGCCCTGCCAGCGATCGATCCCACATTGTTGCTCGGCCCGAAGCAGCAGGAGGTGCTGGCCGATCCCGATTATCGCTGGATGCCGATCGACCGCCGTGATTTCGAGGCGCGGCTGGAGGAGTCGCGGCTGATCCTGAATGACGGCTTCGACGGCAACCCGCTGTTCGTTCCGCCGACGCAGGAGGAATACCGCTTCCAGGCCGGGGACATGATGTGGGTGATCGACAAGCGCATCTCGACCGTCGTCCATCACAAGGGCGAGCCAATTGGCGCGATCATCGCGATCCCCGATCTCAACCCGCTGGTGAAGGCGGTCGGCGGGCGGCTTAGGCCCGGTTTCCCGCTGCGCTTCCTCTGGCATCGCTGGACGAACAAGCGCGCCGTGATCGTCTATCAGTCGGTCAGCCGTGCGGCGCATAATCGCGGCATCAACGGCGCCATGCTCTTCAAGGTCGCGACCGCGCTCAAGGCGGCCGGCTACACGACGCTGGGCGGCACCTGGATCGCGGATGTCAACGGGCCAAGCCTGCGGCAGGCCGAAAAAGCGGGTGCCAGGCCGCTCCACCGCCTGCACCTCTTCGCCAAACCGCTGAGCGCCTGAGGCGGCCATGCTCGATCCCCAACTGTTTCAAGATCTGGTGGCGGAAGCCCGGCTCGCGCCCAGCGTCCACAACATCCAGCCGACGCGTTGGCGGCGGGAGGGCGACAGCATCCTCGTCCTTGCCGACGAGAGCCGCCGCCTGCCGGCTGCCGATCCGAGCGGTCATGACATCAGGCTCTCGCATGGCGCCGCGATCGAGGGCTTGAGCCTCGCGCTCGGCCTGCGCGGCCTGCGGATCGGGGGCATCGAGACCGCCGTCGATGGCATGCCAGCTCAGGGCGTGGTCGCACGGATCACGCTCGCGCCAGGCGGCGAGGCGGACCCGCTGGCCGGTGCCGTCGCGAGCCGAGCGAGCTGGCGCGGCGCCTTCCGGCAGCGTGATCCGGACCTGCCGTCACGGCTCGCGCATCTGGACGAGGTCACTGACGATCTCGTCATCATCGGCGTGTCGGATGCCGTGTCGGAGGTGGCCGACCTCGCCGACCGCGCCGCCTTCCATTTCCTCTGCGACGATGCGCATCGCAGGGAGTTGCTGCACTGGATGCGACTGAGCCGCGCCGACCCGCGCTACGGGCTGGACGGCTTGGACGCGCAGGCGCTGGCGCTCGGGCGGATCGAGGCCATCGCTGCGTCGCTGGTGCTGGGTCCGCTGTTTCCGGCGCTGCGACGGGTCGGGCTGGCTGCACCACTGACAAGCGAGCGCGGAAAGACGGCGTCGGGCGTGATCGCCCTGTTTCACCGCCCGATCGGCGAAGACGTGCTGCAAACGGGGCGAGCATTTTACCGAGCCTGGCTGGCGATGGAGCGAGCTGGACTAGCCGCCTGTCCCATCTCGGTTCTGGCCGATTGGCCCCTCAGCAATGCCGCCCTCGTCGAGCGCTTCGCCGTACCGTCCGACCGGAGGCTTGTGAACGTCTTTCGAATGGGCTCCCCGCCGCAGCGAGGCCCGGCGCGCCATGCGCGTCTTGCGTTACACGATCTGATCGTTCGCTGAGCGGGCGCCGCGCCGGTTCAGCTGGGCTGTTCTGGGGTTTGGCGCTGGATACCAAGCATGGGCCGCATGGCACTGCTCGTCGAATGCCCCAAACCCATAGCTTCCCTATCCCAGGATACGCACGCTCAGGCGATTTGAACGAAGGACACGGCCGCTCTCAAGCCCCGCCCGCTCGGAGGTGTGCCTAAGGTGAGCTCCGCTCGTACGTTGTGCAGGGCGACATCAACAATCGCGAGCCCGAGCCCGCTTCCGGCATTTCGAGCCGCGCGTCCGCGATAGAAGCGCTGCCTGACGAGGGCCATTTCGTCCGCGGGGACGCCGGGACCTTCGTCATCGACAGCCAGCACGACGTCTTCGGTCCTAAGCCATCTGACGCGACCGCCCGGCGGGCTATGGCCGCATGCGTTTTCATGGAGGTTACGCAGGGCCAGTTTCAAGTTGTCGCGGTCTCCCTCCACCGTCATCCCATCGATCGCGGCGTCGAATTCGACGGAGATTGATGCCGGCCGCTGTCCTTCGCGATCGATCTCGCGCAGCAGCTGCCCGAGATTGACCGGCTCTCGCCGGTTGAGAGCGGCGGCGGACTCGAGTCTTGCCAGCGCCAGCAACTGACTGATCAGGCGGGCCGTCCGGTCGACGCCCTGCATGATGTGGTCCAGTGCGGCAGTCCGCATCTCGATCGTATCGGCGGCCTTGGCGATCTGGGCCTGGGTCCGGATGCCGGCGAGCGGCGTGCGCAACTCATGAGCCGCGAAGGCGGTGAATTCGCGCTCGTGCCGGCGTGCTGCATCGAGGCGCGTGAACAGGCCGTTCAGCGCATCCGTCACTGGCAGGATCTCGTCGATGACCTTTGCCTGAAGTGGCGCGAGGTCGTCGACGGCACGCTGCTGCAGGTTGCGCGCGATGCCGCGCAGCGGCGACAGGCCACGCCCGACGCTGATCCAGATCAGCCCGGCGAAGAGTGGGAGCATCAGGAACGTCGGAGCGACGAGGCCCAGGACGAGGTCGTTGACGAGGCGATCCCGCAGGCCGAGACGATCGCCGACCAGCACCCGGACACCTTTGGCGGCGTCTTCGATGGCGTAGACGCGCCATTGCTCGCCGTTGATGACGCTGTCGGTGAAGCCGGCGGCATGGCCAGCCAGCCTCTCTGCGGGGGCCGCTGTCGAGGCTGCGACGAGCCGCCCGCCCATCGACCAGATCTGGCAGGAGAGCTGGCGCTCGTATCCGCCGGAATCACTGGTCGAAACCTGTGGCGTCGCGGCGATCGCGGAGCTTGGCGAGGCATCCGCATCCCGGACGAGCGAGGAGACCATGCGCGCCGCCTCCTGCAGGCGCGTGTCGAGGACGCGTTCGAGCTCGGCCTTGGTGCCGAGATAGATCCAGGCGGTCGCAGCCAGCCAGATCAGGCCGGTGGTGGCGACGAGGATGACGAACAGGCGCGCGCGCAGCGAGGTCATGGCGTCATCCTCAGTCGATAGCCCAGGCCGCGTACGGTCTCGATGAGCTCGCGTCCGATTTTCTGCCTGAGATTGTGGATGTGGACCTCGATGGCGTTGCTCTCGACGTCCTCGTGCCAGCCATAGAGGCGCTCCTCCAGCTCGCTGCGCGAGCGGATCACGGCGGGCCGCTCGGCGAGCACGCGCAGGATCGCGAATTCGCGCCTCGTGACCTCGATGGCAAGGCCGTCGCGCGCAACCGAATGGCTCGCCGGGTTCAGGACGAGGCCCGCCACCGCGATGGTCGCCGTCGCCCGGCCCTCGCGCCGGCGCACCACAGCACGCAGGCGGGCGGCGAGCTCGTCGAGGTCGAAGGGCTTGCCGAGATAATCGTCGGCGCCGCGGTCGAGCCCGGTGATCCGGTCGCGCGTCTCGTCGAGCGCCGTCAGGAGCAGGATCGGGCTCTCGTCGCCAGCCTGGCGCAGGCTGGCCAGCAGGTCGAGGCCAGAGCCGTCCGGCAGCATGATGTCGAGGACGATGGCGTCGAAGGCGCCTGCCGCGAGTGCATGCCGGCCATCGGCGCAGCTGCCGACGACCTCGGCGCTGACGCCGTGGAGCTTCAGCCCGACGGCGAGGCCGTCGGCCAGAATGGGGTCGTCCTCGACGATCAGAACACGCATCGTTTCTCCACGACGGGCACCATCCCTGCGCAGCTTAAGGCTGGCTTAAGCTGGGACGCGCCAATGGCGGCACTCACGGCCGGACAGGCCGCCGTCTCCATCAGCCGACAAGGACCAGACCGATGCAGCAGGATCGCCGGACGATCATCAGCGGCCTGGCATTGCTCCTGGCCGCCACGCCCGGATTGGCGCTGGCTCAGGGACGCGATCCCGATGTCGAGGCCATCCTCAACGATCCGGAGGCGCCGGTCTCCGGCAACCCGAAAGGCAATGTCACGATCGTCGCCTTTCTCGATTACAACTGCCCCTTCTGCAAGAAGGCGGCGCCCGATCTCGCCCGTGTTGTCCGAGAAGATGGGCAGATCAGGCTCGTCTACAAGGACTGGCCAGTGATCGCGGAGACCTCGGTCTATGCCGCGCAGCTCGCGCTCGCCGCCGCCTATCAGGGCGCCTATGCCAAGGCCCATGATGCGTTGATGGCGACCAAGGGGCGGCTCAGCCGCGAGCAGATCGCCGCTGCGCTGAAGGGCGCTGGCATCGACCTGGCCCGGCTCGAGGCGGATGTAAACGGCAAGGCCGCCCAGATCACGGCACTGCTCCAGCGCAACATGGCGCAGGCGGACTCGCTCGGGCTCCAGGGCACGCCGACATACCTCATCGGCCCGTTCCGGACCTCGACCCAGGATTATGCCGGCTTCAAGCAGGTCGTCGCCGACGCGCGCAAGAAGCAGGCGTTACCGTGATCGACCGGCACGCATCCCCCATGACCGACCTCTCCAAGCCCACGCGCCGCCTCGGCGGCCTCATGATCGTCCTGGCGGCAGCCGGCTGTACGACTATCGCGCAACAGCCGGTTCCGGCGACGCCTCCAGCGCCGCAGTTCAGCGCCCTCGATCTCAGGCGCTATGGCGAGGTCGGCGGCGAACCGTTCCATGTCCCCGCCGTCTCGCTCGAAGACCTGCAGCCACGCAATCTGCGCCAGCTCGTGGATTATCCGACGCCGCATCAACCCGGCACGCTGATCGTCGATCCCGCCAACCGGTTCCTCTTCCTTGTGCAAGAGCATGGCAAGGCGCTGCGCTATGGCGTCGGCGTTGGCCGGGAGGGGCTGGAGTTCACCGGTTCTGCCACGGTCCAGCGCAAGGCGCAGTGGCCGCGCTGGACCCCGACACAGGACATGATCAAGCGCGAGCCCACCCGCTATGCCCAGTGGGCCGGCGGCATGAAGGGCGGCGACGCCAATCCTCTGGGGGCCCGGGCGCTCTACCTGTTCAAAGACGGCAGGGACACGCTCTATCGGATCCACGGCACGAACGAGCCCGACACCATCGGCGAGGCTGTATCGTCGGGCTGCATCCGGATGATGAACCAGGACGTCATCGACCTCTACAACCGCATCCCCAGGGGCTCCAAGGTCGTGGTGCTGCCGGCCTGACTCTACGCGCTTTGGCATGGTGCGACGTTCAGGCCGCTTGCAGAAAAGGCATGGACACTCTACATTATATTTTATTATATAATGTCTATGTGAGTGTTCCATGACCTCGATCGACCTCTCCCCGAAGCTGGTGGCCGCCGGCCAGCCCGACGCGGCTGTGATTGCCGGTCTCTCCGACTCGCGCATCGCCGGCATCGTCAATGTCCGGCCCGATGGCGAGGAGGGCGGGCAGATCGGTCACGAGCGCGCTGCCGCGATCGCGGGGGAGGCCGGGCTGGGCTACGCCTATATCCCGGTCACCTCGGCAGCTATCACCGAGGCCGACATCAGGGCGTTCCAGCGGGCCGTGGCCGAGACGAAAGGTGCGGTCTATGCGCATTGCCGCTCCGGCACGCGCGTCGCGATCCTGCATGTCCTCGGCGAGGTGCTGGACGGGCGGATGCGCGCCGAGGACATCGTGCCGTTCGGCGCGGGGCTGGGCCTCGACCTGTCGGCGGCTACAGCTTGGCTCGACCGCGACCGCACGCGCTCGCCGCGCGTCAGGGGCTTCCATGATCCGCGCACCGGCAGCATCCAGTATGTCGTGTGGGACGCGGCGACGAAGCGCTGCGCGATCATCGACCCGGTGCATGATTTCGACGAGAAGTCGGGCGCGACGCGCACGATCCATGCCGATGCGATCCTCGCCTTCTTGGCGGAGCAGGGGCTGACGGTCGAGTGGATCCTCGACACCCATCCCCATGCCGACCATTTCTCGGCGGCCCATTATCTCAAGCAGAAGACGGGGGCGCCCACGGCGATCGGCGCCCGCGTCACGCAGGTTCAGCAGCTCTGGCAGCGTCTTTACAACTGGCCGGCGCTGAAGACCGACGGCTCGCAATGGGATCGTCTGTTTGCAGAAGGGGACAGCTTCATGCTCGGCGGCATCGAAGGGCGCATCATGTTTTCGCCCGGGCACACGCTGGCCTCGGTGAGCTATGTCATCGGCGATGCCGCCTTCATCCATGACACCATCTTCATGCCGGACTCCGGCACGGCACGGGCGGATTTCCCCGGTGGCAGCGCTGGGGCGCTGTGGGCCTCGATCCAGGACATCCTGGCGCTGCCGGACGAGACGCGGCTGTTCACCGGACATGACTACGAACCCAGAGGTCGGCATGCGCGCTGGGAGAGCACGGTCGGCGAGCAGAAGCGCAGCAACGCGCATCTCGTCGACATGACGCAGGAGCGCTTCATCGCCCTGCGTGAGGCCCGCGACGCGACACTGCCCATGCCCAAGCTGATCCTGCCCTCGCTGCAGGTCAATCTTCGCGGCGGCCGCCTGCCGGAGCCCGAGGATGACGGGCGGCGCTATCTCAAGATCCCGCTCGACGCCTTGCCGGGAGCGGTCTGGTGAGCGGCGCCGCGTCTCCCATAGAGGCCGACGCACGCCGGGAGATGGCGGCGCGGGCCGAGGAGGTCGCCGCGCTTCTGAAGGTGATGGCCCATCCCGTTCGCCTGATGCTCGCCTGCAAGCTGGCGGAGGGGGAGTTCTCGGTCGGCGAGCTGGAGCGGCTTCTCGACATCCACCAGCCGACGCTGTCGCAGCAGCTCGGCATCCTCAGGGAGACCGGGATCGCCGAGACGCGCCGCGACGGCAAGCAGATCTTCTACCGCCTCACCCAGCAGAAGGCCTCGCAACTGATCGCGGCCCTCTACGCCATTTTCTGTCAGAAGGACGACGTCTCATGAGCGCCTATTGGCCTTCCCTGTTCGGCGGCATGGTGCTGGGCCTGTCGGCCGGTCTGCTGCTGCTGCTCAACGGCCGGATCGCCGGCATCAGCGGCATCGTCGGGCGCCTGCTCGGCGGCCATCAGGCGCTGGTCAACGGCGCCTTCGTCGTCGGCCTGCTCGCCGGACCGACGCTGTATGCCGCGGCCCATGGCGCGCTGCCCGCGATGACGGTCTCCGCCTCCTGGCCGGTGGTCATCCTGGCGGGGCTGATCGTCGGCATCGGCACGCGGATGGGCTCGGGCTGCACCTCCGGTCACGGCATCCTCGGGCTGGCGCGGCTGTCGAAGCGCTCGATCGTCGCCACCGCGAGCTTCCTCCTTGCCGGCGTCGCCACTGCCACCCTCACAGGATTGCTGTCATGAGCCCGCTCGCCATCGCCCGCGTCACCGTGGCGCTTCTGTCGGGCGCGCTCTTCGGATACGGCCTGTCCTTGTCGGGCATGGTCGACCCCGCCCGTGTCCTGGGTTTCCTCGACATCGCCAGCGGTCACTGGGATCCGAGCCTGATGTTCGTGCTCGGCGGGGCGGTCTGCGTCGCCTTCGTCGCGGTTGCGATCCAGCGTCGCCTGCCCAAACCCGTCCTCGACACGCAGTTCCACATCCCCGAGCGAACCGACATCGACGCCCGCCTGGTCGGCGGTTCGCTGCTGTTCGGCATCGGCTGGGGGCTGGCCGGTTTCTGTCCCGGGCCGGCACTTTCGGCCCTGACGACGGGCCTGACGCCGGTGCTGCTGTTCGTCGCGGCGATGATCGCGGGCATGCTGTTGCACGACCGCGTGCTCGCAAAGTCGTCCTAAACGGGATTGACGCGGCATATCAACGAGCGCGCGGCAGATAGAGGACCGCGCCGGCACTGACGGTGTAGTCATCAACATGGCCGGAGCGGGTCAGGCTTTTGTCGACCACATGGAGGTGAAAGCGCTCGTTGGGATGGCTGACGACCCCTTCCAGCGCCGCGCCGCTGTAGATGCCGACGAGCATGCCGGTGCTGCCTGACTCCTTATGCACATGCATGCCGGCATGTTTGTTGGCATGAGTTCCGCCATATCCGGCGCCATGGCCGAGGGTCGCGGCTGCGCTTGCAGCCTGCCCCGTGACGACATGCCAGGTGAGCGACGGCAAGATTCCCTCGAGGCGGAAGGCGAAGGGTGCGTCCCGGGACAGGCCGATTTCGATGGCGCTGACCTCAACAAAGCGTTCGAACACCGCGCGGGTCATCGTGTTGGGCACGATGCGTTCATGCCAGCTTTCCACGACGGCGCCGGCATAAAGCACCGCCGCGTCCGAGGTTTGCGCAGGGCTGGTCCGCCCCTGAGGGTCGCTGCCGCGCGAAACCAGAATGCGTCCGTCCACAACGACAATCTCGCCTGTCAGGCCAGCCAAAGCGCCGACCCCCCAGCCTCCAGGCCCGGTTCGGATGGCGTCGAGCTTCACTTGCGCTGACGTATCGCCCGTATGGGCAAGGCGTCGAAAGCTACCATGCACCTCCAAGGGCGAGCCTGCAGACGGGTTTGTTGGCTGTGCTGACACGGATGCAGGCGTCAGGAGCAGAACGGCGACGATGGTGGTGGAGCAGCGCATGGCGGAACACTCGGTTTGCAAGACCTGACTGGCATATCCGAGCACTGCGTTGCATGATCATGATCATGATCATGTTGGAGCAGTTCACGACCCAGTTTGCAGTCGCCGATCTGCGCCACCGGCGCTTCGCGGCAGGCGCGCTGCTGTTTCGTCGGGGCGAGCGGATCCATTGGCTCCACGTTGTCGTGACGGGGCGCGTTCATCTGGTGCGCCAAACGCTGCAAGGCAGCGACCTCGTCCTGCAGCGGGCACAGGCCGGATCGCCGCTGGCGGAAGCTTCGCTGTTTGCTGAGCGTTATCACTGCGACGGCCGAGCTGAGGTGGCGACGGAGACGCTCGGCATTCGTATCGCAGCGGTTCGCGAGCGTCTCTCGCGGGAACCGGAATTCGCGCGATGGTGGGCCGAGCATCTCGCCAGAGAGGTACAAGTCGCCCGGCTGCGCGCTGAATTGCTGACGTTAAAGACCGTGGCCGAACGCCTGGACGCCTGGCTAAGCCTGAGCGGCGGCACTGTGCCTGGCCGAGGCGCGAGGGCGCGTCTCGCAGCCGAACTCGGTGTTTCGCCGGAAGCGCTCTATCGCGAGATCAACCGGCGCGCGCGATGTATCGCCGCTGTTGGAGAGGGCTCAAACCTTGAGCGCCAAGCGGATGGCGAGGCCGACGACGGTCAGGCTTAGGACGCCGGCGGCCCAATAGACCACGAACCAGCCCAGGCGCGCGAGCGCCCGGGGCTTGTCGGCCACGTTCCGGTTGCCGGCGGCCATCAGTGATAGCCTCCGACCGCATTCACCTTCCCTCGAAAGACCCAATAGGAATAGGCGGTGTAGGCAAGGATCAGCGGGATCAGGATGGTGGCGCCGACCAGCAGGAAGGACAGCGAGTTATCCGGCGCTGCCGCCTCCCAGATGGTGACGCTGTTGGGCACGATGTGCGGGTAGAAGCTGATGCCCAGCCCGATGAAGCAGAGCACAAACAGCCCCAGCGTCGCCAGGAAGGGGCTGAGTTCACGCCTTTGGGTCAAGCCCCGCAGGAGGACGTATGCCAGCCCGATTACGGCCAGCGGCACGGGGCCGACGAGCAGAATCTGAGGCCAGACCAGCCAGCGTTCGAGATAGCTGGCGTTCAGGGTCGGCGTCCAGGCGCTGACTGCGCCGATCAGGATCAGAGTCGCCGGCGCTGCCCAGAATGCGATGTCATAGGCACGGCGCTGGACATGGTTCTCGGTCTTCAGGATCAGCCAGGTCGCGCCGAGCAGGGCGTAGCCGATGACCAGCGCCACGCCTGTGACGAGGCTGAACGGGGTCAGCCAGTCCCACCAGCCGCCGGCATAGGCGCGCCCGACGACGGGGATGCCCTGCACCAAAGCGCCGAGCGCGACGCCCTGCGCGAAAGCGGCGACGATCGAGCCGAACGCGAAGGACCAGTCCCAGAGAAACTGGCCGCGACGTGTCTTCCAGCGGAACTCGAAGGCGACGCCGCGGAAGATCAGGCCGAGCAGCATGACGGTCAGCGGTACATAGAGCGCCGGCAGGATGATGGCATAGGCGAGCGGGAAGACGGCCAGCAGGCCGCCGCCGCCGAGCACCAGCCAGGTCTCATTGCCGTCCCAGACCGGCGCCACCGAGTTCATCATCTCGTCGCGATGGGCCTCACCGCTGACGAACGGAAAAAGAATGCCGACGCCGAGATCGAAGCCATCCAATACGACATAGGCGAGGACGGCAAAGGCGATCAGTGCCGCCCAGATGAAGGGAAGGTCGAGCATGGTGGCCTGGCTCCTTTATTGGGCAACCGGAAGGGCGCCGGTCGCGTCCATGACGGGGCCGGGCATGATGCCGCCGGCGCGAACCGGCTTGTCGGGCGCGAGCCCGCTTTCGGCGACATGCGGCGGGTGGTTCATCAGACGCAGGACGTAGAAGGTGCCAGCGCCGAACAGGGCAAAATAGACGACGATGAAGGCGAGCAGAGAGGCCCCGACGGCTGCGGCATGGATCGGCGAAGCGGACTGCGCCGTCGTCAGCAGGCCATAGACCGTATAGGGCTGGCGGCCGACCTCGGTGGTGATCCAGCCTGCCAGTACCGCCACGAAGCCCGCAGGGCCCATCAGCACGGCAGCCCGCAGGAAGGGCTTGACGTCGTAAAGCTTCCGACGCCAGCGCAGATAGAGGCTCAGAGCGCCGATGCCGAGCATAGCGAAGCCGATCCCGATCATGACGCGGAAGCTCCAGAACACCACACCAACGGGCGGTTGGAGGTTTTCGGGGACCGTGTCGAGCCCTGCGAGCGGCGCGTTCAGATCATGCTTCAGGATAAGGGACGAGGCCTTGGGGATCTGGATCGCGTAGTCGATCCGCTTTTCGGCACTGTTGGGAATGCCGAACAGGATCAGCGGCGCGCCATCGGGATGGCTCTGGAAATGGCCTTCCATCGCCATGACCTTGGCGGGCTGGTGCTCGAGGGTGTTCAGCCCATGCAGGTCGCCGGCGAAGATCTGGATAGGCGCGACGATCGCCGCCATCCACATCGCCATCGAGAACATGATGCGGGCACCCTCGTTGCCGCGGTCCCTCAGGACGTGCAGTGCCCCGACCGCACCGACGACAAAGGCCGTCGTCAGATAAGCGGCGAGCACCATGTGCACGAGCCGGTAGGGGAAGGAGGGGTTGAAGATGACGGCCCACCAGTCGGTGACGACGAACTGGCCGACCGCATTGATGGCGTAGCCGGCCGGCGTCTGCATCCAGCTGTTCACCGACAGGATCCAGAACGCCGACATGAAGGTGCCGAGCGCGACCATCAGCGTGGCGGCGAAATGCAGGCGCGGACCGACACGCGACAGGCCAAACAGCATGACCCCTAGGAAGCCCGCCTCAAGGAAGAAGGCGGAGAGCACCTCATAGCCCATCAGCGGCCCGATCACCGGGCCGACCTTGTCAGAGAACACGCTCCAGTTCGTCCCGAACTGGTAGCTCATGACGATGCCGGAGACGACGCCCATGCCGAAAGCGACGGCGAAAATCTTCTTCCAATAGTTGAACAGGTCCATGAAGACCGGGCGCCCGGTCGCCAGCCAGAGCGCATTGAGGACCGCGAGATAGCTCGCCAGGCCGATCGAGAAAGCCGGGAAAATGATGTGGAAGCTGATGGTAAACGCGAACTGAATGCGCGCCAGCATGAGGGCTTCTAAACCGAACATCTCAGCCTCTTAAATGTTGTATTTGAAATGATGATTATTGCGGGCGGCTGCTAAAAGCAATATGTGGAATGTACCTATTTATCGCAGGAGGTCGCGTTTGCGCCTGACCCAGTATTCCAATTTCGCCTTGCGGACGCTCCAGCTATTGGCTCTGCGCGCTCCCGCGATCGTCTCGGTCGAGGACGTGGCGCGTGCTCACCGGATCTCCCGCTCGCATCTGGTCAAGGTCGCGCATGAGCTGGGACGGCGCGGCTATGTCGAGACCATTCGTGGGCGCAATGGCGGGATGAGATTGGCGCGCCCGGCAGAGGAAATCACGGTCGGAGAGATTATTCGCTGGACCGAGGCGCCGCTGGAGCTCGTCGAATGCTTCAATTCCGAGACCAACACGTGCCCTCTCCTGGGGGCCTGTCATCTGTCGCGCGGCATTCAGCGGGCCTTGAGAGCATTCCTTTCCGTGCTCGACGACATGACGATTGCCGATATTGCCATCAACCGGGTCGCCTTGCTGGAGCGGCTCCAGGATGCCGGCGGCGTGGATTCGGGACTCCCTATCGAAGGTGAGGCAGACCCGTTCGTCAGCGGGGTGGTTGCGATAAAATAATCATCGTGAGTGATTATTTTAATTGACACATGCGAATTCTCGAATGTTAATGGCGGGGTCATCGCCATTCACGGGAGAGAGTCATGACCAATGTTGGCACACTCGATCGCACCTTGCGTTTCATACTGGGGGCGGTGCTCGTCGCCGCCGTCTTCGTTCCTCCCGTCGCAGATATGGTCGCGCCCTGGGGTGCCTGGAAATACGCTCTGACGGCCTGGGGCGTGGTCATGCTGGGGACAGCGGCGTTCCGCTTCTGCCCCGCTTATACGCTGCTGGGCGTCAGAACATGCCCGCTCGCCAGGCCTTGAGCCTCGGAAGTGGGCGGCGCCCCGTCGCCCACTGAGCGCAACAATCTCCACATCGCCACAGTCAGCCCGCGAGGCCAGCCATGTCGCACACTCCGCACGCCGTCGATCTCGCCGTGAAACCCGAGGTGACGGCGTTTTTCGACGCGCCGACCAATACCGTCAGCTATGTCGTCAAGGACCCCGGCTCCAACGCCTGCGCCATCATCGACTCGGTGATGGACATCGATTACGCGGCCGGGCGCATCTCGTATGAATCCGCCGACGCGATCATCACTTTCGTCGAGAAACACGGCCTCAGGCTCGAATGGTTGATCGAGACCCATGTCCATGCCGACCACCTCTCCGGCGCGCCCTATATCCAGGGCAAGCTCGGCGGCAAGATCGGCATCGGTGAGAACATCACTATCGTCCAGGATACCTTCGGCAAGGTCTTTAACGAAGGCACCGAGTTCCAGCGCGACGGCAGCCAGTTCGACCGTCTGTTCAAGGATGGCGACAGTTATGAGATCGGCTCGCTGACCGCCTTCGCGATGCACACGCCCGGTCACACCCCGGCTTGCATGACGCATGTGATCGGCGATGCAGTCTTCGTCGGTGACACGCTGTTCATGCCCGATGGTGGTTCCGCCCGTGCCGATTTTCCTGGCGGCGATGCCCGCACGCTCTATCGCTCGATCCGGCGCGTGCTCGATCTGCCGCCCGCGATGCGGCTGTTCATGTGCCACGACTACGGCCCCAACGGGCGCAAGATCCGCTGGGAAACCACGGTCGCCGAGCAGCGCGCCCACAACATCCATGTCCGCGACGGCATCAGTGAGGACGAGTTTGTCAGGACGCGCGAGGCGCGCGACGCCACGCTGGCGATGCCGAAGCTGATCATCCCGTCGCTGCAGGTCAACATGCGCGCCGGCGCACTGCCCCCGGCCGACGCAGGCGGGAAGGTGTTCCTCAAAGTGCCGGTGAACGCGCTGTGACGATCAACCCTAAGGACATGACCAGCATGACGGCGTCCGATCTCAATGTGGGCCTGCCTGGGATCAATCGCCGGGCTCCCCATTTCGCGGCACAGACCACCGACGGGCCGCGATCCCTGACCGACTATCAGGGCAAATGGCTTGTTCTGTTCTCGCACCCTGCCGATTTCACGCCCGTCTGCACGACCGAGTTCGTCGCGTTTGCTCGCCATCATGCGGCATTCCAGGCGCTCGATTGCGAGTTGCTGGGTCTGTCGATCGACAGCGTCTATGCGCACATCGCGTGGCTCAGAAACATCGAGGAGAAATTCGGGGTCGAGGTTCGCTTCCCTATCATCGAAGACCTGTCGATGACGGTCGCGCATGCCTACGGCATGGTACAGCCCGGTGCCAGTGACACCTCCGCCGTGCGCGCGACCTTCGTCATCGACCCTCAGGGCATCCTGCGTGCCATGCTCTATTACCCCATGAGCAACGGACGCTCGGTGCTGGAAATCCTGCGCTTGGTTGGCGCGCTTCAGATGAGCGATCTGCACAAGATCGCGACGCCTGAAGGATGGACAGCCGGTGAGAGCGTGATTGTGCCCCCGCCGAAGACGGCCGAGGAGGCAAGGCGTCGTAGCACCCAGGGGTTCGACACGACGGATTGGTATTTCAGTACCCGCAACGTTGCCTGACATCGTCCCTACCTACCCTCTCGTGTCGTAGCCGACCGATCCGCTAGCGGTGCCGGGGCGCGACGCTCTGCGGCGAGCGCTTGAGCGACTGAACCATTCCAACAACCCACCGAAAAGGCCCGTCATGTCTAAGGGCATTATGCTGCTTGTTGCTGTGAGCCTTCTGGGCACGGCTTCTGCCCATGCCGCTCCGGAACCTGCCAACCCCGAGCGCCAGACGCCCTGGAAGCTCTATGTGGATTCCAGGGAGGCCTTCGCCATGAAGCAGGCGCAGGGCAACAAGGTCCTGCTGGTCGATGTGCGCGACCCGATCGAGATCATGTTCACCGGCTTTGCTCCGGCCGTCGACGTCGTCGTCCCTTTCATGTCGGCCAACCTGTCGAAATGGAACGAACAGCGCTCCGTCTATCAGGTGGAGCGCGATCCCGCCTTTGCCGAGAAGATCGCCAAGGCCCTGACCGACCGCGGCCTCGGCAAGGACACGCCGATCCTGCTGATGTGCCGCTCGGGTGGCGAGAGGGGCGCGCCCTCGGCCAAGGAGCTGTGGGGTAAGGGCTTTGCCAGCGTCTACGTCGTCGTCGATGGCTTCGAAGGCGACACGATCAAGGATGGGCCGGAGAAGAACTGGCGGCGCGTCGATGGCTGGAAGAACTCCGGCTTGCCATGGGGCTACACGCTCGACCGCGCGAAATTTCCAATGGGCCAGAAATAATCATCGTCACGCCGCGACAGGTTCTTGTGGCGCCTCCCACCCCTAGACCTTCCAGGACACACAAATGACACCCGTTTCCAAGGCCGTTTCGACGGCAGTGCTAGCCACGGCGCTGATCACCTCCCCAGCTGTCGCCGGTCAAACGATGCTGATGCTGCTGAGCGCGCCGGCCGCGGAGGCTCAGGCGTTCAATCTGGTGCTCGCAAACCAGCTGCAGGCGAGCGGACACGGTGTCCACATGCTCCTCTGCGGCGAAGCCGGCGATATCGTCCTGAAGGCCGTTCCGGCAGCGGCGACGAAACCCGTGACCCCCCAGGGGATGACGGTGCGCTCGCTGCTGGAGGGGCTCATGACGAAGGGCGCAACAGTGCAGGTCTGCGCCATCTATCTGCCCAATCGCAAACTCCAGGCCGACGCTCTCATGGAAGGCGTGAGCGTCGCTCGCCCGCAGGATGTCGCCACCATGATCGCCGACCCGTCGGTCAAGGTCATCGGCCAATAAGGTCGGCAGAGATAGCCGACCAAAAAACAAAGTCCGATTCTGGGAGGACTAACCCGTGAAGATCAAGACAATATCCGACCAACTGTCGGTCTCTGAGCAAATCCTGCCTGCGCAGATTGCCGAAATTGCAGCGGCAGGGTTTAAGTCGATCATCTGCAATCGCCCCGACGGCGAAGGAGCCGACCAGCCTGGGTTTGCCGAGATCGAAGCCCAGGCCAAGAGTGCCGGCCTCACGGCTGTCTACCAGCCAATCATATCCGGGAAGGTCGGCGACCAGGACGCGTCGTCATTTGCCAAGCTGATAGACGCCCTGCCCAAGCCAACTCTCGCTTATTGTCGCACGGGAACGCGGTCGACGACCTTGTGGTCTCTTGCGGAGGGCGCGCGAGGGCGCCCTCTGCCTGATATCTTGTCGGCAGCAAAAGTGGCTGGCTTCGACATGAACGGTGTCGCGCGCCGCATCGCCAGCAAGGGGCTGGTCGGCACCGAGACGGTTGAAGCTCATGCCGAAGTCGTCATCATCGGTGGCGGTGCCGCTGGCATCGCGCTTGCCGCGAGCCTGAAGGCGCGTCGGCCGGAACTGGACATTGCCATCATCGAGCCTGCCGACGTCCATTATTACCAGCCTGGCTGGACAATGGTGGGCGGCGGGATTTTCGATCCCGCGACGACAGCGAAAACGATGGCATCGCTCATTCCTGCTGGCGTGCGCTGGATCAAGGCCGCCGTCGCAGCATTCGAGCCGCAGAAAAACGCCGTCATCCTGGAAGGCTGCCGGCTGGTCACCTATCGGGCGCTCGTGGTTGCCGCGGGGCTGAAGCTGAATTGGGCTGGTATCGAGGGCCTGTCCGAGACGCTTGGCCGGAATGGCGTCACCTCCAACTACCGCTATGATCTCGCGCCCTACACGTGGGAACTTGTACAGTCCCTGAAGCGCGGACGTGCCGTATTCACCCAACCGCCCATGCCGATCAAATGTGCCGGCGCGCCTCAGAAGGCACTCTACCTCTCTGCCGACCATTGGTACCGTCAGGGCCTGCTCAAGGACATCGATATCGACTTCTTCAATGCCGGGGCGGTGCTTTTCGGCGTGAAGGAGTACGTACCCGCTCTGATGGCCTATATCGAGCGCTATCAGGCCCAACTTCATTTCCAGCATACGCTGACCCGGATCGACGGCGAGAAAAAGCGGGCCTGGTTCTGGAAGGCAGATGCCGACGGTACCAAGTCTGTGATCGAAACCGACTTCGACATCATCCATGTCGTTCCGCCGCAGGTTGCGCCGGACTTCGTGCGCGTCTCGCCGCTAGCCGACGCCGCTGGCTGGGTCGACGTCGATCAGAGCACGCTGCGCCATAAGACCTTCGGTGGTGTCTTCGCGCTCGGCGACGTCGCAAATACGCCCAATGCCAAAACCGCCGCCGCCGCTCGCAAGCAGGCTCCTATTGTAGCTCACAACCTGCTTCGTGACCTGGGATATGGTGGTGATCGAGACGCGATCTACGACGGTTACGGGTCATGCCCACTGACCGTCGAGCGAGGCAAGATCGTACTGGCGGAATTCGGTTATGGCGGCAAGCTTCTGCCGAGCTTCCCCGGTTGGCTGCTCGACGGCACCAAACCATCCCACTTGGCTTGGCTGCTGAAGGAGCGCGCACTGCCGCCGATTTACTGGCAGGCGATGCTGCGCGGACGCGAATGGATGGCCAAGCCGGAACTCGTGGCATGATCGTCGGACCCGATATCGCCTCGGTCGGCTCCGGCTCGCTGGTCGGCTTCGTACTCGGCCTCATCGGCGGCGGCGGCTCGATCCTGGCCGTGCCGCTGCTCGTCTATGTCGTTGGCGTGGCCTCGCCACATGTTGCCATCGGCACCAGCGCGGTCGCGGTTGCGCTCAGCGCATTTGCCAATCTGCTCGGCCATGCCAGTGCCGGCAATGTCCGCTGGCCCTGCGCGCTGGTCTTCTCAGCGGCCGGCATCGCCGGAGCCGCGGTCGGCTCGACCATTGGCAAGAGCTTGGACGGGCAGAAGCTGCTGCTCCTGTTCGGCGTGCTGATGATCGTGATCGCGGTCATGATGCTCGTCCGCAAGGGCGGCGATGGCGCGGCCTTTCAGCCACTTGGACGCACAACGGCATCGAGGCTGCTGCCGCGGTTGCTCGGCATGGGTGGGCTCGTCGGTGGAATGTCGGGCTTCTTCGGGATCGGCGGGGGTTTTCTGATCGTGCCCGGCCTGATGGGGGCGGCGCGCATGCCGATGATCATGGCGATCGGCTCCTCGCTCGTCGCCGTGACGGCCTTCGGGATCACGACCGCAGTGTCTTATGCGTTGTCGGGCCTTGTCGACTGGCGCATCGCCACTCTGTTCGTGGCTGGCGGAATCGCGGGAGGCGTCGGCGGCACCTTTCTCGCGCAGCGCCTGTCAGGCCATAAATCAATGCTTTCTCGGGTCTTTGCCTCGATAGTCGCGGCCGTTGGGTTGTATGTCGTGGCGCGCGGTTATGCAGCCGTCTTTGGCTGATCAGTCACTTAAGCAAGTTGGGGCATTGATAGAGCCTGGTCCTCAAAGGCTGCTGACAGGCTCGCTAGTCCGAGATCGAAATAGCTCATGTCCAAACGCATCGCGCTGCTTGCCGTTCTGATCCTCGTCGCGATGGCGGTGGCTGGCTTCTTCTATTTCCGCAAGCTGAGCCCCGTCACCGTCGACGTCGCGCGGGTCGAGCGCGATGTCGAAGTCCGGGTTTTCGGGCTAGGCATCGTCGAGGCGCAGGTGTTGTCGCGCATCGGCTTCCAGGTCGGGGGCAGGATCGTGCAGCTTGCCGCCGACCAGGGCGAGATCGTCCCGGCGGGCACCGTGCTCGCCACCCTCGAGGACAGTTCGCAGCGCGCCCGCGTCGCCAAGGCGCAGGTGGCGACGCTGCAGGCGCAGGCGGCCCTCGCCAAGGCGCAGGCGCTGTTGCAGCGGTCGGAGGCCAACCTCCAGCAACGGGTGCTGGTGAACCAGCGCCGCCAGTCGCTCGTTGATCGCGGCAGCGTCTCGCGCGAGCAGGCCGAAGAAGCCCAGACCAACGAGACGCTCGCCCAGGCCGATTTCGCCGTCGCCAAGGCGGAGGTACGGGTGGCCGAGGCGGCCCGCGATGACGTCGCCGCTGCGCTGACCATCGAACAGGTGCTGCTCGACCAGCACCGCCTCGTTGCGCCCTTCCGCGCCCGCATCCTGTCTCGCCTGAAGGAGGCCGGCGCTGTCGCCGGTGTCGGGGAGGTCGTCTTCACGATCATCGAACCCCATTCGGTCTGGGTGCGCGCCTTCATCGACGAGGCCGTATCCGGCGGACTCGCGATCGGGCAAAAGGCGCTGGTCCGGCTGCGCTCCGAGATGAACACCGTCGTCGAGGCGCAGATCGTCCGGATCGACCAGGAGAACGACCGCGTCACCGAGGAGCGCCGGGTCTATGTGCGCTGCCTGAACTGTGAGCCGGAACATCAGGGCCGCTATCTTGGTGAGCAGGCCGAGATCGAGATCATCAAACGGGTCGTTCCGGTGGGCCTGTTCGTTCCCTTACGTGCCGTGAGCGGCTTCGATGGTCGTGCGGGCACGATCTGGACGGTCGAAGACGGCAAGCTCAACAAGCGTCTCGTTTCGATCGGAGACCGGCTGCTCGACGGTCGCGTGCTGATCGTCGACGGTCTGCCCGCCGATGCACGCGCGGTGGTCTCTGTGCCGGCGGACGGGTTCACGGTCGGGCGCAGGGCTGTGGCCTCCGAGAGCCCCCGATGAACCTCGCCTGGCGCGATGTCCAGCATGGGCTTGGACGGTTCATCCTCACCTGCGTCGGCCTCAGCCTGTTGCTGGGCGTCGTCATGGGCATGGTCGGCATCTATCGCGGGCTCGTCGCCGAGGCGCTCGGCCTGGTCCGGAGTGCCGGGGCCGACGCCTGGGTCGTCGAAGCGGGCAAGAGGGGCCCTTTCGCCGAGAGCTCGCGCCTGCCGCGCGACACGCGCGACGCCATCGCAGTCCATGCCGGCGTGGCGGCGGCCGGCGCGGTCGTCTACCAGACCGTCGAGTTTCCCTATCGCGGCACGAACCTGCGTGTGTTCATCGTCGGGGCCCAGATCGGACGACCCGGCAGCGAGGTCGCAATCGAGGAAGGCCGCCCCATCCTGAAATCGCGGACCGAGGTGGTGGCCGATCGCAAGACGGGCCTCGCACTCGGCGAACGCATCCGCATCGGCCGCGACGATTTCACTGTCGTCGGCTTGACCGCGAATGCCACCAGTTCGGGAGGCGATCCCGTCCTGATGATGACATTGCGCGACGCCCAGATCGTCCAGTGGCAGTTCGATCCCTCGGCAGTCAGGCGGGAGACGGCCCGCGACGCACCGGCAGGCGGGTCGAGCGATCTGGTCAGCGCCATCATCGTGCGCATGCGCCCCGATGCCTCGTCGGACGGCGTCATCGGTTCGATCGCGCGCTGGAAACATCTGACCGCGATGACGGCCGCCCAGCAGGAGGAGATCCTGACGCGCTCGGTGATCGAGCGCGCCCGTCGGCAGCTGGGCCTGTTCGCGGTGATCCTGCTGGTCGTCTCGACGGTGGTGATCGGCCTGATCGTCTACACCATGACCATGGACAAGAAGAAGGCGATCGCGACGCTCAAGCTCATCGGTGCGCCCGACCGCGTCATCGTCTCGCTGATCCTGCAGCAGGCGCTGGCGATGGGCCTGGTAGGCTTCGCCATCGGCGCGACTCTGATCCGCCTGGCCAAGGACTATTTCCCGCGACGCGTGGTGCTGGAGACCTCCGACACGGCGATCCTGCTCGGCATCATCGTCATGGTGTGCCTGATAGCCAGCATCTTCGGGGTCCGGTCGGCGCTGAAAATCGATCCGGCCTCGGCGCTTGGAGGCTGACATGATGGCCTCACCCAGACCCATCGTCGCGCCAAGGCCCGTCGTCGAAATCGCCCGCCTGTCGAAGACCTTCGGCACTGGGGCGACGAAGGTGCCAGCACTGATCGACATCGATCTGACGATCGGGACCGGCGAGGTGGTGGGCCTGATTGGCCCCTCCGGATCAGGCAAGAGCACATTGCTCAACTGCATCGGCTGCATCACGGAGCCCGATGCCGGCACAATCCGTCTCGATGGCCGCGCGATCTTCGACGGCAAATGGCTGATCGGCGATCTCAGGCGGCTGAGGCTCGAGACGATCGGTTTCATCTTCCAGTTCCACAACCTGCTGCCGTTCCTCTCGGCCTGGGAGAACGTGGCGATCGTTCGCACCCTGATGGGCGAGAGCCCCGAGCGGGCCAAGGCCCGCGCCATGGAACTGCTCGGTTATCTGCAGGTCGACCACCGCGCCGATGCGCTTCCCTCCAAGCTGTCGGGCGGCGAAGCCCAGCGCGTCGCGATCGCACGCGCGCTCGCCAACGAGCCCCGGATCATCCTTGCCGACGAGCCGACCGCGGCGCTCGACTCGGAACGAGCCGCCATCGTCATCGATCTGATGAAGCAGGTCGCGACCGAGCGTGACGCTGCGGTCATCGTCGTGACGCATGACGAGAAAATCTTCTCGCGCCTCGATCGCATGGTCCATCTGCGCGATGGGCGGATCGTCGAGGTGGTTTCATAGCGAGAGAGATAACGTCGCTCGGATTGGCTCCTCATGGATGCGATATCGGGTGGTCGCGCTTACTGAGCGCCAGCATAGCCGCGCGGCCGATCGGTTCTATCATCGCCCTCGGTCGCGGGGCGGGATCGTCCTCGTGGCTGACGGCGCCTCACAAAGCGGCCAGTCGGATCGATTAATCCGGCTGGCCGCCCTATGGTCTCCGCAAGACAAGGAGCCGGCGATGACCAGCCCACGACGCAGCCACTGGGACGACGTCTACACGACCAAGCAGGCCGACACGGTCAGCTGGTTCCAAGACGACCCGACGCCGTCGCTCGACATGATCGCGCTGACCGGTTTGGGCAAAGACGCCCCCCTTGTCGACATCGGCGGCGGTGCCTCGGTGCTGATCGAGCGGCTGCTGGATCGCGGCCATTCGGACCTGACGGTGCTCGACATCGCCCAGGCCGGCCTCGCCGTCGCACGTACGCGCATGGGCGAGCGTGCCGCGCTTGTGACGTGGATCGCGCAGGACGTAACCGCTTGGCAGCCTCTTAAAGACGCCTTCTCCATCTGGCATGATCGCGCTGTGTTCCACTTCCTTGTCGAGAAGGCCGACCGGGTGGCCTATATGCGCGCTCTTGACCAGGGCGTCAGCGTCGACGGCTGCGTCATCCTCGCGCCCTTCGCGCTCAGCGGCCCCGAACGGTGCAGCGGACTTCCCGTTAGGCGCTACTCGGCGGAATTGCTGCAGGCGGAGCTCGGGCAGCGCTATGCCCTGATCGACCAGAAGTTGCAGACGCATGTGACGCCATCCGGGAACCGCCAGGACTTCATCTGGTGCCTGTTTAAAAAGACCCAGACGTTGGCGGCCGCAGAACCATGACCCAAACGCCGTGACGGGCCTGCGCCCATTCTGGCCTAGAAGCATCATTCCGATGCGCCCACCTTGGAGCCCGGAAATCTGTTGCGCGAAGCGCACCGCAAGACAGGGCTGGCCGCATGCGACATTCCGGCGATCTTCGTGCTCTACCCTGACAGCGATCTCGTCCGACGCTTGCGCGCAGACGGATGCACGACGGTTTACCGAGCCTCGGCCTGCAATCACAGCAAGCTCGCGTTTCCTGAAGGGCGGCGTGTTATTCGCAATCGCTGGCCGCGTGGTCGGCGTCTCCTATGTCGTGATGGTAGCCCCGGCACCGCGTCAAAGCTGCTGCCAAGGGCGCTCGGCATGGGCGGGCTCGTCGGCGCAATGTCGGGATTTGTAGGCATCGGTGGTGATCTTCTTGTCGAGCCCGGCCTGATGGGGGCTGCGCGCATGCCGATGATCATTGCGATCGGATAGACTCTCGTGGCGGTCACTGCCTTCGGCGTGACGACCGCCGTGTCCTATGCGCTGTCGGGCCCGGTCGACTGGCGCATCGCCATCCTGTTCGTCGCCGGCGGCATCGGCGGGACGCTGCTTGCCCAGCGTCTCTCGGGCAGCAAGTCGATGCTATCGCGTGTCTTCGCCTCGATCGTGGCGATCGTCGGCGTATACGTGGTCGTGCGGGTGTACACGGCCGTCTTTGCCTGATCGGCAGGACGATGAGCCATCAGCGCCGGAAGATCTGGCGGATCGAGCCTTCCATCAAGTAGGCGATGCCCAGGCGAGCGCCGACCATCATGCCGAAGATCGCCAGCGGCCAGGACAGCGCCATCATCGAGCCGGCGGTGATGCCCTGTCCGATGGTGCAGCCACCGGCGAGAATGCCGCCTCCACCCATCATCACCGCACCGACCAGGTGCCGGCGCATTTCATGATGATCGTCGAAGGCCTCCCAGCGCAGCTCGCGGTCGAACAGCGCCGAGAGGAACGAGCCGAGCACGACGCCGATCACCGTTCCGATACCGAAATCGAGGAGGCCTTCGGGCGTGGTCAGGACCGCATAGAGCGCGCGGCCCACCGGCGACACGAAGGTCAGGCTCTGGGGCCGAGAATGGATCGCGAACTCGTCGATCGCCACCCCGGTCGCCCACCAGCCGGCCACGACGCCTAGGCCCAGCGTGCCGCCCGCGAGCAAGAGGCGGGGCGAGCGCCGCAGCCGCTTGTCGAGCGCCACGGCCAGAACGAGAAGAGTGGCTGCCGCGAGGGCAATGACGAGTCGCAGATCGCTGAAATCGAACCATGCCAGAACCGAGGGCAAATCGCCTTGCACCGCGCCGGGAACGCGGACCGCGATGGACTCCAGCCCTTCGATCCGCAGCGGCGCCAGGATCCCACGCAGCGTCGCGTAGGCGGCGGCACCGAAAACCATCATCACGATCAGGCTGCGCAGGTCGCCGGTGCCGAGCCGGATCAGCGATCCGAACCCGCAGGTGCCGACCAGCGCCATCCCGAGACCAAACAGCGTCGATCCCAGCAGGATCGCAAACCAGGGCACGGCGCTGGGGACGTAGTTCGACAGGCCGGGATTCAGGGCTCCGTACCAGACCATCACCTGCGTGCCGAGAACGGCCACGCCCAGAGCCAGGCCGAAGATGCGCAGCCGGCGGGTGTCGCCGCCGAGCCAGACATCCTCGATCGCGCCGAAGGAGCACAGGCGCGCCCGCCTCGCCGTGAAGCCGCAGGCCGCACCGATGGCGATGCCGACGAGTGCGATCGACCAGGCCGGCAGCGGCGCCATTCCTCAGATCGAAACCAGGGGAGGGCGCCCCGGCATCACTCGGCAGCCGGCGGCTTCGGCGGACCACAGAAGATGTCGTAGATAACCGCGATCACGCGGCGCACATCCTCATTGGCGAGGCTGTAATAGACCGCCTTGCCCTCACGCCGTGTCGTGACAAGTTGGTCGAGCCGCAGCCGAGCCAACTGTTGCGACACCATGGGCTGGCGCAGCGAGAGAATGTTCTCGAGTTCGGTCACGGTCCGCTCGCGCTCGGCCAGCAGGCACAGCAGCAGCAGGCGGTTTTCATGCGAGAGCGCCTTGAGAAAGTCGCTCGCCTTGCGGGCCTTGCGCATCAGCATGTCGAGTTCGGCGGAGAACTCCTCGCCGTCGCGCAGCTCGGCTTCGAGGGCCTTGGATACGATCGCGCTCATGGTCAATCCAGTCTCGCGGCGGTGCCGCTGCGGTGAATGGGGCTTGGCATGTCAGCAAGCATCTTGCCAAGCAATCCCCAGAAGGCATCGTCTCCCTGATAGCCGGTGATCCGACCTGTTTCGCGGCCGTCCTCGAACAACACAAAGGTTGGTGCTGCAATGACCGGTGCGGAGAGCCCGGCCAGGTTCGACCCGCCGGCTTTGAGCTCGATCCGCCGCAGCGGTGCCTGCTTTCCCTCGTCCGTCAGATGATAGGCCGGCGCGACCTCGCGCTCGAAGCGCGCGCACCAGGGACAGCCATCGCGGGTGAACATGACGAGCTCGGCCGCCATAGCCGCCATCGGCGCCAGGCTGGCTACGGTGAGGACGAACAGTGCGACGAGCGTGCCGGCGCGAGGACGGATGAAACCCATTGCAGTAACATAGTCGTATTCGTATGTTTATGCTAGACTAGGACTGTCGGCTTTTCCGCTCTGGAGCTTTGCCATGCTGACCCGTCGCACAATCCTCGCCGCCGGCCTGACGACGGTGCTTCCAGGCGCCGCCTCTGCGCGGGCGACGCTGGGCGAAGACGGGCTCTACAAGCTGGACTGGTATCTTGAGAGCTTTCTTGATCTCGGCGAGGACCTCGCGGCGGCGACCGCCGGCGGCAAGCGCTTTGCCATCCTCTGGGGTCTGAAGGGCTGCCCGGCCTGCCGGCGGATGCACGAGGTCCATCTCGCCGACCCGCAGACGGAACGCTACATCCGCGAGAATTTCGAGATCCTGCATCTCAACATTCTCGGCCAGCGTCCGGTGACCGATTTCGACGGGACCAGGCTCGGCGAAAAAGCCTTCGCCGCCCGCTATGCCATCGAAGGAACGCCGTCGATCCAGTTCTTTCCGGAGACGACGGAGGGCCTGGCGTCGAGAGTCCCTGTGGAGCGCGAGGTCGCGCGGATGCCGGGGCTGCCCGATCCGCGCGAATTCCTCGCCTGGTTCCGGTTCGTGCGCGAGAAGGGCTATGAGCGCGGCGCCTTCGCCGACTGGCCCGGGAACAGGCCAGCCGGAGGCTGAAGCGCTATTTGTTCACCGGCGACTCGGGATCGAACAGATAGGCCATCACGTCCTTGATCTGCTGCTCGTCGAGCACCTTGTTGGTGCCGAAGCGCGGCATGTTCGAGCAGGGCACCACCGCCATCGAATTGTAGATTTTGGTGTAGGCGTCCTTCATCGCCTCGGCGTCGTATTTCCGCTCCTTGCCATAAGCGGAGAGGCTGGGGCCGAGCGTGCCGTAGCTGACCTCCTTGGGGTCGAGTTGGTGGCAGGCGAAGCAGTTGCCGCCGGCGACGGTACCCGGCGGATCGGAGAACTGGCCGCCGCGGCCATTGTTGGCGACCGCATAGCCCTTCTTCCAGTCGCCCAGCAATTTGCCGTCGGCGGGATGGACGACCTTCGGCAGTTCGCGCTTGATGATCGCTTCCGCCTCGGCGGAGGAGACGTTGTTGCGCTTGGCGTTGCAGACGGCCAGCGACTCGTCGGGCGTGATCCGGGCCTGCCATTCGGGCGAGGCCTTGCCGAAAGTCGATTTGACGTAAGCCTCGATCGTGGCCTGGCTCGGCTTCTGCTGCGCGAGCGCCGGGCCGGCGATCAGGAGGGCGGCGCAGGCCGCGGTGACGAAAGCGGTTCTGGTCATCGTTTCCGTCCTCTCAGCGCTTGATCGAAGGCACGGCGATTTCACCGCCGGCGGCCTGCTTCTGCAGGAAGACCGTCAGTGCGGTCAGGCTGTCGGAGCCGAAATCGGGCACCGGCCAACGCTGCTGGCGGTAGCAGTCCCAGAGCCGGTGCTGCATCGTCCGCAGCGCGCTCTGCGAGACGCGGTAGGTCGGCCAGGACGCCATGGTCGCCTGCGCCGCGGCGCCGGGCACCGACAGGTTCGGCAGGCCCTGCAGACGGATGCGCTTGCCTTCCTCGGCGTGGCAGGTGGCGCAGGAGAAATCCATCACGCCGCCGCGGCGATAGAACAACTCCTCGCCGACGGCCGCCATCTCGATCTCCTTGGGGTGGTTGAGCTGCGGCTCGATCTTCATCCCGCTAGACTTGTTGGCAATGAAGGCGGTGAGGTCTTCCAGATCTGACGCGACGCCCGGCCCCGAGAAACGGCGTTTCAAGACGTCGGCGGTATCGAGCCCCTGCAGTTTGTCCATGCACCAGAGCAGCCGCTGCTCGGTATCCATGACGCGGTCGGTATCGGCGAAATAGCGTGGCAGCTTGGCGAAGGCGCCGTCGATCTTGCCGGGTCCCTCGCCGAGATCGCAGCCCTCCAGCGACGCCTTCTTGGCTCCGCGTGGTTCGGCCCACAGCGCCTCGCCGCGATCGACCGCAAGGAAGCCCGGGTTGGAGAACGGGTCCGACAGCATCTGCCGGTAGCGCTCGATCTCCTTCTCGCTGTCGTCCTGCGGCGGGGCCTGTGCGGTCAGGTGCCCGGCGGCCAGTGTCATGGCGGCCGCCAGCACAGCCGCTCCTATTGTGGGGAGCTTCATCCCTTGCCCTTTCGTTTCCTCAGGCGGCCGCTGCTTTGCGACCTTCGTTTCACATCCCTCTCTGTCGGAGGGACTTTACATTCATAGAAAACAATATCACGATACGTGCAAATGATGATCGCGTGGCGGCCCTGCCGTCAAGAGCGAAACACGAACATTTCCAAGGAGGAAGCCGATGCCATCCCAAATCGCGGGCCTGACCCGCCGCAGCACCCTCACGGCCGGCGCGCTCGCCGCTTTTGCGAGCCTTCTGGCGCCGCGCCTCGCCTTCGCAGACGAGAAAACCGTCATGGCGGAGATCAAGAAGCTCTATGGCGACAAGCCGATGGCCGAGGGCAAGATCAAGCTCGACGTGCCCGAGATCGCCGAGAACGGCCTCGTCGTTCCCGTCAATGTCGAGGTCGAGAGCCCGATGACGGAAGCCGACTACGTCAAGGCCGTCCACATCTATGCCGACGGCAACCCGCAGCCCGGCATCGTCAGCTACAGCTTCACGCCGGCCTGCGGAAAGGCTTCGGCCGCGACCCGCATGCGCCTCGCTCAGACCCAGAACATCGTCTGCGTTGCCGAGATGTCGAACGGCGCCCTCCACATGGCCAAGGCCAACGTCAAGGTCACCATCGGCGGCTGCGGCGGCTGAGCGTCCCTGCTCCCGCCCCATAAAAAACGACTTCAGGTGAGGACACTGCCATGACGACCAAACCCACCCCGCGCGTGCGCGTCCCGGCCAAGGCCGCCGCCGGCGAACTGATCGAGATCAAGACCCTGATCTCCCACGAGATGGAATCGGGCCAGCGCAAGGATGCGCAGGGCAAGACGATTCCGCGCAAGATCATCAACAAGTTCAGCGCGAGCTTCAACGGCAAGCCCGTGTTTTCCGCCGACTGGCACCCGGCGATCTCGGCCAATCCCTACCAGTCGTTCTTCTTCAAGGCGACGGAATCGGGCGAGTTCACCTTCGTCTGGAAGGATGACGACGGCTCCGAGTACAGCTCGAAGAACAAGCTGACCGTCGGCTGAACGAGCCGGCCTGCCGGGCCGGCGAGAATCCTGATGACGTGACGCGCGATGTCCAAAAGGACATTGCCGGTGGGCGGCGCTCGGCGTTCGCCCAGAGGGTGAATCATGGTCACGAGACGCGAATTTCTCCAGGCGACGGCCGCCGCCGCGGCGATTGCGGCAGCCTCCGGGCTGGGCCCGCTCGGGCGGGCGGTGGCACAGCAGAAACTGGCGCAGAGCGACATCCTGCGCTTCGATCCGCTGGGCACGCTGACGATCCTGCACGTCACCGACATCCATGCGCAGCTGATGCCGCTGCATTTCCGCGAGCCCTCGATCAATCTCGGCGTCGGCCCCGCCAAGGGGCAGCCGCCCCATCTCGTCGACGCCGAGTTCCGCGCGCATTTCAAGGTCGCGGCCGGCTCCGCCGACGCCTTCGCGCTGACCTCGGACGACTTCGTCGCCCTGGCGAAGACCTATGGCCGGATGGGCGGGCTCGACCGCGTCGCGACGCTGGTCAAGGCCGTCAGGGCGGAGCGTGGTGACGACAAGGTGCTGCTGCTCGATGGCGGCGACACCTGGCAGGGCAGCTGGTCTTCGCTGCAGACCAAGGGGCAGGACATGGTCGATGTCATGTCGGCCCTGAAGACCGACGCCATGGTCGGGCACTGGGAGTTCACGCTCGGCGCGGAGCGCGTCAAGGAAATCGCCGAGAGCGCGCCCTTCGCCTTCCTCGCTCAGAACATCAGGGACCGGGAATGGAGCGAGCCGGTCTTCCCGCCGCGCAAGGTCTTCGAGAAGGGCGGCGTCAAGGTCGCGGTGATCGGCCAGGCACTGCCGCGCACGGCTATCGCCAATCCGCGCTGGATGTTCCCGGACTGGGAGTTCGGCATCCGCGAGGAGGAGATTCAAAAGCAGGTCGACGAAGCGCGGGGCGAGGGCGCTGCCGTGGTCGTGCTGCTCTCCCATAACGGCTTCGACGTCGACAAGAAGCTCGCCTCGCGGGTCAAGGGCCTCGACATCATCCTCACCGCGCACACCCATGACGCGATGCCGGGCCTGATCCGCGTCGGCGACACCGTGCTCGTCGGCTCGGGCTCGCATGGGAAGTTCGTCTCGCGGCTCGACATTGCCACCAAGGACGGCAAGGTCAGCGATATCCGCTTCAAGCTGATGCCGGTCTTCTCGGACGCGATCGCCCCCGATGCCGACATGGCCGAGCTGATCTCCAAGGTGCGCGCGCCCTATGCCGCCGACCTCGCGAAGGAAATCGGCCGGACGGATTCGCTGCTCTACCGGCGCGGCAACTTCAACGGCACCTTCGACGACCTGATCTGCAATGCCATGTTGGAGCAGCGCGATGCCGAGATCGCGCTGTCGCCGGGCTTCCGCTGGGGTGGGACGCTGCTGCCGGGCGACGCCATCACCTGGGAGGCGATCACCAACGCCACGGCGATGACCTACCCCAACTGCTACCGCAACGAGATGACCGGCGCGCAGCTCAAGGAGATCCTCGAGGACGTCGCCGACAACATCTTCCATCCCGACCCCTATTTTCAGGGCGGCGGCGACATGGTCCGCATCGGCGGAATGGGCTACGCCATCGATGTCGGCCAGCCGATGGGCAGCCGCATTTCGGGCCTGACGCATCTGAAATCGGGCCAGCCGATCGATGCGACCCGCAAATATGTCGTGGCCGGCTGGGCCAGCGTCAACGAAGGGACGCAAGGCCCGCCGATCTGGGACGTGGTCCGCAACCATGTCGCCACGCGCAAGACCGTCAGCATCCGCCCCAACGACGCCGTCAAGGTCAGCGGCGCCTGAGCGCGCCTTGCCGATCCTGGGCACCACAACCATGGGACATCCGCCGATGAGCTCAGATCACAAGACCTCCCCACTCGACCGCCGGCGCTTTCTGGGCGCGGCCGGTCTCGCCGGCGCGGGGCTCGCCGCAGCCTCGCTGCCGCTGCGGGCGCAGGAGGCCAAGCCCGACCCGTTGATCACCGAGGTGCAGGACTGGAACCGCTATCTCGGCGAGGGCGTCGACAAGCGCCCCTATGGCACGCCATCGCCCTTTGAGAAGCACATCGTCCGCCGCGACGTGTCCTGGCTGACCGCCTCACCGGATTCCTCGGTCAATTTCACGCCGCTGCATGAGCTCGACGGCATCATCACCCCGTCGGGCCTGTGCTTCGAGCGTCACCATGGTGGCATCGCCGAGATCGACCCGGCCAATCACCGCCTGATGATCCATGGTCTGGTCGACAAGCCACTGGTCTTCACGATGGAAGACATCCGGCGCATGCCGCGCCAGAATCACGTGCACTTTCTCGAATGCGCCGCCAATTCCGGCATGGAATGGCGCGGCGCGCAGCTCAATGGCTGCCAGTTCACCCACGGCATGGTCCATAACGTCATGTATACCGGCGTGCCGCTGAGGCTGCTGCTCGCCGAGGCCGGGCTCAAGCCCACCGCCAAATGGCTGATGCTGGAGGGCGCCGATTCCTCCGGCATGAACCGCTCGCTGCCGGTGGAGAAGGCGCTCGACGACGTGCTGATCGCTTTCGCCATGAATGGCGAGGCGCTGCGTCCCGAACAGGGCTATCCGCTGCGCGCCGTGGTGCCCGGCTGGGAGGGCAATATCTGGGTGAAATGGCTGCGCCGCATCGAGGCCGGCGACAAGTCCTGGCAGGCGCGCGAGGAAACCTCGAAATACACTGACCTTTTGGCCGATGGCCGCTCGCGCCGCTACACCTTCATCATGGACGCCAAATCGGTGGTAACGAACCCCTCGCCACAGGCACCTCTGAAGCACAAGGGCCGCAACGTGCTCTCGGGGCTGGCCTGGTCCGGGCGAGGCACGATCAAGCGTGTCGACGTCACGCTCGACGGCGGCAAGAACTGGCAGGCCGCCCGCATCGACGGGCCCGTCCTCGAGAAGTCGCTGACGCGCTTCTACGTCGATTTCGATTGGGCCGGGCAGGAACTGCTGATCCAGTCCCGAGCCATGGATTCGACCGGCTATGTCCAGCCGACCAAGGACGAGCTGCGCAAGGTCCGCGGCGTCAACTCCATCTATCACAACAACGGCATCCAGACCTGGCAGGTCCGGCCCAACGGGGAGACCGAAAATGTCGAGATCGCTTAAGCCCGTCCTGTTCGCAGGCCTGGCCGGCCTCGCCATCCTCGGTGCCGGCCCGCTGATCGCCCGGACGGCCAAGCCTGCAAAGACTCTCACCTCTGCTCCTGCCGCCACCGCAACCGCTTCCAAGCCGGTGCCGCTCGGGCTGGGTCGCCTCGCACTGCCGGCCGAGATCAAGGCCTGGGACATCGATGTCCGCCCAGACGGTGTCGGCCTGCCGCCGGGCAAGGGCACGGTCCGGCAGGGCGACGAGCTCTTCCAGGCGCAATGCGCCAGCTGCCATGGCGAATTCGGCCAGGGCAATGGCCGCTGGCCGGTGCTGGCGGGCGGGCAGGGGACGCTCAAGGCTGACAGGCCGGAGAAGACGATCGGCTCGTTCTGGCCGGATCTCTCGACGGTTTACGACTATATTCACCGCGCCATGCCCTTCGGCAACGCCCGGTCGCTCAGCGCCGACGATACCTACGCACTCACCGCCTATCTCCTCTTTCTCAACGACATCGTAAAGGACGAGGACTTCGAATTGTCAGACAAGAACTTCACATCCGTGAAGCTGCCCAATGCCGGCGCCTTCTACGACGATGATCGCGAGACGTCCGAAAAAGCGTTCTGGGGCAAGGAGCCCTGCATAACGAACTGCAAGCCGGAGGTGAAGATCACGGGCCGCGCCGCCGTCCTCGACGTGACGCCCGATTCGAAATCGGCGCCGAAGGTCGATTGATGCGGAGCCCTCGGCAGTCGCCCGGCTGGATCAGCTTCGTCGCCTTCGCGGCCTCGCTCTCCGGCGGCCCCGCTCTGGCCTCCGGCGATGTCGCGCTGGGGGAGTATCTCTCCTCCGAATGCACGGCCTGCCACCAGACCAGCGGCCGGCAGGTCGGCGGCATTCCCGCGATCGTCGGCCACCCGGCCGACCAGTTCCTCGCGCTGATGGACGCCTACCGCGGCAAGCATCGCGAAAACCAGGTCATGCAGACGATTGCCGGCCGCCTGACCCGCGAGGAGTTGCTCGCCCTGGCCGCCTATTACGAGAGCCTGAAACCGGTCCGATGAAGCCAGCCTCCGCAGAGAGGCAAACGGAGGTCGAGATGACCAGTGCGCGCGACGAGACTTCACGCCGGACGGTGATGGCCGCGGCCGTCGCTGGCTTGGCCGGCATGGCGGCACCCGCGCTGGCGGCGCCGCGCGACCTCAAGCTCGCCGATCTGAAGAAGGAGGCCGATCTCGCCTGCGTCTATCATTGCGACTTCGGCGATCCGCCGCGCTTCGTCCAGATGCTGACCAACATCTCGAACCACTATTCCGCCTATGGGGCGGACCCCTTCGCGCTGCAGCTCGCCATCGTGGCCCATGGCCAGGGCGTCAAGTTCTTCCTCGAATCGCTGGAGGAAACGAGCTGGCGCGACGAGGTCATGGTCCCGAAGATCTTCGAGCGGGTCGAGGACGTCGCCAAGAACGGGCTCAAGGTCCATCTCTGCGAGATCACCTTTAGCCGCCTCAAGCTCGACAAGGCCAAGGCCCGCAGCGCCGCCTTCATCTCCTTCGTGCCCTCTGGTGTGGCGACCGTCGCCGCCCTGCAGTCGAAGGGCTTCGCCTACATGAAGATCGGCTAGGCCCGCCAAGAGGCCGCCGGGGACGCCATCCAACGGACAACCAACAAAAGAATCCGGGAGAGAGACATGAAGATCAATCGTCGTGCATTCACCCTGTCAGGCCTGTCAGCGGCGGCCGCGCTGGGGCTGGGCGCGCCGGCCGTCCTCGGCCAGGCCAAGCCGCGCGTCGTTGTCATCGGCGGTGGCGCCGGCGGCGCAACCGCCGCGCGTTATCTCGCCAAGGACAGCCAAGGCGCGATCGCCGTCACGCTGGTCGAGGAAAACGAGACCTACCAGACCTGCTTCCACTCCAATCTCTATCTCGGCGGCTTCAAGACCTACGACGAGATCGTCCATCGTTATGATGCGCTGGCGAAGGCCCATGGCATCGCCGTCGTCCGCGCCCGCGCCACTCAGATCGACCGCGACAAGAAGGAGGTCGTGCTCTCGACCGGGCAGCGCCTACCGTACGACCGGCTGGTCGTCTCGCCCGGCATCGATCTGAAATACGATTCCGTTCCGGGCTGGTCGAAGGAGGCCGAGGAGGCGATGCCGCATGGCTGGAAGCCCGGCCGCCAGACGCAGCTGATCAAGGAAAGGCTCGACGCGGTCCCCAATGGCGGGCTGATCGTGATGATCGCACCGCCCAACCCGTTCCGCTGCCCGCCCGGCCCCTATGAGCGCGCCTCGATGTTCGCCCATGCGCTGAAGAAGGCCGGCAAGGCCGACGCCAAGATCATCATCCTCGATCCGAAGGAGGCCTTCTCTAAGCAGGGCGTGTTCCAAGCCGACTGGGAGAAGCGCTATGGCGGGATGATCGAATGGCTCGGCCCCAAAGTGCATGATGGCATCAAGTCGGTCGATCCGAAGACCAACACCGTCGTCACGGGGTTCGAGACCTACAAGGACTGCGCCTTCGTCAACGTCATCCCCGCGCAGATGGCCGGCGAGATCGCCCGCAGCGCGGGCCTCGCCCCTGCCGGTGGTTATTGCGCAATCGACCCCGCGACGATGAAGTCGGCCGTGGACGCGCATATCTTCGTGCTCGGCGATGCCTGCATCGCCGGCGACATGCCCAAATCCGCCTTCTCGGCCAACAGTCAGGCCAAGATCGCCGCCATGGTAATAAGGGGCGAGGTGACCGGCGCTCGCACCTTCCCGGCACGCTACGTCAACACCTGCTGGTCGCTGGTCGACACCGACGACACCATCAAGGTCGGCGGCCGCTACGAGCCCAAGGACGGCAAGATCACGGCGACCGAAACCTTCGTGTCGCAGCCTGGCGAGAGCGATGCGCTGCGCAAGGACAACCAGGCCGAGAACCTGGGCTGGTACGCCGCCATCACCGCCGACATGTTCGGATGAGACGTCCCCCCGCACCGTGGCCTCCCGCGCGGTGCGACCTCCCTGGCCGCGCCCCCCCGGGTGCGGCCCCTTTTTTCACCTCTGACGAAGGACGACCCATGAAATTGCTGACCAGCGCCATTCTGATCGCCACGATCCTCGCCGCGGCCTCCGCGCAAGCGCAGGACATCGCCGCCGGCGAGCGCTCCTGGAACAAGTGCCGGGCCTGCCACCAGATCGGCGAGACTGCGAAGAACGGCGTCGGCCCCCATCTCAACGGCCTGTTCGGCCGCCATACCGGCGAAGTCGAGGGCTACAGCTACTCTGCCGCCAACAAGGCCGCGAACCTGACCTGGGATGAGGCGATCTTCGCCGAATACATCAAGGATCCCAAAGCCAAGATTCCGGGCACCAAGATGGTCTTCGCCGGCATCAAGAACGAGAAGGAAATCGCCGATCTGACGGCGTTCCTCAAGCAGTTCGGCAAGGACGGCAAGAAGCTCTGATTCCCTGCGGCCGGCCCTCAGGCCGGCTGGACGAAGCGATAGGCCGCGCCCTGCTTTTCTACGCGGCCGATCGCGCCCGGCAGATGGTAGCCGATGATGCGGGCCTTCTCGGCCACGGCACGCTCCAAAAGGGCGTGCCGTGTCGCAACCGCCCGGTCCGGCTCATGGTCGGAAGCCGGCCGCCAGTCGGGATGCGCAAACGAGATCACCGGATGCGTCAGCGCGTCGCCGACGACGAAAACCGGACCTTCCGCATCGGTGAAGCCGAAAGAGACATGGCCGGGCGTGTGGCCGGGTGTGCCGAAGGCGGTGATGCCGGGCGCCCAGTCCTGTCCGGCCTGCCGCGTTTCCAGCCGGCCGCCGAGTTCTTTCAGCACACGCTGCGCGCCCGCCGCGAAGGCGTGCCGATCCTCCGGCAGGCCCTCGTAGACCTTCGGGCTCGTCCAGTAGGCGACTTCGGCCGCGTCGGCAAGCCAGCGGGCATTGGGGAAGAGCGGCGTGTCGAAGTCGTCCAGCGCGCCCCAGAGATGGTCCGGGTGAAGATGCGTGAAGAGCACATGGGTGACGCTGTCGGGCGCGATGCCGGCCGTCTCCAGGCTGGTCGCGAGCTTGCCCGTTCCCGGCAGAAAGTTAGCGCCCGAGCCGCAGTCGAACACGATCGTCTGGTCGCCCCGGCGCAGGCAGGTCACGTTCAGCACGGTTGTCGATGGCCCGGAGACCCGCGCGACGCTCCTGATCGTCTCGGCTTCAACGTCGCGGGCGAGCATGCCAGCGGGCATCTCGAAGCCGCCATCGCTGAGGACCGTGACGCCAGCATTGCCACTGCCAACACCGGTCCGCGCGACAACCTGCGCTGACGCGGGCATATATGCCGAAGGCAGCAGCAAAGCCGCCCCTGCCGCGAGAACGCGCCGCCGATCGAACATCGAACCCTCCAGATTTTATATCGTTAAATCGGAATGTATCGAATTCTATCGCGTGTGCAAGGCAGCCTGTTGCGTCGGCCGCCGGCATGGCTCGCAGCCTTCGGCGGGGCACGGCGCCCGGCGGAGGGTCAGACGGTCGCCGTATCGCGACTGCGGCTGTCCAGCTCCGCGTTGTACCGGCGCAGTGCATACTGTTCGGTCAGAAGGCCGACGACCCTTTAACGTCGCCCGATCGTCGACGACGGTGAGCTCCTCGCTCTTGGACGATTCAAACAGGCTCGCCGCCTCGCGGACGTTCATCTGGGGCAGCAGCACATCCTTGGGATTCAACGCCAGCTCTGCAACGGTCTCGACATCGACCTCTGGCCCGTGTGCGTGAGCCGCTAGGACGATGCCGGCATAACGGCCTATCTCGTCGACGAGCATCGCGATCATAGTGGCTACGATCAGACCAGCACCCAGCCCAACCACGCCGGCGAGCAGGACCAGCCAGACCTCGTCCGTGCGGATCAGCCTTGGGAAACTGCGCCTGAAGCGAAGATACCGGGCGCGGCCATGCCGGAGCAGCCGTTCGAAGCTTCCGCGCGCAATCGGCTGGTTCGGGCTTTCGGACGGGTCAGTCATCGCTTCTTCGACCGTGATCTACCTTCCGTCGCCATAGCGCGGACATCGTCTCAATCGATTTTGGTATTGGCCTCGGCATCCAAACGGTTGAGGCGGGCATGCCGCCTCAGCAGATTCCGCAGTGCGGCGGGAAGCTAGGCGACGGCAACCACGAAGCATCGACCCTGACGGCGCGAACAGCGGCATCACCGAGGGCTCGGGCACGTGCTCGGACGTCTGCCGGTCACGCTGACCAACATCCTAAGCTGCTGGGCTGCAATCTTCAGCAGGGCACCCTGAAGCTGACGTTCCGAACGTCGGCTAGGGGCCAGAACCGCCGCCCCCGCGCCCGGGCGAATGCGCCAAGATCGCCGCCGAGAGCGAGTGGTGATCAATTTCGAGGTTGTACTCGCGCGCCAGCCGGTAACAGGCATTCTCGGCCGCGATATCCTGAGCCAACGCGGGCTCGACCGCCGGAAACGAACTCAGCGCTGCATAAAAGCTAAGGGCAACGTCAGCGGCGCTACCTCAAACAACTTCGCAAGATCCGCCACCGATCACATGCGATAGCCCTGTTCAAGACCCGTCCGGCGCTTGCCGGCTGGGGCACGGCTATGCATCAAATAACTGATTTCGGTCGTCATTTCAGTCGATTTCGACGGCTTGGCGCTGGGGCTGAGTATCCTCCCGCCCCAGCCAGCTTCTCCCAAGCGCCTGCAATCTTTGAGAAAACGCGCCAAACGGTAGCGTTTTCCACATCGTTGCTTCACATGGCTGTGAAACAGGACGATGTCGTGCCAGCCATTCCTCACGTGCTCCGTCCGGGCTCGGTTTCTCTCGCATCAGATCACCGCGCACTCAGACCTTCATGTCTTCCCAGCGGTCATGACCCTCAAGCTGTCGACCCGCCAGATCCAGTCCATCGCCAGGCACGTGTTCACGCAGCACCTCGAAGGGGGGGCGGGCCGGTTGAATGCGCGTTGAGCTATGTCGCCGGCCCAGCGATGGATCGCGACAGTCGGGCCGCAAGGAAATCGACAAAGGCACGGATGCGCGCGGGCGTCGTGGCGCCGCCAACGAAGACGGCGTGGATGATCTCGACATCGCCGGGATTGAACGCTTCCAGGATGGGCATGAGCCTTCCTTCGGCGATCTCCTGCGCGACGCTGAAGGCGCCGACGCGGGCGATGCCGACGCCGATCGCCGCAAGCTGGCCGAGCGTCTCGCCATTGTTTGCTTCGATGTTGCCCTTCACGGTCAGGGCGAATTCGCGACCATCGCGCAGGAAGGGCCAGACTGGCTCGGCGCGGCGAAAGTTGAAGTTGAGGCAGTTGTGCCGGTGCAGGTCCTCGGGCACCTGCGGCTCACCGAAGCGGGCGAGATAATCGGGCGAGGCAACGATCAGGCGCCGCGTCTCGCCGAGCCTGCGAGCGGTCAGAGTGCTGTCGGCGAGGAGGCCGAAACGCACCGCGACATCGGCCTGCCCGGCGGCGACGTCGATCACCGTGTCGGTGAGCGCGATGTCGACGAGAATATGCGGATAGAGCGCCGCGAACTCCCCTAGCAGCGGCACGATGCAGAGCCGCCCATGCGACAGCGCCGCACTGACCCGAAGGCGCCCGCGCGGCGCGCCCTGATCGGCGATCTGCTGCTCGGCATCGTCGAGATCGGCGAGGATGCGCCGCGCCGCCTGCAGATAGGCCTGCCCCTCCGCGGTGATCGAGAGCGCCCGCGTCGAGCGCAGCAGGAGCCGCACGCCCAGCCTGGCCTCGATGCGGTCGATCGTGCGGCTCACCGCGGACGGGCTCAGGCCCAGCAGGCGTCCCGCCGCCGAAAAGCTGCCCTGTTCGACGACGGCGGCAAACATCGCCAGCGAATGGGCCCTGTCGGCCCCCAACAGCATCTTTGCGTCCATCGCACATATCCTCGCCGGACGGGCCGGATAATCTGGGGAAGAGGCCGCCGCTATTTATGCAGCAGCCTATCAACGGAAGAGCAAGCCATGGAATATCGTCAACTGGGATCGTCGGGCCTGCGCGTTCCGGCCCTGAGCTTCGGCACCGGCACGTTCGGCGGCCAGGGGCCGCTGTTCAGCGCCTGGGGACAAAGCGATGCGCGCGAGGCGCGGCGCATGATCGACATCTGTCTGGAAGCCGGCGTGACGCTGTTTGATACGGCGGACGTCTACTCGAATGGCGCCTCGGAGGAAATCCTCGGCGAGGCCTTGCGCGGACGTCGCGGCGACGTCCTGATCTCGACCAAGACCGGCCTGCCCCTGGGCGATGGTCCGCAGGATTGGGGCGTGTCGCGTTCGCGGCTCATCCGCGCGGTCGATGCCGCACTGAAGCGCCTCGGCGCCGACCATATCGATCTGCTCCAGCTCCACGCCTACGACGCGTCGACCCCGGTCGAGGAGCTGATGGGGACGCTCGACCAGCTGATCGCGCAGGGCAAGCTGCGCTATGCCGGTGTCTCCAATTATCCCGGCTGGCAGCTGATGAAGGCGCAGGCGGTGGCCGATCGCCATGGCTGGGCGCGGTTTGTCGCGCATCAGGTCTACTACTCGCTGATCGGACGCGCTTATGAAACGGAGCTGATGCCGCTCGGCCTCGACCAGGGCATCGGCGCGCTGGTCTGGAGCCCGCTCGGCTGGGGACGCCTGACCGGCAGGATCGGCCGCGACAGGCCCGTGCCGGACGGCAGCCGCCTGCACGAGACCGAGCAGTTCGCGCCGCCAGTCGAGAGCGAGCATCTCTACCGCGTCATCGACGCCATCGAGGCCGTCGCCGCCGAGACCGACCGCACCGTGCCGCAGATCGCGCTCAACTGGCTGCTTCGGCGCCCGACGGTCTCTTCGGTGATCATCGGCGCCCGCAACGAGGAGCAGCTGCGCCAGAATCTCGGCGCCGTCGGCTGGTCGCTGACCGCCGAGCAGATCGCCGCGCTGGATGCGGCGAGCGAGGTGCTGCCGCCCTATCCCCACACGCCCTACCGGCAGCAGGAGGGCTTCGCCCGCCTCGCTCCGCGCGTCATCTGAGGTCTCGCCATGAAACTCAATCCTGGATTGATCGCGCTCTCGATCGGCGCCTTCGGTATCGGCGTCACCGAGTTCGCCCCGATGGGCCTGCTGCCCATCATCGCAGCGGATCTCGGCGTCTCGATTCCCAGCGCGGGGCTGCTGATCAGCGCCTATGCAATCGGCGTGATGCTCGGCGCCCCGCTGATGACCCTGACGACGGGGCGCGTGCCGCGACGAAAGCTCTTGATCGCGCTCGCCGGCATCTTCACCGCCGGCAACCTGCTCGCGGCTGTGTCGGACAGCTACGGCATGCTGTTGGCGGCGCGTCTGCTCACCTCCCTCAATCACGGTGCCTTCTTCGGCGTCGGCTCCATCGTCGCGGCAAGCCTCGTCCCGCCACAGCGGCAAGCGGGCGCGGTCGCGGCCATGTTCATGGGCCTGACCATCGCCAATGTCGTGGGGGTGCCCCTGGCCGCCTGGGCGGGCGAGCATCTCGGCTGGCGCGCCGCCTTCTGGGGCATCGCGGCGCTGGGCCTGGTGACCATGGCGGCCCTGCGGCTGACCCTGCCGCCGCTGCCTGCGCCGAAGGGCGCCAAGGTGATGGCGGAATTGCGCGCGCTGACGCGGGGCGACGTGCTCGGTGCGCTCGCGCTCACAGTCGTCGGCTCGAGCGCGATGTTCACCGTCTTCACCTATATCGCGCCGATCCTGCGGGATGAGACGCAGGCCTCGTCCGCCTTCATCACGGCGATGCTGTTCACCTATGGGGTCGGCCTGACCGTCGGCAACTGGCTGGGCGGCCGCTTCGCCGACCGCTCGGTCGACCGGACGCTGATCGTGACGCTCGCGTCGCTCACGGCTGTTCTCGTCGCCTTCGCGATGCTGATGGGCCACGCGGCCGCGAGCGCCGTGCTGATCTTCCTCTGGGGTATTGCGAGCTTCGCGCTGGTCCCGCCGCTGCAGGTGCGGGTGATGTCGGCGGCTTCGGAGGCACCCAACCTGGCCTCTGCCGTCAACATCGGCGCGTTCAATCTCGGCAACGCCTTTGGCGCCGCGCTCGGCGGCGGTGTCATCGCCGCCGGTTGGGGATATCCGATGGTGGCGCTGGCGGGAGCTGCGACCTCGGCGATCGGCCTCGTGGCGGTCTGGTTCAGCACGAGGCCTGATCGCGCCCGGCTGTGCCCGGGCATCAATCCATAGGTGTCTTGGGCACCGGGAGTTCGAGAGTCCCAGGGCTGTCGGATCCTGCAAAGCGATGGCGCCCGTTCTTGTGCGGCCGGGCGTCGTCGGCCAGCTCGCCGTGAACCTGCGCAACGACCGCTGCGCCATCGCCACCACGCGGCGCAAGATCAGCGCGCGCATGACGATTTCGCCAAGATTGGCCGAGCCGATGATCAGCGCCGGCAAATGTGCGGCATTCCAAGGGAATCGCCAGACAACCTTCCGCTCCCGCCTTGCCGGCGGCGAGCGAGCCACGGCCTGCAAGCTGGCTGATCTCGCCGGTGAATTGCCCGCTGCTGTGAACCGTGATGGGGTTCACGCGATGTCGAGCTGAAGGTCGACCTGACGGTCAGCCGCGCGAGGAACTGGTGTCGCGGGCGTTGGATATTTGCTTGTTGAATGGCCCGATCTCGAACTTCAACATCACCAATGTCGAGCTCGGCTCCCTGCCCTATCTCTGGGTGGGCTCGCCGCGTCTCGGGCTCCGATATCGCGACCTTCGCATCACATACGATCCTTACCCATGCGCGCAATACGCGGCATTTCGTCGAACTCTCCGCGCATTTCCGCGACAGCTTCGAACGACCGGTCCGGATCGTGCCGTCGAGCAACCTCGCTGCCAGCCTGCAGATGCCCCTCGATGGCCTGGGCATCGCGCCGATGTCGCGGACATTGGTGAACCCGTGGCTGGACAGTGGAGAGCTGGTCGAATTCCCTTATGAGGGGAAGCCAACCGCGCTGATTTTCACAGCATCATACGCCCACACGCCTGCCAGTTTTCGGCTCAAGCGAGCAGCGGAGCGGGCGGGCGGGAGAACAGGCAGCGCATCAGCATCATGGCAACAGCATCGGGCAGTTGGGCCGATAGAAGGCTCAACGGCGCGCACCGATAAGCGTTCTCTATCAAATAACATAGATAATAATCATTCGACGGCATCGGTGAGCATTCCTATCCTTTTTGGGATCAGGCAACGGAGACGATGCAACCATGTCCATTCTCGGGGCCCGCTTGGGTGTCGACATCGGCGGAACCTTCACGGACGTCGTCCTCCAACGGGACGGCAAGAGGTTCTCGACGAAAGTCCTGACAACCTACGCCGCGCCGGAAGACGCGATCATCGAGGGCATGCACCGGGTCTGTTCCAAGGCCGGCGTGCAGGTCTCCTCGATCGCGCAGATCATCCACGGCACGACGCTGGCGACGAATGCGCTGATCGAGCGCCGTGGCGCCAAGACCGCGCTGATCACCACCGAAGGCTTCCGCGACGTGATCGAGATGCGGACCGAGAGCCGCTTCGAGCAATACGATCTCAACATGACGCTGCCGCAGCCCCTGCTGCCGCGCAACCGGCGCTACACCGTCAGGGAACGCATGGATGCGCGCGGACAGGTGTTGATCCCGCTCGACCGCACCGAGGTCGAGACACTGGCAGACGAACTGCGCGAGGCCGGCTATGAGAGCGTCGCCATTGGGCTGCTGCACTCCTACGTCAACGACGCGCATGAGCGCATGATCCATGACGTACTGGCCGAGCGGCTGCCCGGCGTCATGATCTCGCTGTCGTCGGAAGTCTCGCCCCAGATGCGCGAATATGAGCGCTTCAACACGACGATCGCCAACTCCTACATCAAACCGCTGATGAAGAGCTATCTCGTCCGCCTCAAGGGCCGGCTCGAGGCGGAAGGCGCGTCCTGCCCGATCTTCCTGATGCATTCGGGCGGCGGCATCATCTCGCTGGAGAGCGCCTCGGAGTTCCCGGTCCGCCTCGTCGAATCCGGTCCGGCCGGCGGCGCGGTCTTCGCCGCCCATATCGCGGCCCAGCACGGCCTGGCGAAGGTCCTGTCCTTCGACATGGGAGGCACGACGGCAAAGATCTGTCTGATCAAGAACTACACGCCCAAGACGGCGCGCGTCTTCGAGGTCGCCCGGACCTATCGCTTCAAGAAGGGCTCGGGCATGCCGATCTCGATCCCGGTGATCGACATGGTCGAGATCGGGGCCGGCGGCGGCAGCCTCGCCCATGTCGACTCGATGAAGCAGATCCGCGTCGGCCCCGAGAGCGCCGGTTCCGAGCCCGGCCCGGCCTGCTATGGCCGTGGCGGCAAGCGTCCGGCGGTGACGGATGCCGACGTCGTCCTCGGCAAGATCGACCCCGATAACTTCGCGGCCGGGACGATCAAGCTCTTCGCCGATGAATCGGCCGCCGCGTTGAAAGCCGAGATCGGCGGCAAGCTCGGGATGGGCTCGGAAGAGAGCGCCTGGGGCGTCGCTGAGGTCGTCGACGAGAACATGGCTAATGCGGCCCGCGTCCATGCGGTCGAGAACGGCGAGGACCTCTCAGGTTACACCATGATCGCGTTTGGCGGCGCGGCCCCTTTGCATGCCGGCAGGCTTTGCGAGAAGCTCGGCATCGAGCGTTGCCTCGTGCCACCCGGCGCCGGCGTCGGCTCAGCGATCGGCTTCCTGCGGGCCCCGTTCAGCTTCGAAGCCAATCGCACGTTGTTCATGCGGCTGTCGCGCTTCGACACGCAGCGCGTGACCAGGCTCTTCGACGAGATGGAACTGGAGGCGACGCGGGCGGTGCGCTCCTGCGGCTGGAGCGGCGAAATCCTGACCGATTACAAGGTCTATATGCGCTATGCCGGCCAGGGTTGGGAAATCCCGGTAATGCTGACCTCGGAAGAGGCGCGCTCGGCAGATCCCTCCGTCATCCTGCAGCGCTTCGAGCATGAATACGTCAACCTGTTCGGGCGCACGGTGCGCGGCCCCGAGGCGGAGATCACGGTATGGTCGGTCAATGCCCAAACCCCCGCGACGTCGGTCGCTCCTGTCGAGGCCTTGAGCGTGACGCGGCCCGTGGCCACCCGGACGGCACGCAGCTTCTTCGATGCCGGGCTCGGCAAGCGGGTCGAGGCATCCGCCCATGACCGCGACGCTCTGCCGGCAGGAAGCGAAGTCTCCGGCCCCAGCATCATCACCGAAGACGAAACCACCATCATCCTGCCGTCGAGCCGCCTCGCCGTCACATTGAACGACGGCTGCATCGACATCCGCCTGCAGCAAGCCCCGAAGGCCTCGCATGCGGCCAACGCGAAGGAGGCCGCCCATGTCTGAGATCTCGAAAGTCGCCTACCAGGTGATGTGGAACCGCCTGATCTCGGTCGTCGAGGAACAGGCGCAGGCGCTGATCCGGACCTCGTTCTCGACCTCGGTGCGCGAGGCGGGCGACCTCTCGGCCGGCGTCTACAACGAGAAGGGCCTGATGCTGGCGCAGGCGGTGACGGGCACCCCCGGCCATGTCAACGCCATGGCCGACGCGGTCGCGCATTTCATTCGCAGGATCGGGCGCGACAACATCTGCGAAGGTGACGTCTACATCACCAATAATCCCTGGGAAGGCACGGGCCATCTGCACGATATCACGATCGTCAGCCCGTCCTTTCATCAAAAGAAGCTGGTCGGCTTCTTCGCCTGCACGGCCCATGTCGTCGATGTCGGCGGGCGAGGCTTCGGTGCGGATGCAAACTCTGTCTACGAGGAAGGCCTGCATATCCCGATCATGAAGTTCGTCGATCGCGGCACGGTCAACGACACGCTTGAAATGATCATTCGCGGCAATGTCCGTGAGCCCGATCAGCTTGTCGGCGACATCTACGCGCTGGCGACCTGCAACGAGATCGGCCATCGCCGCCTGATCGACATGATGGTCGAGTTCAAGCTCGCCGATCTTGCCGGCATTTCCGACTTCATCCTGACCAATTCCCGGCAGGCGACTCTCGACAAGATCGCAGCATTGCCGCGTGCCCAGGCAGAGGGTCACATGCGGATCGACGGCTACAGCCGGCCGATCGACCTCTGCGTCAAGATCACGATCGAAGAAGACGGCGTGCTCTGCGACTGGGCCGGCACCACCGGGGTCGACAAGAACGGCATCAACGTGCCGCTCGTCTACACCAAGGCCTATACCTGCTATGCGCTGAAATGCGCGATCGCGCCAGAGATTCCCAACAACGCGGCCTCGCTGGAGCCGTTCCGGATCACGGCGCCGGAGCATACGATCGTCAATGCGGTCTGGCCGGCCCCGGTCGCGCTGCGCCACATCATCGGCCACATGGTGCCCGACACGATTTACGACGCGCTCGACAAGATCCTGCCGGGCGTCGCGCCGGCAGAAGGAGCAGGCAGCCTCTGCAACTTCCAGGTCTCGCTGCGGCCACGCAACGATGCCGCCGTGCCGGCCGATGCCGTTCGTGCCGAAGTCCTGACCTTCAATTCCGGAGGCTCAGGCGCCCGGCCCACGCTCGACGGCATGAATGCCACCGCCTTCCCCTCCGGCGTGATGACGATGCCGGTCGAGGCGACCGAACAGGTCGGCCCCGTCATCGTCTGGCGCAAGGAGCTGCGGCCCGATTCCGGCGGCAATGGCCGGCAGCGCGGCGGCCTCGGCCAGCACATGGAGGTCGGCGCCTGGGAAGGTTACGAGTTCGACATGCAGGCGATGTTCGACCGCGTGCACCATCCGGCTCGCGGCCGGCGTGGCGGTGGCGCTGGCGCGCCGACGACGATCGTGCTCGACGACGGCACGGCGATGAAGGGCAAGGGCAAGCAGTTCGTGCCGCATGGCCGCAAGGTGATCATGGCCTTCCCCGGCGGAGCAGGCTATGGCGCGCCGGGAGAGCGGCGCATGGAGAGCGTCGAACGTGATCTTGCCCTGGGCTACATCACGGCCGAGATTGCGGCTTCAGAATACGGGCTGTCCAAAGAGCGCGTGGCCGAAGTGCAGGCCATCGCCCGTCGTGGCGAGCTGCCTCGCTAATGGTGAGCGCGCACTCATCTGCGCAATGAGGGCAAGGCGATGCAGATGCCCCCGAACCGGTTCCTGGCGTCGATACGGGGCGGGCAACCTCAGATCGGACTCTGGCTCAGCCTCGCCAGCGCCTTCGCCACGGAAGCTGTCGCAAGCTCCGGTTTCGACTGGGTGCTGATCGACGCAGATCACCGCCCAACGACCTGAACTCCGTGATGGCGCAGTTGCAGGTTCTCGCCGCCCATCCGGTCACCCCCATCGTGCGGCCGGACTGGAACGACCTCGTGCTGGTCAGGCGGCTGCTTGATCTCGGCGCGCCGGGACTGCCACAACCGCCAGAAACGAACGCAGCGCTGGACAAAAAACTGGAGGCAACGTCAGCCCGCTATCCAGCGAGCGTGCTCTGCAGGAATGCGATCAGACGCGTGTCGTCGCCATAGGCGATGTTGACCCGCATTCCCGGCCGCGTCTGCTGGCGATCGGGGAAGAAAACCGTGCCGGGCGCGATGAAGATGCCTTGCTCCGAGGCGAGGCGCGCCAGCTCCAGATCGTCGAGGCCAGGCTCGAAATCGGCCCAGAGATAATAGCCACCGGTCGGGGCTGCGAAGACCGGCAGGCCAAGCCGGTCGAGGTTCTGCAGCGTGCGCGCGGTCGCCCGCTCGATGCGCTCGCGCAGGCGTTTGAGATGGTGCCGGTACTGCCCGCTGGCGATCAGCTCGCTGACCATCCGCTCAAGGTAGCCCGAGCTGTTGACGACCGTCAGCATCTTCATGTCGGTCAGCGAGCGGCAGATGCTGGGGCTGGCGGCGACATAGCCGACGCGCAGGCTGGCAGAGAGCGTCTTCGAGAAGGTGCCGAGATAGATCACGCGCTCGAGCTGGTCGAGCGCCGCCAGGCGCGGCAGGCTTGCCGGGAGGGCATCGGCAAAGACATCGTCCTCGACGATGGTGAGATCGTGTTTTGCCGCGATCTGCAGTAGGCGATGCGCGACCGGCAGCGACATTGAACCACCGGTGGGATTATGCGCAGCTGATTGCGTGAAGAAGGCTTTCGGCGCGTGCCGAGCAATCTGCAGCGAAAGGTGGTCGAGATCGGGGCCGTCGGCAAGACGTTTGACGCCGACGATTTCGACCCGCGCGAGCTTTAGCTTGCCAAACAGCGGATAATAACCCGGGCTATCGACCAGAACCGTATCGCCAGGCTGCAGCAGATGCCGGATGATCAGGTCGAGGCCATGATTGATGCCGAAGGTCAGCAGCACCTGCTCGGGCGAGACATGGATGGAGCGCTCGGCCAGCATCAGCCCGATCTGTGACCGCAGCGGGCCATAGCCGAGCGGATCGCCATAGCCATGCTCGATCGGTCGCTCTCCCTTGCCGGTCTTGAGGCGCAAATGCCGGCCTAGCTCGGAATCCTCGGTCCAGGAGGCCGGAGGACGCCCGTCACCGACGCGGACGGGATGGGTCTGGCGCAACTGCTCGCGCAGGAGTGAGACGATGTCGATCGCCTCCATCATGTGCGCCGGTGGGGCTTCGATCGCGTTGCGACCGGCGGCCCGGACATAGAAGCCGGAACCGGGTCGCGCTTCCAGCCGCCCGAGAGCGACCAGACGATCATAAACCTCGACCATCGTGTTCTTGGAAACCGCGTATTCCAGAGCGGCCGCGCGCAGCGACGGCATGCGCCGACCCGGCTGGAGCTGACCAGCCTCGATCGCGCGCGCGATGCGGGCGATGATGCGGTCCGTGCGGCTGACATCAGCGCCATCGTCCATCGCGCGGCCTCCGATTGTACCACTCGATCGACTGGTACGCCGAATGGGATCGTACGGGTAATTGTGCCTTGTTCCTCTTGGGTCTTTGCGAGAGCCTGTCAACAACAAGCAGGCAACGAGCCCGATCGCGGGCGGAGGAAACACCATGACGACGGCTGAGGCGCGCGCTGACGGCGCGCGGTCCGTGAATTCGCGCATCGAGAACTACCGCAACCTGTCTTGCCTGGAACGGCTCGACCAGGCGGTTGCGGCCGCCGGTCTTTCGGCCGCTGACCGTGCCCTTCTGGCGACACCCGGAGCGCTGCCGCTGATGCTCGCCAATGGCATGATCGAAAATGTCGTCGGCACCTTCGAACTGCCGCTCGGCATCGCCACGAATTTCACCGTCAACGGCAAGGATTACCTGATTCCGATGGCGGTCGAGGAGCCCTCGGTCGTTGCAGCCGCATCCTACATGGCCCGGATCGCACGCGGCTCGGGTGGCTTCCTGACCTCCAGCAGTCTGCCGATCATGCGCGCGCAAGTGCAGCTCATCGGCATCAGCGATCCCGAAGGTGCGCGCCACAAGCTGTTGTCGGCGCGCGATGAAATCGTCGCCGCCGCCAATGCCAGGGACAAGGTGCTGATCTCGCTCGGCGGCGGCTGCCGCGACATCGAGGTTCATGTCTTCCCGCAGACGCCGCGTGGCCCGATCGTGGTGATGCACCTGCTCGTCGATGTCCGCGACGCGATGGGGGCAAACACGGTCAACACCATGGCCGAGACGGTCGCGCCGATCGTCGAGCGCGTCACCGGCGGCACGGTGCGGCTGCGCATCCTATCGAACCTCGCCGATCTCAGGCTCGCCCGCGCCACGGTTCGTATTCCCGCCGCGGCGCTCGCCACGCCCGACTATTCGGGCCAGCGCATGATCGACGGCATGCTCGACGCCTACACCTTCGCGGCGATCGACCCTTATCGCGCCACCACCCACAACAAGGGCATCATGAACGGCATCGACCCGGTCGTGGTCGCCACCGGCAATGACTGGCGTGCGATTGAGGCCGGTGCCCATGCCTATGCCGCCCGCGGCGGCCGCTACACGTCGTTGACGACCTGGGAGCTCTCCAAGGACGACGAACTCGTCGGCTCGATCGAGATGCCGATGGCGCTCGGCCTCGTCGGCGGCGCCACCAAGACCCACCCGCTGGCGCAATGGTCGCTACGGCTGATGGGCGTCGCGACGGCGCAGGAGCTGGCCGAGGTCACCGTCGCGGTCGGTCTCGCCCAGAACATGGCGGCGCTGCGCGCGCTCGCCACGGAAGGCATCCAGCGCGGCCACATGGCGCTTCATGCCCGCAACATCGCCATCGTCGCCGGCGCGGAGGGCGCCGAGATCGAAGCGATCGCGGCCGAACTCGCCCGCACCCATGACGTCCGCGTCGACCGCGCCCGCGAGCTGCTCGCCGAGCGCAGGAAAATCTGACGCCGAGCACCATTGCCTTCCACTCGCCTGCCACGACAGAAAACCGCGAAAAGCGGATCATCCCCGGAGGAGACACCATGACTATCCTGCTTTCGCGCCGTGCGCTCAGTGCCCTGCTCGTCACGACCAGCCTCGCCTTCGCGGCGCCCGCCCTCGCCCAGAACGAGATCAAGATCGGATACAATGCCGATCAATCGGCCAGCGGCGTGGCAGAGCTCGGCATAGCCGGGCTCTACGGCTTCCAGGCCGCGATCGAGGACATCAATGCCAAGGGAGGCGTGCTCGGGCGCAAGCTCGTCGGCGTCGTCCGCGACGACGTCGCCTCGCCGCCCAAGTCGATCCAGAACATGAACGAGCTGATCGACAACGAGAAGGTCGCGGCCGTCGTCGGGCCGACCAACTCCGGCAACGCGCTGGCCTGGCTGCACATCCCGCAGCAGAAGAAGGTCCCGGTCGTCTCCCATGTCGCGACCGCGACCGACATCACGGCGCGCTACATGAAGGAGCCGCAGAACTACATCTTCCGCGTCTCGATGGTGGATCGCGAGCAACTCGCCTTGCTCGCCGCCTATGCGATCAAGGCCACCAAGACCAAGAACATCGCCATCATCGCCGATACGACCGGCTATGGCCAGGCCGCGACCAAGGACCTGCTGGAGATTCTGACGCTGCATGGCATCAAGCCGGTGGCGATCGAGAAGTTCGGTCCCAAGGACACCGACATGACCTCGCAGCTCGCCAAGGTGAAGGCAGCGGGCGCCGACATGGTGATCTCCGGCTCGCTCGGCGATGCAACGGCGCAGGTGCTGAAGAGCATGGAGAAGATGGATTATTATCCCGGCCTGCTCTCGACCTGGGGCTCGATCAACACGCCGCTGATCAACATCGCCGGCCCGAAGCTGGCGGAGAAGACCATCTTCGCGGCCTCGACGACCGAGGATGCCAACGAACGGGCCGTGGCTTTGCACAAGCGGCTGATCGCCAAGCACCCCAACATGCCGGCCTTCGTCTCGGCGGCGCAGGGCTATGACGCGGTGACGCTGATTGCGGCTGCCATCGCCCAGGCCAACAGCACGGATGGCGAGAAGATCCAGCAGGCTTTGGAAAACCTCGGCAAGGTCCAGGGCATCATCAAGGCCTATGACAAGCCGTTCTCCAAGGAGCAGCACGAGGCACTCGGTGTCGCCGACTTCCACCTGGCGCAGTGGAAGGACGGGCGCGTCGTCAAGGTCGACAACGAGATCGTCAAAGCCCTGACGGCGGCCGATCTCAAGCGCTGACGGCGGTACGCTTCACTCCAACGCGCCGTCATCCCGGGCGACCGCAGGGAGACCCGGGATCCATGCCGGAACGGTTCAGGCATGGATCCCGGGTCCTCGCTGGGCTCAGCCCGGGATGACGGAATTGCTTTAAGACGGACGGCGCGGAGACGAGATGACGGCAATCCTTCAGGCGCTGGCGAGCGGACTGGCGCTGGGCGCGATCTACGGCCTGATCGCGCTCGGCTTCAACATCACCTACGCCACGACCAAGACCTTCAACTTCGGCCAGGGTGCCTTTCTGGTGCCAGGCAGCCTGGTCGGCGTCTCGCTCCTGCTGCTGGCCGCCGGCAAGCCGCATTGGGGCAACCTCGCCCCCTCCGAGATGACGCTTCTGAGCTACGCCCTTGCCACGCTGGCCAGCGTCGCGGTCGTGGGAGCCATCGGCATCCTGCTCTATTACTGCGCGATCAAGCCCTTCGTCGGGGCCGGTGGCCTGAACTGGGTGCTGAGCACGATTGGTTTCGGCATCATCCTGCAGAACGCGGCGCTGGCGGTTTGGGGCCCTGCCTCGATCGCGGTACCCTCGCCGCTCGGCAACGAGGTCTGGCGCATCGCTGGGGCCGGCATCCGCCCGCAGGAGGTGTTGATCGCGGGCGTCGCGATTTCGGTCATGGTCGGGCTCGATATCGTCCTCCGCAAGACCCGCTTCGGCAAGGCCCTGCGCGCCGTCGCCTTCAATCCGCAGGCCGCCGCGATCGTCGGCATCAATGTCGAAAAGATCGTCATCATCGCCTTCGTGATCTCGTCCTCGCTGGCGGGATTGGCGGGCATGCTGATCGCCCCCATCACCACAGCCTCGGTCTTCATCGGGCTCGGCGTTGCGCTCAAGGCCTTTTCCGCGGCAATCGTCGGTGGGCTGACCAGCCCGCGCGGCTGCATGCTCGGCGGCTTCCTGCTCGGCATCATCGAGGCGCTGGTCGGGCTCTGGCGCGCCGAAATGCGCGAGATCACCATCTTCCTGCTGATCATCATCGTGCTCGTGCTGCGGCCTGGCGGCCTCATGGGCGCGCGCAGCGTGGAGAAGATCTGATGGGTCTCGTCCACGGCCTCTCGCTCGCTCTGCTGGCAGCCGCGCTCGCGCTGCTGCCAGCATTGCCGCTCAACGACTTCCATCTCCAGATCCTGTTCACGATCGGCGTGAACTACCTTGCCGCGGCGGGCCTCAACGTGCTGGTCGGCTATGCCGGGCAGAAATCGCTCGGCCATGCCGGCCTCTTCGCCGTCGGCGCCTATACGGCGGCCATCGCCAGCGTCGAATGGGGCATCAGCCCGTGGGCGTCGCTGCTGCTCGCCTGCGGCTTTGGGGCGGTCTTCGGGCTGGTCATCGCCCTGCCATCGGTCAGGGTCTCGGGGCCAAGCCTGGCCATGGTAACGATCGGCTTCGGCATCGTGGTCGAGAAGATCGTCACCGAGTGGACCGACATCTTCAAGGGCCAGGCGGGCCTCTACGGCATCAGCGCGCCCTCGATCGCGGGGCGCAGTTTCACCAACCTGCACTGGGTCTGGTTCGTCGGCGCGCTCTGCATCGTGACGCATCTGATGCTGCGCTCGCTGCTGAGGGGCCGCTATGGCCGCGCCTTCCTGGCGGTGCAGATGGCCGAGCCCGCTGCGCAATCGGTCGGCATCTCGGTCTCGCGCTACAAGACGCTGGCCTTCGTCGTCTCGGCGGTGACCTGCGCGCTGGCTGGCGCCGTGGTGGCGCAGCAGAACCAGTATTTCAACTCCGACTTCATCACCTTCAACCTGTCGATCTTCTTCCTCGTCGTGGTGATCTTCGGCGGCTCGGGCTCGATCTACGGCCCGCTGCTGGGCTCGGTGGTGTTGACCCTGCTCGACGCCTGGCTGGCGCGCTGGCCGGCGCTCCAGCATTTCAGCTATGGCGCGCTGCTGCTGTTCTCGCTCTATCTGATGCCCAATGGCCTGGCCGGCGCGCTCGGCGCGCTGTTCCGGGGTCGCCCGAAAATCTTCGATCGTTCGCAGGCCGATGCGGGGGTCTCGGTTCTCGCGGCGCGTCCGTCGGCAGGCGACGGCAGCGCACTCCTCGTCGTTGCCGATCTCCACAAGGCCTATGGCGGCATCGTGCCGGTCAACCATGTCGGTTTCACCATCGGCGCGGGCAAGGTCCATGCGCTGATCGGCCCTAACGGCGCCGGCAAGACCACCCTGCTCAACCTGCTGTCGGGCCATGTCGCGCCCGACAGCGGCTCGATCCGCTTTCAAGGGCAGGAACTGGCGGGTCAGCCTGCGCACCGCGTCGCGAGTCTCGGCATCGCCCGCACCTTCCAGAACCTGAAGCTGTTCGGCGATCTCTCGGCGCTCGACAACGTCCTGCTCGGCGCGCATCGCCATGTCGAGGCGAGCTTTCCCGCTGCGCTGCTCGGGCTGCCGGCGAGCCGGCGCGCCGAAGCCCAGGCCCGGGCCGATGCGCTGGCGCTGCTGGCCGATCTCGGCCTCGGCGAGCGTGCCTTCGAGCCAGCCAGGAGCCTGCCCTACGGCCTGCAGCGGCGGCTCGAGATCGCGCGTGCGCTGGCCTCCCGGCCGAAGCTGCTTCTGCTGGATGAGCCGGCAGCGGGCCTCAACCCGCAGGAGACGCATGAACTTGGCGACGTCATCAAACGCATCCAGACGGCAGGCGTCACCGTGCTCCTGATCGAGCACCACATGGACCTCGTCATGGGCATCTCGCAGCATGTGCTGGTGCTGGACTACGGCGCGCTCATCGCCGAGGGCGCGCCCGACGCGATCCGCAAGAACCCCCGCGTCATCGCCGCCTATCTCGGCGCCGACGAGGATGCCGCAACCGTCGCGGAGAGCGTCGCATGAACATGCTCCGCATCGACGATCTCTGCGTGCGCTACGGCGCGATCGAGGCGCTGAGGGGCATCTCTCTGCAAGTCGCAGCCGGCGAGATCGTCACGCTGATCGGCGGCAACGGCGCCGGCAAGTCGACGCTGATGCGCGCCATCGCCGGGTTGGTGAAGCCGGCCTCGGGCACGATCACCTTCGAGGGCCGCACGATCACCGGGATCAGGCCGCATCATTGCGTCCGGCTCGGCATCGGCCATTCGCCGGAGGGCAGGCTCGTCTTCGGTGACCAAAGCGTGCGCGACAACCTCATGCTGGGCGCCTATGCCCGCGACGACTCGGACGCCATCGCCAGCGACATCGACAAATACTTCGCCGTGTTCCCCCGCCTGGCCGAGCGTCAAGACCAGCAGGCCGGCACCTTGTCGGGCGGCGAGCAGCAGATGCTGGCGATCGCGCGGGCGCTGATGAGCCGGCCGAAACTGCTGCTGCTGGACGAGCCGTCGCTCGGCCTGGCGCCGCTGATCGTCAAGGAGGTCTTCGCGGTGATCCGGCAGCTGCGCGAGGAGGGCGTCACCATCCTGCTGGTCGAGCAGATGGCCAACCTAGCGCTCACTGTGGCCGACCGCGCCTATGTCATCGAGACCGGGCGGATCACGCTGGAGGGCACGGGCGCGCAGTTGTTGCGCGACGAACGCGTCCGCTCGGCTTATCTCGGCGCCTGACATGACGAAACGGCGCGTCCAAATTGTCGAGGTCGGCCCGCGCGACGGCTTGCAGAACGAGAAGACCCTTGTCGCGACGGCAGACAAGATCGCGCTGGTTGGCATGCTCGCCGATGCTGGTCTGTGTCGGATCGAGGCGACCGCCTTCGTATCGCCGCGCTGGGTGCCGCAGATGGCCGATCATGACGCGATGCTGCGCAACCTGCCGCGCCGCGCCGGCGTGGTTCATTCCGCCCTCGTCCCGAACGAAAAGGGCGCCCAGGCAGCGCTGGCCGCCGGCGCGCAGGCGCTCGCCGTCTTCACGGCAGCGTCCGAGACATTTTCACAGAAGAACACCAACTGTACGATCACGGAGGGCATCGCCCGCTTCGAGCCGGTGCTCGCGCTTGCGCGCCAGGCCGGCGTCCCGGTGCGCGCTTACGTCTCCTGTGCGCTCGACTGTCCCTATGAGGGCGAGATCGCGCCCCATGTGGTGGCCGACGTCTGCGCCCGCCTTCACGGCATCGGCTGTGACGAGATCGCGGTTTCCGACACGATCGGGCGCGGTACCCCGCAGCGGACGGCCCGGATGGTCGAGGCGACGTCGCGCATGGTGCCCGTTGCGCAGCTCGCCGGACATTTTCACGACACATATGGCCGCGCCATCGACAATGTCGCCGCAGCCTGGAGCCTGGGCGTCGGCATTTTCGACGGCGCCGTCGGCGGGCTCGGCGGCTGTCCCTATGCACCCGGCGCCGGCGGCAATCTCGCCACAGAGGCACTGGTCGTGCATTTCGAGGCTCTGGGTATCGAGACGGGGATCGACATGGCGGTCCTGCAGAATATCGCTTTTTGGGTCCGTTCTCTCGCGAGCATAGATGCCGGTTCGCGAAACCGGCATGAGGTCACCCCTGCAGCCGGTTTACCAAGTCAAGCGCAGGTCCGCCTCCCGCCGTCCTGATTGGGTTTTTGAGGCCCCACTCTCGTGTGCTTGGAAGACCGCTTAGGAGCTTGTCGTGGCCTGCAGCAGGTTACGTGGACACCGAGATTGGGTGTTTGGACTGCCCCCGGTCCGTTAGACATCGCCGACCTATCCTTGGACTGCCCCCGGTCCCGTGCCTCAGCCCTGTGCCCCAGTTGGGGACAAAAGCTACTCAGCCAGGACGACAGGCCGTCTTTTCAATGACTTCGGATGGCTGGCTGGGGCGGGAGGATTCGAACCTCCGAATGGCGGTACCAAAAACCGCTGCCTTACCACTTGGCGACGCCCCAATGTGCCGCGCCTTCTAGAACGCGTCGGGGCCGTGCGCAACCTGTCAGATCGGCGCTGCGGAACCGAAAGCCAGCGCGGCGAAAGGTGACGCCGACAGATGCCGCGGATAATTCGTCATCGAGAGGCGTGGTGCCTGTTGCGCGGCGGCGCTGCGCTGGCTATAAGCCCGCCACCAGTCAATCGGAGTGTGGCTCAGCCTGGTAGAGCACCTCGTTCGGGACGAGGGGGTCGCAGGTTCAAATCCTGCCACTCCGACCAAAATTTCCCGTTGATTTCACGATCTGCCAAATCAGCCCTTCGGGGCTTTTTTGCTGTCTGGGCGTTTTGCCGCCGGCAATGTCGATGGCTGTGTCAACCGGCCTCGGGCCAGGACGGTGTCGTCGCGGTAGCTGCCCATGTGGTCATCGCGGCGCTTGCCCGCTAGGGTAAGCCGACACCACCAGCGGAATCGATCATGAAGCGCGCCCTGCACCTCCTCGGCATTCTCGGACTGGCGACGCTGCTCGCGGGTTGCGACAAATGCGGCAATCTCGGCCCGTTCTTCTCCGGTCCGCAGCCGACGACCTGCAGCGGTTCCAGCCCTAACGGCTGAGTGGCGCTTCCCCGACCTGTCCTTTCGACCACACCGATATGAAAAAGGCCGGGGCGATGCCCCGGCCTGGAGATGTCCGTCCTATGGCTGGAATCAGCCGCGGCGTTGCAGCAGCGACCAGCCGGCGCGGGCCAGGCAGGCGACCAGTGCGAGCTTGACGAGATCGCCGATGATGAAGGGCTGGACGCCATAGGCGAAGGCCTTGGCGAAGCCGACGCCGGTCGTGCCGGCGGCCATCTGGGCGCCGAAGGCGAGCCAGCCGAAGCCCAGCAGCATCATCACGGTCTCGGCCGCGACGAGGCCCCCGATCAGGCGCGGCAGCGAGGCATCGCGCGCCGCAGCCCAGCCTGCGATGGCGGCAGCCGCCACGAAGCCGACGAGGAAGCCGCCGGTCGGGCCGACGAGATAAAGCGGGCCGGCGGCGACCGGCGGCGTATTGGTGAACACCGGCAGGCCGGCGAGGCCATAGGCGATGTAGAGCGCCACCGTCGCCGCGCCGAGGCGCGAACCGTAAGCCGCGCCCAGCGCCAGCACGGCGAGCGTCTGCAGCGTCATCGGCACCGGCCAGAACGGCACCTTGATCTTGGCGGCGAGCACAAGCAGCAGGCTGCCGGCAACAGCGAGGGCGACATTGCGAAGCAGGGCCGCGCGCGGGCCCGAAATGGCAGGAAGGGCCGCCCCGGCCAGCGTCGGGGCTTGAAGGGGAAGCATATCGGCCATGGGCGTGTCGTCCTGTTCTCGAAGGCCGCGCTGCGCGACCGTCTTTTCCGTCTATAGAAAATGCCGCAAAGCCCCACAAGCCGCATGCGCCCGCATACAGAGGCAGGCGCGATTGCAGAGGCACGCATGAGCAGGGATCACAGATGAGCGACGACGTGCCGGCGAAGGATGACTTGCCCGCGAAGGATGATCTGCCCGCGAAGGATGATCTGCCTTTCGACCGCAGCGCGACGACCCCGGCGGGGGAGGTGGCGCGGCTGTCGCCGCTGGTGCGCCGGCTGATCGCCGGCAATGGCGGCCCCATGACCTTCACCGGGACGTGCAGCTACATCGTCGGCCAGGGCACGGTCGCGATCATCGACCCCGGCCCCGATGACCCCGCCCATGTCGCGCGGCTGCTGAAGGCGGTCGCGGGCGAAACGGTGAGCCATATCGTCGTGACGCATACGCATCGCGACCATTCTCCGGCCGTGCCGGCGCTCAAGGCGGCGACGGGGGCGATCGTCGTCGGCTGCGGCCCGCACCGCGCCGCGCGCGAGTTGGCGGCGGGCGAGGTCAACCGCCTCGATGCCGCCGCCGACCGCGACTATGCGCCGGATCTCGTCATGGCGGATGGCGATGCGATCTCGGGGCAGGGCTGGTCTCTGGCTGCGGTCGAGACGCCCGGCCATACCGCCAACCATCTGGCCTTCACCCTGGCGGAGGAGAAGACCTTGTTCTCCGGTGACCATGTCATGGCCTGGTCGACCACGATCGTCGCTCCGCCCGACGGCTCAATGGCGGCCTATATGGCCTCGATCGACAAGCTGCGGGGGATGGAGCACTCGGTCTACCGGCCAGGTCACGGCGGGCCGGTCGTCGAACCGCAGCGTTTCCTGCGCGGGCTGGTGCAGCATCGGCGCCTGCGGGAGGCGGCGATCCTTGGCCGGCTGCTGGCCGGCGACGAGACCATCGCCGCGATGGTGCCGCCGATCTATCAGGGTCTCGCGACCGCGTTGCACGGCGCAGCGGCCCTGTCGGTGCTGGCCCAGCTCGAGGATCTGGTGCTGCGCGGCGTCGTTTCATGCGACGGGCTGTTGCCCGGGCTGGAGAGCCGCTACCGGCTCGCGTGAGGCTCTCGCCATCCGCGCCCTGGATAACGCTCTAGCGCGTCTCGACCAGCAGCTCGACCTCATCGGCGAAGGCGGCGATCCGTGCCGCGTTGACGCTGAGATCATGCGGGCCGATCCGGGAGGCCGAGCGGATGTCGATGCGGCTGCCATCGGCGCGCGGGCGGACCCGGATGGTGATGTCCTCGGCCGTGCGCAGGATGCGCGAGCGCGCCACGGCCTCGATCCGCCCCGCGCCGCTGCGTCCGCCCGGCCGCGACGATTCGAGCACCTGCCAGCCCCGTGCGAGCGCCGCCCGGCGGGCGATGTCGAAGGCGGTCTCGGCCGGCACTTCGAGCACGATCGGCACCGCCTTGGGGTAGGCCTGGCGCTGGAGGCGGCGACGGTCGGGGGGGACATCGGGCGGCACCCGGCCGGCGCGGGCGTCGAGCGCCACGCGCGAGCGGCTGAAGCCCGGGGGATCATCGATATCGGTCGATATGTCGGCCAGCGCCGGCCGGGTCGCCAGCCGGAAGCCGACATAGGCAGCGGGTGCCAGCATCAGCAGGCAGAGCAGGAAGGCGCCCGACGCCATGCCGACGCCGCGATGGCCCGACTGCCAGATCCGCATGAAGGCCAGCAGCGCCAGCAGCAGCGCCAGCAGCACGACCACATAGGCCGCAGCCACGGGCGCAAGGCCCTCCAGGCTCGGCTCGCCCGTGCGGAAGACCAGGATCGCGAGCAGCAGCACCGCGAGCGCAAACCAGGCCAGCCGCCGGCTCCAAACGGCGGCACGCGAGACGGGCTCCTCGAAGACGAGACGGCGATGCATCGGCCATAGGTGACGCCGCGACGGGCTTTAGGCAAGACCGGGCGGCGGGGCCGGGGCCATCGCTCGACGGCGGGGCTCGTTCCCTTCCCCCCGCTTGCGGTGGGGAAGGGTTAGGGATGGGGGCCGGAAAGCTAGCACTCCACCTTGGATCGTCTCGCCGAGCGGCACTGCCCCCCACCCAACCCTCCCCACCGCAAGCGGGGGGAGGGCTGGAGCCCGCCATCATGGCCTCGTCAGCTTTCAAGCGATCGCCCTGGCGGCAGGGCCGGCAGCTCTCGCCTCCGCCGGCGAGATGGTTTAGGCGTCATCTTCTCATTTTCCGGGATTGACGGGCCGTGCCAGACTCGAAGACAGCGCCGCGCGCAGACGCGACCGAGCCGGACCGCGTCTGGTTCCGATTCATGCGGCTGCATCAGCGCATGCTGATGAAGATGACCGCGCGGGTTCGCGCGCTCGGCCTGTCGATTCCGCAGTTCGACCTGCTTTCGACGCTGACCGAGCGCGAAGGCATCAGCCAGAACGAACTGGCCGAACGGCTCTATGTCACCAAGGGCAATGTCTCGGGTCTGGTCGACAGGCTGGTGCAGGCCGGCCTCGTCGAGCGCCGCGCGATCGCCGGCGATCGCCGCTCCTATGCGATGCACCTGACTCCCGAAGGCCGCCGGCTGGCGGAAGAGGGGATCAAGACTCAGCGCGATTTCGTGGCGCAGACGCTGGGCAAGCTGCCGGAGGGGGATCTGGCGGAACTCGACCGGCTCGTGCTCAACTGGCGCGAACGCGTGCGCGCGATCGACGAAGGCTGAGGCCGAGCCCGTCTTGGCGTCACGTCCTGGCGTCAGGCCGCGACGCTGATCTTCTCGACCGCCTGCCGGCCGCCCGGGAGGTCGCGCATCACGAGGCGCTCGTCGGCGGCGATCTCCCCCAGCATGGTCTCGCCATGGGCGGTGAGGGCGGTGGCCGTTTTCCGGATGAAGACGATGACGGGGCGGTTGCCCGCTTCCGCCCAGCGCTTGAGCTGACCGTAATAGGGTTCCTTGCGCCAGGCCTGCGCCGCGCCTGGATCCGCCTGGACGAAGAGCCAGCGCGTCTGAGCGTCCATGGTGAGCACGAAGCGTGCCTTGTCAGGCTTCCAGTCGGGGCCGAGATAGTCCTGCGTCATCCAGAGGCAGAGGAAGTCGCGGCATTGCTGGGGACGCGCCTCGTAGATCTTGCAGCCGCGCCCGGGCAGGCAATTGGGACACCAGTTGCCTGCGGTGGCCCCGACAGGCGGCACGTCATAGACCTTGCAGCAGAGGGTACAGGTGCCGCAATTGCGCCCTGCAGCGGGCAGGCTCGTCTTCGTCACCGGGTCGATCATGGAACCTCTCTCACGCTCCGCACCGTGGAGAGCGTCACCGGAAATGGCAAGCGGCCGCGGGCCTGCCGTTTCGGGCCCGTCCTGCGGCAGAGTCTGCGTCGATGTGCGTGAAAATCGCTCAGCGCTTGCGTCCCGCGCGGTCTATGCTCCTATCAGCATTCCATAAAGACCGGGAGCCTGCGCGATGCTGTCCAACCTCGCCGTCCGCGACATCGAGACCCTCGTCCACCCCTATACGAACCTCGCGACGCATCGCGAGGTCGGCCCGCTCGTGATCGAGAGCGGCAGGGGCGTCTATGTCACCGATTCCAGCGGCAAGGAATATATCGAGGGCATGGCGGGCCTGTGGTGCACCGCGCTCGGCTACTCCAACCAGGAACTGGTCGAGACCGCCTATGAGCAGATGAAGAAGCTGCCCTTCACGCATATCTTCGGTGGCCGCAGCAACGACCCGGCGATCGAGCTGGCCGAGAAGCTGAAGGAGATCGCGCCCGTGCCGATCTCGAAGGTGTTCTACGGCGCGTCAGGCTCGGACGCCAACGACACCCAGGTGAAGATCGTCTGGTACATGAACAATGCGCTCGGCCGGCCGCAGAAGAAGAAGATCATCTCGCGGCTGAAGGGCTATCACGGCGTCACCGTTGCCTCGGCCTCGCTGACCGGCCTGCCCAACAACCATATCGATTTCGACCTGCCGCTGCCCGGCATCCTGCACACCTCCTGCCCGCACCATTACCGCTTCGCTGAGCCCGGCGAGAGCGAGCTCGACTTCTCGTCGCGGCTCGCCGCCGAGTTGGAAGAGATGATCCTGCGCGAGGGGCCCGATACGGTGGCCGCCTTCATCGCCGAGCCGGTGATGGGCGCGGGCGGCGCGATCACCCCGCCGGAAGGCTATTTCGAGAAGATCAACGCGATCCTGGCGAAATACGACATCCTCTTCATCTCGGACGAGGTCATCACCGGCTTCGGCCGCACCGGCAACATGTTCGGCACCACGACCTATGGCATGGCCGCCGACACCATCTCCTGCGCCAAGCAGATCACCTCGGCCTATTTCCCGCTCAGCGCGGTGATGATGAACGACAAGGTCTATGATGTTCTCGTCGACCAGAGCCGCAAGATCGGCACCTTCGGCCATGGCAACACCTATGCGGGCCATCCCGTCGGCTGCGCCATCGCGGTCAAGACGCTGGAAATCTACCAGCGCGACAGGATCGTCGAGCATGTCCGCGCGGTTGAGCCGACCTTCCTGCGACGGTTGAACAAGCTCGCCGAGCATCCGCTCGTCGGCGAGGCGCGGGGTGTGGGCCTCATCGGCGCGGTGGAGCTCGTCAAGGACAAGCAGACGAAGGCCTCCTTCGAAGTGAAGAAGGGCGTCGGCGCCAAGTCGGTCACCTTCGCGCTGGAGGAGGGGCTCATCACCCGTGCGATGGGCGATCGCGTCGCGTTCTGCCCGCCGATGATCATCACCGAGGCGGAACTCGAGGAGATGTTCGACCGCTACGAGCGCGCGCTGAACAAGACCTTGAATTGGGCCAAGGCCGAAGGCCTGCTCGCTGCCTGACGGCGACTTGCGTTCGGCCGGAGGCTTCCGCCCGCCGGAGCGTGAGTCCGTCCCGACGCAGCCATGTGTTCATGATTATGGCGGCAGGTTGCACAGCGACACATATCGCCTTGAACAGATCATGATGGCGCCGCGGCGCCGTCGCGATCGCCGGTCACGGTGCCAGCATGACGATGACCAGGAACCATCGTCGTTCGTGCAGCCAACCCCATCGGAACCCATGACCCCGTCTCATCCGCGTCGCCAGACGCAAGCGAATGCGAGCTTCCACGATGCCACGGCGAAAGAGGCTTATGCCTCCTGGTTCCGCCCCATCGCTCTGCCTGCCGTTGCCGCCGGAACAAGACGCCCGGCTGCCGCGTTGGACCTCCGTACGAAGGATGCACCATCCCGGCTTGCCGGTGTCCTTCGCAACGGTTTTGACGACTGACCTCCCTAGACCACGTTTCGAGACGCTCCATGTTTGACCGGCGCAGAGTTCTTCAAACTCTCGCCGGTCTTTTTTTGGCCATGTCGGGCACCGGCGCCTACGCCGCCGCATGGGAGCCGAGGCGCCAGATCCTGACACGTTACCGGCTGAAGCCGAGGGGCTGGCCGGAGCGCCGCCGCATGAGGCTGGCGGTGATCTCCGATCTGCATATCGGCTCGCTTCATGTCCCGCTCTCGCGTGTCACCGAGGTCGTCGCCGCGACCAACGCGCTGAAGCCTGATCTCACGCTGCTGCTCGGCGATTTCGTCGCGAGCCGCCGGCGCGTCGCATCCGACCCGCCGATGCGGGACTGGGCGGACGAACTGGCGCGGCTCCAGGCTCGCGACGGCGTCTTCGCCGTGCTCGGCAATCACGACTGGTGGCATGATCCGCAGACGCAGGTCGCGCGCGCCGGCCCCACCCAGGTCGGCGAGGCCCTGCGCGAGGCCGGAATCCCGATGCTGGAGAACCGCGCGCTGCGCTTGGAAACGGTCGATGGGCCGCTCTGGCTGGCGGGGCTCGGCGATCAGATCGCGTTCCTGCCGCACCATCGCGGCCGGCCTGCCGGGATCGATGATCTCGCGGGCACAATGGCGCAGATCGCCGATGACGGCGCCCCCGTGATCATGATGGCGCATGAACCCGACATCTTCGCGCGGATGCCGGATCGCGTGTCGTTGACCCTGTCGGGCCATACCCATGGCGGTCAGGTCAGGCTGTTTGGCTGGGCGCCGATCGTGCCCTCGCGCTATGGCAACCGCTATGGCTACGGTCACATCCACGAGGAGGGGCGCGATCTTGTGGTCTCGGCCGGAATCGGAACCAGCCAATTGCCGATCAGGTTCGGCATTCCGCCGGAGATCGTTCTGGTCGAGCTCGGGAGAGGCTGACGGCGTCAGCCGCCCCGACAGATCAGGTAACGATCACCTTCGTTCCGGCCGGAACCCGGTTGAACAGGTCGATCACGTCGATGTTGCGCATGCGGATGCAGCCCGACGAGGCCGAACGTCCGATCGTCTCCGGTTCGTTGGTGCCGTGGATGCGGTAGAGCGTGTCGTGGCCGTTCTGGTAGAGGTAGAGGGCGCGGGCGCCGAGCGGGTTGTCGGGGCCACCTTCCATGCCACCGGCGCGGGGCGCCAGATGCGGCCAGCGCGCGATCATCTCTGCGGGAGGCGTCCAGCGCGGCCATTCCGCCTTGCGCTGGATCACCGCTTCGCCGGTCCAGCCGAAGGCCTCGTCGCCGGTGGCGACGCCATAGCGGATCGCCTTCTTGTTCGGCAGGACGTAGTAGAGATACTTCTCTCTGGTATCGACCACGATGGTGCCGGGAGCCTGGCCCGTCGGATCGGTGATTTCATAAGGCAGATGCGTGATCTGATGTTCGAACTTCGGCACCAGCGCGATGTACTCGGCGTCACGGGCAGACAGAGCCGGAGCGTTGACGCTCTTGTATTGGCAGGCGCCCAGAAGCGCCGACATCGCCAAGGCAAGGATCACGGTCTGTTTCATGCTGTCCACCAGAGCGGCCCGAAGGCAATCTTTATGCTGAATGCGGGGTTAACGCTTCGTGTCGACCGGGTCCGGAAGGAGCGCCGACAAGATGCCGATGCTCTATGCGCGAAACCTGCACGGCGCAATCAGGTTCCCTTGAAGACGGCCGAACCGGGCGTTTCCCGATCCACCGTGGCAGGACGGCCACGCTTCGCGCCGCCCCGTCGCTGCACGACCCTTCGATTGCTGAAACAAAAGGCCCGACCGTGACGACCTTGCTGATCACGCATCCCTCGAGCCTTCGGCATGAGACGCCGGCGGGTCATCCCGAGCGTCCCGATCGTCTGCGCGCCGTCGAAGCGGCGCTGGAGGATGAGCGCTTTGCCTCGCTGATTCGCGAAAGCGCGCCGCTGGGCACTCTCGACCAGGTGGCGCTCTGCCATCCCAGAGAATTCGGCGAGGCGATCGTCGCCGCCTCGCCGCAAGCCGGGCTCGTCCAGATCGATGGCGACACGCTGATGTCGCCGGGAACGGTCGATGCCGTGCTGCATGGCGTCGGTGCCGCGGTCCAGGCGGTCGATGAGGTGATGTCGGGTTTCGTTGCCAACGCCTTTTGTGCGATGCGCCCGCCGGGCCACCACGCCGAGAGCGTCAAGGCCATGGGGTTCTGCTTCTTCAACAATGCGGCCATCGCGGCGCGTCATGCGCAGCGGCAGCACGGCGCGCAGCGCGTGGCGATCATCGATTGGGACGTCCATCACGGCAACGGCACGCAGGAAATCTTCTGGGACGATGCGAGCGTGCTTTATGCCTCGACCCATGAGATGCCGCTCTATCCCGGTACGGGCGCGGCCTCCGAGCGTGGACAGCACGGCACCATCGTCAATGCGCCGCTGCGCGCAGGCGACGGCTCGGACGCCTTCCGCGAGGCGATGGAGACGGCACTGCTGCCGCGCATCGATGCTTTTGCGCCGGACCTCCTCATCATATCGGCCGGCTTCGACGCGCATTGGCGCGACCCGCTCGCCAACCTCAATCTGAAAGAGTCCGATTTCGCCTGGGCGACCCAGAAGCTGATGGCGATCGCGGACCGGCATTGCGCGGGACGAGTCGTTTCGATCCTCGAAGGCGGCTACGACCTCGAGGGGCTGTCCCGTTCGGCCGCCGCCCATGTCATGGCGCTGATGCGGGGCTGATCCCGGCCGCGCTGCTCGGTGCGTCGACATCACGCGACGTTCATCGCGGGTTCAGTCGTGCCGGCGCATCACAAACGTGCTAGTGGAACGCTGTGTTGCGGCGGTCGCTCGGCCGGGGGGCTCGATTCGAGAAACGCATGAGCTTGCGATTCCGGGTCTAAAATGAAGGTGCGTGACAGGTCTTGATCGCATGATGGAGCGCGCCAGCCGGTGTCGCTCGCCAATGCGCTGGCCTGATCCGAGCGGGGCGCGATGAACGACATGAGCAAGCTGTCGGCGACGACAGATATCGCGGCCGCGAACCCGCTCGCCATGCTGGCGGGCGAGCGACGGCCGGACCTCCTCCGCGATGAAGTTCTGGGCGAGATTTTCGCGGCGACCGTGGCGGAACGGGCTGCGCATCCGGCCCTGGTCGATGCGTCGCGGCGGCTGAGCTATGACGAGGTCTGGGCGGCCGCGGGCCGTCAGGCGCGCGGGCTTGCGCTGGCGGGCGTCGGGCCCGGCGATCTGGTCGGGCTGTGGATGCCGCGCGGCATCGACCTGCTGATCGCGCAGATCGCCATCACGCGTGCGGGCGCGGCCTGGGTGCCGTTCGACGCGGAGGCGCCGGTCGACCGTATCGCCGTCTGCCTGACTGACGCCGAAGCCAAGGGCATCGTCACCGCATCAGACTGGCAGGGGCGTGCCGCGGCGACGGAGCGCACCGTCTGGACGCCGGAGGCCTTGGCGGCCGCCGACGACGGCGTGGCCATGCCGGCCCGTGCGGCCGGTCTGACCCAGGATCACCCCGCCTATCTGATCTACACCTCAGGCTCGACCGGCACGCCGAAGGCGATCGTCATCAGCCATCGCAACATCTGCCATTTCCTGCGCTCCGGCAACGCGCTGTATGGCATTGATGGCGACGACATCGTCTTCCAGGGGGCATCGGTCGCCTTCGACCTGTCGATGGAAGAGATCTGGACGCCCTATCTCGCCGGCGCCACCCTCTATGTCGCCTCGCCCGAGACGATGGGCGATGCCGAGAAGCTGCCGGCGCTGCTGACTGAAGCCGGCGTCACCGTCATCGACACGGTGCCGACGCTGCTCGGCATCCTCCCAGCGGATGTGCCGTCGCTGAAGCTGATCCTGCTCGGCGGCGAGGCGCTGCCGCCCGCGACCGTGCAGAAATGGTCGAAGCCCGGCCGGCGCATTCTCAACACCTATGGCCCGACGGAAGCGACCGTGGTCGCGACAGCGACCGAGGTCGTGCCCGGCGAGATCGTCACGATCGGCCGGCCGATCGCCAACTACACCGCCTATATCGTCAACGAGGCGATGGAGGTGGTCGGCCCCGGCGAGCAGGGCGAATTGCTGATCGGCGGCCCCGGCATCGCCAGGGGCTATCACGGCCGGCCAGAGCTCACGGCCGAGAAGTTCATCGCCAACCCGTTCGCCAACCCGTTCGGCGATGACGGCGATCCGATTCTGTACCGCTCGGGTGACGCGGTCAGCCTCGACGGCAACGGCAACATCGTCTTCCACGGCCGCATCGACGACCAGATCAAGATTCGCGGCTTCCGCGTCGAACTGGGCGAGATCGAATCGAAGCTGGCCGACGAGCCCGGGGTCCACCAGGCCGCCGTGGTGCTGCGCATCGATGACGAGATCGAGCGGCTTGTCGCCTTCGTCGTCGCCGAGCCCGGCGTCGCGGTCGATGGCGCGGCGCTGCGCGCTTCGCTACGCGACCAGCTGCCGCCCTATATGGTGCCGGCGCATTTCGAGGCGGTGGGCTCGCTGCCGCGCATGGTCTCCGGCAAGGTCGACCGCCGGATGCTGAAGGCCGCGCCGCTGACCGCGCCGAGTTCGGCCGGCGAGCAGGAGCCGCCGCGCAATGCGACGGAAGCCGCGCTTCTGGAAGCCGCCAAGCGCGTGCTGGGCGCGTCGAGCCTGCCGTTGGAGGCTGATTTCTTCGTCGATCTCGGTGGCCATTCGCTGCTGGCGGCGCGTTTCATCTCGATCGTCCGGGAGACGCCGGCCTTCGCCGGGATCACGCTTCAGGACGTCTACGGCGCACGCACGCTTCGCGGCATGGCTGCGCTGCTCGACGGGCGCGGCATCGCCGAGGCTGAAGACCTCTCCTTCACGGCGCCGCCCTTCATGCGGCGCTTCCTCTGCGGGCTGGCGCAGGCCGTTGCGCTGCCGGTCATTATCGGCCTGTCGACGGCGCAGTGGCTGGGCATCTTCGTCACCTATATGATCCTGTCGGGCGAGGATCTGCCGCTGCTCGGCCAGATCGCGGCGCTGCTCGGCGTCTATGTCGCCCTCACCATCGTCACCGGCCTGATCGCGATCGCGCTGAAATGGCTCGTGCTCGGCCGCACCAAGCCAGGAGTCTATCCGCTCTGGGGCGTTTATTATTTCCGCTGGTGGTTCGCCGCCCGCGTCGCCGGCCTGGTCCACATCAAATGGCTGCAGGGCACGCCGGTGATGCGGATGTACTGGCGGCTGCTCGGCGCCAAGGTCGGGCGCGACGTCATCATCTCCGACTATGAGGCCGGCGCGATCGACCTGATCGAGATCGGCGACAATTCGACCTTCGGCTCGAAGACCACCTTCGCCAATGGCGAGGCGATCGGCGACAAGCTGATCATCGGCCGCATCACCATCGGCAGCGATGTCTGCGCCGGTGCTTCGGTGGTGCTCGGGCATGGCAGCGTAATCGGCGACCACGCCGAAATCGGCGATCTGACCGCGATTGCGCCCCACACGCGCGTCGGAGAGGCTGAGATCTGGGACGGTTCTCCCGGCCGCAAGATCGGGATGGTCGATCTGGCCTCGCTGCCGGAGCAGGCCCAGGCCAGCCCGCTGCGGCGCGCCGCGATGACGGCATTCTATGCGCTGATGCTGATCGTGGTGCCGCCGATCAGCCTTCTGCCGATCTTCCCGGCCTTCTGGCTGTTCGACCAGATCGACGACTGGATCTCAACCTGGTCCGAGATCAGCTATCTCTGGTATCTGCCGCTGCTGACCTGGCCAACCGCGATCGGACTCATCGCCTTCACCGTGCTGCTGATGGCCGGCCTGCGCTGGGCGATCCTGCCGCGCGTAACCTCGGGCTCCTACTCCATCCATTCCAGCTTCTACGCGCGCAAATGGACCGTGGCGCTGGCGACCGAGGTGACGCTGGAGACGCTGTCGTCGCTGTTTGCGACGATCTACATGCGGGCCTGGTACCGGCTGATGGGAGCCAAGATCGGCCAGGGCGCGGAGATCTCGACAAACCTGTCGGGGCGGTATGACCTGACCGGGATCGGCTCCGGAAACTTCATCGCCGACGAGGTCGTCTTCGGCGACGAGGACATGCGGCGCGGCTATATGCGCCTGGACATGACCAGAACCGGCGAGCAGGTCTTCGTCGGCAACGACGCTGTCGTGCCGCCCGGCGCGATCATCCCTGACCGCGTGCTGATCGGCATCAAGTCGAAGCCGCCGGCCAACGACCAGATGCAGCCAGGCGACACCTGGTTCGGCTCGCCGCCGATCAAGCTGCCGACACGGCAGAAGGTCGATCTCGGGGCCGACTGGACCTACAAGCCGTCGCTGCGCAAGCAGGTCGCGCGCGGCGTGTTCGAGGCGCTGCACACATCGTTTCCGGCGATGCTGTTCATCACTTTCGGAACGCTCGCCGTCGATCTCGTGCTTCAGCGCAAGATCAACGAGCACGACTGGGTCGGGCTCGTCCTGTCCTTCATGGGCGTCGCCATGTTGATCGCGATCGCGCAGGCGCTGATCTGCGCTGCGATCAAATGGCTGATGATGGGCGTCTACAAGCCGGTGATGAAGCCAATGTGGTCGTTCTGGGCGATGCGCACCGAGGCCGTGGCCGTGATGTACTGGGGCCTCGGCGGCAAGGTGTTGTTCGACTATCTGCGTGGGACGCCGTTCCTGCCCTGGTTCCTCATGCTGTTCGGGGCAAAATACGGCAAGGGCGTCTGGTTGGACTCGACGGATATCACCGAGTTCGACTGCATCAACGTCGGCGATTTTTGCACCGTTAACGCTCATTCGGCCCTGCAGACGCATCTCTACGAGGATCGCGTCATGAAGGTCGGCCGGGTGAAGCTTGGCCGGGGCGTCTGCGTCGGCGCGGGCGCGACGGTGCTCTACGACACCCATGTCGGCGACTACGCGCAGGTCGGGCTGCTGACGGTGATCATGAAGGGCGAGAACCTGCCGGCGCATACGCGCTGGGAGGGGGCTCCGGCAGTGCCGGCGAAGGCGCCCGCCGGGCATTGAGGCGTACGCCTCCGGGCCTTCGCTACGGCAGCGACGGCACGAATTCTGTCAGCACGCCGAGGCCGGCTCCGGCTTCGGCTTGCCTTACGTCGCGCGTACAGAGCTTGATGGCTTGGCTCGATGCAATCGCGAGATGAAGCGCGTCACCTGCCCGCAGGCGGGTTGAAGCGCGGTTGGCGAAGGTTGCAGCCAGCCGAAACTGTTCACGCGTGACGTCGACACATTCGAATTCGCCGCCGATCAGATCGCCAAGTTTGGCAAGGGCCGTTCCTTGCGCCACCACATCAATCTGATTTGTGCGGAGCTTGATCGACAACGCTGCCGAGAATTCAGCCACGACCCAATCGCTCACGACGAAACGATCCGAATTGTGAGCGCTCAGCCATTCGAGCACGGCTTCCGAACCGGGTTCCGTAACAAGCGCGGTCACAACGAGCGACGTGTCAAGATACAGTCTCAATAGCGCTCCTCGTCACGCATCCGGCTCATGAAGGTGCCGCTGTCTTCCTTCTGCATTGGCATCATCGCCTGATGCGCCCGGAGCTTCTCAATATCGAGCGGCTTCCTAGGCTTCTCGATGGCGGTCAATTGCGCGACAGGCTTGCCGTGTCGCGTGATGCAGACGTTTTCGCCAGCTTCGACGGCATCAACTAGCGCGCTCAGTTGCGCTTTGGCTTCGGCAAGTGCAACAGATCTCATACCGATCTCCTGACCAGATTATTGGTCAGATTTATCATCGTTGCGTTCGTCTGCCAAGCCTACACGACAGCTTGCAGGACTTTGACGTTCCCGCATTCCAGCTTATGAGCCTGCCTAGCAATCTGTCAGGCTTCCCCATGTCCCACAACAGTTTCGGCCATCTCTTCCGCGTCACCACCTTCGGCGAGAGCCATGGGCCGGCGATCGGCTGCGTCGTCGATGGCTGCCCGCCGCTGCTGCCGCTGAGCGAAGCCGACATCCAGGGCGATCTCGACCGCCGGCGGCCGGGCCAGTCGCGCTTCACCACCCAGCGGCAGGAGCCCGACCAGGTCCGCATCGTCTCGGGCGTGTTCGCCCGCGAGCATGACGGCGTGCAGGTCACCACCGGCACCTCGATCGGGCTGATGATCGACAATGTCGACCAGCGATCGAAGGATTATTCCGAGATCAAGGACAAGTACCGGCCGGGACACGCCGATTTCACCTATGACGTGAAATACGGCATCCGCGACTATCGCGGTGGCGGGCGCTCCTCCGCCCGCGAGACGGCGATGCGGGTGGCGGCCGGCGCGATCGCGCGCAAGGTCGTGCCCGGGATGATCGTGCGCGGCGCACTGGTGCAGATGGGGCCGCACAAGATCGACCGCGCCAACTGGGACTGGGACGAGGTCGGCAACAACCCGTTCTTCTGTCCCGACGCGAAGGCCGCGCAGTTGTTCGAGGGCTATCTCGACGGCGTCAGGAAATCCGGCTCCTCGATCGGGGCGGTGCTCGAGATCGTCGCCGAGGGCGTGCCTGCCGGCCTGGGCGCGCCGATCTACGCCAAGCTCGATGCGGAGATCGCGTCCGCGCTGATGAGCATCAATGCGGTCAAGGGTGTCGAGATCGGCGACGGTTTCGGCGCGGCCGAACTGTCGGGCGAGGAGAATGCCGACGAGATGCGCGCCGGCAATGACGGGCGGCCGCTTTTCCTGTCGAACCATGCCGGCGGTATCCTCGGCGGCATCGCGACGGGGCAGCCGATCGTTGCCCGTTTCGCCGTGAAGCCGACCTCCTCGATCCTGGCGACGCGGGCGACCGTGACGCGGACGGGTGGAGAGGCCGAGATGTTCACCAAGGGGCGTCACGACCCTTGCGTCGGAATCCGCGCCGTGCCGGTCGGCGAAGCGATGGTCGCCTGCGTGCTGGCCGACCAGTATCTGCGCCACCGGGCGCAAGTGGGCGTGGTCGAGCCGCGCTGGCCGTTCCAGGAGTAGCCGGGCGTCTCTCTCGGGTCGCGGCCGCACATGACCGCGCGGCTTGCATTTCAGCAATACTGAAAATGCGTTTCGAATTCATTGCCACTGAAGCCGCCCTGCGCTAGCCTGCCGGGCATGAAACTCGACGCCTGGCTCAAACAGACCCATACCAGCCGCAGCGCTTTTGCGCGGCAGGTCGGCCTGTCGCCGGCCAGCGTGACGGCGCTCTGCAACGACCAGACCGCCTGGATCTCGCGCGAAAGCGCCGAGCGCATCGCCGCCGCCACGGGCGGTTCCGTCACTCCCAATGATTTCCTCGGCCTCGTCGGGCCGCGCGAGGCCAGCATGTCCAACACCGTCACTGCCACCATCGAAGCCTTCGCCCGCGGCGAAATCGTCATCGTCACCGATGACGACGACCGTGAGAACGAGGGCGATCTCATCGTCGCAGCCTCGCTCTGCACGCCCGAGAAGATGGCGTTCATCATCCGCAACACCTGCGGCATCGTCTGCGCGCCGCTGACCTCGTCCGAGGCGCGGCGGCTGCGGCTCGACCCGATGGTCTCGTCGAACGATGCACCGCTGGGCACCGCCTTCACCATCACCGTCGACGTCAAGCACGGGCTGACCACCGGCATCTCGGCCGAGCAGCGCTGCAACACGGTGCGCGCGCTCGCCAACGGCAATATGGGCGCGACCGATTTCGTGCGGCCGGGCCATGTCTTCCCGCTGATCGCGAGGGATGGCGGCGTGCTGATGCGCTCCGGGCATACCGAGGCGGCTGTCGACCTCTGCAAGCTCGCCGAACTGCCGCAAGTCGGCGTGATCTGCGAACTCGCCAATGACGACGGCACCGTGATGAAGGGCGCGCAGATCACGGCCTTCGCCCAGAAGCATGGCCTCAAGCAGATCACGGTCGCCGACCTGATCGCCTATCGTCAGTCGCGTGAGAAACTGGTCGAGCGGGTCCACAGCTTCCCGGTCAAGACCGCCTTCGGCGAGATGACCGGCCATGTCTATGTGACGCCCTTCGAGGACACGCAGCATTTTGCCTTCGTGATGGGCAAGATCGGCGACGGCGCCAAGGTGCCGGCGCGGCTGCATCGTGCCGATGTGGTGTCGGATGTCCTGGGCGGCGGCGCTTCGATCCAGTGCGCGCTGCGGCGCTTCCAGCAGGACGGGCGCGGCGTGCTGATCTATCTGCGCGACGGCTCGGCCGGCGTGCCGATCAAGAGCGTCGACGAGGGCTCCGACGCGCAGCGCACGCAGCAATGGCGCGAGGTCGGCCTGGGCGCCCAGATCCTGCGCGATCTCGGGGTCGGCTCGATCATCAATCTCGCCTCGTCGCCGCGTTCCTTCGTGGGCCTGAGCGGCTTCGGCATCGAGATCGCGGAGACGCAGCCGCTCGAATGAGCCGGGCCTGCTAGACCCAGTCGGCGCGATTGCCGGTGACGGTCAGGATCTTGCCCTGCCAGATCTCGACCAGCGCGGCCTTCTGCGGCGGCACCGCGCCGACCAGTGCCAGGATGGCACGGGCGACGCCGCCATGGCTGACGATGACGGTCTCGCGCTGGAGGTCCTCCAGCACGGGCCGGACGCGCTTCGCCAGCATGCCGTAGCTTTCGCCGCCGGGCGGCACGAAGCTCCATTTGTCGCGCTCGCGGAGCTGAGCCTGCTCGCGCTCGGCCTTGCGGATGTCGCGCCAGGTGAAGCCTTCCCAGGAGCCGAAGGTCAGCTCCTTCAGCCGGTCATCGAGGCGGTAGGCGCCCGGCGCCAGATCGAGCTCGGCACGCAGAATGTCCATCGTCTCGCGGGCGCGCTGCATCGGCGAGCCGATGAAATCCAGCGCCGCGAAGCCGGGCTCCAGCGCGCGCAGCCGCTGCGCCGCCTCGGCCGCCTGCGTCCTGCCGAGATCGTTGAGGGGAATGTCCTGGCCGCCCTGCAGGCGGCCCTCGCGATTCCAGTCGGTCTCGCCATGGCGGATGAGGATGAGCCGGTGCGGGAGCGTGATCGGGAGCATGTCCGGGCTTCTGCACGCTGCCGGGCGCGGCGTCAAAGCGTCGTGCCGGATCGGCGCCATGCGCCGCCGCCATGGCTGCGGCGATCGCTTTCCATTGGCCTGTCGCCGATGGTCGGTCTATAGGCGGCTCTTCGCACCCCGGATGATCCTTCATGCCGCCGGCTCTCACTTTGCCTGATGGTCGCAGGCTCGCCCTCGACGCCGCACCGCTGCTGATGGGCATCGTCAACATCACGCCGGATTCCTTTTCCGACGGCGGAATGCTGCGCAATGCCGCGGATGCAATCGCTCATGGCGAAAAACTGGCCGCGGACGGCGCCGACATCATCGATATCGGCGGTGAATCGACCCGGCCAGGCCACGCTCCTCTCGATGCCGCGACAGAACTCGGACGCGTCCTGCCGGTGATCAAGGGCTTGCGCGAACGGATCGCGACGCCGCTCTCGATCGACAGTTGGAAGGCCGAGGTCGCACAGGCCGCGCTGGCGGCCGGCGCCTCGATCGTCAACGACGTCTGGGGCGCCCAGCGCGATCCGGCGATCGCCGGTGTCGCCGCCAGGCATGGCGCGCCGATCATCCTGATGCACAATCGCGAGACCATCGATCCCGCGCTCGACATTCTGTCGGACGTACTACGCTTCCTCGAGCGCTCGATTTCGATCGCGCTGGCGGTCGGCGTACCGCGCGAGCAGATCGTGGTCGATCCCGGCATCGGCCTGTTCGGCAAGACGCCGGAGCAGTCGGTGCGGCTGATCCGCGAACTGGGCCGGTTGCGTGAACTCGGCTGTCCGATCCTGCTCGGCGCATCCCGCAAATCGGTGATCGGCGTCATCACAGGCCAGAGCGTCCCGGCTGAGCGCGTCATCGGCAGCGTCGCCGCCCATCTCTACGGGGCGACACAGGGAGCGGCCATCATCCGCGCCCACGACATCGGCCAACATGCGCAGGCGTTCAAGGTCTGGGCTGCCATCTCACAGCCCCTGGAGTCCCGCCCGTGAGCGAAACCGGCATCATCCTGATCGAGAAGCTCGATATCTACGCCTATCACGGCTTCTTCTCCGAGGAGGAGCGGCTGGGCCAGCGCTTCGTGCTCGATCTGGCGCTGGAGGTCGACCTGCGTGCTTCCGCCATCAGCGACGCGCTCGCCGATACCGTGAACTACGGCAAGGTCGTGGGCGTTGTGACGGAGGTCTTCACCACAAGCCGCTTCAACCTGCTCGAGGCTGCGGCGCGCGCTGTCGCCCTGGCGGTCCTCGACGGCTTTCCGCCCGTGACGCGCGTCGAGGTCACCTTGCGCAAGCCCGCCCCGCCGATCCACGCCACGCTCGCCAGCGTCGGCATCACGTTGAGCTATCGGCGTGAGAACTGAGGCCGCGCTCGGGCTGGGCGGCAATCTCGGCGATCCGCTGCAATCCTTCGTTGCGGCGCTGCACAGCTTCGCCGGTCATCCTGCAGTCGAGCTGCGCCGCTTTTCGTCGGTCTACCGGACCAAGCCCTGGGGCATCGTCGAGCAGCCCGATTTCCTGAACATGGCGGCGCTGCTGTCGACCGATCTCGGCGAGGTCGAATTGCTCAATCTCTGCATGGAGATCGAACAGGCCAGCGGACGCGAGCGGCGCGAGCGCTGGGGACCACGGACGCTCGACATCGACATCCTGACCTTCGGCGAACTCGTGACCGACCGGCCCAGCCTGCAACTGCCGCATCCGCGCCTGGCGGCGCGCGGCTTCGTTCTCGTGCCCCTGGCCGAGATCGCGCCCGACCTCATGATCGGCGGGCGCAGCGTCGCCGCGCTGAAGGCGGCGATCGAGACCAGCGACGTCGTTCTGGACGAAGAGGAGACGACGAGGCTGCGGGACGCTCTGGGCTGATGCCGCCGGTTTCGCGACAGGCGGAACCTGCTCGTCGTCACTCGCCCTTGTCGAGCGAGATGTCCGGGGCGGTCGGCACCTTCATGCCGACGACGTGGTAGCCGGCATCGACATGCAGGATTTCGCCGGTGATGCCACGCGACATGTCGGAAACGAGGAACACGGCGGTCTCGCCGACCTCCTCGATCGTGACCGTGCGGCGCAGCGGCGAATTGTATTCGTTCCAGCGCAGGATGTAGCGGAAATCGCCGATGCCGGAGGCGGCCAGCGTCTTGATCGGCCCGGCCGAGATCGCGTTGACGCGGATCTTCGAAGGGCCGAGATCGGCCGCCAGATACTGCACGCTCGACTCCAGGGCGGCCTTGGCGACGCCCATGACGTTGTAGTGCGGCATCCATTTCTCGGCGCCGTAATAGGTCAGCGTCAGCATCGAGCCGCCATCGGTCATCAGCTTCTCGGCGCGCTGGGTTACGGCGGTGAAGGAGTAGCAGGAAATCAGCAGCGACTTGGTGAAGTTGGCTTCCGTGGTCTCGACATAGCGCCCGGTCAGTTCGTCCTTGTCGGAGAAGGCGATGCAGTGGACGACGAAGTCGAGCTTGCCCCAGAGCTTTTCGATCTCGGCGAAGACTGAGTCGATCGAGGCGGAATCGGTGACGTCGCAATGGCCGACGACATGGCCGCCAAGCTGCTTGGCCAGCGGCTCGACGCGCTTCTTCAGGGCATCGCCCTGATAGGTGAAGGCGAGCTCGGCGCCGGCATCGGCGGCGGCTTTCGCGATACCCCAAGCGATCGAGCGGTTGTTGGCGACGCCCATGACGAGGCCCCGCTTGCCCTTGAGCAGATTGGCGGTCGGCAGGGCGGCGGCGTTGGAATCAGGCATCTGGGACCCGCGAACTGGATAAAGTTGAGGGGGTCTCTTAGAACATGGCGAAGAAAAGTGGAAACCGGTTTTGCCGATGGCATGCGCCGGGTGGCAGCCGCAGCGCCGGCTTGCGCTGCGTGCCCTATTCTGCCCGTGCCTTCATCAGCGCCGTCAGCTCGGCATCGCTCTCTGGCATCTCGATGTCGATGGCGACGAAGAGGTCGCCGGCCGCGCCGCCTTCGGCCTTCAGCCCCTTGCCGCGCAGGCGGAACGAGCGGGTCGTGCCCGTCAGCGGCGGGATCTTCATCTCCACCGTGCCGGTCAGGGTCGGGACATGGATCGGCCCGCCCAGCACTGCCTGCGCAAGCGGAACGGTGACCCGCGTGCGCAAATCGTTGCCCTCGGCGACGAAGCGCGGATCCGGCTTGACCTTGATCGTCATCAGCACGTCGCCGGTCTGGCCCGAATGCGGGTCGGTCTGGCCGAGACCACGCAGACGCATCACCTTGCCGTCGGTGACGCCCTCGGGAATCGTGACCTCGACCTCGCGCCCGCCCGGCAGCCGGACGCGGCGCGTCGCGCCTGAGACCGCCTGGGCCAGCGTCACCTCCAGCGTGAAGCTCTGCTCCGGCGGCTTGTGCGCCTCGGCGCGGGCCTGGCCCTGGCGCCGGGCAGCATCGCCGAAGAGCGAGCCGAAGATGTCGGCGGGATCGAAACCAGCGCCCGCACCCGCGCCCGCTCCCGCGCCAAAGGGATGGCCCCGGCCTCCCTGGCCGAAATTGAATTCGAAGCCGCCGGCGCGGCCGCCGCGGCCTGCGCCCATGCCCTCGAAGCCCTGGAATTTCGGCTTGCCCTCGGCGTCGATCTGGCCGGCGTCGAACTGCTTGCGCTTGGCTTCGTCGCCGACGATCTCATAGGCGCCGTTGAGCTCCGAGAAGCGGTCCTGGGCCTTGGGATCGTCCCGGTTGCGGTCGGGATGCAGATCCTTGGCGCGGCGGCGATAGGCCTTCTTGATCTCCGCTTCTGTCGCCGTGCGGGCGACACCCAAAATCTGATACGGGTCGCGCATTCATGAACCCCATTGGCACTGCTGAGAGGCCGGCCGCGACGAAGGCGAAGGCCGATCCTGATCTCCAAGCCTTATCTGGGAATGGTGTGGCCTGAACGCAACAGCTGGCGACGCAGGATATTGGCCGACGACAGCAGCCGCTATCAGATCGAGCCCTTCCAGGGCTCTATGTCCTTGACCAACCATTCCCCGCCCGACGGCCGGCAGGCAGTTCCCTGGAGCTTGGCAGGTTTTGTCTGCGTCTGCACGCTGGCGATGAAGGCGCGGCAGATCTCGTCGGAGCGCAGGAACGGGCCGCCGACGGGAATGAAGGAGCCCTTCACGCCGCTTTGCGGGTTGTCCCAGGAGACGGCGGCGCCGTTGCCTTGCGGATCGAGCGCGACCGCCATGGCACCGTCGGCGCGCCTCATATCTTCGGGGCCGAGTTCGGAGGCGAGCGAGGCCAGCGCGCCCGGCTTGGAGGAGCCCCGCGCCGGCAGCACGGATGAGGTCGTGACGACCTCGTCCTCGGCCTTGCTCGAGAGGCCCAGAATCGGAAAGGAGACGGAGCACCCGGCGCCGATGAGGCCAAGGCAGGCGGCGCCCACGGCAGCGATTCGGCGCATAGCGGGAGCGCGCCGCGGAAGGCTTTGGAACGCTCCCGTCGCTGCCCTATATAGTCGTGTCGATTTGACCAAGATCACCGCTCGCGCTCGCCCAAACGCAACACCCCAATTCAACGAGGATTAGACACGTGGAACGGTTAACGAGCGGTGACTTCACGGCGGAGCAGGATCCTTTCGCGCTGTTTCAGGTCTGGTTCGACGAAGCGAAGACGTCCGAACCCAACGATCCCCACGCGATGGCGCTCTCGACGGTCGATGCCGACGGCATGCCCAACAGCCGGATGGTGCTTCTGAATGGGCGCGACGGCGAGGATTTCGTCTTCTACACCAACACGCAGAGCCAGAAGGGCGAGGAACTGCTCGGCCAGCCGAAGGCTGCCGCCCTGTTCCACTGGAAGAGCTTGCGCCGCCAGATCCGCATTCGCGGCCACGTCTCAATCGTCAGCGAGGAGATGGCCGACGCCTATTTTCAGTCACGCCCGCGCGACAGCCGCATCGGCGCCTGGGCCTCGCAGCAGTCGCGCCCGCTGGAAAGCCGTTTCGCGCTGGAAAAGGCTGTGGCCGTCCAGGCCGCGAAGTTCGGGCTGGGCACGATCCCGCGGCCGCCGCATTGGACCGGCTTCCGCATCACGCCGGTCTATCTCGAGTTCTGGAAGGATGGCGCCTTCCGGCTGCATGACCGTGTCGTTTTCCGCCGCGCCTCCGCCGGCGAGCCCTGGGCGCGTGCCCGCTTGTACCCTTGAGGATCAAAAGCCAGATGGCGATGCCCGTATTCAACTTCCCCAAGACCGAGGCGGGCAAGCGCCCGGTCATGCTGCTGACGGGAGCGAGTCGCGGCATCGGCCACGCCACCGTGATGCAGTTCGCGATGGCGGGCTGGCGCATCCTGTCCTGCTCGCGCCAGGCCTTCTCCGACAAATGTCCCTGGCCTTCCGGCGCCGACGACCATGTCCAGATCGATCTCGGCGACCCCGAGGACACGATGCGCGGCATCGCCGAGATCAAGAAACGGCTTGCGGCCGAGGGCGGCAAGCTCAATGCGCTGGTCAACAATGCGGGCATCTCGCCGAAGGGGCCGGAGGGCGCAAGGCTGGGTGCGGCGACGACCTCGTTCAACGACTGGCACAAGGTCTTCCAGGTCAATTTCTTCGCGCCGATCATGCTGGCGCGCGGCCTGCTCGACGAGCTGACGACCGCCAAGGGCGCGATCGTCAACGTCACCTCGATCGCGGGCTCGCGCGTGCATCCCTTCGCTGGCGCGGCCTACGCGACCTCGAAGGCGGCCCTTGCCAGCCTGACCCGCGAAATGGCGTCGGATTTCGGGCCGCTGGGCATCCGCGTCAATTCGATCTCGCCAGGCGAGATCGACACGGCCATCCTCTCGCCCGGCACGGAAAAGATCGTCGCGACCCTGCCGCTCGGGCGGCTCGGCAAGACCGAGGAGGTGGCCCGCGCGATCCATTTCCTCTGCACCGACGCGTCGAGCTACGTCACGGGCGCCGAACTGCATATCAATGGTGGGCAGCACGTATGAGTGCGGGGGTCTGACGATGAGCGGCGAGGGCGGTCAGGTCATCCGCTTCCCGGCGACGGGAAAGGCGCCGATGCGGCCGGTGCTGGCGGCCTCCGTCGCCGTGTTCCGGGACGGCAAGGTCCTGCTCGCGACGCGCACGAAGCCGCCCGCCGACCAGCTCTGGTCATTGCCGGGAGGAAAGGTCGAGGTCGGCGAAACGCTTGAAGAGGCGGCCTTGCGCGAACTGCAGGAGGAGGTCGGCGTCAGCGCGCGCATCGTCGGCTTCAACCGCCATGTCGAGATCTTCGGCCGCGATGGCGCAGGCAAGGCCACGCATCATTTCGTCGTCGCGTCTTTCGTGGGTGAATGGCTCTCGGGCGAGCCGCAAACCGGGCCGGAGGCGGGCGCGGTGATGTGGGCCGATCCGTTGAAGCTCGGCGGGCTGGCGACGACGCGCGAACTCGCCGATGTGCTGCGCCGGGCTCGCATGATCCTGCTCGATGCCGGGACCCGCGCATGAAGCGCGCCGCTCTGTGCCTGCTCGCGGTGCTGACAGGCGTGCTGCCGGGCTCCATTCTGGCGCAGCAGCGCCCGCCGGCGACAACCAAGTCGGCGGAGCCCGCGCCCGAGCCGCCACCGCCGCCTTACGAGCCGCAACTGCTCAAATTGTCCGAGATCATGGGCTCGCTTGCCTATCTGCGCACGCTCTGCGCCGGCAAGGAGGCGCAGGACTGGCGCGACCGGATGGCGGCGCTGGTCGAGGCGGAAGGGCGCACGCCGGCGCGGCGCGAACGGTTGACGGCTGCGTATAATCGCGGCTTCAGGGCCTATTCGCTGACGCACCGCGCTTGTACCGAGGGCAGCCAGGAGGCATCGACGCGCCTGGCCGGCGAGGGAGAGCGTCTCGCGCGCGTCCTGGCCAGCCGCTATGGCGGATAGGTGACAGGGCGCGCCGAACCGCGGCCTTGCACCGGATTCGGTTGGCTGCGTTAACCTTTCCTAAAGGGGGCGGTAGCGTCCCGCTCTGGCACGGCCTATGATTCTGGCAATCCCGATCGTAGCGAAGCGGGCCGGAACTGGCGCGATCCGCGCCAGGAAACCAGCTTCGCGCAACAACAAGCCGATCAAAAGCAAGCCGCAGAGTTCTCGCCTTCATGTCCATCATTTCAGACGACCTGCCGCTTGACCTGGCCACGGCCGAGGACAGCCATGACGCGCGCCGCGTCGCCTATGGCTATGTCGAAGACGCCTTCACCGAAGCGCAGCAGGACGGGCTCGACAGCGACGCGCTGGCCCATGCAGCGCTCTTTGCCGCGTTCCGCACCTTGGTCGAGACCTATGGCGAGGAGGCGACGGCCGTCTTCGCCGAGGGGCTGGGGGACAAGGTCCGTACCGGCGCGTTCAGCAGCGGCACCCGCCACTGAGCCGGACCGCACCGCTGCCCTTGACGGTTGCGGCAGTCCCTCTATCGTGACAAGCGATCAAGGTTCTTCGGCCGTTCTCGACCGAAGCTAAGAGGGAATTCGGTGAGGCGCGTCCTGTGCGCTGATGCCGAGGCTGCCCCCGCAACTGTAAGCGGCGAGCCTTCCGTCCATCGTCCACTGGCGCAACCAGCGCTGGGAAGGCCGGGCGGAGCAGGCGTCGACCCGCGAGCCAGGAGACCTGCCCTGATCGACTGAACGGTCTTTCGGGCGGGGTGTCCTGATGGGTCGTGCGCGAAGGGGCGGGGTGTCATCTCCGCCGATCCGTCGCGCACGTCCGTCGCCAGCCTCCGCCGTCATCACGGGGTTAGCGATGATACAGACATTCCTCTCGTTTGATTTCCGAAGCGGCCGGGTAATCCCGTACGCTGACTCCCGCATTGTGGCCCGAGGTGATTGTAATGTTATTACATATCATCTAAGCGGTGACGCCGGCTCGAGATCCTGGGCCGAGCCGTCCCGTCGCCCTATCCAGCCGGAGCCCGCAATGCCCCGACACGCCCGTGTCTTCCAACGCTGCCTGCATGCGCTGATCATCGCCCTCCCGGTCCTCGCGGGCGGCGTCGTTCCGGCCCGCGCGCAGGCGACGCGCTATCCGGTCACGGTCGAGAATTGCGGCCACCAGGTCACCTTCGAGAAGGCGCCGCAGCGCGTCGTCGCGATCGGCCAGACCCAGACGGAGATCCTGTATGCGCTGGGCCTTGGCGACCGGGTCGTCGGCACGGCGGTCTGGTTCAGCCCGGTGGCGAAGCGCTTCGAGGCGGTCAATGCCAAGGTCAAGCGCCTCGCCGACAACGATCCGAGCTTCGAGGCCGTCGTCGCGCAGGAGCCCGATCTCGTCACGGCGATGTTCGAATGGCATGTCGGGCCCAATGGCATCGTCGGCAAGCGCGACCAGTTCGCCAAGGTCAAGGTGCCGGCCTATGTCTCGCCGACCGATTGCGTCGGCAAGGACAATTCAGGGGGCGGCGACGGCATCCGCACCCAGACGTTCACGATGGAGCTGGTCTATCGCAACATCCGCGAATTCGGGCAGATCTTCGATGTCGCCGAGCGGGCCGATGCCTTGATCGCGGAACTCAGGGCGCGCGAGGCAAAAGCCGTCGCGGCCGTTGCGGGCAATGCCGCCAGGGATATTCCGGTGACCGTCTGGTTCTCGAGCAAGGACGTCAAGGGCGATGCGTTCCTCGCCGGGAAGAATGGCGTGCCGGCCTATATCCTGGCCAAGCTCGGCGCACGCAACATCATCATGACCAATGAGGAATGGCCGCTTGTGGGCTGGGAGAGCGTGGCTGCCGCCAATCCGGCCGTCATCGTCGTGGTGAAGATGGATCGGCGCCGCTTTCCCGCCGACGATATCGACCTCAAACTGAGCTTCCTCAAGACCGATGCGGTCGCGAGCAAGCTGGACGCGGTGAAGAACAACCGCATCGTCGTGATGGATGTCGGCGCCACCCGCGCCGGGCTCGATACCGTCGACGGCATCGAGGCGCTCGCCAAGGGCATCGAGAGCTTCGGGCTTTCCAAGTGATCCTGGTCGATGCGAAGCGGAGGACGCCGGGCCTCTCTCCTGGGAGCCGGCTCCTGTGAGTCACGCGCCGATCGAGCCCAACTGGCCGGCGCGCATCGCGATCGCCTTGGCGGCGCTGCTGGCGCTGATCACAGCGCTCGCGCTCGCGGTGACCATCGGCGAGATGAAGATCTCGCTATCGACCGCCTTCCAGGCGCTCGGCAACGGCGTGCTCGATCTCGGCTATCCGGTCAGCGCGATCCAGCAGGGCGTGATCTTCGACTACCGCCTGAGCCGGGCTCTGCTGGCGGCGCTCTGCGGGGGCACGCTGGCGCTGTCGGGCGCGATCCTGCAAGCGCTGCTGCGCAACCCCCTGGCCGAGCCCTATATTCTCGGCATCTCGGCAGGGGCCTCGACGGGGGCGGTCGCCGTGATGATCCTCGGCTTTGGCGGAGCCGTCCTGACGATCTCCGGCGGCGCCTTCATCGGGGCCGTGGTGGCCCTGCTGGTCGTGGCGCTGCTGGCGACGGGGGCGGGCGGCTCGAGCGACCGGGTGATCCTGGCCGGTGTCGCCGGGTCGCAGCTCTTCAACGCGGCGACGGCGACCATCGTCACGACGCTCGCCAATGCCGAACAGGCGCGCGGCGTTATGTTCTGGCTGCTCGGCAATTTCGGTGGCGTCCGATGGCCCGATGTCTGGGTCGCGACGCCGGTCGCATTGATCTGCTTTGCCGTCTGCATGCTGCACGCCAAGGTGCTCGACGCCTTCGCCTTCGGGGCGGATGCGGCGGCCTCGCTCGGCGTCGCGGTGACGCGGGTGCGGATCGTGCTGTTTGCGACGACGGCGGTGATGACGGCGACCATGGTCTCGATCGTCGGCACGGTCGGCTTCGTCGGCTTGGTCATTCCGCATGCGGCGCGGTTTCTCGTCGGGCCGGCGCATGCGCGGCTTTTGCCCGCCTGCCTGGTGATCGGCGCGATCTTCATGATCCTCGCCGACATCCTGTCGCGCATCCTGGTTCCGCAACAGATCCTGCCGATCGGTGTCGTTACCGCGCTGTTCGGCGCACCTGCCTTCGCGCTGATCCTCTATCGTGCCAGGCGTCCGACATGACGCTGGCGGCCCATGACATCCGTTGGAGCGCGGCGCGGCGAATGATCGTCGATGGGGTGACGCTAACGGCGGAACCCGGGCGGATTCTCGGGCTGATCGGACCCAACGGCTCCGGCAAATCGAGCTTGCTGCGGCTGCTCTGCCGCCTGCGCAAGGTCGAGAGCGGCGTCGTCACGCTCGACGACCGCGACCTCGCCACGATGCCGCGGCGCGATCTCGCCAAGCGGCTGGCCTTCGTCGAGCAGCAGGCGTCGACGGAGGTTCAGCTGTCGGTCTGCGATGTGGTCAAGCTCGGGCGGACGCCGCATCGCGGCGCGCTCGCCTCCTGGACGGATGCCGACGAAGAAGCCGTCGAGGCGGCGCTCGCGCGCGTCGATATGAGCGAGCGGCACGACCAGCCCTGGCAAACGCTGTCGGGCGGCGAGCGCCAGCGCGTCCATATCGCCCGCGCGCTCGCCCAGGAGCCGCGCGAACTGATCCTGGACGAGCCGACCAACCATCTCGACATCCAGCACCAGCTCTCGATCCTGGCGCTGCTGCGGCAGCTCGGCGTCACCTGCATCATCGCCCTGCACGACCTCAACCTCGCATCGCTTTTCTGCGACGAGATCGCGGTGCTGCATGGAGGCAAGGTTGTGGCGTCGGGAGCGCCTCCGGAGGTGCTGACCGAAGACCTGATCGCACGCGTCTTCGGCGTCGCCGTCAGCATTCGCGAGGGCGCCTCGGGCCGGCGCCATATCGAATACCTGATCGATCCGCCGCAGATGGGTACGCCGCGATGATGGAGGCGACGACGCAAGCCGAGGTCACGGCCTACTGGAATGCGCGCGCGCCGGCCTTCGATGGCGTCGCGTCCCATGTCGCCCAAGGCGGAGTCTGGCGCGACGTGCTGGCGGCGGCCTTCGGGGCAGGCGGCCCCCGTGATGTGGTCGATCTCGGCAGCGGAACCGGCGCCTGCGCTCTCATCGCCGCCTCGCTCGGCCATCGCGTGCGGGGCTATGACGGTTCGGAAGGCATGCTTGCGGTCGCGCGCGCAGCGGCGGAGGCGGCCGGGCTTTCCGTGTCATTCGATGCGGCGGTGATAGACCAGGCTGCGATTGAGCCGGCGTCCGCCGACATCGTGACGCTGCGCAATGTGCTGTGGACGCTGGAGCAGCCGATGGTGGCGCTGGCACAGGCGCATGCCGCCTTGCGTCCGGGCGGGATGGTCCTGGTCTCGGACGGGCTCTGGTCCGTCGCACCGCAATTCCGTTCGACCTATGACCCTGCTCTCGCGGCCCGCCTGCCGTGGCATGGTGGGCTGACCGAGGCGGATGCCAGGCGGATGCTGGCGGAGACTGGCTTCGGCGATGCCCGCTCCTGGCAGCATCTGTTCGCGTCGCCGCCTTATCCGGGCGATGTCCCGATGTTCGTTCTGAGCGCGCGCAAAGCGTAGCGCACGGTTGGTTCAGGCCGGGATCGTTCCTATCTGATGGCGGGGAGAAACGGTCGCCGATGCGGGCGCGTTCCTCCGGAAGAGGATGGCGATGGATCAGCATCAGGATGCGCCGGTGGTCGAGAATGTCGCCGCCAACCGATTCGAGATGGCGTTTCCCGGCGGGCTCGCCTTCGCCAGCTTTCGCCGCGATGGCGAGCGGCTGATCGTGACGCATGTCGAGGTGCCGACGGCGTTCAATGGCCAGGGACTGGGGTCGCGGCTTGTCCACGGCATCTTTGAGATGGCGCGGGCAAGCGGTCGCAGCGTCGTGCCGGCCTGCTCTTTTGCCGCCGCCTGGACGAGCCGCCATCCGGAATTCTCCGACGTGCTCGCGCGGTGAGCGATGGCCTCTCGAATCGTGCGCAGCCGGGGCGGTCGGTGCCCCGGTCGGCCGGGCAACAGGAGCTTCGCGCCGCGTTTAAGCGGCTGGAGCGCGACCTGCCGAAACGCCTCGCGTCGACCTTGCGCTGGCTTCGCCATCCGGCGTCTCGCTGGGCGCGGCTTCCCGCAGGCCTTGCCCTGATTTTCGGCGGGATCTTCTCGTTTCTGCCGATCCTCGGCGTCTGGATGCTGCCGCTCGGACTGATGCTGATCGCGGCCGACGTCCCGTTCCTGCAGCGGCCGATGGCCCGTTTCACCATGTGGGTGATGGACCGGGTCGACGGTTTCAGGAAGACGCGCGCCTAGCCTCTCGCCAAGGCCCGGTCGGTCGATTGTCTCGCGGTATCCGGGCGACGGATTGCGTCGCCCGCGGCTGATCGCGCCATGCCGGTGCTCCCGCGCGGAACATCTTGGCCGACCCCATGGTTATGGCGGCACGCGCGCTGCTGCGCATGTCTGAAATGGGGGCTGTCATGGACAGTATCATTTATCTCGTCGGTCTCGTCGTGGTCGTTCTGGCCATCCTGTCCTTCCTCGGTCTTCGGTAAGGGGTACGCCCATGTCACTCGGTTCAACCGACGTCGTCGTCGTCTCCCCTCCCGGCTCCGAAGCATCGTCGGGCTCCTATCTCGAATGGAGCCCGATCTTCGGCGGCGCTGTGCTCTCGGCCGCGATCTCGACGATCATGGCTGCATTCGGCTCCGCTATCGGCCTGTCGCTGGTTTCAGCCGAAACCTCGCGCTCGACCAGCATGGTGGCGCTTGCCGTCGCCGCCGCCCTCTGGGCGCTCTGGGTGACCGTCTCTGCCTGCGGCGCCGGCGGCTACCTTGCCGGCCGGATGCGCAAGCCTCTGGCTGAATCCAGCTCGCATGAACGCGGTGTCCGCGACGGCGCGCATGGCCTCGTGGTCTGGGCCGTTGGCGCGCTGCTGGTTGCCTTCATCACCTCCTCCTCGCTGATCGGGGCGGCGAAGACCGCCGCGACGGGCGCTGCTGCGGTCGCAGGCGGCGCCGGGACGCTGATCAGCCAGCAGGCCGACCCTCTCGCCTCGGCGCTTGACGGCATCATGCGCTCGAACGGTACGGCGCCGGTGACTCAGGGCGAGCGCGAGGAGGCATCGCGCATCCTCGTCCGCAGCCTTGCAAATGGCAGCATCGAACCTTCCGACCGGCAATATGTCGCCTCGCGCATCGCGACGCGGATGAACATTCCGCAGGCCGACGCAGAGAAGCGCATCGACGACGCCTATGCCCAGCTCAACCAGGCCAAGGAGACCGCCAAGCAGGCGGCCGAGAAGGCGCGCAAGACCGCTGTCATCGTCGCCTTCCTGACGGCGGCCGTGCTGCTGGTCGGCGCTGCGGCGGCCTATCTCGCCGCCATGCTCGGCGGGCGTCATCGCGATGAAGAGATCGACCTGTTCGGGCGTGGCTGATTAACCGCTTGCCGATCACGACAGCAGAAGGCGCCGCCGGGCGCCTTCTTTTTTGTGTCGGGGCCGGGAGCTGCGCAGCGTCTGTGCAGAGCGGCACGCCAGAGCGCCGTCATGCCCGGCGCCAAGCGGATCAGGGCAAAGCAGGCCGGGCCGCAGCGGCTGCCATGATCGCGGGCAGCCACCCGATCGCGCTTGCGCCGAAGATCACCGCGCGCTCGTCCTCGCGGGCTTGGAAGAAGGGATAGAGCGCCTCGACCCGGGGCGCCGCCTTGGCATAGTCGAGCTGCGACAACATCACCGGCTTGGCGAGACCCGGATAGAGGCGCGGCGGGCTGACGACGGTGTTGCCCCAGAGCCGGCGATAGAACGGATAATGCTCCGGCCGGACCGCAGCCAGCATGATGTCGGCGCCGAAATGCTCCATTGCCAGCCAGGGCAGGCGCAGGGTCAGATAGGCGAGCTCCGGCAATTCGCGCGACCACCGCGCATCGGCCACGAAGCGAGTGGGGTCGACGAGCACACGCCCGGCCTCGATCTGCGGGAGCACGGTTTCCGGAAAGACCTTGGCCGTCGGGATATCCGGCATGCCTGCGCCGGAGATGCTGAGGCGGATGGCGCCGGCCAGCTCCCCATCGGCGTAGACACCGAAGATGAAGCAGTTCGGCTGGTCGTCCACCGCATCGGTGAACCGTTCATCGGCGCTGCGCGCGATCGCGCCTTCGCGCAGATAGGCCTGGTAGCGCAGCGCGAAAATGCGTTCGCGATCCGGTTCGCTGACGGCCAGTCGGTAATCGATCCGCTCCAGCGCGCGCAACACCCTGTCAGTCAGCGACAACATCTGATGAGCGAGGGCATGGGACATGATGCAACCGTGGGCAAAGGTTAATTTCAATTAATCTTTGCTGCTGGGTCGCGGCAGCGTCAAGCAACCGCGTGCATAAGAATTAGGCGCATGTCCGCTATGACGGCCGTGTGTTGCAGATGTGACGTTTCTTTAGCCGGCGCGGGGGGTCTTCAGGGCGCGATGCGGCGCGACGGCGTGCGTTTGACGGCCTGTGTGAGCGAATTCGCCGCAAATGCCCTGATCAGGTCGCGCACGAGCGGCGTCGCCTGGGGGCGCGCGAGCAGATAGCCTTGAACTTCGTCGATTGCTCCCATCCTCGTCAGCCCGTCGAGCTGCTCGGAGGTTTCGACACCCTCGGCCACGACCGTGAGCCCGAGTTCCTTGCAGAGGCGGGCGATACCGACCAGCAGGGTCTGGTCCTTCTGCGTCTCGCGGCCTCCCGAGACGAAGGAGCGGTCGATCTTGATCTTCTGCAGCGGGAAGGACTGAAGGTAGCTCAGGCTGGAATAGCCCGTGCCGAAATCGTCGAGCGCGATCTGCACGCCGAGATCGCGCAGCCGCGTCAGCGTCGACAGGGCCTGCGCGTCGTCATGCATCAGGGCCGATTCCGTCAGCTCGATCACGAGCCTGGACGCGCTCAGTCCCGACCTTGCGAGAGCCTGGGCGACGTCGTTCACGATGACGTCGCCGTGAAAATGGATCGCCGAGATGTTGACTGCGACCGAGACGCTGGCCGGCCACAGCATTGCCTCGCGGCAGGCCTTGCCCAGCACGACGCGACCGATCTGCGTGATCAGCCCGACCTCCTCGGCAATGCCGATGAAGTCGCCCGGTGCAATCATGCCCTTCTCGGGATGGCGCCAGCGCAGCAGCGCTTCGCAACTGGTGATCCTGCCCGAGCCGATCGCGACGATCGGCTGGTAGAACATCTGGAACTGGTCGCTCGCCAGCGCTTCGCGGAGATCGAGTTCGACGATGCGCCGCGTGCGCGCAGCTTCGATCATGCTTCTATCGTAGAAGCGCGCGCAGCCGCGGCCGCTCGACTTGGCCGCATAAAGCGCGAGATCGGCATTGCGGATGACGATGTCGGCGTCGCGCCCGTCATCGGGGCTGATGGCGATGCCGATGCTGGCGCTGCTGACGATGGCATTGCCGTCGATCTCATAGGGCTGAGTCAGGCTGGCACTGACGCGCGTGGTGATCTGTTCGAGCGCCTGGCGATCGACGAGATCTGGAATGACCACCACGAATTCGTCGCCGCCGAGCCGTGCGATCAGGGATGCGGCACCAAGGAGCGCGCTGAGCCGGCGGGCCACCTCGATCAGCAGGGCGTCGCCAGAGGGGTGGCCGAGCGTGTCGTTGACCTTCTTGAAGTGGTCGAGATCGATGAACAGGATGGCCAGACTCTGGTCGCCCTCGGCCATCAGGGTCTGAAGATGTGTCTTCAGCAGGCTGCGGTTGGGCAGGCCGGTCAGCGGGTCGTAATGCGCGAGCTGGCGGATCTTGTCCTCCTGCAGGCGCTGTTCGGTGACGTCCTCGATCACGACGACGGTGCCGGTGACGCCCGATGTCCGGAACGTCAGGTCGAGGACGCGGCCATTTGCAAGGCGCGTGGTGAGCCTGGCCTCGCTATGATCGCGCAAGGCCAGGCGGGCGGCCATGACGAGGCTGCGCAACTGGGCGCGGCCGATCAGCCCGGAGCGCTGGCTGCGGACCAGGAAGCGCCCAATGCCGCGACCCGGTTCAGCGAGTCCGGCAGGCAGGCCGACGATGGCCGGCAGGCGGCGGTTGACGAGCGACAACCGCCCGTCGCGCTCGAACATGCACAGGCCATGCGCCATGTTGTCCAGCGCGGCTTCGAGGCGCGCCGCCAGGAGGCGTTCGCGCTTGGCCGAGACGATGGCCGTCGTGAGTGTCGCGCGAAGCTTGTCGGCGATGCTCTTGAAGCTCAGAAGGAATGGGCCCAGCACGCAGGCAACGACAGCGTAGTGGGCGTTGCCTGCGAGCATGAGACCGGCGAGCAGCGGCACGCCCGCGCAGGTCAGCTGGGTCGCGACCAGAATGCGGCTGCCATAGTTGCGGCCGGCGACGCCGATGAGGTTGGCCAGCGTCATCGAGAAGGCGAGGAGCTGGACCGGCGGACTGGCGGGAATCGCGAAGGTGAGAAAGCACCAGATCCCGAGAACGAAGACATAGACCGAGGCAAAGACGGTGTAGCGTCTCTCCCAGCGGGAGGCGTCGCCGCGATCGCGCATCCCGTGCCCGGCCGACTTGAACTGCGCGACGTCCGCAGCCCGGATCAGCGCCACGCAGAGCAGAATGGCGGCGCAGGCATAGAATGCCGGATGGCTCGTCAACAGAGCGCTCAGAATAGCCGCCAAGACCGTCCCGCTGGACCCTACGATCAGGGTCCGCGCATCGGCATACAGCGAGCGCACAAGCGAAATATAGACCTCGTCGCGCAAACCCTGATCGACCACGCGAGGAGAGGTGTTGGATGGCATCTCGAATCCTTGTGAGACAGCTTGGCGCAACATCCGCCCTTACAGTTAAGATGGTGTTGTATTTGGCAGGCTGCGCGGCCAATGCGCGTCTGCCTCACTGATGATCGCGCAGACTGAATTAAGGCCTCGGTGAGGCCCGCCATGCCAGGGTTGGTTCCGGCGATGCGTTGCGTCACACTGGAGTCCGATCCATGCCTCTTTCAACGGAGTTGTCCGGCATCCCCATCGAATTGCGGGCAGGTGCGTCCTATGGGCCGGGCCTGCCGTGCGCCTCATGCCTGTTCGACATGGGGGAGGCGTCGGGCATGGTGGGCGGCGAGCCGTGTGCGCTCAAGGCGACGCTGCTGCGGAGATCCGCGCGAGGGTCGGGCACGACCGGCGTCGCGTCCGGCTGCACCGGGTTTGCTCCGGGCTATGCCGAGGCCGGCGAGGAACGGGCGTCGGACTTCGCCGATGGCATCACACGCATCCTGTCCTGATCGGCACAACGGCTGCCCGATCACCCTGCGCTCAGGGCGGCGAGCCTTGTCATGAGGGCATGGCCGCCCGCATGCAGATCGCGCGCGCGACCTCGAAGGACTTTTTGAAGGCGGGGATCGGCAGGAACTCGAAACGCGAGTGGAAATTATAGGCGCCGGTGAAGAAATTCGGCGTCGGAATCCCTCTCGCCGACAGGGCCGCGCCGTCGGTGCCGCCACGCATCGGGATCAGCTTGGGCTCGATCTGCAATTCGGCCATCGCCGCCATCAGCAACGCGACCGGGCGGCGGTCGTCCCCCAGGCTGTCGGAGATGTTGCCATATGTGTCGGTGACGCTGCATTCGACGCGGCCGGTCGGATAGCGCCTTGCGATCTCGTGAGCGACGTCGGTGATCCGCCGCTTGCGCCATGCGAAGCGATCGCGGTCGAATTCGCGGATCATCGCCTTGAGGCGAGCCTGCCCGGCATGGCCGGTGATCTCGTTGAACCAGACATACCCCTCGCGGCCTTCGGTGCGCTCCGGCGTCTCGGCGCGATCGAACGTGGCGATGAAGTCATGGGCCATCAGCAGCGGATTGACCATTACGCCCTTGGCGGACATCGGATGGGCGCTGACGCCGGTGAAGACGATCTCGGCGGCCGCGGCGTTGAAGTTCTCGATCACGACTTCGCCGAGTTCGCAGCTGTCGATCGTGTAGGCGAAGTCACAGGGGAAGCGTGCGAGGTCGAGCGCCTTCGCGCCGCGCAGGCCGATCTCCTCGTCGGGCACGAAGGCAATGAGGATGTCGCCATGGGCATCGTCGGGACGAAGCGTCGCCAGCAGCGTCATGACGATGGCGACCGCCGCCTTGTTGTCTGCGCCCAGAACGCTGGTGCCGTCGCCCGCGATGATGTCCGTGCCGCGCCATGGCGCGATCTCGGGATGCTCGGCGACGCGCAGCCAAATGTCCTGCTGCGGGTTCAGGCAGAGGTCTTCGCCTTCGAAGCGCAGGATCTGCGGGTTGATCGCGGGCGACAGGCCGACATCGACCGTGTCGAGATGGGCGATGAAACCGATTTTCGGTGCGTCCGGCCGCGTGCCGCGCTTCCGCGCCGTGACGGTCGCGTGCTCGTCTATGGCGACGTTCTCGAGCCCGAGGCCGCGCAGTTCGTCCGCCAGCATGTCGGCGAGCCGCTGCTGGCCCTGCGTGCTCGGCAGGGTGGTCGCGCTGGCATCGCTCTGGCTCTCGACCGCGACATAGCGGAAGAAGCGCTCGATCAGTTGCTGGCGAACGGACATGGCGTCTCCCTGGCGTCGGCTCGGCGCCGAACCCTCGTCAGGCGTTCTCGCGCTGCTCCCGCATACTGAAGTCCCGGCCGGGAATCGAGGCCAGCAGCGCCCTGGTATAGGCGTGCTGCGGATCGCCGAAGACCTCGCCGATCGGCCCGCTCTCGACGACCTCGCCATTCTTCATCACCGCGACGAGGTCGCAGACCTGGGCCGCGACGCGTAGGTCGTGCGTGATGAAGACGATCGAGAGCCCAAGCCGCTGGCGCAGTTCGGCCAGCAGCTTCAGCACCTGTGCCTGGACGGAGACGTCGAGCGCCGAGACCGGCTCGTCGGCGACGAGCACGCGCGGCTCCAGCGCCAGAGCACGCGCCAGGCCGATGCGCTGGCGCTGGCCGCCGGAAAACTCATGCGGGTAGCGGTCGATCGCCGACGGGTCGAGGCCGACCAGCGCGAACAGCTCGCGGGCACGGGCGAGTGCCTGTGCGCGCGGCGTGCCATGCACGATCAGGCCCTGAGCGACGGCGTCGCCCGCCTTGCGGCGCGGGTTGAGCGAGGCGAAGGGGTCCTGGAAGACCATCTGGATATGGCGCGTGGCCTCGCGCAATTCGGATTTGGAGAGGCTGGCGAGATCGGTGCCCGAGATTCGGATCGCGCCGCAGTCTGGATCGATCAGGCGCACGAGGCAGCGCGCCAGCGTCGATTTCCCCGAACCGGACTCGCCGACGATGCCGAGCGTCGCGCCCTTGGGCAGGACGAGCGAGACATCCTTGACCGCATGGGTGACGCGCTGGCCGCGGCCGAGGAATCCGCCGGTGCGGTAGGTCTTGGAGACGTGTTCGATGGACAGGATCGGCTCGGGGCTGAGCTCGCGGGCGGGTGGCGCCTTGAGCGGCGGCACGGCTGCAATGAGTTGCTTCGTATAGGCGTGCTGCGGGTCGCCGAGCACCTGCGCCGCCGTGCCCTGCTCGACGACGCGGCCTTGGCTCATCACCGCGACGCGGTCGGCGATCTCGGCGACGACGCCGAAATCATGGGTGATGAACAGGACGGCGGTGCCCTTGCGCTTCTGCAGGTCGCGGACGAGTTCGAGGATCTGGGCCTGAGTGGTGACGTCGAGCGCTGTCGTCGGTTCGTCGGCGATCAGCACCTTGGGATCGAGGGCGAGCGCCATCGCGATCATGGCGCGCTGGCGCTGGCCGCCCGATAGTTCGTGCGGATAGGCCTTCGCCGCGGCGACCGGATCGGGGATGGCGACCTCTTCGAGCAGGCCCTGCACTCGGTCCCTGATCTGCGCCTTGCCGAGATCGGTGTGGAGCGTGAACATCTCTCCGATCTGGTCGCCGATGGTGATCAGCGGGTTCAGCGCCGTCATCGGCTCCTGGAAGATCATCGCGATGCCGGCGCCGCGGACCTTGCGCATCTCCGGCTCGCTCAGGCCCGCGAGATCGCGGCCCTCGAACAAAATGCGCCCGGCATCGATGGCGACGCCCGGCGGCAGCAGGCGCATCACGGCATTGGCCGTCATCGACTTGCCCGAGCCGGATTCACCGACGACACAGAGGATCTCGTTGGCGTGGAGCGACAGCGAGACCTCGCTCATCGCATGGGGCCGGTCGGCATTCCGGGGCAGGCTGACGCTGACGCCGTCGAGGGTGAGGATCGCGCTCATCGGCCCTTCAGCCTCGGGTTCAGCGCATCGTTCAGGCCTTGCCCGACGAGCGAGACGGCAAGCACGGTGACCAGGATGGCGACGCCGGGAATGGCCGAGACATACCATTGCACCCGCAGCACGTCGCGGCCGGCGCCGATCAAATTGCCCCAGGAGGCGACGTTGGGGTCCGACAGCTTGAGGAAGGCGAGCGCGCTCTCGAGCAGGATCGCGATCGCCATCACCACGCTGGCATAGACGATGACGGGCGGCAGCGCGTTGGGAAGGATCTCGCCGAAGATCAGCTTGACGTCGCGCAGGCCCAGCGTGCGGCCGGCCTGGACGAATTCGCGGTTGCGCAGCGAGAGGAACTCGGCCCGCGTCAGCCGCGCCGAGGCTGGCCAGGAAACGATGCCGATCGCGACCGTGACCGTGGTGATGGTCGAGCCGAAGACGGCGACGAGGACCAGCAGCAGGATGAAGTTCGGCAGGGTCTGGAAGGCCTCGGTGACGCGCATCAGGATGGTGTCGACCCAGTCGCCGTAATAGCCGGCCAGTGCGCCGATGGTGATGCCGATCAGGACCGAGATGACGGTCGCGACCAGCCCGATCAGCAGCGAGATGCGCGCGCCGTGGAAGATCTGGGCGGCGATGTCGCGGCCGGAATTGTCGGTGCCGAGCAGGAAGCGCGGATTGGCGAACGGCCAGATCAGCGGCCGCCCGGCCAGCGCCAGCGGATCGCGCGGGTAGAACCAGTCGGCGCTCACGGCCATCGCCAGGACGAGGATCAGCAGCAGGAGGCCGATCACGGCTGGCGGGCTGCGGAAATAGAGCCTGAGGAAGGACATCGCGTCAGCCCCCCGTCGTGATGCGCGGGTCGAGCCGGGCATAGAGCAGGTCGACGATGAAGTTGACGACGATGACCAGCAGCGCCGAGACGAAGACGATGCCGAGCAGCGTGTTGAGGTCGCGCTGGATCACCGATTCATAGGCGAGGCGGCCCAGCCCCGGCAGCGAGAAGACGCTCTCGACCACGACCGAGCCGCCGAGCATCGTTCCGGCCTGGAGGCCGATCAGCGTGACCATCGGCAGCAGCGCGTTGCGCAGGACATGGCGGACGACGACGCGGGTCTCGTCCATGCCCTTGGCGCGGGCGGTGCGGACGAAATCGAGCGTCAGCACCTCAAGCATCGAGCCACGCATGATGCGCAGATAGATCGCCATGTAGAACAGGCCAAGCGTCAGTGTGGGCAGCACGAGGTGCCGGGCGATGTCGAGCGTGCGCGCCAAGCCCGTCAGCCCGACCGTGATGTCTTCGAAGCCGCCGGCGGGCAGCCACTGCAGGTAGATCGCGAACACGACGATCGCCATCAGCCCGAACCAGAATGTCGGCATGGCGTAGAAGACGAGGCCGAGCGTCGAGATCAGCGTGTCGGGCCAGCGGTTGACGCCGCGCGCGGCGATGACGCCGAAGATCAGGCCGAAGAAGAAGGCGAGCGAGAGTGACGCCGTCATCAGCAGGATCGTCGCGGGCAGGCGCTCGGCGATCACGGTCGCGACCGGCTTGCCGTAGATCGCCGAGAAGCCGAGATCGAGCCGGACCAGCCGCCAAAGATAGTTGCCGAGCTGGGCCCAGGCGGAGACATCCAGCCCGTAATATTCGCGCAACTGCTTGGCCGTCGCGGCGTCGCCGCCGCCCATCTGCGCCATCATCGCGTCGACCGTGTCTCCCGGTGCGAATTGCAGCAGGACGAAGACCCCGATCAGGATCAGGACAAGCGTCGGGATCGAGGCGGCGAGACGCCGCCCCGCGAGGGTCAGGATGCGCATGGAAACCGGTCTGATATGTTGCGGTCGGGCGAGGTCCAGCGGGAGCCTCCCGGCATAGTGCGCGACGTTCTCTTCTCCTTCCCCCCGCTTGCGGTGGGGAAGGCCGGGATGGTGGGGCGCAAAGCAGGGCGTGCCGTCTCGTCGTTGTGGCGGCGAGCGGCACTGCCCCCCACCCAACCCTCCCCACCGCAAGCGGGGGGCGGGCTCGAGCCCGCCATCGACGTCGAAAAAGCCTGCAAGCGATTGTCTCGGATGAGCGCCCTATCTTTCACTCGGCCAACCACAGATCGTGCCAGGAGCTCGAGCCCCAGCGCGGCGTGTTGGAGTGGTTGCGGGCCTTGGCCGTGATCGCGGTCAGGAAGATCTGCTCGATCGGGGTCCAGATCGGCAGTTCGGTGTTGGCGCGCCGAACGAAATCGCCATAGAGCGCCTTGCGCTTGGCGACGTCGATCTCGGTGGCCGCATCGTCGATGATCTTGTCCATCTGCGGGTTGGTCCAGTCCCACTGGTTCGTCCAGGGCGCGCCCTTGGGCTGGCCCGAACGATACCAGACCGTGGTCGAGACGGCGGGGTCGTTGCGGTACTGGTGCCAGCCGGTGGCCAGGTCGAAGTCCCAATCGTTGTAGACCTGCTTCAGGAAGCCGCCGCCATCGGTACGGACGATCTCGACCTTGATCCCGATTTCGGCCAGGGACTGCTGAATGAAGGTGGCGAAGAGCGTGATGTCCTCGCCCCAGGGGGCGGGGTGCAGACGCAAGCTGAAGCGCGTGCCGCCCGCCCCGGCCTTGAAGCCGGCCTCGTCGAGCAGCTTGGCGGCGAGCTTCTTGTCGAAGGGATATTGCGGGCCGTTGTCGGCCGGATAGAAGTCGGTGGAGACCGACGGGACCGGGCCGGTGCCGCGCTTGGCGTAGTCGCCGAGGAAGTTCTCGATGAAGAAGGGGATGTCGAGCGCATGCGCGATGGCGCGGCGCACCCGGATGTCGGCGAGCTCCTTGCGGCGGAAGTTGAACTCGATCGTGTTGGTGCGGGCGTTGCCCTCATTGCCCTTGGTGGTGACGATGAAGCGCTTGTCCTTGCCGAGGCGCGCGGCGTCCGAGATCGTGAGGCCGGAGAAGGGGCTGTAGTGGATCTGGCCGGCTTCCATCTGGGCGGCCGCCGCCGAGCGGTCGGTGACGACGCGCCAGACGATACGGTCGAGATAGGGTGCGTTGGGACGCCAATAGTCCGGATTGCGGTCGGCGATGACGTGCTGGCCGCGCTCATAGGCGACGAACTTGAACGGTCCGGTTCCGACGGGGGCGAGGTTGACCGGGTTCTGGCGGATGTCGCCCTTGCCCTCGTAGAGATGGCGCGGCGAGATGTAGCCGAGATCCGGCAAGGCGCGCAGCAGCAGGCCGAGCGGCATCGGCCGCTCGTAGCGGAAGACCGCGGTCAGCGGATCGGGCGTGTCGACGGCGGTGAGGAAGAGCTGGAGCGTGGTGCCGTAGTTCAGGATCTTCTTCCACATCTCCATCGCGGTGAACTGCACGTCGGCGGAGGTGAAGGGGCGGCCGTCATGCCATTTCACGCCGTCGCGCAGCTTGAAGGTGATGGTCTTGCCGTCGGGCGCCGCTTCCCAGCTCGTGGCGAGCACGCCGACCGGGTTGCCGGCGGCGTCGAGATCGACGAGCTGCTCCTGAATCTTCCCGCCGATGATGTAGACGCCGGTCGAGGCCTGCAGGCTCGGGTTCAGCTGGCGCTGCTCGGCCCCGTAATGGACGGTAAAGACGCCGCCCTTGCGCGGCGTCTCCTGCGCGAACACCGAGCGGCCCGGGAAGGCGACGCTGGAGGCGATGGCGGCGCTGGTGAGCAGCGCGGCGCGGCGGGTGATGTCCATGGGAAATCCTCGGGTCCTGAGGTCACGTAAGGGAAACGATGGGGGTGGCGGCAGCCGGCGTCAACGGTGGCGCTGCCCATAAAGCGGGCGAGCGTGCTATTGCGGCAGGAAGCTCACGATCAGGCCATTGGCGGCGCTCGCCGCGACGCTGACGGCGCCGTCATGAACGGTCGCGAGCGGGCCGAGCGCGGCCTTGGCTCCATCGATGTCATCGCTCGCGACGACCAGCGAGGCGGCCCCCTCGGTGGCCGCGCCGTCGCGCACGGCCGCGGGGTAGCGGCGCGCGAAGCCCGCTGCGTCGTAGAACAGGATGTCGGCACGCTTGCCGCCGGAAGGCACCAGCCAGCCATCTCCCTCGGCGCGTGCCGGCTCGTCGATCAGGCGGGCGAGATGCTCCGCAGCAGCCTTCGGATCGGCTGCGAGAACTTCGAGGCGGATGATCCGCTTCGCACCGTTGGCATGCTCCAGGAGTTCGGGAATCCAGACGGTTTCGCGCGTCAGATGCTGGCAGGCGAAGATGCGCAAGCCCCCGGGCTGCTCGCTCAGGGGCCAGCGGAAGACGTTGAAGCGGGCCTCTCCGGTGCCGCCGCTGGGCAGATCGACCGGGCGGCCGAAATGGATCGGGCCGAGCGCTTCGAATCCGCGCGCCTTCAGTTCGTCCGCGCCGGCTGCGGCGTCGTCCGTGGTGAAGGCGGCGCGCTCCAGTCCTTCGCGCTTGGCGAGGTAGTCGCGCGTCGGCTTGTTCTGCTCGGTCTCGGTCAGGATGCCGAGCAGCTCGACATAATCCTCGCCGAACATGATCGTGTAGTTGCCGGTGCCGAGGATCGGCGAATGGGTGCCGCGTGGCGAGACGGTGAAGCCGAGACGGCGCCATTGCTCGGCGGCGGCGTCGAGATCGCGAACGGTCACCACGACATGATCGAGGCCGATGATGTGCTTGAGAGACATGGGGAGCCCTTGGTCGAAAGCCGACAGAGGTGCGAGTTCAGCCGAAGTGCGGTCGGGGCGCAATCGCCCACACGCTCCGTCCCGACAGCCCCCTGCTGCGCTGCGAACATAGCGACGCGTGGATGAATATTCCAAGCGTGGAATGATATATCGGCAATTTTAGAAGAACGTGTTCGCGGCCGTTCGCATAGAGAGAAAATCCGACCCCGACTTGTCGCAATGCGAGAACGCGCCCCTTGCCTCCGTGCCGCGAGGTGGCAAGGATGAGTTCAGGGGCGGCATCGGCGCGCCCTTCGCCTCTCTCGGGAAGTTCAGCCCATGTCCGCCTCCACTTCCGTCACCTGGCCGCCCTCGCTCTGGGCCGCGACCGCGCCGGGCGGGCCGGCGCTCAATGCGCTGGAGGGCGACGTCCAGGCCGATGTGGTGGTGATCGGGGCCGGCTTCACGGGGCTGTCGACCGCGATCCATCTGCGCGAGGCCGGCGTCGAGGTCGTCGTGGTTGAGGCGGCCGAACCCGGCTGGGGCGCTTCGGGACGCAACAACGGACAGGTCATCCCGACGCTGGCGGGGCACGATCCCTCGGCAATGGTGGCCCGCCATGGCGAGGCCGGCGAGCGCTTCAACGCGGTGCTGCGTGACAGCGCGCAGTATCTGTTCGACACCATCAGAAAATACGACATTCCCGCCGAAGCCGAGCAGGCGGGCTGGGTCCAACCGGTGCATTCGCCCGGCCGGTTCAAGCTGGCCGAAAAGCGCGTGCGCGAATGGTCGGCGATCGGCGCGCCGGTCGAGCTGCTGGATCGTGCCGCGACCGCGCAGATGACGGGCTCGGAGGCCTGGTTCGGCGGCTTCTGGAACCGCAGCGGCGGCCATATCAACCCGCTTGCGCTCGCGCGTGGCCTGGCCGAGGTGGCGCTGAAGCTCGGGGCGACGATCCATGTGCGCTCGCCGGCGACCGCGATGGCGCGCGAGGGCGATCGCTGGGTCGTCAGGACCGCGAAAGGTTCGGTCACGGCGCGCGCCCTGGTGCTGGCGACGAACGCCTATACCGGCGAGTTCGCGCCGGGGCTTGCGCCGGACATCGCCGGCGAGGTCATTCCCGTGCTGTCCTGGCAGATGGCGACGAAGCCGATCAGCGACAACATCGCCAAGACGATCATTCCCGGCCGGCAGGCGCTGTCGGACACGCATCGCGAGCTCTATTTCGCCCGCTGGGATGCGCGCAACCGGCTGGTGACGGGCGGGGCGGCGGTGTTTCCCGGTGCGGGCGGCGACAATCTGCGCGGGCCGGTCGGGGAGCGCCTGAAGTGGCTCTGGCCGCAACTTGGCGAGGTGTCCTTCGACTATGTCTGGTCGGGCTATATCGGCATGACGCCAGACGACGTGCTCAAGCCGCAGGTGCCAGGCTATCCCCGCATCCACCAGCTCGGACCCAACGGTTTCGGCTGGGTCGGCTGCAACGGCCGGGCGGTGGCGCTCTCGATCTCGCTGGGGCGCGAACTGGCGCGGGCCACGCAAGGGACGCCGCTCGAGACGCTCGCCCTGCCGCTTTCCGAGCCCAAGGGGCAGCCGCTGCCGGGGCTCCTGCGCCGGATCGCTCCGTTCGCGCTGCCGCTCTACCGTGCGCTCGACGCGCAGGACATCTAGTGCAGCGGCGCAAAGGGCCGCGCGTCGAGGAACGCGCGGGCGGCGCGCATCACCAGCGGGTCTGACAGGCGCGGGCCGACGATCTGCAGGCCTACGGGCAAGCCCTCCGGCGTCAGCCCGCAGGGCACCGAGACCGCCGGGCAATGGGCGAGGTTGAACGGGTAGGAGAACTCCGCCCAGACCAGCCAGTCCCACGCATGCGGCGGCCAGTGGTCCGGCACCTGACGGCCATGCGGAAAGGCGGCGACCGAGGCGGAGGGCGTCAGCAGCAGGTCCCAGCCCTCGGCGAACCAGGGCCCGACCGCGCCGGCATAGGCGTGCCGGCGCGACTGCGCGGCATGCAGGTCGCGCCAGGAGGCCTGGCCGGTTTCGCGCAAGCAGGCGACGAAGCCCGGATCCATGGCAGCTTCCGTCCGATCGTCGGCCGGGCGATAGGGCAGGAGCGGCGGGCCCCACAGCCCTCGGATCAGGTCGGGACCGAGCGGGCCCCAAGCCGGGGTGGTGAGTTCGACGCGGGCACCCAGCGCCTCGAAGACGCAGGCAGCGGCCTCGACCTGCATGGCGATGTCGGGATCGACCCGCGCATGGCCGAGATCGGGGCTGTAGGCGATCCGCAGGCCGGTGAGATCATGGCTTGCGGGATCGCGCCGGAAGCCGCCGGGCAGGGTGGTGTGGTCGGCGGGATGGGCTCCCGCCATCACCTCCAGCATCAGTTCGGCATCGGCGGGATCGCGGGCGATCGGGCCGATATGAGACAGCGCTCCATTGTTGGGCACCGGCACATAAGGCACCATGCCGAAGGTCGGCTTGAAGCCGACGACGCCGCAGAAATGCGCCGGCAGGCGCACGGAGCCCGCACCGTCGGTGCCAAGATGCAGCGGGCCGCAGCCTGCGGCGGCGAGCGCGGCCGCGCCCGACGAGGAGCCGCCGGCCGTGTAGCCCGGCTTCCATGGATTGTCGGTCGCGCCCGTCAGCGGGTTCTCGCTGACGGCCGTCCAGCCTTGCTCGGTCGTGGTGGTCTTGCCGAGGATCACGGCACCAGCGGCGCGCAGCCGCGCAACGGCGGGTGCGTCGGCGGTCGCCGGCGACGGGTCGGACAAGCGCGAGCCGCGCCGGGTCGGCAGGCCGGCGACAGCCTGGACGTCCTTGATGGTGACCGGCACGCCATGCAGGGGGCCGAGCGTGTCACCGCGCATGACGGCAGCTTCCGCCTCGCGGGCGGCGGCGCGGGCGCCTTCGGCGTCGAGCGCCACGAAGGCGTTGAGGCGCGGTTCGCGCGCGGCGATGCGGGCGAGCACATCCTCGACGATCTCGACCGGGGAGGCGCGCTTGTCACGCACCAGGGCGGCCATGTCATGAGCAGAGAGGGTGGCGAGCTGTCCGGCCGTGCTCATGTCGGGTTTCCGCTGCTTGCCGCGCCCGGCTTCAGGCGCGCGTCTCCCAGGCTTCGACATCCAGGAAGGTGCTCTGATAGGAGGCGCCTTCGCCAATGTCGGTCAGGCGATCGGAGCAGAGCATGTTGACGGTGCCGTCGACGGCTTCCGTGCCGGGGCGCTGTCCGGGCACGAGAATGACGCCTGGCTGCACGTCGTCGGCCACTTTGAGCAGCAGGCCGATGGCTGCCCGCTCGTTGAACAGCCTGACCTTGGCACCGTTCGCCAGTCCGCGCTGCGCGGCGTCCTGCGGGTGCAGCACGCAGAAGGGCTCGCCCTCGCGCTGGCGCAGGAAGGCGACGCCGGAGAAGGCGGTGTGGGGCTGGAAATAGGAGGGGGCGGTCAGCAGGCGCAGCGGCCATTTCCCGGCGTCGGCGACCTCCTGCTCGTCGGGCTGCCAGTCCGGCATCGGCGGGACGCCCTGGTCGGCGAGCGCCTGGGAATAGATCTCGAGCTTGCCGGACGGGGTGGCGAAGCTCTGGCCGGCTGGAGGGGCGGCCTTCACAGGAACGCCATCAAACAGGCTCGACGGCTCGACGGCCGCGACCGCGCCGGTCGAGCCCCTGAAGAATTCCGGCAGGATTTCCTTCTGCGTCTTCGCGAAGACCGGATCGACGACGCCCATGCGCCGGGCGAGCTCCTGGGCGAGGCGGAAATTGGACCAGGCCTCGCCCTGCGGCGCGACCGCCGCCGGCGAATACTGCATGTAGTAATTGCCGTAGCCGCGGTAGAAATCCTCGGTTTCGAGATAGGTCGTCGCCGGCAGGACGATGTCGGCATAGGCCGCCGTATCGGTCATGAACGGGTCGTGGACGACGGTGAAGAGGTCCCCGCGCGCGAGGCCTTCGCGGACCTTGCCGGCTTCCGGGCAGGTCACGGCCGGGTTGTTGGCGGCGATGAAGAGCGCGCGCAGCGGCGGATCGTTCATCTCCAGCAGTTCGCGGCCAAGCAGGGTCTGGTTGACGAGCCGCGTGGCGGCGGGGCCCGACGGCTTGCGGACGGCCGAGAAGTTGAAGTCCATCGAGCCGGCGGTCAGCAGCAGGGCGCCTCCGCCCGGCCGGCCATAGGCGCCGGTCACGGCCGGCAAGGTGGCAACCGCGCGCAGCGCCTGGCCGCCGCGGGCGAGCCGCGTCATGCCCTCGCCGATGCGGATGAAGGAGCGTTTCGCCGCGCCATACATTGCCGCGAGCTTCTCGATGTCGGCCACGGGCAGGCCCGTGACGTCGGAGACGTAATCGGGCGTGAAGCGCGGCACCGTCTCGCGCTCCCATTGGTCGAAGCCCAGTGTGTTCGCCGCGAGATAAGCCCGGTCGCAGAGGCCGTCGCGCACGAGGATATGGACGATGCCCAGCGCGAGCGCCGCATCCGTGCCGATGCGGATCGGCAGGTGCCAGTCAGCGCTGACAGCGGTGCGGCTGCGGCGCGGGTCGATGACCACGACCTGGACGCCACGCTTGCGAGCGATCTCGAGCTTGGCCCAGAAATGCACGTTCACCGCCATCAGGTCGCAACCCCAGGCGATGACGAGATCGGAATCGACGACGGATTCGGGGTCCGCGCCGCCGACCGGACCGAGCGTCAGATCCCAGGCGGTCTCGCAGCAGCTGTCGCAGACCGTGCCGGCCTGCAGGCGGCTGGTGCCCATGGCGTAGAACAGGCCGTTGACGATGTGGCGGTTCATCTGGCCCTGATGGGCGCTGTAGGCGTAGCCGAGCAGAGCCAGCGGGCCGGATTGCGCGATGATCGCCTTCCACTTCGCCTCGATCTCGTCGAGCGCCTCCTCCCAGGAGACGGCCTCGAACTGGCGCGAGCCCTTGGGGCCGGTGCGGCGCAGCGGGGTCTTCAGGCGCTCGGGCGAATGCACCAGCTCGGCATCGCGATTGACCTTGGCGCAGGCGAAGCCGGCGGTGAAGGGCTGGTCCGGATCGCCGGAGATCTTGGTGATCCTGTCGCCGTCGACCTGGGCGATCAGGGAGCACATGTCGGGGCAGTCATGGGCGCAAGCTACGCGTACGGTCTTCATCAGGCATCCTCGATCCGCCAGCCGCGGACATGTTCCGGGCGTGCGAAAGTTGATCTCAGGGTTCGAACCGAACCAAGTGCAATGACCACTTGTCGGGTGTGCGGCGGGCCACTTCGCGACCCGCCGCGAGCGGGCTCTCAGACGCGCCTGACGTTCCAGGGGAAGGGCGCGCAGCCTTCGACGATGCCGGAGATGTTGGCCCGGTAGGCCGTGCGGATGTTGAAGACGCCCAGCGGCACGGCGGGCACATCCTCCGCGACGATGTTCTGGATGCCGGCGGCGAGCGTGGCGCGCTCGGCTTCGGTTTCGGCGGCGAGCCAGCGCTTCGTCAGATCCTCGACGGCGGCGTTGCCGTACCAGCCGAACCAGCCGCCCGCGCCCTGGCCGCGGATATAGCCTGATGTCGCCGGGGTGGTGATGCCGATCGCCTGCCACCAGGTGTGGAAGATGCTCCAGCCGCCCTTTTCGACGGATTCGCGGTTGCCGCGCCGCTGCAGCACGGTGCCCCAATCGGTCTCGACCAGTTCGGAATTCAGCCCGAGCGAGCGCAGCAACTCATGCGTGATCTGGCCCATCGGGCGGATCGTGGGGAAATCGGCGGGATTGATGACGACGATCTTCTCGCCGTTGTAGCCGGATTCCTTGACCAGCCCCTTGGCGGCGGCCAGGTCGGGTTTGTCTGATATGTGGTTCTTGGTCGGGGTGATGCCATAGGGCGTGCCGCAGGGCAGGAACGACTTGCACAGCGTGTAGGCGCTGGGGTCGTTGTCGGTGACGGCGCCCATGTAATCCACCTGATTCACCGCCGAGAGCACGGCCAGGCGCAGCTTGGCGTTGTTGAACGGCGCCTGCGAGCTGTTGAAGCGGATCAGACCAACATAGCCGTTGGGGTCGCCATTGCCGACCTTGATGTTGGCGTCCTTCTTCAAGATCGAGATCATGTCGGGCAGGACCTGCTCCCACCAGTCGACCTCGCCTGTCTGAAGGGCCGCGAGCGCGGTGGCGCTGTCGGGGATCGCCGTCCATTCGACGCGCTCGACATGCGCCACCTTGCCGCCGGAGGTGCGTTCGGGCGCCTCCTGCCGGGGCACATAGCCGTCGAACCTGGCGTAGACCGCGCGTTGGCCGGCCATGTATTGGTCGGCGAGGAAGCGATAGGGGCCCGAGCCCACCATCTCGGTGACCTGCTTCATCGGATCGGTCGCGGCGATCCGCGCGGGCATGATGAAGGGTACGTTTGTCGCCGGCTTGGCGAGGGCGTAGAGCATCAGCGGAAAGCGCTGCTTCAGCCGGATCGCGAAGGTCTTGTCGTCCTTGACCTGCCACTCGTCGACCGTGGCCGCGAGCAATTGGCCGAGCGCATCGCGCGCTGCCCAGCGCTTCAGGCTGGCCACGCAATCGACGGCGCGAACCGGCTCGCCGTCATGGAATTTCAGCCCGTCGCGCAGCCTGATCTCCCAGACCAGCCCGTCGCTCGAGGTGGTATGTCCGGCTGCCATCTGGGGCAGGGGCTCGAACTTCGCGTTCAGGCCGTAGAGCGTGTCGAAGATGTGGTAGCCGTGGTTCTGCGTGCCGGCGGCCGTGGTCCAGATCGGGTCGAGCACGGAGAGCGCGGCCTGCGGCACGAGCTTGAGCGTGCGCGAGCGTTCCGTCTGGGCAAAGGCAGGGGCGGGGAGCAGCGAGGCTGCGGCGAATTTGAGGGCTGTACGGCGGCTGATCACGGAGGCCTCCCAACGGTTGCGCATAACCTGACCGGCTGGCCACAACTGGTGCCGGTTGATCGGGCTCAGCGTCCGCCGTGGCTGGAGGCGTTTGAAAGAACCACTTTTTGCGACGCGGCATGACCACGTCGGCCATCGGGCGGAGTGGCCTCTTCGATGCTTTGGGAGTGGACCTGTCCCGGTCGCTTTTCGCGCGGACAATCGCCTGCCGAGCGACCGAGGCGGGGGCAGTGAAATGGGTGCGTCGCTTTCCCAGTTGGTGCCTGCCGCACCCTCAGGACCACCCATGGAGGGCTATGTCCGGCCGCGCGGTTTCCACGTCGTCGAGGGCGATCCGCAATGCCGGAACTGGCGGCATTACCTGGCGGAGGAAGGCGGCGTGACGACCTCGTCGGGCCTCTGGCAGTCGACGCAAGGCGTCTTCGCCTTCCGGTTCGAGCACTGGGAGTTCTTCCACGTGATATCGGGCATCGTCGAGGTCACGCCCGAGGGCGGCGCACCGATGACGTTGCGAGCGGGCGACGCGATGGTGATGGAGCCCGGCTTCACAGGCCGCTGGCAGGTCGTCGAGACCATGCTGAAGCACTATGTGACGCGGCTAAGCGTCTGAGCGTTCAGCCGCTTAGCGACGCTTTCGCCAGAGTGGGATCTTGGGTGGCTCCCGAACCGGACCCGGCTTCGCTCCCGCGATCTGCGACGCAGCGGGCGATGCGCCCGAGTTCGGCCGCGGCGGCACGCAGCTTGTGGTTGTCGAAGCCGGAATAGCCGAGGACGAGCCCCTGCCGCGGTCGAGCGGCGACGTAATGCGGGCTGACCGGCTTGACGATGATGCCCTGCCGCCGCGCCGCTTCGGCAACGGCGATGTCGGACAGCCCGTCGCGAAAATGGATCACGAGCTGAATGCCGCATTCGGGCACCTCGATGTCGACGAGGTCGCCCAGATGCCGCGCGATCGCCTCGACGACGACGTCGCGGGCCTCCTTGTAGCGCTGGCGCATGCGCCGGATATGGCTGGTCAGGAAGCCCTGCCGCATGAACTGCGCCGTCATTGCCTGCTGCAGCGTCGGCGGCGAGCGGTCGCTGAGAAAGCGCGCGCCGCGAAAGACATCGATCAGATGGTGCGGCACCACTGCGAAGCCCAGCCTGATGCCGGGGAAGAGCACCTTGCTGAGCGTACCGACATAGACGACGCAGCCACCCCGATCGAGCCCTTGCAGCGAGGCGAGCGGGCGGCCGGCATAGCGGAACTCGCTGTCGTAATCGTCTTCGATAATCCAGGCGCCGGTCTGAGAGGCCCAGGCCAGCAGCTCGAGGCGGCGCGCCATGCTCATCGCAGCGCCGGTCGGATATTGATGGGAGGGCGTGATGTAGACCGCCCGCGCCCGGGCGGCCGAGGCGATGCCGGCGGCGACGTCGAGCCCGTTCTCGTCGACAGGAACGGGGACCAGGCTGGCGCCCGCGGCGGCCAGCGCCTCACGGGTCGCAGCGTAGCCGGGGTCCTCGATCCAGACGGGGTCGCCCGGATCGAGCAGGGTGCGGATCGACAGGTCGATGGCCTGTTGCGCGCCCGAGAGCACAATGATCTGCTCCTCGTCGCACTGGACGGCGCGCGCGGCGCGCAGATAGGCCGCGATTTCCCGGCGCAGGGACAGTTCGCCGCTGGGGTCGGCATAGGAGAGATTGACCGGATCGAAGCGCCGCATCTGCTCGGCCCCGATCCGCCGCCAGGCCTCGACGGTCTTGGCATCGACCGAGCAGCAGCCGGCTGCGAAGGGCAGGCTGCCGGGCGGTATCAGGTCCGCAGCGAAGCGGCCGTAACGCGCGCCGGCCACGGAGACCATCTGCCGGGGAGCCGTGCCGTCGGCTCCGGCGACACGCGCCGGGGTGACCATGGCCGCCGGCACATCGTCCGAGACATAGGTGCCCGAGCCCTCGCGGCCGACGACATAGCCCTCGGCCAGGAGCTGATCATAGGCCGAGACCACGGATGTTCGCGAGACCTTCAAGCGGAGTGCGAGGCCGCGGCTCGACGGCAATTTGCTGCCGGGCGCCAGCGTGTTGGCCACGATCGCCTCGCGCAAGGCGAGATAGATCTGCTGGAAAATCGGGCTTGAACTGCCTTGGTCCAAGGTCAGGTGCAACAGGTCGGACCATTTGGCGCGGGACGGCTTGTGTCGCATCGGACGGCTCCCTTGGACAAATTCCAAGCAACCGCCGTGCCATGTCAAGACGCTGGCCGCCGAAAGTGGCCTGCTCGATCCCGCTTTAACTGGTTCTTCCAAAAACCACCGTGCCTCGATGTCCTGCGCTCGATCCCGATGAGAACCCCGCACGCCCATGCCCTACGTCGTCACGGAAAACTGCATTCGCTGCCTCTACATGGATTGCGTCAGCGTCTGCCCCGTCGATTGTTTCCGTAAGGGCGAGGCCATGCTCGTCATCCATCCCGACGCGTGCATCGATTGCGGCGTCTGCGAACCGGCCTGTCCGGCGCAGGCCATTCGTCGCGATGACGACAGGGACGGCACGCGGTGGCTTGCGTTCAACGCGCGCTTCGCGGAGGAGTGGCCTCGCATCTGCGAGAAGGGCAAACCTCCCGGCGATGCCGACGACTGGCGCGGCCGATCAGGCAAATCGGCGATGGTCTTCGGCGCAGACGGACCCTGATCGCGCAAGCGCGGAACGCAACGGGTCGGACTGAAAGAAACGAGCATGAGCAATCAGTATGTCGAGAAGGTCCTGTCGGTTCATCACTGGAACGACACGCTGTTCAGCTTCCGCACCACCCGCAATCCCGCATTCCGCTTCGAGGCCGGACAGTTCGCGATGATCGGCCTGATGGTCGAGGGGCGCCCGCTGCTGCGCGCCTACAGCATGGCCTGCGCGCCCTATGACGAAGAGCTCGAGTTTCTGAGCATCAAGGTGCAGAACGGGCCGCTGACCTCGCGGCTCCAGAAGATCGTGCCCGGTGACGAGGTGCTGATCGGGCGCAAGGCGACCGGCACGCTGCTGCATGACAACCTGGTGCCCGGCCGCAACCTGTATTTCCTCTCGACGGGAACGGGTCTGGCGCCCTTCATGAGCCTGATCCGCGATCCGGCGACCTATGAGCGGTTCGAGAAGGTCGTGCTCGTCCATGGCGTCCGGCTGGTGTCGGAGCTGGCCTATGAGCATTTCATCCGCGAGGAGCTGCCGGCCGACGAGCTGATCGGCGAGATGGTCGCGGCGCAGCTGATCTATCACCCCACCGTGACGCGCGAGGAGTATCCCAATCGCGGCCGCGTCACCGAGCTGTTCGGCTCCGACGACTGGTTCGCCTCGCTCGGCCTGCCGGTCGCCGATGCGGCGCATGACCGGGTGATGCTGTGCGGCAGCCCCGCCATGCTCGCTGACATGAAGGTCATGCTCGAGGGCAAGGGGTTCGTCGAAGGTTCGAGCTCGACGCCCGCCACCTATGTCGTCGAGCGCGCCTTCGTCGAGAAGTGACGCCGAGGCTTCGCCAGGAGAAGAGCGACGATGGATCAGCCGGGCGATCTGGAGGCGCAGATCCGCGCGCGCTTCGGGGATGACCCGGAGCGGACGCTGCGCGACAATTTCGCCGCCGTCGAGGAGCGGATCGCGGCCGCCTGCGCCCGTGCCGGGCGGTCGCGCTCCTCGGTCAGGCTGTTGCCGGTCAGCAAGACCGTGCCGGTCGAGGTCGTCAGGCTCGCCGTCGGCGTCGGCATGACCACGCTGGGCGAGAACAAGGTCCAGAAGGCGCAAGGCAAGGCGAAGGCGCTCACCTCGCTCGGGGTGAGCTGGAGCGTGATCGGGCATCTCCAGACCAACAAGGCCAAGGCGATGGTCTCTTTCGCCAGCGAGTTCCAGGCGCTCGACAGCCTGCGCCTGGCCGGCCTGCTGCATGAAAGCCTGGTCGCAGCCGGACGCACGCTCGACGTCTTCGTGCAGGTCAACACCTCCGGCGAAGAGAGCAAATACGGCATCATGCCGGACGAGGCGGATGCCTTCGTCGCGGAGCTCGGCCGCTTTCCCTCGTTGAAGCCGAAGGGGCTGATGACGCTGGCGATTCTCAAAGGGACGCCCGAGCAGGAGCGGGCGTGCTTTCGCCGTCTCCAGGCCGTCCGCGCGCGCCTGGCGAAGAGTCAAGGTGGCTGCGGCATCGACCTGCTCTCCATGGGCATGACCGGCGATTTCGAGATCGCAATCGAGGAGGGCGCCGACGTGGTGCGGGTGGGGCAGGCGATCTTCGGCAAGCGCCCGACTGCGGACGGGCATTTCTGGCCGGGCCTCCTGCCGGGGACGTGACGCACGAGACGCTGCCTATTCATCAGGCAGGCGACGCGATTTCGCTCTTGGAGGGCAGAGCGGCCCATGGTTACCTGCGGCCTCTCGCGATCCGCCCGGAGCCTCCAGCCCATGTCGCCACGCATCGCCTTCGGCGGTTTCCTGCACGAGACCAACACCTTCGCGCCGAGCAAGGCCGGACTCGACGCCTTCGTCCAGGGTGGCGGCTGGCCGTCGCTGGCGCGGGGCGAGGCGGTTTTCGAGGCGGTGCGGAATGTCAATGTCGGCGCGTCCGGCTTCGTCGAGACGGCGCGCGGCTTGGGGTGGGAGATGGTGCCGACACTCTGGTGCGCGGCGAGCCCCTCGGCGCATGTCACGGCGGAGGCTTTCGAGGCGCTTCTCGGCGAGCTGGTGGAGGCGATCACTGCGGCACTGCCGCTCGACGGGGTCTATCTCGACCTGCACGGTGCCATGGTGGCGGAGGGCTTTCCCGATGGTGAGGGCGAGACGCTGCGCCGGGTGCGCGCCGCGATCGGCCCCGGCGTGCCGCTCGTCGCCAGCCTCGATCTGCACGGCAATGTCACGCAGCTCATGGTCGACAGCGCCGACGCGCTCGTCGCCTACCGCACCTATCCGCATGTCGACATGGCGCTCACCGGGAGCCGGGCGACGACCTATCTCGCCCGGCTGATCGGCACGGGCAAGCGCGACGCCAAGGCGTTCCGCCAGATCCCCTATCTGATCCCGATCGCCTGGCAGGCGACCGCGATGGAGCCATGCAAGACGATCTATGGCGAGCTCGCCGCGCTCGAAGGCGAGAGCGTTCCGACGCTGTCCTTCCTGCCCGGTTTCCCGGCCGCCGATTTCGCCGATTGCGGGCCGGCGGTCGTGGCCTATGGCGCGACGCAAGGAGATGCCGACCGGGCGGCCGACGCTGTGACGGCGCGCGTGCTGGCGAGCGAGGCCGCGTTCAACGGCAAGGTCTTCCAGCCCGATGCGGGCGTTCTGGAAGCCATGGCGCTGGCTGAGGGCGCAACGAAGCCGATCGTGATCTCCGACACGCAGGACAATCCCGGCGCGGGCGGTGATTCCGACACGATGGGCATGGCCCGCGCGCTGGTGCGCAATGGCGCGGAGCGCGCCGCGATCGGCCTCATCGTCGATCCGCAGGTCGCGCGCCAAGCGCATGAGGCGGGCGTCGGCGCGACGATCACGGCGTCTCTGGGAGCGAAGTCGGGCATTCCCGGCGATGTCCCGCTCGAAGGCACCTTTACCGTCGAACAGCTGTCGGACGGGCGGTTTATTGCGCCGGGGCCGTTCTTCGGGGGCTCGCGGATGAATCTCGGCGCTTGCGCGGCATTACGGATCGGCGGGGTTCGGATCGTCGTCGCCTCGCGCAAGGCGCAGATGGCCGATCAGGAGATGTACCGCCAGGTCGGCATCGAGCCGACCGAGCAGGCGATCCTGGTCAACAAGAGCTCGGTGCATTTCCGTGCTGATTTCGAGCCGATCGCGCATTCGATCCTGGTCTGCGCCGCGCCCGGGCCGATGCCGGTCGATCCCTCCGTGCTGCCGTGGAAGCATCTGCGGCCGGGCTTGCGCACGGCGCCGCTCGGCCCTGTCTTCGGCTGAACGCCTTCATCCTTCCGGAGTTTTCAGTATCATGCCTGCGCTTCCCGAGATCGACGCCTTCACCGACGACCTCGTCGCCATCCGCCGCGATCTCCACGCCCATCCCGAGATCGGCTTCGAGGAGGTCCGCACCTCGGGCATCGTGGCCGAGAAGCTGGCCTCCTGGGGCATCGAGGTGCATCGCGGCATCGGCGGAACCGGCGTGGTCGGAATTCTCCAGGGCACCGGCGGGCCAGGCCGGCGGGTCGGCCTGCGCGCCGACATGGATGCGCTGCCGATGGACGAGATCACCAACCTACCCTGGCGCTCGACCATCCCCGGCCGGATGCATGCCTGCGGCCATGACGGCCACACCACCATGCTGCTTGGCGCCGCCCGCTACCTCGCCGAGAACCGAGGCTTCGCCGGCACGGCGGTGTTCGTGTTCCAGCCGGCGGAGGAGGGGTTGGGCGGGGCCCGCGCCATGCTCGCCGACAATCTGTTCGAGCGATTCCCTTGCGACGAGATCTACGGCATCCACAACGCGCCCAATCTCGACCCCGGCCAGATCGCGGTGTTTCCCGGTGCGGCGATGGCGGGTGCAGATTTCTTCGACATCAAGATCACCGGCAAGGGCTGCCATGGCGCGATGCCCCATGTCGGCCGCGACCCGGTCATTGTTGCGATCTCGCTCGCGGCTGCGCTGCAGACCATCGTCAGCCGCAATGCCGATCCGCGCGAGGCCGCCGTGCTCTCGATCACGCAGATCCATGCCGGCTCAGCCTATAACGTGATCCCGGAGGAGGCGGTGCTCGCAGGCACGGTGCGCACCTTCTCGCCCGAGATCGCCAAGCTGATCCGCGAGCGCATGCGCGAGATCGCCGCCGGCATGGCGCTGAGCTTCGGCGTGCAGATCGATGTCGACATCCGCGGAATCTTCGACGTGCTGGTGAACCATCCCGAGCAAGCGGTCGCGACCGCTGCGGTGGCTGCTGAGATCGTTGGCGTCGGCAATGTCCTGACCGAGCCGAAACCCGTGATGGGCAGCGAGGATTTCGCCGACATGCTGCGCGTCGTGCCAGGGGCCTATGCCTGGGTGGGACACGCCGGCAGCGTGCCGGTGCACAACCCCGCCTTCGTGCTCGACGACGGCATCTTGCCGATCGGCGCGAGCCTGCTGGCGCGACTTGTCGAAACGCGGACTGTGGCCTGAAGGACGTTTCCCCATGCCTGCCGATTTTCGCCCCGCCGATCTCACGCTGGACACCGACGCCCTGATCGCGGGCCTGCGGCCTTGGATCGAATGTGAGAGCCCGACCTTCGATCCCGCCGCCGTCAACGCGATGATGGACCTCGCGGCGGCCGAACTGGCTGCTGCCGGCGCCATCGTGACGCGCATTCCCGGGCCGCCGGGGCTCGGTGATTGCGTGCGCGGGGATTTCCCGCATCCGCGCCGGGGCGAGGCGGGCATCCTGATGATGTCGCATCTCGACACCGTCCACCCGGTCGGCACGCTGAAGTCCCTGCCGTTCAAGCGCGAGGGCTCGCGCTGCTACGGGCCGGGTATCCTCGACATGAAGGGCGGCGCCTATGCCTCGCTGCAGGCCATCGTCGCGCTGGCCAAGGCCGGGATCGAGACGAAGCTGCCGGTCAGCGTGCTGTTCACCAGCGACGAGGAGATCGGCAGCCCCGGCACGCGCGAGATCATCATGGCGGAGGCGCGCAAGCACCGCTTCATCCTGGTGCCCGAGCCGGGGAGGCCGGGCAACGGCGTGGTCACCGGGCGTTACGCCATTGCGCGCTTCAACCTTCTGGCCGAAGGCCGTCCGAGCCATGCGGGCTCGCAGTTGAAGAACGGGCGCTCGGCGATCAGCATGATGGCGAAGCAACTGCTCGCGATCGAGGCGATGACCGACGAGGACTGCACCTTCAGCGTCGGCGTCATCTCCGGCGGGCAATGGGTCAACTGCGTTCCCACGACCTGCCGGGCGGAGGCGCTGAGCATGGCGAAACGGCAGGAGGATCTCGACCGTGGCGTCGAGCGCATGCTGGCGCTGTCGGCCGAGAACGAGGACGGCACGCGCTTCACCGTGACGCGTGGCGTGACCCGGCCGGTCTGGGAGCCAGATGCCGGGACGCTGAAGCTGTTTGCGCTGGCCCGCGAGATTGCCGGCGAGCTGGGCTGGGCGCTGGAGCATGGTTCTGCCGGCGGCGGTTCGGACGCGAACTTCACCGGCGCGGAGGGCATCCCCTCGCTCGACGGGCTCGGCCTGCTCGGTGCCGGCTACCATACGCTAGAAGAGCATATCGAGGTTGAGAGCCTGGCGCAGCGGACGCGGCTGATGGCAGGGCTGCTGGCGCGGTTGACCGGCTGAATGCCACGGGCCAGCATGAGCGCAGGTGGCACAGAGCCTGCATAGTTTCGATGCGGGAAAAAGACGACCGAAATTTGCGAGAGGGGTCCAGCATGGCATGGCGTTTGAGATCACTGGCGGCCGCGGCTGCAATCGTCGTCGGCACGTCGCTCGCACAGGGGCAGACTACGCTGAAGGTGGTGATGCATTCCGACGTCAAGATCGTCGATCCGATCTGGACGACGGCCTATATCGTCCGCAACCACGGCTATATGATCTACGACACGCTGTTCGCCATGGACGAAGCGGGCGCGATCAAGCCGCAGATGGTCGAGAGCTTCACCGAGTCGCCCGACAAGCTGGTCTACAAATTTACGCTTCGGGACGGCCTGACCTGGCATGACGGCAAGCCGGTGACATCAGCCGACTGCATCGCCTCGATCACGCGCTGGTCGGCCAAGGACCCCGTCGGCCAGAAGCTGATGACCTTCGTCGAGACGATCACCGCCGATGACGCCAAGAGCTTCACGGTGAAGCTGAAGTCGCCGACCGGCCTGCTGATCTTCGGCCTCGGCAAGCCCTCGTCGAACGTGCCGTTCATGATGCCGGAGCGCGTGGCGAAGACTGATCCGAACACGCAGATCTCGGAATTCATCGGGTCGGGCCCCTTCGTGCTCAAGCAGGACGAGTGGAAGCCGGGTGACAAGATCGTCTACACCAAGTTCAAGGACTACAAGCCGCGCTCCGAGCCGGCCTCGGGCCTCGCCGGCGGCAAGGTCGCGAAGATCGACCGCATCGAGTGGCTCGCGGTCTCCGACCAGCAGCAGGCGGTCAATGCGCTGCTCGCCGGCGAGATCGACATGATCGAGCAGCCGGCCTTCGACCTGATCCCGCTGGTCCAGAGCGACAGCAACATCAAGCTGTGGAACTACAATCCGCTCGGCCTGCAATACACGATGCGCTTCAACCACACGCTGCCGCCCTTCGACAATCCGAAGGTACGCCAGGCCGTGACCTATGCGCTGAACCAGAAGGACTTCCTCGAGGCGACCGTCGGCAACCCGGATTACTACAATGCCTGCAAGGCCATGTTCGTCTGCGGCACTCAGCTCGCCTCCGAAAAGGGCATGGAGGGTCTGCTCGAGTCGAATTTCAAGAAGTCGCAGGAGCTGCTCAAGGAAGCCGGCTATGACGGCAAGCCGATCGTGCTGCTGCATTCGACCGACCTGCAGTCCCTGACCAATCTCGGGCCGGTCGCCAAGCAGCTGCTCGAAAAGGGTGGCTTCAAGGTCGATATGCAGTCCTCGGACTGGCAGACGGTGGTGTCGCGTCGCGTGCGCAAGGACCCGGTCGACAAGGGTGGCTGGAACCTGATGCAGACCTCCTGGGTCTCCGCCGACATCCTGAACCCGGTGATGGCCGGCTTCTTCAATGCGAGCTGCGACAAGGCCGCCTTCGGCTGGCCCTGCGACGCGCAGATGGAGAAGCTGCGCGACGATTTCGCCCGCGAACCCGATCCTGCCAAGCAGAAGGCGATCGCCGAAGCCGTGCAGATGCGCTGGCGCGAGGTCGTGACGCATGTCCATCTCGGCCAGTACAATGTGCCGATCGCGGCGCGGAAGACCCTGTCCGGCATCCTCACGGCGCCGGCCCCGGTGTTCTGGAACGTCGAGAAGAAGTGAGGTGGCGAAGCTGATCGCACGGACCCGGCGCTGATGCTCGGCTACATCCTGCGGCGCCTGCTGGCGACGATTCCGGTCCTCGTGATCGTCGCCGTCCTCGTCTTCCTGATGCTGCGGCTGACGCCGGGCGATCCGGCGGCCGTCATCGCCGGCGACAACGCCACGACCGAGCAGATCGGGCTGATCCGCAACCGGCTCGGCCTCGACAAGCCGATCCTGACGCAGTTCCTGATCTGGGCCGGCAACCTGGCCCAGGGCCAGCTCGGCGAAAGCTTCTTCTTCAAGAAGCCGATCGGCGAACTCATTGCCGGGCGCATCGAGCCGACGCTGGCGCTCGCCTTCGCGACGATGCTGATCGCGATCTGCGTGGCGATCCCGCTGGGCGTGCTCGCCGCCTACAAGCACGGCTCCTGGATCGACCGCATCGTCATGGGGTTCTCGGTGCTGGGTTTCTCCGTGCCGGTCTTCGTCATCGGCTATGCCCTGATCTACGTCTTCGCGATCACGCTGGGCTGGTTCCCGGTGCAGGGCTACCAGCCGCTCTCGGGCGGGTTCGGCGGATTTCTGCAACGACTCGTGCTGCCGGCGGTGACGCTGTCGGTGATCTATATCGCGCTGATCGCGCGGATGACGCGGGCCAGCGTGCTCGAGGTGTTGAGCGAGGACTATATCCGCACCGCCCGCGCGAAGGGACAGGTCGAGCGCAAGATCCTGTTCCGCCATGCGCTGAAGAATGCGGCGGTGCCCATCGTCACCGTGGTCGGCATCGGTATCGCGCTTTTGATCGGCGGTGTGGTGGTGACGGAAAGCGTATTCGCGATCCCCGGGCTTGGGCGCCTCACGGTCGATGCCGTGCTGGCGCGGGACTATCCCACGATCCAGGCCGTGATCCTGCTGTTCTCTGGCGTCTATGTCGGCATCAACCTGCTGATCGATCTTGCCTATAGCCTGTTCGACCCGAGGATCCGCTATTGAGTGCCGAACCGACCATCCTTGCCGCCGTCGCGGCCGAGCCGGTTGCTCCGGCGCGGACGGTGCTGAAGCGGCTCGTGCACAACCCCGTGGTGCTGATCGGCGGCGGCGTGCTGCTGCTGATGGCGCTGCTCGGCCTGCTCGCGCCCTGGCTCGGCACGCTCGACCCCACCGCGATCAATCCGGCGACGCGAAACAAGGTGCCTGGCTTCGAGCGCACGATCCGCGCCGATGATGGCTCGACGACGCAGTTCAAGCACCGCATGGGCACGGATTCGCTCGGCCGCGACGTCTATAGCCGCGTCGTCTACGGCGCCCGCGTCTCGCTGCTGATCGCAGTCTCAGTCGCCTCGGTCTCGATCGCGGTCGGGCTCCTGATCGGGCTCATCGCCGGCTATGTCCGCCCGCTCGACGGCATCATCATGCGCGTCATGGACGGGCTGATGGCGATACCGGGCATCCTGCTCGCCATCGCGGTCGTCTCGCTGTTCCGCAGCGGCCTGACGGCGGTGATCATCGCCATCATCGTGCCCGAGATACCTCGCGTCGTGCGGGTCGTGCGCTCGATCGTGCTGTCGGTGCGCGAGGAGCCCTATGTCGAGGCGGCCATCATGGCCGGCACGCGCTTGCCCAAGCTGATGGTCCGCCACATCCTGCCCAACACCATCGCGCCGCTGATCGTGCAGGGCACCTTCATCGCGGCCTCGGCGATCCTGGTCGAGGCGATCCTGTCCTTCCTCGGCATCGGCATACCCCCGGAGATCCCGACCTGGGGCAACATCATGGCCGAGGGGCGCAATCTCTTCCGCGTCTTCCCGCACAACATCCTGTATCCAGGCATCTTCCTCGGCATCACCGTGCTGGCGGTGAACATGTTGGGCGATGGCCTGCGCGATACGCTCGATCCCAAGATGGCCGGACGATGAGAGATGGCCGGACGATGAGCAACGCCCAGACCCCTGTCCTCGAAATCACCGGCCTGAGCATCGCGCTGCCGGGCGGCGGAGACCGGGCGCGCGCCGTCGACGACGTCTCGATCAGCGTCGATGCCGGCGAGATCGTCTGCGTCGTCGGCGAATCCGGCTCGGGCAAATCCGTCACCGCCTTTTCCGTCATGGGCCTGCTCGCCAAGGTGCTGAAGCCGATCGCGGGTGCGATCAGGCTTGAAGGCGAGGATTTGCTGACGGCGTCGCCACAGCGGCTGCGGGCGCTGCGCGGCGACCGGATGGCGATGATCTTCCAGGAGCCGATGACGGCGCTGAACCCGGTGCTGACGATCGGCGACCAGATCGAGGAGGTGCTGCGCATCCACACCGATCTCGGCCCGGCCGAGCGGCGCGCGCAGGTGCTCGCGATGCTGGAGTCGATGCGCCTGCCCGAACCCGAGAGGATGCATGCCTCCTATCCGCACCAGATCTCCGGCGGACAGCGCCAGCGTGTGATGATCGCGGCTGCGCTGATCCTCGACCCGGCGCTGCTGATCGCCGACGAGCCGACCACAGCGCTCGACGTGACGACGCAGGCGCAGATCCTGCGGCTCATCAAGGACATGCAGAGCCGGCGCGGCACCGGCGTCCTGTTCATCACCCATGATTTCGGTGTCGTCGCCGAGATCGCCGATCGTGTCGTGGTGATGGAGAAGGGCCGCGTGGTCGAGCAGGGGCCCGCCGCCGATATCCTGACGCGGCCGCAGCATCCCTACACGCAGATGCTGATCGCCGCGGTGCCCAGCCTGAAGCCGGCGCAGCGCAAGCCGGTGCTCGGGCCGCTGGCGCTGGAGACGGCGGGACTCGGCAAAACCTACAGCTCCAAGGCGCTGTTCCGGGCGGAGCGCGTCGTGCATGCGGCGAAGGACGTGGCGATCCGGGTCCGGCGCGGCGAGACGGTCGGCATTGTCGGCGAATCCGGCTCGGGCAAGACGACGGTGGCGCGCTGCATCGCGCGGCTGATGCCGCCGAGCGTGGGCTCGATCCTGGTGCCTGACATCGACATCGCGCAACTGCCCGAAAGGCGGCTGCGGCCCTATCGTCGCAAGATCCAGGTCGTGTTCCAGGACCCGTTCCGCTCGCTCAATCCGCGCCGCACGGTCGGGGCCTCGATCGTCGAGGGGCCGATGAATTTCGGCCTGAGCGGCACTGACGCGATGCAGCGGGCGCGCGACCTGATGGCGCTGGTGGGATTGCAGCCCAACGCGCTCGAACGCTATCCGCACCAGTTCTCCGGTGGGCAGCGCCAGCGCATCGCGATTGCGCGCGCGCTGGCGATGGAGCCGGAGATCCTGATCGCGGACGAGGCGGTCTCGGCGCTCGACGTCTCCGTGCAGAAGCAGGTGCTGGCGCTGCTCGCCGACGTTCAGGAGCGCTTCAACCTGGCGATCCTGTTCATCACGCACGACCTGCGGGTGGCGGCGCAGATCTGCGATCGGATCGTGGTGATGGAGAAGGGCGTCATCGTCGAACAGGGGGCGACCGCGCAGGTCTTCTCCGCGCCGGCGCATGCTTATACGCGCGCGCTGATCGAAGCCGCGCCCGGGCGCGATTTCGCCACTGGCACCGCGGCCGTTGACGCTGCGCAGGCGTGACCGGATAGTCCGCTTCTTTCGAACCTCAGAGAAGCGACCGCCCATGGACGACGAAATCCACTACTCCGTCGATGCTGGCGTCGGCACGATCACGCTCAATCGCCCGCAGGCGCGCAACGCCCTGACCTTCGCGATGTATGAGCGGCTGGCGGAAATCTGCGGTGATCCCGCAGCCCATGGCGCGCCGAAGGTGCTGATCGTCACCGGCGCGGGCGAACAGGCCTTCGCGGCGGGCACCGACATCTCCCAGTTCCGCGCCTTCGCCACGCCGGAGGACGCGCTCGCCTATGAGAGCAAGATCGAGCGCGTGATCACGGCGATCGAGAGCTGTCCGATCCCGACCATCGCGGCGATCTCTGGCGCGGTGACGGGAGGCGGTGGCAGCATCGCCTGCGCCTGCGACCTCCGGATCGCGACGGAGTCGGCGCGTTTCGGCTTTCCGATCGCGCGGACGCTCGGCAACTGCCTGTCGATGGCGAATTATGCGCGGCTTTCGGCGCTGCTGGGGCCGGCGCGGGTGAAGGACATCATCTTCACGGCGCGGCTGATCGGAGCCGATGAGGGCCATCGCATCGGCCTCTTCAACGAGATCGTCGCCGACCATGCTACGCTGATGGCGCGGGCGCGGGAGCAGGCCGCGACGATCTCCGGTCATGCGCCGCTGACGATGCGGGCGACGAAGGAGGCGCTGCGCCGGCTCGCCAAGGCCGCCGTGCCGGACGACGGGGACGACCTCGTGGTGATGTGCTACGGCAGCGCCGATTTCCGGGAGGGCATGGAAGCCTTTCTCGGCAAGAGGCCGCCACGGTGGCAGGGTCGGTAACGCGGATCTCTCCGCTGCGGCTGAGGCCGGGTTTACGCCCGGCGCCGGAATCCCCTATATCCCCGGCGAACGGGAGCGAGAGCGGCATTGCCGGCGTCTTTGAGATTTCTGGTTACCGGGGGCGCGGGCTTCATCGGCTCGGCCGTGGTGCGCAAGCTGATCGCGGAAACCGACCATAGCGTCTGCGTCGTCGACAAGCTGACCTATGCCGGCAACATGGCCTCGCTGGCAGCCGTCCGCGGCGATGCGCGTTTCCGCTTCGAGCGGGCCGATATCGGCGATGGCGAGGCGATGCGGGCGATCTTTGCGTCGTTCTCGCCCGACATCGTCATGCATCTGGCCGCTGAAAGCCATGTCGACCGCTCGATCGACGGGCCGGCGGCTTTCATCGACACCAACATCGTCGGCAGCTTCGTGCTGCTGCAGGAGGCGCTGCGGCACTGGCACGGTCTCGATGGCGAGCGGCGGCAACGCTTCCGCTTCCATCATATCTCGACCGACGAGGTCTTCGGCTCGCTGGGGGCGGAGGGCTTCTTCCGCGAGGACACGGCCTATCAGCCGACCTCGCCCTATTCGGCCTCCAAGGCTGCGTCCGACCATCTCGTTCGCGCCTGGCACCACACCTACGGTCTGCCGACGCTGGTCACCAACTGCTCGAACAATTACGGGCCGTATCACTTCCCCGAAAAGCTGATTCCGCTGATGATCATCAACGGGCTCGAGGGCAAGCCGCTGCCCGTCTATGGCAACGGCGCCAATGTGCGCGACTGGCTGTATGTCGACGACCATGCCGATGCGCTGCTGCTGGTGGCGGCAAAGGGCATGCCCGGACAAACCTATGCCATCGGCGGGCATAACGAGATGGCCAATCTCGACGTGGTCCGGACGATCTGCTCGCTTCTGGACGCGTTGCGCCCCGATCCGGCCGGCCCGCATGAGCGGCTGATCACCTATGTCACCGATCGGCCGGGCCACGACGCGCGCTATGCCATCGACGCCGGCAAGATCGGCCGCCAGCTCGGCTGGGCGCCGAAGCAGAGTTTCGAGAGTGGCTTGCGCCATACCGTGGAATGGTATCTGGCCAATGCCGGCTGGTGGGGCGATATCCGCTCCGGCGTCTATCGCGGCGAACGGCTCGGCGCGGGCTGAACGGCCCGGGTCGCCAGAGGAAGGCCAAAGCATGCTGCATGTCGAAGCGACCGCGCTGCCCGATGTGAAGATCATCCGATTGAAGAAGTTCGGCGATCACCGCGGCTTCTTCTCGGAGACCTATAGCCGCAAGGCTTTCACAGAGGCCGGAATCGACCATGATTTCGTGCAGGACAACCACTCGCTCTCGCCGGTCGTCGGCACGTTGCGCGGCTTGCATTTCCAGTCGCCGCCCTTTGCGCAGGACAAGCTGATCCGCGTGCCGCGCGGACGCATCCTCGACATCGCCGTCGATATTCGCGCGTCCTCGCCCGATTTCGGCAAGTCCGTCGCCGTCGAACTCTCCGCCGAGAATTGGCTGCAAGTGCTGGTGCCAGCCGGCTTCGCCCATGGCTTCGTCACGCTCGAGCCCGATACCGAGGTGCTCTACAAGGTCAGCGCGCCCTATGCGCCGGCCCATGACCACGGGCTGGCCTTCGACGATCCAGCGCTTGGCATCGATTGGGGGCTCCCGGCCGAGCGGCTGATCCTGTCCGACAAGGACCGCAAGCATCCGCGCCTCGCCGATCTGCCGCGGTATTTCGCGTGAGAATCGTCGTCACCGGACGCGAGGGGCAGGTCGCCCGGGCGCTGGTTGAGCGGGCTGCCGGAGCCGGTGCGATGCTGGTCGCGGTGGGACGGCCCGAGCTTGATCTGGAACGGCCGGAGACGATCGGCCCAGCGCTGGCGGCAGCGCGGCCGGATGTGATCGTCAACGCCGCCGCCTACACCGCCGTCGATCTCGCCGAAAGCGCGGAGGCGACGGCGCTCGCCGTGAACGGGGCTGGCGCCGGAGAGGTCGCCGCTGCCGCCAGCAGGCTCGGCGTGCCGGTGATCCAGATCTCGACCGATTATGTCTTCGATGGCGGGCTCGGCCGGCCCTATCGCGAGGATGACGCGACCGGGCCGATCTCCGCCTATGGCCGCTCCAAGCTCGCGGGCGAACAGGCGGTGGCTGCGGCAACGCCGGACCATGCCATCCTGCGCACCGCCTGGGTCTACAGCCCCTTCGGCCGGAATTTCGTCCGGACCATGCTGCGGCTGGGGACGGAGCGCAGCGAGGTGGGGGTGGTCGCCGACCAGATCGGATCGCCGACGAGCGCGCTCGACATCGCCGACGCGGTTCTGGCGGTGGCGCGCAATCTCGTTGAGCGGCCTGACGACGCTGCTCTGCGAGGCATCTTCCACATGGCCGCACAGGGCGAGGCGAGTTGGGCCGAGGTCGCGGAAGCGGCGTTCGCGGATGCGAAGGCGGCAGGGCGTAAGCCGGTGCAGGTCAAGCGCATCGCGACCTCGGATTACCCGACACCGGCGCGCCGACCGGCCAATTCCAGACTGGATGGCGCCAGGCTCGCTTCCATCCACGGCGTCAGCTTGCCGCATTGGCGCGGGTCGCTGACGACCTGCGTGGCGCGGCTTCTCACTGATGAACGGGCAGGGCAGGGATCATGAAGGGAATCATTCTGGCGGGAGGCTCGGGCACCCGCCTGCACCCGATGACGCTGGCGATCTCGAAGCAGCTTCTGCCGGTCTACGACAAGCCGATGATCTATTATCCGCTGACCACGCTGATGCTGGCCGATATCCGCGAGATCCTGATCATCTCGACGCCATCAGACCTGCCGCATTTCCAGCGACTGCTCGGCGACGGCTCGGAATGGGGGCTGAGCCTCACTTACGCTGAGCAGCCGCATCCCGGCGGGCTGGCGCAGGCCTATCTGATCGGCGCGGATTTCGTTTCGGGCGAGCCCTCGGCGCTCATCCTCGGCGACAACCTCTATTACGGACACAGCCTGACCCAGATGATGCGCCAGGCGCGCCAGCGCGAAAGCGGTGCCACTGTCTTCGCCTATCAGGTGCGCGATGCCCAGCGCTACGGTGTCGTCTCCTTCGATGCGCAGGGCAAGGCGATCTCGATCGAGGAGAAGCCCAAAGTCCCGCGCTCGAACTGGGCCGTGACGGGGCTGTATTTCTACGACGCGCAGGTCGTTGAGATCGCGGCCGGGCTGAAGCCGTCACAGCGCGGAGAGCTTGAAATCACCGACGTCAACCGGGTCTATCTCGAACGCGGCCAGCTCTCGGTCGAATGCATGGGGCGCGGTTTCGCCTGGCTCGACACCGGCACGCCCGACAGCCTGCTCCAGGCCGGGGAGTTCGTCAGGACGCTGGAAAGCCGCCAGGATTTGCGCATCGCCTGTCCGGAGGAGATCGCCTGCCGCCGGGGCTGGATCGATGTCGGCCAGCTCGAAGCCTTGGGCGGCAGGCTCGCCAAGAGCGATTATGGCCAGTATCTGCTGCGGATGGCGGCCGAGATTGGCCAGATGCCGGAGGGCCGGAGGCGATGACGATGGTTGCCATGCCGGAGGCCGGTGCGCTTGCGCCGATGGTGTTCTTCGACCGCGACGGCGTCCTCAACGAGGAGGTCGATTACGCGTTTCGGATCGACCAGATCGTCTGGGTGCAGGGTGCCTTCGCGGCGGTGCGCCGGCTGAACCAGCTCGGCTATCGCGTCGTCGTCGTGACCAACCAGTCGGGTGTCGGCCGCGGTTTCTATACGGAGGAGGATGTGCGCATTCTCCATGTCGAGATGAACAGGATCATGGCGGAGAACGGGGCGCGGATCGATGCGTTCTACTACGCTCCGCATCATCCGCAGGCGAACGTTGCCGCCTATCGCGTCGACCATGAGGATCGCAAGCCCCGGCCGGGCATGCTGCTCAAGGCGATGCAGGCGTTCCCCACGCAGATGCAGCGCTCCTTCCTGATCGGGGATCGCATGACCGATCTCGAAGCGGCGAAGGCAGCCGGAGTCGCCGGCTTCCTGTTCAAGGGCGGCGATCTCGATGCGTTCGTTGGGGAGTGTCTCGCTGCCCTATGAGGCGGCGACGGCGTCGAAGAAGCCGACCGGCCCCATCTGGCCGCCTTTCAGCACGATATCGAGCCCATCGAGGCGCGGATCGTCGCTATGGGTCCGGCAGAGCGGGGCGCCGGGCACCAGCGCAGCGCGATAGGACAGCCCCCAGATATCGAGCGACTTGACCGCGAGGCTCGACGTATCGCCACCGGCGACGACGAGGCGGCCGATGGTGGCCTTCGTCATGATGCTGCCGAGCAGGCGAGCGGTGGCGAGCGCGACGGTCTCCATGTTGCCCGGAGCCTGCGAAGGCCGGTTGGTGACGAGCATGACATGCCGGCGGGCCGACAGGCTGGCATGCGCCTCCTGCTCCAGCGCAAGGCTGTAGGCCGGCTCCGACAGCAGGCTCGCCGTATCGATCCCGATGCGCTCATAGGCCGTGGAGGCTTCGACCTGCGCGCGTGTCACCGGCGAGAGACTGCCGACCAGGGCAAGCACCGGGCCAGTGCGGCGCGATGAAGCGTCCGACACGACCTGTCCCCGCCGCTGGCCCGGCCAGGAGGCGGCCAGCGCCTGGGCGACGCTGCTCGGGCCGATGGCGAGCATCGGGCCGTTGTCCATCTGTCGCCGCAATAGCCGACCGATGATGGCAAGGTCGTCGCTGCGCGCGACATCGAGGAGGATCGCATCGGGAGCGGAGGCGAGGGCGGTTGCAAGCTTCGCCTCGGCGTCCGTGGCCTCGTAGCTGCGGTAGTCGACGAGCGCGATCCGCTCCAGCCCCTGCGCCGCCAGGTGCCGGCGCAGATCGGCCTCCGCCATCGGCGTGACCGGATGGACGCTCATGGTCGGGTGGCGGTCGATGCGATGGACCGGGCCGCCGCTGCCAGCCGCCGCGAAGAGAGTGCCGAACAGGCAATAGCGCCCGAGATTGGGCTGGCCGCCGATGATCGGCAGGAACGGGTTGGCGAAGTGCGGGCGCAGGGCTCGCACGGCCGCGCCGATGCTGCCGACATGGGGTGCGCTGTCGAAGGTCGAGCAGCATTTGTAATGGAGGATTCCGACGCCCGCTTCGGCGAAGAAGCGTCCGGCCGCGTCGAGTTCTGTCGCCATCGGCTCAGGGGCCATCGCGCGCGTGGCGCCGGCGATGCCGATCGCATCGAGCGGACCTGCCGCTATCAGTTGCTCCGCCGTCGGGATGTGGAGGAAGAGCAGGGCGCGAATGTCGCGCTCGGCCAGCGAGGCGAGCGTATCGGTCGCGCCGGTGAAATCGTCGCCATACCAGCCATAGGACGGGTTCGAGGCCATCGCGCGGCTCAACCCGCGACCTTGCCGAAGAAGTCTAGAGCCTGACGCAACTCGGGATGGGCCGTGGCCGCCTCTGCCAGCGATGTTCCGGCCGCGACCGCCTCCCAAGCCTGGCGGATGCTGGCGACGCCGGCGGCCGGGCCGCCGGGATGGGCCAAGATGCCGCCGCCGGCCATGAAGAGCAGGTCCGAATGGCTGATCGCGTCGAAGGTCGGCTGCGCCGTGCCGGCCCATTGGCCCGACGAGAACGCCGGCAGGACCCGGTCGTCGAGTCCATCGCTGAGCGGTGTGACGCAATCCCTGGCCGAGGTCACGACCTCCTCGTCCTCCTGCGCGAACTTTCCCTGCAGGCCGTGGACATGCATGTGATCGACGCCGGCCAGCCGCCAGAGCGTCTGGTAGGCCTGGAAGGAGATGCCGAGAAGCGGGTGGCGCGACAGGGCTCCGAAGCCGTTGCGGTGGCCGTGCAGAGCGAGATCGGTCGCGCGGCGCAGGGTCTCGATCGCCGAGAAGCCGCACCAGTTCAGGCTCGCCATGACGCAGGTTCCGCCCTCGCGCGCCACGAGATCGGCATGACGCTTCATCGCGTCTGTCTCGTCGGTGATGTTGAAGGCGATCATCACTGCCTTGCCGGAGCGGTCCTGATGGCGGCGGACGACCTCCATCACGGCGGGAACGCGCTCGGCCAGCGGCGCATGGACGGGATCGGCCGAAATCTCGTCGTCCTTGATGAAGTCGAGTCCGGCTGCACAGAGCTTGCCGACCAGCGCGGCGGTCTCTTCGGGGCTCAGGCCGACATTGGGCTTGATGATCGAGCCGACCATCGCACCTTCCATCACGCCCGTCAGCGCGCGCGTGCCACTGATGCCCTGGCGCGGCATCTGGAAGCGACGCCTGAACGAGGCCGGCAGGGTGATGGTGTCGAGCCGCAGGCCTGTGACCTCGCCGAGATCGTAGAGATTGCCGGCGACGATCGAGGCCAGCGTCGCGAGATTCGCGCCGACATTGTCGACGGGGAAGGAGATCGCGATGCGGGCACGGCGCCAGGGGCCAGCGATGCCCTTTTTCGCCAGCCAGGCATTGGGCAGGCTGGGGGAGGCGGTGGCCTCAAGCTCCTCGACGTCAGTCACGACGGCGCGGGTGCGGCTGCGCAGTTCGTCGGTCTCGCCGGCGACGCGGGTGAAGGTGCCGCTCGACTGCTCGCCGGCCATGACCTCGGCGACCTTTGCCGGGTCGAGAGGGGTCTCGATCAGGTAGGTGGCCTGGAAGCGGTCTGTGGTCATGTCGTTAGTCCTGCCTATTCGGATGCCGTCATTCTCGGGCTTGACCCGAGAATTTCATGACCAGAGGCCACTGGTTTCCGAGGTGGTCGGGTCAAGCCCGACCATGACGCGCCCGGTGCTTTGCGTCAGAGCTTGCTCAGATCCGGGAAGGGACGCACCGGATCGCTGCCGTCCCAGGTCTCGCTGGCCTCGCGGATCAGGCGGAACATCTCGCCCTTGGGGCCGGCGACCTCGGACAGTTCGATCACTGTGCCGGGGTGATAATGGGTGTCGAAATAGCAGAAGCGGCCACGCTCGCCGACCTCACCCGACATCACCACCTCGAAGCCCTGCGCCGTCAGGCGTTCGAGATCGGCATCGTAGTCCGAGGTCCAGTAGGCGACGTGCTGCAGGCCTGAGTGGCCGGCATCGGTGAAGTCCTTGTACATGGACGGCACGGCGTTGCGGCACTGGATCAGCTCGATCTGGAGCGGGCCGGAATTGGCCAGCGCGACCGAGTTGTGCGGCTCGTAGCTCTCGCCCTTGTAGCGGTAGTTTTTGATCGGCACCTTCGGATTGTAGAAGAACGGGCCGACGCCGAGCACGCGGCTCCAGTAATCCATCGCCGCCTCGATGTCGGGGACGACATAGCCGGCCTGGCGGATCTGGCCGAAGAAGCGGCTCATGGCAGCACCCTTGTGATTGTCGGTTGATGAGAGATCAGAATTTCAGGAAGCCGGTCGAGAACCAGGGCACGGCGGCGACGACGATCAGGCCGAGGAACAGGGCGAGCATGTAGCCGCCGATGTATTTCAGGCCCTCGTCGGGATTGACCTTGCTGATCGCGCAGGCACCGTAATAGCCGACGCCGAAGGGCGGGGCGAAGAGGCCGATGCCCATCGCGAAGACCACGACCATGGCGTAGTGGACCTCATGCACACCGATCTGCTTGGCGATCGGGAACAGCAGCGGGCCGAAGAGCACGATAGCCGGGATGCCCTCGAGCACGCTGCCGAGGATGATGAAGGCGACGATCGAGATCGCCAGGAAGCCCCAGGTGCCGCCCGGCACGGCGGCCATGGCGCGGGCTAGATCCTGCGAGAAGCCCGATTGCGTCAGGCCCCAGGCCATGGCGGTGGCGCATCCGACGATGAAGATGATCGCGCCGGTCAGCGAGGCGGTGTCGGCCAGCATGCGTGGCAGGCGGCGCCAGTCGAACTGGCGGTAGAGCAGCAGCCCCGCCAGCACCGAATAGGCGATGCCGATGGTGGAGACTTCGGTCGCGGTTGCCACGCCTTCGACGACGGCGGCGCGGATGACGAAGGGCAGGGCGATGGCCGGAAGCGCGATCAAGCAGAGCTTGCCGATCTGGCCCCAGGAATGCCTGACGACATGGCCGAGATCCTCGTCGCGATTGCGCCACCAGACGACGAAGCAGAGCGCGATGCCGAGCACGAGCGCGGGCACCATGCCGCCGGTGAACAGCGCCGCGATCGAGACGCCGGTGACCGAGCCGATGGTGATCAGCACGATCGAGGGCGGGATCGATTCCGTCTGCGCGCCGGTGGCGGAGAGCAGCGCCACGAGATCGCCGGGCTTGGCGCCGCGTTTCTTCATCTCGGGGAAGAGCACCGGGGCGATCGCCGCCATGTCGGCGATCTTCGAGCCGGAGATGCCGGAGACCAGATACATCGCGCCGACCAGCACATAGGACAGGCCGCCGCGGACATGGCCGAGCATGGAGGCGAGGAACTGGATCATCGCCCTGGCCATGCCGGTCATCTCGATCAGGGCGCCGAGGAAGATGAAGAGCGGCACGGCGAGCAGGATGAGATGGCTCATGCCCTCGTCGAGCCGGCCGACCATGACGATCAGCGGCGTCGTCGTGGTGCAGGCGAGATAGCCGAAGGTGGCGAGCGCGAAGGAAAAGGCGATCGGCACGCCGGAAAAGACGTTGAGCGCGACGACGCCGACGAAGAAGACGACGAGATTGAGCTTGCCGAGCGGCTTCAGCGTCGGGCCGGCCAGCCAGAACAGCAGCACGAGTGCGGCCGTGATGCCGATCGCCAGCAGGACCGGCTTGAGCGAGCCGAAGCGCAGCAGTCGGAAGCTCGCCGCCAGCAGCATCAGCCCCATGCCGACCGGAATCGCCGCCGCGCGCCAGGCATTGGTGATCTCAAGCGCAGGTGTGACGATGAAGGTCTCTTCCTCGGCATATTCGAACGCATGCGGCAGGATGAGGAGAAGAAAGGCGATGGCCGCCGTGATCGCCAGCGCCTCCAGCAGGGAGCGGGTGGCGGGCGAGACGCGGCTGACGAGGCCGGTCATGCGCATGTGCTCGCCGCGCCGCAGCGCGACGACGGCGCCCAGCATCGAGAGCCAGAGGAACAGGATGGAGGCCAGTTCGTCCGACCAGACCAGCGGGGCGTGGAAGACGTAGCGGGCGGTGACGCCCGCCGCGAGGATGCAGATCTCGATCAGGACGAGCGCCGCCGCGATGGCCTCGACGCCCGTGCCGACGACATGGTCGAGACGGTTGGCCAAACGGCCGATCCCGGTCGTCGGGATCGGCGGAGAGGCGGGCAGGGTTGCGGTATGGGCATTCATCGCAGAGGCGCTTCCTTGTTGTCGGTTTTGCGCCTTATAGGCTCGACCCCGCGGTTCAGGCGAGCTTTCCAACGGCCCCTTCGAGCAGGCCCCAGGCCTCGGCGCCGAAGCGCTCCTGCCACTCCTTGTAGAAGCCCGCGTCGCGGAGTTTGGTCCGGAAGCTTTCCGGGTTCGTCTTGTTGAAGGAGAGTCCCTTCGACTGGAGGTCGGCCTGCACGGTGTCGTTCAACGCCTTGATGTCGCCGCGCTGCTTGACGCCGGCATCGTTGATGGCATCGCCCACGATCTTCTGGATGTCGGCCGGCAGGCCGCGCCAGGCGCGGCCATTGGCGATGAACCAGAATCCGTCCCAGATATGGTTCGAGATCGCGCAGTTCTTCTGGACTTCATAGAGCTTGGCGACCTGGATGATCGGCAGCGGGTTCTCCTGCGCGTCGACCACCTTGGTCTGAAGGGCCGAATAGACCTCCGAGAACTGCAGGCTGGCGGGAGCGGCGTCGAGCGCCTTGAACATCGAGATCGAGAGCGGCGAGACCGGCACGCGGATCTTGAGGCCGGCCATGTCCTTGGCCTGCTCGATAGGCTTGCCGGAGGTGGTCATCTGACGGAAGCCGTTGTCCCACATCTTCTCGAAGGCGAAGAGGTTGACCTTGGAGATCGCCTCGCGGACATGGGCGCCGAGCTTGCCGTCCATCGCCTTCCAGACCTGATCGTAGTCGGCGAAGGCGAAGCCCACCGCGTTGATCGCGGCGACCGGCACCAGGGTCGCGATGACCAGCGCGGAGGGCGTGAAGAAGGTGATGCCGCCATTGCGGACCTGGCTCAGCATGTCGGTGTCGCCGCCGAGCTGGTTGTTGGGGAAGATCTTGATCTCGACCCGGCCGTTGGTCTGCTTGGCGACGCGCTCGGCCGCCTCCTGGGCGCGGATGTTGAGCGGGTGGCTGAGCGGCAGGTTGTTGCCGTATTTCAGCTCGAACTCGGCCGCGCGGGCGATGTGAGGCATGCCGATCAGCGGGATCGCCGTCGATGCGGCGAGCGTGTGCAGAACCTTGCGGCGCGTGAATTCAGTCATCGTAACCTCCCTGGATCGCGTTGCGATCTGATTGATTGCCGTCTTCTTGCCGGGACGATAGGAAGGTGTCGTGATGCCCGTCAAACTCAATTCTTGATGTTTTTTGATGTGATTTGAATGGTTCGCAGGATTCTCCCGCTTTCGGCGGCCGCGTCGGATGAGACTTTCGTCGAAGGCGCGCCACGGCGCCGCGCCTCGGCCCGGATCGATGACGTCGCCGCGCGTGCCGGCGTCTCGACCGCCACCGTCGACCGGGTGCTGAACCAGCGGCCCGGCGTGCGCGCGGTGACGGTGCAGCGCGTGCTCAAGGCCGCCAGCGAGATCGGCTACACGATCGACGACGCCCTGCCTGCTGGGGCGCTCAGGCCGCTGCGCCTGGCCTTCCTGCTGCCGGCCGGGTCGAACCGCTTCCTGGCCATGGTCGGGCGCCAGATCGCGGGGTCCCAGGACCAACTCGCCTCGTTCAACATGCGCGCGCGGGTCGATTATATCGAGAGCTTCAAGCCGGAACTGCTGGCCCAGCATCTCAAGAAGGTCGGGCGCGACGTCGACGGCATCGCCTTCATGGCGCTGGAGCATCCGACGGTGCGAGAGGCGGTCGACTGGCTGGCGGATCGGGGCGTGCCGGCGGTGACCCTGATCTCCGACATCGCCAACACCAGGCGCGTCGCCTATGTCGGGCTCGACAATCGCTCGGCGGGACGCACGGCCGGCTACCTGCTGGCACGCTTCATCGGTCGGAAGCCCGCCAAGGTCGCGATGATCGCCGGCAGCCTGAGCTACCGCGCCCATGAGGAGCGCGAGATGGGCTTCCTGCACCTGTTCGAGGATCTGTTTCCCCAGATTCAGGTCGTCGGCCTGCGCGAGGGCCATGACGAGGAGGCGCGCAACTACCGCCAGACGAAGACGCTGCTGGCGCAGCATCCCGACCTCGCCGGCATCTACAATATCGGCGGAGGGCCGGAGGGCATCGCACGGGCGCTGAAGGAGTCAGGGCGGCAGCACGAGGTCGTCTTCGTCGGCCACGGCCTGACGCCCGACACGCGCAGCCTGCTGATCGAGGGGGCCATGGACGCCGTCATCACCCAGAACCCGCAGGCCGCGATGATGGATTGCGTCTCGATCTTCGCCAATCTGCGCGCCGGCCGGCCGGCCTCGCAGGGCGTCGAGCGGCCGCGCACCGAGATCGTGCTGCGCGAGAACCTGCCGTAGAGGGAGAAAGGACAATGCGAGGTCGGATGGCGCCGCGAAGGGGGGCGGCGCCCGAACAAGCGGCAGACGGTGCAGAAAGATGCGCCGGTCTCGAAGTCACCCGAGCCGCGAGAGCAAAAGCCGGGCGATCTGTACCGAATTCGGGCAGTCGCGGTTGGCCCCGATATTGCTCCGTCCCATTTTATCGATTGACCGGCAGTGGGGAGCGATTCATGTCCAACTTGCCTGCGAGAGCCGACTTCGCCTGCTGCGAATGTGGTTCTCCCTCGATCACGATTCCGGCCGACCTGGCCGATGATGCGCCTGTGTCCTGCGGCGGATGCGACAGCGTCATCGGCTCCTGGCTGGGCTACAAATCCTTCGTCAGCCGTTCGATCACGCTCGAAGCTCATGGCTTTCCGAACACGCCGCTGATCTGTGTCGACCCGATCATCGCGCAGAGCTTCGAGGATGCGCTGGCCGAGTAGAGGCTGTCGGTGAGATAGAAAGCGTTGCGTCGTCGAGGATGGCGGCTTGCCAAAGTCCGGACGTGACGGCATTTTTCGTCGATGGACGTGACCGCCTTTATCGCTCGCATTCGCGATCATTAGGTCGATCAGTTTCGCAGTTTTGCTGATCAGCAGCGGGCGAACAGCACCAGTGGCGCGTCCGAAGTCAAGCTGCAACTGGGCGAGCACAGCCAAGTCTACGATCGGCTCTACTGCGCCGACTTCGTCAAGAACGACGGTGGAGCTATCGTCGTCGAGCTTCAGCCGGACAGCTTCCTCTCTTTCGAGCCGATCGGCGGCTCCTTTGGCCGAGCCGCGCTGTCAATCGACCATCTGCGTTGGGACGATGTGGTCATCGAGCACGATCTCGCCGCGTTGCCAGCGGAGAGCCTGTCGCGTTGGTTCCGGCTCTGGTTCGACCCCCAGGACGAGCGACACGACGAGACGGCAGAATTTTCAGGCGTGATTCATTCGATGATCGCTCAGCCCCATTCGATCAGCATCGACTTTGGCACAGCCGATCCCGAGGCCTTTTGGGACATGCTGCAATTGCTCGATGATGCGGGTGCGACGCGCATCAGGATCGGCAGTTCGAGAGCGGAGTCCGCAGATCCCGACCAGTAAGGGTGGTGCGAGGCCGTGTCTGGTTTGGCTGTGCCGTCGTCTCGCTAGCGCACCAAATCCGTGGGCGGCAGCGATCGCACGGTCCCCACTACAGTGTTTCAGCTCTTGGCGGTCGCCGGGCGGCTCTCGGCCGCGCCGAGATCGATCGTCACCTCCGCCCGGATCTGCTCCAGGCAGACGTTGTGCGCGAAGATCTGCGCGAGCTTGCGGCCGTCGCCGAGCTGGGGATGGGAGCCGGTATCGGCCAATATGGCGATCTCGCGGGCCATCGCCGCCGTATCGCCGGCCGGTACCAGAATGGCCGTGCCGTCGAGGACATCGTAAAGCTCGGTGCCCTTGTCAGCGGTGACCAGGACGGGCTTGCCGCTGGCGAGCATGCCTGCGAGCTTTGAGGGCAGGACGAGATCGGCCATGCCGGCCTGCTGCGGCAGGATGTGGACATCGGCCAGGCTCAGCAGTTCCGAGAGCCGATCGGCCGGCTGCAAGGGCAGGAAGCGGACATTGGGCAGGCTGCCATAACGCGCGAACAGGCGCTTCTTCTCCGGGCCCTCGCCCGCCACCACGAAGAGAATGTCCGAGCGGTCGGCCAGCAGCTTCGCTGCCTCGAATGCGACCTCGAGCGCCTGCTTGGCGCCGATATTGCCGGAATAGAGCGCGACCTTGGTCTCGGCGGCGATGCCGAGTTCGGCGCGATAGCTGTTTTCGCCCAGATGCGGCCTGATCCGGCCGAGATCGACCCAGTTACGGATGATCGACATGCGGTCGCGGGCGACGCCCTTGTCGGCGAGCCGATCCGCCATGCGGTGCGAGATCGCGATCACGCGGTCGAAGGCTTTCAGCGTCAGGCGCTCGAACAGCCCGGCAGCCCTCTGAAGCAGGCCGGATTTGAGATGGCCGACCGCGAAGGCCGCATCGATCTCCAGGTCCTGGACATGCAGCACGAGGCGCGAGCCGACGAGTTTGGCGGCGAGGATCGCGGCCGGCGCCGAGAGCAGGGTCGGTTCGACGCAGAAGACCGCGCGGGGGCGCCGCCATAAAATCTGCCAGATGATGACGGGCAGTGACGACACGGCAAAGGAGATCGGCGGAACCAGACGCCAGAAGCCGCGCATCTCGTCGCGCAGCAGCAGCGGGCAGCGAATGACCTTGACGCCGGCGAGCGTCTCCGAGGCGTAGCGCGAGGCGGAATAAGGTGGTGCGACACGCCAGCCGGGATAATGCGGAGGCGCGGTGACGACGAGGACGTCCTGGCCTTTCGCAGCCAGAAAGGCGCCGATTTCGCCGGAATAGAGGCCAACGCCCGTGGGTTCCGGCGCGTAGTTCATCCCGTAAAACAGCGTGTCTAGCCGAGTCATCTCTCACTCCGTCCGGCAAGCGAGCCAACCCGCCGAAAAGCGCACCGACGCATCTGCCATGGCAGCACATCATGCGTTCGTCGGAGTGATGTCCGACGGACCTGTGATGGCTGGCCCGAGCGCGTTTTCGCGCTGCACAATTCTCAATCTATCGCCGCTGCCGTGAGGTAATGCAAGTCTCGTGCGCGGCGCGCAGGACGCCCGCCGACCGTCGCAAACGTTAACCAACTGACCCAGGTAGCGAGAAGCTGACAGGCCTGGAGCAGGGGGTAATTTTTCTTGCCATGGACCTGTGACCGCAGAATGCCCCGAATTGGGCCCCATTCCGGTTGTTTTCTCTCGCATTCACATTATTAGGCTCGATATTGCCTGGAACGATGTCAAATTCGTGAGGCCTGCGTTTTCCGGCTGGCAGCAGAGGGGCGACCTTGCAGGACGGTAACCCTAATGCATCATTACCTATCGTCAATTCTGCCAGACGCCTTAGACGATTGCCTCCCGCTACGGGATGTGTGATTTGTGCATTGCAGCGTCGGGCCAGCCCTGTTCCAACAGGGCGCATGGTGGCGACATCGGTCAGGCTTGTGCGCGACGGCGGACCAGCGAAATCTGGAGGACGGTATGGACAGGTCTGGGCTTGGTAAGGTCGCGCTCATCACGGGCGTCACGGGGCAGGACGGCGCCTATCTCTCGGAGCTGCTGCTCGAGAAGGGCTATATCGTCCACGGCATCAAGCGCCGCTCCTCCTCTTTCAATTCCGGCCGCATCGAGCACCTCTACCAGGACCCGCACGAGAAGGATCAGCGCTTCATCCTTCACTACGGCGACATGACGGATTCGACCAACCTGATCCGCATCGTGCAGGAGGTCCAGCCCGACGAGATCTACAACCTCGCTGCCCAGAGCCATGTGCAGGTTTCGTTCGAGACGCCGGAATACACCTCCAACGCCGACGCCACCGGCACACTGCGCCTGCTCGAGGCGATCCGCCTGCTCGGCCTGACCAACAAGACGAAATTCTACCAGGCCTCGACCTCCGAACTCTACGGCAAGGTCCAGGAGATTCCGCAGAGCGAGAAGACGCCATTCTACCCGCGCAGCCCCTATGCGGCCGCAAAGCTCTACGCCTACTGGATCGTGGTGAACTACCGCGAGGCCTATGGCATGCATGCCTCGAACGGCATTCTGTTCAACCATGAGAGCCCGCTGCGCGGCGAGACCTTCGTCACCCGCAAGATCACGCGCGCCATCGCGGCGATGCATCTCGGCTATCAGGACAAGCTCTATCTCGGCAATCTCGACGCCAAGCGCGACTGGGGCCATGCCCGCGAATACGTCCGCGGCATGTGGCTTATGCTCCAGCAGGACGAGCCGGACGATTATGTGCTGGCCACCGGCGAGACCACGATGGTGCGCGATTTCGTCAGCCATGGCTTCAAGCAGGTCGGCATCGACATCGCCTGGAAGGGCGAGGGCGTGGAGGAGCAGGGCCTGGATGCCAAGACAGGCAAGGTTCTGGTCGAGATCGATCCGCGCTACTTCCGCCCGACCGAGGTCGAGTTGCTGATCGGCGACCCGACCAAGGCGCACACCAAGCTTGGCTGGAAGCACGATACCAAGTGGCAGCAGCTCTGCGAGGAGATGGTGGCGTCCGACCTGAAGGTGGTCCAGCAGGAGCGCCGCCGCAATGCCGAGTGAGGCTGCTTTCGATCTGACGGGCAAGCGCGTCTGGGTCGCGGGACATCGCGGCATGGTCGGGGCGGCGCTGGTGCGCCGCCTGCAAAGCGAGGCTTGCGAGGTCGTGACGGCCGGCCGCAGCGACGTCGATCTGCTGCGCCAGGACCAGACCGAAAACTGGCTTTCAAAGAACAAGCCGGACGTCGTGATCGTGGCTGCCGCCAAGGTCGGCGGCATCCTTGCCAACGACACCTATCCGGCCGATTTCCTCTATCAGAACCTGATGATCGAGGCGAACATCATCGAAGCCTCGCGCCAGGCGGGTGTCGGCAAGCTGCTCTTCCTCGGCTCGAGCTGCATCTATCCTAAGCTTGCGCCGCAGCCGATCCAGGAGGATTCGCTCCTGACCGGGCCGCTCGAGCCCACCAATGAGTGGTATGCGATCGCCAAGATCGCCGGCATCAAGCTCGCCCAGTCCTATCGCAAGCAGTATGGCTGCGACTACATCTCGGCGATGCCGACCAATCTCTACGGGCCGGAGGATAATTTCGACCTTCAGTCGAGCCATGTCATGCCGGCTCTGCTGCGCAAGGCGCATGAGGCCAAGCAGCGTGGCGACAGCCAGATCACGATCTGGGGCACGGGCACGCCGCGGCGCGAGTTCCTGCATGTCGACGATTGCGCCGACGGGCTGGTTCACCTGCTCAAGACCTATTCCGGCTTCGAGCATGTCAATATCGGCTCGGGCGAGGACGTGACCATCCTGGAGCTGACGCAAGCCGTCTGCGAGGTCGTCGGCTTCACGGGCGAGATCGTCAAGGATACGAGCAAGCCCGATGGAACGCCGCGCAAGCTGATGAGCGCAGACCGGCTGCGCGCCATGGGCTGGGCGCCGAAGATCGAGCTCAAGGACGGCATCAGTCAGACCTATCGGTGGTTCCTGGCCAATCGCGCCTGAGCACGGCGTTTCCGCGCCGCCGGGGCAATCTTATCCCCGTTCTCCCGTCAGGGCGTAGGCTGATGCCTCGCTCGACGGGAGACGATCATGCGCGACTTTTACGAAGCCTTTCCCCATAGCGCGGCCCGGCTCGCGCTGGCGCCGACCTTCTCGGACCATGTCGAGGACGTCGTGCTCGACGCCGATGTCCTGGTCCGCATCGCGCTGCCGACAGGCGCGCGCTTCGTCCTGTTCAGCTTCGACGGATCCTTCCGCGCCAGGCCCGGTACGGCAACGACGCCGCTCGCGCTGCCGTCGGTCTCGACCAGCGACGGCTTGGGCAGCGAGCTCAATCCGGGCGGCCGGCGGATTCCGGAGCGGCTGGCAGACGGAACGACCGTACCGACGCATCTGTGCCTGCGCGCGCCAGCGGCGTGCAAGGGCTCGCTCGCCTTCTACGCGTAAGGGGGCGGTGATGAACGCTTTCAATCCGACCCGCGTGACGGGCGGCGACAGCTGCCGGACCCTGCTCGCCTGCGGCCCGGGCGCCCCCGTCTGGGGACCGACCTCCAATGCCGTCTGGTTCGACCTGATGCGGCCAGTCGTCCTGCCGGCGGGGACCTTTCAGCCAGGTTCGACGCTGGAATTCGATCTGCTGATCGAGTTCCAGGCGCCTGCCGCTGCCGGACGTGCGATCAGGCTGGATGTCAACGGCGTCGTCATCGGCCAGGCCTTCCCGGTCGCGGCGATCGGCTGCACGAGCGTCAAGCTGCCGGTCTGGGTCGCCAATGACGGCGGATCGTTGCTGGGCTACAGCGTGAATGTCAACGACGTGCTGTCGCCGGCTGCCGGACAGGGCGCGCCATTCGCCAGCCATGCCGCCTTGGCCTCGGTCTCCACGGTCGATGTCACCACCGAGACGACGATCCGCGTTCAGGCCCGGCCGATAAATGGCGACATCTGTCGGCTGGTCGGGATGTGCCTGACCCAACGCGCCATGCCGGGCCGGCCCGGTCAGCTCCTGCCGGCCAATGCCGTGTCCTGCTGGGGCGACAGCCTGACGGCTGGCAGCGGTTCGACAACGCCGACGGGTGGTTGGCCGAGCCGGCTGCGGCAGACCTTGGCCGGGCGCGGCGTCAGCAATTTCGGCATCGGCGGACAGACCTCCGTGCAGGTCGTCGATCGGATGCTGGCCGATCGGGTGATGGGGCGTTCGGGCATCGTCATCGGATGGTTCGGGCGTAACGATGTCGGTGTCGCGGGCGACCTGACGGCCACGGTGATGGCACAGCATGCAAGGGCTGCCGCCAATATGGCGTCTGGCGCGAGCTATCTGCCCTGCACGATCACGCCCTCGTCGACCGAAGTCACGGGGAGTGCCAATCACACCGCCATCCTGGCCGCGAACACGGCGATCAGGGCGGCCTATTCGCAGACGATCGACCTGTTCGCCGCGCTTGCGACCGAGCCGGATGGGACGATCGCGTTGGCAAACCGTTCCGACCCCGTGCATCTGAATGATGCCGGCTACGAGATCGTCAAGACATCCGTGCAGGCAAAGCTGACCTCGCTCGGCCTGTGATGCAGCCTGCGCGAACCGCAAGCGAGCGCGCATCTGAAAAAGCCATCTGGAACCGTCGGGTTCCAGATGGCTCGTGATTTGGATGAAGCCTGAAAGGCGCGCGATCCGATCAGAGAATGATCAATTTGACTGCAACGAAGGCAACGAGGGCGACCCAGCCGACATTCAGAACCGCCCCGACGCCGATCAAGGCAACGGCCCAGTTCGGGCCCTGCTTGGCGGGAAGCGTCTCCGAAGTGCCGATTTGCGCGGTTTGGGACCAGGCAGAGGCATCCATTTGCGACGTCGTCATGTGAAATCTCCCATGAGGCCGGCCTCAACAGCGTTTGCAGCGCTGCCGGGCGACGGCCCGGATCATTTCAATGCCTGCATTTCAGCAAGTATTGTGCCATGCGGTAGTTAATTTTGTTGCACTGCAATATGGCGGCTTGATGACGGTTCCGTGAGAATGCGTTCAGGACGTCGACGGTGGACCCCATGGGCAGCGCCGCAGGCCGACGCGATCGGACGTCAGCGATAGGCGTCCGCCGTCAGGAGATGGTTGCCGACATAGTCGGCGACGCCCTGTTCCAGAGTCCAGAACGGCTTGTCGTAGCCGGCCTGGCGCAGTTTCCCCATCTCGGCCTGGGTGAAATACTGGTAGTTGGCGCGGATCGAGAGCGGCATGTCGCGGTACTGGACCTCGAGCGGCTTGCCGGCTGCCGCCGCGGTGGCCTCCATCAGGTCCTTGAACGAGCGGGCGGCGCCGGTGCCCAGGTTGAAGAGGCCGCTCGTGCCGGCCTGCTGCCAGAGCCAGAGCATGACCGAGACACAGTCGGCGACATAGACGAAATCGCGAAGCTGCTCGCCATCGGCATAGCCGTCCTTGTGCGAGCGGAAGAGCGTCACCGGGTCGCCGGCTGCGATGATGGCGGCGTTCTTGGCGACGAGGCTCTGCATGTCGCCCTTGTGGTACTCGTTGGGGCCGTAGACGTTGAAGAACTTGAGCCCGGCCCAATGCGGCGGGCTTTCGCCCCCGGCTTCCGCGCCCAGCGCCCAGCGGTCGAAAGCGTGCTTCGACCAGCCATAGAGGTTGAGCGGGCGCAAGCCGTCCAGCGTCTCGACATCGTCGAGGAAGCCTTGAGCGCCGTCGCCATAGGTCGCCGCAGAGGAGGCGTAGATCAGCGGCGTCCGCGTGCGGGCGCACCAGCGCCACCACTGCATCGAGGAGCGCAGGTTGGTGCGCAGGATGTCGTCGGCGTCGGTGGCTGTGGTCGAGGAGTTCGCGCCCATGTGGAAGACGGCATCGGCGGCAGGCCGCCCCGCGAGGAAGGCCTCGACCTCGTCGGGGAAGACGATATCGACGAAGCGGCTCTTGGCGATGTTGCGCCATTTGCCCTCGCTGCCGAGCACATCGACGATGACGATGTCGCTGCGCCCTTGCGCGTTCAGCGTCGCAACGAGATTCGAGCCGATGAAGCCGGCGCCGCCGGTGACGATGATCATGCGGGGACTTTCGTCTGCGCCGGGACGGCGCTCTGTCCGCCGGCGGCGAGGCGGGTGGTGGAGTGGCCGGGCATCAGTTGAGCCAGCACAACGCGGCCGCCGCGCGCCTTGACGATATGCCCGCCGACGACCTGATCCTCGGTGTAGTCCGCGCCCTTGACCAGGACGTCGGGCTGCAGCGCCTCGATGATGGCGAGCGGCGTATCCTCCGCGAACAGGATGACGGCGGCAACGCCCTTCATCGCGCCGATGACCTCGACACGGGCCTCTTCGTCCTGCAACGGGCGGCTTGGCCCCTTCAGTCGCTTGACCGAGGAATCGGCGTTGAGTGCCATGATCAGGCGGTCGCAGGAGTTGGCAGCCTGCCGGATGAGCGAGACATGGCCGGGATGGATCAGGTCGAAGCAGCCATTGGCGAGGCCGACGCTCAGTCCCTGCCGCGCCCAGGCCGTGCGCAGCGCAACAGCCTGGTCGAGCGACAGCGGGCGACCATCGGTGGCATCCTCGGGAGCGATCGATGGCTCGACAGCCTCGGCGATTTCGCGGCGGGAGACCGTGGCGGTACCGACCTTGCCGACGACGATGCCCGCTGCATGGTTGGCCATCTTCATCGCCGAGCCGATCTCGAAGCCGGCAGCGAGGCTGGCGGCCAGAACGGCGATGACGGTGTCGCCGGCGCCGGAGACGTCGAAGACGTTACGCGCGACGGTGGCGAGATGGATCGGCGTGCCCGTCACCGGGATGAAGGACATGCCTTTCTCCGAGCGCGTGACGAGGATGTCGGCGCCGGTCGCGGCATGGGCGCGGGCAGCTGCGGTCACGACCTCGGCGTCGCTGTCGCAGGGCAGGCCGGTCGCCTCGCTCAGTTCGCGGCGGTTGGGCGTGAGGACCGAGGCGCCGGCATAGATCGACCAGTCGCGGCGCTTGGGATCGACGATGATGCGCCGTCCCTGCGCCCGCGCCGCCGCGATCGCGGCGGTGATGACCGCATCGCAGAGCACGCCCTTGCCATAGTCGGAGAGGATCGCGATGTCGCAGGCGGCGATCGCGCTGGTGGCCGCCGTCGCCAAAGCCGCCTCGACGGCTGGCGGGACGGCTCCGGTCTCTTCGTAATCGACGCGGATCATCTGCTGTCCACCGGCAAGAATGCGCAGCTTGCGTGTGGTCGGGCGGGCGCCGTCGGCGACGAGGCCGGAGGTCTCGACGAGACCCGACGTCGCCAGGGCGGCGAGCAAGCCGTCGCGGGCATCGTCGGCGCCGGTCAGCCCCACCGCCTGAACGCGCACGCCGAGCGAGGCGATGTTGGTCACGACATTGGCGGCGCCGCCCGGCAGCTCGCGCTGGTTGCGGGCCCGCACGACCGGCACCGGGGCCTCTGGCGAGATACGATCGACCGCGCCATGGACATAGCAGTCGAGCATGACGTCGCCGATGACGGCAATGGCGATCCGGTCGAAGCGTTCGAGAGCCATTGTGAACCAGTCCAGGGAGATGCAGGCGGCCGCGCGACGACGTTTCGTCATCTTCGTATCCACGATTTCCGGCGCAGAGCCAATACTTCGCACTGCGGCATCGATGTCGCTCGTCCACGAGGCGGCGTCGACGAGCCATCGGGGCCTGCGAAAGCGTTGGCGGGGGACTTGGAGCGGCTCACGGCCCGGAAAGCATCGCGTGCCGCCTCCGGCAGTAACTATAGCAGCAACAAGAACGAGTTACGGGATCGGGCCGTCGGGTATATGCGAGATGTTGCATCGCAGCACTTTTCCGCTCAGATAGTGTGTGCGATCGTCACCTTCGCTCAAAGCGGCATTTTTGACCGGAGGATCCCTTGGCGTCGACAACGTATCGGCCGGAAATCGACGGGCTGAGGGCGATAGCGGTTCTAGCGGTCATTGCCGCTCATGCCGGTGTTCCGTCACTCCACGGCGGGATACTTGGCGTCGATATTTTCTTCGTGATCAGCGGATACCTGATCACGGGTATCCTGCAGCGCGAGTTCCGGTCGGGCACATTTTCATTGCTTGGCTTCTATGACCGACGCATGCGGCGCATTCTGCCGGCGTTGTACGTCATGATGCTGCTCTGCACGCCGGTCGCGTTTCTCCTGATGCTGCCGGGCAACCTGGAAAATTACGGGCAGTCGCTGGTGGCGACCGTTCTCTTCGCCAACAACATCCTGCTGCTTCTGACGGCGGGATATTTCGATCTCGAGAGCAAGCTGAAGCCGCTCCTGCACACCTGGAGCCTCGGTGTCGAGGAACAATATTATGTCTTCGCGCCGCTGCTGATGTGGGCGAGCTACCGGCTGCTGCGCGACAAGGGGCTGCTGGTCTTTGCCTGCGTGATGACGCTGGCCAGCTTCATCGTTTCGCTCTGGCTTTCGGGGGCCCGTCCGAACGCGAATTTCTACCTTGTCTTCTCGCGCGCATGGGAACTTGGCGCGGGCGCGATCGTCGCGCTGATCGAACCGCGGCTGCGCGCCGCATCGGGCCCCAGCGATGGCCGTCGCGAGACATTCACGCTGATCGGGCTGATCGGACTGCTGGCTTCGATCGTCCTGACCAACCCCTCGAAGTCGATGCCGAACTGGCACACGCTGGTTCCGGTGCTGAGCACCTGCGCAGTCCTGGCCTATGGCTCGAGGGAGGGGATCGCCGGCCGCATGCTGAGTGCCGGCCCGGTCGTTTTCATCGGGCTGCTGAGCTACAGCGCCTATCTGTACCATCAGCCGGTGCTCGTCTTCGCGCGGCTGTCCTCCTTCTCGGAGCCGCCGCTCTGGCTGATGCTGTCGCTGTGCGTGCTGGTGTTCGGCATGGCCTATCTGTCGTGGCGCTTCGTCGAGACGCCATTCCGTGATCGCCGCCGCATCTCGTTCCCGCGTGCCCTGGCCTTTGCTGCGGTCCCGTCCGTCCTGATCGTCGGCGTTGGGCTGTCGATGTATTTCAGTTCGGGCTTTCAGGCGCGTTGGCCGGAACTGGCCGCGAAGGACCCCCATTTCGGGCCGCAGCAGAACAAGATCTATAACAGCGAGCCCGGGCAATTCAGGGGGGTTGCGCTGCCAGATGCATCCGACCGCAGGCGCGTGCTGGTGATCGGGAACTCGTTTGCAAGAGATTTCCTCAATATGGGTCTGGAAGCCGGGGCGTTTAAACCAGGCTATCTCAGCTACAGCGAAAGCAGCGACTGCGTCCCGATCACGCCGGCGCTCAAGCAATTGACGCGGAATGCCGATCTGATCGTCTGGGCCACGGATCTGGAGGTCGATCGCGTGCCTTGCGTGCGCGACCGTGTCGCGGAACTCGATGCACTGAAGCCCGGTATCACTCTGGTCCTGGGAACCAAGAGCTTCGGCTGGAACAACAATGCGGTGATGCTGCTGCCCTCGAATGAGCGTTATGTCTATCGGACGCGCCCGTTGCCCGAGGTCGAAGCGGCAGACAAGCTGGCGGCGGCGACGTTCGGCAAGCGCTTCATCCCGGTCATCTCGCATATTCAGGACGGGCAGGGCGCGGTCCCGGTCTTCACTCCCGAGAAGATGTTCATCAGCCAGGACACGCGCCATCTGACCAAGGCGGGCGCGCAATATCTCGGCAAGCTGGTCTTCGCCGATCCGAGACTGCAGTCATGACCACGGCAGGCGCGCACTATCGAGGACAAGATGTATAAGTGGCGATGTGAAGCAGCAAATCCGGCATGGCGGGCTAAGGCTACCGTGACGTTTGGCTCCGATCGTATGGAATGGATGGTCTAGATGCAGAGCATCACGATCCCCGGCACAGACCTCACCGTTTCGAAATTCATTTTCGGAACGGCAAGTCTTTTCAACGTCGGATCGGCAAACGAGAGGGTCCGGTTGCTCGAGGCGGCGATAGACCAAGGCTTTACTCATGTCGATACGGCGCCCTATTACGGCTTTGGCACTGCGGAACGCGATTTGTCATCGGTGCTGAAAGCGCATCCTCGCGTGACGATCACCACCAAGGTCGGCATTTATTCGCCAGGCGGCGAAGATCAGAGTGCTGTCTCGGTTCTGCTGCGCAAAGCAGGCGGTAAGGTTGTGAAAGCTCTCGCCCGTCCCACCACCAGCTTCGACCTCGATCGAGCCGAGCGCTCTCTTGCGGGCAGCCTGCGCAGATTGGGGCGAGACCACATCGACATCTACATGCTGCACGAGCCTCGCATCGAGCTGCTGCGGGTTGCGGAATGGACAAACTGGCTGGAAACCAAAGTGAAGGCGGGGTCCATCCGGTATTTCGGGATCGCCTCGACGCAGGACAAGCTGCTGCCATTCTTGCAGACGCCCGGCAGTCCGACACAGGTGGTCCAGATGGCCGACAGCCTTGACAAGCACGAGGCCTCCGTTCTCTCGAGCCACGGCAGACCGATGCAGATCACCTATGGCTACGTGTCCGCGGCGCAGGCGCGTGGCGATGCACAGCCCGTCGAGACGATCATGCGGCAGGCTCTCGCGCGCAACACGACGGGGTCCATCATCGTCAGCACCAAGCGCGCCGCGCGACTGTCTCAATACGCCCGTTGGCTGGAGCGCGCGGCGTGATCCGCAACCTGACTCAGCAGGGGGCGGTATCGGCCGATGCCGATGTCCTCGTGATCGGGGCGGGAACGGTCGGGCTGGTCATCGCCGCAGAGCTCGCCAAGGCCGGCCTGAAGGTCATCTGTCTGGAATCTGGAGCGGAGCACCAGGATGCCGACGAGCATCCGCTGAACGAGGTCGTGCAAACTCGGTCGGTTTATTCCGGAGCGGCGCATGGCCGCTTTCGCTGCCTCGGAGGCAGTTCGACGCGGTGGGGCGGGGCGCTGATCCCGTTCCTGGAGGGAGACCTGAAGAGGAGAGCTTGGCCCATCGAGCACTCCGAAATTCTCTCGCATCTCCCTGCGGTGGAGCGGCTTTTCGGCTTGCAGGCAGGCAGCTACGAGACTGCCGACGTGCTCGGCGCCACAGCGTCTGACTATGTGGCTCGCCTCGCGAAATGGCCGCCCTTCGCAAAGAGAAACGTCGCCAACTTGTTCGCCGCAGAGATCGCGTCGGAGGCGGGCCCCAGCATTTGGCTGAACGCGACCGCGACCGATTTCGAGGTCGAAAACGGACGGCTCATCTCTGTGACGGGGCGGGCCTCATGCGGCTCAAGCATCACGGTGCGTGCCCAGGAGATCGTCCTGGCCGCGGGGGCGATAGAGACGACGCGTCTGCTTCTCTTGATGGACAGGCAAAACGGTGGAGCGGCCTGCGCTCCGGACGATCAGATCGGCCGCTATTTTCACGACCATCTGTCCGTCGCCATCGGTGAACTCAAGGATGCGGACCTTCGTTCCCTTAATCGCTTGATCGGATTTCGCTTCGAGGCTGGAGGAACGATGCGCAACTTGCGCTTCGAGCTCGCCAACGAGTCACCGTTTCGCGAGACGGTTCCGCCCCATTTCGTTCATATCGGTTTCGACAAGGAAACCACCGGCGGTTTTGATGCGCTCCGCGACGCATTCCGGGCGGTCCAGCGGCGACGGCTGCCCAATATCAACACCCTCCTGCGGCTCGTGCGCGGCGCGCCCTGGCTCTTCAAAGCGGTCTGGTGGCGGTTCATCGAAAAGCGGCTCCTCTTCCCGGAAGGCGCCCGCCTTCATGTGCATATGGTCATCGAACAGGCGCCTCGGCCGGACAACCGCATCAGCCTTTCCGCGACACGGACAGACGTCTTCGGGCAGCCATTGGCAGAGATCGACTGGTCGATATCGGAGATCGACATCGCGGCTCTTCGGAGGGCGGGGGATGCGTTCCAGAAGAGCTGGGATCAATCACCTTTGTCTCGGCTGGCGCGTTTCGTCCGCAGGCCAGACGAGGACGCGGAGCGCGACTTGTCCAAAGGGGGTGGAATCTATCATCCCACCGGCTCGACCCGGATGGGTGACGAGCCGGCCAAAGCGGTCGTGGATCGAAACCTGAACCTATTCCGGATCCCAAACATCACGGTGCTTTCAACCTCGGTCCTCCCGAACGGTGGAGGCGCGAACCCAACTCTCATGCTCCTGCTTTTGGCGCAGCGCAGCGTGCAGCGCCTCAAGAAGGTTTTCAAAGTCACTGAGTGAGTTTTGGCGCGCGCTTCGCCCTCCGTCTCCATGGCTTGGAGAGGGCCGTTCGTGAGGCCCGCCCAGCCGATACAACAAAGGGATTCGATATGAGCTGGCGCAGCGCGCTTCTACGGTCGGTCAATGGCGTCATAGGCGCGGCGGGATGGCAGCTTCAGCCGCGATCCTTCGATTTCGACGATCGGCTCGAAAGTCCGACGCATCTCGCGGCCATGCACGGCGCGATGGCCGCGCAGATCGCACCATGGCTCGAGCGGCAGACGCTGTTTGTGGCCAAGCCACTGCCGGATCTGACCGCGGAGATCGCGACGTTCTACGCCGCGTTCCTGGATTCTCCCTTCCGGCGGCAGCTGGGGGAGAGCCGCTACAACAATTGCCTGTGGCTCCATCTCCTCGCCCGCAGCATCGAGCCCGACCTGATCATCGACAGCGGGACCTATACGGGGGCGAGTTCCTGGGCCCTGTCGCGCGGCGCGCCTGCGGCCAAGGTCGCCAGCTTCGACATCGACCTGTCGAACCTCAAGCTGCGCCTGCCTACGGTGACCTATGTGGAGGCGGACTGGACCACCTTCGACCTAGCGCCCTACGCGGGCAAGAAAATCCTGGTGTATTTCGACGATCACGTCGATCAGGCGCGGCGGCTGCTGGAGGCCCGGGCCCGCGGGATTCCGTTGGCGATCTTCGATGACGATTTCACGCTCGGGGCCTTTCCGGCCATGGCCCATGACGGGGCCGCGTTGCCGAAAGTCGAATTCGTGCTCGACGAGACGCTCCGGGACGGCGACGAGATCGTCTGGCGCAATCGCGGCCAACTTGCCCGCTGGCGGATCGACCGAGGCTATCTCGACCGCGCCAGAGCGGCGGTGCGCGCGACGGAGCGGGTTCCCAGTACCTCTCTCGTCACCGGGATCCATCAGACGCCCTATCGCATCGTGTCCCTGCATCATGATGGATGAGCGCAGGGCAAGGGCGCTGACCCTTGCAGGACATGGCGGCAGGTTTTTGGATCGACCCGGCTCCGGCCGCCTGCCCGAGCCCACCTTCATGCGACCTTCGTCATTGAAGCGCTAGGATCGCCCGGGCCATAATCGAACGGAGGACGGGCCGGTTCTTGCATCGCGGCATTGGCTCTGTGAAACGATTAACCTGCTGGGCTGACGCATCGCACGGTGCAGCGTCGATGATGGCTGACATGATATCGATTGGGACTTGAGTGTGGCAGCATGGCTCTGAAAGAAGAGACGTGGCTGTGGATGAGACGATCAGCAGGAACAATTTTCCCGGGGGGGAAGAAGGACACCGATGGTCTGCGAGCGTTCAATGCTTCAAACCGGAGCGCTGATGCGGGCCGCACTTGGAAATCTGGTCTGCCCGACGTCGAGGTCTGACGTCGGCTCGTTGACCCTGTTGCGAACTGGGGAACTACAAATGGCTGTTATGGGCGAAAAACCGACAGGGCACGCCCTCCTTGTGGACATGAACCTCGTTTCGCCGAAATGAGTCCGTCTTCGTCCAGCAGGCTTGCCGTCGTGCTGCTGACCTTCAACGAGGCAAAGCACCTTCCGCGCGCCTTGGCGTCGGTGCGCGATATTGCATCTGAAATCTTTGTCATCGATTCCGGATCGACGGATGGCACGCAGGAACTGGCCCGCTCGATGGGGGCCTCGGTGCTGCAGAATGCTTTCGTCAATCACGCACAGCAGTTCCAATGGGGGATGGACAACGCTCCGATCACGGCTGACTGGGTCATGCGTCTGGACGCAGACGAGATCGTCGAGCCCGATCTGGTTGCTGAGATCAAGGTCAAGCTGCCACAACTTCCGCCCGAGGTTACCGGGGTCAATCTGAAGCGCAAGATTATCTTCATGGGGCGGTGGCTACGTTTTGGCGGCCGCTATCCCCAAATCCTTTTGCGGATATGGCGGACGGGGAAGGGCCGCATCGAGCAGCGCTGGATGGATGAGCACATGCTGCTCACCGAAGGCCGCGCAGTGACGTTCACGGGCGGGTTTTCGGATCACAACCTCAACGACCTGACCTTTTTCACGAACAAGCACAACAAATACGCCACGCGGGAGGCGCTGGATATCCTCAACCAGCAGCTTAAGCTGTTCCCGCGCGACGAGGCGTTAGGGAGGGGGAACACCTCGATGCATGCCGCGTCGACGCGCTTCCTGAAGGAGCGCTTCTACAACAAGCTGCCCTTCGAGTTCTCGACGCTGGGGTATTTCGTTGTCCGTTATTTCCTGCAGCTCGGCTTTCTCGACGGGCGAGAGGGTGCGATCTATCACTTCCTTCAAGGCTATTGGTACCGCTTCCTCGTCGGCTCGAAAGTCGAGGAACTGCGTCGAGGCATTGCCCATCTCAGCGACCCTGCCGAGATCCGCAAGGAACTGGCGAGCCTGACAGGGCACACGCTGTAAGGCGCGACCGGCCCGGCCGGGCACGCACCGGTCTGGAGGCCGGTCGGATGGCAGGCGGTTACGGCTGCCGCCGGATCGTCCAGCCGCCGTTCCAGAGACCGGCTTGTGCGTCGCGTGCCTTGCGCATCGCGGCGTCCAGCCGCTCGTCGGGTCTCGTCGGGCGCACCCAGCCACCGCCGACCAGCGCCTCGGCGAGATCGGCGTCGCCGACGGTGCAGGACGATTCGAAACGGCCATGCATTGGCGGCAGCCGGACATGACAGTTGACCTTGCCAGCACGCAGCAGATTCGACAGCGCGGCGCGCGCCTGCAGCCCGCAGGCGAAAAGCTCGTCCTTCCGGTCAAGACAGATCGCATCGCGATGCGGACCGAGCACGTCCTGGACAGAGATCGCCCATTTCCCTGCCGTGAAGCGCTGCCCATCGACGATCATGAAGGGTGGCTCGAGTTCGACGTCGTCGTAGCTGGGCTCCGGCTCAGGCGCGACGGCAAGGCTGTCCTGGAGCTTGGCTGCCTGTTCCGGCGCAGCCTGGGGGGCGGCGGCGAGATCTGTCGCCTGGGCTGAAGGCGAGGACGCCGGCGTATCGATCGGCTGGGACTGAACGACCGAGTCTCCCAGCGGCGCCAGCGCTGCCGGGTCGAACTGCTCGAGAGCGATCACGACGGCTCCGGCCGCCGCAGCCGCGATCGCCATCGTCGTCAGCAGCCTGGGCCAAAGCCCCCTTCGCCCTCTTCCGCGGCGCCTGCCAAATGCCATGCCCAGTCCGTTCCGGAAAACCGTCTCTCGTCAGGCCCGGTTGTAGACATCTTCGAAGCGGATGATGTCGTCCTCGCCGAGATAGCTCCCGGTCTGGACCTCGATGATCTCGACATCGATCCGGCCGGGATTGGCGAGCCGGTGAATCGCCCCGCGCGGAATATAGATCGATTCGTTCTCGGAAAGGTCGCGGACGCTGTCATCGACGGTGATGCGGGCCGTGCCCTTGACGACGACCCAGTGCTCGGAGCGATGCAGGTGCTTCTGCAGCGAGAGCTGCCCGCCGGGATAGACGACGATGCGCTTGGCCTGGAAGCGGTCCTGCTGTTCAAGCGTGCGGTACCAGCCCCAGGGCCGGTAGACGCGTGCATGATGGGTCGCCTCGATGCGACCTGCCTTCTTGAGCGTGTCGACCAGGCCCTTGATCTCGCCCGAGCGCGCCTTGTCTGCGACCAGTACGGCGTCCCTCGTCGCGACGACGACGGTGTCGGTCATGCCAAGCACCGCGACGAGCTGCCCTTCACTCGAAACATAGCTGCCGGTGGTGTCGATAAAGGTGACGTCGCCGGTTGCCGCATTGAACGAGGCGTCCTGCGGCGAGACGGCCCATAATGCGTCCCAGCCGCCGATGTCGGACCAGCCGAAGTCGCCGCCAACGACGACGGCATGCGCCGTCCGCTCCATCACGGCATAGTCGATCGAGATTTTCTTGGCGCTCAGGAAGCTGGCTTCGTCCAGCACCGGCACGCCGAGATCGGTCTTCGCTCCGGCGACTGCGGCACGAACCCCGGCGACGCTGTCCGCATCATGACCGGCATATTCGTCGATGATCGTGGCAGGCTCGAACAGGAAGTTGCCGGAGTTCCAGAGATAGCCGGAGGCGACGTAGCGCAGCGCTGTCTCGTGATCGGGCTTCTCGACGAAGCGGGCGACCGCGCGCGCCTCGCCGGCGACGGTGGCGCCCGCCTCGATATAGCCGTAGCCGGTGGCCGGGCTGCTGGGGATGATGCCGAAGGTCACGATCTTGCCGGCGCGCGCCGCCTCAATGCCCGCTGCCACTGCCGCGCGAAATGCCGGAACGTCGAGCACGACATGGTCGGCGGCCAGCACGAGGACGAGAGCGTCGGGGCTGTGCTCGGCGATATAGAGGCTGGAGGCCAGGATCGCCGGGCCGGAATCGCGCGCCACCGGCTCGAGCAGGATGTCGGCCTCGAGCCCGATCTCGGCGACCTGACGCTCCACCATGAAGCGATGGATCTTGTTGGTGATAACCAGCGGCCTGCCGAACAGCGAGGGGTCGTTGACGCGCGCCAACGTCTCCTGAAAGGTCGAGAGCTCGCCGATCAGCGGCGCGAACTGCTTCGGGAACGCCTCGCGCGAAGCGGGCCACAGGCGGGTGCCCGAGCCGCCGCACATGATGACCGGGCGAACCAATCCGGTTGCATTCGAAGTCATCTCTTCTCCTTATCGACGGTAGACCACCGGAAGCGTTTCCAGCGCCGGTTCATGTGAGCCTGCGGCAAACCGCAGGACCGCTGCCATGGGACATATCACTGGCGCCGCGATGTGACAGGGCGGAGTCAACAAGGTTGCGTCAGCGCGCGATCCGGCGAGAGACATCCGACCTCGTTTTCCTCGCGACATACCGCGCAACGGGCATGTTTCGTGCCACGGCCTCGACAATCCGGAGGCCCCCACGGCGTCACCTGTTCAAAGTGTCTCAACGGCCGAGATGCGATGTGGCGGCTGCGGGCGACGAGACCGTCGCAAGATCAGTCACATCATATGCTTTCGGTGGGGTCGACTTCGAAAAATCGAGTTCAGTTAAGCTTAATGTTCGGGATAAACCACTCGTCAACCTTCATATTAAATAAAAAGTCGAATGACTATGTCTAACGTCGCTCGTGATGCGCTGGATTAAGACAACGCGGCGGTAAAACGCATTATCATTTCGTTTTCCATCGCTCGTCATCCCGGCTTCGCGGAGTTATTTGTTAAGCTCCGCCGATCTAGGTTCGCCACGTTGTTTGACGGCGCGTAGCGCCCGACGGGCCCTGGCGGCCCGTTCGCTCCTCAAGATGCCAGGACGGCGTCATGACAGTGATGATGTGGTTGGCCATCGTGAATCTGGCCTGCATGGCGGTGTTCCTGGAGATGGCCGACGCCGCTCCGGCGATCGACTAGATCGTGTGCCGGCTGCCGCGCCGCACATCGTCGCCCTTCAGCCTGTCAGACCCGAATGCTCATCGGCCTGGAGACGGGCGCGGTGCGCCTCAGTAGGTGTACTTCACGTTCAATAGAGCGGTGAAGGTCCGCAGGATGATCCGCAGATCGAGCCAGATGCTCGAATTCTCGACATACCAGATATCCAGCCGCACGCGCTCGGCCATGCTGTCGGTCGTCGGCGTCTCTCCCCGGCTGCCATTGACCTGGGCCCAGCCGGTCAGGCCGGGCTTGACGTGCTGGCGGTAAGGGTAGTCGCCGATCAGCTTCTCGAAATGAGCATCATGCGCCAGGGCATGCGGCCGCGGGCCGACGATCGACATCTCGCCGCGCAGGACGTTCCAGAGCTGCGGCAACTCGTCGATGCTGAGCCGGCGGATCAGCCTGCCGACGCGGGTGACGCGGTCGTCATGACGAGAGGCCTGCCGAACGACGGCGCCGTCTTCCATCACGCGCATGCTGCGGAATTTGAGGATGCGGAACGGGCGGTTGTTGAAGCCGTTGCGGGTCTGCCGGAACAGGACCGGGCCAGGACCGTCGAGCCGGATCGCCAACGCCGTCAGGATCAGCAGCGGCGAGATCAGAAACAGCGCCGAACTGGCGATCACCACGTCGAGCGCGCGCTTGGCGCCGCGCTCGGCCAGCGTCATCGGGGCGCGATGCATCTCCACGGTGACCAGATTGCCGAAGCTCTGCGTCGGGCGGGAGACGATGTCGCCCAGCCGTTGATCGAGCGCGAGGCGGATCGGCAGCGGCAGAATGCGCAGTCCCGCGACGAAGCGCCCGGCGAGGTCGAGGCGGCTGCTGTCGAAGGAGACCACGACCTCCTCGACGTTCGAGCCGCGTAGCGACGAGGCGGCCTGGTTGATGAAGCGCTGCACGGCCTCGTCGTCGAGAGGCTCGTCGAGGGGAAGAGCGACGCGAGCGACCACCGTCAATCCGAAGGGGGCGAGCCTGTGCGCCAGCTTGCCGTCGTCGAGATGGGCCGCATCCCCAATCAGCGCGATGCGACGGGTGGCGAAGGCGCCGCTCTCCAGTGCGCGGGCCATTAGCCCGCGCCAGAAGAAGCGCAGGCCTGCGACCAGGCTTACACCGCAGACGATGAAGGAGATCGTCGCGCCCCTCGAGACCGTGTGACCCATCTTCAGGGAGAAGCCGACCAGCATCAGGAAGCCGGCTACGGTTGCCCACAGCGTGAACACGCCGCTGACCTGCCGCAGGGGTTTGAGCAACTCGATAGGCCGATAAAGCCCGCGCAACTGCATGAGAGGGACGAAGAGCGCGGCGAACAGGACGCCAAGCGCCAGGAAATCGCTGACCTCGCCCGCCAAATCAGACATCAGTTCGCTATAGGCGACGCCTGTAAGCACGCTGGCGCAGACGATCGCAACGACGTCGACGGCAACGACGAACGACCCGATTGAATCGTAGCGAAACCAGCTGCTCCGGGCGCGGCCAGTAGCCGCGGCGGCGGTGAAATCGATCGCCATGGGTTTCCTAAGCGGTGGCCGGCATTAACGGATCGTCTACGATGTTTCGATTTTTCTTTCAACTGCCATGACGTTTCGTCATTTTGTTAACCGTCTGGAAAGTTTCGGTTTCACGACCTGCATGAAACGCGCCAGATCAGATGCGCGGTCCATCGATACAGGGCCGATGTGGCGCGGGCTTGACCATTGCAGGGGAGCCGGCGCCAATCGCAGGCCGCATCGGCAAGCGATGGGGATGGATGACAAAGGGACCGCGATGCCTTCGCCGCGTTCGACACTGGCCCGCTGGCTCTGCAACGAAGCGCTGCCGCTTTGGGCCACGGTTGGCCGGGACACGCTTTCTGGCGGAGTGCATGAGCGGCTGCGCTGGGACGGGACGGCCGATATCGGCGTTCCCAAGCGTGTGCGGGTCCAGGCGCGCCAGATCTATTGCTATGCCCATGCCGCCGATCTCGGCTGGTTCGACGGGCTCGGTCTGGCGGGCGATGTGCTCGACTGGCTGGTCGACAAGGCGCATGCCGTCGATGGAAGGCCGGGTTTCGTGCATCTGCTGGAAGCAGATGGCAGCGTCGCGAACCCGCTGCGCGACACCTATGACCACGCCTTCGTGCTCCTGGCGCTTGGCTGGTATGCGAAGGCGAGCGGCGACACGCAGGTTCATGGATTGATCGGGCAGGTCCTCGCCTTCCTCGACGAGGCGATGCTGGCGCCGGATGGCTCCTATCGCGAGGGCGTGCCGCCAAGCCTGCCGCGACGGCAGAACCCGCACATGCATCTTTTCGAGGCGATGCTCGCCCTGCACGAGACCATTGCCTATCCCGGGGCACTGGAACGGGCTCGCCGGCTGCACGCGATGCTGGAGGCGCGCTTCCTCAAACCGGCGCCGATGCTGCGCGAGTTCTTCGACGACGGCTGGCAACCGGCTGCCGGCGATGAAGGCCGTATCGTCGAGCCCGGCCACCAGTCGGAATGGTGCTGGCTGCTGCGCCGCTACGAGGTGGCGGCTGGTTTGCCGGCGGGGCCGCTCGCCTCGGCCCTCATCGACGCGGCCGAGGCGGGCAGCGGGACGGGGGGCGGTTTCCTGATCGACGAGACGGATGTCGAAGGACGTCCGCGTCGGCGCAGCCGGCGTCTCTGGCCCCAGACGGAATGGGCCAAGGCCTGGCTTTCGGAACAGCGCATCGGCCGCGAAGGAGCGGGCGCCAAGGCGACGCATGCCCTGTCGATGCTGATGGATGGCTATCTCGGCAGGCCGGTGCCCGGCGGCTGGATCGACCAATTCGACGAGGCCGGCAAGCCGATGCTGAACACCATTCCGGCAAGCTCGCTCTACCACATCTTCGGGGCGGCCGTTGAGGCCGAGGCCGCTTCGGGGACGGCGGCAGCGTAGCGTCGCGTCGCTTGAAGGCGCTCTAGCGCGGCTGCGAGCATTCCGTCTGGAGGCGCGCCAGGGCGGGAGCGGCATAGAGCTTCGCGATGCGTCCGCTGAAGCGCCTGCCGCCTTCGCTGATGACGAAGCTCAGATCCGCCATCATCTTTTCGGGCGCAGCGAATAGGGAGAGCATGTCGCGCGGCACGAGGAGCCCGGCTCCGGAGGGGAGCACCGAGGCTTCCGTTTCGAAGCGCAGGCCGCCCAGATCGAGCGCAATTGTCGGTTTCGCTGCCGGGCCGAAAGGGGACAGAACGATGAACAAGGCATCGGTGCCGTTCTCGGCGCAGCGGAACATGAGCCCAGCCACATCCACATCGGAGCTGCCGGGGTCGGCAGTGCGCAGGATCGAAGCGGTGGTGCCGCCGCCCGGGACGCTCGATCGGGTGAGCCGCCATCCGACGCTTTCCGCGGTCGCTCCGATGGTGCCGGGGGCGGAGCGGTCCGGCTTGGGCTGGGCTTGAGAGGGCGTCCGATGCTGCAGCAGCGAGACGACGATGAGGCAAAACGCGAAAATGGCGAGCCGACTTAACTGTCCAAACGTGGTAAACGTCATGATCGAAGCTGACTAACCTGGAAGATGGCTAATGACGGCGGCATGCACTCTATGAGTGCGCGAAAAGCGCGGGAATACTGGCTTTGGCATGGTAACATTCCGCGGTGCCGTCTGGAAAATCTAAATTAGATGACAATTGCCTATTTTTTAGGCTGCCTCTGACTCCATTTCGCGACGCGATGTTGCGCCAGGGCAACAAATTATTAACCATAACATTCTACCATGGGATTGTGGTCTCCTGCGCTTGGAGATAGGTCGTTCCACTGCGATACAATTTCGAGTGCGTTCAACATGATCGATTTGAAGAGCCTTGCCGTAGCGGCCGTTTTGGCCTCGCTCCTTGGGGCATGCTCGACCCTGCCGAGTTCCGGCCCAACGGCCGCCTCGCTGCGGGACGATGATGCATCGACCGATGCGGTTCCCTTCGCTCTCGTCAATCTCAACCAGACCACCGTCGATGTCCTAGGCCGTTACGAGCCCAAGGGTTTGGCCGGCGCCTTCACCGACCGGCGGCCCTCGGCCAACATCAAATTCGGCATCGGCGACGTCGTCACAGTGACGATCTTCGAAGCGGCTGCCGGCGGTCTCTTCATTCCCAACGAAGCCGGCGTGCGTCCCGGCAACTTCGTCACTCTGCCCGAGCAGGCGATCGACAGCGACGGCAACATCAGCGTGCCGTTCGCGGGCTCGATTCCTGCCGCCGGAAAAACCAATGTCGAGGTGCAGCGCACCATCGTCGACCGGATCAAGAACCGCGCCATCGAGCCGCAGGTCATCGTGGCGCTCGGACAGCAGCGCACGGGCCTGGTCACCGTTCTCGGTGAAGTCAACAATCCCGTCCGCTTCCCGGCCCCCGCATCTGGCGCCGGCGACAAGATCACCGACGCGATCACGCGTGCTGGCGGCATCAAGGCCCAGGGTTACGAATCCTGGGTCGTGCTCGAACGTGGCGGCAAGCGCGCCACCGTTCCCTTCGAGAACCTGATCGCTCAGCCCGTCAACAACATCTACCTGCAGCCGAACGACCGCATCTACGTCTATCGCGAAGCGCAGAAGTTCCTCGCTTTCGGCGCGGCCGGCCAGCAAGGCGAATTCAATTTCGACGCCTGGCGCATCACGCTCGCCAACGCGGTCGCCAAGGCCGGCGGACTGCTCGATTCCCAGGCAGATCCCGGTTCGGTCTTCCTCTATCGCCGGGAAAGCCGCGACGTCGCTCGCCGCCTCGGCATCGACGTGACCAAGTTCACCGGCGACCAGATCCCGGTGATCTACTCGACCGATCTGCGCGATCCGAGCGGCTTCTTCGTCGCCTCGAAGATGCAGATGCGCAATGGGGACGTGATCTTCGTCGCCAACGCCCAGTCGGTCCAGGTCACGAAGTTCCTGCAGATCCTCAACCTGGCTCTCTCGACCACGAACGGCGCGGTCTCGACGGGCAACAACGCCCTGATCCTGCGCTACAACATCCGCAACCTGTCGAGCGCCTCGCCGATCGGCCTGTAAGCCGACGTGCCCGGCGGCCAACGGCCGCCGGGAGCCCAAGAGAGGGCCATGGACGATATCGAAGGCCAGGCGAAGACCGCGACGAAGACGGTGCAGCCGGCCGCGATGCCTTCCGAGGATGCGCCGCGAAAGCGCAAGGCCGGTACGTCGCCCGCCCGGCGATCCCGGCGCAAGCCATCCGGCGGGGACCAGCCGAACGATCCGCCGCTGCAGGCTTCAGAGCCGTCGCCGGCCGCAACGGTGGTCGCTGCCGTTCGTCCCGAGATGGGCGAGCCTTCGATAGCGTCACCGACTGGCAAAGCAACGCGTCCGCGCAAGGGCGGCGGCAAGGTCGGCGGCAAGATCGACGGAACGAGCGTTCGACCGACCGGGCGCAAACCTGCACGCGACAAGCAGGCCAGCCCAGCGGCTGCCTCGGGGGCGATCCAGCAACAGCCGGCGCCAAGCGATGCGGATGCGCCGGAGCTCGCCACCCTTTGCGAGAGAGAGGCGTCCAAGAACCACGCTCCGGATGCGGACGCGCAGGCGCGGCAGGCGCGGGTCATATCCGGCGCCGGGTGGCGCTTGCGGGCCTCCCACGCGATGCTGGTCGCTGCGCTGGTGCTGGCGCCGGCGCTCTTTGGCTCGCGCGACGGGGCGACGATCGCATTCTGGTGCGCCTGGCTTTCGAGCGGGATCCTGCTTGCCCCGTCGACGGGGCTTACGCTTCGGGTCGCGGGCTGGCTCGCTGGCGTCGTGGTCGTGGTCTGCGCGTGGTCGTTCGTGCTGCACGAGCACCTGGCCGCCAATCCGTTCCTGGCATCCGAGCACCCGCTGTGGCGGCAGACGGCGAACCTGCTGGAGACGGTGTTCGCAGGGTCCGTCGGGGTCCAACGCTACCAGGCCTTCTATGCAGTGGGCGTGCCGATGGCGGCGCTGCTCGCCTTCGTGCTGGGCCTGCTGAGCTGCGGCGAGACGCGCCAGCGCGAGCAGCTGGTCAAGGCGCTGGGGTACAGCGCGGCCGTCTATGCGGCCTTCGGACTGGTCTCGCTGATCGCCAACCCGAGCATGCTGCTGTGGCGCGAAAAGATCGCCTATATCGGCGCGGTGACCGGCACCTTCGTCAACAGCAACACGGCTGCCGATTATTTCACGGCCGGGGCCATCGCATGGCTGGCGCTTCTGCTGCGACGCCAGGCCGATCAGCGGCGTAGTTCGTCGCGGAACGGCGGGGACGCCTGGCGGTGGCGCCTGCGCAGGGGCGATGCGACCGTCATCGCCGCGGGGCTGTGCTGCGTGCTGGCCCTGATCCTGACGCGATCGCGGCTTGGCGTCGCGTTGGGCGGGGCTGCGCTGGTGGGCACCTATCTGGCGCTGGATCGCAGGCCAGGGCAGCTGCTGCGCCGCCTGACGGTCGCCGCGGCGGTTGCCGTTTCGCTGCTGCTGATGGTCGGTGCGTCTCTGTTTGCGCGGCTCGACCTGCTCGGCTTTTCCGATGGCGGACGACTGGAGACCTATCGCAACACGCTGCGGATGATCCTCGACCATCCCTGGTTCGGGGTCGGGCTCGGCTCGTTTTCGGCGGCCTATCCGGCCTATCGCGGCGATGGCGACCTGTGGTGGGTGTGGGAGGCAGCGCACAGCACGCCCCTGGAGCTTGCAGCCGAGATGGGGCTGCTGCTGGCGGGCCTCATGACGCTGAGCTGGCTCGTGCTGCTGATCGCGCTGGCGCGGCGGTTTATGGCGTCCCAGGAGACGCTGGCGGTCGTCGCCTTCCCGGTCCTGCTCGTCGGCGCCGCGCATTCCCTGGTGGATTTCAGCCTGCAGACGGCAGGCTTCGCCATTCCGGCGTTGGCGTTGGCAGGCGCTGCGCTGCGCGCCGATCCGCGCCGCGCCAAAGAGGCTCTGCTCGCCACAGCGGAACCGGACGCCGTTACCTGAAGTTGGCGGCGATGAGCTTGGCGTAGCGGACGGCGAAGTTCAGCGGCCAGATCGGTCCACCGTGCCGACGGCAGAAATAGAGCCATTCGCGCCAGGGCACGCCCTTGGGATGCAGCAGGATGAAGCGCCAGTTCGCCACCGTGAGCTTCGAGAGCTTTCGTTTCTGGGCTTCGTTGTATTCCTGGAAGCCGACCGGCTTGCCCATCTGGACGATGGTGTATCCAGCCTCGGTGGCGCGCAGGCCGTAGTCGATATCGCCGAAGGTGTGGCGGTAATTCTCGCTGAGCAGGCCGAGATCGTTCTGCACGCGCGCGGGCAGCAGGACGAGGTTGCCGTTCATCGTCTTGGCGATGGTCTCGTCGCTCCGCAGGCGGCGGAAATGCAGGCGCGACAGGCCCTCCTTCACGTTGAAGCCGCCATAGGTGTCGGCACCGCTGCTCGGGCTCACGGTCTTGCCGACGATGATGACCTTCTCGCCATGGTGCGCCTTCGCCTGCGCATGGCAGGCGAGCATGTCGGCCAGCGCCGTCTCGTTCATGGCCAGGTCGTCATTCAGCCAGAGGAAGAAATCGGGCTGGGTCGCAGCTGCCGCGGCCTTCCAGGCCGTCAGCATGCCCTGGTTCCAGTAGAGGTTGCCGTCGCCGACGATGATCTGGGCGTCCGGAAATTCGGCACGGACGGCGTCGGCGGTGCCGTCCGTGCTGCCGTCATCGGTCAGGAAGATGCTGGCCTTGACGCGCTCCGGCATCGCGGCCCTGAGCGCACGCAGCGCAGACAGCGTCAGCTCGCGCCGGTTATGCGCGGTGAGCACGACGGAGAGCGTCACGGCTTGCTCCAGTGGATCGCCCTGCCGCGGGTTGCGTTCGGTGCTGTCTGCGATCGTCATTTGGGGCCTTGCTGGTTTGCCGCGACAGGCGCGAAGGTGAGGTCGTGCAAGGCGCCAGCCCTGTCTGCGACGGCGAGACCGAGAGCCGCGACGGCGGGGTTGGCGGCGGCGAGGGCTTTCAGCAGATCGGCTGTGCCGGCATCCGGGCCGATGCCCGCCGGCATCGTCACATCGATCGTGTCGGTCGCCGACAGGAACGGCCGCGAGCTCTGGAACTCGTATTCGATCATGGTTCGTCCGAGCAGGACGTTGCGCTTCACGACATTGTCGATGGGCGCGCCGATCTGGTTCTCGGGCAGGGTCGCCAGCGTCGGGTAGCGGCTTGCCCAGAGCGGCTGGCGGAAGGGCATGGCGTTCAGCTTGGTGTTGAGCTCGCCCGTCAGCGTCATCGCCCTGTGCTTGTGCAGGCCGCGATCATCGAACAGCACGGCGGAGCGCTGCGAGGCCAGGAATGCATTGCCCTCGACCAGATTCTCGCGGCCGCCGCCGATCTGGACCGGCACGTTGACCCTGTGGAAGACGTTGCCGGTGATCGTGGCGCCGCTGAACTGGTCGTCGAGATAGATGCCGATGAGGGATCGGTGACCGCCGCGCTGGCCGCCGCCGATGTCGTGCAGGTAGTTGCCGTTGAAGACGTTGCCGCGCGCGGTGAAGTCGCGGCCCATATAGATCGCCCCGGCGTCGTTGGTTTCCTTCACGACGTCGGAAATCTCGTTGCCGGAGACCCTGTGCTCGTTGCCGTTGACCAGGATCGCCGAATGGGGGCCGTCGCGGAACAGCGAGCCGGTGACGCTGTTGCCGACGCCCTGGACATCGACCGCAGGCCTGTAGGTCGGGGAGTCCTGGCTGAAGCGGACAAAGATCGAGTCCGTCACGGCATGGCGTGCCGGCGTCAGGTTCTTGCGGTCTCCGCCGGAGATCAGGATCCCGGTCTCGGCGGTGTCGGCGACGACGCTGCGCCGGATGACGACGTTGCGGCCGCCCGTGGCGGTGATGCCGCGATTGCCGCTGTTGCGGACCAGGCAGTTCTCGATGACGACGTTCGACGCGTTCTCGATCCTGATGGGTGTGCCGAGCGTGCGCTCGAACCCGATATTGCGCAGGGTGACGTTCTGCACGGTGGCCAGCACCATCAGTTCACGCGCCACGGCGACGTCGAATTTGGCGGCGGCTCCCGGCACGGGAACGACGAAAGCGCGCCTGCCGGCGGGATCGAGGACGTAGCGTCCGGGGGCGTCGAGCTCGCTCATCGCGTTGAAGACACGCGCGCGGATCACGCGCCGTGTCGGAAGCGGGGCGACGAGCCGGCTGACCAGAAGCTCGCCGCTTTCGGGATCGACGGACAGCATCGACTGCGCCTCATAGGCCCAGTCAGCGACCCAGTAGCCGGCGACCTGGAGGTCCTTCTGCGAGCGGAAGCGCTCGAACATCGCTCGTGGCAGCTTGACGCGCACGCCCAATGAGTTGGGATCGGCCCTCGCCTCGACGCCCTCAGCGTAGCCGCTGCGAGGCCAGACCGACGGACGGAAGCGGTTATCGCCCTGGAATATCTCGAACTGCGAGGTCGGCGTGCCGTTATAGGCACCGCGCGCCACCAGCCCGAGCGGCTGCGTGCCACGCGCCGCCGACAGGTCGACGACCTGCACGGGCTGTGGCGGTGCCGCCAGACCGGCGAGATCGGCCGGGCCGGCGGGGCGAGCCTCGGCTTCGAGGGAACCGTAAATCCGGGTGGAGCCGTCGGCTGCGCCCTCGATCACGAAAGGCGCGTTCGGACGTCCGGAATCGCGCGGTTCGATGATGATCGGCATCTGCAGGCGGTAGACGCCACTGGACAGCCGAAGGGTCACGGTTTCATTGGGGGTGGCCTGGCGGATCGACCTGACCTCACTTATGCCGGCCTGGATCAGTTCGGAGGCAGACGGTCCGCCCGGCACAGGTGCCTTGACCTCAACGACGCGCGCAAGCGCGATGATGGGGCCCATCGTCCAAAGCATCAGCAGCAGAGCCGTGACGCGCGCCGTTGCGAGCTGTGATCCGAACATGTCTTCTCCTGCCTTACGCGGTTCTCGCGTCAAGCGTGCCTGAGGCCGCCGATGCGTTTCATGCGCCGCACCAGCGGTCCCTCGACCAGCAAATGGACCGCGACCCCGATGGCAAGCGCCCCAAGAATCACGCCAACCATCGCCACGCTCCAACTCGCCTGCGGCGCGATGCGTCGCAGCAGAGACAAAAGCACAAGCATGACCGGAATATGGGTGAGGTAGATCGCATAGGACGCGTCACCGACCAGCCTGCCCGCGCTGATGACCGCCCCGCGTCCATCGGGATGTCGGGACGGCACCGCGATGCCCAGAGCAAGCATGATCGATGCCAGAATGCCCGCAATGAGGGCCGTCCTGATCGTCATGATGTGGAGGTCCAGCGCGTATCCGGTCGCAATCAGGCCAAGCGAGAGTGCGGCAAGAACCGCCAATCCGCGGACTCCGCTCAGGAACGGCGCGGCCGCACGCGACCACGAGGCGGCAGGGCGAGCGGCCAGAAGCCCGATGGCAACGCCGAAGCCGAACTGGAGATTGACGGGGTTGGCGATGAATTCGAGCAGGTCGTGCGCCTTCTCAAGCGTCCCGATCGGCCGGATCGCATTCAGGAGGAGAGGGGACAGGGCCCAAAGCGCGAAAACGAAGCGCAGGCCCGGCCGCGTCAGGAAGGTCAGCGCGAAGACGGCGTAGAACAGCGCCTCGTGGCGCAGTGTCCAGATCACGTCCGGCTTCAACTCGCCCACGGGCCAGAGCAGCATCGCCCGGAGATAGGACATCGTCGGGATGTCGGTGCCGCGTCCCGCCAGCCGAAGCAGCGCATAGGCGACGATGCACAGCCACATGAACGGGACGATCCGCATGAAGCGGCGGGCGGCGAAGTCGCGCACCGTCATGACGGCCCGGCCGGTCGACGGATCGAGCGTGGTGTAGGTGATGATGAAGCCGCTGATGACGAAGAACAGATCGACGCCGAGATAGCCGTAGTCGAACAGGGCAGGGCCGGGCCGGCCCAGGATGGCGGGGTCGGCGATGTTGGCGCTGGCGTGGAAGGCAACCACCAGCAGGGCGGCAAAGCCGCGCAGATACTGCACGCCCGGCAGCGTCGCGCTTTCCGCTGCGTTGACGGTGGAGCCGAGGCTCCCGGTATCCATGCTGGTATCGAGGGCCGCCATTCCCGCCCTAATGCCCGGCCGCGGGGGCCGTGAACTGCTTTCGCTTGCGCAGCGGCTTGGCCGGGTTCCCGACATAGATCGTCCACGCCTCCAGATCCCTGAAGGCAACGGCCCGGGCGCCGAGAACGGCCCCTTCACCCGCGGTGACGCCCGGGCCGACGAAGGCCTCCGCGGCAATCCAGGCATGGGGCTCGATCCGGATCGGCTTGGCGATCAACTGGAAATGCGGATCATCGACGTCATGCGTGCCGGCGCAGAGATGGGCGCCCTGCGAGATGACGGCGAAATCACCGATGGTGATCGGACCCTGACAGTAGCAGGTCACGCCGGGGCCCATGACCGCATGTTCACCCATGACGAGATTCGACGGCAGCCATATGTTCACCGAGCGGTAGATCCGCGCCGTCGACGCGATGCGCGCCCCGAAAAGCTGCAGCAGGAGACGACGCCAGGCATGCAGCGGCGGCGGCGTCCAGGAGGCCAGCAGCAGCCAGACCACATACCAGAGCGCCCGGATCATCCGGTTGGCGCGGCTGAAGCTCGGCGCACCGACAACCGAGGATGCAACCGTGGCGTCCAGTGGCTTTGCCGTCATTCCAGGAACCTCATGCCAAAGCGTTCATGCCTAGGAGTTCGTCTCAAACGGCCCGATGCACAAAATCTGCCGCTGCCCAAAATCTCACGCGCCTATGCTCTCAGGCGGCCAGCTCGCGCAACGCCCTGTCGATCGCGGTGGTGATCGTCTTCGAGGTGTTCTTCACATCGAAGTGGTTCTCGAAGCAGGCGCGTGCCGCCCTCGCCATATGATCGCGCGCGGCCGGTGACAGCGCGATGAAGCGGCGGATCAGCGACGCCGTCCCGTCCACGTCGTCGCTCGCGACGAGGCCAGCTCCGTCGCGCTCGACCTCGCGCCAGATGTTGATCTTGTTCGAGATCAGCACCGGGCGGCCGCAGGCCAGCGCCTCTGCAACGGCGATGCCGAAATTCTCCTGGTGGGACGGCAGGATGAAGGCCTCGCAGGCGCGGTAGGCGCCCCATTTCGCGGCACCCTCGACCATGCCGAGCCAGTGGATCCGTTCGCCGATGCCGAGCTGCGTCGCCATGTCCTCGAGCGATTGGCGCAAGCCGACCTGATCGGGGCCGGCGATGACGATGTCCGTATCGGGCATCGTTTCAGCGACCTTCGCGAAGGCCTGAAGCAGCAGGTCGCAGCCCTTCTTTTCGTGGATGCGGCCGAGGAAGAGCAGGAAGCGTCGGCCGCGCAGCATCGGCGCGATGGCATCGAAAGCCTCGGCCTGGGCCGGATCGGCCTGTGGCACATCCTCGGTGCCGTAGCTGATGACCTGCTCGCGGACCTTGTAGGGAAAGAAGGTCTGGCGGGCGAGCAGACGCTCGTCCTCGGTGGTGAAGAACACGGCGCGCGCATTGCGCAGCAGGGCGGCCTCGCTCCACCACCAGAGCAGCTGCTTGACGAGGTGCTTGAACGGATAGGCTTTGCGGAACCAGGGGTCGAGCATGCCGTGCGGGAAGACGAAATAGGGCACCTTGCTGACCTCGAGGGCCTTGCGAGCCGCGAAGCTGGCATAGTTCCAGAGGCCGTTCACGATCACCGCATCGTATTTCGGGGTGTTCTCGATGAGCCAGGGCACCATGTGGCGGGTATAGCCGTAGCGCTCCCTGAACGGCCCGCCGAGATGGCGGCTGTAGGAGGTCTCGCCGAGCGCGATCACCTCGATCGGACAGCTCTTGACCCAGGGATCGTCGGGCAGATCGAGGCTCGCGATCGTGCAGGAGAGGCCCATGCTCTCGTTACTCAGCGAGGCGCGCAGCACGCCTTCCATCAAGCCGCCCGACACCGCCGATGCAGTCGGCAGGATATGAAGGATTCGCATCCCGGGTTGAATCGTCATGGGTACGGGAGGCGTGGTGTCGGAAGCATCGAGACGCCTCAGTTGCGGAATGCGTCGATCAAGGCCGGAGGATCGAAATTCCCGTGGCTCATTCTGATTTCGTGTTCCAGCGAGAAATTTGCTCATTATCCGGCGCCTGCCGCCTTACGTATCTGTTCGAGGTCGACCGGACGGACATTTCCGCGCTCATACTTGTGAACGAGGGCGCCGACGTTTGATCGCGGGGGCGGTTCCAGGCGCATTGGTTGACTTGTTCTTCGGCGGCATTCAGAGGATAGGTATCGTCAGGACGTCGGCCATCCTCAGCATGTTCATTATCTCATTGAAAGCAGGGCAATGGCGAGCGTTATTCTTGAACGAGGTTATCAACTAAAGCGATGAGCGTGCGGCACATCGTCGTCTTTAGGCTAGGCAGTCTCGGTGACGCGGTGGTGTCGTTGCCGTGCTGGCATCAGATCCGCGAGCGGTTCCCCGATGCGAGGCGGACGCTGCTGACCAACATGTCGATCTCGGCCAAGGCTGCCGGCGTTCCCGCCGTGCTGGGCGGGGGCGGGTTCATCGACGATTTCGTCGAATATCCCATCGGTGTACGCTCCGCCGGCTCACTCTGGACGCTCGCGTCGCAGCTGCGGGCGCTGCGCGCCGATATGCTGGTCTACATGGCCGAGCCGCGCGGGTTGGCCTCCGTCTATCGTGACTGGGCCTTTTTCCGGCTGTGCGGTTTCCAGACCATCGTCGGCCTGCCCTGGCGTGACGACGACCGCAACAACCGCGTCGACCCGGCGACGGGGCTCGAAGAACTCGAATCCCTGCGGCTGGCGCGCCAGATGGCTGGGCTGGGGCCGATCGACCTGTCGCGGCCCGGTGCCTGGGACCTATGCCTGAGCGATGCCGAGATGGCCGTCGGCACGCAGGCGACCGCCGTCTTCGGCGAGACGCCTTTCATCGCCATCAACATGGGCGGCAAGGACAAGGAAAAGGATTGGGGCCAGGCGAACTGGGAACGGCTGATCGCAGAGCTGGGCGCCGCGATCCCGGGCGCTGGCCTGCTGGCGGTCGGCGCGCCCAGCGACTCCGCACGCGCGCTGGCGCTGCGCCCTCACTGGCCCGGGCCGCTGGTGGATGCCTGCGGCGTGCTGTCGGTGCGCGAATGCGCGGCGGCGCTCGAACACGCGCGGATCTTCATCGGCCATGATTCAGGGCCGATGCATCTCGCTGCGTCGCGAGGCCTGCCCTGCATCGGGCTTTTCGGAGATTTCAACCGGCCGGCCAAATGGCACCCCTATGGCAGCGCGCACCGGATTTTGCATCGCATGGACGGGCTCGCGCAGATCTCGACCACTGAGGTGCTCGAGGCGGCGACATCGCTCTGGCATCGCGCCGCGATAGCGGCATGACGACCTCCGCTCCCCGCGAGAGGAACTGGCGTCGTGTGGCCGGCACGATGGGTGCCCAGGTTTCCAACCAGGTCGTCACCGTCGCGACGCAGGTCCTGCTCGTACCGGTCCTGCTGCATGCCTGGGGGGTCGACCGCTACGGCGCCTGGCTGCTTTTGTCGGCGATCCCGACCTATCTCACACTGACCGATTTCGGGTTCACCGCGATCGCCAAGAACGAGATGACGATGAGCGTCGCGCGCGGGGAGCGCGACGCGGCGCTGCGGACCTATCAGAGCGTCTTCGTGCTCTTATGCGGCATCAGCGTCCTGACCATGGCCGTGGTCGCGATCGCCGCCGACTGGCTCCACCTGACAGCCCTCTGGCCGCTCGCGGGGACGAGCGAGGTTGACGCGGGCCGGGTGCTCGTCATTCTCAGTCTCGGTGTCGTGCTGTTCCAGTTCATGCTGCTCGGCGCGGCTGGGATGCGTGCGCTCGGGCGTCCCGCCGAGGAGGTTCTGTGGGGCGCGACGGCACGGCTGGCCGAAGCCGCCTTCGCCGGGGCCGCGGCGTTGATGGGCGGCGATTTCGTCGCCGCGGCATTGGCGATGCTGGCGGCTCGCCTGCTGCTCACCGCGGCGTTGTTTGTCCGCCTGTTTTTTCTGGCGCGCTGGCTGAGGCCGCTGGGCCGGCATCTTTCGATGTCCGAGATGTCGCGCCTGCTCGGACCCTCGCTCAGCTATATGTGCTATATCGGTGGCGTCGCCGTGATGGGGCAGGGGCCGGTGCTCGCGCTCGGAGCGATCGGCTCGCCCCGCGACATCGTCGTCTTCTCCGCGACCCGTACGCTGACGCGGCTGGGGGTGTCGGCCGCCAATGTCCTGACATTCTCGCTGTCGCCGGAATATTCGAGGCTGTTCGGGTCGGGCGACCACCAACGCTTCGCGCGCTTCGCTCTCGCTGGCATTGGCCTGATCGCCGGCATGGCTCTGATCTATGTCGGGGCACTGGAATGGCTTGGTGGCACCATCCTCGCCTTCTGGACCTCGGGAGAGGTCGTCGCTATCCAGCCCTTCCTCCGCCTGCTGCTGGGCGCCGTGGCCTGCGAGATGATCTGGAGCGCGGGCTTTGCGCCGCTGGCGGCGACGAACCGTCATGTCGGGGCATCGCATGCCTTCCTCGCGATCAGCCTGGTCGCGGTCGGCGCCTGCTTCCTGCTGCCGCCGGCGTTTGCCCTGAGCGGCATCGGTATCGTGCTGTTCGTGGTCAATTTTACGATGATTCTCGTTATCGCTTGGCTTGCGCGCCGACATTGGCGCATCAGATAAGCGCCGACGATGGCGTTTCCTGCAGGGCTGACCGGTGCGCCGGGGCCGGCAACGCCTCCGCCGGAAGATGATCTCAGCGAGCCAACACCGGAACCGTCATGCGCATCATCGTGATCCTGCTTCTGCTGGCCTCGCTCGGTGCCAATGTCGCGATGGCAGGTTTCATCACTGTCGGGGTCGTGACGCGCGCATCCTTCACGGACATGATGCGAAAGGGTGCGAAGTTCCTGAAGCTTCCGCCTATCGGCCGCTGGCAGCCGAACCGGGACTACCAGAGCGTCCAGCCCTGCGACCTCAAGCCGAGTTTCGTCGTGCTGGTGATCGGCCAGAGCAACGGGGCGAACGCCGCCTTCTCCTATACCAAAGCGCAGGATCCGGGCGCACGCGCCTTCTATGATGGGGCCTGCTACGGGCTTTCCGACCCTGTCATCGGCGGCGACGGGACCCGCGGGAGCCAATGGCCGATCTTCGCGGATCTGTTCAAGGCGCGTTTCGAACGGTCCGTCACCGTGATTTCCGCGGGATGGGGGGGATCGGCGATCACGGATTGGACCGACAAGGGCTATGACCGCTTTGCTCTGTCGCAGTTGCGTGCGCTGCGCGAGGCCGGCCGGACCGTCGATGCCGTGTTCTGGCAGCAGGGCGAGCAGGATTTCGCCACGGATCCGGCGACCTACAAGGCCAAGTTCGCGGTGGTCACGCAACGCCTGCGGGACGCCGGCGTCACGGCGCCGATCTTCGTCGCACGGGCCACGCTGTCGGGCAGCTTCGTCAACCATCCGCTGCGCCAGGCGCAAGCCGAGCTCGCTGCCCAGCCGGGCTTCGTTGCCGGCCCCGATGCCGACAGCGTCACCGAGCGGTTCGACAAGTATCACCTGACGGCCAACGGCGTCGTCGAGATGGCGAAGCTCTGGTTCGACGCCGTCGTTGCCTGTGACTGCGTCGCCAAGGATTGAATTTTAAGCGCTTCATGCTTTGAGTGCCGCCATGAGCAGCATTGCGGGGACATGGCGGCGCGGAAGGGCGCAGATCCGGTCGGCGAGTCCGCGCGCCGACGACGATGCCATGGTCGCAGCCGGGCTGATCTATGCGCTTCTCGCCGTCCTGGTCTGGGTGATCCAGAGCGAGCTTGGAGTCCGCACACCCTGGCCGGTTGCGAGCGTGACCGGCATGTTCGCCGTCCATTTGCTGCTGATCCGGCGCTCCTTGAACGATCCGGTCGTGATCTTCGTGATCGTGATGTTCATGTACAGCTATCTGCCGGCGATCGCGGACATCTCGGCGCCGGGGTCGACTCTCGGCTTTGATCTCGCGCTCGCCTACGACCTGTTCAATGTCGGCCAGATCGCGACCATGGTGGGGGTCGCGATCAGCTGCTCGTTCATGCGGCGCAACGGCCCGCCGCCGGTGCTGTCACCCGTCGATTCCACCGCATGCCTCGTCGGCGGCATCGTCAGCGGCATCCTGGCGATCATGCTGATTTCGGCGGCGATCGCCGCGCGCGGCTTCGTGCTCGGCGGCAGTGTCAGCTATGGCGAAAGCTTCACGCAACAGACCGAAGCCGGAAACGGCATCTACATGCTGTGCATTCCGTTCTGCCTGGCGTCGATCGGACTCATCCTCGCCAGCCGCCACCCGCTCTCCGGCTATGTCCTGGCGATCCCGGTATTCTGCTTCATCGAGATCGCCGTGGGCATCGGCCAGCGCAAATATTTCATCCAGCCGGCTCTGTTCATCTTTGCGTTCTACTGGACCTCGAGACGCTTCTACCAGACCGTCGCGATCATCGCCGCAGCCCTCTTCGGGTTCCTGTTCTTCTGCTATCTCGGCTTCCTGCGGATCAACGCGCTGGGAATCGAGGCGCTGCTCAGCCCTGCCGAATGGGCCAATTTCTTCTCCGAACTCGGCGTCTATGTCGGCAGCGAGACCGTCTATCTCTATGCGACGGCCGCATCGGCCGTGGCCGGTTTCATCAGGCCGCTCGACTACGGCGGCGACTATCTGATGGCCTGGGCGCTCAGCTTTCCGCGCTTTCTGATGACGGATGCGCTGGCCGAACTCTATACCTCGGCCAACGACCGGTTCAGCTATGCCTATGACGTGCTCGCGGCGGATTTCGGCCAGGGGTACGGGTTCTCGTTCCTGGGCGAATCCTATCTCGTGGGAGGGCTTCCGGCCACGGCGCTGATGGTGATCGTCCAGGTCTGCCTGTTCCGCTATGCCTATCTGCGCGGCGGGGGCAACAGACCCACCGGCGTCTGGGGGGCTATCTCGCTTCTGTCACTCTACTTCGCTATGTGGACGCAGCGCAATGCGCTCGGCGTTATCATCCGCGAGTTCATCGTCTTTGCGATCGGCGCCGTCGTGGCGATGTATTATGCAGGACACATCACCAGCCGGATCGTGCTGCCGACGATGGCCAAGATCCACCGCGACACCAAGCGGTCGCAGGAGGCCGCCGCAGCGTCGGCCCATGCCGAGCCGACGCGCATCCTGCACTGAGGTTCAGGCGAGGGCTGCCCGGAAGACGGTCGCACGCGCTTCACTCGAAAACGCGCGGATAGGCCGGCATGTCGGCGAGCAGTTTCTGGTCGCTGGTGCGGCCGGCGCGCGCGGGGTCGAAGACCGGGAAGCCGAGCAGTTTCAGCGCCGGCGAGTCGGGCTTGAGCCGATAATCGTGGGCGGCCGCATCGACGAAGAGCGGGTCTGCAATGATCGAGTTGACGTCCCGGCCGAGCCGTCCGCGCCAGTCCTGCCAGGTGGTTCCGTCGGAAAACTGGGGCGACCGATCGTCCAGCGTCCAGTAGAGATTGCGGTCGGCGCGCAATTCGGAATTGGTCCAGGGGCCGCGAAACAGCGCGCCTTGTCGCCGCCAGACGATGATGTTCTCGTTGATCTGCTGGTCCTTGCGATACAACTCCAGCGGATCGACTCCGATCGCGCCGGTGGGCCCGCCATTCACGAAGATGTTGTGCCGCAGCAGCAGTTCCTGCCCGTAATGCAGGAAGTAGCTCTCATGCGAGGTGTCGTAGACGAGGTTGCGCTCGAAGACGATGTTGCTCGACCCCTCGTCAGGGTAGAGCCCCCAGCCTCCATAATCATAGGCCTTGACGTCATGGATGACGTTCTCGCTGACGATCGAGCCCGGCGAGATCCCCATCGTGTAGATGCCGCCCATGTCGGAGAGGACGTTCTGACCGAGCTGATGAATCAGGTTTCGGAACAGCATGTTGCCGCGGTTGTGACTGACGCCGAAGCCCAGCGTGCCGCCGATCTGGATGCCCGTGTAGTAGGTGTCGCGGATCTCGTTGTTCCGGACGACGTTGTAATGGGCATTGGCGATCCAGATCGCCGTGCCGGCGGGGTCCAGCCGCCCGAGCCCGAAGATCAGGTTGTTCTCGACCAGGTTGCTCGCCGTGGTCTTGTCACCCTGAAAGGTCAGGAGATGGGCATAGGCTACCGATGATGCACCGGTGCCGATCTCGATGGCACCGGCGCCCATGTCGCCGAATTCACTGTTCACGACCCGGCTGAACATCGTGCCCGGGCCGAAGGACACGCCGTAACCCGCCGTGTTGCGGACGGCGATCCTGTCGAATGTGATGTTGCGCACGCCGGCCATGACGATGACTGAGGGCATCCCGGTCGCGCCGGCGCTGTAGGTCGAACCCTCCGGCGGCGTGACCCAGTTGTTATGCGCGAAGGTCAGGTTCTCGAAGCGCAGATGCGCGGTTCCAGGCCGCAGGATGATCGCGTGTTCGAAGCGCGGGGCGACGACCTCCGTCCGTTGCGGGTCCTCGCCACTCTCGGGCAGGTAGGTCAGGATGCCGGACTGTCGGTCGAGGTAGAACTCGCCGGGCTCGGTCAGCGCCTCCCGGACATTGTCGACGCGATAGCGAAAGCCTTTTGTCAGCTTGTACCAGTTCTCCCGCGTCTTGCCCTTCAGCCAGATTTCGCCGGTGGCCTCGTCGATCCGGCCGGGCCGGAGCCGCGAGACGCTCCAGTTGTGCAGGATCAGGATTTCGATATCCGGCGAATTCTGCCAGGCTGAGCGCAGGTCGCCCCGGGCAAAACCGAAGCGGTCGAAGCCGCGTCCGCGGACCTCCTCGGACGGTGCAACCTCCCTGTCGATGCGATGATAGCCCTTCTTGGGCAGATGCGGCCGGCTGCGGCGAACGCCATCGACATAGAGTTGGGTGAAGTTCCAATTCTTCTCGACGACCTCGGACAGCTTCAGTTCCCAACCGCCACGGGGCGATTGCGTCCAGCCGGTCAGCCTGCGCCCGGCGCTGAAGACCGGACGCTCGCCGGGATAAGCCGTGTAGATGATCGACTGGTCCGGCCTGCCGCTGTCTGCGGGGCCAAAGACGACGGGGGCGTCCAGATGATAGGTGCCGCCGCGAACCATCACCGTCAGCGGCCCGGCCCTGCGGTCGATCGCATATTTTTTGCTGCGCACGATCTCGACGGCGCGGCCCAGCGTCGCCACGGGCCCGTCCACGCCGTTGGGCGCTTCGAGGCTACCCGACCAGGTGTCGTTGCCCTCGGTTGATACGAAGACGTCGGCTGCCGGCGCAGCGCTGACGGACGAGCCCGAAACGACCGCGATGACGCCAGCCAACAGAAGCCGCCGGAATTGTGCCGCGATGATCCGAGCCTGCTTGCTCTCGCACTTGCGAACGGCCATCATGATCGTCCGGCAGAGATGTTTTATGGGATTCACAATGATGACCTGGGGATCGAGCACGATCGACGGGCGATATTAGCTGCCGCTGCGCCGCAATTGAAGGGGTACGGATATGCGTGCGTCTTTCATGTCTCCTGTCCGCCGGCTCCCAGAAGTTCCGTTCGGTGCAGTGCAGCACGAGCTTTCCGTCAGGGCCGCGCCGTCCCTTGCGGACACGGCCCAAAGCGGGCACGACGCAACCATGACGATCGCATCCGGTTTCCTGTTCGCCGTTATCGGGTTGTCGGCGGCATTCCTGTTCGCGAGCGGCAACGCGCTAACCGGCCTGCTCCTGATCGTGGCGGCGACCGGTGCGACCTTCGCGCTCGCCGGACTCAGCCCACGCGACGCCGCGCGATTCACCACTGCCGCCCGCCTGCCCGTCATGGCAGGTGGCGCGTTGGCCGCTTTCTGCCTGCTGCAGAGCCTGCCTCAGCCGCTCCTGGCCCATCCGGTCTGGCTGAGCGTTTCGTCGGCGCTCGATCCTGCGGCTGCCATGGGTAGCATCACGATCGATGCCGGAGCGACATTGCTCGGTGCGCTTCAGATTGCGGGGCTGCTGGCGGTTTTCTGCCTTTCGGCTGCCGTCGCGACCGAGCGGTGGCGCGCGCGGGCGCTGCTGCGGGGGCTCGTCGCGCTGGCGGGCCTGATCGCTGCCGTGGCGCTGACGGCGCGCTTCTTTCCGGGGCTCGGAATGTCGGCGCTGGCGGGGACGCAGGCGCGCGCCTGCCTGCCCTCCGCCGCCGTGATCGCGACAGCAGGGCTCGTCGATGTCGTGATCCTGCGCCGGTCCGAGGGTCAGCTCCGGCGGGAGGCGAGGCATCGCGCCCTGATACGACTGGCCGCTCCGTTATGCGCTGTCGTCCTCTCGCTTGTCCTGATCGCGGGGCTGTCGTCGCGCGGTGCGCCGTTCCTGCTCATGCTGCTGGCCGGGGCACCGCTTCTGATCGCTCCCCTGGTCGCGCGGGCGTTCAATCTGGGCGTTCCCGGTTTCCTTGCCATGATCGTGACGGCGGTGGTCGCAGGTGTCGCACTCGCACGGCCGGGCGGTTTCGAGACCGCCGGTACCTTCCGCAGCGCGACCGATACGGTCCAGCAAATGATCCACGACGCGCCCTGGCTCGGCACAGGGCTCGGCACATTCGACAGCATCGCGATGCTCTACAGCTTGCCCGGAGATCAGTCCGACGCTCTCGGTTACGCCTCGCTGGCCGTTCGCCTAGCCGTGGAACTCGGGATGCCGGTGTCGTTGGCGCTGCTGGCCTGTGCGCTGGCTGCCGCGGTGCGTCTCGCCTGGGGTGCCTTGCAGCGCGGCCGCGATCAGGTTTTCGCGGCAGCCGGGGCGGGGGTCGTGGTGACGCTTGTGCTCGAGGCTGTGGCCGCTCCGGCGGTGCCGGGCCTCTTTCCGGCCCTGCTCGTTGCGCTTGTCGGCGGGCTCGGCTTCGCGCAGGCCTCCACCCGTTCCCGGGTGGAGTGAAGCCTCGCGGGGCTCTAAGGGCTCGCGCTGCTCGTTGTCGTCAGCTCAGCAGATCGGTGCCTCGCCGCCTGAGCGTCTGCCAGATATGGGCTTGCGTCGGCGACTGCGTGCGGATCCAGCGATAGGGCGATTTGGTCCAGTTGCGGACAGCGCCGGAGAGGTTGTCGAGAACGACGTCCTCGTCGTCGAGCCTCACCACCAGGACGAGATGATGCTCGCCGGAGGGGATCTGGACTTCGGCGAGCAGCAGCCGTTCCGCCGGCCAGCCGCTCTGACGAAGCAGAGAACGCTTGGTGATCGCGTAATCGTTACAGTCGCCGGCCTCTGGCGCTATGGTCCAGCTGTCGAACGCGGCAGTGCCGATATAGCGACGCGCGGCAATCGTGCGGTTGACCAGGCGGTTGACCTCGACCAACTGCGTCTTGCCGGAAAAATCCGTCACGAACGGGCCGTATATCTCGGGTGCCTGCGCCTGATCGGTTTGCGCTGGATCCAGCTGTGCGGGAGCACGCTGGCACTCATCTTCATAACGCAGGCAAAAACGGGTATAAGCGAGTGGTGCAAGCGTCGGAGCGTCGAACTCCATACGGTTCTGGCCAATGCTCTTGTATTCGCGATAGGAAGCCTGGCTGCTCTCACTAATACAAAATGTCGCAATCGTTGTCAGAGCTGCGACGAGGATGCGAAATGTCTGCACTGGCTGGCCCCCGACTTCGTTCGTAGGGCTGGTTCTACATGAGGCATCATAGGATCACGTTTGCAAAAAGCGTCGAATATCGGTATCGCTCTTCACCGGCCGTTCACTATGGCGATTCCCGTTGAGAGAGGTGCGGCATTGATGGTCGTCGTTTCGCGAGAAGCCTGTTCCAGGACTGCTCTGGAGGCCGGCTTTGTCCTCGCGTCGGGCCGGCGTGCCGTGCGATTCATGACAGGCCGGCTCTAGGAAACGCGTCTGGTGTCTTTCTTTCGGAAGTCGGTTCCCGCGCCCGTCGTCGCACGACAGCCTCGTCTGCCGGCGGGCTTGCGCGTCTATGCCATCGGCGACGTGCATGGCCGTCTCGACCTGCTCGACGAGGCTTTCGGCAAGATCGACCGCACGGAACTGGAGCGCCCGAGCGAGCGCAACCTGACGATCCTGCTCGGCGACATGATCGACCGCGGGCCCGATTCCCAGGGCGTGGTCAGCCATATCCTGACCCGCAGCAAACGCCGTTGGATGCTGGCGATGCGGGGCAATCACGAGCAGTACCTGCTCGATTTTCTCGATGATCCCGACATCCTCGAGGAGTGGGGGCCGCTGGGCGCATTCAATACGCTGTTGTCATATGGTCTGAAACCGAACCGCGCGCCGACGCCGGAGCAGCGCCGCCAGCTCTCTCAGGACCTGCGGGCGGCGTTGCCGCCCGGGCATCTCGATTTTTATCAGAATCTGCCGATCTCGTTTTCGTGCCACGGCTATTTCTTTGCGCATGCTGGCATCCGCCCTGGCGTCGCGCTGGATCAGCAATCTCCCGAAGACCTGCTGTGGATCCGCGACGAATTTCTCGGCCATCGCGGTCCCTTCGAGCGCGTGGTCGTCCATGGCCACACGCCCGTCGTCGTGCCGGAACTGCTGCCGCACCGCATCAACCTCGATACCGGCGCCTATGCGACGGGGCGGCTGACCTGCGCGTTGCTCGAGGGTGACGACGTCGTCTTGCTCTGAGCCAACGGCTGCGACGATCGAGCCGGGGCTGTTGGCACGAACTTGGCTTGCGACATGGGCCTGGCTTGCGACATCAACTTGGCTTGCGACATCGCGCTTCCCTCGGCCTGGCTAGGACCGGTTGGACGGCCTATCGGTGGCGATCATTGAAGTCCGGATGGCACATGATTTTGCGCAGGGCTAACGCGGCGGATTTCGGTGTGGCTGCCCTCGGGCTCGGCCTGATCGCCCTTGCCGGGCTTTGGCTGCTGGTCTCGGAGGCGCTGCTGAGCCGCGACAGGCGGCATGCTGGCGGCGCTTGGCTGTCGACGACCGTCGCGGGCTTTCGCGGCGACGTCTGGGCGGAGCGGCTGCGCGCGACCCAGACCGGAAACCAGCCTGCGGACATGGCCCGCCGTTTCGCGGTTCGCACCGTCGCGCGCTCGCCTGTGACTCCGGAGGCCTGGCTGACGCTGGCCGAGGCGGTGCCGGAGGAGGGGGCGCAGAAGCAGGCCGCGATCGCGATGGCTTGCGCTACGGGGCCAGCCGTCGTGCCCTTGATGACGAGGCGCATCGCGCTGGCCGTCTCGGCCAATGCGATCACCGACACGCTCGTCGAGCAATGCGTCCGTAGCGACGTGCGGCACATCCTGCACCGTGAGAACGGCCTCAGGGCGGTGTTGCTGGAGATCGACCGCGCCGCCCCTCCGGCCGGGCGCGCGCGGTTGCGCGCGATCATCGGAGATATCGACCCGGCACTTGCAGCATCGCTCCCAAGCGGTTGAGCGGTGAGCGACGCCGGCATCGAACGGGTGCCACCTGCCCAATTTCCGTCATGAGTCCGAGAGATAGTGGACTTGGCTGTGCTATGGTGGCTGGTGTGTGCTTATCCGGCCGCTGTCTCCATTAACGAAACAGTAAGGTTCATGTTGCGCTTGCGAACGAGTGCGGCGAAAGACATACAGAGCGTTCGTTTGAGGTTGCGTTTCATGTTGCATCACCATTGTCGGTGGCTTCTCGCCGCGCTCCTCCTGGGGCAGGTGACAGCCGTATCGGCAGAGGTCTGCCTTCCGCCCAACCAGCCGTTGCCGACGGCTCTGATCAACGCATTCCGCGACAATCCGCGGAAGACGCTTTTGGAAGATACGCCGCCGACCATGCTTCAAAGTGTCGTCAACTCGATCGTAGCCGCCGATACGACGCTTGCACCGCAGGTGGTCGCGTTGTTGTCGGGACTGCCGGGAGATCAGAGCAGTTCGATCGGCTCGGGCCTCGGTATGGCCGTGCTCGGCTGCCGGCAGAACTATCCTGGAGACCAGGCCAAGATCGAGGCGGCGACGCTGGTGCAGCAGGCGCTGGCGGCGACGGACAACACCGCCGCGCTCGCCTCCTACAACACCGCGGCGCAAAACGTGGCCACGGCTGCCGTCGGCACTGCGGCGGCGGGCGGCGGTCTCGGCAGCGCCAACAATGGCGGCATTCCGACGGGCGGCGCAAATCCGGGCGGTGTGGTCACCTTGGCGGGAGGGACACGCACGACGGCACCGTCCTTGCTTAATCCTCCAGGCTTCGGTGGATTGTCGATTTTGCCTTCGAGCGCTCGCTGATACGCAGTCATCCGGCGCTCGCGGATGATCCACAGGCCGGGCTTGATGTGCACGTTGCGCCCGGCGATGCACGATGATGGAGGTTGATCGCAGATGCTGCAATCCAAGATCGATGCCCCGGGATCATCGTTTCCCATCGCCTCTTCGCGCGAGGCCATGGACGCTCTTGTCGGTATCGTCCGCAGGCAGATGCCAGTCTTTATCATCACGATCGGCTGCATCGGGTTGCTGGCGCTCGCCTATCTGCTGACCACCCCATCGAAATACGCGGCATCAGGGCTGATGCTGATCGACACCCGCAAGGTGCAGCTCGTGCAGCAGCAGCAGCAGGTCGTCGGCGACGCGCCGATGGATGCCAGTTCCGTCCAGACCCAGATCGAAGTCCTGAAATCCGAGAACATCAGTCTCGCGGTCATCAAGAAGCTGAAGCTCGACGAGGACCCTGAATTCATCGGGACGGGCGGGGGCCTGTTGACCGGCGTGCGGAGCCTGTTCTCCCAGTTCCTGCCGCCTCCGGCAGAGCCATCGCAGTATCGGCTGCAGCGCAACGCGCTGCGCTATTTCGAGCAGAACCGGCTGATCGCTCGTGTCGGCCTGACCTATGTGATGGAACTGCGGTTCACCTCGACCGATCCCGAGAAGTCGGCGCGTATCGCCAATGCCATCGCGGACGCCTATTCGGTCGATCAGCTCGAGGCGAAATTCCAGGCCACGCGCAATGCCAGCGTCTGGCTGCAGGAGCGCATCCAGACCTTGCGATCCCAGGTTGCGACGGCAGAGAAGGCCGTCGTCGATTTCAAGGCCCAGAACAATCTGGTGTCGTCCAACGGGCGCCTGGTCAACGATCAGCAGCTCTCCGAAATCAATACGCAGCTGGTGACGGCCCAGGCCGCGAGCGCCGAGGCAAAGGCCCGGTTCGACCGCATTCAGGAAGTCCTGGCCAATCCGCTGGCCGAGGGCATCGTCAACGACGCCCAGCGCAACGAGGTCATCGTCAAGCTCCGGCAGCAGTTCAACGAATTGCAGAGCCGTGAGTCGATCTGGGCTCAACGCTATGGCCGCGACCACCTGGCCGCGATCAATCTTCGCAACCAGATGCAGGAAATCCGCCGCAACATCAGCGAAGAGTACCAAAAGATCGCGCAGGGCTATCGCAGCGACTACGAGATCGCTGCCTCCCGCGAGGCGGCATTGCGGGCGAGCCTCGCCACCGTGATCGGCGAAACGCAGTCGACCAGCCAGTCGCAGATCCAGCTGCGCGAGCTCGAGAGCAACGCCCAGACCTACCGGACGCTCTACGACAACTTCCTGCAGCGCTACATGGAGTCGGTGCAGCAGCAGTCGTTCCCGATCACCGAGGCGCGGCTGATCAGCCCGGCCGCCGTGCCGCTCGTCAAGAGCGAGCCGCGCACGCTGATCGTCCTTGTGATCGCCGGGGCTTTCGGCGTCATAGCGTCGTTCGGCATCGCCTTCCTGCGCGAGTTCAGCGACAGCGCCTTCCGGACCACCGCGCAGGTCGAGGAGACGCTGAAGGCGACCTGTCTCGGCATCCTGCCGGCCCTGTCGCTCAAGGCGGCCAAGCGGTCAGGACCGGCGCCGAAGCCGGATCAAAGGCTGATCTCGGTCGCAGATTCGATCAACAGCTATGTCGTCGATGCGCCGTTCTCGCCCTTCACCGAGACGCTGCGCTCGCTGAAGGTGAACGTCGATCTCGCGCCTCACAGACAGAGCAACAGCGTGCTGGGCTTCACCTCGACGCTCCCGGGCGAAGGCAAATCGACGATCTCGTCGAATTTCGCCGAACTCGTCGCGCATGGCGGCGCGCGCTGCATCCTGATCGATGCGGATTTGCGCAATCCGACCCTGACCCGCAGCCTTGGACCGCATGCGAAGAAGGGCTTGGTGGAGCTCGTTGCAGGAACCGCCAAGCTCGAGGAGGTTCTGCTGCGTGACGACCGCACCGGCCTGTTCTTCCTGCCCACCGGCGACACCCGCCGGATCGTGCATACCGCTGAGTTCCTCGGCTCGGAGGGCATGCACGCGGTCGTTCAGGACCTCCGCCAGATGTACGACTACGTCATCATGGACCTTTCGCCGATCGCGCCGGTGGTCGATGCGCGGATGACGACGCGGTTCATGGACTCCTACATCTTCATCGTGGAGTGGGGAAAAACCAAGGCCGACGTGCTGGAGCATGCGATCGCGAACGCGCCGGAAGTCTACGACAAGATTCTCGGCGTCGTGCTGAACAAGGCCGACATGCGCAAGCTGGGTCGTTATGAGCGTGGGCGCAGCGACTACTACATGCAGAAATATTACGGCCGCTACGGTTATCTGACCAACGATCGCGCATGACCGCGGCGGCGCTGGCATGGCCGGCGCGCATGCTGCTGCGAGCCTGCTTGTCCGGGCTCGCCGTAACCTGCTTCGTCTGGTCCATCGGTGCCTTTGCAGGGTTCTGGACGCAAAGCGGAATCGCTGGGATGGCCGAGCAGATCCTGCAAGGCCAGACCTTCCGGCCCGATGCGATCAGGGGCCTGCTGGCAGAGGGGCGGACGCCGCTCCTGCTGCGCGCGGGGGCGCCGTCGCGCTTCACATCCCGGCCCGACCACCTGCGTAATCTCGCCGTCCTTGAAATGGCGCTGGCCGAGCAGGCCGCCCAGAGCAGCGAGGTGGATCTGCTCGCGGTGCTGCCGCGTCTTCAGCAGGTCACGCTGACTGCGTTGCAGGCTTCGCCGGGCGATCCCTTTCTGTGGCTGATGCTGTTCTGGGCCAAGAGCGCGTCGGCAGGCGTCACCAGCAACACCATCCCCTTGCTGCAGCGCTCCTACGAACTGGGGGCCAATGAAGGATGGATCGCGCTGAAGCGCATCCGCCTTTCGCTGGCCTCGCTGCAATCCCTGCCGCCGTCTCTCGGTCAGCGCGTCATGGCCGAGTTTCGCGCGCTGGTGGCGTCGGGCTTCGAGCTGTCGGTTGCCGAGATTCTCGCGGGCTGCGAGCCGGCGATCCGGCAGAGGCTGGTCGATACGGTGGTCGGCCTGCCCGAGGTCAATCGGCGCAAGCTGGCCGAGAACCTCGTCGCCAAGGGGCTCCACGACCTCGCCGTGCCGGGTATCGAGCGCACTGAGTTGCGCCCCTGGATGTGAGGCTTATGGCACGCCGCACCCTCAGCGGGGCTGCGCCAGCGCCGGGCGCAACCGCAGCGCCGAGAGAGCGGCATTGCCCAGCGCGATGCCGGGCAGCTCAACCCAGCGATAGCTGAGCAGGGCGAGCGGCAGCGTCAGCGCCAGCGTCGTCAGCATCAAGGCCAGCGCCGAAAGTGGCCAGATGCCGAACGCCGCGAGGCCCAGCATGCCGCCTCCGACGATCGCGACGGCCGCCATGATCGGAAAGTGCAGCAGATAGACGCTGTATGAGATGTCGCCGAGGACAACCAGGGGGCGGGCGGCGAGCCAGCCGAAGGCCTCGCGGCGTGTGACGACGAGCGCGATCAGGATGGCGGCGGCAATGCCCTCGGCGAGAGCCGGAACGGGGGCGCTGTACCATTCCGTGAAGTTCCAGCCCCCCAGCAGACGGAACGCCGCCATGACGACCAGGCAGGCCGCAGCGGCGATGCGGGCTTCGCGTATTCCGAGCTTCTCAAATAGCCCAATCCAGTGGGGGATCGAGGCGCCGATGGCAAAATGAACGAGATAGGTCGCCATGACGGCGCCACGTCCCGATTGCGGCAGGAAAAGGCTCACCGATGCCAGCAGCACGAGGGCGAGCGCCATCCGCCGCCCATCTCCGCGCACGCTGATTGCGAGGACCAGAACGAGGAGGGAGCCGAGCAGTTCGGCCGTGATCGACCAAAGCGGCGGCACGAGATAGGAGCCATAAGCCATGAAGGACGCCAAAGCGCTTTTGGCGCCGCCATCGGCGGCTGCGAAATATTTGGAAGCCCATGTGGACTGCCCCGGCACGGCCATCTCGTGATCGAGGAGGACAAGAAGGACAAGCGAAAGCCCGCAGGCAAACCAGACCGCTGGATAGATACGGAAGACGCGTCGCAGCAGAAAGCTGACGGCGTCCGCCTGGTTCATGGCTGTTCGTGTAAAGGAGAGCGTCAGCACGTAGCCGCTGAGCACGAAGAAGGCGATGACCGCCGCATGGGCGTTCAGGAGCGTTTCGGCTGCCGGATAGAGCGCCTGCGGCAGCGCGAAGTAAAACAGGCAGTGATGCAGGAGCACGACCAGCGCGGCGATGCCGCGGACCGACTGGAGTTCGGGGAGGTGGTGGTGCCGTACCGCCATTGCGTTCTCGCACTGCAATATGCTTTAGATTGTCTAGTGAACGAACGGGGGAAAGACAACGCTCCGGCGTCGTGATCCTGCTGTAAAATCTGAATTTTCGTCCTTTCTGCTCTGCCCGGCAAAGGTTCGACGCAACGGGTAGGGAGCGACGTTCTATGAGCGCGGGGCTTCTCCAGCAGGTCAGGCATACGATCAGGGAAAAGATCGTAGCGATTCGTACGTCGCCGGTAGCGCGCACCACGTTCCTCGCCGCGCTGACGGATGGCTTCAACGCGGTTGCCGGCTTGGTCTATGTCATCGTCTCGACGGGGTTGCTGTATCGCTATCTGGGCCCGGCGAAGTTTGGTGTCTGGGCGACGGTCTTCAGCCTTACGGCCGCGCTGGCCTTCATGGATTTCGGCCTTGGGAACGCTGCCATCGGTGCTCTCGCTCGCGCGAAGCGCCGCGGCTCCGCGACCCTTGTGAGGACAGTGCTGATCGCGCTGATGATAGCGTCGATCGGTAGCGGTCTGCTCATTCTCGTGCTGTCGCTCACGGCTCTGCACTTCGGCAGCGTCGATGCCCTGTTCGGCTTCAAGCCGTCAGAGATCAGCGCGGAGCTGAGCGCTTTCATTATGACCTTCGCGGTGCTGCTGGCGGCGAGCTTCCCGATCAATGCCATGGGCCAGGCCATGAGGGGTCTGCAGAAGGCGTGGATTTTCAACTGTTCGCGCATGACCGGCTATATCGCTGCAACCTTCGGCGTCTGGCTCGGCCAATCGATGAGCGCCAGCCTGATGACGCTGCTTCTGCTCAGTTTCGGTTTACAGTTACTGTGCAATGCCATCGTGGGCTGTGGCGTCCTGATCTGGCAAACCCGGCATGCCGGGCAACTGCGCCTGTCCCGCATCCGGCGCTTCATCGGGCGCATGCTGAGCACTGGCGGATCATATGTGCTCTTCAATCTGGCTCGCACCTTCGGTTGGTTGCTCGACTATGTGCTGGTCATCCGCCTGATCGGTCCCGAGGCGGCGGCCGGGTTGGCGATCATCCAGCGGATGTATCAGGTCGTCACGATCGGTTACTCTATTCTCAGCAGTGCGCTCTGGCCGGTCTATGCCTACCTGATCTCAGGTCATGAATGGCGGCGTCTCAGGACACTGTTCCTTGCCGGGTTCTCAGCCACGGTCGGCTATGCTGTTCTTGCCTCGATGCTGCTCTTCACATTCCGGGAGGAGATCGCGCAGGTCTGGCTGCACAACTCGGTTCTTTCGCTGACGACTGCCTATGGGCTCTTTGCGATCTGGTACTGTGTCGAAGCGGCCGGATCATCGTTCAGCGTGCTTCTCAACGCCAAGGGCATCGTCACGCGCCAGGCGACAGCTGCCGTCGTCTTTGCCTCGGTTTCGTTTGCGCTCAAACTCTGGTTCGTGCCGCTCTACGGTCTGACAGGGCTCGTGTCCTCGACGCTTGCCGGCTACGCGGTCGGATTCGTCACGCTGCTGCTGCTGATCCGCAAGATCCCGCTGTTCCGCGGCAGGTAAGCAGCGGCAAGTCAGCCGAGGTGCCGGGCCGTCCCGGCTGTCCTGGTACGCTTCAGCCCTGGCGCGCCTTGGTGCGGAGCATTTCGGCCAGCTTGAGGGCTGCGACGGAGACGTCGTAGTTCTCCATGAAGCCCTTATGGGCCGCGACGCCCATGGCGGCCTTGGCTTCCTCGTCGAGCGCCAGGAAGCGGGCGATCAGGGCGGTGATGCCGGCGACGTCGTCATTCTCGACCAGGGCTGCGCCGCAGGCCTCGACCTGGCGCCAGATATTGACCTTGTTGGTGATCAGGACCGGCTTGCCACAGGCCATCGCCTCGGCCACCACGATGCCGAAATTCTCCTGGTGGGACGGCAGAATAAAGGCTTCGCAGCCGTAATAGGCGCCCCATTTGGCGTCGCCCGCGAGCATGCCGGGCCAATGCAGCCGGTCGGCGACGCCGAGCTGGCGGGCCCGGCCCTCGAGCTCGGGGCGCCAGCCGGACTCGTCGGGGCCGGCGATGACGAGATGAAGGTCGGTCTGGCCGGCCGCTGCGGCGAAGGCCTCGATCAGGAGATCGCAGCCCTTCTTCGGGTGGATGCGGCTGAGGAACAGCAGATAGCGATGGCCGGCAAGGTCGGGCAGCTTTGCCTGGAAGACCTCGTTCTGCCGGGCCGCGACCGGCGGTGACAATGTGCCGTAGCCGACGACCTCCTCGGTATAGCCCTGATGACCGAGGAATGAGCCACGCGCCATGTCGCGCTCCTCCTCCGAGGTGAACAGCACGGCTTCCGCATCGCGCAGCACCCGGCCCTCGAACAGGCTCCAGAACACCTGCTTCACGATGTGCTTGGCCGGCTTGGCCTTGCGGAACCAGGGGTCGAGCATGCCATGCGTGAAGACGGTGTACGGCAGCGCACCGGCAAGCCCTCGCCAGGCTCCGAAGGACGCGTAGTTCCAGAGGCCATGCACCACGGCAATATCGAAGCGATCCCGGTTCTCCTTCAGCCAGGGAACCAGCTTGTCGGAGTAGCGGTAGGGCTGGGTCCCCGGGCCGAGCGCATGGATGGGCACCTCGAACAGCGAGAGCCAGGCCGAGCCGGGCTCATCGAGGCAGACGATCTCCGTTTCGTGCCCCGCCGCCGTCAGCACGGCGGTGCTGAGCCGCAGGCCCTCGCTGGGACCGCCAAAGCGAGGATCCAGACTGGAGATGACACGGAGAATGCGCACAATCTCATTCCATGGCTGTCTTAAGACGAAGAATCGACGAGCAAGCAGTAAACCACAGCAGCGTGACACTCGCCTAAACCTGTACTGTACGGGTCTGCGCGCGTCACCTGCCGCCAACCTGCATTTTTTATGCTATCGTTTCCTGCCATTTCCCTTCTGCTGATCGCGCCTCGTTCACGACCTGTTGATGTACGGCCGCGCTTTTTTGCCGCGGAGGCGCGGCAAGGCCGAATCCGGCCCGTGCCGCGCCTTTGCTGCGCTGCGGTGCCGGGCTGGCATGACTGGCCGGAGTCGGCTAGATTGGCAGTGATGTCGGCCTGACCATGGAACGCCGCCGGCCCGGCCGGCCGAGGGAGACGGACCAAACCGTGGCATATCTGCTCGCGTTCCTAACTCTTCCATTCCTTCAGGTAGGACTCAGCTTCTACGTCTCCGGCATGACGGTCGTGGCGCTCTTGATGCTGGCCAAATTCCGGCAGCAGATCATGGTGTCGATCTTGTCGCACCCAATGCGCACGCTGATATGCTGCCTCGCTTTCATCATGCCGTTGATGTTCCCGTTCGAGATCGACGGGCAGGACGTGGGACGCGTGCTCCGGGAGACGGTCTTCATCCTGCTGATGGTGTCCGCGTTCGGGGTCGTCTCAGAGCAGATGAACAATGAAACGGTCAGGAAGCTGACGAGCTACATCTACATTTTGATCGGCTTCTATTTCGTTCTTTCTCTTGTCCAGACCGCTCTGCTTTCCAGGCAGATTTATTTTGGCCTCCCGCGAAACATCTTCGTCGCCAATGAAGCGACGATTCCTGGCGAACTCGATCTCCTCTATTCGAAGATCCGGGCGACGGGAACGTTCGGAGAGCCGTCCTATCTTGGCTTCATCCTGACATCACTCGCGTTCACCCTGTTTCCGCTGGCCAAGAAATGGGTCGCGCCGCGTATCGCCATCCTGCTCGTCGTCCTGACGGCCCTGATTTCCCAAAGCCTGTCCTTCTTTATCGCGATGGCGTTGCTCGTTGCCTATGAGCGGCCGGGCTTCAAGGAGCTCAAGATCACATTTGTCCTGCCCGCGATCATCATTGCCTGCATCATGGGAATCTACTTCTTCGACGTCATGGAAAGCTTCCTCGGGCGGGTGACATCATTGTCGAACAGTTCCGCCGAGCCGTCCGGTTTCGTCCGCATCTTTGGCCCGATCTCGATCCTTCCGGAGTTCCTTGCCGAGTTTCCAACGGGGGTGCCGTTCTACAAGCTCTATGCCATCCTGGAGATGTATGTTCCGATCGGTCTGCGTCCACTGAGCTTCTACGATAACGGGCTGATCAATTTCGTCCTCGACTTTGGATTCTACGGTTTCCTGCTGTTGTATATCTACTTCGCCAGCGTGAACGATGGCGCCTCGCGGATCTATCTTTTCGCCGCCGGCATCTTCAACGGCGCCTTGCTGTCGCCCGACAAGGTCGGCGTCATGATCCTCGTCTTGTCCCTCTACAATTCCTTCGTGATCTATGCTCGAAACCAAGACAGGCGCGGTGCGCCAGCCCAGGCTGCCTCCGCGATGTCGTCTCCGGGACGACGTGCCAGACCGTCACCGGCCCATTTGCCGTCGCTGCGGGCGCGCCGCATCCCTGACGCGTGACGATCGGCCCTGAACGCAACCGCGGATCTTGCGCGCGATTGGGCCCGCGCCGCTGAATTGACCGCCAGTTGGGTTATGGTTAACGTTCCGTTAGTCATTGTCCGTCATGCGGTGGATGGGCCGTCCGTCAGTCCCCGATACGAGGCGGCGGCGCATAACGTTGCTACTGCCTTTCGATATCTCGCCTTTCGATATCCTGCGACCGCTCTCGTCGCACTCGGTCCGGAGCCATCCTTTTGTCACGCAGGTCATCGCCTGACTTCGAGTCGCTGGCGGCGCAGAAGCCGGGTACCGGTGTGTGGCCGGCAAAAGCCACGCACCTGCCAAAGGTTCCGCGTACGTCACAGGCGCCGGGGCTCCCTGAGCTGCTGGCGCAGGCCCAGGGTGGCGGGACGCGCGTCTTCTTCTTCGGGAGCGCGCCGGGAATCGTCTACGCCTTGCGCGACAAGGTCGCCTCGGACTTCCCGCGGCTGGTGATCGCCGGCATCTGCGATGCGGATTTCAGCGGCGCCGTTTCGTCCGCGATCGTCGACTTCATCGCTGCCACGACGCCTGGAATGATCGTCGTCGACATGGCCGAGCGGGAGTTCTCCGCCTTCGTCAGGTCGAACGGTCACCGTTTCCCGGATGCGTCGCTCGTCCATCTCGACGGGGCCTTCTGCGCCTATCTGCTGCCGCAGGGCAGGCGGGCTGTCCTGTCGCGCAGATCGCTGCGACATGGCGTGCCGCTGATCGCTCGCAGCCTCTCGGCAGCGCGGTTCTGCGGCATCGTTCTCGCCCAGTTGCTGCAGGGCGGCATGTCTCGGGTGCGGGTGGCGCGCTCGGGCGCGGCGATGCGGCGGGACGGATAAGTCCTTTCGGCGCCGCTGCTGCTCAACCCGCGTTCATGAAGGCCTTCTTGCTCAGGACGGTCCGGAACAGGATCGCGATGTCGAGCCAGAACGACCAGTTGTCGATGTACCAGTGGTCGAAGGCAACACGTTTTGCCATCTTCTCGTCGGTGTCGGTCTCGCCGCGCAGGCCGTTGACCTGCGCCCAGCCGGTAATACCAGGCTTGACGTTGTGGCGGCGGGCATAGAGCGCGATCTTGCGCTCGAACTCCTGATCATGGGCCAGCGCATGCGGGCGTGGCCCGACCAGCGACATCTGCCCCGCCACCACGTTGAGCAACTGCGGCAGCTCGTCAAGATTGTAGCGCCGCAGCACGCGGCCGATCCTGGTTATGCGCGCATCGTTGCGCGTCGCCTGGACGATGATGTTGCCATCATCGGTGGTTGTCATCGTGCGGAACTTGAAGATGCGGAAGGCCTGCTGGTTGAAGCCGTAGCGGCGCTGGCGGAACAGCACCGGGCCGGGCGAATCGAACCGGATGGCGGCGGCGACGATCAGCAGCAGCGGGGCGGTCAGGATCAGGATCAACGAGGCCGAAACGATGTCGAAGGCGCGCTTGAGGGCGACCTCGGCGACTGACAGTGCCGGCCGCGTCAGGCGCAGGCTGGAGAGAGAACCCGTCCGGACGATATGGGGCGTCTCGAAGCGGTCCATGATTTTCTCGGGCGTCAGATGGATGGCGACTGGCAGGTTCATGAAGGCATCGACGCAGGCGTCGATCGTCTCCTGGTCCGACCAGGGCAGGGCGATGAACACCGAGTCCGGGCGCTTGATCCGGCAGTTCGCGACGGCATTGGCCAGATCGGCCGCCAACGCCGCTGCGGGATCGTTGATGCGGCGCTCGTCGGCGCTGCGCAGAAAGGCGACGTCGACGATGGCGAAGCCGATATTCCAGGGCTGATGGCGGGAGACGAAGGACATTACGTCGGGTTCCCGGCCGATCAAGAAGACACGCTCGCTGGTGATGCGGCCGGTCTTGCTGGCCAGCGAGACGGTGCGGACCATGCCCGAGCGGGCGAGTGCGATCACCGGGATGCCAACGAGATAGCTCGCGAGGATCACGGCGCGCGAATAGTGCTCCACGGTCTTGGTCAGGAAGAGAATGGCGATGAAGGCGACCATCGTCATGTTCCAGACCGTGAAGGCCGAGCCGATCTGGCCCTTGGTGGAGAGATAGTTGGCGATCTGGTAACGGCCGCGCATGGCGTTGATGAAGACGAAGATCGCCGCGAGCATCGTCGCCAGTTCGAGCGTGGTCTGGTCGGCAGGAACGCCGCCATAGGCCTGCAGGTGATAGACCAGCGAGACCAGCCCGACGGTGGCCATCACGACCAGTGCATCGGTCGCCGCCGTGACCAGGCCGAGCCAATGCCGCCAAGCGTTGGCACCATCCTCGGCTGCCGCGCCTGCGGCGAGGTTCAGTTCGTTCACCGTCATCTTCGCTCGATCGCTCCGCATCGGGTGGGGCCGGAGGGCCCGCACGTCTCTCGGCGCTCCTGTCCGGCACAATTGGCCATGTCGGGGCGCTTCGGGGAGGTGGATCGCAAGCGGCATGCCGCAGGGGCATGCTTCAATTTGGGTATGGCCGCCGGAAATCCGGCTCGATTCGAGCAGCGTCGTGCCGACCGGGCCGCGGGGAGTCGTTCAGAGCGGAGCGATGTGCCATTTCGGCACGGCGCCGATTTCCCGCCTCAGGCCAACAGGTCAATGAGCCCGGCGCAGGCCGCGCGAGAGCCAGTCCATCACGACGGCAAAGGCCACGCCTGCGATGGCGCCGAGGCACTTGATGATCGCGTCATGGGGCCTGCCGTGGCGCGTCGGCTCCAGCAGCTGGGCGCTCTCCAGGCCAATGGCGAGCCCAACCGTCAGGACCAGAATCATGCCGCGGCGGCGCGGGTAGGCGGTCGCCAATGCGCCCGCAAGCACGAGGAAAGCGATGAAGCGCTCGATATCGGGACCCGCGTCCGGCAGGTGCGGCCGGCTGCCGACCGGCGCGAGGGTGGCGAATGCGATGACCAGCGCCGCGCTCCAGCCGATGGCGATCGCTATCCGCCGGGTGGTTCTGTTCATGTCGTTCAAGCGCTAAGCCTCGTCCATGCCGTTCCCAACGCGATGCAACTATCGCACCGTCGAAAATGGCCCGGGGAAGGCGGGTCGGATCGATCCGGGCTGGGAAGACCGCCTTATGGGCATGTCCGGTGTGATGAGCAACCGCAACGCTTGGCGATGGGCGGATCTGCCAGCGGAGCATGGCGTTAGCCAGGCTTCCGCGCTACCTCTCGCACACGACAACCGACGAGACCGAGAGCCATGACGATCACCGCTGTCACCTCCCAGGCCCGGCGGATCGCGCAGGGCGGCAAGGCGATCTACGGCGCGCCGCTCGGCATCCTCATGCTGGAGGCGCGGTTTCCGCGCATCCTCGGCGACATGGGCAATGGCGCGACCTGGCCGTTCCCGGTGCTTTACCGCGTCGTCGGTGGCGCCAGCCCCGACAAGGTGGTGCTCAAGGGCGCGGCGGGGCTTTTGCCGGATTTCATCGCGGCGGCGCAGGATCTGGTCCGGCTCGGCGCAGAGGCGATCACCACGAATTGCGGTTTCCTGTCGCTGTTCCAGCGCGAACTGGCGGCGGCCGTCGGCGTGCCGGTCGCGACCTCTTCGCTGATGCAGGTGCCCTGGGTGCAGGCGACCTTGCCGCCGGGCAAGCGCGTCGGGCTGGTCACGGTCTCCGCCGGCAGCCTGAGCCCCGCGCATCTGGAGGGCGCGGGCGTGCCGCTCGATACGCCCGTCGCCGGCACGGAGAACGGCAAGGAGTTCTTCCGCGTACTGATCAAGGCGGAGAAGGACGACATGGACATCGACCTGGCCGAGCGCGACGTCGTCAATGCGGCGCTGGATCTTGTGCTACGGAACCCGGATGTCGGGGCGATCGTGCTCGAATGCACCAATATGCCGCCCTATGCGGCCGCGGTGCAGGCGGCGACGGGCCTGCCGGTTCACGACATCTATTCGATGATCATCTGGTTCCACGCGGGCTTGAGGCCTCGCGTTTTTGCGTAAGACAGGCTGGGCCTGCGCCGCAAACGAGCGCTAGGCCGTGCTGTGGGCGGAAGTCCGCTCGGCAGGAGTCTCCAGTCCATACGTCCGCGCATGACGAGGACGATCGCGATGACGATCTCGCGCAGCGACCAAAAGGAGTGACTGGCCCGTCCGCTTCGTCGCGGGCAACAACGGTGCCACCGGCCGCCACCCCGCATCCGTCAGATCCGTTTCGCATCGAACTCTCGCGCGACTATGCTGCCGGCGAGTGGCTGGGGGCAATATTGCTCGCTCCAATATGGCCTGAACGGCCCTTGGAAATCACGAACGCCCCAGCAGTTGAACCCTTGCGGGACGGACTCTGAGGCGTTCGCTGTCGATAGCCGTTGGAGAACAATAGTGGGCAGGACCTGCATGACGCGACGCGCAGGATCAAGGAGGAACAATTCTGTGTTTACACATTCAGTCTCGTTCAAAGGCCGCCTTCCCGGGGGGGGCTGAGCGAACCCGTTTTCTCTAGCTCTGCGTCTTCGCACAACAGGCCAAAAGCTACCAATGTCGTACGAGCCGCTGGCCACAGGGCATTGCGGTCTGGCAACACCTTGGCCATCGAGTTAAGCCCGACCAGCAAGGTTTTCAGCGATAGCGCGGTCGCGGCAATGTCGGTGTTGTGGGGAAGCTCTCCGCGCGCGACGGCCGCGCCCAGCAATACCTCGATCCGCCCAAGCCGCGCGACCATATGGGCAGCCACCTCAGGGCCCAATCCGGCATCCACATTGCAGAGCGCGCCAACGCTGTTGACGGCCAGACAGCCCTTCGCGTCGACATCCCGGGCGAGGCTTTGACAGACCGCCTTGAATGTCGCGGTTATCAGCGCGCAGACGCTTCCTTCAGGCGGCACCACCGCCAGAGCGCGGTCGGGCGAACGTTCGAGATAGCGTTCAAGCGCTTCCATGAACATGGCCTCGCGGCTCTCGAAGGCATTGTAGAAGCTTGAGCGGGTGATCCCCAATCGCTCAGAGAGCGCTTTGACCGAGT
>NZ_LGSZ01000054.1 GCF_001298265.1 Allobosea vaviloviae | reverse complement strand
CATTCGCGCTGGTCGGCGGCATCTGGCTGCTCTGGTGGCTCGGCTTCAACATGTCGGTCGCCGTTGCGGTCGGCTTCATTGCGCTCGCCGGCGTCGCTGCCGAGACCGGCGTGATCATGCTGATCTATCTCGACCAGGCCCTGAAGGAGGTGCGGGCGCGCTGCGCGGCGGAAGGACGAGCCTTCACCCGCGCCGATCTTCGCGACGCGATCATGCTCGGCGCGGTCGAGCGGCTTCGGCCAAAAATCATGACCGTGATCGCGATCATGGCGGGCCTGCTGCCGATCCTCTGGAACACCGGCACGGGCTCGGAGGTGATGCAGCGCATTGCCACCCCGATGATCGGCGGCATGGTCTCCTCGACCGTGCTGACGCTGTTGGTGATCCCGGCGATCTACGGGCTGGTCAAGGGCTGGGGGCTGCCGGCGGCGGCTGGGCTGTCCGGCCGTCATCCGACGGATGGCGGCGCCAATTCAGGCACGGTCGCCAGTTCGCCGATCGTGTCTGAGCCCGTCCAGTGAGCGATCAAGCGTCTTCAAGGCGGCGTCAGGCGACGACGCTTCGGGTCCGAGCATATCGAGCACGGGACATGGCGCGAGCGGCTCACTGGTGCAGCGCGCGACGGATGCGGCGAGGATACTCTCCAGCCTCGTCAGGTCTGCGAGCTTGCGACGCACCTCGGTGAGGTGCGTCGACGCGATGTCCTTGACCTCCGCGCAGGAGCCATGGCGGGGGTCGTTCAGGATCAGGAGGGCGCGAATCTCGTCGATGCTGAACCCCAGCTCGCGGCCTCGGCGAATGAAGGCCAGCCGCCTGACATGGGCGTCGTCGTAGACGCGATGGCCGCCCGACGTGCGCGGCGGCGCGGGCATCAGCCCGATAGTCTCATAGTAGCGGACCGTCTCGAGATTGACGCCTGCGGCTTGTGCAAGCTGTCCCGCGGCGATGCCTCGCGCCTTTGTGAGCATATGTGGCTTGATCCCGTAGTGGCTACGGGAGGCAGAGTGCCATGGATCGAAACGGAGCACCATTCATGTTCAGCGCGGAACTCGGAAAGTCGAGCACGACGGAGCCTCTCCCGGCGCCATCCACGCGCCTCCTGGCCGGGACGGGCGCGGTCGTTGGGATCGGCGCGCTGGTCGCATCCTCATGCTGCGTGCTGCCGATCGCGCTCGCGGGACTTGGAGCGACGGGGGCGGTCTTCAGCGGCCTTGCCTTCCTGGCCGATATCCGGCCGCTGCTTATTGCCGGCGCTGCGGGTATGCTGGCTCTCGGCTGGGCTTTTTTCTTCTGGCGAAGGCGCAGGCCGAGCTGTGATGGCGACACATGCGCCAAGCCAGGAACATCCCGCCGCACGATCGGACTGCTCGGCTTCGGCTCTCTGGTCGTCGGGCTGGCGCTCGTCTGGTCGCCCTATATCGAGCCGGCCCTGCTCAAGCTGACGCGGTGATCCTCATGCAGCTTGAATCGACTCTGACTTGTCCTCGCTGCGCCCATCAGGCGACTGAGACGATGCCGACGGACGCCTGCTGGTTTTTCTACGAATGCAAGAGCTGCGGAGTACTGCTGCGACCGCTTGAAGGCGATTGCTGCGTGTTCTGCTCTTATGGCGACGTGCCCTGTCCGCCGATTCAGGCCGCCAGCGATGGACAGCCGTCAGCGGCGGGCTGCTGTGCGCCTCGGATCGCGGCGCGAACCGGCTCCGGGGACGGATTTTAGGTCTGCGCCCAAGCGAGCTGTTTTCGGTTCGCGCCTGCCGGCCGACCCGCGTTCTCGCAGGCCGGCTGGAACCTCGTCAGCTCATGCGCTTGATCTCGGCATAGGCGCCTTTGGTGCGCAGGATGATGGTCACCGGCTTCGTGCCGCGGTTGCGCCAGAACCAGCCATGGCCGCCGTCGAATTCGGCGGTCAGCACGCCGGTATCGCCCGCTACCGCGCGGCCGGTCTTGTAGCTCTTCTCCTTGGCGCCGGGGCCGGGCGTGCCGTGCATGTCGTAGTTGACGACGCCGTCCTTGACGCTCCACTCGAAGGTGACCTTTGCGCCCTTGACCATGGTGAGCTTGTATTCGGTCCCCTTGGTCGGATCGAGCGTGATCACGGTCTCGTCGGTCTTCTCGGCCTGGGCGAGATCGAGCCGTTCGCCGGCCTGCGCAGGCGAGACGAGGAGCCCGGCCAGCGTGGTCAGCAGGCCGGAGCGCTGGTCCGGGGCCGGCGTCGCGGGGGCCGGTTGAATCGGCGTCGTGGAGAGGTCCTTCAGGCGGTCGGCCTCGGCTTCGGCTGCGAGCTGGGTCTTGATCTCGCCCATCTCGGTCAGCCTGAGCATGCGGCCGACGCCGGTGGGGTCGATCGCGTATTCGGCGGGCAGCACGATGGTCACGAGGATGCCGGCCGCCGCGACGATGGCGATGGCGGTCGAGCGCAGAAGCTGGGCGTTAGTCGGCAGTTCGGCGCGGGTCGGGATGTCGGTGTTGTACATGAGACGTGTGTCCTTGGGGTTCAGGAAACGAAATAGCCGGTGAGCTGGTAGCCGACGAGCACGAAGCCGGCGGTGAGCATCCAGACGTTTGCGGTGTAGGCATGACGCCAGAAGCTGGCCGTGCGCCGCCAGTAGCCCATGACGATCAGGATCATGCCGAGCGCCGTGAGCTGGCCGAGTTCGACGCCGACATTGAAGGCGAGCAGGTTCGGGATGAGCCCGTCCGGGGAGATCTGGTATTCCAGTATTTTGGTCGAGAGACCAAAACCATGGAACAGGCCGAAGATCAGCGTCGCCGCCTTGGTGTTCGGTTGGAAGCCAAGCCAGCGCTGGTAGGCGCCCATGTTGTCGAGCGCCTTGTAGACGACCGACAGCCCGATGATGGCGTCGATGAGGTAGCTGTTGATCCCGACGTTGAAATAGACGCCGAGCAGCATGGTCGTGGAGTGGCCGATCGCGAACAGGCTGACATAGAGCGCGATGTGCTTGAGGCGGTAGAGGAAGAAGATCACCCCGAACAGGAACAGGATGTGGTCGTAGCCCGTCACCATGTGCTTGGCGCCGAGATAGACGAACGGGAGCAGGTTCACCCCCGTGATCTCCTTGATGTAGCCCTTGTCGCCCTCGGCTACGGCGTGGGCCAGCGCCGCATCGATGCCCGGCATAACCAGGACGATCGCCAGTACGAGGGAAAGGAGCAGGCGCAAGGCTGCTTGTCGCAGCAGGCGCCGCCCTCCGGTGGAAGGTGGTTGCATGACTGATCCGATGGTTCGTCGTTGAAGGCTGCCGCGAGCGCGGCGCTGAGTTCAGGCGACGGCGGATCGAGGCGGGCGTTCCAGACCGCCGGGTCGCTCCGAGGCGGATCGCCGATGCTCGTGCCGGATCGGGGTCCGCACGAAGCGCGGCGTGCCGAGCTGGATCAGGCCGACGACATCCGCCGTCTCGTGGACATGGTCGGCGGTATTGTGCCCATGGACATGGCCTGGCAAGCGCTCGTCGGGCTCGCCCTCTTCATGGGCATGGCCGTGCTCGGCGATCGAAGCGGCGAGTTCCGCATGCCGTAAGACCTCGGCCTGCGCGATGGCGTAGGCGTTGTGCCCGGCAGAGACGTGCGCAGCCGAGAGCGTCATGCAGAGCGCCATCGCGAGGGCGATGACGAGGCTGAACCCGGCTCGAAGGCGGCGGCGCGACATGGGCAGAGCGTAGAGCCCTTCTTCTTGACGACAATTTGACCGGAGACGACGAACGACGAGTCACGTGACCGCATTGACGTATCCTACCCAGGAGGATACGGAAAGCCATGTCCGAGAGCCATCTCCACGCGACCCATCCCGCCATCGTCAAGCGGCTGAAGCGGGCCGACGGGCACCTGCGCAAGGTTATCGAGATGATCGAGGCCGGTCGTTCCTGCCTCGACATCGCCCAGCAATTGCAGGCTGTGGAGAGCGCGATCGGGCAGGCCAAGAAGACCCTGATCCAGGACCATCTCGACCACTGCCTCGACGAAGTCGTCGGGCCCTTGCCGCATAAGCAGCGCGAGGTGGTCGACGCCTTCAAGGCCATCGCGAAATACCTTTAGGGCCCACCCCATGCTGGCTATCCTCGCCAACCGGACCTATCGCCACCTCTTTCTCGCGCAGGTCATCGCGCTGGTCGGCACCGGCCTTGCGACGGTCGCGCTAGGTCTTCTCGCGTATGATCTCGCGGGTGCGAATGCGGGCATCGTGCTCGGCACAGCGCTGGCCATCAAGATGATCGCCTATGTCGGCGTCGCGCCGATCGCGTCCGCCTTCGCTGAGTGCCTGCCGCGCCGGAGCATGCTGGTGGGGCTCGATCTCGTTCGCGCGGCCGCGGCGCTGCTGCTGCCTTTCGTCACGGAGATCTGGCAGGTCTATATGCTGATCTTCGTGCTGCAGTCGGCCTCGGCCGCCTTCACGCCGACCTTCCAGGCGACGATTCCCGACATCCTGCCCGATGAGAAGGACTACACCCGGGCACTCTCGCTTTCGCGGCTGGCCTACGATCTGGAGAGCCTGCTGAGCCCGGCGCTAGCGGCGCTGCTGCTGACCGTGATCAGCTTCCACAACCTCTTCGCCGGCACGGTCATCGGCTTCATCGCCTCGGCCGCGCTGGTCGTGTCTGTCATTCTGCCGAACCCGAAGCCCGGCGAGCCGCGTGGCGTCTACGACCGCACCACGCGGGGCCTGCGGATTTACCTCGCGACGCCACGGCTGCGCGGGCTGCTGGCGCTGAGCCTCGCCGTCTCGGCGGCAGGCTCCATGGTCATCGTCAATACGGTGGTTCTGGTTCAGGCGACCTATGGCCTGACGCAGCAGGCGACCGCGCTCGCGCTGGCGATGTTCGGCGCGGGCTCGATGACGGCCGCCTTCGCGCTGCCGCGCCTGCTCGACCGCCTCGACGACCGCAGGCTGATGTTGATTGCCGGCGCTGCGCTTCCGGTCCTATTGATGCTGGGCACGCTGGTTCCCGGCTTTTCCGTCCTGCTGCCGCTCTGGTTCGCGCTCGGCTTCTCCTACAGCCTGACCCAGACGCCGTCGGGTCGCCTTTTGCGGCGCTCTGCCCATCCGGAGGATCGGCCGGCGCTGTTCGCCGCCCAATTCGCCCTCTCGCATGCCTGCTGGCTGATAACCTACCCGGCGGCGGGCTGGCTGGGCGCGACGATCGGCTTGCCCGCGACATTCGTGGCGATGGCGATCATCGCCGGGCTGGCGCTGGCGATCGCCTTGCGTGTCTGGCCGGCGGGGGATCCCGACGAGATCGAACACGAGCATCCCGGCCTCGAAGCCGACCATCCGCATCTGGCGGGTGCGGGCAGGCGGCATCGGCATGCCTTCGTGATCGACCGAAATCATCTTGCCTGGCCGACGCGCGGCTGAGCGGCTTGAGCATGGGCCCGCTATCGGAAATCGTTCCTATTATCCGACATCTCGCCGCAGGCGAGACGCTGTTTGCGGCCGGGGACGAAACGCGCGGCTTCTTTATGGTGCGCACGGGACGCGTCAGGCTCGTGCGCTTCGGCGGCGATGGCCGTGAGACGGCGCTGTTCACCGCTGGGCCGGAAGAGCGCTTCGCCGAGGCCTCACTTTTCGCCGAGCGCTACCATTGCGACGCCATCGCCCTGAGTGAAGCCGTCGTCGCGTGCTTTCCCAAGGCCGCCAGCCTCGCGCTACTGGGCGATGATGCGACCGCACGGCTCGACCTGACGGCCGATCTCGCCCGGCAGGTGATGACGCTCCGCGCGCGGTTGACGGTGCGCGACATCCGCTCGGCGCGCGAGCGGGTGATCGCCTTCCTCGTCGCGGAAGCCAGCGAAGACGGACGCACGGTCGCCTTTGACGGCTCGCTGCGGGACATCGCCGTCGCGATTGGCCTGACGCCCGAGGCGTTCTACCGGACGCTGGCCCGACTTGAGGCGCAGGGGACGATTTCACGGAAGACCGGCCACATTGTCCTGACATGATCTCGATCATGTCGCGATGTCACGATCTCCGGCAGGTTGGGCGCGAAGGAGAACCCCGATGAGCCGCCTCGCCTTGACCACCATACTCGTTTTGATCTCGGCAGGCCTCGCGTCGGCCGCGCCGGCATGGGGGCAGACGCACAGCTCCTATGCCGGCGAGCAGAGCCGGGCGATCAAGGCGCTGTCGCCCAAGGAGTTCGACGATCTCGCGCAAGGCCGCGGCATGGGCCTCGCCAAGGCAGCCGAACTCAACCGCTATCCCGGGCCGATGCACGCGCTCGAGCTTGCGGACCTGCTCAGCCTGTCAAGCCGTCAGCGACAAGCGTTGGAGTCGATCAAGGCGCGGATGAACGTCGAGGCGAAGGCGGTTGGCGGAGAGCTTCTGGGCCTCGAACGCGAACTGGACGCAGGCTTCGCCGCCCGCAAGATCGACGCGCAGCGCCTCAAGGCGCTGACGGAACGGATCGGCGTCAGGCAGGGAGCCCTGAGGGCGGTCCATCTCGTCGCCCATATCGAGACTGCGGCGGTGATGTCGGCGGAGCAGATCGCGCGATACGATCACCTGCGCGGCTATGGCGGCAATCGAATCGCGCCGATGCCGGAGTCAGGGCATGGCGGCCACGGTGCGCCCAAGCACTGACCGTCGATCGACCAAGCTCCGCGTCAACCGCTTGCAATGATGTCGTTCAAGGCGTCCACGAACAGGTCGATCTCATCCTCGGAATTGTAATAGTGCGGCGACACGCGCAGAACGGTCGGGAGATTCCGGGCGCTGGCGTCGAGAAGCGTGCTGTTCGGCTTCGAGACGCTGACGTTGATCGCCCGTTGAGTCAGCTCCGACCGGATCGCTTCCGAGGCAAGACCGCTGACCGCGAAGCTTACGATCGCAGCGCGATCACGTCCGAGATCGTGCAGTGTCACCCGTGGCAAGCGTTCGAGTTCCGCTTTTACATGGTCGGTGAGGTGCAGGCAGCGAGCCCTGATGGCGTCGAGGCCGAGACCGAGCGCGTAATCGACCGCGGCGCCCAGTCCAAGCCTTGCGGCGTAGTTCTTCTCCCATGTCTCGAACCGGCGCGCATCCGGCCTCAGCGCATAGCGGTCGGCGCCAACCCAGGGCGCGCCGAAGTGGTCGATCATCGCCGGTTCGAGTGTCTCGAGCATCGCCCGTCGGACGTAGAGGAACCCCGTGCCGCGCGGACCGCGCAGGAACTTGCGTCCCGTTGCGGCGAGCAGATCGCAACCGATCTCTTCGACATCGATCGGGAGCTGACCGACCGCCTGGCAGGCGTCAAGGAGGTAGGTCACGCCATGACGGCGCGCGATCTTCCCGACCGCAGCAGCAGGATTGATCAGCCCGCCATTTGTAGGGATCCAAGTGATGGCGATGAGCTTGACCCGCTCGTCCATCATCGCTGCGAGAGCATCCGGATCGAGAGCACCCGTCTCGTCGTCGGGCACGACCTCGATCGTGACGCCGGTTCGGCGCGCCATCTGGAGGAAAGCAACATAATTTGCAGCGTACTCGGCGCGAGCGGTCAGGATCCGATCGCCCGCCTGGAAGCGCTGCGCATAGAATGCCATCTGCCATGCGACGGTCGCGTTTTCCGTCAGCGCGATCTCGTCATCGCCGGCATTGATCAGCCTGGCGACGGAGGCATAGACGGCCGAGACGGCCTCTGCCCTCATGTCGGCGGCCTCGTAGCCGCCACGCATCGCTTCAAGATCGAGGTGATCCTTCATGGCCGCGATGACCGGCGCTGGCATGAGGCTGGCGCCGGCGTTGTTGAGATGGATGCGATGAGCGGTGCCGGGTGTGTCCGCGCGCAAGCTGGCGATATCCAGTCGGTTGATCTGATTCACGTGTCGATCGCCTTGCCGGTCAATGCCGGCGGCTGAACGTGTCGCCCTCGTCGCATGTGCAGTCGGCGTGTGTTTTCGCCTTGCCGCGCTTTTTCTCAGCAGGCGGTTGGCGGGCGTCGGGAAGCGCGAGATCGGCCAGGATCGGGCATTCGGGCCGGTCGTCGCCGTGGCAGGTCTGGGCCAGATGCCGGAGCGTCCGTGACATGGCCTGAAGCTCGTCGATCTTGGTCTCTAGATCGCGGACATGCTTCATCGCGAACGTCTTCACGTCGGCGCTGGCCCGGCTCTTGTCGCGCCACAGCGCCAGAAGTTCGCGGGCCTCCTCGATCGAGAAGCCCAGCGTGCGGGCCCGCTTGATGAAGCGAAGCTCGTGGATCTCCTCGGCCGTGTAGACCCGGTACCCAGCCTGGGTGCGGATTGGCGGCTCGATCAGGCCGATGCTCTCGTAGTAGCGGATCATCTTCGCGGTGACGCCCGATGCCGTCGCCGCCTGGCCGATGTTCATGTCGATAGCTCCTGGTTCTGCAACAGATTCATTCGGCGGGCGCGAGCTGCGCCGGGCGGGAGGGCTCCGGTTCGACCCGGGCCCGCCGGCCGAAGCGCTTCAGCCGCAGCGCATTCGCCAGCACGCTGACGCTGGAGAGCGCCATGGCGAGGCCGGCGAACATCGGCGACATCAGCACGCCGAAGGCCGGATACAGCGCACCGGCTGCAACGGGGATGAGCACGACGTTGTATCCGAAGGCCCAGACGAGGTTCTGGCGGATGTTGGCGATCGTGGCCTGCGACAGCGCGATGGCCGTGGCGACGCCGGAGAGATCGCCGGACATGAGCACGACGTCGGCGCTCTCGATCGCGATGTCAGTGCCGGTGCCGATCGCGATGCCGACATCGGCCTGCGCCAGCGCCGGCGCATCGTTGATCCCGTCACCGACGAAGGCGACGCGGACACCGCCGACCTGCAGCAACTTGACTACCTCGGCCTTGCCGGTGGGCAGCACCTCGGCCACGACCTCGTCGATTCCAAGCCGGGCCGCGATCGCCTTGGCCGTGCGCTCGTTGTCGCCGGTGATCATGACGACGCGCAGGCCGAGGCCATGCAGCGCGGCGATGGCGGCGGGCGTCGTCTCCTTCACGGGATCAGCGACCGCGATGATGGCCGCGAGCCGGCCGTCGATCGCAGCAAAGAGCGGCGTCTTGCCGGCGTCGCCAAGTTGCGCGGCCTGCTTGGCGAAGGGCGAAAGATCGAGACCAAGACGACGCATCAGCCGATCGGCGCCGACCTCGACGCGACGGCCATCGACACGCGCCGCCGCCCCGAATCCGGGCTCGCTGGAGAAGTCCGTCGGCTCGGCCAGCATCAGTCCGCGCTGCCTCGCACCGGCGACGATCGCCTCGGCCACGGGATGCTCCGAGAGGGTTTCAACCGTGGCCACGAGGCGCAGCACCTCGTCCTCCGCGAACCCGTCCGTCACCGCGATGTCGGTCAGTTCCGGCCGGCCCTTCGTCAGCGTGCCCGTCTTGTCGAGCGCGATGACCTTTGAGTCCTTGAGGCTCTGCAGCGCTTGCCCCTGCCGAAACAGGATGCCGAGCTCGGCGCCCTTGCCGGTGCCGACCATGATCGAGGTCGGCGTCGCCAGGCCCATCGCGCATGGGCAGGCGATGATCAGCACGGCGACAGCGTTAACGAGCGCGTAGGACAGCGCCGGGCTCGGGCCGAAGATCAGCCAGATCGCGAAGGTGAGCAGAGAAAGCCCGATCACGGCGGGCACGAACCACATCGTCACCCTGTCAACGACCGCCTGGATCGGCAGCTTTGCGCCCTGCGCCGCCTCGACGGTCGCGACGATCTGCGCGAGCAAAGTGTCGGCCCCGACCTTGCGAGCGCTGAAGCGGAACGAGCCCGTGCCGTTGACCGTCCCGCCGGTGACGGCAGAGCCAGCCTGCTTGCGGGCCGGGATCGGCTCGCCGGTGATCATCGCCTCGTCGACATAAGACGATCCGGAGACGACCTCGCCATCGACGGGGATGCGTTCGCCCGGCCGCACGATGACGACGTCGCCGACGATCACCGTCTCGATAGCCACGTCGGCCTCGCTGCCGTCGCGCAGCACGCGCGCCGTCTTGGCCTGGAGCGACATCAGCCGGCGGATCGCCTCGCTCGTCGAACCCTTGGCGCGCGCCTCGATCCAGCGCCCGATCAGGATCAGGGTCACGATCACCGCGCTCGCCTCGAAATAGGTGTATTCGGTCCCGTCCGGCAACAGGCCGGGCATGAAGGTCGCTACGCTCGAATAGAGGAAGGCCGCGGTCGTGCCGAGCGCCACCAGCGAGTTCATGTCCGGAGCGCCACGCAGCAGCGCCGGCCACCCCTTGCGGATGAAGCGCTGGCCGGGCACCGCCATCACGAAGCCGGCGAGCAGGAACGACAGCACCTTGATGTTGAACTCGCCGATCCGGCCGGCAAGAAAATGGTGCAGCGTCTCGGACATGTGCATGCCCATCTCGAAGACGAGCAGCGGCAGGGTGGCGATCGCCGCCAGGACGACGTCACGGCGCAACCCCGAGAGTTCGGTTTCCCGGGCCTGACGTTCGCGGTCGGCTGTATCGACCGCATTCCGGATCGGTTCGGCCTCGTAGCCGGCGGCGGAGACTGCCTCGACGAGCGAGGGCGCCATCTCCGGCCCGCCCAGCACGCGCACGGATGCACGCGAGGTCGCCAGATTGACGGCTGCGTCGAGGACGCCTGGCACCGCCTTGAGCGCACGCTCGACTCGCCCGACGCAGGAGGCGCAGGTCATGCCGGAGACACTCAACTCGACGACGCTCTCCCTCGGCTCGTAGCCCACCTTGCGGATGGCCGCGTCAATGGCCGCCGTCTCGACCCTGCCGGACGAGAGGGCGACGTGCGCCCGCTGCGTCGCCAGGTTCACCGAGACGCCACCGACGCCCTCGACCCCTGCGATCGCCCGCTCCACGCGGCCGACGCATGAGGCGCAGCTCATTCCTTCGACAGGAAAATCCAACTGAATGCCGTGTGAGGCCGGGTTTCTGGCCATCGTTGCAGTCGACATGACGTGTCTCCGAACTGTGATGGCAAGGGATATGGTGCTTCCCATAATGGTAAGGTCAAGCGCTATCGGAGCGTTCGAAGAAAAATTCTTCGGACGCGCCGAGGCGGCGAAAAAAGCCTCTTGACCTTACCACTGTGGAAAGCCGCAGCCTCCTTCTCACCCGCACATCAACAGGAGGCTTCAGCCATGTGCTCGTGCCAGCAACATTCCAATTCCACATCCGAAACCGTCGCTACCCCATCGGCAAGCGGGCTCAATTTCCGCGTAGACGACATGACCTGCGGCCATTGCGCCGGCACGATCAAGAAGGCGATCGAGACGACCCTGCCTGGCACGACCGTCGATGCCGATCCGGCCTCCAAGCTCGTGAACGTGACGGGCTTCGGCGACTATGCCGCCATCAAGGCGATCGTGACCGACGCTGGCTACACGCCAAGCGCCGCGCCCGTCGCAGCCTGAGTGAAATCCGGGGGCAGAAAGCGGCACGAGGTCGTCTGACCTACGCAAGCCGCTCGTCCCGCAACAGAGGGGATTGTCATGAAGAGCATCATTCTGGCCGCGCTTGCTCTTGCCGGCGCGGCCGCCCTCCCGGCGGAAGCTGCCGAGGGCGACACCGTCAAGGCCATCAGGGCGCGGGGCGAGCTGCTCTGCGGCGTCTCGACCGGCGTCTCGACAGGCATGTCGACACTGGACAACCAAGGCAACTGGAAGGGTATGGAGGTTGAATTCTGCCGGGGCCTGGCTGCTGCGATCCTCGGTGACGCCAGCAAGGTGAAGTTCGTCCCACTCGAATTCCGGGTCGCCTTCACGACGCTGCAGTCCGGCGCCGCCGACATCCTGGCGCGCACGGCGACATGGAGCTACTCGCGCGACGCCTCGCTCAACCTCGATTGGGCCGGCGTCTACATGTATGACGGCCAGGGTTTCATGGTCGCGAAGAAGCTCGGCGCCAAGAGCGGCAAGGACCTGAACGGCGCGTCGATCTGCGTCTCGGCCGGCACGACGTCGGAGCTGAACCTCGCCGACTACTTCCGCTCCAACGGCATGAAGTACACCGTCATCACCGGTTCGACGCGTGAACAGAACCAGCAGAGTCTGGAGTCGGGCCGGTGCGACGCCTATTCCAACGAGCGCGGCGGCCTTGCGGCGAGCCGAACGGCGATGAAGAACCCCGATGACTGGGTGATCCTGCCGGACGTCTTCTCGAAGGAGCCGCTCGGGCCGACGCTCCGGCAGGATGACGCGCGCTTCCGCGACATCGTGGCCTGGACCCTCAACATCATCATCGCCGCCGAGGAATTCGGCGTGACGAAGGCGAATGTCGCCGAGCAGGCGGCGAGTTCGACCAACCCGGAAGTCCAGCGCATGCTCGGCAAGACGGGCGAATTCGGCAAGATGCTCGGGATGGAGCAGGACTGGGCCGTCAAGGTCATCGCGGCAACGGGCAATTATGGCGAGCTCTACGAGCGCAACCTCGGGTCGGGCAGCCCGATCAAGCTCGATCGCGGCCTGAACTCGCTCTGGAGCAAGGGGGGGCTGCTCTACAGCCCGCCTTTCCGGTGAACGAGGTGCGGCGGCTCAGCCCGCCGCACCGCCTCCTGGAGCATCGGTCATGACATCGACCGGGTTGAGTACGCCACAGATCGCGGCACGACCGGTGACGCTCGGTCGAAATCTTACGGGTCGGCAGCGCCGCCATATCCTCTACCAAGCCGCGTTCCTGCTCGTGCTTTGCGCCTTGCTGTGGCTTGCCTGGCGCAACGTGGAGGCCAACCTCGCCGTGCGCAAGCTCGCGCTCGGCTTCTCCTTCCTGCGGCAGGAGGCCGGCTTCGGCATTTCCTTCAGCATCATCCCATATGCGGAAACCGACACCTACCTGCGGGTTTTCGTGGTCGGCCTGTCGAACACGCTCCTCATTGCCTTGCTCGGCATCATCGCGGCGACGCTTCTCGGCTTCGCGATCGGCATCGCGCGCCTCTCGCCGAACTGGGCGGTGGCGAAGGCTGCACTTGTCTATATCGAGACCGTCCGCAACCTGCCCCTGCTTCTGCATGTCCTGATCTGGTACAACGTCGTGATCCGGTCGCTGCCGCCCTCCCGGCAGGCCGTCAACCTGCTCGACGCCGTCTTCCTTAGCAACCGCGGCATCTTTGTCCCGTCGTTGGAGACGAGCCTGGGTTGGGAGACGCTCGCGCTGTTGGTAGGCGGAGCGGTTGCCGCGATCGCAGGCATCCTTCGCCGCGCCCGACGCCGGCGCGAGGAGACCGGACAGCCGACGCGTGTGGCGATCCCGATCGTCTTTATCTTGGCCGGCGCACTGCTCCTTGTCGCTGGATGGGGCCAACTCCGCGTGAGTTGGCCGGCGCTGCAGGGGTTCAACTTTTCCGGCGGCATGGCGCTGTCGCCGGAGCTCTCGGCGCTGGTCGTGGCGCTGGCCGTTTACAACGCCTCCTTCATCGCGGAACTGGTACGCGGTTCGATCGAGGCCATCGGCAAGGGTCAACGCGAGGCGGCCGCGGCGCTGGGGCTCGATCGCGGCAGGATCTTGAAGCTGGTGATCATCCCGCAGGCGATGCGCGTGCTCGTCCCGCCGCTGACGAACCAGTATCTGCATCTCGTCAAGGCGTCGTCGCTGGCGACCGTCATCGGCTATCCGGACCTCGTCAACGTCTTCGTCGGCACGAGCCTTAACCAGACCGGGCGGGCGATCGAGATCATGGCGATGACAATGGCCGTGTACCTCGTGCTCAGTCTGGCGATCACGGGACTAAGCAACCTGCAGTCCCGCCGCCTGAGGCTCGTCGAGCGATGACTGCCGTGGTCAACTCGAGCCGCGTCGAGCGGAGCCCGGCTATTGCGCAATTGAGAAGGCGTCTCGCCTGGGCGCGCGCCAATCTGTTCGCTCGGCCGATCGACGTGCTGCTGACCTCAACGATCGCCGCAGCCGCTGTCGCGCTGCTCTGGGCGATCGTCCCGTGGGCATTCATCGACGCGGTCTGGGTCGGCGAGAACCGCGCCGCCTGCCGACCGGACGCCGCCTGTTGGGCCTTCATCGTCAACCGGGGCGGTCAATTTCTCTACGGCTTCTATCCCCAGCCGGAGCGCTGGCGCGTGAACGCCGTATTTTTGATCTTCGCAGTATCGGTCTTCTTGCTGCTGCGGCGCGACACCCCAGGCAAGCGGGTCGTTGCCTTCTTTCTCCTCCTTGTGTTCCCCATCCTGGGCTATGTCCTGCTCCACGGCGGCGTGGCGGGGCTGTCGCGTGTGACGACCGATAAATGGGGCGGGCTTTCGCTAACGCTTCTTCTCGGCGTCGCCGGAATCGTCGTGTCGTTCCCAATCGCGATCGTGCTGGCGCTGGGTCGGCAGAGCGAAATGCCGCTGTTTCGATGGGCGAGCATCGCCTACATCGAGATCTGCCGCGGACTGCCGCTCATCGCCGTGCTGTTCATGGCGCGGATCCTCCTACCTTACGCCTTTCCGGTTGGCTCCGAGTTCGATCCCCTCGCGCTCGCGGTCACCGGCATCATCCTGTTCGAAAGCGCCTATCTCGCGGAAGTGTTCCGAGGAGGCTTCCAAGCGATCCCGAAGGGTCAGGCCGAAGCGGCCGCCGCGATCGGGTTCGGCTACTGGCGGACCGCGATCTACGTCACGCTGCCGCAGATGTTGCGCGTCGTGGTTCCCGGCGTCGTCAACAACGCTATCGCGCTGGTGAAGAACACGACGTTGGTCGTGATTCTGGGGCTCTTCGAGGTCCTGAACATCGTCGCTGCCGGCGCCGCCGATCCCGACTGGCTGGGGCTCCACGCGGAGGGCTACGTCTTCGTCGGGCTGGTCTTCTGGGGGCTCTGTTTCGCCATGTCGCGCTACAGTCAGAGCCTCGAACGCGAGCTCAAGGCGGCGGAACGGTCATGATGTCATCGTCCAGCCGCCCGATTCTCGAGGTCTCCGGGCTCAACAAGTGGTTCGGCGCCATGCACGCTCTGCGTGACGTCGATCTGACCGTCGGGGCCGGAGAGCGCATCGTGGTCTGCGGTCCGTCCGGTTCGGGCAAGTCAACGATGGTCCGATGCATCAATGCCCTTGAACGCTACCAGAAGGGTCTGATCCGATTGGAAGGGGAGGCTATCAACCCCGATTGCGATAGCGTCCTCGGGGCGAGGCGCGCGATCGGGATGGTTTTCCAGGCGTTCAACCTCTTTCCGCATCTCAGCATCCTCGACAACATCACGCTCGGCCCGCGCAAGCTGCTCCGGTTGTCGAGGCCTGACGCCGAGAGCGCGGCGATGATCCTGCTCTCCCAGGTCCGGATGGAGGATCAGGCGCGCAAGATGCCATCGCAGCTCTCGGGCGGACAGCAGCAGCGGGCCGCGATCGCGCGCGCATTGGCCATGAACCCCAAGCTGATGCTGTTCGACGAGCCGACCTCGGCCTTGGACCCCGAAATGGTCAAGGAGGTTCTCGATGTCATGACGGCCTTGGCGGAAGCCGGGACGACGATGATCTGCGTGACCCACGAGATGGGCTTCGCCAAGGCGGTTGCGGACCGGATCGTGTTCATGGACCAAGGTAAGATCGTCGAGACCGCTGATCCCACTGCGTTCTTTGCCGGCGACTGCTGCGATCGGGCACGGAGCTTTGTTGGCACCACCACCTCCGGTCAGGCCTAGCGTTATCGTCGTGATCTGATCGGGATTCAAAGCAGATGAGCAAGAAACTTTATCGACTTTCAATGCCGGTCGGTGCGCAAAAAAGTCCGCGAAAGCGGAAGGTCAACAAGACGATTCTGAGGGGATCTCTAGCTAGTTTCAAGAAACTTATCTTGTTTATGTCGTTAGCAACAATAGTATTTATTATCTTAACAAATAGATGAATATCTAGCGCATGCCGAAGCTCATCCAGGCCGCCATGGCGACCATCATGAGATTCTCGGTCAACGACACGAAGCCGAGTGGAACCCTGCTACTTCCTCCGACGCACGCGCATTTGATCTGGCGACGGTCGATATAGACCGCCTTTATTACAGACGCAGCGCCAACCGTGCCGATGAAGGCCGCGACTGGGATGGAGAGCCAGGTTAGCGCGCCGGCGATCATCAGGACGCCCGCCGTCAGCTCGGCGTACGGATAGACATAGGAGTAAGGCACCCAGCGCCGCGCCAGAAGGTCGTAGCCGAGGAACATGGTCGAGAAGCTCTCGACGTCCTGAAGCTTGAGCAGCGCCAGGATGCACATGCTGAAAGCGATGAACCACTCCAGCGAGTGCAAATCGAGAAGACGACCCGAGCTAGCCCAGTTGGCCGCGAGCGCCATCAGTGCCGCGACGGCAAAGACCCAGATGACGGGCGTATAGCTGGTCGCCCCGGGATCGGCGACGCTCAGCCCAAAGAAGCGACGCAGATCGTCGTAGCCGCCGACGCGTTGTCCGTCGATGAAGGTCTGCGGCGTGGTCTTGACGTCGTGCTCAAGCTTGAAGGCGTCGGTCTCAGCCCTCGAGGTCAGCCAGCGATCTTCGACGGTGTAGCCGCGGCGGCTCAGCAGGTCCCGCGCTTTCAGCCCGAACGGGCATTCGTGCTCCGGCATGACGATCCGGTGGATGGTGGCGCGAGGTTTATCGGTTGTCACCGCCACGACTTCACCGCGGCGCTACTTGCCCTTGGTCTTCAGCCAGGTGTCGATCGTCGCAATCTCTTTCTCTTGAGCAGCCACGATCTCCTCCGCCAGCTTCTTGGCCTCGGGATCCTTCCCGTTCACCAGCTCCACCTTGGCCATGTCGATCGCGGCCTGATGATGGCCTTTCATCTGCTTCATGAAGTCGACATCCGCGTCGCCGGTATAGGCCGGCATCCCGCTCATCATCGTCATCATCGACTGCTTGTAGCCCTTGGTAGCCGCCGAATCGGAGTTCATCGGCATCATCATCTTCATGTGCGTAGCAGTGTCCATCGCCGGTTTGGAGGCCGGTTGCTGCGCACATGCCGCAGAGATGGCGAATGCGGATGAAAGAACGATAAGGCTGATCCGGATCATGATGCTGGTATCCTTGTCTGGACGGGATGGCTGAGTTGATGGGTCCGAGGCGGCGACTAGGCCGCCATTGTCCGGCAGCTTTCGGCGCAGGCGCGGCAGGCCCGGACGCAAGCGTCCATATCCCCGAGACGCCCGCATTCGGCGGCGCAGTCCGCGCAGATGTCGGCACACTCGGCGCAGAGATGCTTATGGTGCGGCGATCCGATCAGCATCACATGCGCGGTGGCGCGGCAGGTCTCGGAGCAGGCGAGCATAAGCTTGATGTGTTCGGGGCAGGCGTGCGCGCCGCCGACCTCAAGGCAGTGCCCTGTGCTCATGCCGAGACAGGTCTGATAGCAGCTTAGGCAGGCGTCAATGCAAGCCTGCATTCTGGGATCAAGGTGATGCATGGATATCTCCCAAGCGGTTCGAACCGGCGCTGGTCCTTGCGAAGGAGACGCCGGTCGGTGGGCAACGTTCCCGCCTGCAACAATCGGTAACAAATGCTCGGGTCTGATCGGGTGCTCTGCCCCCTTGGCCTACTCAGTCGGACCACGGCCAGTTGCCGTTCTGCCAGCCGAAGGTTGACTGAAGGCGACGGAGCGGCGGCTTCTCCCACGTTGCGAGTATCAAGGTGCGAGCACGCTGAAAGACAGCCCGCCCTTCCGACTTGACCCTGTAGCGAGTTCAGGGTGCATCCTGGCGATTGTATGTGTCCCACTCAAGCGCCGCATGAGCGCGCTCTGAAAGTCGGAGCAGTTGTCGGGCCCTGTGCCGCCGGGCTGCTCCACGAGGAGCCCATCTCTGATCCGCTCCAAGACGAAGTCGGTCCGACCGCCAGGGACCAGGCAGTACCGTGTCGTCCTGCTGTCGGCGCTCGTTCATGCGTTGCTGTTGGCCGCCGTCGGGATGAGCGCCCGTCGCGACGTCTCCGCCATGCGCGAGGAGGTGACGGTCGAGCTGGTCACTGAGATCCCGAGGCCGCGCGAGGACGTGCCGCCCAGCTCCCCGCGGATCGAACGGGCTCCCGCCGCGCCCGTCGAACTTGAGGCGAAACGACACGAACCCGACGCCGGGCGCCAGCCCACGCCCGGTCCCCAGGAAAACGAACCGCCCCGGCAGGCGCTGCGATCCAGGTCGATCTTGTCCGACCCGCGCAGCAAGCAGGCACGGGAAGTCCTGGGCCGAACGGAGCCGTTCGAGCGCGCGACCCAGATCTGCAACCTTGAGGTGATGGCTCAGATCAATGGTCGCGAGAGGTCGCAGCGGGCGGATTTCGTGAATGCCGAGGCGACGGCGCCGGTTCAAATCCGCGATTCCGACATCGAGGCGGCTGGCGCGGCCTATCGAAGCCGCGACAAGTGGTTTCGGCTCCGGTTCACCTGCAAACTGAATCGTGCAGGCGACGAGGTCGTCGATATCCGGTTCACGCCCGGCGCGCCGATACCGCGCCGCGACTGGGAAAAATACTCGCTTATGATCGACGATCACCCGATGCATGATTGATCGAACGACGCCTCGCAACTGCTTGCCTTTGGATCATCCTCACGGCGTGAGGGCGCCGATGACCCGGCAGTCGGAGACGATCCCGCAACCGCACTGCTCGATCATGCGGTTCAGATCGTGCCTCAGCGCCTGAAGATCGGCGATTTTCCGCTCGACCTCGATCAGATGCGCTTTCGCGATCACGTCGACGGCAGCGCAGGGGCCGGCGCGATCATCGGACAGCTCCAGCAGCACCCTGACCTGATCGAGCGGGAAGCCCAGCGAGCGGGCGCGGCGGATGAATCTCAGGCGATCGAGGTGGCTTGCCTCATAGGCGCGGTAGTTTCCGCCGGTCCTCGCCGGCTCCGGCAGGAGGCCAGATTTTTCGTAGAACCGGATCGTCTCGACCTTCGTTCCGGTGTCCCGGGCGAGGTGGCCGATGGTCAAGGCCTTGGCTTGCATGACGGCATCCATCCAAGAGGGCGGCGCTGTGAGCGCCGAGGCCGCAGGCTCCGGAGCTTCGTCGGGCCTGCGGCGGTGGCGAGCCTATTTCCGCGCCTTCTCGACCTCGCGCTTGACCATTTCGTAAAGCGGGCGCGGGCCGAATTCGGTGAGAGGTTGGCCGTTCACGAAGAAGGTCGGCGTCCGGGTCACCTCAAGCGCCTTCACGTCCACGGCGTCCTTTTCCAAGGTCGTCTGGAAGTCCGGCCGGGCTGCGTCGCGCTTACCGCGCTCGATGTCGAGCCCGGCGTCCTTCGCCCGCGCCCACGCCTTCTCCAGATCGGGTTTGTCGTGGTCGGCCCATTCCGGCTGGAATTCCAGCAGCGCCGCGAGGACGGGTTCGAACTTGCCCTGAAGGCGCGCCGCTTCGAGGATCTTGACGGCCTGATCGGAGCCTTCATGGAACGCTGCGTACCGGATCACGAGCCGTGCATCGTTCGGGAACAGGGCCAGAATCTGCTTGAGCGGCGGATAGAAGGCGCGGCAGGCCTCGCAGGACGGGTCGAAGAACTCGACGATCGTGACGGGCGCGCTCGCGGGGCCGATGACCGGCGAGTGGTCGCGGACCAGCGCCTCAGTGCGCGAGGCCGCGATGGCGCGGGCCCGCTTGGCCTGCTCGTTCTTGTGGAAGACGGTCGCACCGGAGAAGAGCGCGAGGGCGGAGACGCCGGTGAGGACGACGATAGCGCGGCGGTTCATGATGCGGCCTTTGGTCTGGAGCCGATGAGCGCGACGGCAATCGCGAGGAAGGCCGCGAGAGACAGGTACGGCAAGGGCAGCATGCCCAGGATCGTCATGTCGGCGCTGGCGCAGGAGGGGCCCTGCGAGCAGGGCTGGATGCCCTCAGGAATGAAGCCGGCGTAAAGCAGGCTGTGGAACCCGGCGATCGCCATGCCGATGACGGCCAAAGGCAGGCCATAGCGCCAGGCGCCCGCGTCGCCCCGGTAGCTCGCCACCGCGAGCAGGATCGCGAGCGGGAACATGAAGGCGCGCTGGTGCCAGCACAGGCTGCAGGGCGCTTGGCCGACGACCTCGCCGATGAAGAGCGCACTGAGGCTCGCCGCGACCGCGACGATCCAGGCGATGAAGAGATAGAGCCAGCGGTCGTGCCCGCTGGCGGCGCTGTCGCTGCCGGTCATGTGGAAATCACGCCTTTCATCCGATTTTGGCGAGGAAGGGGAAGGTTTCGAGAAGCCAGAAGGCGATCGTCGAGAGCTGGCCAGACATCATGGCCAGGCCCATCGCGATCATGGTGACGCCGGCCATGATCTGCAGAGCGCGTCCCGCGCCGCGCAGGCGGCGAAGTCTCGCCGTCATGCCGTCTGCGAACAGCGCCGTCAGCAGGAAGGGGATCGCGAGGCCGAGCGAATAGACGCTCAAGAGCGCGACGCCGCTGGAGGCCGATGGCGACGTCGCGCTGACAGTCAGGATGGCGCCGAGAACGGGGCCTATGCAGGGCGTCCAGCCGAAGGCGAAGGCGAGGCCGAGAAGGTATGCGCCGACCGGCCGACCGCCGGCGATCGGCGCCTGGACCCGAAGCTCGCGCTCCAGCCAGGACAGGCGCACGAGCCCGGTCGTGAAGACGCCGAAGACGAGGACGATCGCGCCTCCGACGATGCCGGCCTCATAGCGATAGGCGAGGAGGAGGTGGCTGAGCGCGCTCGCGCCCGCGCCGAGCAGCACGAAGACCGTCGAGAAGCCGAGCACGAACCAGACGCTCATCACGACGGCGTTCAGCCGTGATGAGGATCGGGAAGGCGGATCGACGGTCGCGGCCGAGCCGCCGGCGATATACGAGACGTAGCCGGGGACGAGCGGCAGGACGCAGGGTGAGAGGAACGAGACCGCCCCGGCCGCAAGCGCCGCCCAGATGCCGATATTGGCGATGTCCATCAGCGGGCCTGCCTTCCAGGACGATCGGCGAGAAGCCCCGCGATCTCGTCCATCATGGGCTTCTCGTCCCATGCCTTGACGCCATGCCAGCGCCCCTTTTCGGAGCCGTCGGGGCCGAGCAGGATCGTGGTCGGGAGCCCCGAGATGGCCAGTCGGCCAACCGACACGCCCGTCGGGTCGAGGACGACCGGCAGGTCCTTGACGCTCAGCTGCTCCAGCAGCGGCTCGACGACGTCCGCGCCGTCGCGATCGACCGAGAGTGCAATCACGGCGGGAGGCCGTCCGCCCAGGCCGCGATGGAGCCTCGCCAGCGCCGGCAGCTCCTGGCGACAGGACCAGCACCATGTCGCCCAGACGGTCAGCAGCACGGCCTGCCCGCGAAGGCCGGCAAGTCCGGTGGAGCTGCCGTCGAGCCGCTGGAACACGAGCGCGTCGGCGCTCCGTGATCGCGACGTCCTGTCGGCGACCACGACATAGCAGACGACGACCGCCAGCGTCGCCATGGCGACCGCCGACAACACGAGCCGTCTGGATATGAGCACTGGTCCGATCAATCTCGGGCCTCGAAAGCGGAATGGTCATGCCGCGCAAGTCCAGCATGGCGAGCGTCCACGCTCACGGCCGGCGGCGACGGGTCTGGACTGAAAGGCTTGCGCGCGATGACGCCGCAGGCCGCGCGAAGGCTCGCCCTTCAGCTGCGGTGCGGTGGACCCGTCGCTTGCGGCGGACCTTGCGGGCTGCACGAAGCCGGCGCGTCGAGACGCTGCACAAAGATCGTCTCGGACGGTGCGGCGCGTCTGGGGATCAGCGATGCCGGTGCGGGGGGAGTAAACGGCGCCAGCGCGACCGATTTCGCCCAGACGCAGCAGGCATTGACGCCCTCGACATGGGCCGACCGATCACGCTTCGATTCCGGCGTGGCGCCACATATCTCGACGAGGGAGATTTCCCCCACGTCGAACTTGGCGGCGAGATGGGTGCTGCCGGCAAGCGCGCTCGCCATCAACTGGAACATCAGCACGAGACCGCAGACGGCGGCCAGAAGGCCTCGCCCCAGATCCCGTGATGTGCCGATCGACGTCATGATTGGAGAATAGCCCAGGCGGTCGGAGCTGAGCAATCGCGGCGCAGCGTCCTCGCGCTCTGTTGACCGGCCCTGCCTGCGGCGACGGGGATCATCGCGTCGTCTCCCTGGACCTGGCGATGTGCTCGTCGATGTCCGCCACGGTTGCCGGCTGGTCCCACTCACGTGCCCCCGGCCAGCGGGCGATCTCGCGGCCTGCCGGGTCGATGAGCACGGTCGTGGGCAATCCGGTGATCTTCAGCGCCGGCATGCTCCTGGCCTCGCGGTCGAGATAGATCGCCAGGCGGCTTAGCCCCGTCCGCTGAAAGAACGGCTGCACCACCTCCAGCCCCTGCCGGTCGATCGACAGGGCCACGACCTCGAACGTGCCGCTGCCCTTTATCGCCTGCAGCCGGTCGAGCGACGGCATCTCCTTGACGCAGGGCGGGCACCAGGTCGCCCAGACGTTGAGCAGGACGAAGCGGCCGCGGAAGGCCTCTCCCGACAGCAGTCGTCCATCGGCGGTCTCGATCGTCAGTCCGGCCAGGACGGGCGCTGCCGGCTGAACTCGTCGCGTGGCGAAGAGATAGCCGGATGCCGCTGCAATCACGATCGCCGCCAGCATCGCGGCGACGAACACCCTGCGCCCACGAGGGCTCATCGGAGCACCATGCGGACCTTCTCCAGCGCGGAAGCCTCCTCCTCGTGGTAGTCGATCATCGTCCGGAAGCTGCCGTCGGCCTTCATCAGATAGACCGAAGCCGAATGGTCCATGGTGTAGCCGCTCTCGGTCGGGATCTTCTTCGCATAGGCCTTGTAGGCGGCGAGCGCCGCATCGACCTGCTCGCGGGAGCCAGTCAGGCCCACCACGCGGGGATCGAAGGACTGGAGGTAGAGCGCGAGCTGTTCCGGCGTGTCGCGCTCGGGATCGACCGTGATCAGCAGGATCTGCAGGCGATCCGCCGCCGCTCCGATCTTCCCGGTCAGGTTGGCCATCTGTACCAGAGTGGTCGGGCAGACCTCGGGGCAGTGCGTGAAGCCGAAGAAGACCGCCATCGGTTTGCCGCGATAGTCGGCGTCGGTGACCGACCTGCCGGTGTGGTCTACCAGCGTGAACGGCCCGCCGATCGCGGGCACGCCCTGGACGGCCGCGCGACCGGCGAGCGAGCGACCGGGACCATCGACCTGCCACCACCCCAGCATGAGGGCAGCGCTGACGAAGGCTATGAGAACGACGCCGGCCCAGGCGCCGTAGCGGATCCATTTGAGGATTGGCATGGCGCGCCTCAGTGCCCGGTATGGCCTGTCGCGGCCGGTTGCGGCGCGCCGACGGCTTGCACCTGCAGCTCGACCGCGACCGCGCCGGCGCGCTCGAAGACCAGCATGGCCTTGACCTTTTCGCCCTGCTTCAGCGGCGCCTTGAGATCGACCAGCATCAGGTGCAGCCCGCTCGGCTTGAACTCCACCGTCTGGCCGGGCGGGACGACGACGCCGTCCGTCTTCTCGCGCATCCGCATGATGCCGTCTGTGAGGCTGCTCTCGTGGATTTCGACGCGAGCCGCCGCCTCGGTCGAGCCGCCGACCAGACGGTCGGGCTCCGGGCCGATGTTCTCGATGGCGAGATAGCCGCCGCCGACTTTCGCCGAGGGCGGCGTCGCCCTGGCCCAGGGATGGCCGATCTTGAGCGTCCCGACAGCATAAACGTGGGCGCGGACGGGGGTGGCGGCATAGGCCGCCAAAGACAGGGCGACGCCGGCGGCGCCGATCGCGAAACGCTTCATGGATGATCCTCGTCAGGGTGATGGTGCCGGCGGGAGGGCCGGCGCTCAGGTCACGCTTTGAGGATGGGAGGTGCCCTTGACCCCTGGGCGGTCGCCGCTCGGAACAGGATCGCCGGCGGCGCGGCCTGTCCGAACGCGATCGGCAGGCCGGCCGGAACGAGGTAGGGGATGGCGATCGCCGGCGAGGTCGGAGGCAGGACGGGATCGACCGCCACCGAGGCGCTCCAGGCGCAACAGGACGGCTGCGCGGTCGCGTGGTGCGGGCTTTCGTCCGATGCAGGCGCGTCGGGAGCCTGAGCACCCGAGCACAACGCTTGCGTCAGGCCTGGCTCGCCGACCGACATGGCAAGGCGCGAGCCAGCGGCGGCGCTTGCGAACACCCCTTGCAGGATCAGGACATAGGCCATCGCCAGCGCGAGCAGCGCCCGGATGATGACGGTTCTGGCCGGTCGTATTGTCACGGGCCGGACATAGCGGGGCGCTGCCGCCCCCGCAATGCGACATGGCGGATCACGCTCAACCCGTGGCGAGGTCGAACAGCAGCTTCATGTTCAAGGCGATGATGATCGCGGCGATCAGGGCTGCGGTGACGGTCAGCCATTTCGGTGCCACCATCTCGCCCATCTTGCTCCTCGACGCGGTGAACATGACGAGAGGCACGATCGCGAAGGGCAGTTGCAGGCCGAGAATGACCTGGCTCAGGATCAGGAGCTTGCCGGTCTCGCTGGCGCCGTAGATCCAGGTCACGATGATCGCGGGGATGATGGCGACCAGCCGCGTGACGAGCCGCCTGACCCAGGCCGGCAGCTTGATGTCGAGGAAGCCTTCCATGACGATCTGGCCGGCCATCGTCGCGGTCACGGTCGAGTTCAGTCCGCAGCACAGCAGCGCGATGGCGAAGAGCGTCGGCGCGATCGACAGGCCCAACAGGGGCGCGAGCAGTTCATGAGCGCGGCCTAGCTCCGCGACGTCGGTCTGGCCGGTCTTGTGGAAGGTCGCCGCCGCCAGAATCAGGATCGAGGCATTGACCAGGAGCGCGAACATCAGCGCCACGGTGGAGTCCACCGTCGCCCATTTCAGGGCGTCGCGCTTCTCGGGCAGGCTCTCGCCGAAGGCCCGCGTCTGCACGATCCCCGAATGCAGATAGAGGTTATGGGGCATCACGGTCGCCCCGATGATGCCAAGCGCGAGATAGAGCATCTGCGGGTTGGTGACGATCTGCGTCGTCGGCGCGAAGCCGCGCACGACCTGGCCCCAGTCGGGGTCGGCAAGGGCGATCTGGACGCCGAAGCAAATCGCAATCACGCCGAGAAGCGTGATGATGAAGGCCTCGATCCAGCGGAAGCCCTTGTTCTGCAGCCAGAGGATCACGAAGACGTCGAGCGCCGTGACGACGACGCCGATTTCCAACGGCATGCCGAAGAGCAGATTGAGCGCGATCGCCGTGCCGATGACTTCCGCCAAGTCGGTGGCGCAGATCGCGAGTTCCGCCAGTAGCCAGAGCGGCCATGACACGGCGCGGGGATAGGCGTCGCGGCAGGCCTGGGCGAGGTCGCGGCCCGAGCCGATGGCCAGCCGCGCGCAGAGCGCCTGCAGGATGATCGCCATGATGTTGGAAAGAAGCGCGACGAAGAGCAGCGTGTAGCCGAACTGCGCCCCGCCGGCGAGCGAGGTCGCCCAGTTGCCGGGGTCCATGTAACCGACGGCGACGAGATAGCCCGGGCCGAAGAAGGCCAGGAATTTGCGCCACGGCGTCGCGCCGGGCGCGACCGAGATCGTCCTGAAGACGTCGAGCAGTGACGGTTCGCCACGAGCCTTGCGCCAACCGGTTTCAACGGTCTCGACCTTGTTGAGCATCGCCCGCCCCTGAAATTGCAATTCGTTTGCAAAAGCAGATTACGGGCGCCTGCCACATTGTCAATGCATTTGCGAACCATTCTCATTAATGAGGCTGGAGGGAGGAAGCGATGTCCGACGCAGCCGATGTTCTGATCAGCCATTGCCGCCAGGCGGGGCAGCGCATCACGGCGCCGCGCCGCATCATCGCCGACGTCGTCGCCAGGGCCGACGATCATCCAGACGTGCCGGAGATCTACCGCCGGGTTGCCGAGATCGATCCGGGCATATCACTATCGACCGTCTATCGAACGGTGAAGATCTTCGCCTCGACGGGCCTCGTCGAACGCCACAGCTTCGCCGGCGGACGCGCCAGGATCGAGCCGGCATCCGAGATCCATCACGACCATCTGATCGACATCGAGAGCGGCGCGGTCATCGAGTTCAGGTCCGACGAGATCGAGCGGCTGCAGGCGCTGGTGGCGAGGGAGTTAGGCTTCGAGCTGACCGCTCATCGCCTCGTCCTCTATGGCCGCCCGCTCGCCAGGAAGGCGCGCCGCACCCGGAAGCCATGAGGCAAGCCCAATCACAGGCGGCCTCCAGCCGCTGCATCGCTCGGCCCGTCAGCTCCGATCCCGCTCCGCAACGCGAAGGCTGGCGTTGGCCTGGCCTAACGCGACCGGGGCAGTGCTCACCGTGGTGCGAGGGAGCCGGTCGTATCGGTTCGGCCGGGCGCGTCGTCTCCGCCGAACGGATCGGCGAGCGCCGCATCCGGACGACTGATCTCGACCTTGCCGGCGACCATGGGTTGCATGCGCTCGGGCCCAAGGCTCTTGAGCATCGTGCGGAAGCTCTGGTGCATGCCGCCGTCCAGATGGGCGTAGCTCATCGCCGGTGTTCCGCTGCCGATCAGTTCGGCGAAGCGGGCCTCGTCACGCGCTTGGCGCTGCGACACCAGGGGCTGCACGTCCGGGTCGATCTCGTAGGGCGGACAGGCCTCGGCCGGCGCGAACGGTCCCGAGCCCTCCCTGGCATTGAAGACGTAGCGGCGACCGCAGGCCGCGAGCTTGGGCGGCTGCTTCGTCGCCTCGAAATGATCCGCGCCCTCCTTCAGGTTCCGCCAGAAGGCGATGTGAGGGCTGTTGCGATGCCGCGCCATGTTCTCCGGCGTCATGCGAAAGGGCAGCGCCTGGACCTGGAAGCTGCGCTGCCCGCCGGCGAAGGCCTCGCGCGCCAGACCGTAGATCTCGGTGACGCCCTCGTCGGTCATGGCGAAACAGCCGGCCGAGGTGCAGGCGCCGTGGACCATCAGCGCCGAGCCTGTAGCGCCTTGCGACTTCTCCAGCGGGTTGGGGTAGCCGAGATTGAACGACAGGTAGAATTGCGAGCGCGGGTTCATCAGGTCGGCGGTGACGCTGTAGAAGCCTTCCGGCGCCTGCCGGTCGCCCTCACGCTTTTTGGGGCCAAGCTGGCCCGACCAGCGGCACATCGGATAGGTTTTGAGCAGGGCGTACTGGCCGCTGCGATCGCGCTTCCAGACCTCGAGCTCGCTTTCCTTCTTGAAGATGCGCACGAGGATGGGATCGCTTTGGCTCATGCCCTTGGCCGACATGTCCGAGACAAGCCGGGCAGGCAGCGGCTGGAGATGACGTGTGTCTCCGTCGCCGGTGACGCAGCCCGAGAGGACCAACGCTCCCAGCATGAGCCCGAGGGCAAGACGCAGGGTCGAGAAGCGGATCTGTGAGAGCATGCGAGAATTTTTGCGCGAACGAAGCTGACAAAGCGTCAAAAAGGACGGTTAACGACTCTCTACAACCTGATGCCACTTGAGGTTCAAGGGGTAATCGTCGGCGTTCGCCCGACGCTCGCACGCTTGGTCCACCAGCGCCGCAGCGCGACGACCGACCAGATCGCCTCGACGACGCCGAAGGGCCAGGCGCCCTGCAGGAAGCCGTAGACCGAGCCGAGCGCGCAGGCGACGGCGAAGCCCAGGACGAATCAGGGACTGCGCTCCTCGAAGGCGTAGGTGACAAGCATGAGCGTCACGGCGACGAGGCCGAAAAGGGTAAGAACGTCCATCAGGCGATCATGTGCGGTTGCGGCGATCGAACGCCGTCATACCCAATTCCGTCCATCGGCGCAGATCCAGCACTGCGACCGCCTGTCGCATCACATTGAAGACGGAATGCCGCCGGAGGCATTGAACCTGAAGTGGCTTCGGGTGCGATCAGTGTTCCGAAGGGAGGATTCCATGTTCGCACGTCGCTCGCTGCTTCGGCTCACGGTCGGGCTCGTCGCCGTTGGTTTAGGCGGCCGATCGGCGACCGCCCAGACCGTCCTTGCTGCGAAGCTGCTGGAGCCCGGCCCGCTTCCCGAGAAGGTCTTCGGCGTCGCCGACGCGCAGGTTACCGTGATCGAGTACGCCTCGCTCACCTGCCATCACTGCATGAATTTCCACATCAAGACCTGGCCGGCGTTCAAGGCGAATATGTCGATACCGGCAAGGTTCGCTTCATCGCGCGCGAGTTCCCGCTCGACCCTCTTTGGGCTGCGGGCTTCATGCTGGCGCGCTGCGGCGACGAGGCGAAGTGGTACCCAATCGTCGACATGCTCTACAACACGCAGGAGGGCTGGGCGCATTCGCCCAAGCCGCTCGACGCCCTGACGCAGACGATGAAGCAGGCCGGCTTCACGCAGGAGACGGTCGAAGCCTGCCTGCGGCGCGAAGACCTCTTCACGGGCGTCAAACAGTTCCAGGAGCGCGGCTCCAAGGAGTTCGGCGTCAACTCGACGCCGACCTTCTTCATCAACGGCGAGAAAAAGGTCGGCGCGCTGACGATCGAGGAGTTCGACAAGATCCTCACGCCGCTGCTGGCCGGGCGCTGAGCGCGCCGGCCCCAGTCGGCGATGCTAGCGCGAGCCCTTGATCGCGGCGGTGACGACGTCGGGCCGGCCGAGGAAGCGGCCGAGATCCTGCCAGACGTTCTGGTTCTCCGGCGACTGCCGCCGGATGAAGGTCAGGCCGGATTTCGACCAGGGCAGAACCTTGTCGGTCTGGTTGTCGAGGACGAACTCGCCCCGGTCCGTGACGACCGTCAGCACGGCGTGGCCGCCGCCTTCCTTGTCGATCACCACGGTGATGAGCAGCGCCGAGAGGGGCCAGCCGCGCTTCACGAGTTCGCGCCGCTTCTCGAGGACGTAGTCCTCGCAGTCGCCCTTGCCGGTTTTGGCGTAGTCCCAGTTCTCGATGACGCCGAACTGGTCCTGGTCGGTGACCGGCTCGATCGCCTTGTTGAACTTCAGGTTGACTGTCAGGAGTTCGCTCCAGGACCTGTCGTCGAGGCGCATGACGGTTGCCGCCGAGCGCGGGGTCCGGCAGTCAGTGGGATTGTCCACGCAGAACTGCTGCCAGCCGATCGGCGTCCGCGAGGGCTGGCCGGCATGGAGGTGGGCGAGGTCGGTGTAGCCGGCCGCGAGGGCCTGCGTGACTACGCCGGACATCGCGATGCCGAAAACTATCGCTGCGAAGATGCTCTGAACTTTGTTCATGACGCTCCCCTTTTCGTTGAGAGCGTTTCTAGCGAAGACGCGTTGAATTGACGCGAAATCAGACGGCTAAACTGTAAGGCTAAGATTCAGATTTTATTGATATTTCTTGCGGCGCTATCAACCTTAAGAAAGGCTTCCGGGATGCCACGTTTCTCTCTACTCAAAGGATCTTGTACTCCGCTCGCCGCCGCGCCGATGCCGTTCGGTCTGGCATCATGAAGTCGCGCAACGGCGCTCTGGCTGCGGCCCTGATCGCACTGGCTGTCTTGTTCTACGCGGTTACCTTCGTGCGCATGCGCGAGACGGAAGATCGACGCCACCAGACAGACCCAAAGGCGCACTCTCAAGGCGTTTCATCGTCACCGTCTCGACCTTGACAGTCCCAAGCGGGCGCGCTTCCCAAAAAGCCGTTCTTCCCTCGCGCTCCCAAGCCCGCCTCGCTGCGGCGCCGATCGTCTACAGGCGGGTGACGTGGCCTGGGGCGCCTCTGATCGCTTCGTCCTCGATCTGGATCGTCGTGTGGGTCAGCCCGAACTCCGAGCGCATGGCCGCGCTCGCGGCCGTGAGGATGGCCGCCGACTTCGTCATGTCGTCGACGACGAGATGGCAGCTCATCGCGTCCAGCCCCGAGGTGAGTGTCCAGACATGCAGGTCGTCGACCGCCACCACGCCGGGGATATCCGACAGCTTGGCCTTCAGCAGCGCCATGTCGACCTCGGGCGGCGTGCCCTCGAGCAGGATATGGACGGCCTGCTTGAGCAGGCTCCAGGTCCGCGGCACGATGAACAGGCCGATGCCGGCGCCGACGATCGGATCCACGATCGTCCAGCCGGTCAGGAGGACGACGATGGCTGCCACGATGACGCCGAGCGAGCCCAGCATGTCGCTCAGAACCTCGAAATAGGCGCCCTTGACGTTGAGGCTTTCGGACGATCCGCCAGAAAGGAGCTTCATGCTGAGGAGGTTGACGCCGAGTCCGACGACCGCGACCGCCAGCATCGGGCCGCCGATGATCTCGGGCGGGTTCTGGAAGCGCCGATAGGCCTCGTAGAGGATGTAGACCGTCAGCACGAGGAGAACGACGGCGTTGGTCAGCGCCGAGAGGACTTCCGCGCGGACGTAGCCATAGGTCTTCTCCGGCGTTGCGGGCCTTTCGGCGAAGCGGATCGCGATCAGCGCCAGAGCGAGGCCGCCGGCGTCCGTGAGCATGTGGGCCGCGTCCGCCAGCAGCGCCAGGCTGCCGGTCCACAGCCCGCCGACGACCTCCGCGACCATGAATGCGGTCGTCAGGCCGAGCGCCATCGCGAGCCGGCTCTTGTGCCTGCCGGCCGCCGTGCCCGCCGGCGCCGCGCCCGTATGGGAATGTCCCGAACCCATGATCTTGCTCCGTGTCGCGGCGCGTTGCCGTCGAGGCCGTTGGCGCGTGGCTAGAAGCCCAGAAAGATGATCCCGACACCGAGAAACATGAGCAGCGAGCCGAGAATGCCGCTCTCGTAGCGTTCCAGAAACTCAAGCCGAAGACGCTCGATCCCCGACATCGTCAGCCAGGTGAAAATGACCATTCCGGATATGGTGGCGACCGAAAGGACCGCGCTCAAGAGGAGGAATCCGGGCCAGCCATACGAGATCCCCGACAGGTAAACCGGCAGGAAGCCTTCGCAGGGCGAAAAGGTCAGGAGCGTGAACAGGCTGACGATGACCGCGCGGTCGGATTTCGGCGCCGCGCCCGTGACGCCGCGCGCCGCATTGGCGGCCGGAGCCGCGTGCGCATGCGCGTGCTCCTTGTAACTCAGCGCATGGCGATGGGCATGGGAGCCGTGCGCAAGGCTGAAGGTGGCGTCGAACTCATGCGGCTCCGGAATCTCCTCGCGGGATTCGAGGAAGCCGTCCCTGGCGACGAACGAGAAGGATTGCCGCGCTCCGTCGGGGCGCAGGGTTTCGAGCGAAACCGCCTCGACGCCGGGCAGGTCCGCGCCCGCCTCGGCCCGCAGGCGGAACCGGGGTGGGACGCCGTCCTCGAAGACCTCGAGCAGCAGCATGCCATGGCCCGTATCGATCCGCTTGGTCTCGTCCTCGTGGCCGTGCGTATGCTGGTTCGGGCCTTGGGCATGCGAATGACCGTGGCTGTGGCCGCCATGACCGCCATGGCTATGACCGCCTGAGCCGAAATGACTGTGGCCGTGGCCCTCGCCGCGCGCCTGCCGGACAAGGTAGTAGAGTCCGAACAGGATCAGTGCGCCGCCGGCGATCCAAGGAAAGACAGTGCCGGTCCACTTGCTCGTCTCGATGCCGAGCCAGACCACCAGGACGCCGAGCATGGTGGTGAACAGGACGTGGCCCGCGCCGCAGAGCGCCACCACCATCAGAGTCTTGCCCTTGCTCCAGCGCTGCCCGCGCCCGGCCATGACGAATGGCAGCCAGTGGGTCGGGATCGCCGCGTGGGCGAAGGCGACGACGAAGCCTGTCGCCATGATCGACAGGAGGAAGGGCTCATTCACCGCGTCGTTCTCCTGCTGGCTCCGCTCTCAGCTTCCGGTTCTCTCGAACAGGAGAGCGGTATCGGGCGCTTGCGCGCCTGTTCAGATCAATCGAATGGTCCGTCGATCGCGCCGATCGCAGCCTTCCCCTGGAAAGGGTAAGACGGTCGATGTCATCGCTCTCAACCATGGTCCTTGTGCTCCGGTTCGCCGAGATTCTCGACGCGGATATGGGCCGGGAGGCGGCCGGCGCGCTCGACGACGAACGTCACCGGGATGGAGCCGCCGGGCTCGACCTTGGCGTTGAGGCCGATCAGCGTGATCTGATGCGTTCCCGGCCTCAGCGACACCCTGCCGTTGCCTGGAACGGCAAGCTCGTCGAGTTCGATGGGACGAACGAGTCCGGTCTTGGTGTCCAGCGCCTTCAGGATGGCGTGATGGGCGGCGGCGGTCTCGATCTTGAGCAGCCGATCGGGATGGGCGCCGCTGTTGCTGAAGGTCGCGTAGAACGGGAACTGGTCGCCCTTGAGGGCCGACCCCTTCGCCCATGGATGGATCACGGCGACGCCGCCGCGCTGCGCCACCGGCTCGGGATGGATCTGGCCCATGGCGAGCAGCCCTGCGCCGACCAGCACGACAAGCCCACCGAGGCGCCAGACGGCAGCCCGCGAGAGCAGTGCGAATGGCTTGATGTCGGCGGAAGCCGCGGTCGCAAGCCATCGCCTGATCCGCTTCACGTCCGCTCCCCCGACTCGCTTTGAGCGGCCTTCGTCTCCGCCAGACCCGCGCCCGATCGGCCACGCCGATAATCGGCCAAAGCGGCCAGCAGCATCAGGCCGACGCCGGCTGAGATGGCGATGTCGGCACCGTTGAAGGTCGGCCAGTGCCAGCCGCCCCAGTGCAGGTCGATGAAGTCCGTCACGGCGCCCTGACTCCAGCGGTCCTTCGCATTGCCGAGCGCGCCGCCGGCGACCAGCGCAAGACCGATGCGTTCCGCCCGGATCGGGCTCCTGACGGCCCAGACCATCAGGCCGAGCGCGACGGCGACCTTGAATGCGGCCAGAAGACCCGGCCATGCCTCCAGCGTGTCGCGGCCGATCCCGAAGCTGACGCCGTAGTTAAAGCCCAGACGCAGGTTGAGGAATGGCGCGATCTCGATCACGCGCGGCGGCTCCATGACATAGGTCAGGATCAGCCATTTCGAGAGCTGATCCAGCGCCGCGGCCGCGACCGCCCAGCCCAGGACGTCTCCGAGCCGCTTTTGCATCGTCATGGCGTTGTGTTCCCCGCGCGGCGGCGCGTTCCGAGCCAGCGCCGGACGCGCTGCCGGTAGTCGCGATAAGGCTCGCCGAGGGTCTGCGAGAGGACGCGCTCCTCAATGCGGACCTGGAGGATGATGGCGATCAGGAGCACGAGCGTCAGGCCCGCCTGGATCAGGCTGGGCAGCACGATGAAAAGGCCCACGAACAGCAGGGCCTGTCCGACGAAGACCGGGTTGCGCGAGATCGCGAAGGGGCCGTCGTCGACGATCGGCCCCAGTTCGCCCTCAGCCGCGCCGATCCGCCAGGACAAGCCCATATGGCGTTGGGACAGGATCGCGACGCAGGCCCCGACCACGACGAGAAGATGCCCGAGCACATCGAGCCAGGGCCCGTCCAGGGCCTCAGAGAGGGGATCCGCCTCGACCGGGTTGCCGACCAGCGCCAGCACGAGCGGCCAGATTACCGCGCCGGCGAAAGCGAGGCGGAACAGCGTGGCGGGCAGCGCCTGTTTTTCGCGCCCCTTGTCGAAGAGCCAGATCGGCCGCCCCGCCTCTTTCGCGAGGATGGCCGACATGGCGAGGAAGCTGATGACGTAGACGACCGTCATCAGGTAGCTGGCGATTTCCATGCCCGACATGGCGCGCTGCCCGTCAGGCCGCTCGGCCGGCGTTGAAGCGCAGCAGCCGCAGGGCGTTGGCCGTCACGATCACGGTCGCGCCGGTGTCGGCCAGGATCGCAACCCAGAGGCCGGTGTAGCCGAACACGGTCGTCACGAGGAATACAGCCTTCAGCCCGAGCGCGATGGCGATGTTGACGCGGATGTTGCCCATCGTCGCGCGCGCCAGGCGGATCATGGCGGGCACGTCGCGGACGCGGCTCTTCAGGATCGCGGCGTCGGCGGTCTCGAGCGCGACGTCGGTGCCCGACCCCATCGCCACGCCGATGCCGGCGGCGGCCAGCGCCGGCGCATCGTTGATGCCGTCGCCGATCATCATGACCGAGGCCTTGGCCGACAGCGCCTTGATGGCCGCGACCTTGTCCTCCGGCATCAATTCGGCTTTGTGTTCCATCCCGAGCGAGCCGGCGATGGCCGCGCCCGTGCGGGCATTGTCGCCGGTCAGCATCAGCGAGCGGATTCCCATCGCCTTCAGCTCGGCGATGCCGGCGGCCGCGTCCTCGCGCGGCTCGTCGCGCATGGCGATCAATCCGATGAGCACGCCGTCGGCAAGAACGGCGGCGACGGTCTTGCCCGCGGTCTCCAAGTGTTCCACGGCGGCTTTCGCCTGGTCATCGAAGCTGACCCGCGAGAGCGCGTGGCGCGGCGCGCCGACGAAGATCGCGGTTTCGTCGAGCGTGCCGGTCACGCCCTGTCCGGGGATCGCCTTGGCCTCCGTCGCGTTGCGCATCGGGATCGCATGCGCCTTGGCGCGCTCGATGATCGCCAGCGCCAGCGGGTGGCTCGACCCGGTCTCGACCGAGGCCGCGAGCTCAATAACCTCCCGCTCGCTCCGTCCCAACGCGACGACCTCGGTCACGCGCGGGCGTCCCTGCGTCAGCGTGCCGGTCTTGTCGAAGGCGACGATGCCGGTCTTCGCGGCGGCCTCGATGACGACACCGCCCTTCATCAAGAGGCCCTGACGTGCGCCTGTCGAGAGCGAAGCCGCGATCGACGCCGGCACCGAGATCACCAGCGCGCAGGGACAGCCGATCAGCAGCAGCGCCAGCGCCCGATAGATCCAGACCGACCATTCGCCGCCGAGCATCAGCGGCGGCACGATGGCCACCAGCACCGCCAGTGCCACGATCGCCGGCATGTAGATGCGCGAGAAGCGGTCGATGAAGCGCTCGGTCGGGGCGCGCGCCTCCTGCGCCTCCTCGACCAGCCGAATGATGCGGGAGATCGTGTTGTCCTCCGCTGCCTTGGTGACGCGCACCCGCAGCGCGGCCTCGCTGTTGACCGAGCCGGCGAAGACCGGTTCGCCGACGCCCTTGGTCTTCGGCACGGATTCGCCCGTCACCGGGCTCTCGTCGATGCCGGAGACGCCGTCGGTGATCTCGCCGTCGGCAGGAATGCGGTCGCCGGGGCGCACCAGCACCGTCTGGCCGATCGTGAGGGCGGCCGCGTCGATCGTGCGGGTTTCGCCGTTCTCCTCGACGATCGCCGTCTTTGGCACGAGGTCCTTGAGCGCGCGGATCGAGGCCCGAGCCCTGTCTGCCGCGACGCCCTCCAGCACCTCGCCGACCGCGAATAGGAAGACGACGAGTGCGGCCTCCTCGGCTGCGCCGATGAAGAGCGCGCCGGTGGCGGCGATGGTCATCAGCATCTCGATGGTGAAGGGCATCCCGGCGCTGGCGGCCGCATAGGCCTTGCGCGCCACCGGGACGATGCCGATCACGCAGGCCGCGATGAAGGCCCAATGCGCGATCGCCGGCCAGACGAGGCTGGACGCCCACGCCCCGCCCAGCAGCACGCCCGTCGTCAGGACCAGTCGGCCCTTGTTGGAATGGTACCAGGATACGCCGTCGGGCGTCGCTTTATGAACGTGGCCCGGTAGGCCGTGGCCGGCATCGATGGGGTGCTTGCCGGCGCCTTCCGCTGTCGTGGGTTTGGACTCGTGGCCATCGTGGTCATGCCCCGCCTGATCACGGGTATGCGTCTTCGACGCGATCGCCGCAGCGGTGAACCCGAGGCTGGTGACCTTCTTCTCGATGGCGTCCTGCTTGGTCTGGCTCTCGTCGAGCGCCAGCGTCAGTGTTTCCGACATCATCGAAAGCTTGACCTCGCTCACGCCGGGCATGCGTTCGACCGCGCCGCGGATCGTCGCCGCGCAGCTTGGGCAGTCCATGCCGCCGATCTTCCAGCTCAGGGGCGCAGGCGCGGGTGCGCTCGTCGTCGCCGTCGCCGCCTCGGCCTGCCCTTGAGCATTGCAGCAGCCGCACGCCGCCGGCTCCGGGGCTGGCGTGGTTTTCGTGGCCATCATCGCCGTCGTGTATCCGAGGCTGGAGATGCGCTTCTCGATCGCCTCGCGTCGGGTCTGGCGCTCGTCGAGCGCCAGCGTCAGGGTTTCTGCGACGACCGACAGCTTCACTTCGCTCACCCCGGGCAGACGCTCGACAGCGCCGCGGATCGTCGCCGCGCAGCCCGCGCAATCCATGCCACCTACCTTCCAGCTCAAGGTCTGGAGCCGGGTGTCCGAGGTCGCTGTCATGGTCGTCTCCGCTTGCAGGCGCTATGAGACACCCCAGATACGACCTCTAGCCACTTCAGCTTCAAGAGGGAAAATGCGGATGGCTGAGAAAAACATCGCGCGCGCCATGCCGATCGGTTCGCTCTCGGACCGGACAGGCGTGAAGGTCGAGACCATCCGTTATTACGAGCAGGTTGGGCTGCTGCCGCAGCCCGAACGCTCTGAGGGCAACCAGCGTCGCTTTGGCCGGGTCCATGTCGAACGCCTGGCCTTCATCAAGCATGCCCGCGACCTCGGTTTTCCCGTCGATGGCATTCGTGCGCTGCTCAGACTGTCTGACAATCCCGGCAGGGCCTGCGACGAGGCTCATGCGATTTCCGTCGCCCATCTCGACGACGTGCGCCACAAGATCGCCCGGCTGCGTTCGCTGGAGAAGGAACTGGAGCGGATCGCCGCGACCTGCTCAGGTGGTGTGACAGCGTGCGACTGCAAGATCATTGAGGCTTTGGCCGATCATGGCCAATGTCGCAACCACGCCCATTGACGCCATGGGAGCTGCTTAGGGCCAGTGGCAAACATGAAGGCAAAACGACCGCCCGTTTCTAAGACCCCTGCCAAAAGGCATCGGCGCTTCGATAGAGTACATAAGCAGCGACAATGAAGATGAGCGCCGCGAAGACGCGATTGAGCATATCCTTTTGTCCCGACAGCCGCGTTGCGAGCATCATGCCCAACACGCCGCCTAGAACCCCTCCGCCGATGAACTGGGCCGCGATCGTCCAATCGATCATGCCTGACACTGCATAGTTGAGCGCCGTCGCAAGCCCAAAGGTACCGACTGCGAGCAGTGAGGACCCAACGGCGTCGATGGATCTCATGCCGGTCGCCAAGATCAGGCCGGGGACGATCAGGAACCCGCCGCCGATACCGAAGAACCCCGATGCACCGCCGGCGATGATCGCCACTGAACCCGTGAGCAGGCACATACGCAGATCGACAGGTTTGGGCACGGTGGTGGCATTCTTGCGCGGTCGCAACATCAGGACGCCGACAACAAGCATCAGCAGGCCGAACAGAAACAGCAGGCGCTGCCCGTCCATGGCCTTGCCCAGTGTCGAGCCGATGAGCGCGCCAACCGAGCCCACCAGCGCGAAGACGATCGCGCAGGTCCAACGCACATGGCCCCTGCGGGCGTGCCCGATCAGATTGGCATAGGCATTGACCGAGACGGCAAGCGCGCCGGTTCCGATTGCGATGTGGGGCTGCGCGATGCCGACAGCATAGAGCAGCAGCGGCGTCGCAAGGATGGAACCCCCGCCGCCGACAAGGCCTAGCGCGAAGCCGACCAGGCCGCCCGAACCGACTGCGATGAGAACCTGCTCCGTCATGGCGCCCTCCGGAGCGCGGGTGTATTGGTCCGGCCTGCGATCAAGCGATCATGGATCGTCATGCCGACGAGCATGGCCACGACGAACAGCGCGACTGGAGCGAGGCCCAGCGACAAAGCAGCTAGCGCAGGGCCGGGGCAGAGTCCGGCCAATCCCCAGCCGATCCCGAAGATGGCGGAACCCGTGATCAGGCGAGTGTCGATCGGCATGGTGGCCGGCAGGTGGAATGCGTCGCCGAAGGCCGGGTTTTGCAACCGACGTCGCACAAATATCCCCGACATCACGACCGCAACCGCGCCGCCGAGCACGAAGGCGAGACTGGGGTCCCAATCGCCGGCGACATGGAGGAAGCCGCGCACGCGGACGGGGTCGAGCATGCCCGACAGCGACAGGCCAATGCCGAAGATGGCGCCGGATGCCAGCGCGGTCAGGATTTGTGCATGACGGTTCATGGCGCGACGAGCCTCATCAAGGTGACGGTAGCGACGCCTGCCAGAAGGAAGGTGACAACGGCGGCGACTGAACGCGGCGACAGACGCGCCAGGCCGACCACGCCATGACCGCTCGTGCAGCCCGAGCCCATGCGCGTACCAAAGCCGACCAGCAGGCCTGCCAGCGCGATGACGGGCAGCGAAGCTGTGATCGTCACAGGCGGCCACTGGCCGGCGCCGACCCGATATAGCAGTGGCCCGGAGATCAACCCTATGGCGAAGGCGGCGTTGGTCTCGACCTGTGCGCCTTGTGCCAGCCGGCCGAGAATGCCGCTGATCCCGGCAACGCGGCCATTGAGCAGCAGCAGCATCGCGGCCGAGAGGCCGATCAGCATGCCACCGATGAGGGATGGCCAGTAGGAGGTCATGATCCAGATTCCTCGGCACAGAAGATGGCGTGAAGAGCCTCGACGAGCTGGGCGGCTTTCTGCTCGCTCAGCCGGTAGAAGATCTGCTTGGACTCGCGCCTTGTCTCGACGATCCCGGCCTCGCGCAGCACGGTGAGCTGCTGGGAGAGCGTCGGCTGCTGGATGCCCAGCTCGTTCTCGAGCTGGCTGACGGCATACTCCCGCTCGACGAGGGTGCAGACGATCATCAGCCGGTTGCGGTTGGCGAGCGTCTTCAACAGGCTCGCAACCTCCGTCGCCCGGCCGGAGAGTTCCGCACGGGTCATCGATGGTCGTGATGGCGTCGTCATGCTGGTTCCTCGGCCCAGACCGCGCCCGCCAAGGCGTCGAGCGGAACCTTGAGATAGCGCCGGCCGTTCGACTCAGGTTCGGGCAGGCGTCCGCCACGAATGTTCACCTGCAGCGCCTGCAGCATCAGTTTGGGCATCGACAGCGTCTTGTCGCGTGCTTCGCGCATCGCGGCGAAAGCCGCCTCGTCGAGGCCGACGACATGCGCGTTCGCCTGCTTCTGCTGCGCCACAGTGCTCTCCCAGCGCGGCTCGCGCCCGCCGGGTTGGTAGTCGTGACCGGTGAACAGGCGCGTGTCGTCTGGCAGTGCCAGGATCGCCTGGATCGAGGCCCAGAGAGCCTTCGCGCTGCCGCCGGGAAAGTCAGCACGCGCGGTTCCGCCGTCGGGCATGAACAGCGTGTCGTGTACGAAGGCGGCGTCGCCGATGACATAGGTGATCGAAGCGAGCGTATGTCCGGGCGAGAACAGCACGGAGACGTCCAGCGTGCCGAGCTTGAAGCGTTCGCCATGTGCAAACAGCTTGTCCCATTGCGAACCGTCGGCCGGGAACTTCGGCCAGTTATACAAGCCCTTCCACAGCCGCTGCACAGCGACGACCTGCTCGCCGATCGCGGTCGGGGCCCCAGTCTTTTCCTTCAGGTACTGCGCCGCGGAGAAATGGTCGGCATGGGGATGGGTATCCAGGATCCACGCGACCGTCAGCCCCTTCTCGCGGACATAGGTGAGGATGGCGTCGGCGCTGGTCGTGGCCGTCGAGCCCGACCTCTCGTCGAAATCCAGCACCGGATCGATGACGGCGCAGGTCTTCGTGGCAGGGTCCGAAACGACGTATTGGATGCTGAAGGTCCGGGGGTCGTAGAAGCCTTTTACGTTCGGCCTCGCCGAGGTGGGTGCAGTGACGGTGCTCATGACTGGGCTCCTCGAACCGCCAGCCAGGCGTCAGCCGCTGCGAGATTGTGCCCATGCGCTTCGCCGAACGCCCGCACATCACCGGCCCGCATGCGACCGTCCAGGACTTCACCGAGAACGAACAGGGTCAGCGCACGGGCGCCGCTCTTGCAATGTGCGAGCACCGGACCTTCCGCCGAGGAGAGCGCAGCTTGGAATGCGCGCACATCGCTTTCCCTGATATCCTTCAACGTGACCGGAACATGAGCATAGGCGAGCCCGGCCTGTTGAGCCGAGGAGGCCTCCGCAGCTGACCCGGGCTGCCCGTCCTCCTCGCCGTCGGGGCGGCTATTGATCACAGCGGCAAAACCGGCCGCGGCAATTCCAGCAAAATCAGCGGGCGATGGCTGGCCGGCGATCGACAGCTTGTCGTTGACGTTGGTCGGATTCATGAGTGCTCCTTACGGTAGACGTTATATAATTAAGTAATATGTATAATGTCTAGATTCAAGACGCTCTCCCGACTTTCGTTCGGCGTAGCGCGATCCCATTGGCCGACCGATGACGGCAATTGGGTATGCTCGGGTGGGGGGCGCCATTAATGGTCGCTCCCTGACCAACCTATCCGTCCCCCCAGAGGGATACGATCGATGGTGCCGAGCTGGCTGAAGCCGATCGCCGCGCAGCTCCGACTTGATGCTTCATTGCCCCGGCATCAAACCGCGACAAATCGGCCTAATGTCTCTGGATCGATGTCCTTGCCTGACTGGAAGTATGTTTTCAGGGCATCGATTGCCTTGATCTGCAGGTCGAACCTGTTTGTTCCGAATTTTTGCGGCACGCCCTGCGAGGTTACGAATGAGACGCCGTAAATTTTGGACAGGTCGATCGGCGCGTCCCCGACAAAGATGTGTTCGATCCGCTCGCCCGGTGGGTTTTCCAGCTTTCCATAGATGGTCATGCCGCAGAACCGTTTGAGATAGCCGCCCATCTGCTCGAAAGGATCACTGGCGAAGGTGCGCTGTACGTTGTCCTCCATCAGCTCCCAGATATCGAAGCCCGTCAGATCGACGGTTGAGATTGGCGGGTTGGGAGGAATGATGTTCCAAAGGTCATTGACCGTCACTGGCCCTGGCGGAATCGGCGCGCCGTAGCGCCAACCATTCGAGAAGGCGATCCTGGTGCCGCCGGCCAGCGCGACGGCAGCCAGCAACAAATCGTCCATGGGAGCAGATAGCACGGTATCCCGGTGAAGCCCGATCGAAGTCCGGCCGACGACCTCGTTCAGCATCGTACGATGAGGCCGCATCACGTCATCGACCATACGAGTCATGGCATCGTCTGGCGTGATCGACGCGTCTACGGTGATGAGCTCATGACGCGTATCGACGATTTTGCCCTCAGCGATCCGAAGATCCAGCCGGCCGACGAATGCGCCATGACAACCGGACTGAATTATCGTTGTGCGCCCGACCTTAACGGGGTGCTTCAGCCGATTATGCGTGTGTCCGCTCACGATGACGTCGATGCCCGAGACGACGTCCGCGAGCTTCACATCCTGAGGAAAGCCAAGATGCGACAGCACGATGATTAGATCGGCGGCCTCGGTCTGACGCAGCCGCTCGATCTCAGCTGGCAGTTCTTCGAGCCCGAGCGTAAAGCGCAGGCCCTCGCTGAAATGCGGCGGCATGCTCTTGTCGATGATCGATGCGGCGATGCCGATAATCCCGATCCGTAGCCCAGCCCGTTCCACGACCGTCGATGCGGGAAATGGCCTGGCGCCGGTTATTTGGTCATAGCAATTGATCGCCAGCATAGGATGGTTGAGACGGGTAACGAGCTCACGAAAATGGTCCGGCCCCCAGGCGAACTCCCAATGAGCCGTCATGGCGTCGAGTTTCAAGGCGTTCAGCAATGGAACAAGCGCTTCGCCCTTGCTCACCATGGCAGGGTAAGTGCCATGCATGGTGTCGCCATTGTCGAGCGCAAGCACGCCGTCAGGGTTACCCAGCCTCGCTTGTTTGAAGAGCGATGCGATGCGTGCGTAGCCCCCAATGCGCGGATATGCGGCGTCGCTCCCGGCCCAGACCAACTCGGGATGGGCTTCGAGGTAGCCGTGCGTGTCGTTGATCTGAAAGATCGTCAACTCGTGAACTTTTGACATGTGCTTGGCCTCATGTTCTTCGCAGGGGAGGCTTGATAGCCCGCATCGATCATGCCTCGGCAACTCACGCCAAGCGGGCCGGCTGAGCGCTCCGGCGTCCTTACGGCGCTTTGGTGGCCCATCCCCAGCGCGCAAAAATGGCCGCACCGTCCGCTGATCGCAGAAAACTCACAAAGCGCTCGGCATCCTTGTCCTCACGACCTGTTTTCGAGATCACCACGCCGGTATCGCGGTAGATGCGGTAGGGTTCTTCGACCGGCACGACATCGGCAAGCTTCGGGTTTGCGACTTGCCAGATGTTCCAGATAATCCAGGCCTCAAGCGTCGGATCATCGATCCAGGCCTGACGCGCTTCGGCGCTGTTACGGGCATAGACGACAATGTTCTTTCTGAGCGAGCTAACCTTGTCGATATCGCCCGTCCGTCCAGCCATATCCTCCCAAAGGCCGTTTTGCCCGGCTCCGTTGACGACTAGAATGCGCCGACCCGGCTTGAACAGGTCCTCGAGGCCCTCAAGTTTCAGGGGATTGCCGGGGCGGACGAGGATGGAGGCGGCGCGCAGGTACAGCGGTTCAGCCTGGGACGCCTCGATGCGACCGTCCATAGCCGTGACGAAATCCGTCATCATGGTCTCAGACCCGCTGAAGACGATGTCTGCGTCTTGCTTTGCCTTATCGATCCATTGGGGAGTAGGACCGGCGACGACCGCGACAGCACGGCCCGTCTTCTGTTCGAATGCGGCTGCCGCTTCCCGCATCGCCGGCGCCGGGCCGCCCGGCCCGTAAACCCGCAGCGCGTCAGCTTGGGCAGAAAATGACGCTGCAATACCAGCAAAGACTATAGCTATGAAAAAAGTTTTATTCATTGTACCGCGCCTCTCAATTTCCTGAACAACAAGTGGATATAGCCACCCTGAATTTGAAAAATTCTCGAATCTATAGCCTTAATCTGCATATCAATCTCTTCGGGAGAGATTTCCCCGATATGCGCCTTGAACAACTGGCCGTCGGCGCTCAGGAATAATGTCACGGGAATACCGGGTGTTCCGTAATGACGGGGCAACGCTGAATTCTGGTCGAAAAGAACATGCTTGAGCCGCAGATTCTGGCCCTCGAGATATGCTCGTGCGACCTGCGGGGTTTCGCCTTGATTGACGAACAGAAACCGGACGTCCGGATTGTCCACCTCGGCCGCAGCCAGGACCGGCATCTCGCGCCGACACGGGGGGCACCAGGTCGCCCACAGGTTGATCACGGTTATCCGTCCGGAAGGGACGGCCAAATCGATAGGCTCCCCATCGGCCGACGCTAGCGTCAGCGCAGGAGGACCGATTGGCGCACCAGCGGCAACAAGCTGAAAGGCTACGTTTGCCACGAGAACGCCAGCCACGGTCGGCACGATCGCCCAGGCCATCAAGCGGCGGGTTCGCAAGAGCAGGAGGCTCGCGACAATGATAACGGGCAGAGCGCCGACCCAAACAAATCCCCCTTGCCACACCGCGAAAGCACGAAGTGGATCGTCTTCGAAAAACGACCAGTTCAAGACAACGTGGGTGAGCCGTGCCGCAGCTACGCTGCCGATCAGCACGACCGTGCTCCACAGGTTGAACAAGGTGCTGACGCGCTTGGTCTGAACGCTCGCGACCAGAATGAACGCCAGTAGGCCCAGCAGCATGGCGAGGCGTTCGGGAGACAGAACAAGGGGTCCGATCGTCATCAGATCAGCCCGTGCAGCCGTGTCGGCGGTCTCGTGGAATGAGGTTCAAAGCACCACCACCTTCGAACCCGCCGGAATCCGATTGTAGAGGTCGATGACGTCCTGATTCATCATCCGGATACAGCCGGACGAAACGGCCTCGCCAATCGTACTCGGCTCGTTGGTTCCATGGATCCGGTACAGCGTATCCTTGCCGTTCTTGAAGAGGTAGAGCGCGCGGGCGCCGAGGGGATTGGTGTCGCCGCCAGCCATACCGCCGGCCCATTTGGCGTAGCGGTCCGGTTCGCGCTTGATCATGTCGGTCGTCGGCGTCCAGCGCGGCCATTGCGCCTTGCGTTCGACGGTTGCCGTGCCCTGGAACTCCAGCCCCTCCTTGCCGACGCCGACGCCGTAGCGCAGGGCCTTTCCGTTCTCCTGCACCAGATAGAGAAAGCGCTTGCGCGGATCGACGACGACGGTTCCCGGCTGGTGCGTCGTTTGGTAGTCGACCAATTGCCTGAGATTGCGCGGCCGGAGGTCTTCCAGCGCGACTTCAGGAACGTGAAACTTCTCGTTCGTCAGGGCGGCATAGCGCTCGGCCTCCGCGGGGCTGACCATCGCGACTGGCGCAGCAGCCTGCGGCGGTGGCGCCGCGACGGTGGTGCAAGCGCCGACCGAAAGGGCGAGTGCGAGGAACGCGGCGACCGAACGAGCCGAGGGCAAAGATACTGTCATCGAATTCTCGTTTGAGGTGTTGATCGGCATTTCGTCAGAAGCGTTATCGCGCATTGAGCTTGGCCCGCGCGTCGGCGACGACTTGCTTGAAGCCGTCATAATTCTGGGTCGAAGTGCGGAACGGGCCGATCAGATAGGCAGGCGTGCCATCGATGCCGATCGAGTCGGCCTGAGCGAGGTTTCGCTTCAGCAATGCCGTGATCGCGGCGCCATGCTTGTCGAGGTCGGCCTGCAGACGAGGCATATCGACGCCCGAGGCTTTGACCGCCGCCAGCATCGCTTCCTTGCCGATGCGCATTCCCGGAATGCCCATCAAGGCCTTGTGGGCGACCTCGTAGCGATCCTGGTATTTGGCGGCGAGAGCGAGCTGCGCGCCATAGACCGAGGCTTCGGTCAGAACCGGCCAGTCCTTGTAGACAAGGCGGATTTTGCCGTCGGTCTTGACGATGCGTTCGAGGTCAGGAGCCGACTTCTTGCAGAATGGGCAATTGTAGTCGAGGAACGCGACGATCGTGACGTCGCCCTTGGGGTTGCCCGCCGTTGGCGCTTCGGGATCGTTGAGAATGGCCTTGGTGTCGATGCTTTGCGCGAGAGCGGGCGTGGCGAATGCCAGCGCGTTCACCCCTGACGCGATCACACTTGCAGTAAGCTGGAGGAAATGTCTGCGATTCATGATTGGCTCCTGTGAGACGTGGTGGAAACGAGTGCCGGTGCGCGGCGCGATCACGCGCCCGCGCGATCGAGGGCGCGGTTGAAATCATCGAGAGAGATCGCGCCGATCATTCGGTCGGAGCCGATTTCACGGCCCGACTTCGCGTCGAGGAGAAACATCGTCGGCGGGCCGGCGACCGCGAAGCGCGCCATCAGGCCCCGGCTGTCGCCGTCATTGGCCGTGACATCGGCCTTGATCACCGTGAGCCGCTGAAGCCGCGCCTGTGTGGTGGGATCGAGAAACAGTGTGCGCTCGTTGGTTTTGCAGGTGACGCACCAATCGGCGGAGAAGGCGACAAGCACGGGCTGGCCAGCCGCCTGAGCTCCAGCAACAGCGGCATCGAAGGCGGCCGAAGATGTCACCGAGCGAATGTCGAGCGCAGCCGCCTGCTGCGCCGCGCCGCCTATGAAAGCGAGCGGACGAAGAGGGTCGGATGCGCCTCCCGCAAACCCGATCAGCAAGGCCACGCCATAAACCAGAAGGGCGAAACCGGCCGCCTTTCCGGCTCGGATGACGCCTCCGCTCGCCTGAGAAATCTGGTCGAACGCCCCGATGAAGACGGCCGTGCCAATGGCTAGGGCCGCCCAGAGCGCCAGCGCGGTCGTCTCGGGGATAACACGCGAGATCATCGAGATTGCCAGTCCGATGAAGACGAAGCCGAAGGCTTGCTTGACCTTGACGAGCCAGGGTCCCGAACGGGGCAGCAATCCCGAACCGAAAGTGCCGAAGACGATCAGCGGCAGCCCCATGCCAAGTCCGAGAGAAAACAGCGCGCCGGCGCCACGAGCGAGGTCGCCGGTCTGTGCGACGTAGAGCAGCGCGGCTGCCAGCGGCGGCGTCACGCAGGGGCCGACGATCAGCGCCGAAGCGAAGCCGAGCAAGGCGGCGCCCGCAATCGAGCCTCCGCGCCCTGTCGAGGCGCCTGTCAGACGGGTCGTCCAGGAGGCGGGAAGCTGAAGTTCGTAGAAGCCGAACATCGAGGCTGCGAGACCAACGAAGATCAGGCTCATCAGGCCCAGCGCCAAAGGGGTCTGCAACGCAGCCTGGAGGTTCTGCCCCGACCAGGCCGCGGCCGCTCCCAGCGCCGCATAGGCGAGCGCCATGGCGAGCACATAGGACGACGACAAGGAGAAGCCGCGCCGCGCCGTCAGCGTGCCGCCCGATCGCGCCAGCATGCCCGACAGGATCGGCACCATCGGGAACACGCAAGGCGTGAGGGCCAGCAGCAGTCCGAACCCAAGGAAGCTCGCCAGCATCGCAGCCAGGCCGCCGGTCAGCGCTGGATTGGCTCCGCCGGTCTCTGCCTCGCGCTTCACCGCCGGCGTCGGCGCTTCTGGCGCCTGCGCCCAAAGACTGGTCGCTGCGCCGCGGCCGGCGTCGACCTCCACCGATCTCCGAACGGCCGATGTGGCCAGATCGATCGTCTTCGTCACGGGCGGGTAGCAGATGCCCTTTTCGGCGCAGCCCTGATATACGACGTCGACGGTCGTTGCGGAGCCCGGCAAATCGGCCCGTAAAATCCCGGCTTGCGCCTTGTCGCGGTAGATCTCGGTCGGGCCGAAGGTCGGGTCATCCTTGCGTTCGCCGGCGTCGGTCGTCACCGGCAGGGGCTGTCCATCGGCGGTTCTGACGGCGATCTTGTCGCGGTACAGGTAATAGCCCGGCTTGATAGTCCAATCTAGACGAAGGCCCTTCTCGGCGTCGCGGGACACGCCGAGGCGAAAGGCCTCCCCGACCGGAATCGGCGTCTGCGCGACGCTTGCTGCCGGGATCAAGGCAACGGCCCAGAGAAAAGCCGCGATGATCCTGTTGGAAATGGCGCTCGACATGGAGACCCCTGACCGGTTGATGGGACGGTCAGGTCGGAAACCAACCTTAAGCCAGCCTTAAGCCTCGGCTGCAGTATCGAGGGCGAAGGAGATCAGCATGCGCATTCTCGTCGTCGAAGATGACCCGGTCCTCGCCAATGGTCTGAAAATCGGCCTCGGACTTGCTGGAGCGACCGTCGATCTGGCCGAGACCTGCGCGGACGCGCGGGCCGCCCTCGAAACCACCGCCTATGACGCCGTCGTCCTCGACGTGATGTTGCCCGATGGATCGGGCCTGTCGGTCCTCAAGGCGATGCGATCGGGCAAGGACCGGACGCCAGTCCTGCTCTTGACCGCGCTGGATGAGGTTTCCGATCGTATCGCCGGTCTCGACACCGGCGCCGACGACTATCTGGGCAAGCCCTTCGATCTCGACGAACTGGCTGCGCGGGTGCGCGCGGTCGCGCGCCGGGGAACCGGGCGGGCCGAGCCGTGTCTGAGTGCCGGCGGCATCGTTCTCGACCCGTCGCAGCTCGCAGCGACGGTCGGCGGGACGCCGGTGAACCTGTCACGCCGCGAGTTCGCGGTCCTGTCGGCCTTGATGGAGCGCCCGGGCACGATCCGCTCGAAATCCGAGATCGAGGATCGGCTTTATGGCTGGCAGGAGGAGGTCGAGAGCAACGCGATCGAGGTCCACATTCACAACCTGCGCGCCAAGGTCGGCCGCGACGCGATCGAGACCGTGCGCGGTCTGGGTTACCGCATGAGGCCATCGGCATGACTTCGCTGCGAAAGCGTCTTTTCCTCATTCTCGTCGCCGCAACCGGGGCTATCTGGCTCAGCGCGGTCGTCTGGATCTATGTCGGTGCCAAGGCCGAGGTCGAGCAGGTGCTCGATACGCGGCTGCAGGAGGCCGCGCGCATGGTGAGCTCGCTGGTCGGTTCTGGCGAGGTCGCCGCCTCCCGCGCGATCGCAGCCGTTCCCGGCCTTTCGCCGGAGCCTGCGAGCTATGAACGCCAGCTCTCCTGCCAGGTCTGGTCGCTGGACGGCCGCCTTGTCGCCCGTTCCAGCGGCGCACCGGATGCGCGGCTGGCCGAAAACGCCAGCGGCTTTTCCGATCGCGTGGTCGAGGGCGAAACCTGGCGCGTTTACGCCGTTGAGAACGTCGCCACCGGCGTTCGGGTCATGGTCGGCGATCGGCTCGGTCTGCGTGAGCGGTTGGTTGCAGACCTGATCAAGGGTTTGATCGCGCCCGCCTTCCTGATTGTGCCGTTGCTTGGGTTGCTCATCTGGGTGAGCCTGGGTCGAGGTTTGCGGCCGCTGAACGCGATGGCCGACCAGTTGCAGGTGAGAGCCGCCGACGACATGAGTCCGATTGCCGTTGGCAACGTCCCAGTCGAGGTCATGCCACTCGCTCGCTCGCTAAACGCGCTATTCGCCAAGGTGGAGCTGGCGCGCCGACACGAACGGGATGTGACCGCCTTCGCCGCGCATGAATTGCGTACGCCGCTCGCTGGCCTGAAAACGCAGGCCCAGATCGCGATCGCTGCAACCGACCCGGCCATGAAGGAGGGCGCATTGCGGCAAATCCTCGTCTCGGTCGACCGCACGACCCGCCTCGTGCGGCAGCTGCTCGCGATCGCGAAGCTCGACGCCCATGGCGTCGCGCCAGACGGCGAACAGGTGATCGTCGGCGATCTGCTCGACGAAATTATCGCGGCCCTAAAACCATCGAACACCGCCATCCAAGTCGACGTGGAGCCCGCCCTTCATTCGTTCAGAGTTCGCGCTAACCGCGAGATCCTGTCATTGGCGCTCCGCAACCTCCATGAGAACGCGCTTCAACATATGCCGGGCGGAGGCACCGTCTCATGGCGCCTATCGCTGGACGGACAGGGCGTGATCGTGGAGGACGAGGGGCCTGGAATTCCCGATGACGAGCTTCCGCTCGTGACGCAAAGATTCTTCCGGGGCCGGCACAAGACCGTCGCGGGCACAGGGCTCGGGCTCGCGATCGTCGCCATCGCTATCAACCGTCTCAGCGCGCGGTTCAGCTTGCAAAATCGCGATGGCAGACGCGGCGTCTCCGCTACGATCAGTTTTGAAGAGGCCCGTCGCGCCAAAGAAGACGCTCTGGCAGGGCCATAAAAGTCTTGTCGCTCATTCAAAACGGCCGCGAGCGGTGTTGCACCGATGGCGTCGCCCCGCAGCTGCCTATCATGGCATTTGAGACGCCAATGCCAACCTTACCTCCTGCCAAACCGTCCATGAGCTTGATCGCTGTGCCGTCAAACGCATAACGCCGACGATCGCGGGATCGGCCATATGACGAGCGTCATATGGCTTTTCCAACAAGTGCTCCAACGCCTGCCGTGAGGGCCATTGCGAAGGCCCCCCAGAATGCTACCCGGATGGTAGGCCGCAAAATCGCAGCACCGCCGGCCTTTGCCCCCAATGCGCCAAGCGCAGCCAGAAAGATCAATGACGTCACCGACACGATCGCGACAAGCTGGCTCGGTGAAGCCAGCGTCGCGGCGATGATCGGCAGCAAAGCGCCGACCGAGAATGTCGCCGCGGATGTCAGCGCTGCCTGTATCGGCCTTGCTGTCGTAACGTCGGTAATCCCAAGCTCTTCACGAGCATGAGCGCCGAGCGCATCCTTGGCCATCAGTTGCTCGGCGACCTGACGCGCCAGGCCCTGAGAGACGCCACGTTCGACATAGATTTGCGTAAGTTCTTCGGTCTCCAGTTCGGGCTGACTTGTCAGTTCCATCCGCTCGCGTGCGAGGTCGGCGTTTTCCGTATCGGACTGAGAGCTGACGGAGACGTACTCGCCCGCTGCCATTGACATGGCGCCAGCCACGAGGCCAGCCACGCCGGCAACCATCACCTCTCCCGATGAACTCGCGGCAGAAGCAACGCCGACCATAAGACTGGCCGTTGAGATAATGCCGTCATTAGCGCCCAGAACGGCGGCGCGCAGCCAGCCGATCCGCGCAACGAGATGATTTTCGGCGTGAGTCATTCTCATGAGCGGCGGCCTTCATTACTGGGATCGCGTGGGCAGGGCGTTACAATTTGTCACTGGATGAACGACACAAAAGCAATAAACAAGGGGCGGCAAAGCATCGGCTTTCATGAAATCAGATGGAGTCTATCGTGAACCGCAGAAACTTGCTCGCGAGCGCCGGCATTCTTGCCACGGGCACCATGGCCGCTCGCTACGGCTTTGCCCAGATGTCCAGCATGCCTGGCATGCAACACGGTGGTGCGGTCCCGCCGAAAACCGTGATCCAGCCGATCGAAGGCCAACCCTTGCCGATGCTGAAGGAAGTCGGCACAGGCGCGAATGGGGAGCTGGTCGCAGAACTTCGTGCATCGCCTGCTTCCGCTGAAATCGTTCGCGGGATGAAGACGCCGATCCTGGCCTATAACGGCATGAGCCCGGGGCCCTGCTTCGTTGCCCGGGAAGGCGATCTCGTCCGGATCACCTTGGTGAACGCAATTCCAGGACAGGAGAGCACGATCCACTGGCACGGGATGCCAGTTCCCGCCGAACAGGACGGAAATCCGATGAACCCGGTCACGAGCGGCGAGAGGCGGACCTATGAATTCCGCCTTCCCGAAGGAAGCGCGGGATCCTACTGGTATCATCCGCACCCGCACAAATTCACCGCTGAACAGGTTTATAGGGGCCTCGCCGGCGCCTTCATCGTCAAGCCGCGCGGCGAAGATCCCGTTCCGGCGGCCTTTGGCGACACGCCGCTCTTTTTTACTGACATGCGTCTGGCGTCGGACGCGACCATGCCCGCGAGCACGCCGGTCGATTTGATGAACGGACGGCAGGGCGATTTCGTTCTCGTAAACGGGGCCTACAAGCCAGAGCTCAGCCTCGAAGCTGGGACCCGCCGGCGCTTTCGTCTCTACAATGCATTGAACGCCGGTTATCTGCGCATCAGTTTCGGCGGCATCAAATTCGCGCTCATCGGCTCGGACGGCGGGCTCCTGGAGGCGCCGGTTGCCGATATGACAGAGGTTCTGCTGGCGCCTGCCGAACGTGCCGAGGTGCTCGTTCCATTCGATGGAAGCCAACGATCGGTCACGGTCCAGAGCCTGACCTACGACCGCGGCTGGATGGGACCCGGCGCGCCGTCGGCCGCCGCCGTCGACCTGATGACGATCTCCGTCACCGGCTCCGCTGCGGCCTCCATCCCGCCGCTGCCTTCCAAGCTGCGCGCCATCGCCGACCTCGGCGCCTCAACGATCACCAAACGCTTCGTCTTCGGCGAGACGATAAAGATGGGTGGCCCCGGAGGAATGAGCATGACGTTTTTGATCAACGGCAAGGTCTTCGAACCGGGACGGATCGACGAGACGATGAAGGTCGGCCAGCCTGAGATCTGGGAGATCGTCAATCCGACGGATATGGATCACCCGTTCCATATTCACGGCACCCAGTTCCAGGTCATCGACACGGAGAAATCTGGGACGCGCGTCGCCGCGCCTTTCAAGGCCTGGAAGGACACGGTGAACGTTGCGAGCAAGGAAACCGTCCGCATCAAGATCGTCCAGGACATGCCCGGGGACCGGATGTATCACTGCCACATATTGGAGCACGAACATCTCGGCATGATGGGGACCCTTCGCGCAGGTGCGTAGGGACGAGATCGATCGACCAATTGAGCCAGCCAGCATGGCGTCTGATCGAGAGGCTCGCTCGGGTGGTCCTGTCGGTTTCATGTGCGCGGTAGCGTCGGCAGGCCAAACCTGCTGACACCAAATCTCATGGGGTGCGGCCAGCCCTGATCACGCTCGCAGCCAGAACAGCGACGCAGCCGCCGATGAGGGCGCTGGCGGCCCAGATCATCGGCGCTTGGAGACCGAACGCCAGGATTGCCGCCGCCGCAACGACGGCCAGGATCGCCAGCGCGAGAAATTCGTCGTCGATGAACATGCCGACGAACTCCCGCAGGACAAGGCGGAAGATCTGCATCAGGCGAACTCCTGCCGTTGGCGGCGGATGATGGCGGCGAGCCCCAAGCCCGTCGCAAGGAAGAGCGCCGCGAAGGCCAGGATGGCCAGGTCCCGTCCCGGCCATGCGATCCCGAGGCCCTCGCCGGTCCAGAACAGGCCGAAGGCCGAGAGCATGACGCCCACGCCGAATTTGAGCGTGTTCTCGGGGATGCGCGCGAGCGGCTTGCGAACCACGAGCCCGATCGTCAGCACGAGCAGGCATGCCGCAAGCGCCCCGAGGCTCGCCGGCCACAGCAGGCCTCGGCCTGCGCCGACCGCGATGACGATGAAGACGACTTCGACCCCCTCCAGCACCACTGCCTTGAAGGCCGCCAAGCCAGCGATCCAGTCGAGATGCTTCTCCTGTTGACGGGCCAGGTCGGTCAGTTGCGCCGATTCTCTGGAGAAGGCGAGCGTTTCGTCGTGAAGCGGGATGATGCCGGCCGAACGCAGGATCGCCTTTCGCAGCCAGCGCAAACCGAACAGCAGCAGAAGCACGCCGACGAAAAGCTGCAACGCCTGGATCGGGACCTGATCCAGGACGGGGCCGAGCGTCAAGACGAGGGCAACCAGAAGGGCGAGACCAGCCACGGCCCCCGTCAAGGCAGGCCGCCAGCCGCGAACCGTGCCGACCGCGAGCACGATGGTGAACGCTTCGACGACCTCGACCAAAGAGCCGAGAAAGGCTGCGGAGATCGCGGGAGCGGCAGTGGCCCATGTCGTCATGGTCGCCTACTTTCGGATGGAGATGGCCTTCTGGCCATCGGCCTGTCACGATGGCAAACGCCCGATCCGTGACGATGTCGTTTTTTATATGTTACGACCGTAACAATCAAGAGGTTCAATGCCGACTCTCGAATGGTTGCTGTTGACCTACAAGGTCCCGACAGAGCCTGCCCGCAAACGCGTCTCGATCTGGCGCAAGCTCAAAGGCATGGGCGCGGTCTATCTGCAGGGGGGCGTCTGCGTGCTGCCCAAGACCGACGACCATCTGCGCCGTCTGAAAATGCTCGAAAACGAGATCGCCGAGGCCGAGGGCGAGGCCCTGCTACTGGCAACAATCGGCCTTGACCAGAAGCAGCAGGACAAGATCATCAGTCGTTTCAATGCCGATCGAGACGACGAATACAAGGAATTCATCGAGAAGTGCGTCGCATTCGAGGCGGAGATCGCATATGAGACCACAATTCAGCACTTTACCTATGCGGAACTGGGGGAAAACGAGCAGGAGCTGACCAAGTTCAAAACCTGGATCGCCAAAATCCAGAAGCTCGATTTCTACGGAGCTCCCCTCAACAAGGAGGCAATCGAACGGTTGGTCCGATCGGAGGCCATCCTCGATGCCTACGCGCATAACGTATTTGCCGCTCAAGCCGAGAACAGGCCCGCAGGGGAGCCCGGGCCGCCTTAGCAGCCGGCGATATCTTCGCCATGGCGACTGCCCGACTTCCCGAAAAATGGCGAAGGGATTCCTCCCTCCGCCATTCTCCCCGGCGCGCTATCCTGCGATGGCATTTGGGGGGCTGTCCGCAGAACGACGCTCCAAGCGCGGCCGTTCATCATCCAGCGGCGAATGTCACCGCCATGAACCGTGATCCATCGGCTGTCTTAATTTTCAGCAGTGCGGCCTTCTTTCCGTCCTTGCGAGCCTGCTCCAGCCCCGACTTGACCTGTTCGGGCCTATCGACCGGCTTTCCCGCGACCTCGAGGATGATGCTGCCTTCCGCCAACCCCTTGGCGGCGCCCTGCCCATCGGGATCGACGCCTACGACGACGACACCGACGTCGCCGGCCCCCGGCACGGCCTTCGCAGGCGCGAGCTTCACGCCGAGGATCGACTTGGCGTCGGGGGACGAGGAATCGGCCTTCGCCTGTCGCTCGTCGTTCTGGACTGCGAGGGCCACATTCGCAGTCAGTTCCTTGCCGTCCCGCAAGTAGGTGAACTCGGCCTTGTCGTTCGACTTCATGGCGCCGACTTTGCGGGTCAGTTCCCGAGCGTCCTTGATCGTGACGCCATTCATCTTTGTAATGACGTCGCCCGATTTGAGCCCTGCGGCCGCGGCTGGCGTGCCGGGCTCGGCGGTGTCGATGAGCGCGCCGGCTGCTGTCGGCAATCCGAGACCGTCAGCCAGATCCTGAGTCACCGGCTGCACGCGCACGCCGAGATAGGCGCGATTGACCCTGCCGCCATGCTCGAGCTGGTCCACGACCGAGGTGACGGTGGAAGCGGGGATGGCGAAGGCGAGACCGACGCTGCCCCCCGACGGCGAGAAGATCGCCGTATTCACGCCGACGACCTCGCCCTTGAGATTGAAGGTCGGCCCGCCGGAGTTGCCCTTGTTGATCGGCGCGTCGATCTGGAGATAGTCGTCATAGGGTCCCGAGCCGATGTCGCGGCCATGCGCCGAGACGATCCCCGCGGTGACCGTGCCACCGAGGCCGAACGGATTGCCGATTGCTACAACCCAGTCGCCGACCATCGGGGCCTCGCGAGCGAGCGCGACAAAAGGATAGTCGCCCTTGGTGGCGACCTTCAGCAGCGCAAGATCGGTCTTTGGATCCGTGCCCACGACCTTGGCCGCGAGCTCGGTTCCATCGCTGCGGGTGATCGTCACCTCCTTGGCATTCTCGACGACATGATTGTTGGTCACGACATAGCCGTCCGCCGAGATGAAGAAGCCCGAACTCTGCGCCATAGCCGGCGCCTGCCGCGCGCGAGGAGACGCCGGCGACTGGTCCTGTTGGCCGAAGCGCTTGAAGAATTCCTGGATCTGCGGCGGAAGGTTGTCGAGTTGTTCCGACAGATCGGCGGTTTTGGTGATGCCCGCATCGAGCTTGACCTTCACCGAGACGACAGCGGGTTTCACCCGCTGCACGACCGTCGAGAACGACGGCATAGTCTGAGCTGCGAGGTCGCTGGTGACGACCTGGGCTGCGCGCGCGTCATGCGCACCCGCGAAAGTCATGACGCCATAGGAGCTGCCGGCCAACATGGCCAGTGCGGCGACGGACGCCATCCAGCGTTTACGGGATGACAAGGTTGAGGTGTTCTTCGAGACTGCCATGATGGATCTCCGTGGCGTTGACTGGTCGCCAGCGCGGCCATGAGAAATGGTCTAGTCCCGCCGGGATGAGGCGGGCTTGTCCAGTTCATGACAAATTCCCAACGCAGCTCGCGGTCTCTCCAACCGAGCGGGTCGGGCTGACCCGTCGGGCCAGCATCGATTCGGCAAACGCCTCAATCGGCAACGGCAAGAACGACGGGTTCGGTTCCAGCTCGCTCTCGCACCGCGATTGTCTGTCCGAGACGGTCAAAGAAGTTCGCACCGATGGGTGGCGCCGACACAGAACGTGGCAGCGCCAGCAGGTTCAGCGGCTGCGACAGGGTCTCGGTCACGATGGAGGCCGCCAGTACTGGCGACGCTTTCAAGTCGGAGATTGTCAGCGGCGTCAGCCAGGCGCTGAGCACGCGACGGGTCGCTCCATCCGCGGACATCTGCATCAGGGTGAGGACTGGCGATTGGCCACTGCTGAGGCGTGGCAGCACCGGCATTTCGCCGAGCGCCGGTCGAGGCGACAGAAACGTCGGCACGACATTGATCGACCACGGTTTGGGGACTGACCAACCCTCTTTCTGCAACGCACTTTGCAGCGCGGCAGGCGACCCGGCCCATTGCAGAACGATCGGCTCCTTGGTGTCCCCCTCAAGGTCGATGCGATGCTGCGGTAGGGTCGCCCAGGCCGATGTTTCCCATTCCGCCTTGGTCGCCGCGGCTTGCGGCAATGAGCGCACATACCGTTGTTCGGCTGCCGGAAGCGTTCGATAAACGTGCAGCGAACCGACCATCAGGAAAGCGCCGCACAAAGCCAGGCCGAGCCATGCGGGACGCGCCTGCGTCAGGTCGTCCTTTCGGAAGACAAGAGCGATGATCAGTGTCGTGCCGAGTCCGAAGATCGTGCCGGCGAGTACGTCGGAGGGCCAGTGTGCCGCCAGATAGATGCGCGATGTTGCGATCAAGCCCACAGTGCCTGCAGCCAGGACGATGGGTAACCAGCGCCATCGCCCCGGCAGGCCTCTCAGTGTCAGCCAGCCCACAAAGCCGAAGAATGTCGCAGCGAAGGTCGCATGCCCGCTGGGGAAGCTATAGGCTTCGGCGCCGCTATACATCGCCAACGGCCGAGCGATCTGGATCGTTGACTTGAGGAGCGGCACAAAGGCGGCGGTCGCGATCAGCAGGATCGCCAGGCCGCCAGCCAGGCGCCAACTGCGTCGCCAAGCCAGCCAGGTCAACGCGACCACCGCCAGCGCCGCGATCACGACCCCGTCCCCGAAGCTCGTCACGACGATCATAATCCGGTCGCCGGCATCGATGCGCAGGCTCTGGATGAGATTGCTGATGGCCAGATCGGCACGGGCGAGTTCGCCGCGAGCCACGACGTCCTCGACAAGATTGACGAAGCCGAGCAGCGCGACTGCAAATCCAGCAACCAGCAACGCCACGGTCCGGTCGTCAGGAATATCGGGGTCCAGCAAGCGTCGAACGGTGTGTGCGAACCAGCCGTTTCGGCCTCTGGCCCAAGCGAGCAGGCGTTCCTGCCAAGCGCCGAGCAAAGGCAAAACTCTCGACCAGGCCAGCCAGGCCAACAGGATCGCGCCCGCGACGGCAAGGCCGACGACGACCAGAACAAGCAGCAGACGGCTGCTGGCATCGCCAAGGATCGCCATCGACGCTCCAAGCGCCGTCGCCGGGAGGACGTGAACGGGAGCCCAGACGAATGCCGACGAGACATTAGCGGCGTAGAAGCGGCCCACGGTCATTCCAGCCATCCCTGCCGAGATCGGTAGGACGGCCCGGACACCCGGCAGGAATCGCGCGATGAAGACGCTCTTGCCGCCGTGACTATCAAAATAGGCATCCCCCTTTGCCAGAAGTCCCGGATAGCGGCTGAAAGGCCAAATCCGCACGATCTGGTGCTTGTAGTGGTGCCCCATCCAAAAGGAGATGCCGTCACCAACGATCGCCCCGGCAATGGCCGCGATCAGAACCGGCCAGACAGAAAGGTGGCTAGCACCAATGATCGCCGCCGCGGCCAGGATGATGGCTGTCCCGGGAATGATCGCGCCGATCAACACGATCGCTTCCGACAACGCCGCGACGAACACGATGAAGGCGACAAGCCATACGTTCTGGCCAGCGAATGCGAGCAGAGGCTGGACGTAACTATCGACAAACGTGCTCATGCTTCGGCTTTCAGCGGGAATGCGATTTCGATCCGGAGCCCTGGTCCATTGTCGTGCGCGGTCACGCTGGCGCCGTGGAGTTCGGCAATGGCGGCGACGAGGCTCAATCCAAGGCCGCTGCCGGTGGTGGTGCGGCTCTGCTCAAGGCGATAGAACCGCCGGAAGATCCGCTCGCGCTCCGCGTCGGGCACCCCCGGGCCGTTGTCGGCGACTGTCAGCGTGACGTCGTCCTGGCGTTTGGCCAGCCCAACCACGATTCGAGAGCCATCCGGCGTATGGCGAATGGCGTTCTCGACGAGATTGACGATCAATTGCGTGAGCAGGTCACGGTCGCCCTCGACCCAGACCAAGGGCTCGATTTCCGTCGCGATCGTTTGACTGCGATCATCGGCGACGGCCCCGTAGTCGCCTGCAAGCAATGTGGTCAATTCGGACAGGTCAACGGGAGAAAAAGCCGCCCTCCTCGTGCCGGCCTCGATCTGGGCGATCCGAAGCAGCGCGGAGAAGGTGGACAGGATTTCGTCCACCTGCAGTGTGGCGTTCAGAATGCCGGAGCGCATGTCGTCGATCGTCGCCGCGCCGCGCGCTGTCTCGTCGAGGTTCTGCTTCAGGCGGGACATCGGCGTGCGCAGGTCGTGGGCGATGTCGTTCGAGACCTGCTTCAGGCTGTCCATGAGCACGGCGAGCCGGTCGAGCATGCTGTTGAAGGCGCGGCCGAGTTGGTCGAAATCATCATTGCGGCTGGAGATCAGCACGCGGCTCTGCAAATCGCCGGCGACGATGGCCGCGGCCGTCCTGGTCATTCCATCAAGACCGCGCAGGAAGCGCGCGCTGAGCCAGATCCCGCTTGCCAGGGCCAGGACAAGCGTCGCGCCGAGCGCCCAGGCGAAGGTCGAGAGGATCGCTTCCTGAACGTCGTCGATCCAGTCCAGATCGTTGGCGACGGCGAGACGGACACCACCCTCCAGGGTAACGGTCCGAAGATATAAGGGTGAGGCCTCCTCGTCGCTGGTTCGACCCTCAGTAGCCGGCGTGACGATCGACCAGCCGTCAGTGGTCGGCAGAGGCAGCTTCCGCCTCGTGACGAGAGTCCTGTCCTGCAAGACCAGCATGTATTCGAGCGCGTCGCGCTCACGAGCGCCCAAGCGAGCCGAAACCGCAGCGACCAGATGCTCCAGACCCTGCGTACGGTATTCCTGTGCAAGGGTCTCGATCTCTCCCTCGATCCGCAGCGCCATCTGCTCTTCGAGAGCTGTCCGAACAGTCACGTAGACGATCGCGCCGAGTGCGGCGACCGATATCGTGAAAACGAGCGCATAGAGAACGGCGAAACGAAAACTCGTCGTTCGCAAAAGTCTAGGCAGGGTCACGGATCATGTATCCCGAGCCACGGACGGTTTCGATCAGCTCCTTGTCGAAATCACGATCGACCTTCGATCGCAGCCGGCTGACATGCGTCTCGACAATGTTGGTTCGCGGGTCGAAATGATACTCCCAGACGTGCTCGAGCAGCATGGTTCTGGTCACGAGACGACCTGCGTTCTGCATCAGAAATTCGAGCAGCCGGAACTCGCGGGGCTGCAGATCGATGTCCTTGCCTGCGCGAGAAACCCGCCGCTTCAACAGATCCATTTCAAGATCGGCAACTCTCAAAACCGTCTGCACGTCGTTGATCGGAGGGCGGCGCGCCAGCGCATTGATACGGGCGACCAGCTCGGCGAACGCGAAGGGCTTGACGAGGTAGTCGTCACCGCCGGCCTGAAAGCCATCGACACGGTCATCTATGCCTGAAAGCGCCGTGAGGAACAGGACCGGCGTTCGCACGCCCGCCGCCCGGATCGTCTTGACGATCCCAAGGCCATCGAGTCCGGGCAGCATCCGGTCGATGATCATGACGTCATAGGGCTCACCGGCGGCCAGGAACAAGCCGTTGCGGCCGGTCTCGGCGATGTCGATCACATGCCCGAGCTCGGCCATGCCCTTCTGGATATAGGCCGCCGTCGTCTTGTCGTCTTCGATGACGAGAATCTTCATGATAGCGATGATCCGTTTGGCGAGCTGGTCAAACCATGCTCAGCCATTCTTGCTGAACATTTTTGGAAGAACCCGCTCGCCGATCACTTCATGCACAACCGCCAATCCGGCATGGGCTATGAGGTAGGCCCACATCAGGTTCGCGAACAGTTTGTGCGTCGAGATCAGCAATTGACCGGATCCCGGCGAAACCAAACCAACTGCCGGCAGAACGCCCGTCAAGGCCATCAGCGTGACAGTCAATAATCCCAGTCCGTGGATCGCGCTGGCAAGCGGTCGATCATCCGCTGCGGGCAAGCGCCGACGCCGAAGTTCGGTGGCGTGGAGTCGAAGATCGGCTACGACAGCCTTGATCCGGTCGCCGGAGAACCACGGGAACAACGCACCCAACTTCGTTTCTCCGCGCCGCACTATCGACCATATCCAGAATACACAGAGAACGACAAAGGCGGCGTAGCCGCCATATTCGTGCAGCGTGAAAAATATGTCGGCGGACCGACCGGGACGCGGTCCTTCCATAAGCAGGCTGACGGCGAGCTGGTGTACGACCGTGATCAGCAGCAAGGCATGCATGATCTTCGTCACCATGGAACGCCTGCTCAAAGCAGCGTGGTTCATAGCTTGATGGTCCATCAGATTGTCTCGATTCTGCACGGTCACCGGATTCTGTGACATTGAAATCTGTTTCGCCTGCACGACGCGTAGAAGAAAAAATGCCAGCAGCGAAAATTATCCGGTATCCCGGCCCCGTCTGCGCCAGCCGATGAAGCTCATGCCGATCAGCAAGGGCAGGCCGAGCGCCACCGGCAGAACACGAGACGATTCCACAACCGGCTTGGAGCGAACGACAAAATCGGCGAACGGGCTCGGCGTCAGCGACGATCCCTCGCGACTGACCGCGCTGATGACGACGCGGTAGTGACCCGCCTGGATGAGGCGCATCGGCCATTGCGTGCTGATCGTCTCGCCAGGCTTCAGCGACGCTCGGCTGATCGCCTTGTGCGCCGACCAGTCCTCCAGATCGATCGGCTGCTCCTTGCCTTGGTCGATCTGGACGAGGCTGACCCAGGCGATCAGACCATCTATGGGCTTGTCGCCTGTGTTGCGGATGACCGTATTGAATGCGAGCCGGTCGCCCATCTGGGGCGATGCGGCGTTGGTTGTCGCCGGCGAAATACCGATGCTGATAGGACCAGCGTCAGCCGAGGCGGGCGGTGCGCTTGTCGCGGCCAGCAAAAGCCCTGCGGCCATGGCGATGGACGCCTTTTCATTTTTACGCATTGGAACCTCCTTCAGCGAACGAGACGGTTGGTCTGGCGAACGGCATAGGCGAGCGCGAAGATCAGCCAGGCGACAATTGCAGCGAGGTGGATCGACTGCGCCGCGACGCCGAGCGAGTCGATGATCATGGCGTCGAGCGCGTTGACCGCATGCGAGAACGGGTTGACGGCGTCGAACCAGCGGCCGAGCGTCGACTGGCGCAGGCTCGGCCCGATCAGCAGGGGGCTGGCGGCGAGCAGCAGAACGACGAGCATGGTCATCATGGTGGTCCGCACATTGCCGAGCCGTGCGCCAAGCCCCATGGCGAACAGGCCGAATGTGAGCACGACGGGGGTGCCAAACAGCGCCAGGCCCAGGATCGAGCCCGCCAAATTCTGTCCCGTGCTGCCGACAGCCCAAAGGTAAGGCAGCGAAAGAAGGAACATCACGGCCCAAGCCACCATCTGCCCGCCGATCTTGCCGGCGAGGATGCCGCGCCGGGACACCGGCGCCAGCAGCAGGGGCGTCAGGCTTCCGCGCTCATGTTCGCCCGCAAAGGCGTCCGAACCGACGACGAGCGCCAACAACGCGCCCAGCGCAATGACGATGCCGGCCATGTCGTAGACGACCTGGGCATTGTCGAGCAGGCTGAGTTCGGTGCTGCCGACGAGCAGCAGCGAGAAGCCCGACAGAGCGCCGACCATGGCGAGGAGCCAGCCCCGTCCGCGAGGGCTGACTATGATCTCGCCAGCCTCCTTGCGAGCGATCAGACCGATGGCGTTCAAATTCCCGGGCGAGCGAAAGGGCGGGCTTTCGCTCGCCGCCTTGATGGTCGCGTGAACGGTCATGCCGCCCTCCTGTCGGTCAGATCGAGATAGAGATCCTCGAGGCCGCCGCCTTCGCGCGCGATCTCGGTCACGCGCCATCCGGCGGCGAGAATCTCGCTCCAGGCCGCCTCGGGAGGAACGGACGGGTCGACGGCGACGATCGTCCAATCGCCCTCCTGCGCGAGCACCATGACGTGGCCCTCGCGGTTGCCGGCCTTGGGCGAGACGCCGTCGAGACGCAGGCGGAAATGGCGATGACCGCGCCGCGTCCTGACCAACTCCGCGATCGCGCCCTCGGCGACGGTGCGGCCCGCGACGATGATGCCGACGCGGGAACACAAACGTTCGACGTCGTCGAGGAGATGCGTGCAGAGCAGGATGCTGACGCCGCGGTCGCGCGCCAGCCCGATGAGGATATCGTGGATTTCGCGACGGCCACGGGGATCGAGGCCGTTGGTCGGCTCGTCGAGAACGAGGACCTCCGGATCAGCGATCAGCGCGCGGGCCAGCCCAAGCCGCTGCCGCATCCCGCGCGAGAAATGCCTGATCGGCTGGCCGAGCTTGGGCTCAAGTCCCACCTGCGCCAGGCGCTTCTGGACCTCGGACAGGGAAAGGCGCGCGCCATAGAGGCCTGCGTAGAACGACAGATAGTTCGATGCCGTCATCCAGTCGTAGAAGCCGTTGGGATCGGGCAGGACGCCGACGCGTCGCCGGAGCTCGACACCCTCCTTGGCCGGATCATGTCCGAGAATGCGGATGAGCCCGCTTGTGGCAGGCATCAGACCCAAAGCCGCAGCGATGGACGTCGTTTTCCCGGCGCCATTTGGACCCAGAAGGCCGTAGATCTCGCCGGCCTTCACGGAGATCGAGACGTCATGCAGGATCTCGGTCGAACCGAGCGTCAATTTGAGATGCTTGATGGTGATCGACATCGTGTTCTCCATCGCGATTACTCCCGGCCGACTGGATGCATCACGGGCACCGGCCGCTCGACCGTGATGGTTTGGGTAGCCAGATCGACATGGAGCGCGCTCGTGCCGTGCCGCGATCGGATATCGATCACGAGCGTGGCGGCGCCCCGGTGGGTGACACCGCGAACCCGGATCGCACGGCCGCCCACCGCCTGCTCCGCCAGAGCGACGGCGCCGCCGAGCGTGAGGCGCGGCGTCATGGCGCCCGCGCGCAACGCCGGCGATAGTCGCGCCGAACAATGATTGCGTTCGGCTCCTTGATGTCTCGACATGGCGAGCTCCCATCGGGTGACTGAGGCCAATGTCGCTCATGGCGCTGTGGGGCGAGGTGGCGCGACCTATACGAATTTGTCGGAAAGCAGGCCGGGACACGAAAACGGCCGGCGGGATTCCCGCCGGCCGAACGCATTATTTTACGGCCCAGACGGACCAGGCCCGCAGATCACGCCTCCGAGGCGGCAGTCTCGATGCGGTCCGTGTTGCTGTAGCTGAGATAGGCCACGACGCCGACAATCACGGCCAGGAAGAGCAGACTCGTGCCGACGGTGCCCAGTCCAAGGCCACCTGCGCTGACCGGCTTGGCCAGCAGATCACCCGTCGATGCGCCGAGAGGACGGGTCAGAATGTAGGCGAGCCAGAACGACAGGATGCCGTTCATCTTGAAGCGGTAGTGCAGCAGTGCGACGCAGCCGATCAATGCCGCAAAGACCAACGCGGCCGTGCCGTATCCCAAGCCCATTGCTTCAGCCATAAGGTCCCCGACCGAGGTGCCCATCGCGAAGGTGAAGAGGATGGCGGCCCAGTAGAACAGCTCCCGCCTGGTCGTCCGAATGGAATGCACCGAGAGGGTCCGCTCGCTGCGCTGCCAAGCGACGAACACGCCGGCGAGGATGAGGCCGAAGGCGACCGACGTGACCGGAAGGGCGATGCCCAAGCCATCGACGAGATTGTCGGAGACGAGCGTCCCGACGACGCTGATCAGCACGACGACGAGCCAGTAGAGCGATGGAATGTAGCGCCTCGCCTTCAACTGAAACGCCAGGGCGGCGAGGAACAGACCCGCCATCACATAGGACGTGATGGTGAGACCCAGTCCCAGTTTGGTTGCGAGAAGGTCGGCCGCAGTCTCGCCCACGGTCGTCGCCAAAATCTTGATGATCCAGAAATACGCGGTGATCTCGGGCACCTTGTTCAGCAGTTCATGCGAACGGTCATCTTGAATGGGGGGCATCGTCTCGCTCCTTGCGAATTTCAGATCGGAATCGGAAGAGCGGTCGCTTGCCGGGGGGCGGCTGCCGCTGAAGGACTGTCGATCGCATCGCGATCGACGATTCCAAGCTGGCGTGTCGCGCATCGCAGGGAGATGTCGTGCCGTATACGAAATCGTCGGAATAGGGCTTGACGCGAAAACGGCCGGTGCAATGCACCGGCCGCCCTCTTCGCCGCCCCTCATCCGGTGATCGCGGTATACTGCGATCAGCCGAATTCAGTCGTTGTCGCCATCGTCGTCGTTGTCGGCGCTGGCCATGACCTGCTTGGTGATCTTGCCGGTCTGGGTGTCGATCAGCACCTTGTGGCCCATGCCGTCCTTGACGACCTCGACCTCGAAGGTGACGACACCGTTCTCGTCGTCGATGCCCGAGCCGGTCGCCTTGCCGCCGACGGCCTGCTCGGCGGTGGCGATCGCCTGCTGCATGGTGATCTTGGCGTTCTGCATCACCTGCGCCTCATTGGTTTCCTGGCCCTTGCTCTCTTTGGCGAAGGCCAAGCCCGCTGCGCCGAACGAGCCGAAGGCGATGGTGGCGGCCATGAGGGCCGGAATGATCTTGCGCGAACTCATAGTCTTCTCCTGGGTTACTGAATCGGCTCGGCTTCAAGGCCGACCGTGAGAAGACTTTGACAGCAGCCAGGGTGGCGTCACTTGGACAGGGCTATACCGTTTCGCAATCTGCGCCCAAGGACGCCAAGCACCGAGTCGTTCAGTCGGGCCGCTGATCGAGCAAGAGCGTCAATAACCGCTGCTGCTCGTGCTGCCCTGTAATCACGGCATCGATGCGATCCATCCGCAATGCATCGAGCTTCTCGTGCAGCGCCATGATCTCGATCTCGGCCTTGAGGTTGACCTCGTAGTCATGCGAAACCGCCAGCCGGTCTTTCTCGGCCTGGCGGTTCTGCGACATCATGATGATCGGTGCCTGGATCGCCGCAATCATCGAGAGTAACAGGTTCAGGAAGATGTACGGATAAGGATCGAACGCGCTCGTTGCCAGGATGACGCTGTTGAGGATCGCCCAGGCTACAAGGAACGCTCCGAACCCGATAATGAAACTCCACGAACCGCCGATCTCGGCGACGCGATCCGAAAGGCGCTCGCCGAAGGTCAGTGTCGCGGAGAACTCTTGCTCCAGGTCGCGGCTGATATGCGCGCGCTTGGCGATTCGGTTGAGAACCTTCTGATCGCGCTCGGGCAGGGAACCGGAGCCTTGGTTCAATAGCCGCTCGGCGAGCCGCTGCAGATCGGAATTCATGTCGGTCTCCTGGACGGGGTCATGGCGTTCGTTCGCCGCGAGCGCTTATCGTCGATGGCTCCGCTAGAGAATTGTGCGGATTTCAAGGCGCACAAAGCGCGAAACGAAGAAGCCGACATTGGGAATTATCAATCAATCGGCCATCCGCCGACGGTCTCGCCAAGCCTATCGCTTCACTCGGTCGGTCCGACCAATTCTTGTGGAGCTATAGACCCATGTCGATCAAGGCGTTCCCCCTCGCCATCGCCGCTTCGGTGGCCTCGTTTGCAACGGTTCATGCCGCTGATCTGCCAAGCCGGAAGGGTGCTCCCGTTGCCCCTGCTGCCTATAGTTCCCTGCCTTACAACTGGACCGGGGCCTACATTGGACTGGGCGGCGGTTATGATCGCACGCAAGGCGCTGCGGCAACCGGGCTTGCCGGCCGCAAGAGCACTCGATCGCGCGGGGCGATCGGCGGCTATGCGGGATACAACATTCAGCTCGGGCCGATCGTTTACGGGCTCGAGGCCGACGCCGCGCTTTTGTCATCCGGCTCGAAATCGAACGCCTTGGCTGGCGCAGCCAAGGTTCGCGAGCGGTATGATGGGTCGGTTCGCGGCCGCGCTGGCTATGCCATCGATCGTTGGTTGGTTTACGGCACCGGCGGCTTCGCATTTCGCGACCAGCAGATCACCGCGCCCGGTCTGATAAGCAAGAGCAAGACGCAGACAGGGTGGATCGCCGGCGCCGGCGTCGAACGGGCCTTGACCGACAATCTGGTCGCCAGGCTCGAATATACCCACGCGGACTACGGCAAGACGAAAGGATTGGTTCCGGCCGGCCTCGGTCGAGGCAAATCTACCGACGACCGCGTGATGGCGGGCCTGTCCTACAAGTTTGGGATGTAGGCGACGGGATCCGCCTTCGACCGATCGGAGCGCAATCGTGCTCTACGCATTCAACCAGGACCTGTGCCGATCGATCAACGCCCGACAGACCAATTCGGCGGCTGCGCGCCTTCTGGGCGTCGCAGCCGCCGAATGACTGTTTGGCTGGTTTCAGAGTGCTCGTGATCGGCTCATCCGACTAACCCGCGTTAGTGAGAAGCGACATGATTGCTGCAAAAGCATTGGCCCAAACTACCTATCATCGCTTTTTTCGGTAGTGTGATTGCCGGCATTGTTTGACATCTCTCGTTTGTGTTGAGCACGCTGCGCCGCGATGCCAAGTTCCCGCTTCAATTGTTCCCGCCGCGTTTCCGGATCGGGCATGTTGGCAACGAACTCCCGCACCTTCGCCGCAAGAGCCCGATCGCTCCCCTTCCCAGTCCGCTCCAGCTCCTTGGCTTGAACTAGGTACTGAGCCCGGATCTTCGCCTGGCGCTCGCGAGCCTTCGCTTCCCATGGTCGCGAACCTGATACGCCGGCAGCCGCAGTCCGCACGACGTCGGCCCGCGCCCCCTTGTCCGTCTCGGGAACGACGCCGCGACGCCGCAGCGCCACCACTGTCCCCTTGTCGTACTTGCGCACCTTTCCCCGCGTCCGACGCGGCGTCGCCTCGGCCGCGACGCCGCGCAACCGAAGCTCGCCGGCGAACCGCTCGCGCCACGTCGCCAGATCAGCCTTCCGGGGGTTCAGGCGCTTCCCGTTATAGCCCTGCGATCGAACCGTCAGATGCACATGCGGGTGCTTGTCATCGAGATGCTGAACGAAGACGTAATCGTGGTTGGCTCCGAACGTCTCGATCGCGAAAGCCCGCACAGCATCCTTCACCGCGATCGGATTGGTCCCTGGCGGCATCGAAAGGATGATGTTGACCGAGACTGAGCCGTCGCGACGCCTCTTATCGTCGAGCACTGTGTCTTCGGTCCAACGCGACTGCATATCCTTCAGACCTTCCCTGCCCTGCATAAGCGAGCCCTGCTCGGTCTCTGCCGTCAGCTCGCCATTGCGCATGATGTATTCCAGATGAGACTTGAGGTGCCCGGCATCCTTGGTGCGCCCGGTGATCTTGACCATGACCTCCGGCGCACGCCCGACGATCCGTTCGAGCCGCGCCCGCATCGCCGGCGTGACGCGCTGCGGCGCGACCGGATCGGGAATGTCGGCCTCAGAAACCCGAGGCCGCCGCACCGGTGTCCGCCACACATAGGAGATCGGCGGTAGGTCATCGAGCAGCTCTTGAGCACGCTTCCCGCTCATTACTGGCCCTCCCAGTAGGTGCTGGTCCGATCCAGCACGCCCTTCAATTCACCCTGAAGCGCTTCAAGCGCCAAGCGGGCCTCATCTAGTCCGTACCTCGAGCCGCCTAGTTTCGTACTGTCGCCAGCGTTGGCAGCCCGCGCGATCTGGTTGATGTTGCCGCCGATCCGGTTCAACTCGCGCGCGATGGTCCGCAGCTCCTCACGCTCGCCATCCGACTGCTGCGCCGGCGCACCCAGGCGTGACCGCACCAGCGACGTGATCCATTGCGTCCGCGTCATCCCCCGTGCCGACGCCATCTCCCTGAGCTGATGCATTTCGCTCTCCCGGAAGCGCACCGTCACCTTCTGCGGCGCGCCGACAGCGACCGGTCCCCGCTTCGATGACGGCGCGCCGACAGCGTTCTCCATCAACCGGCGGATCAGCACCGACTTGCCGCCTTCGGTCGCCGCCAGAGCCGCAAACTGAAGCGCCAGCTCGTCCGAAACTCGCAACGTCAGCGTCGGCACCTGGGCGTCCTCTCACTGCAACAAAGACCATCGACGCGCTAAAGCGAGTCGCCACGCCAATCTGGCGTAATAAATCGCTGGCGGCAAGCCTATCCTGCACTAGAATAGAACCCAAAGACTCTCCACCATCCACCTCGGTTAACGATTCGAGAAGCTGGAATAGCTGCCGTATGGGAACTGCCCACAGCGAACCACAACGCCGCGGGTCTAGGCGATCGAACAGGAGCCGAAAGAGCGTGGTTTAAACCACGCCTTGCGAAACGACAGTGGCAGGGCGGCCCGGCTTAGCCGATCAGCACGGCCTCGATCCGCAGCTCGCCAACAGGAACGTCCTCGCTTCCACCATCATCGAAGGCGACGCGGGCGCTCCCTTGTTCGGCATCCGACCTTGCGTCGAGGACCAACTGACCGACCCGCTTGCCAGCGCGCACCCGCACCACGGGCATGCCTTTTCTTCCCGTTCCGGACGGCACTGTGGTTAAGCTTGAGGATGGTTTCTCGCGAGCCGATGCGCGACCTGTCTCCGGCGCTCGGACATCCTTGGCCCCATCCCGTGCTGCTGTGTCGGGCGCTACCGCTGGATCGACGAAAGCCCGGAGGCTGGATGCAAACTCTCGCGCCTGCGCATCGGTGAAGGTGTGCCGCTCATTGACGGCTCGCTCCACGACAGCAGGCTCCTGCCGCCACGCCTGGTAGAGCTCGTAGACCGCGCGGATCGAACTCGTGGGGAGTTTCTCCTGCAAGAACTCCGGCATCTTCGGTACCGCCGCATAGCGCGAAACCCAGTCGCGCGGCTTGCCCAGACGCCGTGCAATCTCCGTCTGCTTCTCGCCCGCCTCGAGCCGAGCCGTGATGAAGCGCGCGATCTCGCTGGGCTTGAGATCGTCGCGCTGAATGTTCTCGACCATCTGGGCGTAAGGGTTCGCGTCAGTGCCGTCCTGAACGAAGACGGGTGCCTCGACCAGCGCGGCAATCTTAGCGGCCCGGTAACGCCGCGCGCCCATGACGATGATGAAGCGGCCCGCCTGCTCTGAGTGCCTGACCACGATCGGCTGGAGAATGCCCTCGATCCGGACCGACGCGGCAAGGTGCTGCAGTTCGTCCTCTGGAAACTCGAGCCGCGGCTGATTGGGATCCTCGTCGATCAGGTCCAGCGCCACCTTGAGCGGTCGGCCATCCGACCCTCCATCTGCGGCGACATCCGCCAGATCCTTGAAGCTCAGATCAAGCGCCATGCGATCACCCCAAATGCTCGACGATGCGCGACAGGACGAGGCGGATTTCGCGGCCGGCCTCCTGCGCCGAGCGCTTCTTCAGCTTCCACACGGGCACGCCCTCGGCGACCGCTTCGGCATAGCCATCACGCGCGACGATGTGGCCGGGGAAGACGTATTTGCCAGCCTCGCGCAGAAGCTGGTCGAGATGCGCCCGCTGACGCGGCGACTTCGTGTTGAAGTTCGACGGCAGCAGTCCGAGAAACTTCATGTCGGATCGGCCGTAGCGCTTCTGCACGCCGATCACGGTCTGCAGCAGTCCCTTCACGCCTTTCACCGAGTAATCCTCGAGGTAGATCGGCGACAGCACATGGGTCGCGGCGACCAGCGCGGCCACGCTGCGCAGGCCCAGCGAGGGCGGCGTGTCGATGACGCAGACATCGAACGCCGCGCTGCCGGCCCGGAGATTGTCGCGGAACTGATGGATGCCGGCCGCATCGCCGCGATCGACATCGGTGAGCGAGCTGTCCGAGGCCGCGAGCGTGATCCCCTCAGTGCCCCCAGTGACTGGAGCCCTGCCCTGTCGGAACAGGTCGGCGGCGGTCACGTCGCCACGATGACGCTTCATCGTATCGGTGGCGTTGCCTTGGGCATCGGCGTCGATCAGCAGCACGCGGGCGCCGCTCTCGGCCAGGTGCCAGGCAAGATGCACGGCAAGCGTCGTCTTGCCGACGCCGCCCTTCTGGTTGTTGATCACAATGGTCTTCATGGCGAACGCGATACAGCCCCGACGATTTCAATCGGAGCGTGTTCTGGCCGGAGATCGCGGCGATGACGTGACGGTGTTGGTTTTAACCACACCGCCGACGAGTGGCCACGAGAATCTGGCCTGGGCGCAGCAGAGCAAGCGCAGGCCAGGGCGACATGCAAAAAGGCCGGCCCGACGCGCGTGGCGTCAGACTGGCCGTCTCGGATCGTGATGCTCAGAATGGCAGTGCGGCAAGCTCGGCGGCGTGGACCGAAGCCCAACCCTCGACATCTGCGAAGTACTCCGTCTCCGCATCGCTGCGGTCCTGCTCGGTCAGGAATTCCAGCTCCCGCTGCGCATCGCGTCGCTCGCGCGGCGTCAGGTAGGCATTGTTCAGTTCGGCCTTGAGTTCGGCAATCTGCTGATCGATCGGCATGGTCATGAGAACCTCCTTCGTCTCGAATGGACGAAGGCGCGCCACGCGTCGGTGGAGACCGGGTCAAGGATCGGCGCAGCCGACCGCCGGAGGCGGCGCGTGGGGGAGCCGAAATGCGAAGCATTTTGGGGGCACCGCGCGTCCTTGAGGCGGGCTCCGCCGGCCGTACCATGGCACGACCAGAGAGCCCCTCCAGTTCACGCGGGAAGCACCAGGGCGGCTGACACCGAGCAGATCACGCGAAGGTCGAGGTGTGGTTTGAACCAACACATGCAGTGATGTGGTTTGCACCACAAATCATTGGATCGCTGTTTCAGCGAGGCAGCGGTTGTTTGAACCACAATCCGCGCGCTGACGGCTCTAGAAGTCGGCTGTGGTTTAAACCAACAGGGGGACTGACGAGGTGAGAAGGCGAAGTGGTTTTCGGCGCACGGCCGTGGGGCGGAATGATTGGCCCCGCCTCACGGCGGGGCCATCTTGGACTGGGGGCTCAGTTGCGGGTCGGACGGGACCAGATGAGCTGGAGGCCTTCCGTGCCTTCGACTTGGATCAGGTTGGCGTAGATGGGAGCGGGGAAGCTCGGATCGTCGAGCTTGACCGAGAGATAATCGCGCCCCTCATCCGAGGTCTTCTGCCAGGCCGCGCCGAACTCGACAGATCCTGCGAGGATGCGGAAGGCCGGGCCCTTCTCCGATGACCGCTCCGGGCGCACCATCTTGGCTTTGACGTTGAGGTTGAGGGTCTTGATCGTGCCGTTGAAGCCGTCGCCGTTCGAGGTGAAGCTGCCGATGATCGCCATTGTCGTACTTCCTTCTGGTTGCTCGAGGCTATCGCCCATCGCGGCCTCGATGGCAGTCGAAAGACCGGAGGCGCTCGACCTGCACCCCATCGGGCCGCAACGCAGTGGAGGACGGCCGGGAGGGGGGTTTCTTGTCCCGCGAGGAATGGGACCGCAGGGCCCAGGGGAAGAAAGGCGCGGATGGCCGTTGCAGGTGTGAGAGCGAGACGGCGCGCCAGTGACGACGGCCTCCGGTCAGACATGCCGATCGAGGACGCAGTGGACGCAAGGCCCTTGGAAACACCTGGGGAACGCATGGTGGTAGCGCCTCCAGTAATTCCGAACTGGCTCCGGCATCATCGTGCTCGATCACTCATGCAGCCTCCGCGATCAAGCCGGTCTGCGGCTGGAGCCCGTGAAGATAAGCGACGGCCCGCTGAGCATGCGCCGCGGCGGCGAAGATGAAGCGCTTGTCGCTGGACAGAACCTCAAGCCAGGAGCCGAGATAGCTGGCGTGATCTGGACGCGGCTCCAGCTCCGGCGCAATGCCGAGATCGGCGCACAGGAAGCAGCTTCCGAGTTCCGCGATCAGTTCCTCGCGCGCCCGCTCGCTCCGATCCTTGGCGTAGCGGCTGAGATCGCGGTTCGCGCGATGCGCTGCAGCCGTCCAATGCGTCGCCTCATGGCTCAGCGTCGCGACATAAGAACCTGCGTCGCAAAACGTCGCGAAAGGCGGCATCTGGATGTGGTCGGTCGCCGGAGAGTAGTAGGCGCGGTCGCCGCCATGTCGGATGACGGCGCCGGTCTGGGCGAAGAAGCGATCGGCATGATCGCTCCGCTCGATCGGGTCGCAGAGTGCTTCGGACTGGTTGCGATCGTTGGCAGGCAAGCCGTCGATCTGCTCTGCGTTGAAGACCGTGTAGGATCTGAGGAACGGGATCTCCCGATCGACAACGTCGCCCGAGGCATCGGTTTCGGTTTTCTTAAAGCGGCTGGCAAAGACAACCGTCGAGCCGGTCTCACCCTTGCGCACAGCGCCGCCGAGTTCGAGCGCCTGCTTGAACGTCATCCAGATCGGCGAGGCGTATCCGCGCGCCGCAGCTTCAGTCCACAGCAAAAGCACGTTCATCCCGCTATAGGGCAGACCATTATGCCGCAGCGGCCGCGTCACGCCTCCGCTGCCGTTTTCAGACCGCCATGGCTGCATCCACGGACGCACGCCCTTCTCCAGACCGGCGACGATCCTATCGGTGATCCGCGCATAGACGTCCGTGCGCAGCTTCTCTTCTGACCTGCTCATGATCCAACCTCCATCGTGGAGGTCGCGCTGATCGCGACCCCGTCACGGAGGTCGAAAAGCCGGGAGGCCAGGCGGTGGCTGCACCCGGCGGGCTGGAACGAAGTGGAAGACGGCAAGGCCGTTGCAGCCGATGCCGTCCCGGCCAAGACCGTCGGCCGGGACGGGTCGCGGTCATTGCGGCCAACCCGCTCTTCTCTGCTTCGCCAGGTTCGCCTTGGACTTTGATAGACGACGAGCGGGGCTTGTCGCCCCGCTCGCACTGGCTTAGCCGAAGGCGGCCATCTGAACCGACGCCGCCTTGCGATCGACGGACGGACTTGTGGTCTCAGCAGCTCGCTCGAAGGGCTTCCACCGTTCGCCAATGACCTGCTCATAAGCCGCGACAGCGCCCTCGGCCGCCATCAGCAGCGCGTGGGCCTGGACGCCCATGTCGGCGGCAAATTCTCGCTTGCGCTGGGCGGGGCCGTCGAAGCCGACCGGGCCATCGACATCCTCGTCGCGATCGTCGCAGGCCGATTTGGCGGTAGCGTCGCGCGCCTCGGTAACCGCGCGGGAGTAGAACTGTCCGGCGCCATGGGCCGAGCCTACATAGGCGCCGACGATGCGCTGCAGGTGGATCTGCATCGCTCGCTCTCCAAGCCCTTCCTGCAGGCTGGCCGCGGTCTCCACAATCAACCGCTCGTGCATGTCGCGGATGCCGTCGCCCTCGAGGACCGGGAGCCCAAAACTCTCGGAGATCAGGATCGCCTGTTGCGTGTTAGGACAGGCGAGCCGGGTCATTTCGATGGTCGTGCTCTTGCGGAGCGGCACGACGCGGGCGGTCTGTCGGGGTGAGTGTGCGGTCTTGGCCATGGGAAAAGTCCTTTTTTCGGTTGCGCCTTCGGAGCCGGATCGGCGCTTGGCCTTCGTCCCCTCGGGTGCGGTCGACCCGAACCGTCGAATGCCCTGGCGCATCAGGGCCCGGCCTTTGCCAGGCGAGCGGACGAGGCCTGCGGCCAAGCAGGGCATTAGCCCTCGCGAAGGACGCTGCGCCTCGTCTGCGAGATCGGCGAAGGCCGGCCGCCACGCGGCGCGGCACGCGGCCTTGAAGCGCCTGGCCAACGGTTCAGACCGCAGCAAACCCGAGAGGACGAGGGCCAGCCCGGCCTCGCCTCAGTGACGCAACCGGAACGAACACTCACGGCCTCGCAGCCATGCGCCGCCGATTGCCTCGGAACTGACGGACCTGCAACGCCCCCCGCATCGCCCGGTCACGCCGCGCGCGAAAGCGCAATCTGTTGACGCTCGTGATGGGCGGCGATGGCCTGGTCCTGCCGAGCGAGTTTGCGCGACAGAGCGTCGATCTCCGGCTGACGCTCGGCCGTCAGCGCAGCAAGAGTCAAGCGATAGCGTTCCAGCACCATGCACACATCGGACGATTTCCCTCGCCGATCGCCATGGCGTTTGCGCTGGTGCGGGACCAGCGCGGCCGCCCGGCGCGTAATCTGCCGGTCGATCAGCTCGAGCTGGCGCTGGACCTGCCGGCGCGCCTCCTCCATGCGAGAGAGCTGCGCCAACGTCTCAAACGAGATCGCCATCACGATGCCCTGCGCTGCCAGCCGAGGAAGCTGGAAGGCCCACCATAGACAGCATGACGGCTCGGATCGATGACGAAGCCGAACCGGCCGACCGCATACTCGTCCGCTGGAACGAGAAAGCGGCGCTCCTCGGTCCCCTCGCCGCGCCGGCCGCCGGGCGTGGCGACGCACTCGACAAACCCCTTGTAATGTCCTGACCCCATCGCCGAAACCACGATCCAGTCCCCGGCATGTGCCTGGTGGAAGGCACGCCGGTCCTTCTCATAGGATTCGCCCGGTCCGAGCTCGGTCACGGACATCGCCTCCCACGCGTCGGGCCAGCTATCCTTGATCGAGCGCTCGGCGCAGCGCCGCTCGAAACCGCTGAAGAGGTCGGGGAAGGTGATGGCGACGATTGCCCAGGCGCAATCCTCCTCGTACCAGCCGCCTTCCGCACGCAGGAGTGGGTGGACGTGTTCGTTCCGCTCGGCTGAGAGCTTGAAGCCGCCATGTCCGGCGGTCGAATGGGATTCGACGCCGTCGGCGTAGAGGGTCGTGCCCTGCGACATGCCCCACGGCGTTTGCGACTTGCTGCGCATCTGCGTTCGACCAAGAGCCCCCTTCTCACGCTGATGCTCCGCGTGCTCCAGGACTTTGGCGCGAAACGCGGCCCCATCCGCCAGTCTGCCGGAATGGCCGTAAAAATCGGACCGACGCCACTCCGCGATCGGGCGCTCAATCCGCCAGCCCGTCGCGAGATAATGCCGCCCGTTGCGGGCCGGCAGCATGGCGAAGGCCGTGTCAGCTACCCGGGCGACCGAAAAACCCTCGGTCGATCGGCCAAACTCGATCTCGGGGGTTTCCGGCGTAACGTCGGTCGCGTCGCAAGCGAGGACATCGTTCATGCCGCCCTCCCCTCGCCGACCGCGGCGCCGACCTCGTCGGCCGTTACCTCCTCGAGCACTGCGCGCGGAAAGCCCTGGCGAGAGAGCCATTCCTCCGCCGCCGGCCGATGCGACGCGAGGTGGACGAGCTCGGCCTCCTCGCCGAGCCGGTCGAAGACGCGGACCGAGCCGATGACCGGCCGCTCGATCACGCTGAAGCGCAGCGAAGAGTCGAGCGAGAAAGTCCTATGGACGCGCAAAGCGATGACGCCGCCTGCGCCAAAATCCGCCTCGTGCAGTGTGAAGCAGGCGGACAGGCTGAGATTGCCCATGGCCCTTGCGCCCTGCTTCCGGATCAGGCGGCCCCTGCCATTGCTGGTCAGCCAGGCCGAAAGCTTTTTCGTGAAGCGCGCCAGTGGCCGCGGCGTCCCGTCGGACCAGGCAATGAGGGAGCCGATCGGGGCATTGTCGAAGATGGCGTGCGCGGACATGTGTGTCCTCCGTGATGGAGCAGGTGTGGAAACAAGACCGCCGCCGGCGCGAGGCCGGCGGCGGATGTGGATCGGGGCAGGATGAGGAGCGCGACTACTCGGCTGCGACTCGATAGGCTTCGTCGACGACGTCGAATTCGCCTTCGTCGGTTCCCGCCGCCTCGCTGGACTCCTCCTGGGCGTCGCTAGCGGCGGTGTCCGCAGCGTCGGCGCTCTTGGACCGCCAACTCGCGACCTCGGCTGCCGCCGGCGCGAACACCGCCGACGGATGGACGAAGCGCTGCTCCTTGAAATGCTCGACGAGCGCGACGCGCGTGTCCTTCACTCGAGCACGGGGCAGTACGGACGTGTCCTTGCAGGAGCGCTCCAGCGCCTGGCGCGACAGGCAGGACAGGAACTCCTCCGTGCCCATGCTCGGCAAAAAGCCGTCCGCGCCGATCGCATCGCCCGCCAAACGTGCGACGATTCCGCTGTCGGTCCGGTTCTGACGGGCCGACAAGACGTCGATCAGGGCGGACCGGGCGGCGATCCGCAGCGCGTCGCGATCGAAGGCAAGTTTACCGTCACCATCCACCAGACGTACGGCATGGCGCTCCATCCGCGCAAAACCGTAGACGTCGTCGGACGCGCCCGACTGGACCGAGATGTTGCGGCCGGCGAGCGCGAGCACGAGCAGCGCCATCAGCGTGTCGTCCTCGATCGGCGCTCGCGCCAACGCCTCGTGCAGCGCATCGGTGCGCAGGTCGCCGATCATCTCGACGCCCTTGCGGGTCACGTCCGGCCGCGGCTTGGCCATGACGATCGCATCATCGCCGCCCTCGGCCTCGTCGGCGCCCTTGCTCTTCTTCGGCTCCGGCAGCCGAAAATGCACGCTCTGCACCTTGCCCTCGCGGTCGAGATACATCGCGGTCCTATCGCCCTTGCCCGGCTTGCCGTGGACTCGGTCGGCCTTGGGCGGCAGCACGACCTGACCCCAGTTGTTGACGTCGGTGATGACGCCTCGCTTGGGCAGGTTGATAGTCATCCATTCCTGCTGGGCCCCCAGAAACGCTTCGAAATTGGTGGTGTAGCGGCTGTCCTCGTCGGCCGGCGCGAACAGATCCTCGACCCAAGTGATGCCGTAAGCCTGGGCGAGGTCGTCGCCGAAGCTCGCGTCGCGCGCGTACATGCGCTTCTTCGACAGAGCGTTCGCCACGCTCCACCAGGACACCTGCGGATCGCCCTTCTTAGGTCTATGCGCCTTCCAAACCTCGCGCTGCTCGTCGAGGTTCGCTGCCGCGATCGCGCGCAGTTGCTGCTCGTTGGGCATGTCGCCCTTGGCCATGAGGTCCAGCATCGCAGGCAATACATTCGCCAGCAGCCTGAGCTTTCTGATCTGGCGCACCGGCAGTGCGAGCGCGATGCCGATCGCCTCCTCGGTCCAGCCGAGCGCGACGAGCCGCTCGATCGCTCGCCACTGATCGACCGGGTTCAACGGCTCGCGGGCGATGTTCTCGACCATGCTCCGCATCGCGCCATTGTCGTTGGCGGCATCGACGACAAGGACGTCGATCTCCTCCAGCCCGGCCGCGATTGCCTGCCTCACGCGGCGGTGCCCGGAATCGATGATGTAGCCATTGCCGCCATCGGTCTCCGGCGCGATCACCGGCGGTTGGACGAGACCGACCGCCTTGATCGTCGCCAGCAACAGCGCGTCGGCCTGCGGAGTTGATTTCGTCTGGCGCGAACGATCGGAATTCTCCTTCAGCGCGCGCGGATCGACTTTCATGAGATGCATGGGAACGCTCCTTGAGGGGGTGTCGGACCAAGGCCTCGACCTGTCCGGTTCAGTCTTCTTCCCGAAGACCCCTCCCCGCCCGCGGAGCGGACAGGCCGGTGCAACTGCGGCCGAGCATCCCGGCCCGGCCGGACAAGCGGGGCAAAAGCCCTCCGAAGGACGACGGGCCGGGATCGCGACGGCGGCGGTTGAGCGTCAGCGCCACCGGAATGGCCGATCGGCGAGCAAGCCTCTTTCTTCTCTCGCCCTTTCGCTTGGTTTTCATTCCTTCAAATGCCTGTCTGATCAGCGGCGACCGCCTTCATCGCATCGGGTCCGTCCAGATCGCTCGCCATCCCCGTTTCGATCTCGACCAACTGCCGGCGCTTCTCGGCCAGCTCCGTGCCAAAGGCGAACTCCCCGCCCTTGCGCGACCGATACGACGCCAGCCTGCGCTGCGCCTCAGCGAGACGCTGACGATGCCGCTCCCGCTCGCCCTCAAAATCCCCGAGCACATGTTCCAGCCGTGACACCGCGCCGAGCGGCGTGACAGTGACCGGCAAATCGATCTCGTGATCGGTGCCGGTGCGCAGCAGCATCGTCTCATAGCGGTAGCCGTCGCGGCCGCCGCGCGCGCCGCTGAACTCCAGGTCGAACCCGCCGATCGTGGCGATGGTCACCTCGCCCTCCTGCCGCATTTGCACAAGGGTGAGGACCTCCTTGAGCAAGGCGCGGCCGGCTTCCTTGCGTTCGACATAAGCCGTGCCCATCACGATCATCACGAAGGCGTCGCCGGCGGTCGGGGCGAGGCGCTCGATGTCGCGACTGATCTCACTGATGCGACGGGTGGAGACCTCGATATCGCGCTCGGCATCCCGGATCTGCCGGCGCACGGCGAACTGATCGTCCTGATGTGCGGCGCGCAGGCGCTCTAAACGCGCGATTTCAGCCTCGAGTCCGGCCTTCTGCATCAGCCGCTGATCGCCCGACGCGATCGCCTTCGCCATTGCGAACTGATTGGCCTGCCCCTCGCCCAAATCTTCGAGCCGGCGGATCGAGGTGTCGCCCGAAAGTGCAGCAGCGATGAAGCGCGCCTTTCGCTCGTTGTTCTGCCACATCGTGGCGTCGAGCGAGCCTTGCGTGGCATAGGCAAAGATATCGACCTCGTCATGCTGGTTGCCCTGCCGCACGATCCTGCCTTCCCGCTGCTCGATCTGCGAGGGCAGCCAGGGCACGTCGAGATGATGCAGGGCCTTCAGCCTGAGCTGGGCGTTGACGCCGGTGCCCATCGTCTCTGACGAACCGATCAGAAAGCGCACCTTGCCGGCGCGGACATCGCCGAACAGGCGCTGCTTCGCTTCCGACTTCTTGAATTCCTGCATGAAGGCGATTTCGGAGGCCGGCACGCCTCGCCGCACGAGCTCGTCGCGGATCCAGCGATAGGCCGAAAACCCCCGGCTCTTCTCCACGCTGATCGTGCCGAGATCGGAGAATATCATCTGGGCAGCGCCACCAAGCTCAAAGGGCTTGCCGTCCGGGCGGACATAAGCGTTGCCCGCCGTCCCCCGCCAGATTCGCAGGGCGTTCCCGATCAGCAGGTTGAGCTTATTCTCGGGCTCGTTGTCGTTGCCGGGCTCGACAAGGCGCAGGTCGATCGCGGCATGGCGGCCGTCGATGATGACGGAAAGCAGGATGTCGTCGCCCGGTTCCGGCGGCCGGTCGCGCATCTCGATCACCTTGATGCGTTCGTCGAGCAGGCGCTGATAGGCCCTGAAAGCCGGCGTCGGCTTCGCGGTCAGGATCTGACGACGGCCAGTCGAGATCGCCGGCACTTTGACGTAGCGCCGCAGGTCGTCTGGCATCACGACGTCCGCGAAGGAGCGGAACATGGCGATGAGTTCGGGGACGTTGACGAAGCTGGCGAAACGCGAGACCGGCTTGTATTTGCCCGATGGCTGCAGCTCGAGCTCGGTCGTGGTGTCGCCGAAGGTCGAGGCCCAGGCGTCGAACTCGTGCAAGCCCCGCTCGCGAAGCGCGGCACGGTCCATCAGGCGCTGCACCGAAAACATCTCGCCGAGCGTGTTGGTGATCGGCGTGCCCGACGCCAGCACGAGCGCTCGGCCAGGATTCTTCGTCTCGACAAAGCGCGACTTCACATAAAGATCCCAGGCGCGCTGCGAGCCGTTGGGGTCGACGCCCTTCAGCGTCGACATGTTGGTGGCGAAGGAGAGCTTTCGGAACTCCTGCGCCTCGTCGATGATGATCTGGTCGATGCCGAGTTCCGAGATGGTCAGGAGATCGTCCTTGCGGGTCGAGAGCGCCTCCAGCCGCTCCCTCAAGCCCTCTTTCATGCGTTCGAGGCGCTTGCGCGAAACGCGGTCGTCGGTCTCGACCTTGATCAGCAGGCTCTCATAGAGTTCGAGCTCGTCCTGGATCATCCGCTGTTCGAACGCGCTTGGCACGTCGATGAAGCGGAACGCCGAATGCGTGATGATGATTGCGTCCCAGGTCGCGGTCGCGACGCGCGACAGAAAGCGATGGCGCTTCTCCTTCGAAAAATTGCTCTCATCGGCGACAAGGATGCGGGCATTGGGATAGAGCGCCAGGAACTCACGCGCGACCTGCGCCAGGCAATGGCCCGGCACGACCAGCATGGCCTTGGCGATCAGGCCGAGCCGGCATTGCTCCATCACGGCGGAAGCGAAAGTCATGGTCTTGCCGGCGCCGACGGCGTGGGCGAGATAAGTCGCGCCGGCCGCGACGATCCGCCAGATGCCGCGCTTCTGGTGCGGATAGAGGGTGAAGGCGTTGCTCGCGCCGGGCAGATTGAGATGGGAGCCGTCGAAGGCGCGCGGCGCGATGTTGTTGAAGCGGTCATTGTAGACCTGCGCCAGCCGGTCGGTGCGGTCGGGCTCGGACCAGACCCAGCTCTGGAAGGCGGTCTTGATCTTGTGCAGCTTTTCCTTGGCGGCTTCGGTATCGACGACGTTGAGCACACGTCGCTCGCTGCCGCCCTCCTTCACCGTATCGAAGATCTGCGGGATGCGGCTGTTCAGCGCGTCGGTCAGCAATTCGCCGGCATGGCGGCGGCCGGTGCCCCAGTCGGAGGTTCCCGCCGCCAGCCAGCCGAGCTGTCTTGCGTCCACCGTCCATGACGCCAGCTCCGGCATATGGCGGATCGTGATCTCGGCGCCCATCGTCTCCTTGACGAAGGCGACGACGTCGGAGGCCGGAATCCAGGGCGCACCGAGACGGGCGGTGATGTCGGAAGGACCAAGGTCGGCCGGCTGGACCGCGACGAGAGCGCGGACATTGCGCTCATAGCCGGGATCGAGGGCCGCAGCGGCTTCTGCAATTTTCAGCTTGTCGCGCACCGGCCCCGACAGATAGGCGTCCGCCATCTGCCAGGCGCGGTCGGCCGGGTTCTGGAAGATCGCGTCCCCGAGTTCGGCGACGACGCCGGTAACATCTCGATGCAGAAGCTCGGCGATATGCTCGAGATCGACGCGGCCGCGCTCGTTCAGGACGACGGCAAGCGCGTCCGTGGCGCAAGTGATGACGGGAGACGCCGGCGGCGCGATCACGCGCTCGCTGAACAGCGGACCGGGTTTCGCCGTATCGGTGTCGAGGTCGTAGTCCTCGATCGAGGCGACGAGCCAGCAATCGGGATCGTCGAGGAAGGGCTGCAGATTCGGCCGGCGGTGGTTTTCACGGACCTCGCCGGTCGTCTCGTCCTCCGAGATCGAGACCGTCGTGTGATTGATCGGGCCAAAGTCCCGCAAAAAACTCGACCAGGCGATGCGCATGCGAACCTGCGCGTCCTTCCACGGCCGATCCTGCTCCTGAGCGGCCAGGACCTCGCGCACAGCGTCGCGGATCGGGATCAGCTTCTGGATGATCCGCACGTGCTTTTCCGGGACGCCTTCGGCGCTACGACCTTGCCGAACTTTCACGGCGATCGGCTGGCCGTCGACGAGCTGCATCAGGCCGCGGCGCGTGTCGACGAAGTAGCTCCCCTCGCGGACTCGCGCCTCCGGCGAGAGTGCAAGCTTCGCGTCGGGCGCTGGGTCGTCGTCGAGATCGACAGCTTCCGGCTCACCGTCATAGAGGCTCTCCGGAAGGAGACGGATAGCGGCGTCCAACGCGGCATCGAGAGAGGTGCCGGTCTGCGGCTGGCAGGTATAGGCCATGCCGAAGGGGCCTGAGGTGAGAGCGTGCCTGCCGAGGACAAAGTCGGGATGGCGTGCAAACCAGCGATTGACGCGGATCGCGCCCTCATCGGCTATCCCGGCCTGGACCTCCTCCAGATCGAGCCAGACAAGATCGCCCTTCGGCTCGCCCGGTTTCCGCTTCCGGAAGAACAGGATGTCGACGACGACATCCGTGCCGGCATCAGCACGGAAGCTGCCTGCCGGCAGGCGGATGGCGGCGATCAAATTGGCGGAATTCGCGATGTGCTCGCGCGCCGATGCGTCGGCCTTGTCCATCGTGCCATGCGAGGTGACGAAGGCTGCAAGCCCGCCGGGCTTCAACAGATCGATCGATCGCGCGATGAAGTAGTCGTGCAGCCGCAAGCCCATCGAACGATAGGCCCGGTCGGAACGGACCGTGCGATCGGAGAACGGCGGATTGCCAATGGCGAGGTCGAAGTTCGCCGGCTGGTCGATGCGCGCAAAGTCGCCGGTGAGGATCCGGGCGCGCGGCAGCAGCAGCCGGGCGATGCGCGCCGTCGTCGGATCGAGCTCGACGCCGGTGATATGCGCGCAATCGCGAAAGGCTTCCGGCATGAGCGCCGCGAACAGCCCCGTGCCAATGCCCGGCTCCAGCACGCGGCCGCCGCGCCAGCCGAGCCGTTGCAAGCCCGTCCAGATCGCCCGCACCATGAACTCCGGTGTGAAATGGGCGTACTGCGTGCAGCGGGCGAGCGAGGCGTAGTCGGCGTCGCTAACCGCATCCTGCAGCGAGCGCCCGATCGTCTCCCAGCCCTTGCGAAACGCCGTCTCGCCTGGCCGGAGAAAGACGCCATTGGCGAGATCGGAGGCGCCGAATCCGGTGAAGCGGATCAGCCTGCCCTGCTCGTCCAGAGTTGCTGGCCGCTTTTGGCTTTCGATGTCCGTGGCGAGCCGGATCGCCGCGATGGTATCGCGAGCGCGATCCTTCCAGCTCGCGGCCAGGCCGCGGTCGCCGTCGAGGACGAAATTGACGCCCCAAGGATTGGTCGCGGGCTGTTGCGTGCGCGGCTCGATCCGCTGCGCCGGCGACGGCGGTGTGGGCTCGGGATCATCGTCGTCATTTGCTGCGACGTCGCCGGCGAAGGCCGTGACACCGAAGCTCAACCCCGAGGAGAGTGCGGTGTCATTGAAGAGGTCGATGGTGAAGGGATCGAGATTGAGGCGGTGATCTTGCGCCATGGCGAATGTCTCCTGTGATCGGGGCGCGCGCCATCGCTCCCGCCGGATCGATCCGACGGGAGGCGATGATTGCGGGAAGGTGTGTGAAGACCCGGCTGGTCGGGGCGGCGGTTCAGCGCCGGACCAGAGCAAGCGACAGGGCGCTGTCGGTGATCTCGATCGTCAGATGCGTCGCCGTTGGCGGGGCGTCGATCAGCTTCACCAGCACGACGGCATCGAGAAATTCGACGCCGTCATCGCCGCCAAAGTGCTGGCGCTTGTAGTGCCAGTAGTCCGGGTTGGTCTTTGGATCGCACTCCTGGGCGTAGACCACGAGCAGACGCTGATCCTCGGCGAGCTTGCCGTTGGACATGATGTAGACGCCGTCATCGGCGACCAGCCAAAGTCCGGGCCGTTCGTCCTGGCCGGGGAGCAGGCCGTAATGGGGATTGCGAAAGCCGCCATTGAGGACGGCGTCGATCCGGCCGCGCGTGATGACGGCGCGGACATCCGTGACAGAAAAGCTGAACATCGCCGCCACCCGTCACGCTGCGATCGCGTCGGGCAAATAGCGCAAATGCACGGGGAGCTTTTCGCTGATCTCCGTGTCCGTCAGGCCGTCGAGGAGTTTTGACGTCGTTCCCTGCCGGCCGCCATAGACCATGACGGTGCGCTTGCCCCGGTCGGGCGCGGGCCAGCGCTCGCCGGCATAGCCGCGATAGTCGTCATGCGTGCCCGACCAGATGTGCTCCAGACGCTCCTGCCGCGTCATCGCCCTGACGGGTCGGCTTTCGCGCTCGACGATCGCCTCGCGCATGCGCCTGCCGGACCCGATGTCGGCGAGATCGCAATAGCAGTGGAAGTATCGGGCCCGGCCATCGATCCACAAGGTGAAGAAGACGCTCGTGATCGAGCCGGTCAGGAACACGCGCAGCGCGAACATATCGACCGCCAAGATGACTGGCGGCAGGGCCTCGAACATGTAGTCGTGCGCCGCCTGGCCGATCTCAAACCATTCGCCGGCGTAGAGCGAGCCGGCGTCACCCTGGCCGCGATCGGGCCGCTGGGCATGGCGGTCGAACATCAAAAACATCTGGCGCCGGTCGGCGACGCCCTGAAACACTTTGCGGATCGGGAAGAGGGTCATGTGCTGCCTCCATCTGGTCGCGTCAGACCGGAGCGCGGCTCATCCTCGCGACATCGCCATCATCTTCGGCTTCCTGACCCCTCCCCCGCGGCCGCTTCCCTGATCGGCCGGGTCAAGGGCCGGCGCAGCCGGGCGAAGCGTCACCCTTGATGCTGCCGGCGGGCATGCGGCAGGCCTCCTCTCCTCTTTCGTCTTTCCACCTCCTCCCTGGCTTTCTCTTTCAAAGCGTCGTTCCAATCATCGCCGGGCGGCCTCAGCCGAAACCAGTTGCAGCCCGCGGTCTCGGCGACCTCGCGCAGCCGGCCGGCATAGGCTTCGCCCTGACTGTTGGCGTCTGTTGCCGCGACGAGTTTTGCTCCAGGCCGCGCTGCGAGCGCTCGCAACGCGGCCTGCGTCGCCGGCGACCAACCTCCGCCGGTGCTGAGATAGAGGCTGCCATCCCGCAGCCCCTCGATCGCTGCGAGGCTCATGGCGTCGATCGCTGCTTCGGTGACGCAGAGCCTCAAGCCCTCGGGCGCGCCAAGCCGGAACAATATCTTCGCCCCGCCGGTCGAAAAACCTCGCCATGCGGGCCCACGCTCCTCCCAGCCGGTGACAATGCCGCCGTCGTCGGCATGGGCGGCCCACACGCTGCCGTGCGGGCCTTCCCGCAGCCGGTCCTGACGGATTGCGGCGCGCAGCACGCTTTCGGGGAGATGGCGTTCGTGACGCAGGTAGCGCCAAGTGGCGGAGCCCGGCCGAAGGACTCGCCGGGCGCACCAGCGTTCGGCAAGAGAGACAATCGGCCTCTGAGTGCGCGGTCTCTGGAAGATGGGTTCGGCCGGTCGGAACCCGACCAGCTCGGCCGCGCGCGCCAGGGCTTCGGTGAAGCCAACGCCGTCCAGATGCTGGATCAGCGAAAAGACATCGCCCTTGGCGTCCGACAGCGGATCGAACCAGCCCCGGCCTTCGTGGATCACGATGATGATGTCGCTGCTGCGCCGGTGCTTGACGGCACGGCGCGTGCTCTCCTTCAGATCGATGGCAAAGCCGGCTTTCTCCAGCACCGCCGCACACAGCACGCGCCCCTTCAGTTCTTCGAGTTCTCGTTGCTCCATCATCTTTCCCGGCGCTTGCGTCCGGCCTTTCCTGCTGTCTCTCACTTCCCACTGGATTCCGGGACCAGACCGCCCAGCCGCGAAGGGCGGCGCCTGCAAGGGCGCGGATCGACAGACGACGGGATGACGAGATCGATCGCCAGCGGCGCAAGCCTCCCTTGCGGGCGGCTGCTCGCCAGCGGCATCCCGGGCCGGCTCAATGAGCCGGCCGGCGCTCATGGGGGTCGAATTCGTGAATGACGTGCAGGTCGTCTGCGTCGTCGATCTCGTCGCTCGGCAGCACTCCATAGGCGCCATCGATCTGGAAAACTGTGACCGCGACCATCAGCGTGCGGGCGAGTGCGAAGGCGTGGCTCTGGGCAAGCGAAAGATCGTTCGACATCGTGAGGCTCCATCCGGGAGCGGGGCAATTCCCGCTTGATGGCTCCTCGAAGGGCCGGGGCCGGTCGCGATCACCGCGAAGGCAAAGCCGAAGCGGCGGCACGCTCGCGTAGCCGACCCCTTGCGGGTTGATCGTGGAAGATCCGGAACCGGACCAGGACGCCATCGCAGAAGAGCGGGATTGCGCTGCTCTCCGATTGCCCGGGCTTCATGGCAACGACGCTATTCGCCGAAAACCACCCTGCCGCCGTATGACGATTTGCCCGGACCTTCGCGAGATTCATCTTCGCGCGCGGCGGGATCCGCGCCACCTCTGCCGAAACCTTGTCCGGTGCAGGAATTCGCCCGTCAGACCATCGGCCCGCGTGCGGGCTGCCCGTCGCTGCGCAGCGTAGTAGGCGCCAAATTCGTCGAGCTGTGCGAGTTCATGGGCATCGGCTTTCCATCGTCCGCCGGATAGCGCGCCGCCGCTACACCCCGCGTCAGGGATGGACGCCCGCATGGGTGAAGACCCGCAGGGGCTTCAGCTTCGCCGACAGCCCGGCCCGCAGGAAGACGCCTTAAGCCCATCAAACTGGGAGAACAGCTGTCTCATCCTGCTTTGAAACTGAACCAATTTGTCAATCTTGGTTTGACATCAGGGCCAAATCGAGAAGCGGTTCTCACAAATATTTTTAATAACGATGATGTGCATAGAACATTGAAGCTGAAGCAACTCCTTCAAGCAATCTCGCCAGATTTTGTGGGAGATTTGGCCTGAACCAGCGTGGATGTCGCCTCAGCGATCGCCTCGAACTCCTGGAGGAACGACGGCCGATGCTGCGTCAGATACCGCACCACGCGCGCGTTCCCAAGGAGCCTGGCAACGTAGGCCTTGACGACCGTGAGCTGAAGGTGCTCGCGGCCGTAGGTATCCTGGATAGAGGTGATTGCTTCTTGCAGCTTGGCAAGTTCCCGCTCCATGCGGGCCATCGCCTCTGGCGTCACGCCCTTGATCTTCTTCGCCTTGTCTCCGGCAACGAGCTGGGTCTGAGGCGTTCCCGCCAGGATGGCGGAGACATAGCTGACCGAGTAATTGTTGGCGTTGACGAGCAGCTCCGCAGCCTCGATCTGGCGAAGCGGCCGCATCTTTTTCAAGATCTCGAAGACGGCCATGGGGCACTGCTTGTCCTTCAGCAGCGACACCGCCTCGGCGCAGATCCCTTGAAGCAGGTTCGTGCGCCGCCGCAGGCTGGACAGGTTGATACTGAGGGCCTTGGCAAGCTTCTGCTCCGGTACGCCGCGGGCGATGGCGCGCACGACCATGTTGTGCTCCTGCACGGCCGAGAGCTTGCTGATGCGCTTGTTGTAGGTGAAGGCCTCGTCATCGGTGGAGACCAGGCACTCGACCTCCGAGACGCCCATGTCTTTCAAGATCTCGATGCGGATGTGGCCGTCGAGGATCAGGTAGAGCCCGTCGCCGGTCCGGCAGACCACCGGCGGCTCGACCAGGCCTACCTCGTGGATGGAGGCCGCGATCTGCTGGTACTTGGTACTCGCCTTCACGTTGTGCCGGAGGGCCTTGACCGGCAGGAGGGACGCGGCAGGAAGCCGGACGCACTCGTTCTCGAAGCCTTGGACGAGATTGAAGGCGATCGCTCCCGCGCTCATTGCATCGTTCTCGCGTGCGCCAGGCGGTCGGCCAGCTCGCGCGGCATGTCGGCGAGCCCCTCCGCCCTGAGAAGATTTACGAAGTTCTCGTCATCGCCGAGGGACCGCATCGCCTCCACGATGAACAGGAGCCGCGTCTGCGTGATGTCGGCCTTTTTGACCAGCAGGCGCTGACGGTCCGCCTCCTGCCGGTAGACGCGGATCAGCGCCTCCGTCGACGTCGGCTTCCTCGGCGGCAGCGCGCGCCCATACGGCGTCTCCCCCATCTTGGGTCCCATCCGCCGGCGTTGGTCCAGCATCCGGCGCAGCTTGAACAGCTTGCCGCCCGTGATCTTTCCCTCGGTGTAGGCTTGGGCAAGCAGATCCTGCAGCCCGCTGTCGTCGGCGCGCGAGATCTCCACGGCGACGCTGATCGGGATCGTGCCGTTCTCGACCGCGACGAGAAGGCGCTGCTCGCCCTTCGCCAAGAGGCTCGATATCATGTTAACCCACTCGTAGCTGACGCCGATCTTGGCCGCGATCTGGTGGTCGGTGTAGCCGCGCTTCGCCATCCCGCGGACGTCCTCCAGGAGGTCGATCGCCCGGTGCTGCCTTCTCGCGCAATTCTCGACGAGGCTCATGACAAGGCAGTCCGTCTCGGGTGCGTCGATGACGATCGCGGGAATGTGGGTCTGCCCGAGCTTGGCGCAGGCCTCGAGACGGCCCTGGCCGCAGACGAGGCCGTAAGCTGGCAGGCCGTCCTCGCCCATGGCGCGGTTGACGGTGACGGGGCGCTTCAGCCCGACCCGGCGGATGCTCTCGACCATCTCCTCGAAGTTGCGCTTGTTGCGCACCCTCGGGTTCAACACCGTGATCCGGTCGATCTGGATCATCTCGATGTTCTTCGCGTCTTCGCTCATGCCGCCTCCATGATGCTGGCGCGCGCCGACAGCGCGTAGAGGAAGTCGAGGCTCTCGAACCGGTAGCCGTCGAGCGAGAGCCCGTTGCTCTCGGCGAGTCGCAGGCGAGGCTCCGTCATGTCGATCCACGGCAGCAGGTAGTAATCGCGCGTCGCGCGGTTGCCCTGGGCCATGCGGACCGCGACCGTGATGTCGGGGACGAGGTCCGCGTCGAAGCGGATCTTCCAGCGCGGATGCCCGGCCGGCGTCTCGACGCAGCGCGCGATCACGACCGAGGCCGTGAACTCGCCGTTGACGGCCAGCAGGTCGGTCTCCCCGTCGATGGCGACCCTGCCGCCGGCCGCGCGGATCCCGGCGACGACTTCGGCGACGACCTCTGGGTGCCGGCGGCGCAGCTCGCGATTGTCCTCGATATAGCGATAGTCGCGGTCGGGCCTGTAGCCGACAAGCTCGTAGGCGCGCAGCAGACTGCCAAAGCGGGTGACGAAGACGCTGCTGGACGGCATCGCCTCCCGCTCGTCGATGACCAGGCTCGACAGGGCGCCGACCTCAGAGAGAAGTTCGCGCAGCAGCGCGAGGAGCTCGCCGTCGCTCAGCTTGCGCGAGCGCTCCTCGATGATCGCCAGCGCAGCCGCTTGCATCTGCATCTCGACGATGGGCGTGAACGCGCCTGGCGCCCGGACCCATTGCCCGGGCGCGTTGACCACGCGCCTCTGCTTCAGCCGGAAGGAAACCCGATTGAAGACGTTGTCGCCGACGTATTTCGGGTTCGTCAGGACCTCGTGCACCGTCGCCCTGTTCCAGGGCCTGCCAAGGTCGGTGACGACACCCTCGGCGTTCAGGACGTCGGCGATCCCACGCTCGCTGAGCCCCTCGACCACGAACATCCGGTAAATTCGCCGGACGGCCTCGACCTCATCCGGCGGGCCCGGGACGAGGATGACCCGATCGGTCTGCAGGCTCTTGCGGTCGCCGAGCGCTAACTCGAACTTCCGGTTGCCGCGTTCGTCCAACAGCATCCGGCGCAGGCCGAAGCCGGCCATGCCGCCTTGCCGGAAGCCCTTCACGATCAGGCGGGACTGACCGGCATGGACCTTGTCGGACAGCTCGCGGCTGTACTCCCCGGCCATCATGCGCTTCATGGACTTGACGACGTTCGAGATCGTGCTGCCGTCGTTCTCGAACTGCTCGGCGCAATAGTGAACCCTGACGCCCGCCCGAGCGCAGAGGTACTCGTAGAACGCCGCCTCGTCTGCGTTCTGGAACCGCCCCCAGCGGCTGACGTCGTAGGCGATGACGACCTCGAAGTCGGCCCGACCGGACTGGATGTCGACCATCAGCCTCTGGTGGCCGGGGCGGTTATCGGCCCTAAGGCCGCTCTTGCCGGCATCCTCATAGGTCCGCACGACCTCGAAGCCGCGACGCTCCGCATAGGCCCTGATCGCCGCAAGCTGGTTCTCGGGGGAGAACTCCTGGAGGTCGGTCGACATGCGGACGTAGGCCACGGCGCGCACCCGCCCCTGGAGCCTGCCGCCTGCGACGCCATCACCGACCCGATCCCCCATCAGACCTCAACCACCTCCGACGCACACTCGGCCGCCCGCAAGCGGCGGGCGCATTCAACGGGCGGGAGGTCGGAATGTCTTTTCCCGAGACGGGCAAGGTTTTTCCAAATGGCAGAGCAAGCGACGAGAAGTTCGCCAAGCTCGTCGCGAACGTGCTGTGCCGGGCACTCGGCGAGAGGTCATCCGCCATCAAGGTGGTGGCACGCTGGACGGGCGCCGGAGAGCGCACCGTCAAGAACTGGTTCGTCGCCAAGAACGCACCGTCGGGCGACCATTTCCTAGAGCTCGTCCGACACTGCCCGGACATGCTCGACGAGTTCCTCGCGGCGGCAGGGCAGAAGGAGCGGCTGGCCGGCGTCAGCGTGCGGGCGGCGCGCCTTGCCCTAGTCACCTCGATCCTGGCACTCGACAAGCTGATGGACAGCGAGGACGGCGAAGCCAGCTTACGCTGAAGCGGCCTCAGCCAGAATGCCCGCGTCACGCGCTCTCCTAAATGCGCCAGCCGTTTCCCGCGCACTTGGCATCGTAAAGGCCCTATCGGCAGCCTCCGTGAGGGGCACGGGCTGTCCTTGGCTTCGCTCTCCGATGCGGATACCGATGAAGCCGGCCGGAGATTCCGATCTGAAGCAGGCCACTCTTGGCGTCATTCGCATGGGTCTACGGGATGCTGTTTTGCGGTTGGGCGGAGGTCAAGCTGCTGGCTGAGCAATGGTGCTTTGTTTGGTCTTTCGCAGGCTCTCGCCCTTGAGGTCGATGCGGTAGGCGTTGTGAACAAGCCGGTCGAGGATGGCGGCGGCGATGTTGGGATGCCTCGTTACATCGCCGAGAGGTGCCCAGCGATCTATGCATGCGAGCGCGCGTCGCATTGGACAAACCCGTTTCATCCAAGGCCGTCAAATGGCTCACCGGTTGATCGCGTCTTCCAGCCTTTGAATTCGCGCGAGAATCTCCTCGAACGCGAGCGGCTGGTCGTCGAACATCATGGGCGCCATGTCGCGATAGTCAGCGCGCAGATCCTTTTGTCTCGCCACTGAGGGCACCAGTTTCAGGGTGCCGGGTCGGGCGGTGTCGTAGTTTGCCCAACCTGATCGGAAGAAGACCGCCTTGTGCTTGACCACCTGCTCGAGGAGTTCGAAATCTGTGGCCGCAGCCTGCCCATCATCGGTTTCAAGGAGCATCGCGACGTCGTAATAGTGACGCGAGAAATATTGCGGCGTCGCGTTGTCAGTCGGCCGATGATACTCGGCGTGCAGCGCCGTCGCCTTCTCCCAGAATGTCCGCCGCGCAGAAAGCACGGTCACGGTGCAGGCTGGGCTCTCGAAGAAGTCCGGAAACTCGTCGGCAGCGTATGGATGGATGCTACGCTGTTCGGTAGGCCATGGGTCACCGCGAGCACCGAATTCGAGCTTCACCCTCGGCGTGATGTAGGCCATGCCGGCATAGTCGCTTTCTGTGAGCGCGGTCGGATAGTGAAAGTTGACCGTTTGTCGATCGTTGCCGTCGATCTCCAGCGTCCAGCCGCTGGCCCCCGATTCTCCGAGGTGTTCGGCGATGGCTTTATGCAGCGCCGGCATGAGCGTTTCAGCAATATGCCTCTCGACGTCACCCATCAGCGCTTCGATGAGCTTTCCCGCAGCCTTCCCGCTCAAGCCTTCCTGTTCCGGATCACGTTCGCCCTTGTAGCCGAGATCCGCCCGATCGAAAGACAAGTCGATCTTCGGAGAAGCGGCGAATTGCGCCAAATGCCTTGGACAGGGACGTTCCGCCCTTGAACACAAGCGTTGGAGCGCCTTCTTCCCGCCGCTCGAACAGCCGCTTCAGAGTCCAGCAAACCCAGAAGTCCTTTTCGATGATCGTGTTCGCAACACCAAGCGATGCTCCGGTCTGGCCGAACAAGGCGGCGCGATCGGAGCGCTTTGAGACGGCGACCTTATCCATCGATCGCCCCGGACGCAGCCTGGGCGATCGACACCAGTGTCGGCCTCATCCAGGCCGGGGCCTGAACAGCGCTATTGCCAAGCATCTTCTTATCGCCGAGCGACAATTTATGGGATGCCACTTGCATGATATCCGCCGCTCCGACGGGTCCCAGATGCCGCAAGGCCTGAACGACCGTCCCTGCCGGACTGCCCGGCGCGATCAGGTGTTTGGGCGAAGCATGGCGCAGATCGATAACGCGCTTTCCGAGGACGACGCGCCTCGACGGTCCATCGGTGAGATAGGTGCTTTTGGCTGGAACCTGGGTAGAAAGTCCCAACGCATTCGCCGCCCGTGCTCCGGCGATCTGCACCTGGGATCCAGTCTCGCGGGCCAAGGCTTGCGCCACATCATCGGGAGCCGGCGACAATGCGCCGAGCTTTGCGTGCATCTTGGGGAAATCGTAAAGGCCCCGGACGAGGCGTCGCATTTTGCCGCCTTTCACCATGCGCGACAGGGCCTGATCGACCGCAGCACGTCCGGCGACATCAAGAAAATCACTGGGCGTGAAGACGCTCCCGCGCCCACTGGCACGGGCGCGCTTCATAATCCGATCCGAGACTGACAGGGCGACGGTTTTCATGTGTCAGAAAATAGCGTGTATTTTTCTGACAATCAAGACCATTCGACGGGCAGCGCCATTGAATGGCTGACGCCGACCCGGATCTTCGCGTATCGATTGTGGCTGGATGGATTGTCCAGTCGGGAATGAAAAGGACGGTGGTGACCCGGCCCATCCAACTTGACCGCAGTCGACAACCACGATCGCTGAGGGCTTACAGGCAGGATGCGATATGAAATCGCTGACCGTCCACCAGGTGGGTAAAGTCAGCTTCGACACGACGGAATTCGATGTGTCGCGCAATCGCTACCAAAAGCGAGACGTCGATTTCTGATTTTATGGCGGTTGAACGTGCCTAACACCACTTCACCCGGCCGCGCCGGAACCAGAAATGGGACTTGCAGTCTTTTTTACGCCAGACGGAAGGGTGCAAGCTCGCCGTGCCGTCGCCATGCTGCGTTACCCGCCAGCATGGCCTTTCATCGGTCAGCAGATTCATCTGCAACGTCGCCTTGCAACCGCACGGGCAAATCATGGCCGCCTGCTCTTCGAACCCATCTTCCTGGACGACGTAGAGCGTTCGGCGCTTGAGCGTCTTGGGCAACGCGTCCTGTACGAGGACGGTGGCATACGGTGGAACCAGCCAATCGTAGGCGCGCTGATACGCTCTCTGAAAAAATTTGCGCAGCCAGTTCATGCGCTGCGCCTTTCCGCGAGTTCCATCAAACCAAGCAGCGGCCTCGTGTCGCCATGGCCAACCTTGCCGCCAAGAATGTCGCAAATCCCTTCATCGGGATCGTAGATCAGCTCCATGCTCGCCATGCTGAACGTAACGGCAGCATAGGCGCCGTTGGGCTGCTCGCGGAAAGGATGCAGACGGGCAAGCAGCTCATTCACCGCGAGCGCGGAAGCGTACATGTTGACGCTGATCACCGCAGGGCGGTGCCCGACCACGCCGCGAATGTATCCATCCTCAACCTGTCGGTCATGGGCGGCGGGATCATTGCGGCGCAGCCCAGCGGCAGCGACATCCTTCATCGAGAAAAGTTCGCGGCTGACCAGGCTGGAGCGCCCAGGTCGAAGATAATTCACCGTGCCGCAAACTTCGCGTATGCGCGCAGCGCCGTGCGGGTTCGGAACAGCGTCGAGCCGGACGCCGATGTCGAAATAGGGGATGCAGTAATAGGAGGCGATGGCGTTGAGCAGATAGCGGCCATCGACCGTATCCATGCAGCCGAAAATGACATCGCACTGAGCGACCTGCCGGATGGTTTCGGCATCCCACAGATTCCTGGCCACGCGTATGAAGCGGGTGCCGAGCCCCATGCGTTCGACAGCATCGCCAATCACATCGACCTTGGCACGTCCCAGAGCTGCATCCGCCATCGTGGAATTGATGATGCGATTGACGTTGCGGTCTTCGATATGGTCGTCGTCAACGGCGACGATTTCACCCGCGCCAAGGCGGACAAGCTGCTCGATGGTGGGGCTACCGGTGCCGGATGCGCCGATTACCGCGAAGGACAATCGCCCAAAACGTTCGATCGTGCCTTTGTCGAAAGCCTGGGCATGCGACGCAACGAAGCTGGGGAGCGCCTTGCTGCCTGCGTCCGCATACCAGAAATGAAGGTCATCCGCCGCGACGCTGATGCAGTCGATCGGAACAAGCTCTTTCGCGGCATTCAGGAAGCGGCCGAACATCTGACCGCAGGGCAGCATGACGACGCTGCCGTGCGGGACATCCGCTTCAACCCAGCCGCGGATCATGGGCAACAGCTGCTGATCGCTTTTGTCGTCAGTCATTGAGAAGGCAGCAAGGCCGCCGGGGTGGCTATGGACCTTTACGACAGAAAGACCTTCAGCCGCAGCGCGATCCAGAATTGGCGCGATGTAATCGGTGGACCATGTGACGCGGACAGGGGAACGCACCTCGCAGTCTTCGTAAGGCACGCCATGGATTTCGCGCACGATCAGACGATGACGTCGATCACCATCGCGGCGTGTGCAGAGCAGGAAAGCGACGGCCTCGTTGCCGTCGCCCGGAAACAGAAAGCTTTTCAGGTGTTCGTGCTGATCACCTGACATGGCCAGCGTCACAGGGAGGGGCATTTTTCAAACTCCCTGTCCAACCAATCCTCGATCAGAATGACATGCGTGCCGATATGATCGCGGCCGATCTTCCAGGGGTTTTCCCCCGTCCGGTGCCGCGACCAGCGCTGATAGTTTTTGCCATCAAGCGACTGGAGCACTTCGGTGGCGCCGATCGGCTTGCCATCGCTGCGCGTCAGGAAGGGCGAGAAATACACCATGTCTAGTCCGGTATTGGGATAGCCGGTTTCGATGCGGATCGCCGCCGTTGCTGTCGCGTGATTGTAGCCGCGCGGCATCGGGAAATCGTGGATGAGAACCCATTGGGACCCATCCACGATCGTTTCCCAAGGCAACCCGAATTCCTCGAGGAATTCGTGATCCATCGGCAGCAGGTCGAACTGGCGGCGAAGCGTCATGGACTTAGCCCTCCGTCTGATCGCGCGGCAGCGCCTTGAACTTTTCGACGCCCGCGCCGCGGAGATCGACCCTTTCGTCGAGACCGACCTTCTTCGGCTTTTCGCCGGCCATCTTGACCCGCAGCGTGTAGTTTTCCGCCGGGAGCAGGCCTGCAAGTGTCAGGATCGCGCGGCCGGTCGGCTTGGGCTCGTTCACGACGAACGGGTCGCCGTTGACACGGATGCGATAGCCCTTGGAAAGCGGCGGCCGCTTGCCCGCCTTGGCGTATTCTTCCAAGTCCACGATACCGTCGTAGATCTCTTCAACGCCGGGGTCGGCGCCCTTCTCGTCAAAATTGTCAGTCATGGGATGCTCCATTGATACGTCTTGGAGCACCAACGCCCCGCCACGACTCACCATGACATAGCGCGCTAAGAATATCAAGCAAATGAAATGCGCGCTTGATCGACTTAGCGTAGCGCGCTAGAATCGGAATAGAAACAACAGCTTGCAGGAGGGCAACCGCCATGCACACTCCCAACGACGACCGCGCAACGACCAAAAGGACCCTGGGCCAATATCTCGCTGGCATCCGCATGGACCGAAAAATGAGTCTGCGGGCCGTGGAGGAAGCCACCAACAAGCAGGTTTCGAACGCGTACCTGAGCCAGATCGAGAACGATAAAATTCAACAGCCATCGCCGAATATATTACACGCGCTTTCAGAGCTATATGCGATAAGCTTTGAGAATTTGATGGAGATGGCTGGCTATTTAATGGGAACGGCCGGGCGGTCTGACACTGAAAGGCATGGCCGCATCGCGACATTTGCTGAACATAACTTAACTGCAGACGAAGAAACTGAAATGCTGCAGTATCTTCAATTTATGAGAAACAGGAAAAAGCCGGGTGACAAAACCTGATGATAGTACGCTAACGCCGGCGGATCTTCGTATCGTCGAGGAACGCGCGCGACAGTTGATGGATCGCGCTGGCGGATGGAACACCTTTCCTGTGCCTCTCGAAGAGATTATGGCCGCCGCAAAAGTGAAGCTTGCGCCGACCAGCGCATTCGACCCGGTTGCGATCCTCGCCTATCTCAAGGGCAAGGCGACGGAAGTTGGCACGACGATCAAGTCGGCCATCGCCAAGGTGTTTGGCATCTACGATTCGGCCGAAAGCCTGATCCATATCGACGACCAGGTTGTTAAAGCAAAGCGGACGTTCCTGACGCTCCACGAAACGGCGCATCACGACCTACCGGTGCATCGCAAGATGTTCCGCTTTTTCCAGGATTGCGAAAAGACGCTGGCACCGGAGGTATCCGATCAGTTCGAGCGCGAAGCTAACAATTTTGCGCGCTTCATTCTGTTCAAGGGCAACACATACGCCAACCATGCCGCTGACGGCGCCTTCAGCCTAAAGACGCCGATCAAGCTGGCACCGCATTTTGGTGCATCGATCTATGCTGCCGCTAGAGAGTTCGCCCGCACCAACCACCGCGCCTGCGCCGTCTATGTCCTGGAACCGATCGAGTATGTTGCTGGTGCTGGTGCCCGGGCGATGGTTCGTCGCATCGAGCCTTCCCCCTCCTTCGTGACGCAGTTTGGAAGGCCCACATGCGCCGCGGTGACGCCAGATCACTTTCTGGGGCCAATCCTGCCGATCGGACGTAAAATGACGCGCCCCACCGGCTTCTCCCTAACGGACAAGAATGGCAACGCACATGAATGCGTCGGCGAAGCCTTCGACACGACGCACAATGTCATCATTCTGCTCTATCCGTTGAAGGCGCTCCAAAAGTCGATTGTCGTCCTTCCAGCGAATGCGAGTTGAACAATCGAACGTTTCCTTGAGCCGCTGTTTCTGACCGAAAAGGGAATTCGTTTGATCGGCGTGACGCTGCCGTCTTTCGAAGAGGATCCGCAGGACGAGCCGGACCAGCTTGGCCTGATGATCTAGACGACATATCGGCCCGCCGAACCTGGGTCCGAGATGAGCGCCCGGTTGAGCGAGGACCCGCAAGGGCTTCAGCCTTGCCAAGGTGACCGTGACCAGCAAGCACATTCATACGCTTGGCCCCCGCCGTTATCATGGCCGCCGACGCCCTCTCCGGCTATATTCAAGGGCTGCTCGACGGGATCGAGATCAAGCAGACGGCGTACGCTTTGGATCGCGAATCCCGGAGAGGGGCGCTCAATCGTTGCCTGACCAAAGCAGTCGGGCAGCAGTCGAACGAAGTGGAAGAGGAGTCCCGCCTGGCCGCATGAGGTCTATGACGAGCCGGTCGCGTATCGAACAAATCGGATCGGTCATATGGCCTTCAAAACGGTAGAAAGTGTTCTGCAACCTGACCCGCGCTTCGCCGATCTCTATGCCGTTGAGAACGGTGCAGCCCGCCGAATGACGCTCGCGGACCACCATGGGGCGCTAGCAAGCGTCGGCCTCACAGGCGCCGCGCCGGCGGACGTGGTGGCGGCCTTCGATCGTGCTCGAAATACCATCATCTACGCCTTCTTCGACTACGATCTTTTCGTGGTCGGCGAAGTGCAGGTATTCGGCGCGTTCGAGCTGGCGCTGAAACATCGGCTCTACGGCCCTGGCGGCGCCGCTCGCGGCACACTGCGCAATCTCGTCGAAAAAGCGAGGAAGGCTGGCGTCCTACCTGCGCTCGTGCCCGGTCCCACTATGGTCTCCGACCCTATCGAGGCCCTGATAGCGCTGCGAAATGGACTGTCCCACGGCACGACTGATATCCACTCGCCGGGAATGGCACTGGAAGTCGTGGCTGCGTGCGCTTCGTGGATCGATCACGTATTTCCGTCGACGCCCTGAACGGAAAACTACGCCGATCGAACGCCCTCGCCTTGAACGGCTCGCACAAACTCATCGCGAGTGAGCGCGCAGAGGGCAAACTCGCCGCGCTTCAAGGGGTCTCCAAGGCGGGACATAGTGCCAGAACCGGCGAGGTAGAAGATGCACGGACCCGCATTGAAGAAGACGTGGGCGGCGGCGCGCTTCCACTTCTCAACGAACTGCTTGTTCGGCCCCATCCACCGCATAATCGCGAATTCCCTTCTGTCCAGATTGACGACGCGGGATTTGAAATCGAGCGACATGCCGAAATAGGTCGCTAGGAACGACCTCTCGCTGTGGATGTGAACCAGCCAGAACATCCGATGTCCGCGTCGATAGAATGCCTCGCGCGCATTACGCTCGTCCTCGCTGATCGAGGAGTGCTGCACTCCAGCACGGTCGCCTTAGGGGTGCCGCTACCGACCAGGACATCGGCACGATGAAGTTCGCCGGTCGTGGGATCGCGCAACGCTATCTCACGGCACGACATGTCAAAGAGTTCCTTCCAGCCGAGATGCCAGGGTCCCTCGGGCTCGCTCCAGGGGCCGCAGTCGCCCGCTTTGTGCCGCCAGTGGCGCGTGTTCTCGACGGGCATGACGGCGGTCAGCAGGCCGCCACAGTCCCGACACGTCGTGCGCTCTCCCTTCTCAGCAGGAGCGCGCTTCTGATCGCCTACCCAAGCATAGAGCATAGGCTACAGCCTCCTTCTACGCGTCGGCCGTCGGCCAATCCAGTTTCCCGCGGCCGACACGTGAGGCCTCCACCAGCCTCGTGTTGCCTGGTAACCGGCCTGAAAATAGGCTGGGCTTGGGATCAACCGCCGGCTTTTTGAAAGCGGCGACACGCTGGTAGTCGGGCGTCACCAGCCAGGTCCGCCCATCACCTTCGTCGGTTACGACCCGATAGAGGCCGGCAGGCGGGGCGGCGGCAATGTCTAGCAGGCGCTTATAGTGTTCGACTGACCATTTCTGGATGCCGCCGCTGAGAGCTTCGGTCCGGAACCGCGCCCACAGTGCAGCGGTCTCGGGCGTCGGCCAGTCGCCGGCGTCCGTGGAGGCAGTGATCTCGTCGGATTCGAGCCAGGCCCGCATCTCTGCCGGCGTGACGAAGACCGGCTTGGCATCCTCGATCGCAGCCATGGCCGCCCGCCGTGACGGAAGGCCCCCGCGGATCAGCATCGACATCATGAATTGCGGGACGCCGGTTTCGACTGCCGCTGCAGCGCCGCCCGCCACCGTCTCCGGCGACCAACCGAGGGACATGCGACGGGTACGGACAGCCTCCAGCGCCCAGACCAAACGATAGGTAAAGGCTTTTTCGACGGCCCGCATGTTCTGCGGTCCGATCTTGGCGACATCCTCGCCAGACACCCAACTGCGTAGGATGGCCTTCCAATTCGCCGGCAGCGTGTTCGCCTTGTCGGGGATGAAAGGCCGCATGAACAGCAGGTGCTCGCCGAGGACGCCGAGAGCATCGCTGAGTTCGTCGACGTAGCCGCTCAACGCCGCCTTGTCAGCCCGGTCCAGGAGCGCGGCCAGCTCGTCGGCCATGGCGTCGATGGCGAGGCCAGCCTCAAGCCCGACGCCCATGGCAAAATGTCCCCGCCGCGCCTGAGCCGTCGTCGTCTTCCAGATGAGATCGGCGCGCGCCTCGAACACCTTCTTGTGGAGTGGGGCGATGTCTTCGTCTTCGCGGGCGATCTGGCGAGCCCAGAGCGAACCCTTGAGCGCCTCGTCCAAGAGCCTCGGCAAGTCGGCGCGATCGGAATCGAGCGCTTCGATCAGGCCGAACACGGTCGCATCGAGGCGCTCGACGATTTGCGAAAGCGGCTCCTCGTCGATGGCGTCTTCCTCGTCATCGGCCCCCTCATCATCGTCATCACCGTCGGCCTCGTACTCGACGCCGGCGGCGAGCCGCTCGGCGACCGCAGCTTCTTCCTCGGGCGATCTCCAGGCCTCACGGGCATTGGCGAGATATTCCCACGCATCATCGCGATCCAGGACGCCCTCGCGCGACAATCTGTCGAGGATCTCGGCGACGATCTGGATGAGACCGCTTTTCAGCGTGCGGGCCTTGGCGGAAGCGACCAACCTCTTCCATTCTCGTTTTCGCCAATCCAACTTGTCGAACATGACATGGACAATCAGCCCCTCGACGTCGACGAAAGCGCGCCCGGCGCGGCCAGCGACATTCGCGAACTCCTCGCCTTTGATCTTCTCGGAAGCTCGATATAGAGCGGGCACCAAAAGCACGGCAGCGTTGAGGTTGAGGCCCTGCGAGAGAGTCGGCGATGCGACGATGACCCTTAGGACGCCATCGGACAGAAGGGCTTCCAGCGCGCGTAAAAACGGGCTCGGCAGCCGACCATGGTGGATGGCGACGCCCTGTTTCAGACACGCGACGGCTGGATGGTCTTCTCCCAACCACTCCTTGCCGATCTCCAGAGCGCGGGCGATCGCTGCCTCGTCCTCCAGGAGCGAGTCGAGATAGCCACGTTTGCACAGGTCCACGACTTGTTTGCCGTAGCTCTCGACCCAATTCGCCTGGGTGGAGAAGATCAAGGTCCGTTTGCCTTGGCTCGCAAACTCCCATGCCGCGAACAGGGCAAGATGTGAGTTCTTGCGCGGATAGGGCTTCTTCTCTTTTCCCCTCGCTGGTTTCTCAACGACGAACTTGTCGAGGAAAGGACCGTTGTCGTCGAGGTCGAGGCGAAGCAGTGCGTCCTTCCCCCGCCAGGTGAGCGCACCGAACCGCTGGCGCGTCGGGCGCCAGTCGGAACGCACCGGCTCACCCGGTTCGTCGGAGCGAATCCAGGCGGTGAGATCGTCCAGCTCGTCGCCGCTCGGCAGGACGGCCGACAGACAGACGAGCCGGCGGTCCGCCGCATCGGCGCGCCGAAGCAAGCGCTGTACCAGGGTCTCGTAGCGGATTTCACGCTCGCTCGGGCCGATCATGTGGCCTTCATCCAGGACGATTAGCCCGACATCATCAATCAAAGACGGGTCGCTTCTCAGCGCGAAGTCGAGTTTCTCGGGGGTCGCGATGATGATCTCGCGGGAGCGCAGCGCGTCTTCATCACCGGCCGAAAGGCCGCTGGCACCGTAGAGCGAGGAGACGCTGAAGCCGAGTGGGGCGAAGGTCTTCCTAAAGGACCGCTCGGTCTGCGCCGACAAGGCGCGCAATGGCGTGACGATCAGCACTCGCCGCGCCGACGACAAGGTCATCAGCGCGGCAATCTCGGCGACCCGCGTCTTGCCGGCGCTGGTCGGAAGGGCAACGACCAGGTCGTCGGTGACGTCGGTGGAACGCTGGGCCGCTTCGCGCTGTGATGGCCATAGCTCCACCTCGGACGCCTTGCGGGCGTAGAGCGACGAGATGAACAGCCGTCGCAGGTCCGGGTATTTCTCCTCCGTCCCCTCGGGCGGCTCGGTCGGCAGGTTCTGGTGCAGCGAGTGCCGCCAGAGGTCGTTGATGAGATGACGGCATAGGTTCGATATCCACCACAGCGGGACATTCTCTGCGTGATCCGCCAGGCTGACCGCAGTGCCAAGCAACTCACGCGCCCTTTCGATCGGCTCGGCCTCGCCGGTCTCGAGACCGAAGTCAAAATGCGCCAAGGCCCGGCAGATCGTCGTGTTTAGGATAGTCGAGAGCACCTCGTCGACGTCGGGCTCGTCGCCCGTGAGCGCTGCGGCGATCTGCTCATCGCCGTGAGCTTCGTCCTCCAACCACTCGCGCGCAAAGCTGCGCAGCTGGCCGAGATCGCGCAGGATCAGGTGCCGGATCGCCGTTTCGCTCGGCGAAGCATTGAGGTCGTCCGCCGTCTCGTTGAAGAGCGAATAGGCGACAGCCGAGAAGCCGGCCAGGTGGTAGGCAGCGGCGGCGATGGTGCGGCGGAATCCGCGATCGGGCGACTGCGGGTCGCCGTTGCGCACCAGGGCTTCGAAGGCGTTGGCGGCGCGCTCGAACGCCTTGCTGGTCAGATCCGACGCACCGGCCTGAGCACGCAAGGCCATCGCGCCCCGAAGCAGGGCGAAGCCGTGCTCAGCGAGATCGGTTTCGATCGTCGCGCCAAGGGGCGGCGCATTCGCCGGCAACACACCTTCTTCGCGCATCAGCGACCAAGCGGCGCCACGATAAAGCAGGCGCCCAAGGATGCCGTCGACGGTCGCGGTCGCCAGGAACGCGGACAGCTCGTCAATCGTCTCCAAGATCTTCCGCCTCTTGGTACATGGCCGCGATGAAGTCCTGGTGGTCTTCGACGTGAATGTTCACGACGTAATGGTCCCGGTTGGTTCCTGTGGCGTCGAGATCCACCTTCAGAGAGGCATGGGGGCCGTTGCCCGACACGGTGAAAAGCATGTGGTCGATGCGATCGGCGAGAAGCGACTTCAGGCCCACTTGGTCACGGAGGCTGCGGCCCAGCGCGTTGTCGTCCGGGTCGCTGCTCTCCAAGAGGCGGTTGGCGACGAACAACAGGGAATCGGGCGTGCAGCGGCCATTGTCGCGGTTGAGCACCTTGCGGGCGCTGGTAACCGTGGCCTTGCCGAGCACCTTGTTGCTCTTGGCTTCGCCTTTCAGGAGCCAGAGCTTCTCGCCAGCCTCATCGTATCCGGCACCGATGAAGTCGTCACCGCGCATCGCCATGTTGCGCCCGTCCTTGTAGCGGAGACGGCGCACAGGGACACGAAGCCCGATCTCTTCCTCGACCAGCTCGGTCGCGAGAATCTCGCCGAGATCGCCGGATCGACCCCTGGGCGTCTGCGGCATCGCCTCGCTGAGAATCTTGGCAGCAACCTTGTATCCTAGCCGATCCACATCCTCGGCGATGCGTTCGAGCCGGTCATAATGCGAGCGGATAGTCTCAGAGAGGTCATCGCGAATCTCGTCGCGGCCGCCGTCCTTCTCGACATAGGTCCAATAGCGCTTGCGCTTGTCCTTTTTCCTGGTGACGTCACACCACTTTTTATACAGTTCCACGCCTTCCCCAACTCCCACAATCGTGCTGCATGGTTCGCCCGTTCGGCGATGTCTGCGCATCGCTCGATCAGCGTCTCAAACGGCTCAGTCCGTACCCGAAAGCCAGCCCGGCGAGCTTCGCATTTTGGCTCCAAGACCTGTGACAAATCCGGGAGGGCTTTTATGCCGACGCCAGGATGATAATAGATGATCTGCCGATATCGGTCCTTGCTCAGAATGCGGCAGAGTTTGGCGACTTTAGCTCGGTGCTCGCTAAATTGGTTTGAGGTTCCATCACAACAGACAACGAGATTTCGCCCACCGATAGACAGGTCGTTCAACGAATTGTCTGGTATTGCACTCATGACAAATCGAACGATGTCTCATGAAAAAGCTCGTTTTCTTTTAGACTCTGAGTCGTGAAGAGCGCGCTCTGACGGTCGAGTGCCTGCACCAGCGTTTGACGGGGAACCTCGGTGCGCCGTTCTTCGTTCCCGTGCTTATGAGCCATCGTCGACATCAACGTCTGGAGACGATCGGGACCATCTTCGTCAGATTTCTGATCGAACAAATCCCAAAGCGACTTCGGCGTCGCGTTTAGACTGCCATGATGGCCGACCTTATAAAGATCGACTTTCTTGAGTTTTTCCCGAACCGTCGCCTGGCTAAGCGCATAAGACCAGTTTTCGATCTGCGCATCGCCCGGAAAGAGAAGACTCTTCGGTCCACAGCGAAAGAGCAGTATCAGGCTCGTATTATTCAGCACATTGTCGAGGATGCGTACCAGCCGCAGCATCTGATCGGAGCGCAGACGCCGCGCCTGGCTGACGATCCAGCGTGCGTCGATCGGAAATTGCGCTCCCGACCGCTCCACCGTGAAGCCCGGGAAGAGTGGCGCAACCTTTTGCGCCCTGGTCGGTCCCAGGGAGGCAGCGGCGTGGGCCATCAGATGCCAGAATTCGTCCTGGTCACGGCTGCGTTGCTTGGTAATCGTTTCCGCTTGCTCGATCGATGGCGGCCCGAGGATGTCGACCTTGACGCCTGGCAGCAGGTCTTCGAGCGCGGTCTTGTCGCCGGCCTTGGCGTATTCCCGGGCGGCCGACATCGTCATCAGATTTTTGACGGCCTCGAGATTGGCGAGATTATTCTCGCCCGTGAAAGAGAGCTCCTGGCGCAGCGACGGCGACAGATAGCGGACGCGCTTGACCTCGCTCAATATCGCGCCGGCCGCCTGCTGCATGGCCGCGAGCGAGGAAACATGGTGGGCAGCGAGGGGGAAGCCAGGCGGCAACGGGCCTTTGGCATCGACGGCGAGCTTCGGATCTTCCGTCCACGGCTGCAAAACCAGCTCGGGTTTCAAGTCGGCGATCGTCTTTCCGGATGACGGTCGCAGCTTCTTTGTCGTGAAGCCGGAAATGTGATCCTTGTGGCGGTGGGTCGCAACGACCGCCAGCCTTTGGTCCTTTGTCCGCTCTGCAATGTTGTTGGCAATCAGGTCGAGCTGGTTTTTCGGAATGCCGTCGGGCAGTCCGGTCGAACCGAAATCGATCAAGACATGCCGTTTCTCAGTCGTGTATTCGAACGACAGCAGGAAGCAGTCGCCGAAACCCACCTGGTAAGAGGTGATGACTACGCGGCTTGGTCTCATCCAGCCCGCTCCTGCACACCGCTGCGGGCCAAATGCAGCGCGGAGAAATTGCCCGCCCTATCTTTCTTCTTGTCGAGAAAACCTTGCCTCCAGAGGTAAGCCAGTCGATCGCCCTGCCGCTTCTTATCGCCCCGATCCTTCAAGAGATGATTGGCGATCTGATATTTGAGCTGGCCATATTCGTCGAAGACCAGCGTGCCGCCCCCTAGCAGCCGCAGCGGCCGCCAAAATTCTATATCTTCTGGGACATCTACGTTGAAATCCTGGCGAAGCTCGCCCGCAGTGACCGTCAGGACCTGTACATATTCGGCGATCGTCTCGCGCAAAACGAAACCGTCAGGCGCGATGCGCACGCTTGGACGCACGGATTGCACCTCAATGTAACCAATGTCACCAATTTTCAGGGCTTTGCGGTTCTCCCAGACGAAGCGGAAAACCTCTTCGTTATCCCGTAGCATGGAATCGAAGTGCGTTCGGCTATAGATCATTTCGTCGTCGCAACGCAGCCAACTGCCATCCGAATCGGCACGCGCGCTGGGTTCGATACCGAAGTCCCTGAAATTCGAAAGCAACGCGTCGCGGTAGCCATAACGGTCGTCAGGAACGACTTCCCGGTCGACCGTCAAAAGAGCGGATAGATAATCGGAGAAGGAAAGATCGACGGGAGGGCAGTAATCGATCGCACGAATGGCCATGGTAAGCAGATGGTCTGCCGCCCGCGCACCTTCGTCGATAACCAACGACCGATCCTTCTTGCCATCGACGATGGTCCCGATACGGCTGAGACGACTGACCCAGATATCGAGGAATGATCGCAACATGCCCGCAACGAGCAGTTCCCCGCGATTGTGCACCTCCTGAAACTCTGGATCGTTCATATAGTCCTTGCCCGGCGGCAGCATGATTGAATGGCGAAGCGCGCCGCCGCGCACACCACTCATTTCCTCCCCCATTTCGTCCGCCAAGCGGAAAAGGACCGAACTGGCCAGTTTGTCCTTTTCGAGCAGGGACTGATCAATCAAAGCTGCGCCCGTAGCTCCATCAAGTGCAGCTCCGACGACATCTGGAAGCGCGAAAACAGATAGCAGTGCGACGACGTCAGCGAGACCTTCATGAAAGGCGCCCTGGTCCGGAGACGAGGGTTCGAGGTACCGAGAGCGTAGACCATCCAGGATCGCGTGCGTCGTCTCGTGGGCTATTACATCGTGCGACAAACAGGAGAAAACTGTGCGCGTGTGGCCCTGCTGGTCGGGAAAGCTCTCGAAATAGCCGAAAAACAGCGAACGGTCGTCGCGCGAGTAAAATGCGTTTGGTTCGGCGAAGGCATGCGGGAGAATGTTGAGCTGGTGCCCCTCGCACCCCCATTGCACGCGGCGACCGAGGGCGAACTCGAAGCGCGCCAGAATTCGCATGGCAATGGCGTACACATTCTGAGCGTGAAATCGCGGATCTGTGAGGAGCGTTTCGTCCGGCGCATCCTGGAAGGGGTCGTGATATTCCCCGTCCAACCCCGATGGCAGATCCGCCGCCTGATATAAAGCGTTGGCCGTCACGTCATAGTCAACGACCGCCACCCTGTAGCCTCGTGGACCCGACAAGAGTTCCTCGGCTGGGACGTCGATCGACGCGATAACGATCCGGCCGCCAATTTTGACGGAAGGATCCTGGGCAATGATTGACAGCTTGCGCGTGCTACGAAGGCTGTGGCGCGTTCCCTTCACATTGCGCATGCATCCCCCCAACGCGCCGCTGAAACAGGATGGCGGCAACCTCGGCAGAATGCAACTATATGGCGAGACCTCTCGAGCACTTTCATCAGCTTGAAACGTGCCAGGGCGCCCAGGGACGAGAGATTACTTTGCAGCGAATGTGACGCACCACTTGTGGAGCACAACATGGGGTCGCACATATTCAATCGGCGCGCTTTTGGTGCAATGGAGCGCCCCCTGGCACCGTCTAGACAATCCCCCACGCCCGATAGCGCTTCCGGCCGGTGAGCTCACGCGGCAGGCTGCCGCCGAGTTCTTTCAGCATGGCCTCGACCGCCTGCGGCGTGACGTTCAGGCGCGCCGCCGCCAATTGCACCGTCACCAATGGCGAGGCGACGAACAGGTCGACGAGTTCGGCAAGCTTCGAATTCCCCCTCCTCCCTTCACACCTCCGAAGCATCACAGTCCGCGCCAAGGTCAATCGATCGAGATCCCCCTGACCAAACGCGGCCGCCTCGGCAAAAGCGCCAAGCAGCCCCGCGATCCGGAGGCTGAGCGCTTGGTGCGGGCTCCACCGGAACTTCCCCCGCCTCAGCCCGACCCCAGCCACCGGCAAATGCGCCGCCGCCAGCCCGCGCTGCCGCAACACGGTCGCGGCGAGCGCGAAGCCGAGTTCGCCGGCGCGTTCCGACGGCTCGAGCCAAAGCCAGGCATCGAGCGCGAGCGCGGCCGCGAGCGCAGCCGGCAGCCCCTTGCCCTCCTCCAAGATTTGGTGCCAGCGCGCGAACCGCCCGGCGGCGTCATAGGCGGGATCGCGCAGGGCTAGGTTTTTGCGGCCCGCGTCGGAGGACAAATCGTTCCAGGCGTCGAGCTTTTTTCGCGTCCGCGCCAGCAGCGCGTCGATGTTTGCGAAGGCTGGATCGGCGTCGTCGTCCTCGTTCTCCAGGTCCAAGTCATCCTCGCCGGCCTGGTCCTGCTCGTCGTCGTCACGATCGATCCGGTCCCAGGGTGCAGTGACCCCTTTCGCGGTCCCCGACACAGTCGTCGCTCTGTCCGGCCGATCTGGGTCGGGGGATTCTTCAATGCAGAGCCGCAGTCGCAGGGCACTCTCGCTCAAAACCTCGGCCGGCTCGCGTCGGGCCAGGCGCCGTCGTTCGTCGAGCATGGCGGCGGCCCGGGCGATCTCGCGCGTCGGGCTGCGCACATCCATGCCGGCATCGTGCAGGACGAGATCCTCGAGCGGGCACAGGCCCCCGGCGAGCCCGATCAGGGCCTGGGCCTCAAAGGCGTGGCCGCGCTGACGCGCCCCCTCGGCCAGCATCGGCTCGGCGCGGGCCAGCCGCTCGTCGCAGCGCGCAAGCGCGATCGCCGCGGTCTCGGCGGCTGCGGCGCAGTCGCAAACCAGGGCTTGGCGCTCCGCGCGCTTAAGGTCGTAATGATCTGAATTCACATTTAAAAAATATCATACCCAAGCCAAATAGCCATTGGTTTGTTTCACACCGGCATCATTTTAAACGCATCCATCACTATCGATAAGAATGTATTATCGATAGTGATGGACAGCGGCCCGGAAATCGGCGATTCTGGCGCTCCGGAACGTCGCCGGCGACGTCCGCCGGGCCTCCGATCGACGAAATCGGCCCTCTCGACCGTCCAGGAGCCGCCATGGCCTCGACATCCCTGCTCTCGGCCGAGACCGAAATGCGACGCGCCCTACAGCTCGACGCGCTTGCCGGCATCCTGCCGATGGAGCGCCGCGACAAGCTCGCCACCATCCTGACCGACGACGACGTCGCGACGCTTCGCCACCTGGCCAAGGAAGGCATGGGT
>NZ_LGSZ01000010.1 GCF_001298265.1 Allobosea vaviloviae | reverse complement strand
GGTTGTAAAAGGGGGCGGGGGCCGACGCGGCGCGTCTGCGGGGGGGGGGGTCCTTGCGGTGCCCGGCCCCGCCCCCCCCCCCCCGGGAAACGCCCCCCGGGGTTGGGGGGCCCCCCCCCCCCCCCCCCCCCGGGGGGGGGGGGGGGGGGGGGGGGTGGGGGGCAGTGCCGCTCGGCGCGACGATCAAGGAAAGGGCTCTGGCTTTGCGGCCCCCCATCCCTAACCCTTCCCCACCGCAAGCGGGGGGAAGGGGACAGGTCGTGCCCGGCCGCAACGGTCACGCCAACACCTCCGCGAGCGCTGCCACGAAGGCCGCCCGATCTTCATCCGTGTTGATTTCGGTCGATGCGACCAGGAGCAAATCGTCGAGCCCCGCATTTGGCAGCAGGCGCGAGACCGGGACGCCGCCGAGGATGCCCTTGGCCGAGAGCGCCTCGACCACCCCGGCCGCCGGCTTGCCGAGCTTCACGGTGAACTCGTTGAAGAAGCTCTCGTTGAGCACGCTCACGCCCTTCATGCCCGACAGCGCGTCAGCGAGCTTGACCGCATTGGCGTGGTTGACCTGCGCGAGGCGGGTGAAGCCCGCTTGCCCCAGCAGCGTCATGTGGATGGTGAAGGCCAGCACGCAGAGGCCCGAATTGGTGCAGATGTTCGAGGTCGCCTTGTCCCTGCGGATATGCTGCTCGCGGGTCGAGAGCGTCAGCACGAAGCCGCGCTGGCCGGTCGAATCGACCGTCTCGCCACAGAGCCGGCCGGGCATCTGGCGGATGTATTTCGACTTGGCGGCGAAGAGGCCGACATAGGGACCGCCGAAGTTCAAGGCATTGCCGATCGACTGGCCCTCGCCGACGACGATGTCGGCGCCCATGGCGCCCGGCGGCACGATCGCACCGAGCGAGACGACTTCGGTGAAGACCGCGATCAGCAACGCGCCATGGGCCTGGGCCTTGGCGGCAATCGGCGCGAGGTCGCGCAGGTTGCCGAAGACGTCGGGGTTCTGGACGACGACGCAGGAGGTCTCGTCGTCGATCTGGGAGAGGATGTCCTCGCTGGCCGTCACGTCCGGCGGCAGCGAGACGACGGCGTCGTTGGCCATCTCCGAGAGCGTGCGAACGACTTCCGCGTAATGCGGGTGCAGTCCGCCCGAGAGCACGGCCTTGCTGCGCCTGGTGACGCGATGCGCCATCAGCACGGCCTCGCCGGTGCCGGTCGAGCCGTCATACATCGAGGCGTTGGCGACCTCCATGCCGGTCAGGGCGGCGATTTGGGTCTGGAACTCGAAGAGATATTGCAGCGTGCCCTGCGCGATCTCGGGCTGGTAGGGCGTGTAACTGGTCAGGAACTCCGAGCGCTGGATCAGATGATCCACCGTCGCCGGGACATGGTGCTTGTAGGCACCGGCGCCGACGAAGAACGGCACCGAGGAGGCCGCGACGTTGCGGGCCGACATCTTCGCCATGATGCGCTCGACCTCGAGCTCGCCCTTGGCGCGCGGCAGGTCGACCGGAGCCTTGAGCAGCTTTCCGGCCGGTACGTCGGAGAACAGGGCATCGACATCGGGCACGCCGATGCGGGCCAGCATGTCCTCGCGGTCGGTGTCGGTCAGGGGAAGGTAGCGCATGGGAAATGTCCGTTGTCGTTATTGAGTGCAGGCGCTCGATGCATCCGCGACGTCATCCCGGCCGGAGCGAAGCGGAGAGCCGGGATCCATTCCTGAAGCGATCCGGAATGGATCCCGGATCTGCGCGGCTTCGCCGCTTGTCCGGGATGACGGGACGGGTCAGCTCACAGCGTCTTGAGGTAGTTCTGGTACTCGGCCTCGCTCATCAGGCCTTCGAGTTCGGCGGCGTCCTTGAGCTTGAGCTTGAGGAACCAGCCAGTGCCGGACGGGTCCTCGTTGACGGTGCCGGGCGCGGCTTCGAGCGCGCTGTTGACCTCGACGACCTCGCCGGAGACCGGCGCGTAGACTTCCGAGGCCGCCTTGACGCTCTCGACCACAGCGGCTTCGCCGCCCTTGGTGACGGATTTTCCAACGGAGGGAAGCTCGACGAAGACGACGTCGCCGAGCTGGCCCTGGGCGTAGTCGGTGATGCCGACCGTGCCGATGTCACCGTCGATACGGATGTATTCGTGGTCCTTGCTGTAGCGGGTCTCGGTCATGGGATCTTAGTCTCCGGAACAGAACGGGATTGGGTGGGATCAGCGCTTGTAACCGTTGGGAACGAAGGGCATCGCCGCGACGACGGCCGGCAGCGGCTTGCCGCGCACGATCAGGTGAAGCTGCGTGCCCGGCGCGGAGTGCGCCTTGGAAACGTAGCCCATGGCGCAAGGCGCGTTCAGGGTGGGGCCAAAGCCGCCGGAGGTGACCTTGCCTACGATCTCGCCCTCGGGCGTGGCGATCTCCGCGCCCTCGCGGGCCGGCGCGCGGCCTTCCGGCAACAGGCCGACGCGGACGCGCGAGACGCCCTCGGCAAATTCGCGCTGGATGCGCCCGGCGCCGGGGAAGCCGCCCTCCTCGCGGCGGCGCTTCTGGATCGACCAGGTCAGCGCAGCCTCGACCGGGGAAGTCGTGGTGTCGATGTCGTGGCCATAGAGGCACAGGCCCGCCTCCAGACGCAGCGAATCACGCGCGCCGAGCCCGATCGGCTTGACGGTGGCGTCGAGCAGCAGCGTGTCCCAGATCTCGCCGATCTTCGTGGCGGCAGCCGAAATCTCGTAGCCGTCCTCGCCGGTGTAGCCGGAGCGGCTGACATTGGCCTTGTGGCCTGCGACCTTCATCGTGCGTGAGGTCATGAAGCCCATCTGCGCTGCTTCGGGCGCGATCGCCGCCAGCGCGGCCTCGGCCGCCGGACCCTGGATTGCGATCAGGCCGCGATGCTCGGCCTTGATCAGCTTCACATTGGCGGGCAGGCGCGCCTCGATATGGGCGTAGTCCTGGGTTTTGCAGGCGGCGTTGACGACGAGATAGAGCGCGCCGTCCTCGTCTGGATCGATCGAGCGCGTTACCATCAGGTCGTCGAGGATGCCGCCCTCCTCGTTCAGGAGCTGCGAATAGCGCTGCTTACCCGGGGCGAGGTTGAGGATGTCGGCGGGAATCAGCGCTTCGAGCGCGCGTGCCGTGGTCTCGTGGTCGGGGCCGACGAGGAAGCACTGGCCCATATGCGAGACGTCGAACAGGCCGGCCTTTTCGCGGGTCCAGTTGTGCTCGGTCAGGATACCGGTCGGGTACTGCACCGGCATGTCGTAGCCGGCGAAGGGAACCATCCGGGCGCCGAGCGCGACATGGCGGGCATGAAGGGGGGTCTTGAGAACCACGGCCGCGACGTCGGCAACGGTGGCATCGGCAACATCAGCCATGGACGGCCCCTTCCAGAGACAAGCGCAAGCCCCGGACGGATGTGTCCGGAACGCGCCCCCTCTGTCTTGGAACCTGAGAGATTTCCCCGAGCCGGCCTGGTGGGCCGGACAGGTTACACCCGTCGGTGGGCGGAGTTTCCCCCACCACTTTCCAGAGTGCCAGTTCCCACGCGGTCCGTTTGCCTGAGCGTTTCCGGGGCGGTTGCGCCTTCGGCGCCGGGTCTGGCCAAAACCAGTCCCGGTCTCTCCCGCGGGGATGTTGCGGCTATCGGCACAGATACAAGACGCAGCGCCTTAGTCAATCGCGCTGCTGCCTTCTTAACAGGCAACCCACGCGACTCTTTGCAGCGCAGGCTTCGAGCTCCCTCCCCCCGCTTGCGGTGGGGAGGGCTGGGGTGGGGGGCAGTTCCGCTCGGCGAAAAGATCGATGACAGGGCTCAGGCTTTCCGGCCCCCCACCCTAACCCTCCCCACCGCAAGCGGGGGAGGGAATCAGGTCTTGCCTCGACCTCCGCCGATCAGCGCCGGCGCGACCGTGCCGGCGTCGCCGCGCCGCCGCCGAGGCCGACGATGATCTCGACATCGCCACGCCCGGCCGGGACGACGATGCCGTCCTCGACATGGGAGAAATCGACACCGCCCTGGCCCGAGGTCACGGTGCCGCCGACGCGGGCGCTGCGACGGGCGATCTGGCTCGTGCCGCGCATGACGACCGTGGTCAGCGTCGCGCCATAGGTGCCGGCGCCGCCGGCCGGGCCGAGCAGGATGCGGCCCTCGACGCCGACCTTGAGGCGGAAGCCGCCATTGCCGGTGGGCGTGCATTCGCGCGCGACGTTCAGGATCGAGATCTGGTGGCGCAGGCTGCCGCTGTCCTGGCCGGACTGGGCGCGGACGGCCGCGCCGCCATCGGCGATGATGACCTGCGGACAGATCAATTGCTCATCGCTGTCTTCCTTCGGCAACTGATCGGCCGGTGGCGGCTTCGTCGACTGGAATACCAGGACGTTACCCAGCGTCTGCAACGTGCTCGGCTGGCCCGAAGACGAACTCGACGATCCGCAACCGGCAAGACCGAGGCAGAGGAAGGGCAGAGCCAGCAGGGTCTGCCGGCGAAGCGGCTGTTCACTCACGGCAAGGTCTCCACGCCGGGGCCGAAGCCGTTGAGGGAGACGGGCACGCCCACTCCCTCTTCCGGCGTCTGGAATACGATGAAGGTGGCACTCTTGCCTGATTTGAGCTGTCCGAGCAGCGTGTCGTCCATCACCACCTCGGCGACGCAGCCGGTCGTCAGGCAGCGCACGAAGCCGGCGCGACCGATATCCTTGTCGTCGATCTTGAGGCCGAGGCCCGAGGGCAACAGCACGCCGAGCGGGGCGACGACGCGCAGAAGCCTGCTCTTCTGGTCGGCCGTCTTCAGCACGATGACGAGGAGCGTCAGATTGGGCCTGTCCTCGGCCGCGACGTTCTGGACGAGCGCGCATTGTTCTGTCTTGGCGCCGGGCGGCACCTCGCAGCGCATCTGCCAGTCGCCATGGGCCGACTTGACAGCCCCCTGGGCCAGGGCCGGGCCCGCAACCCAAACCGCGCCGAAAAGCGCGAGAGCAGCCGCCCAGACAGGTCCGATGTGCCTAGCCATCGCTCGCGATTCCTCCCACCGGCGCCTGCCGCGCAAACCCGTCACCGAAGTAAAGACCGGAATTCGGGCAGAAAACCGGCTTGCCGCCGCACAATCCTGCTTCGTCCCGTCATGGATTGCGTTGGGACCATGCAGGCCCAGTCCTGTCAAGGCGAAGGGCAGCATCCAGCGGCGCCGTTCGCGCGGTCCTCGCGCGATTATGCCGCACGGGATGCGTTGGCGCCCCGCATTGCCCCACTGGCGCAAGCGTGATGTTTGATTTATCGCAATCTCGAAGAGCAAGGTGGCCTCGCGGTCGCACGAGCCACGCATGGGCGTCCGTTCTCCATGTGCGTTCCCTCGGGGAATGTGTCATGGCGAACACGCCAATGCAGGGCATGATTTGAGGAGCTATGTCGGATCGATGCGATTTCTGAGCAGGACCCCAGCAAGCCTGGCCGCAATGGCCCTTGCCGTTGCCGCGACCACGATCGTCACGGGCAGCGCGTTCGCCGGAACCGGCATGCCCAGCCCCTGGCAGTTGAACCTGCAGGGCGCCGCGACCGAGGTCTCGGCCTACATTCACTGGTTCCATGACTGGCTCAACGTCATCATCTTCGCCATCTCGATCTTCGTGCTGGCGCTGCTGATGTACATCGTCTGGCGCTTCAACGAGAAGGCCAACCCGGTTCCCTCCAAGACGACGCACAACGCCCTGCTCGAGGTCGCCTGGACGGTGATCCCGGTGCTGATCCTGGTCGTGATCGCGATTCCCTCCTTCCGCCTGCTCAAGCTCCAGCTCGAAATCCCGCAGGCCGACATCACCATGAAGGTGACCGGCAAGCAGTGGTACTGGTCCTATGAGTACGCGCAGGACGGCGGCGCCTTCGGCTTCGATTCGCTGATGCTCGACGAGAAGCAGCGCGCCGAGGCCATCGCCGGCAAGAAGATCGCCGCCGAAGAGGCCCCTCGCCTGCTCGCCGTCGACAACGAGGCGGTGGTGCCGGTCGGCAAGGTCGTGCGCGTGCAGGTCACCGGCGCCGACGTGATCCACAAGTTCACCGTTCCCTCCTTCGGCATCAAGATCGACGCGATCCCGGGCCGCCTGAACGAGACCTGGTTCAGGGCGGATCGCGAGGGCATCTATTACGGCCAGTGCTCCTTCATCTGCGGCCAGAACCACGCCTACATGCCGATCGCCTTCCGCGTCGTCAGCCCGGAGCGCTATGCCGCCTGGCTCGCCGAATCGAAGCAGAAATTCGCACAAGCCGGCGATGCGGCCGGCAAGGTCGCGGCGGCGACGAAGTAACGACGCAATTTTAAGTCGCGGACCCTCCGGGGTCCGCATCGAACCTGATTTGACTGAATGTGGCGAAGTGATTTCGCACGAGGAGACCAAGGCGATGGCAACAGCGGCTCCGCACGCTCACGCCCACGGACATCACGACGAGGAGCACGCCCATCCGACCGGATGGCGCCGCTGGCTGATGTCCACCAACCACAAGGACATCGGCACGCTCTACCTGATCTTCTCGATCATGGCTGGGCTCGTCGGCGGCTTCCTCTCGATCATGATGCGCATCGAGCTGCAGCAGCCCGGCCTGCAGATCTTCGCCAACGGCCAGAGCTACAACGTCTTCGTCACCGGCCACGGCCTGATCATGATCTTCTTCATGGTCATGCCCGCCGTGATCGGCGGCTTCGGCAACTGGTTCGTGCCGCTGATGATCGGCGCGCCGGACATGGCCTTCCCGCGCATGAACAACATCTCGTTCTGGCTGACGGTCGCCGGCTTCGTGCTGCTGATCATCTCGATGTTCGTCGAGGGCGCTCCCGGCGCGCATGGCGTCGGCACAGGCTGGACGATCTATCCGCCGTTCGCATCCTCGGGGCATCCCGGCCCGTCGGTCGATTTCGGCATCTTCGCGCTGCATCTGGCCGGCGCGGCCTCGATCCTGGGCGCGATCAACTTCATCACCACGATCCTGAACATGCGCGCGCCCGGCATGACGCTGCACAAGATGCCGCTGTTCGCCTGGGGCGTTCTGGTGACCGCCTTCCTGCTGCTGCTGGCCCTGCCGGTTCTGGCGGGTGCCATCACCATGCTGCTGACCGACCGCAATTTCGGCACGACCTTCTATGACCCGGCCGGCGGCGGCGACCCGATCCTGTACCAGCACCTGTTCTGGTTCTTCGGCCACCCCGAAGTCTACATCATGATCCTGCCGGCCTTCGGCATCGTCAGCCACATCATCTCGACCTTCTCCAAGAAGCCGATCTTCGGCTATCTCGGCATGGCCTACGCCATGGTCGCGATCGGCGTCGTCGGCTTCATCGTGTGGGCTCACCACATGTACACCGCCGGCCTCTCGCTCAACACGCAGCGCTACTTCGTGTTCGCGACGATGGTCATCGCGGTGCCGACCGGCATCAAGATCTTCTCCTGGATCGCGACGATGTGGGGCGGCTCGATCCGCTTCACCGCGCCGATGGTCTGGGCGATCGGCTTCATCTTCCTGTTCACCGTCGGCGGCGTCACCGGCGTGGTGCTGGCCAATGCCGGCGTCGACCGCTCGCTGCACGCCACCTATTACGTCGTGGCGCATTTCCACTACGTCTTGTCGCTCGGCGCCGTGTTCGGCATCTTCGCCGGGTTCTACTACTGGTTCCCGAAGATGAGCGGCTACATGATCCCCGACTGGATCGGCCGTCTGCACTTCTGGGTCGCCTTCGTCGGCGCCAACGTGCTGTTCTTCCCGCAGCACTTCCTCGGGCTCGCCGGCATGCCGCGTCACTATGTCGACTATCCCGACGCCTTCGCGGGCTGGCACTTCGTCTCGTCGATCGGCTCCTACATCTTCGCCGCCGGCCTGCTGATCTTCTTCTACGGCATCTACGCCGCCTTCTCGCAGAAGGTGCTGGCCGGCGACAATCCGTGGGGTGAAGGCGCGACCACGCTGGAGTGGACCCTGTCCTCGCCGCCGCCGTTCCACCAGTTCGAGACGCTGCCGCGCATCACCGGCTCGGATCACTGATCTTCCGGCGGCGGCGCTTCCCACGGCGCCGCCGCCGGAACACGCCCACAGGCGCGTCCGCGCGCTTTTGAGGAACGAGACGAACCAGGCCCATGTCCGCTGCCTTCGACACACGCAATGACAGCGTCGCGCTGACCTCGACCGGCGAGGCGCGCGATTTCTTCGCGCTGCTCAAGCCGCGGGTGATGTCGCTCGTCATCGTCACGGCGCTGGCCGGCATGGCGACGGCACCGAGCTCGGTCCATCCCGTGATCGCGCTGGCCTCGCTGCTGGCGATCGCGGTCGGCGCGGGGGCGTCCGGCTGCCTGAACATGTGGTACGACGCCGACATCGACGTGCTGATGACCCGCACGGCCAAGCGACCGATTCCGGCCGGTCGCGTGCTGCCCTCCGAGGCGCTGGCCTTCGGCCTGACGCTGTCGATCGGCGCGGTGCTGGTGCTCGGGCTTGTCGCCAATATCCTGGCGGCGGCGATGCTCGCCTTCACGATCTTCTTCTACGCCGTGGTCTATTCGATGTGGCTGAAGCGCTGGACGCCGCAGAACATCGTCATCGGCGGCGCGGCCGGCGCCTTCCCCCCGATGATCGGCGAGGCCGTCGTCACCGGCGATCTCGGCCTGCATTCGCTGGTGCTGTTCGCGATCATCTTCCTGTGGACGCCGCCGCATTTCTGGGCGCTCGCCCTGGTGAAATCGGCCGACTACGCCCGCGCCGGCATTCCGATGATGCCCAATGTCGCAGGCCCCGCCGCGACACGCCGCCAGATCGTGCTTTACTCGCTGGTGATGGCGCCGGTCGCGGTGCTGCCGGCGCTGATGGGCTTCGGCGGGCTGGCCTATCTCGTCGTCTCGGTCACGACCGGGCTTGCGATGATCGCGCTTGCCATCCGCGTCCGGCGAGTGACCGAGGGCGAGGCCGCGACCAAGGCCTGCTATTCGCTGTTCGCCTTCTCGATCCTGTATCTGTTCGGGCTGTTCGCCGTCCTGCTGGTCGAGAACGGGCTTGGCCTGATGTGGGCCCTGCCGAAGGTGATGGGATGAGCGAGCCGCGCAAGCAGCCCGTCGCGCCCGCCGCCTTCTCGCCCGAGGACATGGCGCGCCGGAGGCGCCGCAATCTGGCGCTGGCGCTGGTCCTGGCCGGGCTCGTGGTGTTCTTCTTCGTGGTGACGCTGGTGAAGACTGGCCCCGCCATCCTGAACAGGCCGCTGTGATGAGCGCGGCGCCGCACACTCCCGCCCCCAAGAATCTCGGCCGCACGGCGCTGATCTGCGCCGGCGTCGCCATGGGCATGACCGGGCTCTCCTTCGCGGCGGTTCCGCTCTACGACATGTTCTGCAAGGCGACCGGCTTCGGCGGCACGCCGATGACGGGGACAGCCGGCGCGGGCAAGGTCCTCGACCGGACGATGGCGGTGCGCTTCGATGCCAATGTCGCGCCAGGGCTGGGCTGGACCTTCACGCCCGAGAGCCCCGACATCTCCCTGCGGGTCGGCGAGACCAAAACGGTGTTCTACAAGATCACCAACAAGAGCAGCCGGGCCTCGACCGGCATCGCCAGCTACAACATCGCGCCGGAAAAGGGCGCGGCCTATTTCGTCAAGATCCAGTGCTTCTGCTTCACCGAGCATACGCTGCAGCCGGGCGAGAGCCTGGAGGCGCCGGTCGTGTTCTATATCGACCCGGAAATCGCGGGAAATCGCGAGCTCGACGGCATGAAGGCGATCACGCTGTCCTACACCTATTTCGCCTCGAAGGCAGGGCAGCCACTGGCCCAAGGCGGGACTGCCCCCGCCAAGGGTGACGCAGCCACATCGAACCTGTAGATATCGGCGCCGGAGACGGCTGCTGCAAAGTCGGACGCGGAGACTGATTACGATGGCCGGGGCCCATACCAAGAACCACGATTACCACCTCGTCGATCCGAGCCCGTGGCCGCTCATCGGCGCCGCCAGCGCGACGATCATGGCCAGCGGCGCCGTGATGTGGATGAAAACGATGACGATGGGGGGCATGAAGCTCGGCCCGCTCGTCTTCTTCGTCGGCCTGATCGGCGTGCTCTACACCTTCCTCGCCTGGTGGATGGACGTGGTGCGGGAGGCCGAGCACGAGGGCCACCACACCCGCGTCGTGCAGATGCATCACCGCTACGGCATGCTGATGTTCATCGCGTCGGAGGTGATGTTCTTCGTCGCCTGGTTCTGGGCCTTCTTCGATGCCAGCCTGTTTTCGGGCGAGGCGATCAACTTCACCCGCAAGGAATTCACCGGCGGCGTCTGGCCTCCGCACGGCATCGCGACCTTCGATCCCTGGCACCTGCCGCTGCTCAACACGCTGATCCTGCTGACCTCGGGCACCACCGTGACCTGGGCCCACCACGCCCTGATCCATGGCGACCGCAAGGGCCTGAAGCAGGGCCTGTGGCTGACCGTGATCCTCGGCATCCTGTTCACGATCTGCCAGGTCTATGAGTACTCGCACGCCTCCTTCGCCTTCAGCGGCAACATCTATGGCGCGACCTTCTTCATGGCGACCGGTTTCCACGGCGCGCATGTGGTGATCGGCACCATCTTCCTGGCGATCTGCCTGTACCGGGCCTATCTCGGCCACTTCAAGCCGGCCCAGCATCTCGGCTTCGAGTTCGCCGCCTGGTACTGGCACTTCGTCGACGTGGTCTGGCTGTTCCTGTTCGCCGCGATCTATGTCTGGGGCGCGGGCTCCGGCGTCGCTGCGGCGCACTGAGGCTGCACTCGCAACCGTCATTGCGAGCGTAGCGAAGCAATCCAGAGGTTGGCGCGAGGCGCTGGATTGCTTCGCTACGCTCGCAATGACGACCCAAGGCGGCCTCGGCCGCCTTTCGCATTTCAGGAGGCCGCCATGGCCGACGACCACACGCACAGCCTGCCCTCACCCTATTCGACCGGGCTTGCCGGCCGCTGCCCACGCTGCGGCGAAGGCAAGCTGTTCGACGGGTACCTCAAGGTTCGCCCGCGCTGCTCGGCCTGCGGGCTCGATTTCGCCTTCGCCGATTCGGCCGACGGGCCGGCGGTGTTCATCATGCTGATCGCGGGCTTCGCCGTGCTGGGCTCGGCGCTCTATGTCGAGATCGCCTATGAGCCGCCGATCTGGGTGCATATGATGATCTGGCTGCCGCTCGCCGTGATCGTCTGCCTCGCGCTGCTGCGGCCGATGAAGGGCCTGGCGGTCTCGCTGCAATATGCCAACAAGGCCGAGGTCGGCCGGCTCGACAAGAGCGAGCCCGAGAGGTGAGCGAAGCGACCTCCCCGGGAGTCCGCCCGCGCCTACTGTGGCCGGCTCTGCTGTCGATCCTGGGCGTGGCGATCCTGTGCACATTGGGGGCCTGGCAGATCGCCCGGATGGGCGAGAAGCGCGTCTTCATCGAGCGGCTCGCCGCGCAGGCGGCGGGCGCGCCCGCGCCGATGCCGCCCTCAAGCTCCTGGGCCGGGCTCGACCTGGCGGCGCTCGACCTGACCCGCGTCACGGCGCAGGGCAGCTTCATCGACGGCGCCTTCGCAGGCGTGCGCACCACGATCGCCGCCGGCGGCCCCGGCACGCGCCAGCTCTCAGGCTTCGGCCGCTGGGTCTTCCAGGGCTTCAGGCTGGCGGATGGTGGCGTGGTCCTGGTCAATCGCGGCTTCGTGCCGGAGAGCCGGCTCGGCGAGATCAAGCCGGCCTCGGGCGCTGCGACCGTCACCGGCTTCCTGCGGGCGCCCGAGCCGCGCGGCTCGTTCACGCCGGCCGATTTGCCGGCCAACCGCGAGTTCTATACGCGCGACCCGGCAGCCATCGCTGCCTCGCTGGGCTTAGGGCCGGCTGCGCCATTCTATCTCGAGGCCGAGCGCCAGGGCGACGGGCTGACGCCCCCGGCCGGCGTCGATTCGAAGGAGCTGATCGCGCGCATTCCCGACAACCATCTCTCCTATGCGCTGACCTGGTTCGGGCTGGCCCTGACGCTGATCGGGGTGTTTGCGGCGTTTGCCTGGCAGGGGCGGCGGACGAACGAGCAAGGCGACTCATAGCCTCCTCGCCGTCATGGTCGGGCTTGTCCCGACCATCCACGTCTTCTTGCGTCGCGCCCTATGATCAAGACGTGGATGCTCGCCACAAGGGCGAGCATGACGGGGTGACCTGTCTCTGACCGCCTTCCATACCGCTCGCCCTTTGCCCTCCGCGACCCACGGGCCTATAGCTGTCCCCACGCCCTCATCACGCCAGATCACCGAGACAAGACGCCGTGCTGCATGTGTCCACCCGCGGGGAGGCTCCCGCCCTCTCCTTCTCCGATGCGCTGCTCGCCGGGCTTGCCCGCGATGGCGGGCTTTATGTGCCCAAGACGTTTCCGACGCTGACGGCGGACGAGATCGCCGGCTTTTCCGGCCAGAGCTATGCGCAGGTGGCGGAGCGTGTGATCGGTGCGCTGGCTGACGGCGACATCGAGGATGCGGCGCTGTCGGCGATGATCGCCGAGGCCTATGCCACCTTCCGGCATCCGGCCGTGTGCCCGCTGAACCAGATCGGCGACAACCTGTTCGTGCTGGAGTTGTTCCACGGCCCGACGCTCGCCTTCAAGGATGTGGCGATGCAGCTGCTCGGGCGGCTGATGGACCATGTCCTCAAGCAGCGCGGCCAGCGTGCCACCATCGTCGGCGCGACCTCGGGCGATACCGGCGGCGCGGCGATCGACGCCTTCAAGGGGCTGGAGCGGGTGGACGTTTTCATCCTGTACCCGCAGGGCCGCGTCTCGGACGTGCAGCGCCGGCAGATGACGACCGTCGAGGCCGACAATGTCCATGCGATTGCGGTCGATGGCACCTTCGACGACTGCCAGAACCTGGTGAAGGCGCTGTTCAACCACCACGCCTTCCGCGACGAGATCGGGCTGTCAGGCGTGAACTCGATCAACTGGGCCCGCATCGCGGCGCAGGTGGTGTATTACTTCACCGCCGCCGTCTCGCTCGGCGCGCCCGGCCGCAAGGTGTCGTTTGCCGTGCCGACCGGGAATTTCGGCGATGTGCTCGCCGGGTTCGTGGCCAAGCGCATGGGGTTAGCCGTCGAGCGCCTTTTGATCGGCACCAACAGCAACGACATCCTGGCGCGCACGCTGGAAAGCGGCGCCTATGAGATGAAGGGCGTGCATGCCACGACCTCGCCCTCGATGGACATCCAGATCTCCTCGAATTTCGAGCGCCTGCTGTTCGAGGTGCATGGTCGCGACGGCGCGGCCGTGCGCCGGCTGATGCAGTCGCTGCAGCAATCGGGCCGATTCGAGATCGCTCCCGGCCCGCTGGCGGCCATCCGCGCTGAGTTCGACGCGGTCGGCATCGACGAGGCCGCGACCTCGGCCGAGATCGGCCAGACCTGGCGCGAGGCCGGCTATCTGCTCGATCCGCATACGGCGGTGGGCGTCGCGGCAGCGCGCGGCGGTCTCGCCAGGGACCCGGCGACGCCGATGATCGTGCTCGGCACCGCCCATCCCGCCAAGTTCCCGGCTGCGGTGAAGGCTGCAAGCGGCGTGACGCCAGCGCTTCCCGCCCATCTCGCCGATCTGATGGAGCGCGAGGAGCGCTTCACGCTGCTGCCCAACGACCAGGGGGCGATCGAGGCCTTCGTCCGCGCCAAGGCCCGCGCCGTGCGGGGAGCAGCGGCATGAGCGCGGGGACGAATGCGGAAACCAGCGCGGAGATGAGCGCGGCCGGCCCGGCCGAGATCGCCGAGGTCGCAGCCAGCGGCCTGCGCGGCGCGCATGATCCCGATGTCGGGCTGACGACGCTGCCGTCTGGCCTGCGCGTCGTCTCGCAGCGCATGGCGCATGCAGCGACGGTGTCGCTCGGCATCTGGATCGGCGCGGGCTCGCGCGACGAACTGCCCCATGAGCACGGCCTCGCCCATCTGCTCGAGCACATGGCCTTCAAGGGCACGGCACGGCGCAATGCGCTGGAGATCGCCGAGGCGATCGAGAGCGTCGGCGGCGATCTCAACGCCGCGACCTCGGTCGAATACACCTGCTACACGGCGCGCGTGCTGGGTGCCGACCTGCCGCTGGCGGTCGACATCCTCGCCGACATCCTGACCGCCTCCTCGCTGACCCCAGAGGAGCTGAAGCGCGAGAAGGGCGTGATCCTTCAGGAGATCGGCGCCGTCCAGGATACGCCCGACGATCTCGTCTATGACCGCTTCCTGCAGGCGGCCTTCCCCGACCAGCCTCTCGGCCGGCCGATCCTGGGCACGGCCAAGACGGTGAAGAGCTTCACGCCCGAGGCGATCCGCGCCTATCTGGCGCGGCACTACCATGCCGGCAACATGGTGCTGGCGGCGTCTGGCGCCGTCGATCATGCCGAGCTGGTCAAGCTCGCGGAGACCCATCTCGCCGCCCTGCCTGCGAGCCCCGCGACGCCGCCGGAGCGTGAGAGCGGCCGCTATCTCGGCGGCGAGGCGCGGGTCACCAGCGACGAGGAGCAGGTCCATCTCGTGCTGGGCTTTCCCGGCCAGGCGTTCAAGGACGGCGCGCATTATCCGCTGCAGATCTTTTCGGCGGTGCTCGGCGGCGGCCTGTCGTCGCGGCTGTTCCAGGAGGTGCGCGAGCAGCGCGGCCTGGCCTATGCGATCGACGCCTTCCACTGGCCCTTCTCGGATTGCGGCGTCTTCGGCATCGGAGCCGGCACGGCGCCCGAGGATGTCGGCGAGCTGATCGAGGTCGCGCTTTCCTGCCTGCGCCAGGCGGCGGAGGACACCAGCGAGGCCGAGGTGGCGCGCGCCCGGGCGCAGATGAAGGTCGGGCTGCTCGCCTCGCTGGAAAGCCCCGGCGGCAAGCTCGAACAGATGGCCCGACAGGTTCTGCTCTTCGGCCGGGCGATCCCGCGCGAGGAGCTCGCGGCGCGGCTCGATGCGGTGACGCTCGAGGATGTGCGGGCCGCAGGACGCTCGCTGCTCGGCCACCAGCCGACGATCGCGGCCGTCGGTCCACTGAAGGGTCTGCCGACAGCCACGAGGCTGAAGCAGGCAGCGCGGGCGGCGGATTAGGACAATGGCGCTGTTCCGCTTCACGACAGAGCCGCCCACGCGCCCGCTGATCCGGACACAGAACCTGATCCTGCGGGCGCCTCAGGCCACCGACTACGCCGCCTGGGCCGTGCTGCGCATGGAAAGCCGCGCGTTCCTGACGCCCTGGGAGCCGACCTGGAACGAGGACGACCTGACCCGGACCTCGTTCCGGCTGCGGGTGAAGCGGGCCGCCCGCGAGATCGCCGCCGACGAGGCCTATTCGCTCTTCCTTCTCGACGCCCGCTCGGAGATGCTGCTCGGCGGACTGACGCTCGGGCTGATCAGGCGCGGCGTCGCGCAGGCCTGCACGCTGGGCTACTGGATGGGCCAGCGCCATGCCGGCAAGGGCCATATGAGCGAGGCTGTCCGCGGCGCGCTGCGCTTCGCCTTCCAGGAGCTGGCGCTGCACCGCGTCGAGGCCGCCTGCCTGCCCAGCAACGCCCCGTCCCGCCGGCTGCTCGACCGGGTCGGCTTCCAGCATGAGGGGCTGGCGCGGTCCTATCTCCGGATCAACGGAGCTTGGGCCGACCACCTGCTCTATGCCGCCCTGGCGAGCGACAGGCTGCCGGACGAAACACGGTGACTGCGGGCGGAGTGCAGGGCCATCGCTTTTGTTGTTCCGTGAGGCCGCGGCCGATTCCCTCCCCCCGCAAGCGGTGGGGAGGGAGAAGTAAGCGCTGCGCCTTGTTCACGCCCCCGCAGGACGCCTTGCCCTTGCCACGAGCCGCCGATAGGACTGACGCCCGAAGACGCATGACAATTCCCCGCCCCCAATCCGAGCGCAGCTTGACCCTTCCCGACCGACTGATCCGGTTCGGCCTCGCTATCGCCGGGCTCGCACTCTGGCTCGTGCTCGCGGCGGCCGAACCGGCGGCTGCCGTCGAAGCCGTGCGCGTCCCGGTCGATGCCACCGTTCTCGACCTGACCAATGTCGTCGAGCGCAACAAATCCGACGGCGACGTCATCCAGATCTCGACCGCGCCGGGGCCCGACGGCATCGTCCGCCGCATTGCGGTGCGGGCCCGCGAGTCCGGTGCGCGGCCGGACTGGATCGTCTTCGCGCTGACCAACGATTCCGACGAGCAGATCGACAGGCTTCTGGTCGCACCGTTCCATCGGCTGATCGGCTCGGGCGTGATCTGGCCCGATCTCGGCGACAGCCGGATCGAGGCCGTGACCGCGAGCCAGGGCCTCAGCCCCGAGCGCGAGGTCAGCCCCGACGCCGACGTCTTCCTGATCACGCTCGACCCCGGCACGACGGTGACCTTCGTCGCCGAGCTGAAATCGCCCAACCTGCCGCAGCTCTATCTCTACGAGCAGGATACCTATCGCCAGAAGACCAACGGGCTGACACTCTACAAGGGCATCATCATCGGTATCGCCGGGCTGCTGGCGCTGTTCCTGACGATCATCTTCGTGGTCAAGGGCGCGGTGATCTTTCCGGCCGCAGCGGCGCTGGCTTGGGCGGTTCTGGCCTATGCCGGGCTCGATTTCGGCTTCTTCCAGCGCATCTTCCCGCTGACGCCGGCGATCGAGCGCATCTACCGGGCGGGTGCCGAGGTGGTGCTGGCGGCGACGCTGCTCGTGTTCCTCTTCGCCTATCTCAACCTGGCGCGCTGGCATGTGCGCTACAGCCACGTCACCATCGTCTGGATGCTGGGGCTGGCCGCGCTGGTGGGCCTTGCCGTCGTCGACGCGCCGATGGCGTCGGGCATCGCGCGCATCTCGATCGCGGCGGTGGCGGCCGTCGGCTTCGTCCTGATCCTGCATCTGGCGACGCATGGCTATGAGCGCGCGGTGATGCTGATTCCGACCTGGTTCCTGCTGGCGGTCTGGGTGACGGCGGCGGGCTTCACCGTCACCGGGCAGTTCCAGCGCGATCTGGTCGCGCCTGCCCTGTTGGGCGGGCTCGTGCTGATCGTGCTTTTGATCGGTTTCACCGTGATCCAGCACGCGTTTGCCGGCAGCGGCCTGTCGCAAGGCCTCGTCTCCGACACCGAGCGGCGGGCGCTCGCCCTGTCGGGCTCGGGCGACCTCGTCTTCGACTGGGATGTCAGCGCCGACAAGATCTTCGTCTCGCCGCAGATCGAGACGCTGCTGGGCCTGGGGCGCGGCGCGCTCGAAGGCTCGGCCGCGCGCTGGTTCGAGCACATGCATGTCGCCGATCGCGACCGCTATCGCGTCTCCCTCGACGCGGTGCTGGAGCAGCGGCGCGGCAAGCTCAACCTCGACCTGCGCCTGCGCTCGGCCAATGGCGCCTATCACTGGTTCAACCTCAAGGCGCGGCCCGTCATCGGCTCGGACGGCGAGGTCATCCGCGTCATCGGCACGCTCGCCGACGTCACCGAGCAGCGCACCGCGCAGGAGCGCATGCTGCACGACGCGGTCCATGACAACCTGACCGGCCTGCCCAACCGCAAGCTCTTCCAGGACCGGCTCTCGGCCGTCTTCGGCTTCACCCGCGCCGACGACAACATCCGCCCGACGGTGCTGGTGATCGACATCGACCGGTTCAAGCAGGTCAATGAATCCGTCGGCTTCTCGGCCGGCGATTCGATCCTGCTGACGCTGGCGCGACGGCTTGGCCGGCTGCTGCGAGCGCAGGATACACTCGCCCGCATCGGCGGCGACACCTTCGCGATGATCCTGGTCTCCGAGCGCGATCCAGAGCGCATTCTGGCGCTGGCCGAGCTGGTGCGCCGCGCCGTCTCGACGCCGATCACCTTCGCCGAGCGCGAGATCCTGCTGACGCCTTCGGTGGGTCTGGCGCTGTTCGACCCGGCGCCGGCGGCGCGCAAGGACGACGCCTTGAAGAACGCCGAGCTCGCCATGGCCCATGCCAAGCGTCAGGGTGGCAACAAGATCGAGGTCTTCGTGCCGGCGATGCGGACCGACCGCAACGACCGCCTCGCGCTCGAAAGCGACCTGCGGCGCGCCATCGAACGCGGCGAGATCCAGGTGATGTACCAGCCGATCGTCCGGCTGGAGGACCGCACCATCGCAGGCTTCGAGGCTCTGGTGCGCTGGGACCATCCGCGCGAGGGCCGGCTGATGCCGCAGGACTTCCTCGCCATCGCCGAGGAAACCGGGCTGATCGTCGATCTCGGCGTCTATGTGATGGACCGCACCGCGCGCGAGCTCGAGGCCTGGCAGGCGGCGCTCGATGTCGACCCGCCGATCTTCGCCAGCGTCAACGTCTCCAGCCGGCAATTGCTGCGCCACGATCTGCTGCATGACGTAAAGACCGTGCTGGCGCGTCGGCGCATCCTGCCGGGCACGCTGAAGCTCGAGATCACCGAAAGCCTGGTGATGGAGAACCCGGAATACGCGGCGCAGATGCTGTCGCGCATCCGCGATCTCGGCGCCGGCCTGTCACTCGACGATTTCGGCACCGGCTATTCCTCGCTGTCCTATCTGCAGCGCTTCCCCTTCGACACGATCAAGGTCGACCAGAGCTTCGTGCGCCAGATGGGCAACGGCAAGCCGCCGGTGATCCTGCGCTCGATCGTCCAGCTCGCCGCCGATCTGCGCATGGACGTGGTCGCCGAGGGGGCAGAAAGCGAGTCTGACGCGATCGAGCTCTACCAGCTCGGCTGCCAGTACGCGCAGGGCTACATCTTCGGCCAGCCGATGAGCGCGGCCGAAGCGCGGCGGCTGATGGGCGCGGCGGCGGCGAGTGCCAGCGAGGCGGCTTGAGCGAGCGCCTGAAACTGAACGCGAAGTAGAAAATGGCGACGGAATAGTGTAAGCTGGCGCTATGCGCAGCCTTGGCAACCCGACAATTGACAAGAATGCAGCTTCCGGTGATCGGCTGCGCGTCGCTGCTCATCTGCACGAAATCGAAGGTAATCCTCTCGATCAGGAGCAGATTGAGATGTTCGAGATGTTTGAGCGAGAGGGCTGGTCGGACGATCGCATCCTGGCGCATCTGCGTGCGCGAGCCGCTGCGACCCGAGGTGCTCAAGCCGCCGAATGAGCGACGAGGTCTACTGCTATCCTCCCGACTTTATCGTGCTGAGGAACAGACTCGACCTTCGCGACGAGGCTGAGCTCGACCTTCACGAGCGCGAGTTGGTGTCGTTCCGCATCAAGCAAGGCATCCCCTCGGGACAATTCGACCTCGCTCACCTCCGCGCGATTCACCGCCACCTGTTCCAGGACGTCTACGACTGTGCCGGCGAACTTCGCACCGTCGAGATCGCCAAGGGCGGCAACCAGTTCCAGTTCCGCCAGTACATCACGACCGGCATGGCCGATGTTCACAGGCGCATCGTTGCAGCCAAATTTCTCAAAGGCCTGTCCGCCCGCGCCTTCGCCGACAAGGCCGGCGAGATCATCGGCGACGTTAACTACGTCCATCCGTTCCGGGAAGGAAACGGCAGGACGCAGGCGCTCTATCTCGAAGCGCTGGCGCGACAGGCGGGTCACCCGATCGACCTGACGTGCATCGTCCGCGAGCAGTGGATGGAGGCTTCGAAAGCCGCCCATGCCGGGAATTACCAGCGCTTCGGCGACTGCATCCATGCGGCGCCTGCAGCAAAAGCCGATGGTGATTGAGGTCGGCGGGCCGCCTCAAGCGTGCCCGGCCTCGCTCGACAGAAAGGCAGGGTCGATGCCGATCTTGCCCAGCGCGCGGTTGTACTTCGTGTCGATGCCGTCGTCGAAGAGCAGGGCCGGATCGGCGGCGCAATGCAGCCAGCCATTGGCCTGGATCTCGGATTCGAGCTGGCCTGCGCCCCAGCCGGCATAGCCCAGCGCCAGCACCGCGTTCTCCGGCCCGCTGCCGATGGCGATGGCCCTGAGGATGTCGAGTGTCGCGGTCAGGCAGATGCCGTCATCGATCGGCAGCGTCGCCGATTCCAGGAAGAAATCGGCGGTGTGCAGCACGAAGCCGCGCTTGGTCTCGACCGGGCCGCCGCGCAGCACCTGCAGGCGCTCGGCCTGGCTCGGGAGCCGAATCAGCTCTTCGGGCGGGATCACGTCGAGCTGGACCAGGAGATCGGGAAACCGCGTATCGGCCGCCGGCTTGTTGACGATGATGCCCATCGCGCCATCCTCGGAATGGGCGCAGACATAGACGACGCTGCGGCTGAAGCGCGTATCGGCCATGCCGGGCATCGCGATCAGGCACTGCCCGTCGAGATAGCTGCGGCCGCTGACGCGTTGATGTGAGCCGATCTTCATGCTGCCATGCTAGATCACTTTGACCCGCCCTGGGAACTGGGGGCGGCTCTGGAAAACACGGGCACCGTCTTTGCGCCCCAAAGTCGCGCCACCATGATGCGATCACGCTTCATCACGCGATTGTTCGGCGGTAGAGCGCTGGTTTTGGTCGCAATTTCCAACTGCAAAGCCTAAATTTCGACTGTGAAACGCTTGCTCCCCCTCCTTGCGCTCCTTGTCGCCGTGCTGAGCGCACCCGCGCATGCGCAAGAGGCTGCGATGTCGCCCTGGTCGAAGGGCGATCATGCGTCCTTGCGCCTGATCGCGGGCGCCACCGCCGCGTCCGGCAAACAGCGCGTCGGCGTCGAGATCGTGATGACGCCCGGCTACAAGACATACTGGCGCAGCCCCGGCGACTTCGGCCTGCCGCCGGTCTTCGACTGGACCGGTTCCACCAATGTCGGCGGGCTCGACGTGCGCTGGCCAGCGCCCGAGCGCTTCCAGGACGCGAATGGCTATTCGATCGGCTATGTCGGCGAGGTGGTGATCCCGGTTTCGGTGCAGCCGGTGGACCCCGCCAAGCCGGTCATGCTGGTGCTGAAGCTCGACTACGCCGTCTGCGAGAAGATCTGCATACCCGTGAGGGGCGAGGCCAGGCTCTGGCTGGAGCCGGGCGTGACCTCGGTGTCGTCGCCGCGTCTGGAGAGCTTCGAGGCGCGCGTGCCCAAGCCTGTGACGCTCGGGCCGCACAAGGAGAAGATCTCCATCCTCGAAGCCAAGCTCGACGAAGGCGCGATCGATCCCGGCCTTCGCCTCGTGCTGCAGGGACCTGCGGAGTCCATGGTCCAGGATGTCTTCATCGAGGGTGCCGGGATGTGGTCCTTCGGCAAGCCGACGCTGAGCCGCCAGGCCGACGGGACGACCGTCGCGCTGCTGCGGATCGCAGAGCGGCCCAAGGGAAGCGCCGGCCCGGTGCCCTTCATCATCACCGTGCGCGGCAAGCCCGGCGCGATCGAGACGCGGCTCGACCTCGACATCCCCGCCGCCAAGCCCTAATTCGTGAGGCTCGCGGCGCCCTGCCGCAGGCTTCACGGAGAACAGGCGCGATGACCATCAAGGTGGGTGACAAGCTTCCCCAGGCGACGTTCCGGCTGATGACGGCCGACGGCCCGGCCGCCAAGACCACGGACGATCTGTTCAAGGGCAAGAAGATCGTGCTCTTCGCCGTCCCCGGCGCCTTCACGCCGACCTGCCACAAGAACCACCTCCCCGGCTATCTGGAGAAGGCCGCCGAGATCAAGGCCAAGGGCGTCGACGCGATCATGGTGACGAGCACCAACGACGTCTTCGTCATGGATGCCTGGGCGAAGGCCACCGGCGCCGCCGGCGTGATCGAGTTCCTGTCGGACGGCAACGCCGATTTCGCCAAGGAGATCGGCCTCTCGCTCGACGGTTCGGGCTTTGGCCTCGGCACCCGCTCGCAGCGTTATTCGATGATCGTAGAGGACGGCGTGGTGTCCTCGCTCAACATCGAGGAAGGCCCGGGCAAGGCCGAGATCTCCGGCGCCACGGCGCTGCTCGAAAAGCTCTGAGCGCAAACGTTCGCGATCGAGCCCGCGTCGTCCGCAAGGGTGACGCGGGCTTTTTGCTGAGGCTGGATGGGTCGTTTCGCCCTATGCTATCCGCTGTCGGCAACGGGTCGGGAGCGGTCCTTAAGCATTTTCACTTGATGATCCAGGCTGATGGAAGAGTTTTACGAGCCCTCCTCAGAGTTCCTTTGCAAGGTCGTCAGAGGCGAAATTCCGCTTTCGGGCAGCGAATTCGCGCAACAAAACCTGCAACTGCTCATTGCCCATATGAGCGATAGCGATACGTCGAACCGCGATTGGGCCACGCTCTTGCTGGCTGGGCAGGACATCGACACCGCCGAAGTTCGAGAGGCTCTTCTTGCGGCAACGCGGGACGAGGACGCGTGTGTTCGAGCGGAAGCACTCCTTGGCTTAGCGGAGCGTGATCCGATTCTGGCTCTTCCCCTCGTCGAGAGCGAGCTTGAACGTCACGAAGTCGGCTATGGCACGTTTCAGGCCGCACATGCGATTGCCAGCCCGACGCTACTGAATGGGTTGCGCAGGTGGTGCGGGCGAGGCGGCGCCCCCTGGATCGACGATGAGATTAATGATGCGATTGCTGCGTGAGAAGCTGCCACTGACAGAAGAGGATAAAACCTCCGCAACGGGTCGAAAGCGGAATTAACCGGGCTCTTCCGGGCGGCTCGTCCGACCGAGACTATCTGTCACTGGCGCTCTCCCGACATCATCCAATTCAGGAAAGAGGTCAAAGATTCGGCATAGATAGTCGTAGTCAAGCGTTCCGATCACTATGCCTGCTGCTCGTTTCATTTCTTGGAAAGTGGCATCGGACATGCGGCCTTCTAGAAGCTGCCAGCTTTGATTGATGTGCCGAATGGCTTCCAAGATGTGATTGCGGGCCTCTTGAGCGGTATCTCTATCAAGCATTGCTCTTTCCACCCCCCAAGGGAACGAGTTCGACCGTAGTCGGCCACGTCCGCAACGGGTTGATAGCGGGCCTTCAGGCGGGGGGTCTCACATCGGTGAACGATTGGCGCACCAGTTCGAGCACCTGTTCGTCCTGGGTTTCGATCTCGCACCACGAGCTGTCGATGGCTCGGACGATCATCCAAGGCTCTGTTTCGTCTCTCAGGTAGGCCCTGAACTCACCCCAGATGACCTGCCCGGTCTGATTGACTAGCTCAACTAGCACGGTCCCGGGCACCAAACTCTGTGAATGGGATAGAGCTTCGAGCCGATCCGCCGCCTCATCCCCGACAATCATCACATCTTCATCGTAGCGAGCTACCCCAGCAACGCGCCAGAAAGCCTGAAGAGCGCGCTCGCCTAGCAGCTTGAGAACGCTACGAGGATCGACCACTGCAAAGCCAGAAGGCTGACTGTCGTGTATTTGAAGTGTCTGCATGCGCTGTTTCCGTGCTGATAACGCCATCCTGACATCAAGCCGAATGTCGGAGAAGGGTCGCCACCGGACTCCGCCCCGCCCCCTCCCGCCGCTGATCGATCCGATCTCGCTTCGTCATGAGACAGACGGCGCGTGCCGTCCTAGCGTCTGCGCTCTTCGCCGGAGCCAAGCCATGACCGCCCTCACCATTCGCCCGCTTGTCGCCACCGACCGCGCCGGCTGGAACCCGCTCTGGCAGGGCTATCTCACCTTCTACAAAGCCGCGCTGCCGGCCGGGACCGACGATGTGACCTTCGCGCGCCTCACCGGCGGGGTCGAGCCGATGGGCGGCTTCGTCGCCGAGCGTGACGGGCAGCTCGTCGGCATCGTCCATTGGGTGACCCACCGCACCACCTGGCGCGAAGCCGACATCTGCTACCTGCAAGACCTGTTCACCGCGCCCGAAGCACGCGGCACCGGCGCCGGGCGCGCGCTGATCGAGGCCGTGCGCGCCATGGCGCAGGCCAAGGGCTGCTTTCGCGTCTACTGGCAGACGCATGAGAGCAACGTGCAGGCGCAGGCGCTCTACGACAAGGTCGCCGACAAATCGGGCTTCATCGTCTATCGCCAGCCGCTGGGGTGATGGCCCGGCCTCGATCCAGCGATGCGGGCGCGACGGGCGGCAGCAGCCTCGCATCGGCCCCTGTCGATTATGCCCCGCTTCGGAAAGCGTTGTGCTAGGGTGGCTCCACGAGGAGAGGTTGCATCCATCCGGGCGCACCGCATCCGCAGCAAGCGCTGCTGATTCCGCTTTCGCTCCGAAAGCATACAGCGGGCACAAAAGCCACCTATGAACGACACATCGACCTTGCCGCACACCGAGCTCGCTCTCGGGCTGGCGCTGGCCGTCATTTCGACATCGGACGCTCCGCTCCTGATGCTCGACGCTGACCTCGCCATCGTGGTCGCGAGCCGTTCTTTCTGTCGCATCTTTCAAATCGGTCCGGCCAGCACCGCCGGCCGCTCCCTGGCCGATCTCGGCACAGGCGAATGGAACGTGCCCCAGCTCGACTCGCTGCTGCGGGCAACCGCGGCGGGATTCGCAGAGGTTCAGGCCTATGAGATGAACCTTCAGCGCGCTGATGAGAGCCAGCGGCGCGTCGTCATCAATGCCCACAAGCTCGACTACACCGGCGGCGACGTGCGCCTGCTGCTCTCGGTGACGGACGTCACCGATGCGCGCAACAGCGAGAAGCAGAAGGACGACCTGCTCCGGGACAAGGCCGTCCTGCTGCAGGAGCTGCAGCATCGGGTCGCCAACAGCCTGCAGATCATCGCCAGCATCCTGATGCAGAGCGCACGCAAGGTTCAGTCCGAGGAAACCCGCGGCCATCTCCACGATGCCCATAGCCGGGTGATGTCGGTCGCGACGCTGCAACAGCAGCTCGCCACGTCGCATTTCCGGCGCGTGCCCCTGCGGGCCTACCTGACCAATCTCTGCCGCAGCATCGGCGCGTCCATGATCCAGGATCACAGCGCCTTGACGCTCGAGGCGGAGATCGACGAGAGCACAGTCGAAGCCGACGTCTCGATCAGCCTAGGGCTGATCGTCACCGAACTGGTGATCAACGCCCTCAAGCACGCCTATCCGAGCGGGCAAGGCGGCCGGATCAGGGTCACCTATCACGCCGCCGATGCCGAATGGGCGCTGAGCGTCTCCGATGACGGCGTCGGCATGCCCGAGGAGACGGCCGACACCAAGGGCGGGCTCGGGTCCGGCATCGTCAAGGCGCTCGCCCAGCAGCTCGAGGCCACGATCATCATCATAGATGCCCAGCCGGGCACCGTCGTCACCCTGCGCCACGGCATGGGCAGGCCCTCCGAAGGGAAGGTCGTCGCGACCGAGGGCGTCGCTTATATCTGACGCCTCGGGCGACGGGCCCAAGGCCTGTCAGCCCTGCCCGTCAGCCCTGCCCGTCAGGCCTCGCTGTCGGCGCGCGGGACCGCCTCGGCCGCCTTGCGCAAGGCGGCCTCCATCGCGGCGCCGTCATAGGGCTTGGCGAGGAAGGTCGTGGCCGCCGGCAATGCGGTGTTGGCCGGCAGGATGCGGCCGGAGGTGACGATGATCGCCACCGGCGGCCAGCGCTCGCGCACGGCGGCTGCGAGCTTCAACCCGTCCATCGAGCCGGGCATTTCGATGTCGGTCACCAGAATGCGGATGGTCGGCTGCGATTCGAGCAGCCTGATCGCCTCGTCCGCATGGGCGGCTTCCAGCGCGACATAGCCGGCATCCCTGACCATATCGGCCAGATCCATCCGGATGAGAGGCTCGTCATCGACGATCAGCACGACAATCTGGGGCATTCCTGAAAACTTTCGTTAGGAAAGCCTAACCGCCTCGCGGCGATATAGTTCACGCTTTTCGTCGACACGGTGCTAATATACTGAAATATTACTGGATCACGGTGCCGTTTTCATTGAAATCGCTCGACAAAAATCCGGCTGCAGCCGTGTCCACACCGTGGACCCCGCGCCATCTCAGGCTGGCGATCGACGCCGCCGGCATCGCGCTGTGGTCGTGGAACGTCGACAGCGACGCGTTCACGATGGATGGCCACGGCTTTCTGATGTGGGATCTGCCGCCCGCGCCGACCGTGGTGTTCGAGGAACTGTCGGCCAAGATCCATCCCGCCGATCGCGACCGCGTGCGCGAGGCCTTCGCCGCGACGCGCGCCATCGTCGGCCCCTATGAGATCGACTTCCGCATCCTCATCGGCGACGTCGTCAAGTGGATCTCCGCGCGCGGCCAGGGCGACGACGCCGACATCCAGGGGCGGGTCATGTACGGCGTCTTCCTCGACGTCACCGGCCGCAAGCAGGCCGAGGAGGCCAATGAGCTGCTTGCCGGCGAGATGAGCCACCGGGTCAAGAACCTGCTGAGCATGGCGACCGCCCTGACCTCGATCAGCTCCCGCTCCGCCACCTCGACCGAGCATATGGCCGGCGAGCTGATCAGCCGGCTCTCGGCGCTCGGGCGGGCACATGATCTGGTGCGGCCGGTGAGCGGACGCAAGGAAAACGGCGCTCTGCTCGGCGACCTCCTGACCATCCTGCTGGCGCCCTATGACGACGAAGCCGCGTTCAGCGGGCGCATTCGTGTTGCGGTTCCGCGCATGTCGGTCGGGGAGAGCGGCGCGACGTCGCTGGCCATGGTGTTGCACGAGCTGGCGACCAATTCGGTCAAATACGGGGCGCTGTCGGCCGCGACCGGCACGCTCGACGTCGCCTGCGCCGTCAATGGCGAGGAGATCGTGCTGGTCTGGACGGAGCAGGGCGGGCCGCGGATCACCACGCCGCCGGACACCAGCGGCTATGGCAGCAAGCTCCTGATGCGCAGCATGCAGTCGCAGCTCAACGGCAGCGTCGCGCGCGACTGGACCGAGGACGGCGCCATCATCACGCTGCGGATCGACTCGCGGCGGCTGGCCGTGTGACAGGCGCGCCGCCGGCGGCCCTCACCGCCCCGGCTTGAACGGCGCCATGCCGGCGCGGGCCAGCTCGTCGGCGCGCTCGTTCATCGCGTCGCCGGCATGGCCCTTGACCCATTTCCATTCGATCTTGTGCTGCTTGAGCGCAATGTCGAGGCGCTTCCAGAGCTCCTCGTTCTTGACCGGCTTGCGGTCGGCGGTCTTCCAGCCGTTCTTCTTCCAGCCATGGATCCAGGCGGTGATGCCCTGGCGCAGATACTGGCTGTCGGTGTGGAGCGCGACCGTGCAGGGCCGCGTCAGCGACTCCAGCGCCGCAATCGCGCCCATCAGCTCCATGCGGTTGTTGGTGGTCATCGCCTCGCCGCCGGAGAGTTCCTTCGCCGTGCCCTTGTAGGACAGGATCACGCCCCAGCCGCCGGGGCCGGGATTGCCCGAGCAGGCGCCGTCCGTCCAGACTTCGACGGTGTCAGTCATGGCTTCAGCCCGTAATCGCGCGCGTCGGCGACACGCTGGTGGAAGGCGAGCTTGCGGTCGTATTCGAGCGGATCATGCGGCTTGACCAGCGCGCCGGGCGGCACGTTCAGCCAGTCGACCAGCCGCGTCAGCAGGAAGCGCAGGGCCGAGCCGCGGCAGAGCTGCGGCAGGGCCTCGATCTCGGCTGCCGTCAACGGCCGCACGCTCTGATAGCCCGCGAGCATCGCCTGGCCCTTGGTCAGGTTGAAGGAGTTGTCCGCCTCGAAGCACCAGGAGTTCAGGCAGATGGCGAGGTCGTAGGCGAAGGCGTCGGTGCAGGCGAAATAGAAGTCGATCAGGCCCGAGAGCCTGTTCTTGAGGAAGAAGACGTTGTTGGGGAAGAGGTCGGCATGGATGACCCCGGCCGGCAGATCGTCTGGCCAGTGCGCCTCATGCACCGCGATCTCGGCATGCAGGCGCTGGAGCAGTCCCGGCGAGACCGTGTCGGCGGCAGCGCCCGCCCGATCGGCGAGCGGCCGCCAGTCCGGCACCGACAGCGAATTCACCCGCGACATCGGAAAATCCGCGCCCGCCTGATGCAGCAGCGCCAGCCCACGGCCGACCTCGCCGCAATGCGCGGCGTTGGGGCGGCGCACCGACAGACCGTCCAGGAAGGTGACGATCGCGGCCGGGCGGCCTGCGAGCCGGCCGACAGCCTGGCCGTCGGGCGTCTTGACCGGCTGCGGGCAGATCAGGCCCCTGTCCGCGAGATGCTCCATCAGCCCGATGAAGAACGGCAGATCGGCTGCATCCACGCGCTCCTCATAGAGCGTCAGGATGAAGAAGGCCTGCGTCGTGTGCAGCAGGAAATTGGAGTTCGAGACGCCCTCGGCGATGCCCTTGACGGAGAGCAGATCGCCGATGCCGTAGCGGGCGACGAACGCCGCCATCTCATCATCGGGAACTTCGGTATAGACGGCCAAAATTCGTCTCGCTCACTCGGCTGCGGCGGGCGCATCGCGCAATTCGCGCGGCAGCGGGAAGAAGACGTTCTCGTCGGCGGTCGAGACCGTCTCGACGCGGACCTCGTAACGCTCAGCGAAAGCGTCGATGATCTCCTCGACCAGCACTTCGGGCGCGCTCGCTCCGGCGGTGATGCCGAGGCTGCGGATGGCCCCGAAGACCGACCAGTCGATCTCGTCGGTGCGCAGCACGAGCCGCGCCACCGGGCAGCCGGCGCGCTCGGCGACCTCGCGCAGACGCTGCGAATTGGACGAGTTCGGCGAACCGACGACGATGAGGCCATCGACCAGCGGGGCGACGCGCTTCACCGCCTCCTGGCGGTTGGTCGTGGCGTAGCAGATGTCTTCCTTGTGCGGGGCGATCAGCTCCGGAAAGCGCTGCTGCAAGGCTTCGACGATCTCGCGGGTGTCGTCGACCGAGAGCGTCGTCTGGGTGACGAAGGCGAGCGCCTTGCCCAAGGGGGGCTCCAGCGTCGCGACGTCGTCGAGCGTTTCGATCAGCGTGATCGCGCCTTGCGACAACTGCCCCATGGTGCCGATCACCTCGGGGTGGCCGGCATGGCCAACGAGCAGGATGTGGCGGCCGCGCTTGTGGTGGACCTCGGCCTCGCGATGGACCTTGGTGACCAGCGGGCAGGTCGCGTCGATGGCGAAGAGGTTGCGCTGATCGGCCTCGGCCGGCACCGATTTCGCCACGCCATGGGCCGAGAAGATCACCGGGCGCGTCGCATCGGGCACCTGCGACAGCTCGGAGACGAAGACCGCGCCCTTCCGCTTCAGCGATTCGACGACGTATTTGTTGTGGACGATCTCGTGGCGGACATAGACCGGCGCGCCATGCAGGGCGAGCGCCTTCTCGACCGCGTCGATCGCGCGCACGACACCGGCGCAGAAGCCGCGCGGCGCACAGAGCAGGATGTCGAGCGGAGGCTTGGTCACGAAGAGGATCCGGTGGACGTCGCGCCTTCTTTCGGCGTCGGGCCGGCGATGTCAAGGAAACGCGGGGTCGTTGGGCGAGGACGGCGGTTCTCCCTTCCCCACCGCAAGCGGGGGGAAGGGGATCGGTCGCGGTTCCACCGCATGGGCCATCACGCTGCCTGCATCGCAGGCCCCCTCGCAGGATCGCTCTCCACACACTAGGTTGCGTGCTCGAAGCCCCGCGCTTGCCGAGCCCCGATTATCCTCCAACCGAGCAAGCCATGGCCGACGTCTCCCACACCAGCTATCTGCCGCCGATCCTGACCTTCTGCGCCGGGGCGGTCGTCGCCGTGCCGCTGTTCCGCAAGCTCGGGCAGTCGGCGGTGCTGGGCTATCTCGCGGCGGGCATCGTCATCGGGCCCTCGGTGCTGGCGCTGATCGCCGACCCCGACGCGATCCGCGGCATCGCCGAGATCGGCGTCGTCCTGCTGCTCTTCCTCGTCGGCCTCGAATTGCAGCCGTCGCGGCTCTATTCGATGCGCAAGGACATTCTCGGCGCCGGCCTGTCGCAGATGGCGCTGAGCGCGCTCGTGATCGGCACTGTGGCCTGGTGGTTCGGCTTCTCGGTCGGCGGCGGCGTGGCCGTTGGCCTGGCGCTGGCGCTGTCGGCCACCTCGATCGCGCTGCAGGTGCTGGAGGAGCGCAGCGACGGCCACGAAGCCTATGGACGTCGCACCTTCTCGATCCTGCTGTTCCAGGACATCTCGATCGCCCCCGCGCTGGCGATCCTGCCGCTGCTGGCGACGACGGGGGCGGCCAAGGGCAGCACCGCGCAGGCGCTGGCGAGCCTTGGATTGGCTCTGCTCGCGATCGCGGGAATCGTGCTCGCGGGGCGCTATGTGCTGAACCCCTTCTTCCGCATCCTGGCCAAGAGCGGCGCCAAAGAGGTGATGACGGCAGCGGCGCTTCTGGTCGTGCTCGGCGCGGCCCTGCTGATGGAGCATGTCGGGTTGTCGATGGCGATGGGCGCCTTTCTCGCTGGCGTGCTGCTGGCGGAATCGCATTTCCGGCACGAGCTCGAGGCCGATATCGAGCCGTTCCGCGGCGTGCTGCTCGGGCTGTTCTTCATGGCGGTCGGCATGTCGCTCGATCTGAAGCTGGTGCTCGACAACGCGCTGCTGCTGGCGCTCGCGGCGCCGCTGCTGGTGCTGTTCAAGATCGCGGTGGCGGCGGCGATCCTGCGCGTCTCCTGTTCCTCGACGACGGAAGCGATCCGGGCCGGTGCGCTGCTCTCGCCCGCCGGTGAGTTCGCCTTCGTGCTTCTGCCGCTGGGCGTCTCGCTGGGGCTGCTCGACGAGCAGCAGGGCGCCATCGTGACGGCACTCGCTGCGCTTTCCATGCTGATCGGCCCGGTCGTCGCCAAGCTGATCGACGCCTGGCTCTTGGCGCGCGTTGTGCCTGAGACCATCGAGGAGGACTTCTCCGACGCAGGCGGGGCGTCCGTCATCGTCGTCGGGTTCGGCCGCTTCGGGCAGGTGGTGACGCAGGCGCTGCTGCTGCAGCATATCGACGTCACCGTGATCGATTCCGATGTCGAGCGCATTCGCTCGGCGGCGAAATTCGGCTTCAAGATCTATTATGGCGACGGCACGCGGCTCGACGTGCTGCGCGCGGCCGGCGCGGAGAAGGCCCGCATCATCTGCGTGTGCATCGACGACCGGGCGGCCGCACTGCGCATCGTCGAGATGGCGAAGGCCGAGTTCCCGCAGGCGCGGCTGCATGCGCGGGCCTTCGACCGCGTCCACGCGATCGAACTGATGAAGGCCGATGTCGATTACCAGATGCGCGAGACCTTCGAATCGGCGCTGGGCTTCGGCCGGGTCACGCTGGAGGGCCTCGGCCTGAATTATGACGAGGCCAGCCTGGTGATCGAGCATGTGCGCGACCGCGACGCGCAGCGCATGGAAATCCAGTTCCACGAGGGCATCGCAGCCGGCATCGACAAGGTGCCGCGCGTCACGCCGGAGCCGCTGGTGCAACCGAAGGGCAAATCGAAGGCGCTCACGGCGGAAACGCAGGAGGCGATCGAGGATGGCGGGGCCGAGATCGCGATCGGCGGCGTCGGCGAGCCGGAACGGTGAGCGCTCCCGCCGGTCCTGCAGCGTCCGCCCCGAAGTCCGCCGTCTTCGTCAGCGGCTCGCTGATGCGCCATGTCGCGGTGATGACCGGGACCGGCGCGATCGGGCTGATGGCGATCTTCGTCGTCGACCTTCTGTCGCTGCTCTACGTTTCCTGGCTCGGCCGCCCGGAGGCCACGGCCGGCGTCGGCTTCGCCACGATCGTGCTCTACCTGATGATCTCGATCAATATCGGCCTGATGATCGCGGTCGCCGCGCTGACCGCGCGCGCGCTCGGCGCCGGCGACCGGCAAGGCGCAAGGCGCCTGGCCGGATCGACCATGACGCTGATGGCGCTCGCCGCGCTGGCCCTGACCGCCGTCACCCTGCCCTGCCTGCCCTGGCTGCTGCGGCTGCTCGGCGCTCATGACGAATCCTACCGGGTCGCGCTGTCCTTCCTCTGGATCGTGCTGCCCTCGAACGCCCTGATGGCCGTTGGCATGGGGCTGTCTGGCGTTTTGCGCGCGGTGGGCGATGCGCGCCGGGCCATGTTCGTCACGCTGGGCGGCGGCATCGTCACGGCCGGGCTCGACCCGCTCTTGATCTTCTGGGCCGGGCTCGGGCCCGACGGGGCGGCCTGGGCGATCGTCGTGGCGCGCGTCATCATCGTCGCCACCGGCCTCCATGGGGCCGTCAGGGTCCATGACATGATCGCGCCGCCGAGCCTCGCCGGGCTGCGGCAGGATACGGCGCGGGCCATGATGATCGCGGGACCTGCGATCCTGACGAATCTCTCCAATCCGATCGCCAACGCCGTCTTCGCCAGCATCTTTGCGCGTTTCGGCGACGGGGCGGTGGCGGCGCTGGCGATCATGGACCGGCTGGTGCCGGTCGCCTTCGGCGTCCTCTTCGCGCTGACGGGGGCTGTCGGGCCGATCCTGGCGCAGAACTGGGGCGCGGGACGGTTCGACCGGATGCGTCGCGGCCTGACCGCATCGGCCGTGTTCGCGATCGGCTGCGTCGTCGTCGCCGGGCTGGCGCTGGCGCTGCTGCGCGGCGGAATCGTCGCCGCCTTCGGCGCGACCGGGCTGACCGCGGAGCTGGTGATGTTCTTCTGCCTGGTGGCCGGGCCGATGTGGCTGTTCGTCGGGCTGCTCTTCGTCGCCAACGCCGCCTTCAACAATCTCGGCATGCCGTTCCTGTCGACATTGTTCAGCTGGGGCCGCGCCACGCTCGGCACCATGCCGCTGGCCTGGCTCGGCGCGCAGTATGCGGGGCCGAAGGGCGCGCTGGTCGGCTCGGCTATCGGGGCCGTCGCCTTCGGCATCCTGGCGCTGATCTTCGCCTATCGCGGCATCGCCCGGCTGGAAAGGACGGCCCGCGCGTCTGCTTCGCTTGCCTCGCCCCCCGACGCTGCTATCGTCCCGAGACAGGCGGCGACAGACCGCGCGGCAGCCGGAGGCTGAGCCATGATGAACCTTTTCGAGATGATGCAGCAGGCCCAGAACGGCCAGGCGATGCAGAACCTCTCGCGGCAATACGGGCTCAGCCAGCAGCAAACCCAGGCCGCGATCGAGGCGCTGCTGCCAGCCTTCTCGATGGGGCTACAGCGCCAGACGCAGGACCCCTATTCCTTCGGCTCGCTGGCGCAGATGATGACGGCGCAACCCTTCGGCCGGATCTTCGACGCCAATGGCGACGGCATTCCCGACAATGCGAAGAACGCGGGCAACGATGTCCTCAGCCAGCTGTTCGGCTCCAAGGAGGTCAGCAACGCGGTCGCGGCTCAGGCCGCGGCGACGAGCGGGGTCGGCCAGGCGGTGCTGAAGCAGATGCTGCCGATCATCGCCTCGATGGTGATGGGTGGGCTGTTCAAATCGGTCAACAGCCATGGCATGGGCGGCATCCTCGGCCAGTTCTCGGAGATGATGCGTGGCCAGATGCCCGGCATGCAGCCCGCTGCCCCTCCGCCGCCGGCACCGCCGGCCAACCCTTTCGAAGCCATCCTCGGCGGCATGTTCGGCAATGGCCAAGCGCCGGCCGGCGGGCAGACGCAAGGCGGTGGCCCCTTCGGAGGCGGCCAGATGGGCATGGACCAGATGGGCGGCATGCTCGGCCAGATTCTGACAGGTATGCTCGGCGGCGCCCAGCCGGCGCAAGCCGAACCGGAGCCGCGTCCAGCGCCATCCTCCCGCCGGGCGCCGGAGCCCGAGCCCGAGCCCGACGATGCGCCGACCTCCTCGCAGACCGGGCCGGGCTCGATCGGCCTCGATGCGCTGAACCAGATGTTCGAGCATGGCCGCCAGGTTCAGGACAGCCATCAGGAGGCGATGAAGTCGATCTTCGACACGATGTTCGGTGGCCCGAAGCGTTAAGGCCGAATGATCTCACGGTAGAACGGGCCGTCATCCTGGGCGACCGAGGGTCGTCCCAGGATCCATCATCAGGCAGCGACGGACCTCTATGACGGATCCTGGATCTGCGCCGCTTCGCGGCTCATCCAGGCTGACGACGTGTTTTCCGTGTGCAACCAGATCAAGCCGCGAGGCGGCCCGCGTTTCCGCGCGCCATCGCGGCGGCGACGTCGTGAAGCCGGCTGCCGTCGCCATCCGTGCGGAAGCCGGAGACGAGTTCGTTGAGACGCTGGATTTGCGTCGTCAACGAGGTCGCACTCGCAGCGCTCTGCTCGGCCAGCGCCGCATTCTGCTGGGTCATCTCGTCCATATGGGCGACGGTCTGGCTCATCTCGTCGATGCCATTGGCCTGCTCGGCGGAGGCCGAGGAGATGTCGGCGACGGTGGTAGAGACCTTGCGCGACGATTCGACGATCCGCTCCAGCACCTCGCCGGCCGACCGGACGAGACCGACGCCCTGCGCAACCTCCACACCGGATTCACTGATCAGTGCGGTGATGTCCTTGGCGGCGGCGCCGGAGCGCTGCGCCAGGGTGCGAACCTCGGAGGCAACGACCGCGAAACCCTTGCCGGCATCGCCGGCACGGGCCGCCTCGACGGCGGCGTTCAGCGCCAGCAGATTGGTCTGGAAGGCGATCTCGTCGATCACTGTGGTGATGTCCGAAATCTTCCTCGAGGCGGCCTCGATGCGCGTCATCGCATCGACTGCGTCGGTGACGATGGCGCCGCCCTTATGCGCGATATCCATCGCTTCCTGCGCCAGCACGACGGCCTGACGCGAGGCATGGGCCGCGGCCTTGACCGAGGCTGCGAGCTGTTCCGTCGTGGCGGCGGTTTCTTCCAGCGAAGAGGCCTGGTCCTCGGTGCGCCTGGAGAGATCGTCGGCGCCCATGTTGATCTCGTGGGCCGCGGCGCTGACGTCACCCGAGGTCGTCTGGATGGTGCGGACCGTATCGGCGAGGCGGCTGACGGCAAGGTTGAAGTCGCTGCAGAGCTTGGCGTAGTCGTCCGGCACGGCGGCGTCGATGCGGTAGCTCAGATCGCCCAGGGACAGGCATTCCAGCCCCTCGGCGAGCACGGCCATGACCACCTGCTGCTCCCCGGCCTGCCGCTCCTGCTCGCGGAGGCGGGCGAGACGCTCATCCTCGATGATGCGCCGCTGCGACTCCGAGGCCTGGCGGCCTTCGGCGGTCTCGGCTTCGAGGCGCCGAACCGACAGGCCGTTCTCCTTGAAGATCTGGACCGCGCTCGCCATGGCGCCGATCTCGTCCTTGCGCGCCTGCCCCTCGATCGCGACGGTGTAATCGCCAGCGGCAAGGTCTCCCATCCGGCGCTTGAGCAGATCGAGCGGACGAATGATCGTGCGCGTCGCCAGCAGCATCGCGCCGAGCAGGCCAAGCAGCACGCCGACGCCGGTCAGCGCCAGCATCATCTGGCTCAGCGCCTGGCCAGCCGCGTCGAGTTCGTCCGCCTTGGTCTGGGTGTCGGTCTTGATCGCGTCGTTGAGCTTCACGGCGTCGGCGGCGATCCCGCTGATCGACGCGTCGAGCTGGGACATCACCGAGAGCGCCGCGAGATCCTCGTCTCTGGACGCCTGCTTGACGATGTCGTCGATCTGCCCCTTCAACGCCGAGAAGCGCCGGGAGAACTCGTCAAAATCATTGGCACGGGCCGGAAAGCTGATCTTCGCATCGACCAGTCGGCCTTGAGCCGTCAGATAGGATTGATCGACCGCCTTCAGGGCGGCGTCGAGCTGCTTCATGTAGTCGGGATAGGCAATCGCCTTGTAGAGATCGCGCAGGAGTTCGCTCATCGCCCGGGTCGCCTGGGCGGAATCGAGGATCGCGGCCGAGCGCTGATAGATGAGTTCGGAGTAGGTCTTCTGGATGCGGCCATACTCCATGCCGCTATACACCGCCGTCGCTGCGCTGATCGCGCCCATGATCAACAGCGGAATGGCGATCTTGGTGCGGATCGAGAGATCCCGCAGGCGAAGGGAGAACCGCATGGACGACATCCTCGTACGAAGCCGGTGCAGGCAGGCGCCCGCTCAAGGCCCGAAGAATCGCTGCGATTGGTGAATCTTGCGTTAGCCCGCCGGGCCTGATCGATGAATTTCTGGATAATCGGCTAAAATTGCCCCCTGTCGCGGCGCGCTTACCCGCCACTGCGCCTCGCTCGCGCCGATCTCGGGCGGATTTGCCAGGCGGTGCCCATACGGCACCAGACAAAAAAAGGGGCGGAAGCACGAAACTTCCGCCCTCAGGAACGTGCAGCCCCAAGGGGTCAGGCGCGGCACGCAACCGGATCGACGACCTGCGCCTGGGCGGCGAGAGGCTTGGATGAGTGAGCGACGACAGCATGGGCCACGGCAGGCCTGATGGTCTGCTGCGCCGCTACGGCCTGTTGAAGGGCGGTCTCGCGCCGGGTCTGCGCCGCGCAGGACCGCGCGCTGGAGCGCTCCGCCAGGATGACCGAGGGATCCGCAAGCCAGGATACGGCGAGCGCGCCATCGAGATCGGAGCGGACGAGGCCGATGTCCTTCAGGCTGCGTTCGTCGAGTTCGCCGAGGCGCAGAACCTCTCGGCGGTGAATCAGCGCTTTCACGAGGGCTACGATCGGCGCGAAGCCACGGGCAGCAACACGCGTGGCGACGACCGGAACGGACGACAGCGACTTCGTTGCGAATGTCATGAGCAGCATGACGGCCTCCTGTGGATGAAAGCGACGGGCGTCCCCCGACCCTGCCTGGACGCGCCGCTGGCAGGGACCGGACACTGACGAAGGGTTATCTTTGCTCTAGGCATAAGCCAAACGAATGCTTATGATGTTTCACAACACGGATATTGATGAACCGATTGCCGGGGGTCCCGATGGCTCATGTGCTCGACGCCGACCAGCTCAAGACCTTCGTGGCGATCGCCGATACCGGTTCCTTCACCCGCGCGGCCGAGATCGTGTTCAAGACGCAGTCGGCGGTTTCGATGCAGATGAAGCGGCTGGAGGAGCGCGTCGGCCGGCCGCTGTTCGGACGCGACGGGCGCCACGCCAAGCTGACGGAGGACGGCGAAAGGCTGCTGGACTACGCCCGCCGGATCGTGCGCCTGAACCTCGAATGCGTCGCGAGCTTTACGGACGCCGATTTGAAGGGCCGCATCCGGCTGGGCGTGCCCGACGACTATGCCGACCGCTACCTGCCGGAAATCCTGGCGCGCTTTGCCCGCTCGAATCCCAAGGCCGAGGTGACCGTCGTCTGCGAACCGACGCCGATGCTGGCGGACCGGATCGCCACCGGCGACATCGACCTTGCCATCATCACCCATGTCGAGAGCCGCGGCCAGGGCGAGATCATCCGCATCGAACCGCTGCTCTGGGTGACGTCGGCGCGCCACGCCGTGCATGAGGAGGACCCGCTGCCGCTGGCGCTGGGCCGGCCGACATGCAACTGGCGGCAGGCAGCTGTCGATGCGCTGGAAAGCAAGGGCCGTCGCTTCCGCGTGCTCTATGCGAGCTGGAACTCGACCGCTGTCGGAGCCGCCGTCATCGCCGGCCTGGCCGTCTCCGTGCTGCCGGAAAGCGCGGTCAGGCCCGGGATGCGCATCCTTGGCCGGTCGGAGGGCTACGCGACGCTCCCGTCCTGCAAGATCGGGCTGCTGCGCACACGCTTCGACCCCTCGGTGCTGTCGAACGCACTGGCCGAGCACATCATCCAGAGCCTGGACAATCTGGCGAGCTTCAAGACGGCGGCGGAGTAGAGGACGAAAAGGGATTGAGACGAAATGGGCTTGGACGCGTCGGCGGCTATTTGAGGCCGCCCATGACGCCGCCCGTCAGATCGCTCACATTGAGACCGATCTGCCGGATGATGGCGATCGTCGCGGCCGACATCAGCGCAGCGATAAAACCATATTCGATGGCGGTCGCGCCGCGTTCGTCGCGCGAAAAAGTGACAAGGAGAGTGGCCAACTGACGCATGGCCAAGACATAGCCCGAAAATTCGGCCAAATCGTTAACGGGGACAGCGCAATGCGTCGGACCCCGCGATTTTTCAGATATCCCGAGCCTGGACTAGCGCCCTGCGCCTGCGATCAGCCGGAACGGCGCCCCGATGATGGTGATCGGCAGCTTCACGATCGCCTCCAGAGATCCGTCGGCAATCTCCTCTGCGCTGGCCGCCGATCGCTTCGGCGTCACGCCTTTCTCCAGCACGGCCGTCAAGCGTGGCGCCACCGCCGCCAGCTGCGCGAACTTGCCATGGTTGGAGGAGTCGAGCCCTTTGACCTCGGTCATGTCGATGACGACCGCTCCGAGCGCAGCCAGTTCCTCAGGGTCGGAATCGGCGCCCAGCCTGCCCTGACCTCCGGCCAGGAAATTCGACACGCCCAGCGCCTTGTCATCCTTCGAGAGCACGATGAAGAAGGGCTTCGCCGGCTTGCCGAAGCGGCGCATCTGCGACTTGAAGACATCGAGATCGATATCGGGCGCCGCGAGGATCAAGCGCCCGAACTTGGAGGCCTGCGGCAGGCCGCCGGAGAGGCGGATCTGACGCAGCGCCTCGACCGTCACCCAGTTGCCCATCGAATGCGCCAGAATGTTCACCTGCTCCGCATTGCTCGCAAGCAGCAGCCGGATGGTGCGTTCGAGGTCGTCGCGCGCCGCCGTGGCGCTGTTGGTGTCGTAGACATATTGCGTCAACTGGCCGCGCGATGCCCAGGTGAACAGGACCGGAACGCCCGGCGCCTTGGAATCATGCACGAGCTGGGCGAAGCGATAGAGCCCCTCGGCGAACAGCGTGTTGTAGCCGTGGATGAAGAGAAAGACGTCGCGCTTGCCCTTCGGCCGCGTCGCGAGCTGCGCGTTCAGCGTACTGACGAAGGCCTTTTCACCATCGAGATAACCCGCCTCGCGCACGACGAAATCTGTCTTTGGATTGCCGGGCGCCGTCGAAGCCCATTCGACCCCGCCCTCGGCATGGTTCTGCGGCACCGAGACGGTGATTTTGGCGAAATCGAGCGGAGTGCTGCGCTCGCCGTTGAACAGGGTGCCCGGCCGGTCGTCGCGCTTGCGCGTCGTCGCAACCAGGAGCGTATGGGGAGTGGCTCCGCTATCGACTTGCGCGACGGGAGCGAGAAATCCCTCCTCGGGTCGCGAACCGCATCCTGCCGCCAGAACCGAAACCGCCAGCGCCGCCGCTAGACAGGCGCGCCTTGCAATGCCGGCTCGTGTCGCCGGGCTAACGCGTTTGGCTTCGGTCAGCGCCCACAATGCGATTGGCATGGCTCAGAACTCACACAAGCAATGGTCGTAAAAATCCGAAGTCCTTGCCCGACGCTGATATGCCGGCAAATCAATCAAGTATTGGTCCGTTGAGCAGACCCAAATCTGGTAAGACCTTTCACCGCAGCCGACAAGGGCGCCACGGGGCTGGACGAACACCTCCGACAGCAACGGGACGCTGCGTCACATTCAGGCAACATAGCGCGACGGCGCCATCGATCCTGGCGCCGTCTTGGCCTATGTGCGACGTGACCTACAGTACGAGTTCGGAGAAGAGCGGCTCGATCTCGCCACCCCATGCACTGCGATAGCGCTCGACCAGATGCTGCGAGACCGTCTGGTCGGCAGCGACGATCGCGTCGAGCGGATCGAGGAAAGCGGATTCGTCGGCACCCGAACCATCGAGGCGGGCACGGCGCACGAGGCCGGCACGCGACAGGGCCAGCACGTCGCGCGCGATGTCGCGCAGGCTGCGGCCGGCAATCGTGGCGGAGAGCCCTTCCTTCGGCACGGCGTCGCGCAGGGCCTGGCGCTGCTCGTCGCTCCAGCCCTTGACCATATCCCAGGCGCCGTCGAGCGCCGCCTGGTCATAGAGCAGGCCGACCCAGAAGGCCGGCAGGGCATTCAGCATCTCCGGCGAGCCGGCATCGGCGCCGCGCATCTCGAGGAAGCGCTTGAGCCGAACTTCCGGAAACAGCGTCGAAAGATGGTTCGCCCAGTCCGAAATGGTCGCCCTTTCGCCGGGCAGCTGTGCGAGCTTTCCCGCGAGCAGGTCGCGGAAGGAGGCGCCGGCAACGTCGTGGTAGGTGTCGCCGCGCTTGACGAAATACAGGGGAACGTCGAGCGCCCAATCGACATAGCGCTCATAGGACATCCCCTCGTCGAAGGCGAAGGGGATCATGCCCGAACGGGCCTTGTCGGTATCGCGCCAGATCTCGGAGCGCATCGACTGGAAGCCGTTGAGCTTGCCTTCGGTGAAGGGCGAGGCTGCGAAAAGCGCGGTGGCCAGCGGCTGCAAGGCGAGCGAGACCCGAAGCTTCCTGACCATGTCGGCCTCGGTCGCAAAATCCAGGTTCACCTGCACCGTGCAGGTGCGGAACATCATGTCGAGGCCGCGCGTGCCGACCTTGGGCATGTAGTTGGCCATGATCTTGTAGCGCCCCTTGGGCATCACCGGGGTTTGCGCCCGAGTCCAGAGCGGCGAATGGCCGAGCGACACGAAACCGATGCCATGCGGCTGCGCGACCGCTTTCACGTCCGCGAGATGGTCGGCGAGTTCGGACGCCGTCTCGTGCAGGGTCTCGACGGGCGCACCCGACAACTCGAACTGTCCGCCCGGCTCCAGCGAGATCGCCCCGCCGCCGTCGGGGCCCGCGAGGCCGATGATATGGCCGGCGTCCATGATCGGCTCCCAGCCGAGCTTGGCCTGCATGCCCTCGAGCAGGCTGCGGATGCCGCCGGCCGCGGGCCGTCCATCGGATGCCGGGCGACCTTCATAGGGAACCGGCGCGAGGTCGTCGCGATAGAAGGGGAATTTCTCGTGCTCGGTGCCGATCCGGAAGGCGGAGGGTGGCTTCTCGCCTGCGGCCACCCAGGACATCAGTTCGTCCTTGGAACCGATCGGGGTCAAATCGGACACATCGCGAGCCATGGGCGCTCCGGCAGAAGACTAAAGGCAGCCGGGCTTCCGCCCGCGCCGGGCGGCGCGGGGGATCAGGCTCCAGGAGCGCCAGACATAGGCGAGCGCGCAACGCTCGACAACGACCTCCGCTGCGCGTTGGCGAACAATTGACCCACGGCCGGTGCAGGTCGCCTCGCGGCCTGACTCAGGCGGCGCCGCGCCGGCTCATCTCGCCTCTGCCCCAACCGGTGTCGTCCAGCCGGGTCTCGGAGGCAATCCAGTCGACGACGGCGGCGAGACCGCCTGGCTGCCCGCCATCGCGGGTGCGTGCCTCCTCATAGACCGCAAGCTGCACATCGGCGCTGGTCCCGTCGGAGGCGATCCTGCGGCAGGCGGCGAGGTCGGCCTCGCAGCCGAGCGCTGCCGAATCCTCGGCGAGCTGCAAGACGAGGTCGTCGACCAGGCTCGGCACGCTGCGCATGCTGCGGCTGTCGGCGTCGATCAGGCCGCCATGGATGCCGTAGCGCTGGGCCCGCCAGAGATTCTCGGTCGCGACGCCGCGCGACGCCGCCGTCAGATCGGCATTCAGCCCGGGCTGTCGCAGCAGATGCCGCACGAGGCAGCGATAGAGCGCAGCCACGGCAAGCGTATCGTCGAGGCGCGTGCAGCTGTCGGCGATCCGCAGCTCCAGTGTCGGATGCTTTTCGGAGGGGCGGATCGCCCACCAGATATAGCTGGCATCCCGGATGGCGCCGGCCGCGACCATGGTCTCGATATAGGCGCGATAATCGTCGGGATCGGTGAAGAGTTCGGGCAGCCCCGTGCGCGGGAGCTCTCCATAGGCGGCGAGCCGGTAGCCCATCAGCCCGGTCCGCCGCCCCTGCCAGAAGGGCGACGAGGTCGAGAGCGCCAGCAGAAGCGGCAGGAACGGCATGATCCGGGCCATCAACCTGATGCGCTCGTCCTCGTCGGCGACCTCGACATGGACATGCAGGCCGCACAGCTGGTTGCGACTGCCGAGCATCTGCAGATCGCGCATCAGCGCGTCGTAGCGCGAGGCATCGGTCGCCCGCTGCCGCGCCCAGGCGGCGCTGGGATGGGTGCCGCAGGCCATCAGCAGCATCTCGTGTTCGAGAGCCAGCCCGGCAAGCCCGGTGCGCAGCGCCGTCAGCGAGGCGCGCGCCTGATCCATCGAGTCGCAGACCGGGGTCGCGACCTCGATCTGGGACTGCAGCATTTCGCGCTGGACCTCGTCGGGAAAGAGGGCCTGGGCCGCCTTGATGAAAGCGGGCGAAACCTTGCGGACGACGCCCCGGCTGCCGGCCTCCGACAGAAAATACTCTTCCTCGATTCCGAAGCGGCAGGCCTCGTTCATGGCATCATCCTCGTCGCGTCAGGCATGGCGGCGACACCGCGCCGGCACTCCGGCCCCGTGCCGACGCGACAGACTGGCTCCGATTGAGTCGGGAGTGCGGCCCCCCGGCACGAGCGGGCAACGTTCGAGGGCGGCCGACGTTCCAGGCCGTCCCGCCAGACTATCCCCGCGGCCAGTCGCCCAGCACCGCCTGGACGAGCGCCAAAGCCGCGACCGCTGCCGTGTCGGCGCGCAGGATGCGGGGGCCGAGCGAGATCGGCACCGTCCCCGGCCGCGCCAGGATGCGGTGGCGCTCGGTCTCGTCGAAGCCGCCCTCGGGGCCGATCAGTACGGCGAGCGGCCCAGGCGCGACGCGCGAGAGCGCCGCAACCGGGCTTTCCTGCGCCATCGCCTCGTCGCAGAAGATCAGGATCCGGTTCGGTTCGAGCGCGTCGAGCGCGGCATCGAGCGTCTGCTCGGCCCGGATGTCCGGCAAGGCCAGGATGCCGCATTGCTCGGCGGCCTCGATCGCATTGGCGCGCATCCGGTCGAAATTCAGCCGCGAAACCTGGGTCCGGCGCGTCAAGACCGGCTGGATCACACCAGCCCCCATCTCGACCGCCTTCTGGGCGATGTAGTCGAGCCGGGCATGCTTGAGCGGTGCGAAGAGATAGTGCAGATCGGGCGCAGGCGGCTGCGGGCGCGTCTGCCGGACCAGTGTCAGGCTCGCCTGCTTGCGGCCCTCGACCGTGATCGCAGCTAGCCATTCGCCGTCGCGCCCATTGAAGACCAGCACGGTGTCGTCCTGCTTCATGCGCAGCACGGTGAGCAGGTAATTGGCCTGCTCACGCGCAAGCGGCAGCCTCGCGCCGTCAGCGAGGCCATGCTCCAGCCAGAGGCGGTAGCGGGCGAAATCGGGGATGGACATCGGCGGCAATGCCTCCTGCGGACAGGGCCGACCGGGCCATGGCGCGTGTTGATATTGTGCCGGCAAGGGCCGCTCAGCGCGAAAAGCGCCACAATCCCGGCTTATCCGCAACCGCTTATCGACAAGCGAAACAAGAGCTTGCCGAGCCGGCAGCAGATGGACTCGCAAGGGTCCTTGGCGCTAACACAGCGTTGCTGGTAAGGAAATCGCGGAAGCGCGCAAGCGCCCGCGCAGCAGATTTAGGAGCGGAAAGACATGCGGCTGAGGATGGCTTCCGGAGTGATCGCGACGATGGGCCTGGCCGCGGCCGCCTTCATCGACGCCGCTCCCGTGCGCGCCCAGGCCTCGGGTTGCGAGAAGATGCAGGCGCTGCTGCAGGAGCGGCAGTCGCTCGTCGCCTCGCTGAATGCCGCCCAGAAAGCGAAGCGCAAGCTGACGCCGCAGCAGGCCTGCAGCACGATGACCCGACTCGTCAGCAATGGCGCGTCGACCGTCAAATTCGCTACCGACAACCAGGACTGGTGCCAGATTCCGCCCAGCTTCATCGAGGGCATGAAGGCCGACAACCAGAAGGCCGCAGGAATCCGCACGCAGGCCTGCAATGCGGTCAAGCAGCAGGCAGAGCTGCAACGCAGGGCGCAGCAGCAGGCTCAGGGCGGTGGCGCCAACAACCCGTTCAGCGGCGGCGACTCCATCACCGGCGGTGGCGTGCGCATTCCTCAGGGCGCGCTCTAGACGACTGGCGTGACCGCCATGCCCGACCCGGCGCTTGCGAATCGCGGATCGATGCCGGACGGGCCGCCTGACGACGCTGCACGTGCAGACGCCCCCTTGCCCGACGCGCTCACCGGGCACTGGGTCGATACCCGCGCACCACGGGGCTTGAGGCCCTATCTCAAGCTCGCCCGGATCGAACGGCCGGTCGGCTGGCAATTGCTGCTGCTGCCGTGCTGGTGGGCCGCCGGGTTGGCTGCGATCGCGGGCGGACAGCCCTTCCCGAACATCTGGCACTGCCTGCTGTTCCTGCTTGGCGCGATCGTGATGCGCGCCGCCGGCTCGACCTTCAACGACATCGTCGACCGCAAGCTCGACGCGCAGGTCGCGCGCACGCGAGGTCGTCCGCTGCCCTCGGGCCAGGTCACGGCCAAGGCGGCGGCCGTCTTTATGGTCGGCCTGTCGTTGATCGGGCTTTTGATCCTGCTGCAATTCAACCGCTTCACGGTGATCCTCGGCATCGCCTCGCTGGCGATCGTCGCGGTCTATCCCTTCATGAAGCGCATCACGCAGATGCCGCAATTCGTGCTCGGCCTGGCCTTCTCCTGGGGCGGCCTCGTCGGCTGGAGCGCGGTGTTCGGACAGCTCGATGCCCCGGCCTATCTGATCTATGCGGCAGCCGTGGTCTGGACGATCGGCTACGACACGATCTACGCGCTGCAGGACATCGAGGATGATGTCATCGCCGGCATCAAATCGAGCGCGCGCTATTTCGGCAATTTCAACCGCGAGGCGATCGGGACGTGCTTCGGGCTCGCAGTGCTTTTGAGCGCCGCCGCGACCTGGACGGCCGGCGGCGGCATCGTCGCCTGGCTCGGGGTCGCGGGTTTCGCCGGGCATCTCGGCTGGCAGGTCGCGCAGATCAAGGGCGTGAAGCCGCCGCTCGCGCTCAGGCTGTTCCGCTCGAACTGGGCGGCGGGCCTCCTGCTGGCGGCCGGCTTCGCGCTCGATGCGCTCGGCCGGTTCGCCATCGGTTAACCCAAGGCCATGTCGGAGGTCGCGCTTTCGGACGTCACTGCGGGAACTGTCCGCGCGATCTGCGCTCTCGAACCTCGCGACGACCAGAAGGGCTATGTGGCACCCAACGCCGTCTCGATCGCGCAGGCCTATTTCGAGCCCTGTGCACGCTTCAAGGCGATCTGCGCCGGAATAGACCCGGTCGGGTTCGTGATGTGGCGGCCGCGCGCCGCGCCGGAGATCGCCAGTCTCTGGCGGTTCATGATCGACCACAGACACCAGGGTAAAGGCTACGGCAAGGCGGCCCTCATGCTGCTCTGCCGAGATCTTAGCGCCTCGGGGTTCCGGTGCCTGGAAACGAGCGTCGTCCTCGGCCTCGCAAGCCCGCTCGAATTCTATCGCGCGCTCGGCTTCCGGGAAACCGGCGAGACCTTGCCCAGCGGAGAGTTTGGGCTATCGCTGGATCTCTCACCACTTGGCCAATAGGCCAACCTCAATCGGTCAGCCTGTCGCCGCTGATCACGACCGGCCGCTCGGCGAGACGTCCGGATTTGCGCCGGACGAGAAAGCGCGGGCGGCGACCGTTCAGGAAGGCATGACGCCGCCTGACCCGGATCGGGCCCAGAGCGAGCGGGCCGATCTGCGGGAACGGCTCGCTGATCGCGCCGTCGCTGGTCTCGAGCAGCAGCGGCAGGCCGCTGGCCCGGCCGCAGTCGCGCCAGAGCGCCACGGCATCGTCCTGATTGACCGTCGCGACCGTGATCGAACGGCCGTCACCGGCCGTCAGCGCCAGCTGGAAGGTCTCGTCCTCGCCCGTCGTGTTCGCCAGCCTCAGGGCGACGCCGCGCCAGCCTGCGGCACCGCGCAGGATCCGCACCGAGCCGATCCGCTCGATACGGGGCACCTCGGGCTGCACCGGCATCGGGTTGCGGGATACGATCGTGGGGTCGGTCGCGCCGCCGGGCGAATTCGGCATGAAACCGAACTCCCCGGCGGCCGGCGTGACTCTGGCCATCGGTTTAACGCCTCTCTGTAATCCCTGCCGCTACGGAGCCCTCTGTGCAGTCCGGGGCTCTCGTGCTTGCCATGTGAGATTGCGTCTCAGGCGTCTCCGAGCGCTTAAGCGTTTGGGTTAAAGGAGCGTGTTTGGCGCCTCGAAGTGGCCTTGATGGCCTGTTTCATGCATGATGCTTGACGGAATCTTTCGGTGTGCGCGGGCATTTTCGGCTTGAACCTCGGCACTGCCATTCGTACGGATCGCGCATGAGCCCCCCTCCTCTCCCCATCGCGCCCGACCTGCTCAAAGCGGTGCGCGAGAGCTGCCTGGAAGCGGGAGAGATCGCGGTCGACCTGTTCCGCCCGGGCGAAAAGACGGCGGCCCGGACCTGGTCCAAGAGCGGCGGCTCGCCCGTCACGGAAGCCGATATCGGCGTCGATACCTTCCTGCGCATCCGGCTTTCGGTGCTGCTGCCGGAGGCGGCGTGGCTGTCGGAGGAGACGGTCGACGACGCGCTGAGACTGTCGCGACGCTTCGTCTGGGTGGTCGATCCGATCGATGGCACGCGCGCCTATATGAGCGGCTCGCCGGACTGGGCGGTCTGCGTCGCGCTGCTCGACGAGGGCGTGCCGATTCTTGGCGTGGTGCATGCGCCGGCCTGCGATGCGACCTATCAGGCGCTGCGCGGCGGCGGCGCCCAGCGCAACAGCGCCGCCATCTCAGCCACGACGACGACGAGCCTCGCCGGCTCCCGCATCGCCGGCCCCAAGCCGATGCTCGACGCGCTGGCGCGGAGCGAGACCTTCGAGCAGGCCGACAAGATCCCCTCGCTGGCACTGCGCCTGACACGGATCGCCGACGGCACGATCGATGCGGGGCTGATCTCGGCGGATGCGCGCGACTGGGATCTCGCCGCCGCCGACCTGATCCTGCAGGAAGCGGGAGGGCTGCTCAGCGGCGGCAGCGGTGAGGCTGTCGTCTATAACCGCGAGACGCCGGTCCACGGCATGCTGGTGGCGAGCGGCAGCGGCCTGGCCGAGCCGCTGATCTCGGCGCTTCAGCGCATGCGCGACGGACAGCCGCAGCGAAGCTGAAATGATTTCGCCGGAATTGCCGGCCATATCGGATTTGACGGCCATTCGGCACTCGCGCGCGGCGTGCGGATGGCGTAACGGGTGCGGCGTCGTTCGTGACGTGAACTGCTCGTGCTGGAGGGATCAATGGCTGCCGAACCGGAACAGAAACAGCTTCTCCACCTCGTCTTCGGCGGCGAACTGAGTTCGCTGGAAGGCGTGACCTTCAAGGATCTCTCGAAGCTCGACATCGTCGGCGTTTTCCCCAACTACGCGACCGCGCACGCCGCCTGGAAAGCGAAGGCCCAGGCCACCGTCGACCAGGCGCAGACACGCTATTTCGTCGTTCACCTGCACCGGCTGCTCGATCCCGAGGCAGCCTGATTTCCGACGCAGGTTTCAGGTCTCAATACGATTTCATGGGCTTTTCGATCCTCAAGACGCGCGTTGCGCAGGAAGCGCTCGGCCGGCTGCTCGCGGGCTATCTGCGCCTCGTGCGAAAGACCAACCGTTTCGTGGTCGAGCCCGCCGACATCTATGAGCGCGTCCAGCCGGAATTGCCGCTGATCATCGCGATGTGGCACGGCCAGCACATCATGATCCCGTTCTCACGGCCGGACTGGATGCCGGCCTGCTCGCTGGTCTCGCGCCATGGCGATGGCGGCTTCAACGCGGTCGCCTTGCGCGAACTCGGCATCGGCGCGATCCGCGGCTCAGGGGCGCTCGGCAAGAAGATCCGCGAAAAGGGTGGCGCCAGCGCCTTCCTGGCGATGATGAAGCGGCTCAAGGCCGGCGAGACCATGGTCCTGACCGCCGACATTCCCAAGCGCGCCCGCGTCGCCGGGCCGGGCATCATCCAGCTCGCGCGCGCCTCGGGCCGGCCTGTTCATCCGATCGCCGTCGTGACCAGCCGGCGCATCGATTTCAAGAGCTGGGACCGGGCCTCGATTGGCCTGCCCTTCGGACGTGGTGCGATCGTCGTCGGCGAGGCGATCCATGTCGCGCGCGAGGCCGACGAGGCGACATGCGAGGCGGCGCGGCTGGCGCTCGAGGCCGGGCTCGACGCTGTCCATGCCCGCGCCTATGCGCTGGTCGGAGCGCAGGACCCCGGCGCCGGCTTGAGGCCGGCACCGCTCGCCGTCCCGAGCACGCCGGCATGACCGGCAAGGGCGCGATCCTCACCGGCTACCGCATGCTGACCGCCGTGCTGGAGCCGGCAGCCGCCGGACTTCTGGTCTGGCGGCGGCGACGCGGCAAGGAAGACCCGACGCGGCTCGCGGAACGGCGCGGCTATCCAGGCGTCCGCAGGCCGAACCGCTCGCTGGTCTGGCTCCATGGCGCCAGCGTCGGCGAGACGGTGACGCTGCTGCCGCTGGTCGCCAAGCTGCAGAAGCGCGGCCTCACCGTGCTCGTCACCTCCGGCACGGTGACCTCGGCCAAGCTTCTCGCGGCGCGACTGCCGGCCGGGGTGATCCACCAGTACCTGCCGCTCGACGTGCCCCGCTACATGCGCCGCTTCCTGGATTACTGGCGCCCGGAACTCGGGCTGATCTGCGAATCCGAAATCTGGCCGAACCTGCTGATCGAGGCCCGCCGGCGCGAGGTGCCGCTGGTGCTGGTCAACGCCCGCATGTCGGAGCGCTCCTTCGCGCGCTGGTACAAGGCGCCGCGGACCTCGCGCTATCTGCTCGCCTGCTTCGAATCCTGCCTCGCCCAGTCGCAGGGCGACGCCGAGCGGCTGGCGCAGCTTGGCGCGCCGCGGGTCAGCGTCGCCGGCAACCTGAAATTCGACGTGCCGGCCCCGCCCGCCGATGCGGACACGCTGGCGATCCTCGACGGGCTGACCACCGGCCGGCCGGTCTGGGTCGCGGCCAGCACGCATCCCGGCGAGGAAGAGCAGGTCATCGCCGCCCATCTCGGGATCAGGTCCTATCTGCCGAAGCTCCTGACCATCATCGCCCCGCGCCATCCCCAGCGCGGCGTCGAAATCGAGGCTTTGGCGCAGGCCAACGGCATCGCCGTGTCGCGACGCGGCGCCGGCCAGATGCCCGAGCGCGACGTCGAGCTCTATATCGCAGATACGGTCGGCGAGCTGGGCCTGCTCTACCGGCTCTCGCAGGTGGCCTATCTCGGTGGCTCGCTCGTACCGATGATCGGCGGCCACAACCCGATCGAGCCGGCCAAGCTCGGCTGCGCTCTGCTGCACGGCCCCTTCGTCCACAACAATGCCGACATCTTCGCCGCCTTCGATGGGGATGGCGGCGCCCGCGAGGTCGCCGACGCGCAAGGGCTGGCGGGCGCCGTGCATCGCTGGCTGAGCGACCCCGCCAGCGCCCGGCAGGCGGCGCGCGCCGCCGCCCAGACCAGCGCCCAGCTCGGCGGCGCGCTGAACCGCACGATGCAGGCGCTGGAGCCGCTGCTGATGCGCATGGCGCTCGGGCAGCGCGACGCCTCGTCCTGATGCGCGCGCCGCGCTTCTGGTGGCGCCCGGCCGGGGCGCTCGCCCGGCTGCTTTCCCCGCTCGGATGGCTCTATGGCGCGATCACGCTGCGGCGGATGCGCGGCACCGGGAGCGACCCCGGCATTCCGGTGATCTGCGTCGGCAACTTCGTCGCGGGCGGCGCCGGCAAGACGCCGACGGCCATCGCGCTGGCGGCCCTGCTGACCCGACGCGGCGAGACGCCGTTCGTGCTGATGCGCGGCTATGGCGGATCGCTGCGCGGCCCCGTCGAGGTCCACCCTGCCCATCACGCCGCCAAGGCGGTCGGCGACGAGCCGCTGCTGATGGCCCGACATGCCCGCACCGTGGTGGCGCGCGACCGGGCGGCCGGTGCGGCGCTCGCCCGCGCGCTCGGCGCCAGCGTGATCGTCATGGATGACGGCTTGCAGAATCCGACGCTCGCCAAGCGGCTGCGGCTCGCCGTGGTCGATGGCGCGTCGGGCGTCGGCAACGGCTATTGCCTGCCGGCCGGGCCGCTGCGTGCGCCGCTGGACGGCCAACTGGGCGAGACCGATGCGGTGCTCGTCATTGGCGGCGGCGCGGCCGGCGAGGCTGTCGCAGCAGCGGCACAGGCTCAGGGCGTGGTGGCGATGCAGGCCAGGCTGGAGCCGGCACAGGAAGCCTTGTCGCGGCTCCACGGACAGCCGGTCATGGCTGTGTCGGGGATCGGCCGGCCGGAGAAATTCGCAGCCACGCTGCGGGAGGCCGGGGCACGGATCGTGGCGGAGCGCGCCTTCGGCGACCACCATGCCTATACGCCGCGCGATGTCGCGGCGCTCGTCGACGAGGCCACGCTCTATGATTGCCTGGTCGCGACGACCGAGAAGGACATGGTCAAGCTCGGGCCGCTCTGGCCAGACGCGCAGCGCGACCGCCTGCTGCCGGTGCCGGTCGCGCTGGTTTTCGCTGAAAGCCAACGGATCGAGGCGATGGTCTCCGGGACGCTGGCAGCCGGCTCAGGCGCGACCCGCGCGCCTTAGCCTGAGCTGCACGGCCTCCGGCGAGACATAGGCCTCCTGCCAGTCGACCGACCAGTAGCGCAGTTCGTCGAGGCGGATCGGCGCGCCGGTGACGGCGCAGCGCACGAAGGCACCAGGCCGCACGACACGGAACTCGCCGTGGCCGTAATCGAGCGCGGCTTCGGGGCCGGGCATCGGAGGGCGTTCGCTGATGTTCATGACGATTTGTCTATCATGTTGCTTGCAGTTCGAAATGTCGAAATAATCCAAGCCCGTGATAACGTTCCCGTCAATGATGTCCAACGGCATGCGCCTCGCCATCGCTCTGGTCGGCTTTGCGCTCCTGAGCACGGCAGCGCAGGCTGCCGGCTATGAGCGCGTGCGCGTGCCCAGCTATGACGGGGAGCTGGACGCGGTCCTGTATCTTCCGCAGGGTCCCGGGCCATTTCCAGCCGTCGTCGCCATGCATGGTTGCGGCGGCCTGTGGCGGGATAATGGCCAGCTCTCGACGCGCCACTCCGACTGGGGCGAGCGCCTTTCGATGAGCGGCATCGCGGTGCTGATGCCCGACAGCTACGGCTCGCGCAAACTCGGCTCGCAATGCGGCGTCAAGGAACTGACCGTGCGCGCCAGCCGCGAGCGCGTCGCCGATGCCGCGGCGGCGCGGCAATGGCTGCAATCGCGCACGGACATCCGCGCTGACGCGATCGCGCTTCTCGGCTGGTCCGGCGGCGGTTCGACAGTTCTCGCCGCCATCCGCAGGGATCGCCGTCCAGCCGATGAGAGGGCCGACTTCGCCCGCGCCGTCGCCTTCTATCCGGGCTGCCGTGTCCAGTCGGAATCGGCGAGCTTCTCCGCCCGGCTGCCGCTGATGATCCTGATGGGCGACGCCGACGACTGGACCCCGGCCGCGCCCTGCGACTATCTCGCCAAGGCGGCGCGGGCGCGCGGCGAGAAGGTCGAGCTCGTGGTCTATCCCGGCGCGCTGCACGATTTCGACCACCCCCGGCTCGAGGTTCGGGAGCGAAGCGACATTGCCAATTCGGCGACAGGCACCGGCAAGGCAACCGTCGGCACCAATCCTGCGGCGCGCGACGATGCGATCAAGCGCGTGAAAGCCTTCCTGAAGGGGCTTTGAACCTGAGGGGTGTCAGAACAGGTCGCCCTGCCCGGCCTTAGGGCTCTCGCGCCGAGCAGGCCGCACCTGCCGTGGCGGGACCTCGCCGGACCCGGCCACGACCGCGCCGAAGCGGCCGTCGGCGACCTGCACGTTCAACGCCTGTCCCGGCCGCGCCTGACCGACCTCGCGAACGAGGACGCCGGCCTCGTCACGCACCAGAGCATAACCGCGCGCCAGAACGGCATTCGGGCCCAGCGATGCCGCCAGGGTCCAGACGCTGTCGAGGCGGTCTCGGCGCCGCTGCAGCGTACGGGCAAAGGCCGATCTGAGACTTCCGGCGAGCGCGCCAGTGCGATCCTCGGCGCGCGCGATCCGGTCGCGCTCGCGCCGCAGCAGCGTGTCGCGGGCGACCGCCATGGCCCTCGACAGCCGCTCGATGTCCTTGCGCGCGGTCGCCAGCCGCAGCAGCGGCGAGTGCCGGGCGAGGCGCTGCGAGGCCAGCCCCAGCTGCTGCTCATGCACGCGGGCATTGCGTGCCAGCGCCGGCGCCAGCCGCGTGCCCGCGAGATCGAACCGCTGGCGCGGACCCGACAGCACGGCCTCGGGTCCAGGAAGCGCGCGGGCCAGCGCGCGCAAATCGCTGCGGCGGCGGTCCGAGAGGCGCCGCATGGCGCCTGCCTGCCGGCGCGAGAGATCGGCCACCGCAGCCATCAGCTCGGCCCGCACCGGCACGACCTTCTCGGCCGCGCCGGTCGGCGTGGGGCTGCGCAGGTCCGCCGCATGGTCGATCAGGGTGATATCGGTCTCGTGGCCGACGGCCGAGACCAGCGGGATCAGCGAGGCGGCGGCGGCGCGCACCACGATCTCCTCGTTGAAGCCCATCAGGTCTTCGAGCGGGCCGCCGCCGCGCGCCACGATGATGACGTCCGGGCGCGGGATGGCCCCGCCCTCGGGCAGCGCATTGAAGCCGTTGATCGCGGCCGCGACCTCGGCCGCGCTGCTCTCGCCCTGCACCCGCACCGGCCAGACCAGGACATGGCGGGGAAAGCGATCCTCCAGCCGGTGCAGGATGTCGCGGATGACGGCGCCGGTCGGCGATGTGACGACGCCGATGACGCGGGGCAGATAGGGGATGAGCTGCTTGCGCTCTTCCGAAAACAGCCCCTCGGCCGCCAGCCGCCGGCGGCGTTCTTCCAGCAGGGCCATCAGCGCGCCGATGCCGGCGGGCTCGATCGAATCGATGATGATCTGGTAGCTCGACTTGCCGGCGAAGGTGGTGATCTTGCCGGTGGCGATGACCTCCAGCCCCTCCTGCGGCTTGGTCTTCAGCCGGCCGAAGACGCCTTTCCAGATCACCGCGTCGATCTTGGCGTTGGCGTCCTTCAGCGAGAAATAGACGTGGCCGGACCCCACCGGGCCGCGATAGCCGGAGATCTCGCCGCGCACCCGCACGAAGCCGAAGGCATCCTCCAGCGTGCGCTTGAGCGCGCCGGAGAGGTCCGAGACAGACCATTCGGGAGCGTTGCCGGGCTTGGCGTCGGGCGATTCGGTGTCCATCGCGCGACCATAGCTGCGGGACAGCGTTGGCAGAAGCGTTGCCGTCCGTGCAATCGGCGGCTATTGCCGCCTCCAGATCTAGCTCCGGAACCCGTGCGGGTCATCCCGGACGGAGCGAAGCGGAGATCCGGGATCCATGCCTGAACCGTTCCGGCATGGATCCCGGGTCTCCCTCCTGTCGCCCGGGATGACAACGGTGGACGAAAGTCCGCACGCAAGGAGACGGCGATGAACATCCTTCTGATCGGCTCGGGCGGCCGCGAGCATGCGTTGGCCTGGGCGATCTCGGCCTCGCCGCTCTGCGACCGTCTGTTCATCGCCCCGGGCAACCCCGGCACCGCGCAATGCGGCGAGAACGTCGTGATCGACATCGCCGATCATTCGGCCGTGATCGCGTTCTGCCGGCTGCAAACCATCGATCTCGTCGTGGTCGGCCCCGAAGGGCCGCTGGTCGACGGAATCGCCGACGATCTCACCGCCGCCGGCATCAAGACCTTCGGCCCGTCGAAAGCCGCAGCCCAGCTCGAAGGCTCGAAGGGCTTCACCAAGGAGCTCTGCGCGCAGTTCGGCATTCCGACCGCCGGCTTCGGCCGCTTCACCGATGCAGCGTCCGCCAAGGCCTATGTCACCGAGCAAGGCGCGCCGATCGTGATCAAGGCCGATGGGCTTGCCGCCGGCAAGGGCGTCGTCATGGCCGAAACGCTGGACGAGGCCAACGCCGCCATCGAGATGATGTTTGCCGGCGGGCTCGGCGCCGCCGGCGCCGAGGTCGTGATCGAGGAGTGGATGATCGGCGAGGAGGCGAGCTTCTTTGCGCTGTGCGACGGCACGCATGCGCTGCCCCTCGCCTCGGCGCAGGACCACAAGCGCGTCGGCGACGGCGATACCGGCCCCAACACCGGCGGCATGGGCGCCTATTCGCCGGCGCCGGTAATGACAAAGGCTCTCGAAGCACAGGTCATGGCGGACATCATCATGCCCACACTCGCGGGAATGACCGAGCGAGGCTCGCCCTTTCAAGGCATTCTCTATGCCGGGTTGATGATCACGGCGCAGGGGCCGAAGCTGATCGAATACAATGTCCGCTTCGGCGATCCCGAATGCGAGGTGCTGATGCCGCGGCTAAGGAGCGACATCGTACCGGCCCTGATCGCCGCCTGCGACGGCGTGCTCGACAACATCACGCTGCGCTGGTCCGACGAGGCGGCGCTGACGGTCGTGCTGGCGGCGCGCGGCTATCCCGGCAAGCCCGAGACCGGCAGCGTCATCCGCGGCATCGAGACCGCGGAGGCACTCGATGACGTCCTCGTCTTCCATTCCGGCACCAAGCAGGATGCGACGGGGAGTGTTCTCGCCAGCGGCGGGCGGGTGCTCAATATGGTCGGGCTCGGCAAGACGGTCGCGGATGCGCAGACGCGGGCTTATCGGGGCGTCGATGCGATCGACTGGCCGGAAGGCTTCTGCCGTCGCGACATCGGCTGGCAGGCGGTGAAGCGCGAGCGCGAAGGCTGACAGCGGCACGCGGGCAGCGTATATATAGAGAGGCGAACCCATCTATACGGAGGTCGGTTGTGAGTGTGCTGATCAAGGACGCGGAAACGGACAGGCTCATCCGGGACGTGGCAATGCGCACCGGCGAGACCATGACGCAGGCTGTCCGAACGGCCATGCAGGAGCGGCTGGACCGCCTGCCGGAACCGGCGCGCGCCGGCCGTCTAGACAGAGCGAAGATCGACGCATACCTGGCTGAGATCGACGCACTGCCGAAGAACACGATGCATCTGACCGATGATGAGATCATCGGCTATGATGAAATCGGCGTGCCACGGTGAACGTGTCGCGGATCGTGATCGACAGTTCCGCGATGATCGCGATCCTGCAGGGAGAACCCGAACGCCCCGCCTTCATCGATCGTCTCGATCGGGTCGGTGAAGCGCTCTGCTCGACTGTAAGCTTCGTCGAAACCTTCATGGTCGCGAGCCAGCGCTTACCTGGTTTTGATCTCGATCGGCATCGGGCCTTCCTCACGCGTTTCGGTATTCATAGCCGCGCGGTGGACGAGGACCAGTCCATCCTGGCAGCCGAGGCCTTTCTCCGTTTCGGCAAGGGCCATCATCGCGCGAGGTTGAACATGGGCGACTGCTTTTCGTATGCCCTGGCGAAATCCTTGAACGCGCCCTTGCTCTACAAAGGCGACGATTTCAGTCATACCGACATCGGCTCGGCGCTCGCTGCGGAAGCCAAGCCATGAGCAATCTCGACAGCCTCTTCCCCGGTTTCACCGCGCATTGGGTCGATGGACCCATCGGCAAGATCTTCGCCCGCGTCGGCGGCGAGGGGCCGCCGGTGGTGCTGATCCACGGCTTTCCGCAGACCCATGCCGAGTGGCACAAGCTCGCCGGTGAACTGACCAAGACGCATACCGTCGTCTGCCCTGACCTGCGCGGCTATGGTTGGTCTGCCGCGCCGCATGGCGATGGCGGCGCCTCGACCTACAGCAAGCGCGGCATGGGCGAGGACATCGTCGCGGTGATGCAGGGCCTCGGGCATCTGCGCTTCGCGGTGGTCGGGCATGACCGCGGCGCGCGTGTGGCCTACCGGCTGGCGCTCGACCATCCCGGCCGGGTCGAGCGGCTGGCGCTGCTCGACATCCTGCCCACAATCTCGATGTGGGAGGGGATGAACGCCGCGCGCGCCATGCAGGTCTATCACTGGAGCTTCCTGGCCCAGCCCGAGCCGGGGCCGGAAAACCTGATCAAGGCCGATCCGCTGGGCTGGCTCGACCATACGATCGCGAGCTGGACGCGGGCGAAGTCGCTCGACCTGTTCGATCCGCTGGCGCTGCGATCCTATGGGGAATCCTTCAACGACCCGGCCCGCATCCATGCCGCCTGCGAGGATTACCGCGCCGGCGCGACGACGGATGTCGCGCACGACAAGGCCGATCTCGCGGCCGGCAGGCGCATCCTTTGCCCCGTTCTGGTCCTCTGGGGCGAGGCCGGGATCCCGGCCAAGGGGGCGAGCCCGCTGGAGATCTGGCGCGAGAGCTTCGCGCCGCAGGCGGAAGGCCAGGCGATCGACAGCGGACATTTCCTGCCGGAGGAAAACCCGGCGGCGACGCTGGCGGCGCTCGTGCCATTCCTGGTGGAGCCGGTTGTCTGAGGCGACGTGAAGGCCCAGAGTCCGGTCATGCCGCACCGCGATATGGACATCGAGACCAAACCTGCCCCGGACCAACCCGCGCCTCGCCAGCCAGATGGGCACGGGAACCAGCTCGTCCTCGTGCTCGGCGCCGGAGGCGCGCGGGGTCTGAGCCATATCCTGGTTCTGGAGGCGCTCGACGAACTCGGGGTCAGGCCGGCCTTCATTGCCGGTTGCTCGATGGGCGCGATCGTTGGAGCGGCCTATGCGGCGGGTCTCTCGGGCCGCGATCTGCACGAGCATGTCATCAGCACCTTCCGGGACCGAGCGCGGGTGATCGCCAGGCTGCTCGACGCGCGCGTCGGCAAGTTCACCGACCTGATGCGTGGCCTGGGCAATCCGGTGCTGATCGACGGCGAGCGCATGCTCGACCTGTTCTGGCCCGAAGCCGTACCCGATCGTTTCGAGGATCTGGCGACACCGTTTGCGGCGGCGGCGACCGACTATCATCTCCACGCGGAGGTCTCGCTCGGCAGCGGCCCGCTGACGCCTGCCGTGGCGGCGTCTTTGGCCATTCCCGGGCTGGTGCGGCCGGTGGTGATCGATGGCCGCGTGCTGATCGACGGCGGCGCGATCAATCCCCTGCCCTATGACCGGCTGATGGCGCCGGGCCGGATCGTCATGGCGGTGGACACCAGCGCGCCTGCGACGATCAGCGAAACGCGCGTGCCTGAGCCGCTGGAAGCGATGCTCGGAGTCAGCCAGATCCTGACGCGGACGATCGTCCAGCGGATGATCGAGCGCCAGCCGCCCGACATCCTGATCCGCGCCGGCGTCGATGGCATCGGCGGCCTCGACTTCTTCAAGGCCAAGGCGATCCTCGAGGCCTCCCTGCCTGTGAAAGAGCAGGTCAAGCGAGCACTCGACACAGTTCTGACAAGGCGAGACTGAAGAAGAAATTGGCCTAACGTTAGATATATTACGTTAGGTCATGCGATATGAATGTTGTGATCTAATCGCCACTTGCGCGTTATTGTCGTGTCGAGGCGATCTCGTTCATAGACAACGACGATTTATCAATGATCTTGACCCAGTCTGTTTTGATTCGCTGGTGCTCATGATGATTCGTCTATCACGCTCTTCCGCCGCCGCGTTTCCCTTGCTGTCGGCAATCATGGCCGGCGTTTCCGTGCCGGCGGTGCTGATCAGCACCGCCGGCGTCGCGCAGGCGCAAGTGGCCGGCGCGAACGGCTTGAACGGCGGCAATGGGTCGGGAACCACGCCGGGCACCGGCGGCACCGGTGGAGCGGCGGGAGACGCTAGCTTCACAGGCGGCGCAGGCGGCATCGGCGGCGTCAGCGGCGTCGGCGGCGCCGGCAGCGGGCCGGCCGGAGGCCCCCCGGGGACCACGAGCGAAGGATCCGGCCGCGGCGGCGGCACCGACAGTGGCGGCGGCGGCGGCAGCTCCAGCTCCGCCAACGGAGCGGGTGGCGGCGGTGGCGGCGGCGGCCGTGGCGTAACAGCGACCACTCTGAGCAACAGTTCGACGATCACGGGCGGCAATGGCGGGAACGGCGGCAACGGCGACGGCGGCGGCAGCTGGGCCGGAGGTGGCGGCGGCGGCGGCGGCGGCGCGGGCGGCGTGCTGGAGGGCGCTTCGGTGCTCAACAACGGCACGATCACGGGCGGCAATGGCGGCAATGGCGGCGTTGGGGCCGGGGGGGGCTACGATGCTCGACTGGACGACGGCACCGGCGGCACGGGCGGCTCCGGCATCGTCGTGACCACCACAACCGGCGCGAGCATCGTCAACAATGGCAGCATCGTGGGCGGCAATGGCGGTGTCGGCAACGGGCCGCAAGGCGCAGCCGGCGTCGGCATCACCGGCCAGAACCTGACGATCGTGAACAGCGGCTCGATCGTCGCCGGGAGCGGCAGCGGCGACATCGACGCGCTGCGCTTCACGGGCGGCGTCAACAGCTTGACCTTCACCAACGGGACGTCGGGTCTGACCGGAGGCATCGCGATCCAGGCGGGATCGCTGACATTTGCGCAGCCGACCGACGTCACCGTCTCCAACGTCATCAGAGGGGCAGGATCCATCGCCAAGACTGGTGACGGCATCCTCACGCTGACGGGCATCAACACCTATACGGGCGGCACATCCGTGTCCGGCGGAACGTTGATCGGCACGACGGCCAGCATCAAGGGCACGCTCACGAACAATGCGGCGGTGGTCCTCGACCAGACGGCAGCCGGCACCTTCGCCGGCACCATCAGCGGCAGCGGATCGCTCACCAAGCAGGGCGCCGGGAACCTCACCCTCTCCGGCGTCAACACCTCGACCGGCCCGACCTTCGTCAGATTCGGCACCCTGACGGTGACCGGTGGCAACGCGCTTGGCGACACCGCTTGGGTGATGATCGACAGTGGCGCGACACTCGCCGTTGCCCAAAGCGAGACGGTCGGCTCCCTGGGCGGCGTTTCCGGCTCGCTCGTCACCGTGGCCGCCGGGCAGACGCTGACGACACAGGACAACAGCGGAACCGCCTTCGCCGGCACGATCTCCGGCGCCGGCGGACTGCGGCAGAATTTCAGCGGCACCACCACGATTTCGGGCGCGAGCACCTATACCGGCCCGACCAGCGTCGCCGTCGGCACGCTGATCGTGAACGGCTCGATCCTGTCGTCGTCGGGGGTCAACGTGGCGGCGGGCGCCACGCTCGGCGGCTCGGGCCAGCTGCCCTCGACAACCGTTTTCGGCACGATCTCCCCCGGCAATTCGCCGGGCACGCTGACGATCAACGGCAATCTGACGCTCAACCCCGGCTCGGTGTATCGCGCCGAGATCGAGGGCGCGGTGGCCGACCGGATCACCGTCACCGGCACGGCCTCGCTCGCCGGCACGCTGAGGCTGGTGCCGCTCGGCGGGACCTACAGCTTCAACAGCCCCTACACGTTGCTTTCGGCTGCTGGCGGCGCGAGCGGCCGGTTCGGGACGGTGGACAGCACCGGCTCCTTCGGCGACGGCATCACCAGCACCGTGAGCTATACCAGCAACGATGTGCTGTTGACGCTGGCGCCAAAGCCCCTGACGCCGATCGTCTCGCCGGCGAGCCTGGGGGTCTCGGCTCCGCTCAACGCTTATGCTGTCGCATCCGCGATCGATCGCGCGGTGGCGGGCGGCGTCAACGCCTCGGCCCTGTTCAACCTCTACAACCAGTCTGCCGCTGCAATCCCCGCTGCCGTCAACCAGCTTTCTGGCGAGGCCCACACCGGCGTGCCCGCGATCGGCTTCCAGGTTGCCGGCCAGTTCCTGCAGACGATGCTCGACGGCGGACTGGGCGGACGCCTTTCACAGTCTGCGGCGGCGGTGCCAGGCAGCGCCGCATTCACCGGGCGCATCGTCAAGGGCCAGGATTCGCCTGCGCGGCCCGCCTTGCGCGACGAGCCGCGTTTCGCACTCTGGGGGGCGACGTTCGGCTCGGCGGGACGCACCGACGGCAACGGCCGCATCGGCTCGGCGAACCGGGATCTGGCCGATGCCCATCTGGCCGTGGGTGCCGATCTGCGGGTCGCACCCGGCACCGTCGCCGGCATCGCGGTTTCCGGCGGCCAGGCGCGCGCCTCGCTGTCCGGCGGGCTCGGCAAGGCCGAGAGCGACGTCTTCCAGGCCGGGCTCTACGGCATGACGCGGATTGGCGCGCTCAACCTCTCCGCCGCCGGCGGCTATGCCAGGCTCGACACGGATGTGACGCGCGCCGTGCCGGTGCTCGGCAACGCGCTGACCTCGTCTTATGTCAGCACCGTCTGGAGCGGCCGGTTGCAGGCGAGCGCTTCCGTCGCGAGCTGGAACGGCTTCAGCCTGTCACCGCTGGCAGCGCTGCAAGCGGTCCATGTCCGCAGCCCCGCCTTTCTCGAGCAGTCCGGGATCGGGAGCAATGCCGGCGCACTCGCCGTCTCCAGGCGCAACGACGTGAGCAGCCGCTCCGAGCTGGGATTGCAGATCGACTCGCAAGCCGTGTTCGGCGGCGTGCCGGTGACCGGCTTCGTGCGGGCCGCCTGGGCGCATTATTTCGAGCGCGACGCACAGCTGAGCGCGAGCCTGGTCGGCCTGCCGGGAGCCGGCTTCACCGCGACCGGCGCACGACCCGACCGAAACGGCGCGCTGATCGCCGCGGGTCTCGATGCGAGGATCAGCGAGCGGGTCTCGCTCGGCGTCCGCCTCGACAGCGAACTCTCCGCCACCAGCCGCAGCCTCGGCGGGTCCGCGCAGCTGCGCATCCAGTTCTAGGCCCGGCGCGGCCCTCAGGCGAAGACGGCTTGCCGGAGCTCGGGCATTTCGGCGGCAGGCTCGGCGTCGCATCGGAAACCGGGCAGCGCATCGGCCAGGGCCGCCCTGCCCGCATCCGTCAGTGTGACGGCGCGGCTGTCCTTGCGGCGCGTGACCCAGGCCATCTCGAAGCAGCGGCAGGCGAGTGCCGCAGCGAGGTGGCCGGCGAGGTGCGGCCGGCGCTCGCTCCAGTCCAGGCAGGGGCGTAGCGCTGCCCGGCGGCTTTTCGTCGGCACGGGATCGACGCCGAGCGCCATGAAGACCGCCTCACCCGAGGAGGTCAGCCCGTAGCCGCCCTCGGCGACGCGCAGATGGCCCCCAGCGACCAGCGCGTCATGGATGCCGATGCCGAGCCGCCCGGCGAAATGGTCGTAGCAGGTGCGGGCCTGGCTCAGCTCCGCGCCGACGCGAGAGGGCAGGCGGCGGCGCGACGTCTGCGCACCGGCGAGCACCATCAGCCCTTCCAGCGCCTGCGCCACCTCGGGGCCGGCCAGCCGGTAATAGCGATGGCGGCCTTGGACGGCGACCGCCAGCAGCCCGCCATCCATCAGCTTGGCGAGATGGCCGCTCGCGGTCTGCGGCGCGACGCCGGCAAGCCAGGCGAGTTCCTTGGCCGTCAGGGCGCGGCCGTCCATCAGCGCATGCAGCATGTTGGCGCGGGCGGGATCTCCCATCAGATGGGCGATCTCGGCGAGATAGGGGCCGTCGGTGCTCATCCCGGCATCATGCTCCCGGTTCTGCCGTCATTGCGAGCGCAGCGAAGCAATCCAGGGCGACGTCGCGCGAGACCTTCTGGATTGCTTCGCTACGCTCGCAATGACGCTTCACGACAAACCGTCGAGCTGGCAAGCGGCAATGCTACGGCGCGGGCCGTAGCATCGAGAGGCGACAGGAGGCGGCGGCAATGCCAGAAAGCCGTCCATGGAAAACCTGCAGCTCATCGCGTTCATCGCCGGCACCTTCCTGCTGGCCGGCTTCGTCAAGGGCGTCATCGGGCTCGGCCTGCCGACCATCGCGGTCGGGATTCTCGGCGTGGTGATGGCGCCTGCCCAGGCGGCGGCGCTGCTGGTGGTGCCCAATCTCATCACCAATGGCTGGCAGATCGCGACCGGCCCCGGGCTCAAGGCCATCGTTTCCAGGCTCTGGCCGATGCTGGCGGGGATCTGCCTGGGTACCTGGGCCGGCGCCGGCCTGCTGGAGCAGCAGAAGACCGGCTCGGCGACGCTGTGGCTCGGCATTGCGCTGGTGCTTTATGCGCTGGTCGGGCTGAAGGCGGCGAAGCTGCAGGTTCCACCATCAGCGGAAGGCTGGCTTGCGCCTGTCATCGGCATCGCGACCGGGATTGCAACCGCGGCGACGGGCGTCTTCGTGCTGCCGGCCGTGCCCTATCTGCAGGCGCTCGGGCTCGACAAGGACGAGCTGGTGCAGGCGCTCGGCCTCTCCTTCATCATCTCGACACTGGCGCTCTCTGTCGGGCTTCTGGGCAACGGCGCGCTGGATGCCACCGTCGCCTGGCATTCGGCCCTGGCCCTGCTGCCGGCACTGGCGGGAATGGCTGTGGGGACGATGATCCGCAACCGCATCTCGGCGAAGACGTTCAAGCTCTGCTTCTTCGCAGGGCTCCTGGCGCTGGGCGGATATCTGGTGTTGCGGGCGGCGGCCTGAACCGCCGCCCGGTGCGCCGCCTCAGCGGTTATAGGCGTAGCGGCGGCCGGCGCGCTTGTGGCCGAACCAGGACAGCTCCCTGTCACCGACATCAACATGGACGATGCCATTGGGGTAGGAGCCGACCCCGCCGGTGCTCTCGATCGCCTTGGCCGCCGCGACCGCCTTGCGGGCAGAGGTGGCGAGCGGCCGGAAATCGATCGCCTTGCCGTGATAGTGTTGGGACCGTCTGGCGTGGCGCCCGCCGCAGGTCGAGGTGATCTGGATCGGGCCGATCTTGTCGATCAGCTCCTTGACCATCGCGACCGCCTCGGGCTTCAGGCAGCCCAGGCCTTTGACCTGCGGCTGGAACGAGACCTTCTCGATGTGGGGCTCCGCATGGGCGAGCACAGGCATAGAGACCGTGAGGATCACGGCCGCAGCAATACAACGCATTATCAACCTGACATGAACTGGGGAATGGAAGGCTCAAGCCACCATCACATGGTCTGGCTGAGCGGTTCCCCGTCCCAATAGATTTGTCGCAAGGCTAAAACAAGGCGGTCTGACGGCAGTCGATCTGTCGCTATAGCCACGCCGTGACAGCCACCGCGATGATCATCACGACATTTGGCTTAGATCATCGCCCAACGTCGAAGTTCTACAATACGGTCTCGTCCGACACGCCGATTGATCATCGAACGGATGGATTTCCGCACTAGGGCCAGCAAGCGCCCGGCGCCGTCACGGCGCCGGGCCTCGGTGCGGTCAGCCTGCCTTCTTGGTGATGATGGTCAATTCGCCTTCATCGTCGATCTGGGCGATCACCACGTCCCGCGAACTGAGCCCCTTGGCCTCGAGCGCCGATTTCGCGACCGGCGCGGTGTCGATGGCCTGGCGAAGCCGCTCGAGCTGGTCGGCCGTGCGGGTCGCCAGAAGCTGATTGAGCTGGCCCTTTGTCGCCTCGGGCAATTCGTCGAGATCGACGACGCTGACGGTTTTGATGGCGGGCACCTGTGCAGGAGATTGCGGCGCCGATGCAGGTGGCGGCGTCTGCGCCGGATTGGTCGACGGGGCCTGGGCGTTGACCGGCCCGGCGAGGACAAGCGTGGCGCCTGCAGCGGCGGCCAGGATGATCATGCGCATGGAGTTTCCTTCCATCAGTTGCGGATGAACAGCCGAGTTGAACGCCGGAATGGGTCCGCAAGCGGGACCCGGTCGGGTCATTCCATGACGAGACCGCGTTCGCAATGCGATCGTCCCGATGCGTCGTCCGAGCCTGCGCCGCTGCGCCGCCCCAGGGGAAAGCCCCGACGATCGCGCGATTTCGCCGGATCGGTTTGACGGCTCGCTAACCCAGGATGCGTCCGGCCATGCCGCTCCTGCCGACCTATGTTACGCTGGGGTTGTCTGATGTGTTCCGTCGCGTGTGCGTTCCGTCTGGAGGCGTGGATGATCGATGAGGTGCAGAACTATCTGATTTCGGAGATCGAGACGCTTCGCAGCGCCGTCTTCCGGGCCGGCGCTCTGAACGCCAAGGCGCTCGGTCCCAGTGCCGAGGCGCATCTCGAAAACGTCCTGCGCTTCGTCGTTGTCTCGCCGGAGATCGAGGATGCGACCTTTGCGACCGTCACGCGGGTCGCGCTGTTCGCGCGCTCGCTCTACGCCCAGGCAGAGATCGCCGCCATCGAACAGGCGCGGCGCGATGCCCTGGCTGCGATCGACGCGCTCGCCACGGTGCTGGAGCGGGCGACGCTCAGTCAGGCTGGCGCCATGGAGAGCCGCCTCGATGCCGCCATCGCCGTCCTGAGCCGATAAAGGCGAGCGGACGGCCGAGGCTCCGGCCTGCCGGTCTAGCGCCGCCCCTGGAAGAAGCTTCGCAGCAGCTCCGCCGCCTCGCTCTCGCGCAGACCGCCGTAAACCTCCGGCTGATGGTGGCAGGTCGGGCTGGCATAGAGCCTGACGCCGTTCTCGACCGCGCCGCCCTTGGGGTCCCCCGCACCGAAATAAAGCCGGCGGATGCGGGCGAAGGAGATCGCGGCCGCGCACATCGGGCAGGGTTCGAGCGTGACGTGGAGATCGCAGCCGATCAGCCGCTCTGATTGGATTTCCTCGCAGGCGATGCGCAGCGCAAGCATCTCGGCATGGGCGGTCGGGTCCTTCAACTCCAGCGTGCGATTGCCGGCGCGGGCGAGCACCACGCCGCCCCGCGTCACGACGGCGCCGACCGGCACCTCGCCGCGCGCGGCCGCTGCACGCGCCTCCTCGAAGGCCAGCGCCATCGGATCGAGCGGGCTTTCATCCGGCATCCTCGTATCGCGCGACGGCGACGGGCGTTGCTGGCGCATCGGACCTCTGTTTTGTCGCTCGCAGCCATGGGAGCGCTCTGCTACAAGCGCCGGCTATATCCAGATTTCGAGCTGACCCTTTCGCGAGAGTGCCTGTCACTTTTGGCGCGGCACGCTCAGGAGCAGTCATGAGCGACGACAACAACCAGAAAAGCCGGGGCCCGCGCAAGGGCGGCGGAACCGGCGGGCGTGGCAGCGGGTCCGGCGGCGGTCGCGATGGCGGCGGCTTTGGCGGAAAAGGCCCGCGCGCGGGCGCTTCGGCGGGCGGGGAACGCAAGCCGTTCAAGCCCCGCACCGACAGCGCCGAGCGCCCTGCCCGCACTGAGGGCCCGGCGCGCCCGTTCCGAGCCCGCCCTGAGGGCGAGCGCAGCAACAGCCGGCCTCCGCGCGAAGGCTTTGCGCCGCGCGGCGAGCGGACGGGCGGGGCTGGCGCCGGAGCCAAGCGCTTCGACAAACCCGGCTTCGACAAGCCCCGCTTCGACCGGCCGCGCTCGGATGGCCCCGCGCGTCCGCGGCGGGCCCGCGAAGACGCCCCGGCGCCCGTCTCCGAGGCCAAGCTGCTGCCGTCACTGATCCAGGAGCCGGAGCGCATCGCCAAGGTGATGGCGCGCGCCGGAGTCGCCTCGCGCCGCGACAGCGAGGCGATGATCGCGGAAGGCCGCGTCAGCGTGAACGGCAAGGTGCTGGAGAGCCCGGCTCTCGATATCGGCCCCAACGATGTCGTGCTGATCGACGGCGAGCCCTTGCCGGCGCGCGAGCGCACAAGGCTCTGGCTCTACCACAAGCCGCGCGGCCTCGTGACGACCAACCATGACCCCGAGGGCCGGCCAACGGTGTTCGACGCGCTGCCCGAGGATTTGCCGCGCGTGCTCTCGATCGGGCGGCTCGACATCAACACCGAAGGCCTGCTGCTGCTGACCAATGACGGCGGCCTGGCACGCATGCTGGAACTGCCCGAGACCGGCTGGCTGCGGCGCTACCGCGTGCGCGCCTTCGGCTCGGTAACGCAGGACAAGCTCGACACGCTGCGTGACGGCGTCACCATCGAAGGCGTCTCCTACGGCCCGGTCGTGGCGCGCTTCGAGCGCCAGCAGGGTTCCAACACCTGGCTGACGGTCGATTTGCGCGAGGGCAAGAACCGCGAGGTCAAGACGGTGCTCGAGCATCTCGGCCTCGACGTGAACCGGCTGATCCGGGTTTCGTTCGGGCCGTTCCAGCTCGCGGACCTGGCCGAGGGCGAGGCCGACGAGGTGCGCTCGCGCGTGATCCGCGACCAGCTCGGCGAGGATCTGATGGCCAAGGCCGGCGTCGATCTCGAGGCGCCGCGCCGCGACGAACTGCCGCCCGCCCCCGTCCGCGCTCCCAGCGGCGACGACCGCCAGCGCCGGCGCCCGGCGGGCGACCGCGACGGCAAGCCCGAGCGCGAGCGCTGGCAGAGCGACGCCGTGCGCACGCCGTCGCAGGACGACCGCAGCGAGAAGCCGTGGAAACGCACCGTCTGGCGCGACGCCGAGGCCGAGCCGCAGCGCGAACGCAAAGCGCCGCCGCGCCGTGGCGCCGATCCCAAGGTCGAGCGCCAGTCGCGCGAGGCCAGCGGCGAGGTGGTTCGCCGTCGCGGCAAGGCGATCGAGGATCCCAATGGCCGCCGCGTGCTGGTGGAGCGGGTCAGCACCTCCGCCAGTGCGGAGCGCCCCGCACGCGCGGAACGCCCGGCCCGTGACGGCGTGAACCCGAAGCGCCGCCCCGACCGCCTGCCCCGCAGCGAGCGCGGCGCAGCCCAGGCACGTCCGCCGCGGGCGCCAGAGCGCGCCGGCGGCAGCGAGCGGCCGGTTCGCCGTCCGCGCATCGAAGGCGGCGAGCGCGACCGCACGCAGGAGCGCCCCTGGCAGGATGCCGGACCGCGCGCAGAGCGGCCGGAGCGTGCATCGCGCGCGGAACGCCCCGATCGCGCACCACGTCCCGACCGCGCTCCGCGCGGCGACAGGCCCGGCGGCGACCGCCCCGATCGTGCTCCGCGCGAAGGTGGCGAACGCCCGCCACGGCGCGCCAGCGAACGGTCCGGCGATGAGCGTCGTGGCCGCAGCTTCGGTGACAAGCCCGGCGGCGCACCCAAGAGCTATGCGGCGCGCTCCAGCGAGCGACCTGCGGGGCGCAGCAGCAGCGGCGGCGAACGCAGCGGGGGCAAATCCTTCGGCGGCAAGTCCTTCGGCGGCAAGCCATCGGGCGGCAAGCCCGGCGGCAGCAGGCCGTTCGGCGGCAAGCCCGGCGGCGGCGGTCGTCCGGGCGGCCGTCCCGGCGGCGGCGGCAAGGGGCCGCGCTCGGGCGGCAAGCGTGACTGAGGCCTAGCCGATGCGGATCGTCGGCGGGCGCTTTCGCGGGCGACCACTGGTCGGCCCCAAGCCGGGGATCGGGAGCATCCGCCCGACCTCGGACCGTTTGCGCGAGTCGCTGTTCAACGTGCTCGCCCATGCCTATGACGACCCGCTCGACGGGGCGCGCGTGCTCGACCTGTTCGCCGGCACGGGCGCGATGGCGTTCGAGGCGCTCTCGCGCGGCGCCACCTTCGCGCTTCTGGTCGATGACGGCACGGAGGCGCGCGGTCTGATCCGCGAGAACCAGATGGCGCTGGGGCTCGCCGGCCACAGCCGCGTCTTCAGGCGCGACGCGACGAAGCTCGGCGCGATCGGCCCGATGGCGCCTTTTGGCGTGGTGTTCTGCGATCCGCCCTATCGCAAGGGGCTGGGCGGAAAGGCCCTGATCTCGGCCCGCGACGGCGGCTGGCTCGAGCCGGGCGCCCTGATCGTGCTGGAGGAGGCAGGCGATGCCGAGATCGCCCTGCCCGAAGCGTTCGAGACGCTGGAGCGCCGCGACTATGGCGAGACGCAGGTGCTGTTGCTGCGGGCGGCTTAGAGCATGCTGATTTTCTGCGGAAACAGACGGTCATTCCGGACAAGCGGCGAAGCCGCGCCGCTCCGGAATCCATCGTAGAGCTCAGCAGCCTCCGATGGATCCCGGGGCAAGCCCGGGATGACGGCAGTGGTTCCGAGACAACACAGCACGCTCTACAGGCCCGGTCTCGGATCAGATTGCGAACGGTCGTTCAGCCGAGAGCCCCAATCCTTCATTTGGACGATGCCGGGCACGGCCTTGAGAGATAGGCCTTCTGCAGGAGAAGGTCGGCATGGCTGCACAGGGATTGTTCCAGCGGTGCTGCCCCAGTGGCAAAGGCTCGTCCGCCGCTGTCGCGTTCTTCGCGGCATGCGCGTGGATATGGACACCCACGAGCGCTCGCGGTGACAACGACGTTTTCGATGTCATCGCTCAAGTGGAGGCCATGCCATCGTTTTTGCCTCAGGATGTGGGGCGGCTCCTGGGGACGACGCTATCGCCGGTTGATCCAGACGGTCAGCTTTCCGACGATCTCAAGGGTTCGGGACCGATCTTGCGCGATGGAATCGCGATCACCGAAATCGTTCTGCGTCGTCGCAAACAGAAAGACGGACGCTATCTGACGTTCATGCTGTTTCGGCTCGACGGAGGGTGCGTGAACGTGGCGACGGTGGAGAGCAGGCTGGCACCGTTCGTCCGCATCGAGGCGCATCCGGATGCAAGCTCCAGACATTACTTCCTCTTCAAGGCGCGCCCTTCGGGCAAGCTTTCGCTGGGTATGTCGGAAGACGATTGTCTTCGATGGTTTTCGTTCGAGCCTCCGCTCTGACGGCCGCGTGCTGAACCGCCTGGCCTTCCCTTCACGAGACTGTCCGCTGCGAGGCTGGACGCACGGAGAGGCCGGCGGGCGCCTCGTGAGCCGAGATTTTGCCTCGTCGCGCAAGATCGTGATGTCGAAACGCCGGGACCATGGTGAGGCGCAGGTGCTGTTGCTGCCAGCCGCGCCCGCCATTGCCCCGGCAGGCTGATGAGAAAGCCTCAGGCCGCCTTCTTCGCGGCCTCGAACGGGATCTCGATGTCGACGGCCAGCGTCGAGACCTGATCGCCGCGCTCCATCTTGATGCTGACCTTGTCGCCGTCGATCTGGACGTGCTTGGCGATGGCACCCAGGATCTCGTCGCGCAGCTTGGCCAGCAGGTCCGATCCGCCGACGGCGGCGCGCTCATGAGCCAGCAGCAGTTGCAGGCGGTCCCGCGCGGCCGGCGCCGAACAGGTGCGGGAGAAGAGACGACGCAGGTTCATGCCGCTTTCCTTCCGAACATCTTGCCGAAGAAGCCGCGCTTTTCGCCGGGGACGATCATCGGGATGTTCTCCCCGTTGAGCCGGCGGGCCGCCTGGAAATAGGCGACGGAGGGCACGCTGCGCTGGTCGGCGAGCGTCACCGGCGTGCCGAGATTGGAGGCGCGCAGCACGTCCATGCTCTCGGGGATGATGCCCAGCAGCGGGATCGAGAGGATTTCGAGGACGTCCTCGACCTTCAGCATGTCGCCGCGCTCGGCGCGGGCCGGATCGTAGCGGGTGAGGAGCAGGTGTTTCTCCATGCGCTCGCCGCTCTCGGCCTTGACCGTCTTGGAATCGAGCAGGCCGATGATGCGGTCGGAATCGCGCACGGAGGAGACCTCCGGATTGGTCACCACGATGGCGATGTCGGCATGGCGCATGGCCAGCGTCGCGCCGCGCTCGATGCCGGCCGGGCTGTCGCAGATCACCCAGTCGAAGACGCTCTTGAGCGCATTGATGACCTTCTCGACGCCTTCGGCGGTGAGGTTGTCCTTGTCGCGCGTCTGCGAGGCCGGCAGCAGATAGAGCGTCTCCAGCCGCTTGTCGCGGATCAGCGCCTGGGTCAGCTTGGCCTCGCCCTGGATCACGTTGACGAGGTCGTAGACCACGCGCCGCTCGGCGCCCATGATCAGGTCGAGATTGCGCAGACCAACGTCGAAATCGACGACGCAGACCTTGGCGCCGTCATGCGCGAGAGCGGCGCCGAGCGCGGCGGACGAGGTCGTCTTGCCGACGCCGCCCTTGCCTGATGTGACCACGATGACCTTGCCCATAGACCTCTCCCGTTGATGTCGAAACTGCCGTCGGATCAGGCGAGCGATCCGAATTTGAAGGTGTCGCCTTCCAGCCAGAACTGGACGGCCTTGCCGCGCAAACCGGGATCGAGGTCCTCGGCCGCCTTGTAGTAGCCGTCGATGGCGACCAGTTCGGCCTCCATCTTGCGGCAGAAGATGCGCGCGCCGGCATTGCCCATGGTGCCGGCGAGTGCCCGGCCTCTCAGCGTGCCGTAGACATGGATCGATCCGCCGGCGACGATCTCGGCGCCCGAGGCGACCGATCCGACGATGGTCACGTCGCCTTCGATGAAGATCAGCGACTGGCCGGAGCGCACCGGCTCCGTCACGACCAGCGAGGGTACCGCCTTCGCCGGAAGCGCGATCGAGGCAGGGGCGCTTGGCTTGGGAGCGGCGGCGTCGGTCGCTGCCTTCACCCCTTCGGATGCGGCCGGCACCTCGATATCGCCGGTCGTGCGGCCGTCGGTCATGGCCGGCGGCAGGCTCGCATCGAGCAGCGAGGGGCGCGCGCCCTCGATGCCCATGATCCTGACATGGCGGGCCGCGAGCAGTTCGACGAGGTCGCGAAGCTCCGCGCGGTCGATCTCCAGCCCCGCGATGTCCAGCACCACCGGCCGGCGCATGAAGAAGCCGGTCGAGCGCGAGGCGAGATCATCGAGCCGCGAGAGCCAGTCCGCGAAGGGCAGCTCGGGCGACAGCGACAGCGCAAGGAAGCTGCGCCCCTTGAGGCGAATGGGCCTGGGTTGGGTTAACACGCTGGTCATCTTGGTAAATTTTCGGTTGATTCTGTGTAGGGCGGGGATGGTTAACAGAGGGTAAATAGCTACCGTATACGGAGCGGGGCACTCGAAACTGCCTCCATTTCAACTAAATATCTCATTACTTCAATATGATAAGACTTTCTTTCGTAACCGCGAAGTATCCGACGGCTCCGCCTCTACTGGCGCCTTATAGCGCCCGCTGTCGGTATTCTTGAACCACTGGCGCTGCTGGGCGAGCGCGGCCCAGGGACACGTTAAGTCTCGCGCCGATGATCGTGGCCTCCAGATAGATTCTGCTGCCTGCGCTACAGTAGATATGAAGCCGAAGTTGAAAGTCTTCATAGTATTTGACGTGACCGACGGCTCAACGCCAACAGACAAGCACAAGCCTATGCGCAATTATATACTAGTACATAAACACAAATACAAATTGTAAAATGTGATTAGTGAATTGTATTTATACGCAATGAAATTATAATATAATATAAAGACATCATTTCATTTAGAAAATTTGATTTATATAGTCATCACGCTAAAATAATTATAGCGAGTTATCTAAATATCAATTATTAGTATCATTATTATATGCAGTAACGGCTCAACGAAACATTGTTTGCGATAATTACTTGTAAATGCTTTAGTCTTGACTTATCGTATGCAACCAGCAATCCTGCGAACCGCAACGCTTGGGTGGCACGCCAATTAGCGTTCCGGTCAGGCGCTAGATGAAAAATATGGACAATTATTCCCAGGATTCATACTTATGAGAAAGCCTAAAGATCAAATTCCTATTGGATCTGCGAATGCACTAGATACTAGAAACAATAGGAAATCGACACTATACTGTTCTTTTTGTGATAAATCGCAATATGAAGTTGAAACCCTGATAGCTGGACCAACCGTATTCATATGCAATGAATGCAGCTCGGTATGCGACGAAATTATTCTCGACAGACATTTTAATGACAGAGTGGTAGTTCGCGTACGACTACCGAATAGCGTTCAAATTGACGATACTTTGTATTCGGCAGTTGCCGAACACTTAAGAAATCAGTTTCAGGATATCGGCCTTCGTTATGATCACAAATCGATATCTAATAACGATTTTAAAAATTCAAATCCGGTCACTCTGGTGTTCTCCTACGAAAAATTTTTGGGAGATAAACCTGTCGATAAAGGACCATACCTTGAACTTTCTCAAAAGCTTGCGAAAGAAATATCAAAAACTGCTATCCTGCAAGAGAAATATCTTAACGCGAGCGACCGTGTTCGCTCGTTAAACGAAGAACTCAATCAGATTAAGGGCGAATATTTAAGTTTTTTAAGAAATAGTCAAAACAACCTTAGTTCATTGTCCGATTTATATGCTGTATCATTTATCGATATTAAGGGTTTTTCCGTATTGTCTGAAGAAGAGAAACGACGCGTAGTAGAACTTATAAGAAGCCTTGTCCCTCCCCTTCTAACCGCGAATGGCGCGAGGCAGGTAAATATGTGGGGTGACGGCATCGTTGCGGTGTTTTCTGATGTCAATCAAGCAGTTGGTGCAGCAGTCAAATTCTTACGTCATTTAGGAGTCGAGCAGCTCGAAGCACGGATTGGCATGGCGTGGGGCAATGTCAAAGTTCACTATAATCCGGCGATCGGCCGAACGGATATAGAAGGCCTGACTGTAGATCGCGCAGCACGACTTGAAGCAATAGCGCAGCCGGGCGATATAATACTATCCAGTGAATTTGAAGGCCACGACATAGATTCACATTTGGGAATAATTCAGAAGATAAAGGTCGAAATTAAAAAGCCGTTTGCTGATCACAAGGTCGGCGATGAGATTGATGTTTTGCGCCTAAGGCCACTTTCTAATTAAAAATATAACAACCATGATTTTTTTGGAATGATGAAGCCGATAATAGTAGAGAATATTTAGGTATTTACTTTCGGCCGAACAACCGCTCGATATCTCTCAGCTTCAGCTCGACATAGGTCGGACGGCCGTGGTTGCACTGACCGGAATTGGGCGTGATCTCCATTTCGCGGAGCAGCGCGTCCATCTCCTCGGGGCGCAGGCGGCGGCCGGCGCGGACGGAGTTGTGGCAGGCCATCGTCGCCAGGACATGGTCGAGGCGGCGCTCCAGCGAGCCTGCGGTTCCGTGCTCGGCGAGCGCATCGGCGACGTCGCGGACGAGCTTCTGGAGGTTGCCGCCCGCAAGTTGCTGGGGTGCCTCGCGGACCAGCACGGCGCCCGGCCCGAAGGGTTCGAGCCTCAAGCCCAGCGTCGCCAGATCGTCGGCGGCCGCGTTGAGCCGGTCGGCATCGACGGGATCGAGCTCGACGACCTCCGGCAGGAGCAAAGGCTGCGTCGCGATGCCGTTTCTGGCGCGCTCGGCCTTCAGTCGCTCATAGACCAGGCGCTCATGGGCGGCGTGCTGGTCGACGATAACCACGCCCTCGCGGGTCTGCGCGACGATATAGGTCTCGTGGAGCTGGGCGCGAGCGGCGCCGAGCGGGCGGTCGAGCGCGTCGGAAGCGGGCTCCGCGAGATGCGCGCGGGCGTCGGCCGAGGAGGCTTCAAAGCCGGCGAAGCCCTGCTGCGGGCGGGCGTCGAAGCCGGTTGCGGGCGAACCCCAGGTCGGGGTCTCGGGCAGGTTCGGGCGCAGCGGAGACGCGTTATTGCCGGTGCCGGCGAAGACCGCGCGGAAGGCCTCCAGCGTGCGGGCGCCGCCGGTCGTGGTGGCGCGGTGGCCGGCTTCGGCCAGAGCCGCCTTCAGGCCGGAGACGACGAGGCCGCGCACCAAGGCGGGATCGCGGAAGCGCACTTCGCTTTTGGCCGGGTGGACGTTGACGTCGACGAGGCGCGGATCACAGGAGACATCGAGGAACAGCACGGGATGCCGGTCTGACGGCACGACGTCGGCATAGGCGCCGCGCACCGCCGACAGCAGCAGCTTGTCGCGGACGGGGCGGCCGTTGACGGCCAGATGCACGCCGGCCGAGGTGCCGCGATGGAAGGTCGGCAGGCCGGCAAAGCCCGTGACGTGGAAGCCCTCGCGCGCCGCATCGAGCCGCAAGGCGTTCTCCGGGAAGTCGCGGCCGAGCGCGCGGCCGAGCCGCCGCAATTGCCCCTCCTCACCGTCCGTCTCGGCCGGCCAGTCGAAGGGAGAGACATGCTCGCCTGCGAGCGAAAAGCGGATCGTGGGATGGGCGATGGCGAGGCGCCGCAGCATCTCCGAGACGGCCTGCGCCTCGGCGCGGTCGCTCTTGAGGAATTTCAGGCGCGCCGGGGTGAAGGCGAAGAGGTCGCTGACCTCGATGCGCGTGCCAATGGCGGCCGCGGCCGGGCGCACGACGCCCTTCTCGCCGGCTTCGACCACGAGGCCGGAGCCTTGTGCCGCGTCGTGCCGTCGTGTCGTGATTGAGAGCCGCGCCACAGAGCCGATCGAGGGCAAGGCCTCGCCGCGGAAGCCCAGCGAGCGAATGGCAAAGAGATCGCCGTCGGGCAGCTTCGAGGTGGCGTGGCGCTCGACGGCGAGGATGAGGTCGTCCGGCGTCATGCCGGAGCCGTCGTCGACGACGCGGATGAGTTCGCGCCCGCCGGCCGTGATCGTGACGGCGATGGCGCGCGCGCCGGCGTCGATGGCGTTTTCAACCAACTCCTTCACCGCCGCAGCCGGCCGTTCGATCACCTCGCCGGCGGCGATGCGGTCGACCAGAACGGGATCGAGACGGCGGACGGACATGGTGTTTCCGTGGTGGCGGGAGGCGCGGCGAATCGGGCCGAGCCCGACGGATAGAGCGTAGCGGTTTCCCTCAGAAACGCGGCGTCATCCTGGACACGCCGTGCAGCGGCGCTGGCCGGGATCCATCATAGGGCTCCGTGGCGTCCTAGGATGGATCCCGGACGACCTTCGGTCGCCCAGGATGACGGTGTTTCCACACAAATCCGGGTGGCCTCAGGCTTCACATCAGCCCGACCGGCCGGCCCACCGCCTGCACCAGCAGGCGCGAATCGCCGAAGAGGCGTTCCGCCACGCGCTTGACGTCGGCCAGCGTCACGGCGGCGAAGAGCTGGTTGCGCTCGGACAGGAACTCCGGCTCGAAGCCGTTGGTCGCAAGGCTGAGCAGTTCGGAGGCGATCTTCGGCGAGGTGTCGAAGCGCAAGGGGTAGGAGCCGATGATGTAGCGCTTGGCCTCGGCGACCTCGTGCTCGCTGGGGCCCTCATCGGCGAGCTTGGCCATCTCCTCGCGGATCACGCTCATGGACTCGGCGGCGCGCTCGTTCTTGGTCGCGGTGCCGCCGACCAGCATGGCGCTCTCGCGCAGCGGCATCAGGCTCGACGAGACGCCATAGGCGAGGCCGCGCTTCTCGCGCACCTCCATGAACAGGCGCGAGGTAAAGGCCGAGCCGCCGAGGATGTGGTTCAGCACGCTGCCGGCGATGAAATCGGGGTCGTGCCGCATCAGGCCGGGGCCGACGAAGCGGATCACGGTCTGCGGCACGTCGAGATCGATGACATGGGTCTGGCCCAGCCCCTGGATCGGCAGCGGCTCGCGCGGCACAGCGCGTGGCAGGCCTTCCGGCAGCGCGCCGAAGATCTGGTCGAGGCGGCGCGAGAGCTCGTCGGCGGTGATGTCCCCGACGACGACCACCTTCAGACCGGCGCGGGTGAGCAGGTCGCGCGTCAGCGTCTTCAGCGTAGAGCCCTCGAGCCGCGAGACGCTGTCGACGTCGCCCTTGTCGGGGCGGGCATAGGCGTGGCCGGCGAAGGCTGCGGCATAGAGCGCGTTACGGCAGAGCGTCTCGGGGTTTTGCGCCTGGCGCTGCAGGCCGGAGATGACCTGCCCCTTCACCCGCTCCACCGCGTCGGCGTCGAAGCGCGGCGCGTTGACGGCGAGCGACAAAAGCTCGAAGGCCGTGTCGCGATGGCCGGACAGGGTCTGGAGATGGCCGTGGAAATCGTCGCGGCGGGCGTCGAAGCCCAGGCTGATGGCGGGGGCGGCGAGCTTGCCCTGGAAGGCCTCGGCATCGAGGTCGCCGGCGCCCTCGTCGAGCAGGCCAGAGATCAGATAGGCGCTGCCGGCGGCGTTGTCGGGGTCGCGCGTGGCGCCGCCGTCGAAGGCGAAATCGACCGCGATCAGCGGCAGGCTGTGCTCCTCGACCAGCCAGGCCTCGACGCCAGCCGGCGAGCGCACCTTCTGGACGGCGACGGAGGGGCCAGACAGGCTGGAGACGGCGGCAACGGATGCGTTCATGTCATGTCCTGACGGCGGGCCAAGTTCCGATCGGAAATCCGGCCCTGCCCTGTCGAGAAGGGGTAAGCGGGCTCAGGCCGAGGGCAGCAGCAGGCCGGTGACGCAGCGGTCGGGCCGGAGATAGCGGCGGGCGGCCTCGACGACAGCCTCGCGCGGCACCGCCTCGATCCGGTCCGGCCAGGCCAGCACGTCCTCGACGGTTTCGCCGACAGCCAGCGATGCGCCGAAAATGCGGGCGAGCGAGGACTGGCTGTCGCGGGAGAAGATCGTCTCGGCGACGAGGCGGGTACGGGCGCGGGCGAGTTCGAGGTCGCTCGGCCCCTCGCTGAGGAACGTCGCGAGCGCGGCGTCGAGACCGGCCTCGAGATCGGCCATGGTCACGCCGGGGCGCGGGCTGGCCGAGACCTGGAAGGCGGAGCGGTCGACCATCGAGCCCATGAAATAGGCGCTGGCGCCCGAAGCGAGGTCCTGCTCGACGCAGAGGCTGCGATAGAGCCGCGAGGTCGTGCCGCCGCCCAGGATTTCGGCTGCGATCTCGAGCGCGAAGACCTCGTTGGTGTCGCCGCTGCGATAGGTCGGCGTCAGCCAGCCGCGCCGCAGCGAGGGCTGGCGCACGCGCGGATCGCTTAGCGTGATGCGGCGCGCGGCACGCGGCTCGGGCTCGGCCGGGCGCTTGCGAACCGGCGTCTCGCCGCGCGCGGGAATCGCGCCATAGGTCTCCTGCGCAAGGCGGCGCACGGTCTGCGCATCGGTGTCACCGGCGACGACCAGGATGGCGTTCTCGGGCGTGTAGAAGCGCTGGTAATAGGCGAAGGCGTCGTCGCGGTTGAGCTCCTCGATCTCGTGCTCCCAGCCGATGATCGGGGTGCCATAGGGGTGATGCACGAAGAGCGCCGAGGAGAACTCCTCGCCGAGCTGGGCGGCCGGGTCGGAATCGACGCGCATCTTGCGCTCTTCGAGGACCACGTCGCGTTCTGGCCCGACGACGCTTTCGTCGAAGGCCAGCCCGGTCATCCGGTCGGCCTCGTAGTCCATCATCGCGCGCAGGTGCTCTTTCGGCACGCGCTGGAAATAGGCGGTGTAGTCGAAGGAGGTGAAGGCGTTCTCCTGCCCGCCGAAACCGGCGACGATCTTGGAGAACTCGCCCGCCGGCCATTTGGCCGTGCCCTTGAACATCAGATGCTCGAGGAAATGCGCGATGCCCGACTTGCCCGCCGGATCATCGGCCGAGCCGTTGCGGTACCAGACCATATGAGTGACGACCGGGGCGCGCCGGTCGGGAACGACGACAACATCCAAGCCGTTGTCGAGCTTGAAGGATTCGACCTGCTGGGCGGCCTGGGGCTGCGAATGCATGTTCACCTGAGGCCGTCTCCATGACTGGCGCGGATGCATCGCGCGCAAGGATTTTGGCGCGGAAGCGGGGCCGCGCCGGACTGTCCGAAGCTCAGGAGATAGGGCGGCTCGACGCGAAACGCCAGAGCCGCGTGTTTTGGCGAGCCCGCCGTCGTCCCGTCATGCGGTCACGACCGGAATCGCTCACTGCAGCGGGATCTGGCCAGTCAGGAACTCGCGCTGGCCGACGGCCTGCTTGTCCTCGACCGGGCCTCCCTTGCCGGGACCGACCGGAGCCGTTCCGGCCGGGCGACGGTAGCCCACCGGCGGCTCGGAGAGCAGACGGCGCGGCGGCTCCTCGCCATAGACCAGCTGATCGGCAGCGGCCTGGTTGGTGCGGGCCGCGAGTTCGCGGCCGATACGGATCGGGGCGATCTGGTTGTTGTAGTTGTTGTGGTCCTCGGCAACCTCCGGACGGCCGGCGTCGCGTGTCGTGCGGCCGCGGCGCAGCTCCTCCTGGCTGAGCAGGGGATTGTTGCGCCAATTGGGATTGGAGCCGGCAGGCGCGCGGGCGCCCTGCGCCTCGGCGCGGCGTGCTGCGACGTCGGGATCGTTCGGCCAGGCCGCATTGCGCGCGCTTGCTGGCTCCTGCGGACGCGGCAGGGTCGAGCCCGGGGGGACGACGAGCGGCGGACGCTGCCGATACTCGATATCGTCGCCCGGCCGACCGCCGATGACGCCCTCAACCAGATTCTTGAAGAGGATGCCTTCCTGGGCCAGCGCGGGCTGGGCCGCGAGCAGAAGGCCGCCGGCCAGAAGCAGATGCGTCACGCGGATGCGATGAGCCATGTCAAACCTCCCTCGAGGAAATATCTTCCCCGTCTCAAACCCCAGACGAACGGCGAAACGATGGCGAAGCCGGATGTTATGCCGACTTTTCCGCGCCCGGGCGAAAGGACTCATACAGCAGCCCGGCCACCCCGACAACGATGGCCGCATCTGCGATGTTGAAGATGTACCAGCTGAAGCTGCCCCAATGCAGGTGAACGAAGTCGACCACGGCGCCGTAGACGGCGCGGTCGAGCCCATTTCCGAGCGCACCGCCGACGATCAGCGCCAGGCTGACGACAGTCAGCGGGCGCTGCTCGCGCCACATCCAGCGCCCCAGCCAGACCGCCGCGACGAAGGAAACGATCACCAGCGCCCAGCGGCCGATGTCGGTGCCCTGCTGGAACAGCCCGTAGGAAATGCCGCGATTCCAGGCGAGGACGATGTCCATGAACGGCGTGACCGCATAAGGGCCGGTCTCGGCGAGGCGCAGGCCGAAGAGCAGCCAGAGCTTGAGCGCCTGGTCGGCAAGAAAAACGACCAGGACGACCGCGACGCCGAGACGACGGGCAGGACTCATCGCGCCGCCTGGCCGAGTTCGCGCAGTGCCTTGGCGTCGCGCGGCGTCACCGTGGGATAGGCCGGGTCGGCGATCGCGGGATCGAAATACTTCCAGGAGCGCGCGCATTTGACGCCGTCGGCGCGGTGCGGGACGACGGCTACGCCGGGAACGTCGGGCAGCCGGATCGCCTCCGTGGGCCCCTCCCCGCTTTCGATGCGGATGGCGGAGGTGATGCTGATCTCGGCGAGATCGGCGCCGGACAGGGCCGCCAGCAGATCGGGGTCACTGATGAAGACCTGCGGGGCCGCTTCCAGCGAGGAGCCAAGACGCTTGGCGGCGCGCTCCAGCTCCAGCGCGCCGGTGACGACGCGGCGAACCCGGCGGATCTTGCTCCAGCGCTCGGCGAGTTCAGGATCGAGCCAGTCGGCGGGGGCCTGCGCGAAGAGCTCGAGATGTACCGAACCGTCGAGCGTCTTCTGGTCGGGATAGCGCTCGAGCCAGGCTTCCTCGGCGGTGAAGACCAGGATCGGCGCGAGCCAGGTGGTCAGGCAGCGGAAGAGATGGTCGACGACGGTGAGCGCGCTCTTGCGGACATGGCTGGAGAGCGGATCGCAATAGAGCGCGTCCTTGCGAACGTCGAAATAGAAGGCCGAGAGCTCGGTGTTCATGAACTGCGAGAGCAGCGTCACCACCTTCTTGTAGTCGTAGGTGCGATAGGCCTCCTCGACCTGCGGGCCGAGCTCGGCCAGCCGATGCAGCATCAGCCGCTCCAGCTCCGGCATGGTCTGGATTTCGGCGACGCGGATGTCCTCGCTGAAATGAGCGAGCGTGCCGAGCATCCAACGCTGGGTGTTGCGCAGCTTGCGATAGGTCTCGACGAAGGTCTTGAGGATCTCCTTGCCGATGCGCAAATCGTCGGAATAGTCGGCCGCCGCGACCCAGAGGCGCAGGATGTCGGCGCCGGAATCCTTGATGATGTCCTGCGGGGCGGTGACGTTGCCCTTCGACTTCGACATCTTCTCGCCCTTCTCGTCGAGGCAGAAGCCATGGGTGAGGACGATGTCGTAGGGCGCGCGGCCGCGCGTGCCGCAGCTTTCGAGCAGCGAGGAGTGGAACCAGCCGCGGTGCTGGTCCGAGCCTTCGAGATACATCACCCGGTCATTGCCGCCGTCGCCGCGGCGACGCGCGCGCAGATCGGCGCGCTTCTCCAGCGTGAAGGCATGGGTCGAGCCTGAATCGAACCAGACGTCGAGCACGTCGGTGACGCGCTCATACTGCGCCGGGTCGTAGCCGAAGGGCTTCAGGAAGCGGGCGCCGTCCGTGTCGGTGAACCAGGCATCGGCGCCCTCGGCCTCGAACGCCTCGGCGATGGCGGCGTTGACCCTGGCATCGACCAGGAGCTTCCCGGTCTCCTTCTCGACGAAGACGGCGATCGGCACGCCCCAGGCGCGCTGGCGCGAGACCACCCAGTCCGGCCGGTTGGCGATCATGCCGTTGATGCGGTTTTCACCCGCTGCGGGCACCCATTGCGTGTCCTTGATCGCGCCGAGCGCGACCTCGCGCAGGGTGCGGTTGCCGAGCGTGTCGACGCCCTTGTCCATCGCGATGAACCATTGCGGCGTGTTGCGGAAGATCACCGGCTTCTTCGAGCGCCACGAATGCGGATACTGGTGCTTGAGACGGCCGCGCGCGACGAGGTTGCCGGACGCGATCAGCGCCTTGATGACGACCTCGTTGGCGTTGCCCTTCTCGCCCTTGTCCGTGATGACCTGCGCGCCCTCGAAGCCCGGCGCATCCTTGGTGAAGCGGCCATCGGCATCGACGGTGTATGGGATATGCGTGTCGATGCCGGCTTTAGCGAGCTTCTGACCATTGCTCATCCAGACGTCGAAGTCCTCGCGGCCATGGCCGGGCGCGGTGTGGACGAAGCCGGTGCCGGCCTCGTCGGTGACATGGTCGCCGTCGAGGAGGGGCACGTCGAAATCATAGCCGTGGCCGCGCAGGGGGTGGGCTGCGGTGAGGCCGGCGAGTTGGTCGGCGGGCACGTCCATCACGAGTTCGAAGGCCTCGACCTTGGCGGCCTTGAAGACGCCCTCCGCCAGATTCTTGGCGAGGATGTAGGTCGCCCCGACCTTGGCCCAGTTCTGCTCGGGCGCTGCGGTGATCCGATAAAGGCCATAGGCAATCTTGTTGTGGAACGAGATCGCGCGGTTTCCCGGCATCGTCCAAGGGGTTGTCGTCCAGATGACGACCGAAGCTCCTTGGAGAGTGACGGTCTCAGGGGGGACCGCCGCAGGAGTGTTGTCGTGGGCGATGGGCAGAACGTATCCCGAAGGCAGCACCGGAAACGCAACGAACACCGTGTCGCTGGTGTGCTCCTCGTACTCGACTTCGGCCTCGGCGAGCGCGGTCTTCTCGACCACCGACCACATCACGGGCTTGGAGCCGCGATAGAGCTGGCCGGTCTCGGCGAATTTCATGATCTCGCGGGCGATCTGCGCCTCGGCCGGGTAGGCCATGGTCAAATAGGGGTCGTCCCAATCGCCCTCGACGCCGAGCCGCTTGAACTCCTCGCGCTGGATGGAGACCCAGTGCTCGGCGAAGGTGCGGCACTCCTTGCGGAACTCGACGACATCGACATCGTCCTTGTTCAGGCCCTTGGCGCGGTACTGTTCCTCGATCTTCCACTCGATCGGCAGGCCGTGGCAGTCCCAGCCCGGGACGTAGTTGGAATCGAAGCCCAGCATCTGCTGCGAGCGCGTGACGAGGTCCTTCAGGACCTTGTTGAGCGCATGGCCGATATGGATGTTGCCGTTGGCGTAAGGGGGGCCGTCATGCAGGACGAAACGGTCGCGGCCTTTGCCGGCCTCGCGCAACTTGCGGTAGAGGTCCATCCTGGCCCAGCGGGCGAGCAGTTCCGGCTCGCGCTGCGGCAGGCCTGCCCGCATCGGGAACTCGGTCTGCGGCAGGAACAGCGTCTGGGAATAGTCGACGGCGGCGGTCTGTTCGGTGGTCTTGTCGGTCATGGTCCGGCTCGGGCAAGGCGGGCTGGCCTGCCATCATCGTCTGGCGTGGCGCTGTCCGCGGTGAAACTGGAAGAAATACGACGCTCACCCGGCTTGCGCGAGCGCCCGCGCCTCTAGCGCGGGGCGGCAGCCGGGCCCGTAATTCGCCGGAGCCTGATGAAGCGGAAGATGCGCACCATGATCATGATCGGCTTCTAGAGCAAAAATCTCGTCGCAGGAACCACCACGGTCATCCCGGCCGGAGCGAAGCGCAGAGCCGGGATCCATTCCGGAACGGGTCAGGAATGGATCCCGGGTCTCCCTGCGGTCGCCCGGGATGACGGCGCGCTTTTTCGAACGCGAGGGTGCTCTAGCAAAGCCCAGTTACGGAAGGAAGGGCGGCGTCTGGCGAAGGATGTCGCGTGCGCGCAGGCTGTCGGCATCCATCTGCGCGATCAGGGCTTCAAGCGAGTCGAACTTCGCCTCGCCGCGCAGCCATTCGACCAGGGCGACATCGACCTGCCTGCCGTAGAGATCGCCCGAGAAATCGAAGACGAAGGTTTCCAGGCGCGGCGCGCCATCGTCGAAGGTCGGCCGGCTGCCGAAGCTCGCGACGCCGTCATGCCAGATGCCGTCGATCTTCATCCTGACGGCATAGATGCCGTATTCCAGACGGCAGTCGCGGGCGAGATGCAGGTTGGCGGTGGGATAGCCGAGATCGCGCCCGCGCTTGTCACCATGGGCGACGACCCCGCGCACGAACCACGGCCGGCCGAGAAACGCCGCAGCGCGGGCGACGTCACCCTGCTCCAGGGCGGTGCGGATCAGGGTCGAGGAGACGGGCTCGCCCGCCCAGGAATAGGGCGGCACGACCACTGCGGGAATGGCCCGCGCCATCGCCCGCGCCTCGATCATCTCGGGAGAACCGCTGCGCCCCTGGCCGAAATGGAAATCGAAGCCACAGACGAGGCCTGCGGCGCCAAGCTTGTCGAGCAATAGCTCGTCGACGAAGGCCTCGGCATGAACAGCGGCGATCTCGCGGTTGAAGGGCAGCACGAAGGTCAGCGGCAGGCCGGCCTGCGCCAGAAGCTCGGCCTTCACAGCCGGCGGCGTCAGGCGGAAGACCGGCTGGTCGGGCCGGAAGACGCTGCGCGGATGCGGCTCGAAGGTGAGCGCGGCGGCCGTGGTGCCGCGCTGCGCCGCCATCTCCCGCGCGACGCGGGCGAGTTCGGCATGGCCGCGATGCACGCCGTCGAAATTGCCAATCGCCAGAACCGCACCGCGCAGCGTGTCGGGGATCGGCTTGTCGATGTCGAGGACGAAGCTCGAGGGAAGGTCGGCGGACGAGGTCATCGGGCAGGGCTATCCGGGCGCCCGGACGCGCGCCGGGCCGGCCCCGTCATTGGCCAGACGCGGCGAGGCGTCAAGCCGGGCGTTCAATCCACCGGGCGAAGGCAGGGCGTCACAGAGGCGCACCGCTTTCGTCCCCTCCCCCCGCTTTCGGAGGAAGCGGACGCGCCTTGCCTTCCAGTGATATCGGCGTCTCAGTCCTTCGGCGCGGACCGCGGCAGCGCCACCCAGGCCTCGCCCTCCAGAACCGCCTTGCCATCGACCAGGCATTCGCAGAACAGGCGAGCACGACGGCGCTCGGCCACGAGTTCCATCACCTCGACCCTGGCCATGACCACATCGCCGATCTTCACCGGTGCCAGAAAGGTGAGGGTCTGCGAGAGATAGACGGCGCCAGGCCCAGGCAGCCTGGTTCCGAGCAGGGCCGAAACCAGGCTCGCGGTCAGCATGCCGTGCGCGATGCGCTGGCCGAACTTGGTCGAGGCGGCGTAGCGGTCGCAGAGATGGATCGGGTTGGCGTCGCCCGAGAGCTCTGCGAAGAGCGAGACGTCGCGCTCCATCACCGTGCGCATGAGGCTTTCGCTCTGGCCGATGGCCAGGTCCTCGAAGGCGTGGACGGTGTAGAGGGCGCTGCGCATCGGGGGGATTGCCTTGGCCTGCGGCGCTGCACCAAGGCTCGCAGCCGGGATCGATCAGTCTCCGACCGAACCTGTCACAGCAGCGGCAAGCGGGCCATTGGACTTTGGTGGCCTCGCCGGAAGACGAATTCCGCTGCGTCACTCCAGCATAGGATTAACGGCTTTGAAACACGGGCGCGCTATGAGGTCGATCAACAACCGCTGCCAGATCAAGGCGGCGCGACACGGGCCATCGTTTCCGTGTCTTCACGTCTGAATTGGAGCACCACAATGGCTCTCGACCCGTCCATGCCCATCCTGGTGGTCGATGATTACCAGACGATGGTCCGGATCATCCGCAACCTCCTGAAGCAGCTCGGCTTCGAGAATGTCGACGATGCCTCCGACGGTCAGGCCGCGATCGCCAAGATGCGCGACAAGCAGTACGGTCTCGTGATCTCCGACTGGAACATGGAGCCGATGACGGGCTTCGAGCTGCTGCAGCGCGTGCGCGAGGAAGACGCCCTCTCGGCAACTCCCTTCATCATGGTCACCGCCGAGTCCCGGACCGAGAACGTCGTCGCCGCCAAGAAGGCCGGCGTGAACAACTACATCGTCAAGCCGTTCAACGCCCAGACGCTGCGTTCCAAGATCGAATCCGTCTGCGCCGTCTGAGAGCCCGGGCGGCTGCGCTCACCAGACCAGATGCGGCAGCGCATAGTCCGGGCGATGGCTTTGTCGCGCGAACCAGCCATGACGCTGGTCCCATGACGCCTCCATCAAATCCTGGGCATGGATGCCCGCCAGCACCATGATGCCGGTCGCCCCGAAGGCATCCGCGCCTGCGATGTCGGTGCGGATCGCATCGCCGATGCCGCAGATTCGCCCGCGCGCGATCGGCGCTCCGCGCTTCGCCTCCGCCAGGGCGAGCGCCGCCTCATAGATCGGCGCATGCGGCTTGCCGGCATAGACCACCCTGCCGCCGATCTCCTCATAGGCCAGCGCCACCGAGCCGGCGCAGGGCACGATCAGGCCACCACGTTCGACCACGAGATCGGGATTGGCGCAGATCATCTCGAGGCCGCGCGCCGCAAAACCGGCCAGCAGATCGGCATAGGTCCCGGCGGTGTCCGTCGCGTCGTCGAACAGGCCGGTACACAACACATAGCCGGCCTGCTCGGGGCCGACCTCGGGTGCATCGAGCCCCGCGATCAGCGGAAGGTCGCGATCGGGGCCGAGCCTGAACATTGGCTGGCCGGCGCGGGCCTGGATCAGCGCGCGGCAGACATCGCCCGAGGTCACGATCGCATCCCAGGCCGATTCGGGGACGCCGAGGCCCGCAAGCTGGAGCGCGATCCCCGCATTGGGGCGCGGCGCGTTGGTGACCAGAACCACGGTGATGCCGCGCTGGCGCATCGCAACCAGCGCCTCGACCGCCTCGCCGAAGGCCGCGACGCCGTTATGAACGACACCCCAGACATCGCAGAGGCAGAGATCGAAGCGGTCCGCGATCTCGGAAAAGCCGGACAGGGGCAAGGTGGCTGTGAGCTTGGATGACGGCAAGACGTGTCACTCCCTCTGGCTGGGTGCGGTCGGCTCTACAGCATCGGGCCTGTTCTCGCTACGAAGCTGCCCGCCACGAAACAGCCTTCCGACGAAGCTCCGCCGCATGCTGCGCCATGGGTCTGCCGCAGCAACCGGAACCGATCGACAGGGATGGATCAGGCGCTGGCGCGACGCAGGACCGAGCGGAACGACTGGCGCTGCGGGGCAGCCTCCGGCACAGGCGCAGCAGGCGGCGCGGGATAGCCGACGATCTCGGCGGCCTGACGCGGCGGTTCCGGGCTCGGCTCAGGCGCCGCGGCCGGCGGGGCGGGCTCGGCGAAGACATCGGGCTTGACCGGCCGCGGCGGCGAGAAGACCAGCCCCTGCGCCATCATGACTCCGAGATCGATCATGTCCGCGACCGTCGGATCGTCCCCGACCTCGTCGGCGATCAGCACCACCGAGGCACGCGCCAGCAAGGTCGAGAGATCGCCTGCGGCGATGTCCGTCGTCGCGCCCTCGGCGTGCTCCATCAGGAGCGTGGCGGGCGCCTTGACGAAGCGGATGCCGCGGTCGAACAGCGAGGTCGGATCGAGCCTGAGATCGACGAGCTGGTCGAGCGCGAAGCGCACGCCATTGGCTGACATCGCCCCGAGCAGCCCGAGACTCGTCGGATCGAGCCCACGGAAGACGCTCTGTGGCATCTCGATGATCAGGTGACCGGTATGCTCCCGGTATTTTTCGAGGATGCGCGACAAGGTCGCCAGCGCCTTCGACGAGCTCCATGTCGCCGCGCTGAAGTTGCAGGAGACGAAAAGATCTCCCTCCTTCGAGCCGAGATGGCGGGCGATGGCGAGCGCGCGCGTCAGGACGAGTGCATCCAGCGTCGGGCCGAAGCCGCGTTCCTCGATGACGGACAGGAATTCGTGCGGCAGCAGCAGCGTGTGCTCGTCGAGCCGCAGCCGCACCAGCGCCTCGTAGCCGCGCGTGCGGCGTTGCGGCAACTGCACGATCGGTTGCAGATGGACCTCGACCCGCCCTTCCGAGAGTGCGGCGCTGATGACGGCGGCACGTTCCGCCGCCGCCTGTTCCTCGGCCTGGCGGGCGGCCTCGGCACGCTCGGCGGCCAGCACGCGCAGGCGCTCCTGGCGGGCGGCCTCAGGGTCGACGACCACGACAGGCGCAGGTGCAGGAGGCGGCGCGGATGACGGCGCCCGGGATTGGACCGCGGCGATGGCGGCATCGTGGTCGGCGAGCGTCGTCGCGACCTGATGGATGAGATCGCCGAGCAGCCCGACCTCGGCGGTCAGCTCGTTGATGGCGGCTCGCGCCGGTGCGGCATCGACATCGCGCATCGGCATCTGCTCCACCCTTTTGGACAGGGCGTCGAGCCGTATCGCATTGGTGGCAAGCCTGACCTTGACCTCGCCGATGGCGGCGAGAACCTGTTCGCGCTGCGCCAGGCCGCGCCGTTCGAGCAGCCAGGCCGAGCCAAGCCAGCCGCCGCCGGCGAGAAGCAGTCCGAGCGCCGTGCTCAACGGCGCGGGCAGGAGAAGGGCCGCGATCGCGCCCACCGACAGCCCGGTGACGGCGCTGGCGAGGGGGTGGAGGGCATTGCGTTGGAAAGGGGCCAAGGCAGCGATCGCGCGAGGGGTTGATCGGGACGAGACGGCGAATCACACCATTTCGCCGAGAGTACCCTTACGCCAGCCCGCAAGCGAGCTTTTGCCTCGTTCGATGCCTGACACGCCCATCACCGGGCCGATGACCGCACTGTCCGGCCTTCAACGGGATTCAGGGATGCAGGATGCCGAGGTCTGCGAGGATGCGGTCCATGACCTCGCTGCCGAAGCCGCGACGCATGAGCCAGAGTCGCGGCTGCGTCTCGAAGAGCGGAAAACGCTTTCGCAGCGTTGCGATCGCCTCAGCCTTGCCCGCTTCGTTGCCATCCTGCATCCCCTGAATCGCGCGCCCCAGCAGCGCATAAAGGTTTTCGTCGGCTGCCAGAAACGCGCCATGCCCATTTGCAAGCTGTCGCGCGCCCAGCAGATGCGCGCCGAGGAGAGCGAAGAAATCATAAGCCGGCGGGCGCCCGGCGCTCAGCTCGATCGCTCGCTGCACAAGCGGCAGTCCTTCGGCGGGACGGTTGAGCTGGATGTAATGTCCACCGAGGCTGGCCATGATATCGGAATCGAAGGGGTTTCGGGTCAGGGCCTCGCGCCCGGCCTTGATCGCTTCATCCGTCGCGCCGCGCGCGAAAAGCGCCTCCATCATCGCCTGCATGCTCCTGCCGCTCGACGGAGCCAGACGGACCGCCGTCAGCGCGGCCGAGAGCGCCCGATCGAGCGGCGAGCCCGCCTGGGGATTGAGGCCGGAGGTGTATTCGCCCAGGCTGAGGAAGGTCATCTGGATCCAGGCGGGATAGAAGGTCGGGTCCCGGTCGATCAGCTCCTGAACGCATTTGCGGGCCGCGAGATGGTCCTCGGACGTCATCGTGCTGCGCGCATCAATGGCCTGATAGATGCACCGCATCGGCCCGGACGTAGGATTCTGGCGGATATCGGCATGGATGATGCCGAAGGGCTCGGCCAGCCGGGTCGCCAGGCGCCGGGCGATGTCGGGCAGGTCGCCGTCTTCCGCTGCCAGCGCCCGCGTCGACGACGCCGACCAGACGATGCGGCCATCGCGGACCGACCGGAGGCGGCCGAAGCTCTCGATGCTGCCGTCGATTCTCTGGCCCATCGTTTCGAAGATGTAGTCGATGTTGGCCGGTGGGGCCTGGCCGACAGGGGGGACCCTGACGGTCACAAGATCGTCAAAGCGCGACAGTGCATCGACCAGAACGCCGGAAAACCGGCGCCCGAGCGCGGTGATCGCGGGATCGTCGGGCAGGTCGGGCATCGAAACCGCCACGACCGTCGGCTCCAGCGGCACGTCCTGAAAGGCAGGGCCGGCGCCCATGACCGCCATGCGCGCCGACGACTCAGGCAGGGTTCCGGCCCCCGGCCCTGGCGCTCCATGGATCAGGCCTAGATACCACGCCGTCAGCGACAGCAATCCGAGGCAAAGGGCCATGCCGGCCATCACGGGCCAACGCCTGGCGATCTGACGCTCCTGCCGCGACTGCGACTCGCGCAGTCCGCCAGGCGTAGGCGAAGGAATCGCCATGGATTTTTCGTCCATCGGACGAACCGGAGCGGCGGTCTCGGCCGGCCCATGCTCGGCCAGCTCGAAGACCGGGACATAGGCACCTACCGGCATTGTGATCCGGACAGCATCGCTGGCGCCCTCACCCGCATAATATTGCGCCAGTGTCCGTCGCAGGCGACCGGCCTCGACGCGCACGATGGGGTCGGCCTGCGGGTCGAAATCGGACGGGCGGCCGAACGCTTCGACGGCGATCGTATAACCCTTCAACTCCGCCCCACGCCCCGCGAGAACGCGTTCGACCACGAAGCCGAGAAAGGCCGATAATTGCGGAGCGGCACGAAAAGCGTCCGAATCCAGCACGCGCGCGAGGCCCGCGCGAATCGCTGCGGAGGTTTCGCCCTCCGCTCGGTCGGACGCTGCGCTACTGTGGTCCATCGGGGTCCGGTCCAGTTTGCGCCCCCCTTTTTCAACCTACGCCAAAGGCGACGCTAGGTCACCTGCCGCGATGCTCGTTGTGCCGAATCCCGCCCGGCGCAGGGATGCCGCGATGCGGTGGAGATTTACACCCCGCATCGTGCTGTTAGGTTGAGGGAAGATTAATCCACAGGACCGCCCCGATGACCCCAGCACCGTCCCCGATCGCCAGCCCCAACGACCTCGAAGCCTTCTGGATGCCGTTCACGGCGAATCGGGCTTTCAAGAAGCGGCCGCGCATGATCGCGCGGGCGGACGGGATGTATTATTACACCCCCGAGGGCAAGCCGATCATGGACGGCACGGCGGGCCTGTGGTGCTGCAATGCCGGCCATAAGCGCCGCCCGATCATCGAGGCTATCCAGGCCCAGGCCGAGGAACTCGACTTCGCCCCGAACTTCCAGTTCGGCCATCCCAAGGTTTTCGCGGCGGCTGCCCGCATCGCGGCGCTGGCCCCGGGCGATCTCGACCATGTCTTCTTCGCCGGCTCCGGTTCGGAAGCCGCCGACACCGCGCTGAAGATCGCGATCGCCTACTGGAACGTGCTCGGCAAGGGCTCGAAGACCCGGCTGATCGGGCGCGAGCGCGGCTATCACGGCGTCGGCTTCGGTGGCATTTCCGTCGGCGGCATCGTCTCGAACCGCAAGTTCTTCGGCTCGCTGCTGGCCGGCTCCGACCATATGCCGGCGACCTATGACCGCGAGAAGCAGCGCTTCACCAAGGGCGAGCCGGAGTATGGCGCCCATTTCGCCGACGAGCTCGAGCGCATCGTCACCCTGCACGACGCCTCGACCATCGCCGCCGTGATGATCGAGCCGATGTCGGGCTCGACCGGCGTGCTGCCGCCGCCCAAGGGCTATCTCAAGCGCCTGCGGGAGATCTGCACCAAGCACAACATCCTGCTGATCTTCGACGAGGTCATCACCGGCTTCGGGCGGCTGGGCAGCGCATTTGCCGCCGAGCGCTACGACGTCGTGCCCGACATGATCACCTTCGCCAAGGGCGTGACCTCGGGTGCCGTGCCGATGGGCGGCGTCATCGTGCGCAAGCCGATCTTCGACGCCTTCATGAACGGCCCCGACAACGCCATCGAGCTGTTCCACGGCTACACCTATTCCGGCCATCCGCTGGCGGCGGCGGCCTCGCTGGCGACGCTCGACATCTATCGCGACGAGGGCCTGTTCGAGCGGGCCAAGATGCTGGAGCCGATCTGGGCCGATGCCGTCATGGACCTGAAGGAGGAGCCCAACGTGCTCGACATCCGCACGCTCGGGCTTGTCGCCGGCATCGACCTCGCGTCACGCCCCGACGGCGTCGGCAAGCGCGGCTATGACGCGATGGAGCACGCCTTCCACGAGGAGGGGCTGATGGTGCGCCTGACCGGCGACACGCTCGCCCTGACCCCGCCGCTGATCGTGACCGAAGACCAGATCGGCGAGATCGTCGAGAAGACGCGGCGGGTGATCAGGGCGGTCGCCAACTGAACCAAAGGGCCTCGCCCCTTTCCGGCGGCGAGGCCCTTGCGGTCAGTAGTGATAGCGGCACTGCGCGATCTTGAGCCGGTCCTCGATGACGCGATAAACCAGACGGTGCTCGTCGGTGATGCGACGAGACCACCAGCCGGACTTGTCGTGTTTCAGCGGCTCGGGTTTGCCGCGACCGGTGAAGGGCGTACGACAGCATTCGTCGATAAGCTGGAGCGCCTTTAACGCCAATTTGGGCTCGTCAGACGCCAGCGACACGAGTTCGCTCATGGCGCGGCGCGAGATGACGACTATCATTCGGCAGCGTCTTGCCGCCCCGAAACCGCCTTCTCGACGAAGACCTTCAGATCGTCAGGCGTCTCGAAGGTGATCCCCTCGCCCCGATCAAGCTCTGCGATCGACTCTTCGAGAGCCTTCGCGTTCGCTGGGCTGGCGTGAAGATAGCGGGTCTCCTCATAGGAGCCGAAATCCTCGAGCGAGAGCAGCACCGCCGTCTTGCCGTTGGCGCGGGTGACGATGACCGGGTCATGGTCATCCGCCGCCTGATCCATGATCTTGGCGAGGTTGGCACGCAGATGGGAGTAGGTCACGACTTTCATGGGCGGTTTGTACCAGATATGGGACAAGTTCGCTATGAGAGTGTTCAGCCCCGCCGCAGCTTCCCATAGCGCGCGATCACCCGCTCGCGCTTGAGCCGCGACAGGCGCTGCAGCCAGAAGACACCATCGAGCTGATCGATTTCGTGCTGGTGGCAGGTGGCGAGGAAGCCTTCGGCCTCCTCCTCATGGGCGGCGCCGTCGAGATCGCGCCAGCCAACGCGCACTCTCGCCGGCCGCTCGATCTCCTCGGTGACGCCCGGCATCGAGACGCTGCCCTCGGTGGCGCGGGCGGTTTCCGGCGAGGCCCAGAGCATCTGCGGATTGGCATAGGTCCGCACCTCGCCGGGCGTCAGCTCCAGCACGACAAGGCGGAGCGGCACGCCGACATGTGGTGCGGTGATGCCAACGCCGGGCGCGGCGCGCATCGTGTCGAGCAGATCGGCGGCGAGCTGCCGCAGATCGGCGTCGAAGCGCTCGACCGGCTCCGCGACCGCGCGCAGGCGCGGATCGGGATAGGCGACGATCGGCAGGATCGCCATAGCCGCCTCAGGCGGCGGCTTTGGCCGCCGCTGCGCCGTAATAGCTCTCGCCGGTCTTGGCCATGCGCTTGAGCTGCCGGTTGGGCTTGAAGCGCTCGCCATGCTTCTTGGCGAGACCCTCGCAGAGCTTCACGAAGGCAGCCGCACCCATATTGTCGATGAAGGAGAGCGTGCCGCCCGAATAGGGCGCGAAGCCGAAGCCGATGATCGAGCCGACATCGGCCTCGCGCGGATCGGTGACGACGCCCTCCTCATAGGTGCGCGCAGCCTCCAGCGCCTGCGTCACCAGAAGGCGGTGCTGCAGCTCCTCCATGTCGACCTGTTCCGGCGCCAGACGCTTGCCGACGAGATCGGCCAGACCCGGCCAGAGGCGCTTGGGCCCGGCTTCCGGATAGTCGTAGAAGCCCTTCTTGTTCTTGCGGCCGAGGCGGCCGTGCTTCTCGACCATGTCCGAGAGCAGCTTCTCCTGCGCCGGATCCACTGCGCCATCGCCGAGTTGGACTTTGGTCGCCTTCAGCACCTTGAAGGCGAGATCGACCGCGACCTCGTCGTTGAGCGAGAGCGGGCCGACCGGCATGCCGGCCTGCTTGCCGGCCGCCTCGATCATCGCCGGGGGCACACCCTCCATCAGCATCAGGTGGCCTTCGCGCAGATAGTTGCCGACGCAGCGATTGGCGTAGAAGCCGCGCGTGTCATTCACGACGATCGGCGTCTTCTTGATGGCGCGGACGAAATCGAGCGCCATGGCGAGCGCCTTCTTGCCGGTCTTTCTGGCCATGATGACCTCGACCAGCAGCATCTTCTCCACCGGCGAGAAGAAATGGATGCCGATGAAGTTCTGCGGCCGCTGGCTGGTGGTGGCCAGCCCGGTGATCGGCAGCGTCGAGGTGTTGGAGCCGAAGATGGTCTTGGGGCCGACGGCCGCCTCGACCTTGGCGATGACCTCGGCTTTGACCTTGGGATCCTCGAAGACGGCCTCAACGACGAGGTCGCAGCCCTTGAGCGCGGCATAGTCGGCGGTCGCGGTAATGCGGGACAGCAGCGCGTCGCGGTCGGCGGTCTTGGCGCGGCCTTTCATGATCTGGTCGGAGACCAGCTTGTGCGAATAGGCCTTGCCCTTGTCGGCGGCCTCCTGGTCGCGATCGACCAGCACGACCTCGAGGCCGGCCTGCGCCGTGACATAGGCGATGCCGGCGCCCATGAAGCCCGCGCCGACGACGCCGACCTTCTTGAGCTTCGAGGGCGGCACGTCGGCCGGGCGGCGTGCGCCCTTGTTGAGCTCCTGCATCGACACGAAGAGCGAGCGGATCATCGAGGCCGCCTCCTTCGTCCGCAGGATCTTGGCGAAGTAGCGGCTCTCGACCTTCAGCCCGAGATCGATCGGGAGCTGAAGCCCCTCATAGACCGCCGAGAGGATGGCCCGCGCCGCCGGGTAGTTGTCGTTGGTCTCGCGGCGATAGATCGCGTTGGCCGGCGGCCAGATCTGCATGCCGGCCGGCGAATAGACCTTGTTGGAGGGAAGCTTGAAGCCCTTCTGGTCCCAGGGCGCGGTCGCGGTCGGGTTGGCCTTGAGCCAGTCCTTGGCATTCTGGACGATGTCGGCACGGGCCGCGACGGCATGGACGAGGCCAGTGTTGCGGGCCGGCAGCGCTTTCACCTGCTCGCCCTTGAACATCATCTGCAGGGCGTCGCCGGTCTGCAGCAGCCGGGCGACGCGCTGGGTGCCGCCAGCGCCGGGGAACAGCCCGACCTTGATCTCGGGCAGGCCGACGCGGGTCGAGGCATCGTCGGAGACGACGCGGTACTGGCAGGCGAGCGCGAGCTCGAAGGCGCCGCCGAGGCAGACGCCGTGGATCGCGGCGGCGAAGGGTTTTCCGCAGGTCTCGAGCTTGCGGTAGAGTTGGCTGAGCTTGCGGCTCTCGTCGAAGAAGCTCTGCATGGCGACCTGCTCGCCCTTCTCCTTGGCGAGGCCGACATAGAGGTCGCGCAGCCCCTGCAGCATGGTCAGGTCAGCGCCGCCCGAAAAGGCCGCCTTGCCGGAGGTGATGACGCAGCCCTTGATGGCCTCGGTCGAGGCCACCGTGTCGATGATCGCGTCGAGTTCGGCCATCAGCTCGGGCGTGATGACGTTCATCGAGCGGCCGGGCATGTCCCAGGTCGCGGTCGCGATGCCGTCGGAATCAGTTTCGAAGCGGAAATTGGTGAGGTCCATGATCGTTCTCCTCAAACCCGCTCGATGATGGTGGCGACGCCCATGCCGGCGGCGACGCAGAGCGTCACCAGGGCGGTGTTCTTGTCCGTGCGCTCCAGCTCGTCGAGCACGGTGCCCAGGATCATCGCGCCGGTGGCGCCGAGCGGGTGGCCCATGGCGATGGCGCCGCCATTCACGTTCAGGATCTCGTCGTCGATGTCGAAAGCCTGCTGGAAGCGCAGCACGACCGAGGAAAACGCCTCGTTCAGCTCGAACAGGTCGATATCCCCAGTGGTCATGCCCGCCTTCTTCAGCACCAGTTCGGTGACATCGACGGGGCCGGTCAGCATCAGCGCGAGATCGGAGCCGATGGTGGCGAAGGCCTTGATGCGGGCGCGGGGCTTCAGGCCCGCTGCCTTGCCTCCCTTCTTCGAGCCGATGAGCACGGCGGCCGCGCCATCGACGATGCCCGAGGAGTTGCCGGCATGGTGGACGTGGTTGACGAACTCGACATCCGGGTGGGCGGCGGTCGCGACCGCATCGAACCCGCCCATCTCGCCCATCTGGACGAAGGAGGCCTTGAGCGCGGCCAGCGTCTGCATGTCGGTGCCTGGCCGGATGGTCTCGTCACGATCCAGAATGGTGAGGCCGTTGACGTCGGTGACCGGGATCACCGAGTTCTTGAAGCGCCCGGCCTCCCAGGCGGCATGGGCGCGCTTGTGCGAGCGAACCGCGAAGGCGTCGACGTCGTCGCGCGAGAAGCCGTATTTCGTGGCGATCAGATCAGCCGAGACGCCCTGCGGCATGAACCAGGTGTCGATGGCGACGGAGGGGTCGAAGGCGATGCCGAAGCCAGAGGCGCCCATGCCGACGCGGCTCATGCTCTCGACGCCACCGCCGATCGCCATCTCCTTCTGGCCGGACATGACCTGCGCGGCGGCAAGGTTCACCGCATCGAGCCCCGAGGCGCAGAAGCGGTTGATCTGGATGCCGGGCACCTCCTTGCCGTAGCCGGCCTTGAGGGCGCAGGTGCGGGCGATGTCGGCGCCGGCCTCCCCGACCGGATCGACGCAGCCGAAGACGACGTCCTCGACCAGCCCGGTGTCGAGGTCGTTGCGGTCCCGGATCGCGCGCAGCGTCGTGGTGCCGAGCTCGATCGCCGTGACCTCGTAAAGAGAGCCGTCGGCCTTGCCCTTGCCGCGCGGCGTGCGGACATGGTCGTAGATGAATGCGTCTGCCATCAGGGGCCTCCCGGGCTGGCCGCAGCGAGGCGGCTCGTTTTCGTGCCGGACGTCATGGTCGGGCTTGACCCGACCATCTCGTCATCCAGCGGTGTGTGCAAGGTCTGCGAGAGATGGTCGGGCCAAGCCCGACCATGACACGCCATCTTCAGAACTGGTCCGCGCTCAGCGCCATCGTCGAATCCGCGCCGCTGGTGATCCGCGCCAGATGCGCCGCCGTCTCAGGCAGGCTGCGCTCCATGAAGAAGCGAGCCGTGACCAGCTTGGTGTTCATCCGCTCGGTCGCGCCATTGGCGCCGGCCTTGAGCTTGCCCTGAGCGACCTTGGCGATCTTGCCCCACATATAGCCGAGCGAGACGAGGCCGAGCAGATGCATGAAATCGGTCGCGCCGGCGCCGGCATTGTCAGGCCTGGCCATGGCGTTGTTCATGAACCACATCGTCGCCTGCTGGAGATGGCCGAGCGAGGCGGCAAGCGGCGTCAGCAACGGCTTGAGCGCCTCGTCCTCGCCGTTCTCCTGGATGAAGCCGCCGACCTCGTTGAAGAAGGCCATGATGGCGCGGCCGCCGTCGCGGCCGAGCTTGCGGCCGACGAGGTCCATCGCCTGCACGCCATTGGCGCCCTCGTAGATCATGGCGATGCGGGCATCGCGGACGAACTGCTCCATGCCCCATTCGGCGATGTAGCCATGGCCGCCGAACATCTGCTGGGCCTTCACGGCATTGTCGAAGCCGACATCGGTCAGCACGCCCTTGAGCACCGGCGTCATCAGCCCGAGCTGGTCGTCTGCGGCCTGGCGCTCGGCTTCGTCGCCCGAGCGGTGGGCGATGTCCGACTTCAGCGCGTTCCAGATGACAAAGGCGCGCGCCGCCTCGTTGAAGGCCTTGATCGACATCAGCGTGCGGCGCACGTCGGGGTGGACGATGATCGGGTCGGCGGCCTTGTCGGGACTCTTCGCGCCGGTCAGCGAGCGGCCCTGGACGCGGTCCTTGGCGTAGGCGACAGCGTTCTGATAGGCGACCTCGGACTGGGCCAGCCCCTGGATCGCGACGCCGAGCCTCGCCTCGTTCATCATCACGAACATGGCGTTGAGGCCCTTGTTCTCCGTGCCGATGAGCCAGCCCTTGGCACCGTCATAGTTCATGACGCAGGTCGCGTTGCCGTGAATGCCCATCTTGTGCTCGATCGAGCCGCAGGAGACGTGGTTGTTCGCGCCAACCGAGCCATCCGCGCCGATGCTGTTGCGCGGAACGACGAAGAGCGAGATGCCCTTGACGCCGGCGGGAGCACCCTCGATGCGGGCGAGGACGAGATGGATGATGTTCTCCGTGATGTCCTGCTCGCCAGCCGAGATGAAGATCTTGGTGCCGGTGATGGCGTAGGAGCCGTCGCCATTGGGGACGGCCTTGGTCTTGATCAGGCCGAGATCGGTGCCGCAATGCGGCTCGGTCAGGTTCATCGTGCCCGACCACACGCCCTCGATCATCTTGGGCAGATAGGTGCGCTTCTGGTCGTCCGAGCCGTGGACGTTGAGCGCGGCGATCGCGCCCATGGTCAGGCCCGGATACATCGCGAAGGCCATGTTCGCGGAGGAGGCGAACTCGTTCATCACGGCGCCCAGCGTATAGGGCAGGCCCTGCCCGCCATATTCGGGATCCATGGCAAGGCCGATCCAGCCGCCCTCGGCATAGGCCTTGTGCGCGGCCTTGAAGCCCTTGGGCGTGGTGACGCTGCCATCGGCGTTGCGGGTGCAACCCTCCTGGTCGCCGGAATGGTTCAGCGGCTGGAGCACCTCCTCGCAGAGCTTCGCGCCCTCGCCGAGCACGGCCTCCACCACATCGGGGGTCGCGTCGGCGAAGCCCGGGAGGTTGTTGTAGCGCTCGATGTTGAAGACGTCGTTCAGCAGGAAAAGCGTATCTTCGACGGGCGCCTTGTAAACCGGCATGCGTTCCTCCCTCTCGTCGCGAGGCCACCCGCCTGACAGCGAGGGCTCCGAATAGTTCATATATAAACTATCATTCCCGGTCTTGCAAAGGGGTCGGCGGGATTTTCCTACACACCTCACGACAATGACATTCGCGCGGCCACCCGACAAAAGCAAAACGCCCCGGCTTCCAGCCGGGGCGTTTTGGGATGGATTGACGCTGGCAGACCTTGCGAGACGGGCCAGGCCTTGGCGACGCTCAGGCCTTGGGGAAACGAGCCGCCGAGGCTTCGAGTTCGGCGATCGCACTGTCGATCTCGGCGCGCTGGGTGCGCAGCAGCTCGAGTTGCTCGACCACCTGCTCGCGGCTGAGCTGCAGGCCGCCGACGGACGCCGAACCGGCATCGGCACCGCCCTTCTTCTCTTCATTGGCCAGCATGGCGCGGATCTCGACCAGGGTGAAGCCGAGCTGCTTGCCCTTCAGGATCAGGGCGAGGCGGGCACGGTCACGGCCCGAATAGATTCGGGTCATTCCCGAGCGAGCCGGCGCGATCAGGCCGCGCGATTCATAGAAGCGCAGCGTGCGCAGCGTGACGCCGAAATCCCTGGCGAGATCGCTGATGGTGAAGCCGGCGGGAGACTCCGACGCTGCAGGGTCGGATGGGGAAACACGGCCGTCATGATTCGGAGCGGCCGCCAGAGCATTGCTTTGGCGAGACATCGGTTTTCAATCCTTGAGGAGCGTGTGACACATCGCCGGCATTCTTGCGGCGAAAAATGCTTGCGGCGAAAAATGGCTTGCCGGCGAGATAGCGTCTGACCTGTCCTAGCGTCAGGTAATGCCGACGCGCCGCTAGGTAAGTTACGGTTAGACGGAGGGCCTGACGGCCGGCCCAGCGGGCCGTTCGCAGAAAATTAACGGATGGCGCTCCGATGTTAACCGGCTGTTTACCACGCCGGCCAAAAGGTCGGGCTTGCGGATCGGCATCGCCACCACGGAAACGCAATCTTCAGGCGTCGCCGAGCCCGCGAGGAAGGCAGCGCGTTCAGGGGCCTGCGCCTTCCCACCAAGGACAAGCCCCGTAGGCGAGCGTCAATATGGCCACTAGCTTGCCCTGGAGCGTCAAGGGCGTCGATCCCCGCACCCGCGACGCCGCGAAGGCCGCTGCAAGGCGTGCCGGGATGACGCTCGGCGAATGGCTCGACCATAAGCTGCGCGAGGAAGAGCCGTCGCAGTCCGCGCCGCCCGAACAGCTCGACATCGCCGCGCTCTCCGAACGCCTCGCCCGGCTCTCGCAGGGACAGATGGACACGGCACCGCAGCAGCCCGTCAGCGCGCCTGGAAGCGCGCCCGCGCCGTCGCGGGGCGAGATCGACGCCGTCCTTGCCCAGGCCGCCAGCATCGAGAGGCTGACCCGCGACTCCAGTGCCAAGACCGTCGGCGCGCTCGATTCGATCGCGCGCTGGATCGAGAACGCCGAGACGCGCATGAGCTCGGGCGAACGCGCTGCGGCGGAACGCCAGGAGCGGGCGACCAGCGTCATCGTCGAGGCCATCAAGACGATGGGCGAGCGCCTGGCCGATATCGAGCGCAAATCCGATATGGAACGAAAATCCGATCTGGAGCGCAAATCGGAGATCGGAAACAGGTCGAGAGAAGCACCGCCCTCCCCCCTCAACGTGGACCGTGTCCGCCCAGAGCACGCGCCCCGGCTCGCTTTCAGCCGCGACGGTCTCGCCGCCGCGGTGAGCGACATCCGCACCCGCCAGCGCATGCTCGACGACGACGAAGCCGCGCCCATGCGCCAGCCCGCGACGGCAGAGAGCCGCATCTCGGCGCTGCGCGACGATCTGCGCCAGCTCACTGCCCGGATCGCGCCCGTGGCCGCTGCCCGTGCCGAGCGGCCAGCGGCGCCTGTGCCTCAGGCACCCGCCGAGCGCGACCCGCAGCTGCGCCAGATCGAGGTCATGCTGGCCGATCTCGCCGGGCGCTTCGACCGCCTCGACAACCGAGACCGGATGGAGCCGATCCTGAAGCCGCTGGCGCGGATCGAGTCGGAGGTGTCGCGCCTCTCGCAGGACCGCTCCAGCGAGAGCTACCAGCGCTTCGAACTGGAGATCTCGCATCTGGCGGCCAAGGTCGATGCCCTTGCCGCCCGCGGCGGCGACCGCGCGATCCTCGCGCCGGTGCAGCGCGACATCGCCGAGCTGCGCGACATGCTCGCGTCGAGCGCGGGCGACCCGCGGCTCGGCGAGCTGTCGCAGCAGGTCTCGGCCCTGTCCTTCGAGATCAACCGGCTCCGCGATACGCAACCCGACGGGCGAGAACTCCGCAGCCTGACCCAAGCTGTCGACGACATCCGCGACTCCATCCTCGCCGATCGCGGACAGGCGCGGCTCGCCGACCTCGAACCGCTGGCCGCGCTCTCGCAGCAGATCGAAAGCCTGGCAGGCAAGATCGACCCGAGGCAGAACAGCTTCATCGAGGACCGGATCGACGCGCTGCAGGCCCGCATCGAGACGCTGGCCGAGAAGGGGCCGACTGCCGTGACACGGCAGATCGAGGCTCTGGCAGGGCGCATCGAGAACCTCGCAGCCTCGAGCAGCCTCGCCCATCTCGTCAGCGACGGCCATGTCCCGCCGCAGCTCGCCCCCGTCGCACAGGTCGATCTGAGTCCTGTCGAAGAGATGCTGCGGAAACTCGCGGACAAGATCGACGAGGCGGGCCGCCCCGGCGCTGATTCGGGGGCGTTCGATGCGCTCGAACAGCAGATTTCGGGGCTTGCCCAGCGGCTCGACGCTGCCGCCGCGACCCGTTCGGCCGAGACCGGCATGGAACGCACGCTGCAAGACCTCGTCGTCCATCTGCGCTCGCTGCGCGAGGAAACGGCGGAAACCGCCGAGCGGGCGGCACGCGCCGCGATGTCGGACCATCTCGGCCAGGTTGCGCAGCCCGCAAGCGGCATCGCCGAACTGAGCACGCTGCTTTCGGGGCTGCACGAGAGCCACGCCTCGACCGGGCGCGAGACGCAGGACGCCATCGGCGCCGTCCATCAGACGCTCGAAACCATCATCTCCCGGCTGTCGAGCCTGGAGGCCGAACTGGCTGCCGACCGGCAGAGCGCCCCGATCGCGACCCCGGCCCGCACCCCGATGCCGCCGCGCGCGGCTGCGGCCGAGCCCAGCAAGGGAAAGCCACCGGCGATGCCCGCCGCCATGAGCCTGGCGATGGAGGACCGGATTGCCGCTCCCGAGCGCGCGGCTCCCAAGGCGGGTGCGCCTGTCAGGGCCGAGGCTCCGGCAGCTGGCACCGCCACCGCGCAGATCAACGCCGCGCTGGATCTGCCGCTCGAGCCGGGCTCAGGTCGTCCGCGTGCCGATGCGGTGCTGGCCGGAGGGCACGACCAGCAGTCGATCCGCCAGAACCTGATCGCCGCCGCCAGGCGGTCTGCCAAGGCCGCCACCGAGGCGGCGTCTGCTGCTCCCGCGGCCACTCCTGAAGCCGCCAAGAGCGGCACCAGCCGGCTCAGGGAGATCATGGAGAAGCGGAAGCGGCCGCTGCTGCTCGGCCTGGCCGCGCTCGTGCTGGCGATGGGCACGGCCCATCTCGTCACCGGCGCGTTCAAAGGCACGCGCACAGCTGCGACCGGCGACGCCGTGCAGAGCCCGATCGTCCCGAAGGAGGAGGCTCCCGCCGAGGCACCGGCCAAGGACCAGACCTCGGCGCTGCAGGCAGCGCCAACCCCCGCTGCACCTGCCGCGGACGTCACCGGCTCGACCACCCAGCCGCTGCAAACCGCTGCGCCCGCTGCGCCCGCTGCTGTCGCTGCGCCGCTCGTGCCCGATCCCGTCCAGGCCGTCACCCAGCTCGGCGAGCTTCCCGCCGGCCTCGGCAGCGCCGGCCTGCGCAAGGCCGCGCTCGACGGCGACGCACGCGCCGTCTACGAACTCGCCAGCCGCGCCGCCGACGGCCCGACCGCCTCGCGCGACCCCAAGCTCGCCTTGCGGCTGTTCGAGCGAGCCGGGGTCGCGGGCCTCGCGCCCGCTCAGTTCCGCCTCGGCAACATGTTCGAGAAGGGCATCGGCACCGCCCGCGACCTCTCGCTGGCCCGCGTCTGGTACACGCGCGCCGCCGAGCGCGGCAACGCCAAGGCGATGCACAATCTCGCCGTGCTCCATGCCGAGGGCGTCTCCGGCAAGCCCGATTATGCGACGGCGACGGAATGGTTCCGCCGCGCCGCCCAGTTCGGCGTCCGCGACAGCCAGTATAACCTCGCGGTGCTGCTCGGACGCGGTCTGGGCGCACCGGCCGACCTGGCCCAGTCCTATCTCTGGTTCTCCGTCGCCGCGAGCCAGGGTGACGACGACGCGGCCAAGAAGCGCGACGATGTCGCCCAGCGGCTCGGCGCCACCGACCTCGCCGCAGCCAGGGCCGAGGCCGCCGCCTGGAAGCCGAAGCCAACGGACAACGCCGCCAACGAGGTCACGCCGCCCGCCAAGGGCTGGGACGAAACGCCGACCGCCGCAGTGAAGAAGCCAGCCAAGCCGGCCCGGAGCTGATGGGCCGGGCCGGGAAGCGACTGCAACGCGGCGTTCGCAACCCAAGCCTCGCGACGGGGGCGGCCGTCATGGTTTCGACGCGTTGGCGCGCCATCAGGACAAGCTATCGTCGCCGGCGTTCGCGATCGCCTCTCCGCCTCGGCATCTTGCCTTAACGGGATCGGTGCATAGTGGCGTCAGCCGCCGTCGGCCTGTCGTCCAGCGCAGCGGCGCATGAGGAGCAGAGGTGCAGATCTACCTCCCGATCGCCGAACTGCCGATCAGCATCCTCACGGTGCTGGCGCTCAGCGGCGCGGTCGGTTTCATATCCGGCCTGTTCGGCGTCGGCGGCGGATTCCTGCTGACGCCCCTGCTGATCTTCCTCGACATTCCTCCCGCCGTCGCCGTCGCGACCGTCGCGGCGCAGGTCGCGGGCTCCTCGACCACCGGCGTCCTGACCTACTGGCGAAGACGGGCGCTCGACTTCAAGCTCGGCGGCATCCTCGTCGCGGGCGGCATTCTGGGCACGCTGCTCGGCGTGCTGTTCTTCAACTCGATGCGGCGGCTGGGCCAGCTCGAGCTCGTCATCACCTTGTCCTATGTGACGCTGTTCACCATCATCGGCGGGCTGATGCTCTATGGAGCCCTGCGGGCCATGCTGCGCATCAGGGCCGGCAAGCCGGCACGGCTGCGACGCCGTGCGGGCACGCATCCCTGGTGGATGGGCCTGCCCTGGCGGATGCGCTTCCCGCGCTCCCAGCTCTATTGCAGCGCGATCCCGATCGCGCTTCTGGCCGTCGTGATCGGCTTCATCGGTGCGGTGCTGGGCGTCGGCGGCGGCTTCATCCTGGTGCCGGCGCTGATCTACTTCTTCCGCATCCCGACCGCCGTCGTCGTCGGCACGTCACTCTTCCAGATCCTGATGACGATGACGGGCGCGACGATCCTGCACGCGCTGACCAACCAGTCGGTCGATATCCTCCTCGCGATCCTCTTGCTCCTCGGCGGCGTCATCGGCGCCCAGTTCGGCGGCCGCGCGGCGCGCAACCTCAACGTCGAATCCTTCCGGCTCCTGCTGGCATTGCTGATCCTCTCCGTCGGTCTGCGTTTCGCGATCGAGCTGTTCATTCCGCCGAGCGAGCCGTTCTCGGTGATCCTCTCGGACAGCGCGCGATGAACCGGCTGATGCAGTTCATCGCGATGCTGGCGCTCGTGATCGGAGCGGCCGCCCCTGCGCACGCCGAGACGCTGATCGCGGCGATGTCGAGCCACCAGATCCAGATCACCTCGAACTACACGGGCAGCCAGCTCACCGTCTTCGGCGTGGTCGAGCGCGACGGGCGCACGGTTGCCCGCGGCGACCCCTACGACATCGTCGTCACCGTCCGCGGGCCAAAACGCATGCTGCTCGTGCGCGAAAAGGAGAGGCTCGGGCCGATCTGGATCAACCGCACCCAGCGCCGCTTCCCGGACTCCTCCCTGTTCCTGACCGTCGCGAGCAACCGGCCGCTCAGCGACATCCTCAGCGCAGACAGCGCTCGGCGCGAGCGCATCGGGCTGGAGAACGCCCAGCAGCGCAAGGACGCGGCGCTCGATCTCGACGTGACGACGGCGCGCTTTCAGGATGGGTTGATCCGCATCCTCTCCGACAAGGGGCTCTATTCGTCGGAAGAACGGGGCGTGACCTTTCTCTCCAACACGATGTTCAGCGCCCCGATCGACGTGCCCGCAACCGCGCCGACCGGCTCCTACGAGATCGACATCGTGCTCTATGCCGGCGGCGTGCCGCTGGCGCGCCAGAGCACCAATTTCGAGGTGGTCAAGAGCGGCATGGAACAGCGCCTCGCGTCCGGCGCCCACGACCTGCCCCTGCTCTACGGGCTCGTCACGGTGATCCTGGCGCTGCTGCTCGGCTGGCTCGCCAGCGTCGTCTTCCGGCGGGACTGACGGCGAAACCCGCTCAGCCGACGAGCGAACCATAGGCCAGGAACGGCACGACCGTGCCTTCGGGGATCGCAGTGAGGCTCTCCGCCAATTCGACGAGGCCGTCGGTGCGGGTCAGCGAGGTCAGCACCCCTGCGCCGTCCTGCGGATGCTTGCGCGCGACCATCACGCCGTCAGCGGTGGGCTCCAGCGAGACGCGGACATATTCGCGCCGGCCTTCCTTCTTGCGGTAGGCGAAGCCGAGCCTGACCGGCAGCGCCATCGGCCGGACCGGCTGCGTGCCGGCCAGCCGAGCGATCAGCGCCCTTGCCACGAAGGCGAAGGTGACGAACACCGCGACCGGATTTCCGGGAAGTCCGATGAAGGGCGTCGCGCCGATCCGACCCAGCGCCACCGGACGGCCGGGCTTGATGCCGATGCGCCAGAAGGCGAGTTCACCCTCGCGCTCGACGGCTGCCTTGACGTGGTCCTCCTCCCCGGTCGAGACGCCGCCCGAGGTCAGGACGAGGTCGCAATCGCCCGCCGCGCGCGCCAGATTTTGCGCCAGGCTGTCGCGCTCGTCGCGCAGGATGCCGAGATCGATCACCTCCGCGCCCGCACGGGCGATCATCGCGCGCAGCAAGGCACGGTTGGCATCGTAAATCGCCGCCGGCGCCAGCGGCGCGCCCGGCTCCGCCAACTCGTCGCCGGTCGAGAACACGGCGACGCGCGGCCTGCGCCGGACCGTGACCTCGATCAGGCCGAGTGCCGAGAGCAGCGCGAGATCCTGCGGGCGCAGGCGCTGGCCTGCCATCGCCGCGACGGTTCCGCGCGCGATGTCCTCGCCGGCCGGGCGGGCGTTCGCGCCCGACCCGAGGCCAGCGGGAAGGATCGCGACGCCCTCGTCGAGCGCGACATCCTCCTGCATGAAGACGGTGTCGGCGCCATCAGGCATCGGCGCGCCGGTGAAGACGCGAACCGCGACGCCGCTCGTCGTTACGCCGCCGGCATCCGCGCCGGCCGCGACACGGCCCGCGACGGGCAGCCGCGTCTCGCCTGCGGTGGCGAGATCGGCGAAGCGCACGGCATAGCCATCCACCGCCGAATTGGCGAAGGGCGGCAGGTCGAGCCCGGCGACGACATCCTGCGCCAGGACGCGGCCGTCAGCGTCGGCGAGCGCCAGGACCTGCGTGCCGGAGACCGGCTGGACCAGCGCCACGACCCGCTCGCCGGCCTGTTCCAGCGTCATCAGCGCGCCGCCGAAGGCCTCGCTGTCCCGGCTCAGTTGCGCCATGGCTCGGTCACTCCTGCGAGCCTGCCCGCGCCAGTACAGCGGCGAGCGGCTGGGCCTGCGCCAGCATGATATCGGCGATGGCCGCGATGTCGTCGAGGGCGACGACGGGTCGGCCGGCTTCGGGGAAGGCGATGTCGCTCGCGATGGCCACGATCGTCTCATCGCCGGGATGCAGCGGCGGCTTGCCGTTGGCGGCGCGATGGATCTCGATCTTGGCATGGGCCTCGCGCTTGAAGCCCTCGATGATGACGAGATCGACCGGCGACAGGCGCGCGAGCAGCTCAGACAGCGAGGCTTCCGGCTCTTCCCGCAATTCGCGCATCAGCGCCCAGCGGCGCTCCGACGAGATCAGCACCTCCCGCGCGCCGGCCTCGCGATGGGCATGGGAATCCTTGCCCGGCGTATCGAGATCGAAGGCGTGGTGGGCGTGCTTGAGCGTCGAGACAAAGACGCCGCGCCTGGCCAGTTCGGGAATGACGCGGGTCACGACGGTGGTCTTGCCCGCGCCGCTCCATCCCGCCAAACCGATCACGCGCATCGAGAGCCTTTGTCCAAAACAATGCCGGCCAAAAAGAAACCGGGCGCGAGGGGCGCCCGGCTGTCATCTTTCGGATTGGCGGGCGCGGTCAAGCCTGCATGTCGTCGCGACGCAGGCGTTCGACGTCACTCCGCGGGCTGCAGCCTCGGCCCGCCATTGACCTCACCCTTCTGGATTTCCTCCTCAGCCCAGAGCGAATGATGCGCCTTGGCCCAGTTGAGATCGACCTCGCCGGAGCCCATCGCGTCGAAGGCGCCTTCCATGCCGATCGTGCCGATATAGATGTGGCCGAGGATCATCGCGACCATCAGCACCGAGACGATGCCGTGCACGACGTTCCAGAATTGGAGGTTCAGGACGCCCCCCGCATAGAAGGGGAACAGCAGGTAGAAGCCTGAGACCGACAGTGCGGCACCGCCGAGGACGACGCTCCAGAACACGATCTTCTGGCCGCCGTTGAAGCGTTTCGACGGGGGATGGCCCTTGCCGACGATGCCGCCACCAGCCGCGAACCAGCGCAGATCGACCGTGCTGGGGATGTTGTCCTTGATCCAGACCACGAACATCAGGGCGACGCCGAGCATGAAAGGCCAGGCGAGGAAATTATGCGCCCACTTCGCCACCACCGAGATGTTGGTGAAGGCCTGCGGACCGATCAGCGGCAGGAGCACGAGCTTGCCGAAGGTGACGTTCAGTCCCGACAGGGCCAGCACGAGGAAGCAGGCCGCCGTCAGCCAGTGCATGAAGCGCTCGAAGCCGTTGAAACGGGTGATGGTGCGACCGGCCGGGCCGGCTGCGATCTCGATGCGGCCGCGGATCAGATAGAACGCGACGAGCGCAAGCAGCGTGCCGAGGACGGCGATGGCGGCGATGCGCAGCATCGTGCCCTGGTGGAAGGCGCGCCACTCGCGGCCGGCAGGCCGCTCCAGGGTCGCGGCCTTCTGGTCGGGGATGGTAATGCGTCCCTGCAGCTCGGCTGAGGGGTTGCCCTTCAGCGCGTCCAGGAACTGCTGCTCCGTCACCGACTTGGCGGTGGGATTGACCTGCTGCGCCGAGGCCGGAACCAGCGAGGCGGCCGCGAATGTCAGCAGCAGGGCTGCGAAGAGGAGACGGAGGACAGCGCCGAAACGCATTGCGAGCATCCTTTTCCGGGCTCTCGTTTTTCGAGGAGCCAGTTCGTTGCAATGACGGGCCACCGAAGCGCGCCCGGACCCGCGTCAGATCGCGATCGTTTCCTTGTAGGCGGTCTGCCAGCCCCAGGCGCCAGAGCCGTAGCCGCGCTTCACCACCCGCTCCTTGTAGATCTGGGCGATGATGTCGCCGTCACCGGCCAGCAGGGACTTGGTCGAGCACATCTCGGCGCAGAGCGGCAGCTTGCCCTCGGCGAGGCGGTTCGAGCCGTATTTCTGGAACTCGGCCGGCGACAGGTCGACCTCCGGGCCACCCGAGCAGTAGGTGCACTTGTCCATCTTGCCGCGCGAACCGAAGTTGCCGACCTTGGGATATTGCGGCGCGCCGAAGGGGCAGGCGTAGAAGCAATAGCCGCAACCGATGCAGAGATCCTTGTTGTGCAGGACCACGCCGTCGGCGGTGTTGTAGAAGCAGTCGACCGGGCAGACGGCCATGCAAGGTGCATCTGTACAATGCATGCAGGCCATCGAGATCGAGCGCTCGCCGGGCTTGCCGTCATTGATGGTGACGACGCGCCGGCGGTTGATGCCCCAGGGCACCTCGTTCTCGTTCTTGCAGGCGGTGACGCAGGCGTTGCATTCGATGCAGCGGTCGGCGTCGCAGAGGAATTTCATCCGTGCCATGATTTCAGTTCCCCCTTACGCCGCTGCGATCTGGCAGAGCGTGACCTTGCCTTCGTGCATCGCGGTCACCGGGTCGTAGCCATAGGTGGTGACGATGTTGACCGACTCGCCCAGCACGATCGGGTCCGTCCCCTTCGGGTAGTTCCCGCGCTGGTCCTGGCCCTGGTAGAAGCCGCCGAAGTGGAAGGGCATGAAGGCCACGCCCTTGCCGACGCGCTCGGTGACCAGAGCCTTGACGCGGGCCTTCGAGTTGTTCTCGGGGCCCGATACCCAGACGAAGGCGCCGTCCTTGATGCCGCGCGCGGTGGCGTCCTCCGGGTTGATCTCGACGAACATGTCCTGCTGGAGTTCGGCCAGCCAGCGGTTCGACCGGGTCTCCTCGCCGCCGCCCTCGTATTCGACCAGGCGGCCGGAGGTCAGGATGATCGGGAAGGACTTGGCGATGCCCTTCTCGACCGCGGCCTTCTGGACCGAGGTGTGCAGGTTGGGGATACGCAGGGTGCGCTCGTCGGGACGCGCCGGCCATTTGGCGACGAGATCGACGCGCGGCGAGTAGATCGGCTCCCGATGGGTCGGAACCGGGTCGGGCAGGTTCCAGGCGTTCGCCCGGGCCTTGCCGTTGCCATAGGGCACGCAGCCATGCTTGAGCGCGACACGCTGGATGCCGCCGGAGAGATCGTTGGCCCAGTTCACCGCATCGATGTTGTTGCCGCCGATCCAGGTGATGGTCTCGAGTTCCTTCGGCGTCAGGTCGGCATCCCAGCCGAGCTTCTTCAGCACGCCCATGGTGAACTCGGGATAGCCGTCCTTGATCTCCGAGTTCAGCGAGTAGGAGCCGTTCTCGGCCAGCAGCGTATCGTTGACCTTGCTGCCATCGGCGAGCGTGCGCTCGCGCGTCAGGCCGAAGCGCGGACGGAAGGTGCCGCCGCCATTATTGGCCTCGAGCGAGGTGTTGTAGAGTATGTGGGTGCCGGGATGCTTGAGCTCCGGCGTGCCCCAGCACGGCCAGGGCAGGCCGTAGAAGTCGTTCTCGACAGGCGAGCCCTTGGCGCCGCGCAGAGTGACCAGGTCGAACTTGTCCTGGTGCTGCATGTGCAGCTTCAGGCGCTCGGGCGACTGCCCGGTATAGCCGGTCGACCAGCCGCCCTTGTTGATTTCCTTCAGGATGGATTCGGCCGACGGCTCGGGGCCGTACTTGCCCTGGATCAGCTCCAGGTTCTTGTGCATCGCGTCGGCGAAACCGAGCTTCTGGGCCAGCTTGTAGATGACGAAATAGTCGCTCGCGGCCTCGAAGATCGGCTCCACGACCTTCTCGCCCCATTGCACCGAGCGGTTGGAGCAGGTGCGCGAGCCGGAGCACTCGAACTGCGTGCCGATCGGCAGGAGATAGGTGCCGTTCTTGCGCTGGCCGAGCGAGACGAAGTTGGTCGGATGCGGATCGCAGACGACCAGCAGATCGAGCTTCTCCAGGCCCTTCACGGCATCGGGCATGCGCGGGATCGTGTTGCCGCCATGGCCCATGACGAACATGGCCTTGAGGTTATCCTTCTGGTCGACCTGTTCGGCCGGCAGATTGGCGGCGTCAAACCAGCGGGTCGAGGTGTGACCCGAGGTCTCCATATTGGCCTTGGCCGTGCGGGCCGGGCGTCCGCCCTTGGCCGGCACCGCGTCGAAGCGGGTGACGAAATAGTCGTAAGGCACGTCCCAGACGCGGGCCCAGTGGCGCCAGGCGCCCTCGACCAGGCCGTAATAGCAAGGCAGGTTCGAGATATCGAGACCGAAGTCGGTCGCACCCTGGACGTTGCAGTGGCCGCGGAAGATATTGGCGCCGTTGCCCATGCCGCCGACATTGCCGGTGGCGAGCAGCAGGTTGCAGATGGCGCGGACATTGGCTGTGCCGACCGAATGCTGGGTCACGCCCATGCACCAGATGAAGGTCGCGGGCTTGACCTTGGCGAAGGTCTCGGCGGCGCGCTTCAGCTGCGCCTCGGGCACGCCGGTGATGTCCTCGACCGTCTTGGGGTCGTATTTCTCGACCTCCTTGCGGACGTCGTCCATGCCGTAGACGCGCGCGGCGAGGAAGTCCCTGTCCTCCCAGCCGTTCTTGAAGATGTGCCACATCATGCCCCAGATCACCGCGATGTCGGTGCCGGAACGGATGCGGATGTAGTCGGTGGCGTGCGCGGCGGTCCGGGTCAGGCGCGGATCGAAGACAATGACATTGGCGCGGTTCTGCTCCTTGCCCGACAGGATATGCTGCATCGAGACCGGATGGGCTTCCGCCGCATTCGAGCCCATGAACATGATCGTCTTGGAGTTGCGGATGTCGTTGTAGGAGTTCGTCATCGCGCCGTAGCCCCAGGTGTTGGCAACACCTGCGACCGTGGTCGAGTGACAGATGCGCGCCTGGTGATCGACGTTGTTGGTGCCCCAGAAGGCCGCGAACTTGCGGAACAGATAGGAGCCCTCGTTGGAGAACTTGGCCGAGCCGAGCAGGTAGACCGAGTCCGCGCCGGACTTGGCCCGGATTTCCATCATCTTGTCGCCGATCTCGTTGATCGCGACGTCCCAGGAGATGCGCTGCCACTGGCCGTCGACCAGCTTCATCGGATATTTGATGCGGCGGTCGCCATGGACGAGCTCGCGCACCGAGGCGCCCTTGGCGCAATGCGAGCCGCGGTTGATCGGGCTCTCCCAGGCGGGTTCCTGGCCGACCCAGACGCCGTTTGCGACCTCGGCCTTGACCGTGCAGCCGACCGAGCAATGGGTGCAGATGTTCTTGATGATCTTGGTGCCCGTCGCGGGACCGAGGCCGGCAGCCTCCGCCTTGCGGACCGACCCGATCTGGAGAGCGCCGGCTGCGGCGATGCCGCCGGCAACCAGTCCGGAGCGGCGCAGGAAGGCCCGGCGATCCATCACGCCGGAGGACAGCCCGGCGATCGCGGACTGGAGGCGGCCGCGTTGCACATCGGCCGTTTTGCGCTTGATCAGCATGGTGTCCCGCCTCTCAGTAACGGTTGACGCGGTAGAAATCCTTGACGTGCTCCGACTCGCGGTAGCGCGCCTTGCTCTCTTCCTTGCCGGGATCGACGGCGGCTGCCGGCGCCACCATCGCAGGCGTCGCGGCCAGCGTGGCTCCGGCGCCGAGCGCCTTGAAGAAGCTGCGGCGATCGAAGGCCGGCTTGCCGGCCTCGCTTGTCGGCTTGGACATCCTCGTCTCCCGCGTATTCTGGTTCGCGATTGTCATTGTCGTACTCTTCGTCATGCCGGCAGCCGTGCGGCTTGCGTCTCGATCGACAGGAACAGGCTGCCGAGCCGGCCGACGGCCTTGTAGAATGTAGACGCCTTCGCGACCTCGAGATCGGCGAAGAAGCGCTCGCCCCAAGGCTCGATGTGGCAGGCATAAAAACGGTCGGCATCGATGCCTTCGCCCGAGACGTCGCCGCGGATCAGCTTGGCCAGGATGTCGAGCAGGACCGCGATATGGTCCTCCGGCTCGCCGGCCCGCTCGTCGCGCGCCAGGCCGAGCGCGCCCATATCCTCGCGCACCAGAGCCAGCGGCCGCTCATGCAGGAAGCCGGTCAGGTAATAGGAGGCGTAAGGCAGCAACTCGCCGCGACCGACGCCGATGAAGAGCTCGAAGAACTCGTCGCGCAGACTCTCGGGCGTCGCCTCTTCGGCGGCCTCGGCCAAAGCGAGATGCGCCATGCCCAGCGGCGAGGCATCGCCCTGGAGGTTGCGCAGCACGGCCAGCGTGTCGGCGGTCGGCGCACGCCAGAGCAGCGCGCCGATCACCTCGCACTCGCGAGCCCGCGCCTCGTCGATCTCGTCGAGCGCCTGAGGCGAAGCGATCACGGCCTGATCATGGATCGGATAGATATCGGGACGCAGGTCGCTGCGCGGAATGCCCGTCATCGCCTCGACAGACAGGACGCGGTCGGCCGGGACGCGCCTCCAGCTGGAAATCGCCGGCTGCGAAATGCCGAGGCTGCGCGCCATGGCCCTGACGCCGCCTGCGCTGCCGATCGCCTTTTCCAGTGCCGCGTCACGCATTCGTATCAGGCCATCGTCTTTCGTGAGAGGTGGCAGGTGGCCGCCCCCCTCTTCTGTCGGTGATAATGCCTGCTTATCACTCAAAAATACAATCATTCCAATCTGAATTCAGACTGGAATTGCACCACCCCCACGCTTGCGAATCCGCACGGAAGCATCCCTCGCCTCGGGACTATGTTGCACCGCCGCATAAACCGGCTGAGGTGTTTCCGTTGCGACGATGCCGGTATCCACGGGGGTCTCATCGGCGCCGCTCAACCTGACAGCGGCCGGTTGCGCCTGTGACGCGCCTGATTCTTGCGCTGCAGCATCCTCGGCATCGCTTTCATCATACGACGAAAGTTTATGCGACATTGCGTCGCCTGCCGCATCGTCAGGCACACCCGATGTCGTTTCAGGCTCGGGCGTCTCACCGAAGATGTCCCGCACCATCGCCGCGACATCGTCCGATTCCGTCAGGGGGCCGTAGCCCGGGGCGCCGCCGGGCGTGTTCCAGTCGAGGGCGTAGTCGCGTGCCGGATTCTCGAAACCGGCGATTGCGGGATCGCTCTCCCAGGCCCGCCGCATGGCGGCAAGCTTCCAGCTCTCGGGCACATTCTGCTTGAGCCAGTGCGCGACGTTGAAATCCTTGTCGATCAGATCGAGCGAGGGCGGCTCGACCATCTCGGGTTCGGCAATTTGTGCCTCGACTGGCTGTGCCTGCGCCTCGGCAGGCAGCTCGACCGGGCGCGGCGGCTCGACCGGTGCAACCTCGGGCTCGGCCAGCGCGCGCTTGCGGCGCGACCAGCGGCTCAGGAAGCCTTCGTCCTCGGGCGTTCCGGCGCTCATGCCTCGCCCTCGCCCCGGCGCGTGCCGGGTTCCGGGCGTGGCCCGCCGCCCTTGCGCGGATCATGCTCTTGGCGCTTGCGCTTGATGAATTCGCGCTCGACATGGTTTGCCTCGAAGAAGGCCAGCACCTGCTCGGCGACCGCCTGAGGCATCGGAAGAGCCTCGACGACGTCGCCGACATTCTCGGCATAGACCTCGCCCTCGAAGGGGTCGGCGGTGACGCCGACGAACTCGATCTCCGGCTCGACGCCGGTCGGCCGGATCGCAACCCAGAGCTTGGCGCGGCCGGCCTGGAAGTTCTCGCGAAAATGGGCGGTATCGACCGAATGCAGCGTCAGCGTCGCCGCGCCGAGATAGATGCTGCGCCGCTCGGGCGTGCCCGGCAGCTCCGTCCAGGGCGGCAGCGGCGGCGGTTCGGGCAGGACGGCGAGCGGCGTCCAGGCATGGTCGATCCAGGGTGAATCGACCGCGCGGCGCTCGACGACGATGCCGACCTCGATATGCTTTTGGGTCATCGCCCCCTCCTCAATTCGCCATTTCGCGGAGCGCGAGCGGCAGGCCGGTGACGAGGTTCTGCGGTTTCAGCCGCAGCATCCGGTCCGGCGTCATCGCCATGACCAGATAGATCGGCTTGCCCCTGGCCGCCGGCAAGACCGGGACGTCGGCCGGCAGTGTCAGCGTGTAGAGCGCGATCACGCGCGACAGCGCCTCCTCACCGACGCTCTCGCCGGTCCAGAGCGCGTTACCGATGGCGGTCGCCTGCGCGTCGAGCCCGACGAACCAGCGCCAGTCGGCATCCTTCACCTTGTCCAGCGGCTCGATGGCGACATCGAAGCCGTGGATCTGGCGGATCCAGTGGCGCAGCGCCTGGCCGAGCGCGGCGCGACCCGAGGGCGTGCCGCCGAGGTCGAGCACCATGTCGAAGCCGTCCGAGCGCTGCCAGTACTGGTCCGCATTGGAGGCTTTGAGGATGTCGAGCGAGGTCGCGGCCGGGCCGCCGAGCATGGCGAGCAGCGGCGAGGCGTGCCGGTCGGCCTCGTGACCCTCGATGATGTCGGCATCGGCGAGGAGGATGGTGTTCTCGTGATGGGTGACCCGCTGCGGCCGGAACAGGCATTCGGCGGCGCGCACGACATAGGGGTCGTCAACCTCGTCCAGCGCCGCGCGCAGGATGACGTGGACGAGCTGGTCGAGGAACAAAGGCGGGATGTCCTTGACGCCGTCGCGGATGACGCCGGCATAGGCCGCCTCCAGCGTCGGCGCCGCCAGCAGGCGCTCGCGCCAGCCCAGCATGAACAGCCAGTTCGCGCGGGCATCCTCGTCGAGGATGGCGTCGATCTCGGCTGGCGCGATCTGCGCCTGCGGCGCCTCCATCAGCTTGGCATGCAAGGCCCGCTCGGCGGCGCAGGCCTCTTCCGGCGGCAGCAGTTCGGGCCGGGCCAGATAGGCTTTCAGAAAATCGTCGGTGACGCGAAGGCCGCCGCCGGGTTCGCGGTCCAACAAGAGATGGCCGGAGGTGGCCCAGAAATGCGTCATCGGGTCTTATCCGTCTGTGCGAGATCGCCGAGCCTGAGCAGATCGACCTCCTCGGTCACGTCATCATCGCCCGCGACCTCGAGGAATTCGAAGGCGCGGAAGCCTTCGCTCTGGCTGGCGTCGCGCGGCGTCAGGGTGCGGAAGCGCTCGCGAATCTCGCCATCCTCCAGCGTCCGGTGCAGGGCCAGCAGCATCTGTGGGGGATGATCGCAGAGCGAGGCGGCGAAGGCGACCTCCTCGGCTGCCGCCGCACGGGCCGTCGCGAGATCGGGGGCGCCCAGCTTCTCCATGAGTTGATCGGCGAGCTGGGCGATGGCCGTGTCGCGCTCGGCCTCGCTCGCCTCCGTCACCACCGCCAGCGTGCTCCAGCCGAAGCTACCGACGCCGAGGAAGCCGGAGCGGAAGGCCGTGCGCGCCTTGACGTCGAGCCCGGCGATGGCGGCCGGATCGAACAGGAAGGAGCCCGTGACCAGCCATTCGCCGGGCTCGGCCGCGCGACGGAAGACGAAGGTGTCGGAGGGGTCGAGCCGAATGGCGCGGGGGAGTTTCAACAGGGCGGCCATGACTCAGGCCCTCCCCGTCATTGCGAGCGCAGCGAAGCAATCCAGGAGGACTCGTTCGGCGTTCCCCTGGATTGCTTCGTCGGCTGCGCCTTCTCGCAATGACGGTCGGGTGCTCACAGCTTCGGCCCGCCGCTCTCGCGATCGAGCCAATCGGTCCGGCCCAGCGCCTCGACCAGACTGCGGCGTTGCGTCCCGGCCTGGGTGGTCGCGACGAGGTCGCCATTGGGCTCGATGCCGTGGCGCGTGCCGGGGATCTTGTCGAGCCGATCGAGCCAGCGCAGTGCGGTCGCCCTGGCGCCGTCGCTCTGCCAGCGCGTGACGCCGAGCATCAGGTGGCGGGCGAAGGCCTCGATCAGATCGACCGCATCGACCTCCTCGAACCCCTCCTCGGCCATGCCGACGCCGACATCGCCGGGGGAGAAGGGCGTCATCGTGGTCGCGCGCAGCATCGCCCCGAACACGATCCAGTCTGGCACCTCGTCCTCGCCGCAGACCTGCGGCCAGGCGAGCCGGCCGCCGCCGATGAGGCCGAGATCGTAGATCAGCGCGTCGGGCCAGCGGAACAGGATCGGCCGCTCGGGCGGGCTGTGGACGGCGAGCGCATCGGCAAGCGCATTCATCGCGAGATAATGAGCAAGACGCGCTTCACGGAGCGGATTGTCCGGCTCCAGCACGACGGCGAACTCGATGATGTCGAATCGGCGTGTCCAGACCAGCGTCGCGGCGCCGGCCTCGGACGCGATGCTGCAGGCATGGGCGAAGGCGTCGCCCGATTCGCGCAACGCCACGAGCGAGAAGCCCGGCGGCAGGACCGGCTCGCGGCGCAGATCGTCCGGGCGCTGGGCGCTCACCGCCATGATCGCAAAATCCTCCAAGGGCGCGACGAAGTGCTCAACGTTCGCTTCTTTTGAACACCTCCAATTCCATATATGCATGGATTATCGCAAGAGAGGCGACACAACGCCGCCCGCCGAGGAACACGCCCACCATGCCAGACGCCACCCGCACGCTGATGGTCTGCTCGTGCGAGGACACGATGCCGCTCGATCCGGGCGCGCTGGCGCGCGGCTGCCAGAGCGGCGACATTCGGACCGCGCGGCATCTCTGCCGGACGCAGACCGAGCTTTTTACACGGGCGCTTGGCGACAGCACGCAGATCACCGTCGGCTGCACGCAGGAGGCTCCGCTCTTCGAGGAGATCGCCGCCGATCTCGACTATGCCGGCGAGATCACCTTCGCCAATATCCGCGAGACCGCCGGCTGGGCGCGGGAGGCGAAGGCCGCCGGCCCGAAGATGGCGGCGCTGCTGGCCGCCGCCGCCGAGCCGATGCCGCCGGTCTCCTTCACCACCCTGACCAGCAAGGGCGTCGCCCTGGTCTATGGCCGCGACGAGATCGCGCTGTCGGTCGGGAAGCGGCTGGCCGAGCATCTCGACGTCACGATCCTGCTCAGCCGCCCCGGCGACATCACACCGCCGCGCGTCGACGAGACGCCGGTGCTGAAGGGCACCATCGCCGGCGCCACCGGCTGGCTCGGCGCGTTCGAGCTACGGATCGACGACTATGCCGCGCCTGCCCCGTCCTCGCGGGCGAAGCTCGTCTTCGGCGAGCCGCGAAACGGCGCGACCTCGCATTGCGACATCGTCATCGACGTATCCGGCGGGACGTCGCTGTTTCCGGCGGGCGAATTGCGCGCGGGCTATCTGCGTGCCGACCCCGGCAGCCCGGCGGCGATCGAAAAGCTGATCGCGGAGGCCGGCCATCTCGTCGGCGAATTCGACAAGCCGACCTATGTCAGGCTCAACGAGGATCTCTGCGCGCATTCGCGCTCGCAGAAGACCGGCTGCACGCGCTGCCTCGAACTCTGCCCGACCGGCGCCATCACGCCCAATGGCGACCATGTCGCGATCTCGGCCGAGATCTGCGCCGGCTGCGGCGCCTGCGCGGCCGTCTGCCCCACCGGCGCCGTGACCTATGCCCTGCCGCCGACCGACGCGCTGCTGCGCCGCCTGCGCACGCTGCTGGCGACCTATGCGGAGGCGGGCGGACGCGATCCGATCGTGCTGCTGCATGACGGCGAGCATGGCGAGGCGCTGATCGATGCGCTCGCACGGTTCGGCGACGGGTTGCCGGCGCGCGTGCTGCCGCTGCGCATCAACGAGATCACCCAGATCGGGCTCGAGACCTTCGCGGCGGCGCTGTCGTTCGGCGCTGCTTCCGTGCAGGTGCTCGGGCGCGCCCGCCCGAAGCACGATCTGTCGGGCCTGCAGCGCAACCTCGCTTATGCCAACACGCTGGCAGCCGCGCTCGGATTCGGCTCAACCAGCGCCGGGCTGATCGAAACCGACGACCCGGACCAGCTCGCCGCCGCGCTGGCGCGTCTCGCGCCCGGCACCGTCTCGCCCCTGCCTGCCCGTTTCCGGCCGATGGGCGACGGACGCCCGCTGCTGCGCCAGACGCTGACCGAACTCCATGCCGCCGCGCCCTCCCCCGTCGCCTCCGTGGCGCTGCCGGAGCGGGCGCCGTTCGGCACCGTCCATGTCGAGACCGAGGGCTGCACGCTCTGCCTCGCCTGCGTCTCGGCCTGCCCGGTGCAGGCGCTGTCGGATGATCCCGAGCGGCCGACTCTGAGTTTCCAGGAGGATCTCTGCGTGCAGTGCGGGCTGTGCGAGGCGACCTGCCCCGAGAACGTCATCACGCTCGAACCGCGCCTCGATTTCGAGGCTTGGAAGGGCGGCAGGCGCGTGCTGAAGCAGGAGGAGCCGTTCCACTGCATCTCCTGCGCAAAACCCTTCGGCGTCCGCAGCACGATCGAAAAGATCGCAGCCAAGCTCGAGAACAAGCACTGGATGTTCTCAGGCGACGCGGCCAAGCGCATCTCGGTGATCCGGATGTGCGAGGATTGCCGCGTCGAGGTCGTCGTCAACGAGAGCTTCGACCCGCATCTCTCGCCACAGCGCCCGAATGTCCGCACGACCGAGGATTACCTGCGCGAGCGCCGGGAACGCGGGGAAGACCCGCTGCAGTAGCTTACGTCATGCTCGGGCTTGACCCGAGCATCTCTGACACCAGCGATCTGGTCGAAGAGATTCTCGGGTCAAGCCCGAGAATGACGCCTATTTCGTTACCTTCTCCAGCCAGTCGACCAGCGCCTGACGGTCCTGCGCGCTGCCGATGGTCTGCTCGGGCATCTTGGTGCCCGGCGTGTAGGCGGTGGGGCCGATCTCGAAGAGCTTCGCCACCGTTTCCTTCGTCCAGACGATGTCCATCGCCTTGAAGGCATCGGAATAGGCGTAGCCCGGCGCGCTGGCGATCCTGCGGCCGAAGAGGCCGTGCAGGGTCGGCCCGGCGCGGTTGCCATCGGAGGGCGTCAAGGTATGGCAGGCGGCGCAGGCGCGGTAGATTTCTGCGCCCCGCTCGCCCTGGAAGGCCGCCAGCACATCCGTGCCCGCGCGCGGCACGACCGTGCCGACATGCTCGCCCGTGAGCGCGTTCCAGCGCCGGACCAGCCGATCGGCCCCGCCCGAGAGCATCTGCCGGCCATCCGGCAGGAAGGCGAGCGACCAGACCGGCAGGCCCGGCCCGACCAGCGTCGCGCGGATGCCGCGCGTCCTGCGGTCGACCAAAGCGACCTGGCCGCGCAAGCCACCGGCCGCGATCGTCGCACCGTCCGCGGAGATCGCCAGCGCGATCAGCGGCGTCTCGCCGACCGCGATCTCGCCCCTCGCCTCGCCATCGGGGCCAAACAGCCGCAAGCGGCCATCGGCGGCCGCGACAGCGATTTCGCCATCGGGTGCGACGACCACGCCGTTGAGCGGCGTCGGCAGGGCGATGATGCGTTCAGGGCCGGAATCCACCGGCCAGATGCGCAGCGTCGCGTCGTAGCCGGCGCTGACGATGCTCCCGCCCGGCAGGACAGCGACGCCGTTGACCGGTCCCTTATGGCCTTCCAGCACGCGCGCGGTGCCGTCGGCCAGCGAGGTCACGCGGACCGTCTCGTCCCAGGAGGCGGACGCCAGCAGGCCGCCATCCAGCGATGCGGCGAGCGCCGCGATCGGCCCCTTATGCCCTTCCAGAACGCGCAGCGGTTCGGCGCCCTCGCCTCGCCAGAGCGCGATGCGGCCATCCTCGGCGCCGGTCGCGAATCCGAGGCCGGGGACGGCGACGACCGCATTCACCGCGCCCTGATGGAAGCGCAGCACGGCATCGGCCGTGCCATCGGCGAGGCTCCAGAGAATCGCCGACTGGTCGAAGGAGCCCGTCATGGCAAAGCGGCCATCGGCCGAGACCGCGACAGCGCGCACCGGCCCGCCATGTCCGCGCAATTCCTGGGCGGGGGCGGGAGAGATCAGCGCCAGGGCCAGCAGGAAACATAAACGCCGCACAGCCATCCTTCCCTCATCCGACCCGGCTTCGCGGCGTCACCTTCTCCCCCTAGGGGAGAAGGGTAAAGCGCGCAGTTGCCGCAGACGAAAAAGCCATCATATGAAGCGGACCGGACTCGAACCGAAGCGGCCCATGTCTTCCTTTCTCACCTCTTCGATCTCGCTCAACCTGCGCGGCCTGAAATGCCCCCTGCCCGCGCTGCGCGTTCGCAAGGCATTGAAATCCGCCGAGGCCGGCGCCTTGCTGTTGGTCGAATGCACCGATCCGATGGCGGCGATCGACATTCCCAACCTGATGCGCGAGACCGGAGACGCGATCGAGCATCATGGCCGGGAGGGCGACCTGCTCGTCTTCCATATCCGCAAGGCCACCCCGCAAGCAGCCACGGCCTGAGCCGCAGCACCGGAGGCGCCATCATGGCCCTGACCCAAGCCGACATCCTGCGCGCGCTCGAACTGGTGAAGCTGCCGGCGAGCGGGCAATCGCTCGCCGCCACCGGCCGCGTCACCGATATCCTGATCGACGGCGGCAAGGTGATCTTCGCGATCGGCATCGACGCGACCGAGGCCGCCGCGATGGAGCCAGTGCGCAAGGCGGCCGAGAGCGCCGTTTCCGGCCTGCCAGGGGTGACGCAGGTGCTGGTCGGGCTGACCGCAGACAAGGCGCCCTCCTCCGCCGCCGCGCAGGCGCGCCAACAGGCGCAGCGGTCCTCTCCCGGCGCCGGTCCCGGCGGGCCGACGCCGAAGGCTGCGGGCATTCCCGGCGTCAAGCAGATCATCGCGGTCGCCTCCGGCAAGGGCGGCGTCGGCAAGTCGACCACCACGGCCAATCTCGCCGTGGCGCTGGCGACGCTCGGCCTCAAGGTCGGCGTGCTCGACGCCGACATCTATGGCCCCTCCGTGCCGAAGATCTTCGGCATCACCGGCAAGCCGCGGCTGGTCTCGGGCCGGACGCTGGCGCCGATGGAGGCCTATGGGCTGAAGATCATGTCGATCGGCTTCCTCATCGACGAGGAGACGCCGATGATCTGGCGAGGTCCGATGGTGATCTCCGCGATCACCCAGATGCTGCGCGAGGTCGCCTGGGGCGAGCTCGACGTGCTCGTCGTCGACATGCCGCCCGGCACCGGCGACGCGCAGCTGACCATGGCGCAGCAGACGCCGCTGGCGGGCGCCGTCATCGTCTCGACCCCGCAGGATCTGGCGCTGCTCGATGCGCGGCGCGGCGTGGCGATGTTCAAGAAGGTCGAGGTGCCGATCCTCGGCATCGTCGAGAACATGAGCTATTTCATCTGCCCGGAATGCGGCCACCGGTCGGATATCTTCGCCCATGGCGGCGCGCGGCACGAGGCGGAACGGCTGGGCGTGCCGTTCCTCGGCGAGGTGCCGTTGGCGATGTCGATCCGCGAGACCTCCGATGGGGGGCGTCCGATCGTCGCCAGCGATCCGGACTCGGCCCATGCCAAGGCCTATCTCACGATCGCGCGGCAGGTGATGGCCTCACTCGCAGGCGGGACGGTCAGGGCTGCGCCGCGCATCGTCATTGAGTGAGGGCTATCGTCTGAAAACCCGCGACGGTCATCCCGGGCGCAGCGGAGCGGAGACCCGGGATCCATTCCGGAACGCTGCAGGCGAGGTTCAGGAATGGATCCCGGATCGGCGCGGCTTCGCCGCTTGTCCGGGATGACTCCTGCGGATCTCCGAAGGCCGAGACCTCAGAGCCTGACGCCACCCGTCGAGAAGGCAACCTCGACCGGCTTCTGGAAGACATCGTTGAGCACGACGCTCGCGCTGAAGGCGAGGATGGCGGCGACGCAGATGGCGACGACGAATGACTTCATGATGTTCCCCCAGATTTTTCCCGGCGATAACCTGCCCTTATCTCTGAGATAGCGACGGGCGCGCGCGGGATCAAGCCGGCGGCAGGCTGGCGGACAGGCGCTCCGCCTCGGCGAGATCATCGGGCTTGTTCGCGTTGAAGAAGGGATCGACCGGCACGGTCGGCCATTCCGCGCTCGCGCAGCCATGGCGGGCGGTCCAGCGGTCGATCTTGCGCTCGTCCTCCACCGTCAGGGCGTGGCGCAACGCCTCGCGTAAGCGAACCGGCCAAAGCCCGATCACAGGATGCGTCCAGCCGCCAGACGCCGCGCAGGCCAGCGGCACGTTTTGCGCCTCGCGCGCCGCATGCAGGCGGGCGACGAGATCATGCGGAATGAAGGGCGTGTCGGCGGCGACGCTGACCAGCCATTCCAGCTCAGGCCGGTTCGCCGCCATCCAGTCGAGCCCGGCAAGGATGCCGGCCAGCGGCCCGGCGAAATCCGGCACGCTGTCGGCGACGACCGGCAGGCCGTAAGCCGCGAAGCGGGCGGGATCGCCATTGGCGTTGACCAGCAGGCTCTCGCATTGGGGCGCCAGGCGCTCGATGACATGGGCGAGGATGGTGCGCCCCGCAATCAGCCGCAGCGGCTTGTCACCGCCACCCATGCGCCGGGCGAGGCCGCCGGCGAGAAGGAGGCCGAGGGTTGGGGGTATCATGAGGCAGCGGCCTGCAGGCGGCGCATTTCCTGGGCGATCTCTTTTGAGTTGGCGATGCCGACAAAGCCGTCGCGGGCGATACGACGTTCGCCATTCTCTGTGGTGAATTCGTGATCCATGAACAGCACATCGCCGAGATTTCGACCCGCCGCGCGCCATTCGACGAGGGCAATGCGTTCGAGACGGGTGCTCATTTCGGCATATTTCTTGACGACGACAGCTCGTTTGTCTGTCAGCAGATAGATGACGATCTTGGCCTCGGCATAGCGTCGAAAGGGCAGGCTGATCGAAGCCACTCCAACCACCAGCAGGGCTATGAGCAGCAGCATATCGTATGTGGTTTCAAACTTCAGGGCGCGGCCGACGACAAATGCGATCGTGACCGCGATGATGAAACCTAATGTGAGCCTCCACCACGATAGGCGTATGGCATAGCGCCAAGGATCAGGCCGACCCCACCAGATTGCCTGTTCGCCGGTATCAAGCAGATGCGTGGGACACGGCAAATCCGCTCGGGGCACAAGGCCGCTCATTCGTCGCCCCCAGCCCCCTTGCGCCGGCTCCTGCCGCCCTCCTCCTCGACCGTGTCGGGGTCCTGATCGAAGACGATGTTCTCCTCTCCCGCCAGCGCCACGAAACGCTTTCCGCGTGCGCGGCCGATCAGGGTCAGCCCGGCCTTGCGCGCCAGTTCGACGCCCCATTCGGTGAAGCCCGAGCGCGAGACCAGCACGGGGATGCCCATGCGAACGGTCTTGATGACCATCTCCGAGGTCAGCCGGCCGGTGGTGTAGAAGATCATCCGGGCGGGATCGACATCGTGCCGGAACATCCAGCCCGCGACCTTGTCGACGGCGTTATGGCGGCCGACATCCTCCATATAGACCAAGGGCTTGTCGGCCTCGCAGAGCACGCAGCCATGGATCGCGCCGGCCTCCAGATACAGCGAGGGCGTGGTGTTGATCTTCCTGGTCAGGGCATAGAGCCAGCTCGTCCGAAGCTCCGCCTTCGGCAGTTCGATCTCGTCGATCGCCTCCATGAGATCGCCGAAGGCCGTGCCTTGCGCGCAGCCGGAGGTCAGCGTCTTCTTCTTGAGCTTCTCCTCGAAATTGGTGCGCTCCGGCGTGCGGACGACGACGACCTCGAGTTCCTCGTCATAGTCCACGGCGTCGACGACATCGCCGCGCTTGAGCATGTTCTGGTTCAGGAGATAGCCCAGCGCCAGCGCGTCGGGATGGTCGCCGATCGTCATCATCGTGACGATCTCCTGCGCGTTGAGATACAACGTCAGCGCGCGCTCGGTGACGACGCGGGTCTCGACGGTCGCACCGGTCTGGTCGATACCCGAGACAGTCGCGCCCAGGCGGGCCGCCTGCGGGTCCGGCCGGACGAGATAATCGTCGAGAAAGCTCATATCCTGCGCCATGATGGCAGCTCCCGAAGGCGGCGATCAGGCGGCAGCGCGCGCCAGAGACAGAGCCCAGGCCTCGATCCGCTCCGGCTCGCCGGGGAGCTCGGTCCAGTCGTCGCCAGCGAAGTCGCGCCAGGCGGCCAGGAAATCCAGCCTGACCGCAATCAGCAGGGGCACGCCGGCCATAAGCGCCGCAGCGATCTCCTGGCGCAGGCCCTGGCCCAGCATTTCCTGGCGGCCGAACTTGTTGACGATGACGAGGTCGGCTCCGCTGGCGAGCGCCGCTGTCAGCGCGCCGCCGGCGGCGGCGAGGCCGCTGGCATCGAGCCTGCATCCGCTGGACGCGGCGCCGCGGTTCTCGCTGATCGGAAAGCGGTGCCCGCTGGCGAGATCCTCCAGCGCCATCGACAGGCAGCCCTGCTCGCAGGCACCGTCATTGTGCTGCACGACGCCGCCCAGCCTCAGGCCGCGCGCCTTCAGGCGCGCCGCGAGAGCGGCCATGAAGCCGTCGATCTGGAACCCGGAGGTGTAGGGAATGGCGGCCAACAGCGTCATGACGCCGTCATCCCATGAAAGCGACGCGCCTGCAAAGTGAATTGGGCGTGACTTTTGCCAGCAGCCGGAGTGCTTTCGTCGCAGGCAGGCCCTTCGAGATGCCGGCGCAGTGTTGCGCGCGCCCTACAGTCGCGCCCGCGCCGGCCGGTTACGGTAAAACCGTCCTCACTCCGGCGGTTTTCCGGTGGAGAGCCCCGTCCGGTCTTTCAGTCCATGCCTCATCGTCACGCCCAGGCCCCGCTCGACCCCGCCGCCGACGCGGCCCTGCTGCTGCGCCGCATCGGCTTCGGCACGCTGGCGCTCGTCCTGCCGATCGCGTCGCTGGTCTCGCGCCGAGCCGCCGTCGTGCTGGCGCCGATCGGGGTCGTGCTGCTGATCATCGCGGCCCTGATCGAGGACCCGGGCGGGTTCGTCTCGCTGCTGAAGCGCTCGCTTTTAAGCCTGCCGGGCATGATCCTGATCGGCCTGGCCGGCTGGGCGGTCCTGTCCCTGGTCTGGAGCCCCTTCACCGCCTCGGCGACGGAAAAGGCCGGCAATCTCGTGCTCGCCGTCGTGCTCGGCTTTTGCGGCAATGCGGCGCTGCCGGAGCGCATGCGTGCCTCGAACCTCAACCTCGTAGCGCTGGGCACCGGCATCGCGGGCGCCTTCGCACTGGCGCTGCTCGTGGTCAGCGCGCTTCGTCATGCCGACACCGAGGTCAGCAGCGTCGAGCGCGGCATCAGCGTCATCCTGATCATGGCCTGGCCGGCTCTGGCCTGGCTTTTGTCGCGCGAGCGCGGCCTGAGCGCGGTCGGGCTCGCGGTCGTCGTCGGCCTGCTGGCGCTGACGCGTTTCGAGGATGGCGAGGCCGTCGCGATGATCTGCGGGGCCATCGCCTTCGGGGCGGTCAGCGCTAATCGCGAGACGGCTTCGCGCCTCATCGCCGCAATCATCGCGGGGCTGATGCTGATCGCGCCGCTTCTGCCTTTCCTGCTGATGCCGATCGTCTCGCGCTTTCCGCAGGGGTCGAGCGAGTTTGCGCAGTCGCTGGCGATCTGGGCCGATGTCGTCAGCCGCGAACCCTTCCGCCTCATCACCGGAAACGGGCTCGATACGGTGCTGCGTGGCCGGATGATCGGCGCCCTGCCGCAACCGACGCCGACGACGCTGCTGTTCGAGACATGGTATGAACTGGGTATCGTCGGCGCGGCGGCTGCCTCGTTTTGCCTGTATTTCGCAATCCGCGCGGCGGGACGGATGCCCGGCGCGCTGGCGGCCGGCGGCGTTGCAGCCTTCACCACCGCCTTTGCGCTCAGCGCGCTGGGCTTTGCGACCTTGCAGCCCTGGTGGCTGATGACGCTCACCTCGGTCGTGCTGATGTTCGGCGCCATTGCGCGCGGGCAGTACCGCACCGATCGGCCGGTCGCACCGCTGCCGCTGCCCCTCAAGCCCGCCGGCACCAGCCGCCCGAAAGCCGGCGGAACTGCCTAACGAGAGTGCTTACTTCCCCCTCCCCCCGCTTGCGGTGGGGAGGGCTGGGGTGGGGGGCCGCAAAGCCGGGGCTCTGTCCGGCATCGTCCCGCCGAGCGGCACTGGCCCCCCCCCCCCCCCCCCCCCCCCCCCCCCCGGGGGGGAGGGGGGGAGGCCCCGCCTTCCCCGCCGGGGTCGCCCTCGGCGGGCGCCCCCCGGCCCCCGGTTCTCCCCCGGCCGGCGGCGCCCCGGGGGTCGCGGGGGGGCCCCCCCCACGCCCCCCTGTCACCCTCGACCCCGCCGCCACGCCGCGAATCG
>NZ_LGSZ01000001.1 GCF_001298265.1 Allobosea vaviloviae | reverse complement strand
TAAAACACGCCCTGCGCACAACACACGCAGCGCACCAAAAGACTTATCGCGGGGTGGAGCAGCCCGGTAGCTCGTCAGGCTCATAACCTGAAGGTCGTAGGTTCAAATCCTGCCCCCGCAACCAAAAACACAAAAACCCCGGCGCTCAACGCGCCGGGGTTTTCGCGCCTCTGGCCGTCGCCCCAAAAAGCCCGCCGCCGCGCCAACCCGTAATCGTCCGGTGTCGGCCCTTTCAGCGTTCTGATGGGCGGCTTTTAGCGAAGGCGGCTTTTCCGATGGCGCGACGCCGGGCCAGCTTTGCGATGTTGGTCTTTATGGTGGGAAGATCGATGTCC
>NZ_LGSZ01000002.1 GCF_001298265.1 Allobosea vaviloviae | reverse complement strand
GCTCGACAAAAGCCGCGAACCGCGATTCACTCCCAGCAACGTCCGATCCTAGATCCATGCTCGCTCTCCACGAGATTGAATCTCTCACCTTACATGAATCGCAGATTTTGTGACACAGTAAGACTAATGGCTTTCGTTCCTCGCGACGCGTTCGAGCTGCCGGAAAATCGGCCGCCTTCATCGGCTAACTTCCGCTTTTCTCGAGCTCTTTCTCAAGCTCGGGCAGGATGGTGAAGAGGTCGCCGACGAGGCCGTAATCGGCGACCTGGAAGATCGGCGCCTCCTCGTCCTTGTTGATCGCAACGATGACCTTCGAATCCTTCATGCCGGCGAGATGCTGGA
>NZ_LGSZ01000060.1 GCF_001298265.1 Allobosea vaviloviae | reverse complement strand
CCCCAGCCTCGTGCTCCTTCAGCACCGCAATGATCTGCTCTTCCGTGAATCTTGCTCGCTTCATCAGTCCGTCCTCATCAGGGCCGGACTCTAACTCCGCGTGGAGGAAAAACTCAGTGGCAGGTCAGAGCCTGAAAAAGGAGCGGATCCAGAAACGCATCTACAAGACCCGCGCCTTGGCGCGCGCGGATATCTTCGACCATATCGAGACGTTCTACAACCGAACCCGCCGTCACAGCCATCTCGGCGGTATCAGTCCCGAGGCGTTCGAACGCGCGTCGGCGTGAGGCTCGGCTTTGTCCACGAAACCGGGGACCGTCCAGTCTCGAGGAGACGGGTATCAGGAGATGCGCTCAGGAACTCGTATCGATCGATATGCGCGTGGTCTCTTCGCCGGCCTCCTGGACATCCGACCTGAATCCGAGTTCGTGCGTCATCGCCAGCATCACGCGGTTACCGCGCAGCACGTCGCCATATAACCGCTTGAATCCACTGGTCTTCGCATGGGCCACGATCTTCGACATCAGGCGATAGCCGAGGCCGCGCCCCTTCATGTCGGAGCGCACTAGGACCGCGAATTCCGCGGTGTCGCGTTCGGGGTCGCCGATCAACCTGACGACGCCGAAGATCGGGCCGCTGCCATAGGCGCTGTCGGGTTCCACGGCCACGAAGGCCATTTCGCGATCGTAGTCGATCTGCGACAGGCGGGCCGCCATCTCATGCGGGAAGGTCTTGAGCGGAGCCAGGAAGCGTAGCCTCAGATCGCCCGGCGTGCATTGCGCGACCATGTCGGACAGCGCGACCTCGTCATCGGGCCTGATCGGCCGGATCTGGAAGCGGGCGCCATCATTCAGTGTCACCTGCTCTCCAAGCTCTTCCGGGTAGGGGCTGATGGCGAGTGGCGTGCGCACCTCAGAGGTCGCGGTGATCACGACGCGGGCATCGAGCGCGACTACGCCGCTGGCATCGGCGAGTAGCGGATTGATGTCGAGTTCGATCACATCGGGCAGGTGGATGACGAGTTCCGACAACCGCACCAGCACATCGGCCACGGCGTCGAGCGGGACCGGCGGAACGTCGCGGTAGCCGGCCAGAAGCCGTGACACCCGCGTGCGCCCGATCATGTCCTTGGCCAAGACCGAGTTGAGCGGCGGCAGCCCGATCGCCCGGTCGCCGATCACCTCCGTCGCCGTGCCGCCGCGGCCGAACAGCAGGACGGGGCCGAATGTCGGGTCCTTGGCGATACCGACGATCAGCTCGCAGGCCTTCGGGCGCGAGATCATCTTCTGGACCGTGAAGGTCAGATGCTTTGCGTTGGGCGCTGCGTGCCGGACCCGCGCAAGCATTTCGTGAGCGGCCGCCGTGACCTCGGCCTGTGAGCGCAGGCTCAGCGCCACGCCGCCGACGTCGGATTTATGGCTGATGTCCGGCGACAGGATCTTGAGCGCGACGGGGGCGCCGATCGTGCCGAAAAGCCGGCCGGCCTCCTCGGGTGTGGCTGCGACCAGCGTCTCGACGGCAGGGATACCGAACAGGGCAAGCAGGCGCTTCGCTTCGGGCTCGGTCAGGACGCAGCGGCCGTCCTGGCGAACGGTCTCGATGAGCTGTCGCGCCGCATTGACCTGTGCCGGCGCGATCGCGACGCCGGCCGACGGCGTTTCCAGCAGCAGGTCCTGATTGCGTCGGAATTCGACGAGATGGGTGAAGGCGCGTACCGCTTCTTCAGGGCTGGTGAAGGTCGGAATCGTCCTGCCCGCAAGAAAGCTGCGCGAGCGTTCGGCGGTCGTTCCGCCGAGCCAGCTCGTCAGGACGGGCCTTGCGGGAGCCTTCGCCACGGCTTGGGCCACCGCGCTCGCGGCGTCCTGTCCATCGGTGACGGCGGTCGGACAGTTGATCACCAGGATCGCATCGCTGTCGGGCTCCTCAAGCAGGATCTCGAGCGCCGCGGCATAACGTTCCCCGGTCGCATCGCCGAGTACATCGACGGGGTTGGCGTGCGACCACGAGCCGGGCAGGGCCTGGTCGAGGCGCTGCAAGGTGCCGCCGCCCAGTTCGGCGATACGGCCGCCGCGTGCGACCAGCGCGTCGACCGCCATGACGCCGGCGCCGCCGCCATTGGTGAGGATGGTCATCCGGTCGCCGGAGACGCGCATTCCTGTGGCCAGGATCGCCGCAGCCGCGAAGAGTTCATCGAGCTCCGCGACACGCAGCAGCCCGGCTCTTTGGAAGACGGCGTCGTAGACCGCATCGGCTCCGGCGAGCGCGCCGGTATGAGAGAGGGCGGCCTTGGCGCCCGCCATGCTGCGCCCGCCCTTGACGACCAGAACCGGCTTCGTGCGCGAGGCGATGCGGGCAGCCGACATGAATTTGCGCGCATGGGTGACATTCTCGACATAGAGCAGGATCGAGCGCGTCGCGCGGTCCGCGCAGAGATAGTCGAGCGCATCGCCGAAATCGACATCGCTCATGTCGCCGAGCGAGAGGATATGGGAGAAGCCGACGCCGCGCTGATCGGCCCAGTCCAGCATTGCCGCGACGATCGCGCCCGACTGGCTGACGAGCGCGATATTGCCCGGGCGAGGCGTCAGATGAGCGAAGCTGGCATTGATCCCCCGCGGCGTGGAGATGAAGCCCAGGCAGTTAGGGCCGACAATCCGCATCAGATGGGGCTTTGCCGCGTCCAGCATGGCCTGGTGCAGGTCGCCGCCTTCGCCCGGCGCACCGAAGCCCGCGCTGATGACCACGGCCGCCCGGCAACCGCGGCGCCCGAGATCACTGATGATGGCCGGGACGCCGGCCGCCGGCGTCGCCACGACGGCGAGGTCGGGCGTGATCGGCAAGTCGGCGATCGAGCGATAGTTCAGCGTCGACCGGATGGCCGTCTCATGCGGATTGACCGTCATCACCGGGCCGGCGAAGCCGGCACCCAGGAGATTGTCGGCGAGCACGCGGCCGACCGACCGGGGCGCGTTGCTCGCGCCGATCAGGGCGATCGCGGCAGGCTCGAACAGCGCGTCGAAGTTCCTGATGCTCATATCTGCCGCCCGTTGAATGAGAAGACCGTCGATCGGCCCGATGTCCGGTTCAACCTCGTGGCACACAGTAGCGGCCGGTCATTGCGCTGAATCAAGTCGTGCCGGCGAAGCATGCGCCATGAATCGCCTTATCGGCCGATGGACGGCCGGGTCTCGGAGGCCAGACGATGCTGCAGCGCATAACCCTTCATCTCGGACGCAGCGCAGCCCATCCGGAAGGTAGCGCCAGGCACGGCTACGACATCACCGCGCCCCTGGACGCCGCCGGACATATCGACGCGCCGGCCTGGCGGGATGTGCGCGACCTATGCCGCGTCAGGCGGTTCTGGGCCGGCGAGCCGGACGAGCACGGCTGGCTGATCCATCGCGCCGGCGGCAGCGGCGGCGCGACCTGGGTAATCGACTACGACGATGCCGCGTCGGAGGATGACGAGGCCGGCTACAAGCTCGACAAGCATCGCTTCGCGATCGACGAGTACGTCTCGATCCGCCAGGACGACGGCGAGATGCTGCCCTTCAAGATCGTCGGCATCCGCAAGCTCGGCCAGGCCTAAGCTCGGCCAGGTCTAAGCTCTGCAAGGTCTAAGCTCTGCAAGGTCTTGCAGGCCGGCACCGAGGCCGGAATCGCGCGGGAGTTTCGCCGCAGTTGCGGTGGATCAACGCTCCGACGTCGGGCATCGGCAACCATGCCCAGGTGCAACCTGAGCATGAGGAGATGTTCATGTCCGAGATCAACGAGACTCTTCAGCCTTCGACCTATGCCAGCATCATGGTGACGCTCAATCTCGGCGTGGATGCCGCCGACAGCGTCAAGCTCGCATCGTCCCTCGCCAGCACCTTCTCGAGCCGGTTGATCGGCGTCGCCGCCGAGGAGGTCGTCATGCCCTACTATGGCGACGGTGCGATTACGATCGATCCCGCGATCATCGAACAAGCGAAGCGCGAGGTTGCCGAGAAACTGGCCAAGGCGGAGACGGTGTTCCGCCGCGCGGCCGGCACGATCAACGACATCGACTGGCGCTGTGCGATCGGGTTGCCGAATCCCTTTGCCCTGGAGCAGGCACGGGCGGCCGATCTCGTCGTCGTCGGTCGGCAGGGCCCAGACGACGCCAGCCACGGACGCATGGCGATCTCCCCCGGCGATCTGGTGATGGGGCTCGGGCGCCCGATCCTCGTCGTCCCGCCCCGCACGGAGCATCTCGCGGGCAAGCGCATCGTCATCGCCTGGAAAGACACGCGCGAGGCAAGGCGAGCTGTCTGGGACGCGCTGCCCCTGCTGAAGCGAGCCGAGCGGGTCTTCGTCCTGGCGATCGGCACGGACGCCGCACAACAGGGCGCGGCTGATGTCTCCGACCATCTGCTTCGTCACGGTGTTCCCAGCCGCGCGATCCTGCGCTCCGAACCGTCCGGCCTCGTCGTCGATGAATTGATCGATTTCGCCGAGCAGGAGACGGCCGATCTCATCGTCTCCGGCGCTTATGGTCACAGCCGGGTACGGGAATGGCTGTTCGGCGGCGTCACGCAGGATCTGCTCAATTCGACGCCGATCCCCTGCCTTCTGTCGCACTGAGCGATCTGCTTCGATCACTGAACTCCAGCCTTCACGGTCATCGCGAGGGCTGGGGTGTTTTTTCCTGCGCAAGGTCGCAGTGCTTGTCTCGCAACCCGGGACGCCCCGCTCCTCTCAGTTGCTGAGGAGGAGGCATACGGGGCTGGTTTCCAGCATCTCCCGCGTCACACCGCCAAAGGCCCATTCTCTCAGTCGGGCGTGGCCGTAGGCTCCCATCACGATCAGGCCCGCCCCCTCGTCGCGTGCGAAGGCGATCAGGCGCTGGGCGACGGACAGCCCGACAGCCGGAAGGACGGCAACCTCGGCCGAGATGGCGCGGAGGGCCAGAAAAGCCACAACGTCGGCCGTACGCGCGCGGGCATTCCTGACGTCGTCGCTGCCGCAGATCTCCAGCACGGTCACCTGAATGGCCGCCTGCAGGAACGGCATCGCGTCCATGACCGCCCGCCTGGCCTCGCGGCTGTCCGTCCAGGCGATGACGACGTGGGACATAATCGCCCCCGCCGGCACATCGGGCGGGGTGACCAGGACCGGCCGGCCGCCGCCGATCAGCACGTCGCCCGGGTCGACGGCATATGAGGGCACGATGCCGGGCCGATTGCGTCCAATGACGATGAGATCCACAGCGCGCGCTTCCATGGCGACGGTCGTCGTCCGATCAGTCAATGTCGAGCGCCATTCGCTCGGCACGTTGTGTCCAGCAATGAGGGCGCGGAAGCCCGACTCCGCGCGCTTCAGCTCGGCTTCAGCCTTCTGCATCTCCGTCGCCAGGAGCTCGCGGACCACCGCCATCGTGGCGTTCGGCGCGATGAACGGCGTCTCGGGCCGGCGGGCGGCGACGCCGAGCAGGCTGCAGCCGAAATGGCTGGCAAGCTCGCAGGCGAACTCGACGCGCGCCTGGGATGCCTTGCTCTCGTCGACGGGGACCATCAGCGTCGCATATGGCATCGGAGGCTCTTCTGCGGTTTGGCATGGCCCAGACATGCGATGGGCGAGGGCGCCTGGCTGAAATCGCGCGTGCCTTGAGGCATGCAGCTTTCAGGGAATCTCGGTCTGCGACCCGGCTGTGTCGGCCGATGGGCCCGGTGACCGCGGCAGGTCGTCATCCTGCAGGGCGCGCCATCCGGGCCCCTCGAGATCGGCGAACTGGCCCGTCCGCATGCACCAGAAGAACGCGAGCAAGCCCACGAGGCCAAGCCCCAGGGCCAATGGAAACAGGATCACGAGGATGTTCATGGCGTGGTCCTAACGGGATGCGCCCGAGCGCCTGGCGGCGCGCAAGGCGTTGAGCGTGACGATCAGGGACGAGCCTGACATCGCCGCAGCCGCGACCAGCGGCGTCGCCAGACCGGCAATCGCGACGGGAACGGCGATCGCATTGTAAAGCACCGCGAACCAGAGGTTCTCCAACATCAGTTTTCGCGCCTGTCGGGCCGTGCGAATGCTGGAGGCTACCGGCGCGAGGCTGTCACCGAGGAAGACAATGTCCGCCGAGGCCTGCGCCAGATGCGTCGCGCTGATCGGCGAGATCGAGACATGAGCCTTGGCGAGGGCAGGGGCGTCGTTCAGCCCGTCGCCAACCATCAGGACCTTGCAGCCCTGCGCGGCGAGCCGGTCCAGTTCGGACAGCTTCTCGTCCGGGCGCAAGTCCGCCTTGTAATCGGCGATGCCGAGCCGGGCTGCCATGGGCGCGACCGCCGAGGCGCGGTCACCCGACAGGATCAGGACGCGAAGGCCAAGGGCGGCCAGCGCCTGCACGCAGGCCTCCGCATCCGGGCGCAGTTCCTGATCGACGGCGAAGACGGCGCTGGCCTCGCCATGCCGCCAGGCGATCAGCGATGCTGTCGGGAACGCGGCCGCAACGGGCGCTGCAGCCGCTTCTGCATCGCAGAAGGCGACGCTGCCGAGCCGCATCTCGGCGCCGTCGCACAAGGCGCTGAGGCCGAGTCCGTGGTGCTCGCGCACTCCCTCGATTGGAGGGAGATTGCCTGCCGCCAGCGCGATCGGGCGCGCCAGCGGATGACGGCTGGCGGCGGCGAGGCTGCCGGCCATGCGCAGCACCTCGGGCGCGATGCTCGCGGCATTGACCAAGGCCGGATCGGGCAGGGTCAGGGTTCCCGTCTTGTCGAAGACGACGGTGTCGGCCTCGGCCAGGCGCTCCAGCGCCCCGCCCTCCTTGAGCATGACCTTCTGGCGAAACAGCGCCGAGGCCGCGACGACCTGGACGGCCGGGATCGCCAGGCCCAGCGCGCAGGGGCAGGTGATGATCAGTACGGTGATCGCGATGATCAGGGCCTGCTGCCAGCCGAGCCCGAAAGCGATCCAGCCCAGGAAGGTGGCGAGCGCGGTCGCGTGAACCAGCGGCGCATAGAGCCGCGCCGCCCGGTCGGAGAGGCGCACATAGCGCGAGCGGCTTTCGACGGCCTGCGCCATCAGGCGGTCGATCTCGTCGAGCAGCGTGCCGCCGCCCGCCGCCGCGACCCGCACCGTCAGGGCGCCGGACAGGTTGACAGTGCCGGCGTAGACGGAGGCGCCGGACACGACGCTGATTGGTGCGGTCTCTCCGGTCACCAGGCTCTGGTCGATATCGGAGGCGCCGCTCTCGACCATGCCGTCGACGGAGACACGCTCGCCCGGCCGGACCAGGACGAGATCGCCACGCGAGATGGCGGCGATGGGAACGACGACCGTCTCGCCGTTCGCCGACAGGCGCGTCGCGGTCTCGGCCTTGAGCGCGGCCAGATTGCCAGCGAGATCGCGCGTGCGCCGACGCATCAGCTCGTCGAGATAGCGCCCGATCAGCAGGAAAAAGAGCAGCATCACCGCGCCGTCGAAATAGGCGTGCTCGGCATGGTTCCAGGTCTCGACGACCGACATGCCCAGCGCCAGCACGACGCCAAGCGTGATCGGCACGTCCATGTTGACCGCACCGGCCCGCAGGGCCCGCAGCGCACTCTCGAAGAAGGGGCGCCCGGCATAGGCAGCCGTCGGCAAGGCGAGCAGGGCAGACAGCCAGTGGAAGAAGTCGCGGGTGACCGGCGAGATGTCGCTGTTGTTGCCCGACCAGACCGAGACCGAGAGCAGCATGATGTTCATGGCGGCGAAGCCCGCGACGCCCAGGCAGCGCAGCAGGCGCTTTTCCCCATTCGAGGCGCCATCGCGGTCGGCGGCAGGCAGGAACGGGTAGGCCTTGAAGCCAAGCTTCGACAGGCGCTCGATCACCGTCTCGGGCCGCAACGCGCCTTCGCGCCATTCGACGGTGACGCGCTTGAGCGCCAGGTTGACGCGCGCGCTCAGGATGTCGGCCTCACGGGACAGGCCGCTCTCGATCGCCTGCATGCAGCCGGCGCAACGGATGCCGTCGACCGCCAGCTCCATCCCGGCGACGTCTCCATCGCGATGGCGGACGAAAACCGACAGATCCTGCTTCATGCTCACAGCCCTCAATCCGCCAGCACGACACGGCTGCGCGAAAGGAAGACCGGCGCGCCGTCGCGCCGCGCCTCGATCACAACAGTCCAGCCACCGCTGTGGACTGTCGGCACGCGCGCCGCATAGCTGCCTGGCGCCGTCTCGCTCAGCGTAGCCTCGTGATCGTGCTGCCGCGTCGCCGGGTGCAGCAGCTTCGCCTCGACAGCCAGCCCCTGGACGGGCAGCCCCTGCTTGTCGTGCAGCACCAGCGCGACGAGGGCATCCGCGCCGGTGCGGTGGATGTCGGCCTTCGCCTGCCAGCCGCGCGCGTCCTGCTCCTGCATGCGGGCGATCTCGCTGTTGAAGCGCTGGCTCGTCTCATAGGCGCTCTTCACATCGACGCCGGGCATCGTCCGGATCGCCATGGTCATCATGATCGCATTCACCCCGGCCACGACGATGAAGAAGGCGATCATGCTCGCCAGCACGATGCGCCCGCTGAGTTCGAACGGGCGGCGCGCGCTCGGCGCGGCGCGAACCGGCAGATCGATCGGCATGATGAAACCTCCGCAGCAGCACATGGCGTTCTCTGGAGCATGGCCTTCGCGGAAACGGGTACCGTCCTCGCTAGGGTCTTCGCTCCATCTCTCTGTCGACGAACAGGTTTTCGCGGTCGGGCGGGAAAGCCCGGCTGCGACGTGATCTAGGGCGCGATGAAGTGATCCTGGACCGTCACGACCTCGCCCGCGAACAGGTCGGACGCGGTAAACGTGATCGTTTGCGTCGGACTGACATGGACATCGGCGGGCACGGTGACGAGCACCCGGACCTCGCGCGAGGTGTCGGGCGGGACCGATACGATCGGCCGCAGATCGGCGGTCGCCGTGACGCCGACGGCCTCGATGCGCAGGCCCGGCACACCGTGAACCGTCAGTGCGACGGGGCGCTCATCGGGCCGCTTGTTGAGGATGCGGATGGTATAGGCGTTGCGGATCGAGCCGTCGCTGAGCCGGACGAAGAGCGGTGCGCGATCGTGCAAGACGGACAATTCGACCGTGCGGCGCGTCGCCAGCTGGTAGACCATGGCGCCGCCGACCACGACGATCAGCGCGGCATAGATCATCGTGCGCAGGCGCAGCGGATTGTAGACGGGCTTTTCGCCGGCGCTGCGCCGCTTGACGTTGTCGTCGGTGTCGTAGCCGATCAGCCCCTTGGGACGGCTGATCTTTTCCATGACGTTGTCGCAGGCGTCGATGCACAGACCGCACTGGATGCAGTCGAGTTGCGCGCCGTCGCGGATGTCGATGCCTGTAGGGCAGACGGCGACGCATTGGCGGCAGTCGATGCAGTCGCCCGCCGGCTCATTCTTGGCACGCAAACGCTCGGCCTGGCGCAGCGAGACGCGGGGATCGCCGCGGTCGTAGCGATAGGTGACGTTCAGCGCGTCGTCGTCGGTAAGCGCGGCCTGGATGCGCGGCCAGGGGCACATATATTTGCAGACCTGCTCACGCATGATGCCTGCGAGCGCATAGGTCGTGAAGGTCAGGATCGCGATGAAGGCGTAGGCCGTGAAGGGCGCCTGCAGGGTCGCGAGGTCGCGCACCAGTGTCGGCGCATCGGCGAAGTAGAGCACCCAGGCGCCGCCTGTCCACCAGGCGATCATCAGCCAGACGAAGTGCTTGCCGCTCTTGCGCCAGATCTTGTTGGGGGTCCAGGGCCCTTCGTCGAGCTTGATGCGCTCGCGCCTGTCGCCCTCGAAGAAGCGCTCGACCACCAGGAACAGATCGGTCCAAACGGTTTGAGGGCAGAGATAGCCGCACCAGACCCGGCCTGCGACCGCGTTCATCATGAACAGCACGAAGGCCGCCAGGATCAGCAGGCCGGTGAAGTAGTAAACCTCCTGCGGCCAGATCTCGATGAAGAAGAAATAGAAGCGGGCATTGGCGATGTCGAGCAGGACCGCCTGGTCGGGCAGGTTGGGGCCGCGGTCCCAGCGCAGGAAGGGCAGCAGGTAATAGACACCGAGGCAGAGCGCCAGGATGATCCATTTGGCGCGCCGGTAAGGCCCGGACACGCTTTGCGGATAGACCTTCTTCGTCGCCGCGAAGAGCGGCAGGTCGCCAAGGTCCGTCTCTTGGGAGGCCATGTCTACTGGCCCCCTCCCAGCGAGTGCACATAGATCGTCAGCGCCTTCACCGTGGTCGCGTCGAGACGCTGACCCCAGGCTGGCATCACGCCGGCGCGGCTGTTGGTGATGGTCTCGGTCAAAGAGGCCAGGTCCATGCCGTAGAGCGAGATGGCGTCGGTGAGGTTGGGCGCACCGAGCTCCTTGTTGCCTTTGCCGGCGTCGCCATGACAGGCGGCACAGTTGGTGGCGAAGAGCTCGCGGCCCATGGCCAGATCGGCGCTGGCTTCCGTCGGCAGGCCAGCCAGTTCGCGGACATGGTTGGCGACGGCACGGATCTCTGCGGGCTTGAGCAGGCCGTCCTTGCCGAAGGCCGGCATCTGGCTGACGCGGGTGTCGTTGTTGCCGGCGACGCGGACGCCGTGCTGGAGCGTCAGATGGATCTGGTCGAGCGTGCCGCCCCAGAGCCAGTCGTCGTCGTTGAGGTTGGGATAGCCCTTGGAGCCGGCCCCGCCGACGCCGTGGCACGCGGCACAGTTGTCGCCGAAGGCGGCCTTGCCCTGCGCCATCGCGATGCGAAACAGCGACGGGTCGGCCTTGATCTGCGCGAGGGAGGCCTCGGCGAGGCCGCTCGACTGGGTCGCGCGGTGCTGCTGCAGCAGAGCGAGGTCCTTGGCGATCTCGATGCGCGAGGCATAGCCGATGACGCCCTGCGTCGCGCCGGTGATCAGCGGCCAGGCCGGATAGACGACCCAATAGCCGACCGACCAGACGATGGTGGCATAGAAGATGCCGAGCCACCAGCGCGGCAGCGGCGTGTTGAGTTCGCGGATGCCGTCCCATTCATGGCCGGTCGTGGACACGCCGGTGTGGGCGTCCACCTCGTGATGGTCCTGATGCTGAGCCATGATGTCAGTCGTCCTGCAGCGGGGTGCGGGAGGCCTCTTCGAACCGGGCCTTGTTTGACGGCCAGAAGGCGTAGAGGCAGACGGAGAGAAAGATTCCGACGAAGTAGAGCAGGCCAGCCGACTGCGCGAAGCGCGCCAGCCATTGATAGGTTGTGTCCATGATGACCTCGCTCAGCGAATGTTGGCTTTGTCGTCGTAGAGCTTGAAATCGACGAGCGTGCCCAGCACCTGGAGATAGGCGATCAACGCGTCGGCCTCTGTGATGCGAGCCGGGTCGCCGTCGAAATCGCGGGCCTGCACCTTCGGGTAACGTGCCTCGAGCTCGCCGGCCTTGGGATGCTCCGGCGTGGCCTGAGCCCGCAGATCGGTCTCTGCCTGCGCGATCATCTCGTCGGTGTAGGGCACGCCGCCGCCCCGGTTGGCGCGCAGCTCGTTGGCGATATCGCCGAATTTGAGCTCGTTGCGCGCCAGGAACGGATAACCGGGCATGATCGATTCAGGCACCAGTGCGCGCGGATCAGAAAGATGGCCGCGCTGCCACTCGTCTGAATACTTGCCGCCGACGCGGGCGAGATCGGGTCCCGTCCGCTTCGAGCCCCATTGGAACGGCTTGTCGTACATGCTCTCGGCCGCGAGCGAATAGTGCCCGTAGCGCTCGATCTCGTCGCGTAGCGGCCGGATCATCTGGCTGTGGCAGTTGTAGCAGCCCTCGCGGACATAGATCGCGCGGCCCGCCAGTTCGAGCGGGGTGTAGGGCCGCATGCCGTCGACCTTCTCAATGACGTTCTTCAGGTAGAAGAGCGGCGCGATCTCGACCAGGCCACCGACCGAGATCACCAGCAGCACGCCGATGATCAGGATGATGGAGTTGGTCTCGAAGATCTTGTGCTTCGACCAGAGCGACTGGCGAGGAGCCTTGTGTTCGATGCTCGTCATGGAAGGCGATCCTTACTCGGCCGGCACAAGGCGGGGCTGCAGAGGGGCGCTGTCTTGGGCGCTCTCTGGCGTTCCGCTGCGGACCGTCATCCAGAGGTTGAAGACCATGATCAGCGCACCGGTCAGGAAGAGTGCGCCGCCGAGCGCGCGGATGACGTAGAAGGGGTGCATCGCCGCGACCGTCTCGATGAAGGAGTATTCGAGGAAGCCGAGCGGGGTGTAGGCCCGCCACATCAGGCCCTGGAGGATGCCGGAGACCCACATCGCCGAGATGTAGAAGACGATGCCGAGCGTCGAGATCCAGAAGTGCCAGCTCACGAGCTTGAGCGAATACAGCTCCTTGCGGTTCCAGAGCCAGGGCACGAGGCAGTAGATCGCGCCAAACGAGATATAGGCGACCCAGCCGAGCGCGCCCGAGTGGACATGGCCGATCGTCCAGTCCGTGTAGTGGGAGAGCGAGTTGACCGCCTTGATCGACATCAGCGGCCCCTCGAAGGTCGACATGCCGTAGAAGGCCAGCGAGACGACCATCATCCGCAGCACGGGGTCGGTACGCAGCTTGTCCCAGGCACCTGACAGCGTCATCAGGCCGTTGATCATGCCACCCCAGGACGGCATCCAGAGCATGATCGAGAAGGTCATGCCGAGCGTCTGGGCCCAGTCGGGCAGGGCGGTGTAGTGCAGGTGGTGCGGACCGGCCCAGATGTAGAGGAAGATCAGCGCCCAGAAGTGGATGATCGAGAGCCGGTAGCTGTAGACCGGCCGGCCGGCGCGCTTGGGCACGAAGTAATACATGATCGCGAGGAAGCCGGCGGTCAGGAAGAATCCGACGGCGTTGTGGCCGTACCACCACTGGAACATCGCATCCTGCACGCCCGACCACAGGATATAGGACTTCGGCGAGAGGACCGAGACCGGCAGCGCCAGGTTGTTGCCGATATGCAGGACCGCGATGGTCAGGATGAAGGCGAGATAGAACCAGTTCGCGACATAGATGTGGGGCTCCTTGCGCTTGGCCAGCGTCAGCAGGAACACCAGCAGGTAGACCACCCAGACGATTGTGAGCCAGAGATCGGCGTACCATTCCGGCTCGGCGTATTCCTTGCCCTGGCTGATCCCCAGCAGGTAGCCCGTGCCGGCGATGACGATGAAGAAATTATAGCCCAGGATCACGAACCAGGGCGCGATGTCGCCCGCCAGGCGGGCGCGGCAGGTGCGCTGGACGACGTAGAAGGAGGTGCCGAGCAGCACGTTGCCGCCGAAAGCGAAGATCACGGCCGAGGTGTGCAAGGGCCGCAGGCGGCCGAAATTAATCCAGGGCAGATCGAAGTTCAGGACCGGAAAGGCGAGCTGCAGGGCAATGACCAGGCCGACCGTGAAGCCGGCGATACCCCAGAACATCGCGGCGATCGTCGCGAACTTGACCGGCTCCATGTTGTAGTTCGGGCGCCCGTCGATCTCCTGCGGCGCGGGCACCTGGCCGGGCTGGAACAGGCGGTTGGCGATGAGGATCAAGCTGCCAAGGGCCGCGGCGATCGCCAGCGTCACGTGGAAGGCATAGGCGGGATGGTCGGTGAGCGCCGCCACGAGAATCAGCGGCAGGACCGCGCCGGCGGCAAGCGCCATGCCGGCGAATTCGCCCATCGTGGCCTGCCTGACAGGAGAGACAACCGCTCCCATGAAATCATTCTCCCCCATAACCGTTGCACTGCTGGTGGAGCCTTACAGGCGCCCGCACCGGCCAGATTTGATCCATGTCAAAGAGAGCTCCCGTGCCCTCGACCCGCTAGCCGTCACCGGTCGAAGCGGCGGCTTTGACCTCGCTCAAGGTCGAGCCGACGGATGCGCCTAGGACTTGCCCCACAGACACAGGGAGCCAGACCATGGCGAAGATGATGAAGGCTGCGGTGGTGCACGCGTTCGGCAAGCCGCTGGTGATTCAGAACGTTCCGGTGCCCGTGCCGGGCCCCGGGGAGCTTCTGGTCAAGGTGCTCGCCTGCGGCGTTTGCCACACCGATCTCCATGCGGCCGAGGGCGATTGGCCGGTGAAGCCGGTGCCGCCCTTCATTCCCGGCCATGAGGTGGTCGGCGTGGTGGCGCAGCTCGGACCGGGCGTCACCGATTTCAAGGAAGGCGACATGGTCGGCGTCGCCTGGCTGCACGATGCCTGCCTGCGTTGCGAATACTGCGAGACCGGCTGGGAGACGCTGTGCGAGCACCAGCATGACACCGGCTACAGCTGCGATGGCGGCTTCGCCGAATATATCATCGCGTCAGCCCCTTTCGCGGCGCGCCTTCCCGCTGGCGTCGATGCCGCGCAAATGGCGCCGATTCTATGCGCCGGCGTCACCACCTACAAAGGTTTGAAGGAGACTGAAGCGCGACCGGGGCAGTGGGTCGCCATTTCCGGCATCGGGGGGCTTGGCCAAGTTGCGATCCAGTACGCCAAGGCGATGGGCCTCAAGGTGGTCGCGCTCGACATCGCGGCCGAGAAGCTCGCCTTGGCCCGCACCACCGGCGCCGATGTTGCGATCGATGCGCTTTCGCCCGATGCCGTCTCCGAGGTCATCAAGGCGACCGGAGGCGGCGCGCACGGCATCCTTGTGACGGCGGTTTCGCCGCCGGCCTTCTCCCAGGCGGTGCGCATGGTACGCAGGAAGGGCACTGTCGCCTTCGTAGGGCTGCCGCCGGGCGAGTTCCCGACGCCGATCTTCGATGTCGTGCTGAAGCGGATCACCCTGCGCGGCTCGATCGTCGGCACCCGGCGCGACCTCGACGAGGCCATCGGCTTCGCGGTGGAGGGCAAGGTCAAGGCCGAAATCACCAAGGCGCCGCTCGGCGACATCAACGCGATCTTCGCCCGGCTCAAGGCGGGCCAAATCGAAGGCCGCATCGTTCTGGATCTCACCATGCCGATCACGGCATCGGCGCTGCAGGCCGAGCCAGCCGGTGCCTAGATCGGCTGGCGCTGCGAGGGAGATGTCCGAATGTGACGAAGCGTGATCGTCGCAGGCGGTGAGCGCGGTGTCTGCGCGACGCCGACTCTCGCTTTCGCCCACTGTGACCTAAGGGCAGCAACGGCGTGCCCTTGAGCTAAATCATGGTCCGGCAGATTGGCCGGACCTAGAAGCGCAGGTGGGAGGACCTTCGCGATGCAACAAAGCTACAAGATCGGCCGGATCACGGCCGCGCAGATCGACCGGGCCTATCTCCTCGTGAATCGGGTCGCGCCCAAGCTCGATCTCGACGCATGGCGGGCGTTCTGCCGCGAGATCCTGGCTCAAAAACGCCAGGCGATCGATCGGGACGACATCGTCATCGCCGTGAATCCTGCAGGCTATGTCCAGGGTCTCTGCAGCCATGCGGTCAGGAACCATCCTTTTCACGGCCGAATTCTGGATGTCTCGATCTTTGTGGTCACGAGCGCTGCCGATGAGGCCGGTATCGCGGGCAGCCTCCTGGATCACTTGAAGGATCTGGCCCGGCAGGACGCTTGCAACACGATCCGCATCTGGACGCTGGGACAGAACGACTGGAGCCGTCCTCTCCGTGATCGGCAGATCGACCAGCCCGACCATGGCGTTCTGATGATCCCGGTCGCGGCTTGATCGGGAAGGGGTCGTCAGGCCTGCGGCTTTCCGGTGAAGACATAGCCGACGCCGCGCACCGATTTGATCAGCGACGGGTTTTTGGGATCGCGCTCGACCTTCTTTCGCAACCGTGCAATCTGCGCATCGATCGTCCGGTCGAAGGCCTCCAGCCTACGTCCATGCGTGAGATCCATCAGCACGTCGCGCGAAAAGACGCGCCCGGGATGCCTGGCCAGCACCGCCAGCATCTCGAACTCGCCGGTCGTGAGCATGATGTCCGTACCCTCCGCCGTCACCAGCTGGCGCCGGGCCAGGTCGAGGCGCCAACCCTCGAAATCGATGGTCTCGCCATCTGCGCCATGCGCAGGCGCTGCCGGCTGCCGCCGGCGCAGCACCGTCTTCAGACGGGCGAGGACCTCCCGAAGGTGGAACGGCTTTGCAATATAGTCGTCGGCACCGACCTCGAGACCGACGATCCGGTCGACCACGTCATCGCGTCCTGTGAGCATGATGATCGGCACGTCGGACCGTGAGCGGATCTCGCGGGCCAGCGCCAGGCCATCCTCCCCTCCCGGCAGAACGAGATCGAGGAGGATGATGTCGATCGGGGTTTTCTGCAGGCAGTCCCGCATGGCCTGGCCGCCGGCGACCGCGGTGATGCGGTAACCCTCGTCCTCGAAATAATGAACGAGCATCTGACGAATGCGCGAGTCGTCGTCGACCACGAGGATGTGCTCGTTACGATTCTGCGATTCAACCATGGTTGGGATTCAGGCGGATCATTGCACTCGGGCTGTTACAATCGGTCACAAAATTACACCGATTGTTACGCTGGTATCGTCTCTGCGTGACCGGGATTGGGTCAATTCTCTACATCGATAGCCGTAGAGAGGCGCCCATGTTTTCGGAAATCACTATGTCACAGCGGGATGTCGATGTCAGTGATTTCGCTGACGCACCCCGGACTGTGCCGAGCCTGCAGACCCTGTTCAGCAGGCAGGCTGTCGAAAAGTTTGAAGGCGGCACCGCAGTCTTCTGGGAGGGCGACCCGGCCAGCCACGTCTTCGAGGTGGTCGAAGGCGTCCTGCGCGTCTTCAAGATCATCAGTGAGGGCCGCCGCGTGATCACCGGCTTCATCTATCCCGGCGACCTGCTCGGCGTTTCCCTCAAGGATCATTATCTCTACACCGCCGAGGCCGTGACCACGACGAAGCTGAGGCGTTTCGGGCGGACCCGCTTCCAGGACGAGATCAACCACTCGCCCGAGCTTCGCCCCCAGCTCTTTGCGCGCCTCTGCGACGAGATGGCCGCCGCGCAGGATCAGATGGTCCTGCTCGCGCGCAAGAGCGCGGAAGAGCGGGTCGCCAGCTTTCTGCTCATCATCGCACGGAGGCTGTCGGGCAACAGGCAGGCCGCACCGGTGATCGAAATTCCGATGACCCGCCTCGACATGGCAGATTATCTCGGCCTGACCATCGAAACGGTGTCGCGGACTATGACGAAACTGATCGCGAGCGGCGTCATCGCGCCATGTGGCCGCCACGCCGTCACCGTCTGCAAACTTGGAAAGCTCGCACTCCTTGCCGGCGAGGCCGATGATGAGGATAAGCACGTGGCGAGCGCGGATTCGGTGCGGCGGGCCGTCTGGCCCAACTGATAAGCGTTGCGCTCCATGGGGTGGCGGCGCCAATGAAGTCCAAGGTCACCAGCGAGCACAGCCTGGATGAGATCGTACGCGTTCTCGACAGCGCCAACCTCATCGTCCAGGATTTCGACAGCGTGATCAGCCGCTGGACCAGCGGGTGCGAAGAGCTCTACGGCTGGACCCGCGAAGAAGCCGTCGGAACGGTGGCGCACGAACTCCTCGCGACCGTCTTTCCCATTCCGATCGAAGACATCCGCGCTCAGCTGCGGGAGCACGCTCTCTGGACGGGAGAATTAACGCATCGGCACAAGGACGGCCATGCGATCCACGTGGCCAGCCGATGGGTCGTGGTGACGTCGGAAGGGCAGGCCGGCTTCGTCATCGTCGAGAGCAATATCGACGTCGGTGCCCTCAAGCACGTGCAGGCCGATCTCATCGCCCGCGAAGCACATCTGCGCTCGATCCTGAATACCGTGCCCGAAGCCATGGTGGTGATCGATGAATTCGGCACGATCACCTCGTTCAGCACCGCGGCGGAGCAGTTGTTCGGCTATGCGACCAGCGAGGCCACAGGTCAGAACGTCCGGCTCCTGATGCCGCAGCCGGACCGCAATGCCCATGACGGCTACCTGTCGCGCTACCTGACGACGGGCGAGCGGCGCATCATCGGCTACGGCCGTGTGGTCACGGGCCTCAAGAAGGACGGCACCCGCTTTCCGATGGAACTGGCGATCGGCGAGGCGATCGCCAACGGCAATCGCATCTTCACCGGCTTCATCCGCGACCTGACCAGCCGGCACAGGATCGAGGAGGAACTGCGCCAGGCCCAGAAGATGGAGGCCGTCGGGCAGCTGAGCGGTGGCATCGCGCATGATTTCAACAACCTGCTCACCGTCATCAGCGGCAACCTGGAGATGGTCGAAAAGCGCCTTCAGGACGAGAAACTGCGCGGCCTGCTTCGCGAGGCGCAGGAGGCCGTCGACGATGGCGCTAAGCTGACGGGGCAATTGCTGGCTTTCGGCAGGCGCCAGCCGCTCAATCCCAGGCACGCCGATGTCGGCCAGCTCGTGTCGAATTTCTCCGGCCTCCTGCGCCGGACGCTCGGCGAGGCCATCGAACTGCGCACCGTCGTCACCGGCTCGGTGAACCAGGCCCTCGTCGATGCCTCGCAGCTGCAGAACGCGTTGCTCAACCTGGCTCTGAATGCCCGCGATGCCATGCCGCGCGGCGGGCGCCTCACCGTCGAGGTCTCGGCGTCCCGGCTCGATGCCGACTATGCGAGCATGTATCCTGGAGTCCGCACCGGCAGCTATCTGCTGATCGCCGTCACCGACACCGGCGAGGGCATGCCGGCCGAAGTCCGTGAGCGCGCCTTCGAGCCGTTCTTCACCACCAAGGAGGTCGGCGCCGGAACCGGCCTTGGCCTCAGCATGGTCTATGGCTTCGCCAAGCAGTCCGGCGGACATGTCCAGCTTTACAGCGAGCCCGGCCAGGGCACGAGCGTGCGGCTGTTCCTGCCCGTCGTCAGCGCTGGGCGGTCACAAGAGGATGCGGCCGTGGCGGACGACGACGGCCTGTCCTCCGCGCCCCGGGGAAGCGAGACGATCCTCGTCGTCGAGGACGATGCGCGCGTCCGCCGCGTCGCCGTCGCGAGGCTGGCGGATATCGGCTACGGGGTCATCGAGGCAGGGACCGGAGCGGAGGCGCTGCGACTGCTGGCGGCTCGCCCCGAGGTGAAGCTGCTCTTCACGGACATCGTCATGCCCGGCGGCATGACCGGCGATGAGCTGGCCAAGACGGCGAGAGCCCTGCGGCCGGACCTCAAGATCCTTTTCACCTCGGGCTTTGCGGAACCAAGCCTCGCCGGTCGCGAGCTGTCCGCGGAGGGGAGCTGGCTGAAAAAGCCGTATACCGCCAGGCAGTTGGCCCTGCGCCTGCGCGAACTGCTCGACGCGCCGGCTTGACGTCGCCACCATCGATTCCGCGGCGCTGACGAACAGGCGGCTTCGATCTTGCCCCTGACAGAGCGCGAGCCTTGTGCATGCTCGTCGCCTTTCCCCAAGCATCCCGCTCATCACCTTGTGAATGAAACTGGCGACCATCGCTCCGACGCGTCCTCGCGATACCGGCATGCGAACGGGGCGCAGCCCGTGATTTTGTCGCTTGCAGGCTAGAACATGTCGTATTCCAACACATCGCGGAGGGGATGCGTTGGAACTCTAACGATCACAAAAACGAGGGGATCGACCGACATGAACCGTCTTGCCATTCTTGCGTCCAGCCTGGCGCTGGCCTGCGCTGCGACCCTTGCCGCCCTGCCTGCCGCGGCCCAGGATTCGCTGGCGAAAATCAAGGAGAAGGGCGTCCTCTCCGTGGGCGTCAAGAACGACTACAAGCCCTGGGGCTTCCTCGAGCCGTCGGGCAAGATCGTCGGGCTCGAGATCGATCTCGCCCAGGCGATCGCCGACAAGATCGGCGTCAAGCTCGAGATGCTGCCGGTGATCGCCGCCAACCGGATGGAGTTCCTGAAACAGGGGCGGATCGACATGGTCATCGCGACGATGGGCGACACCGCCGAGCGCCGCAAGATCGTCGGCATGGTCGAGCCGAACTACTATGCCGGCGCGACCAACGTCATGGCCCCCAAGAGCGCCGGCCTGAAAAAATGGGAAGACCTCAAGGGCAGAAAGGTCTGCGCCGTGCAGGGCGCCTATTACAACCGCCGCGTCACGCAGATGTATGCGCCGGAACTCGTGGTGTTCCCCTCCGTGCCGGATGCGTTGAACGCGCTGCAGGGCAACAACTGCGTCGCCTTCCTTTTCGACGACACGCTGATCGTCTCGACGCTGTCCGGCGGCGACGCCAAATGGGCGAATTACGAGATGCCGCTGGTCTCGGAGGACCCGCAGCTCTGGGCCATCGGCATCCGGCTGGAAGACATGGATGGTCCCTTCGGCAAGCTCGTCAAGGACATGTCGGTCGACTGGCACAAGAGTGGCAAGCTGCTCGATCTCGAGACCAAATGGGGCATCAAGCAGAGCCCCTACCTGATCGAGACCAACAAGAAGCTGAAGGCGGCGTCTTAAGCGTGCGGCGCGTCATTCTCGGACGCAGCGCAGCGGAGATCCGAGAATCTCATGACGAGAAGGCGCTGGTTTCCGAGATGGTCGGGTCCAACCCGGCCATGACGGCTCGTCTTCAGGGCTTCCTCCGATGATCGCCGCCTTCTTCGAGCGCCTAAACCAGACGCAGGGGCTGAACTTCTCGGTCTTCTACGATGCTTTCGATCGCTCGCGCTTCCTGACGGGGCTGTGGACGACGAGCTATATCTGCGTGGTCGCCATCCTCGCCTCGCTGCTGCTCGGCCTGCTCGGCGTCTGGATTGCCGGCAGCGCCTCGCGGCCCGGGCGTCTGCTCGTGCGCGCCTATGTCCAGTTCTTCCGCAACACGCCGCCGCTGGTGCAGCTCTCATTCTTCTACTTCGCCGTCGGCGGACTGCTGCCGACGGTGTCGGATGGTTTCGGCGGGCAGTCGCCGCTGATATCGGGAACCGGTTGGGCGATCATCGCGCTCTCGCTGTTTGCGGGTGCCTTCAATGTCGAAATCTTCCGGGCGGGCATCGAGGCGGTGCCATCGACCACCATCGAGGCGGCCGAATCCCTCGGCTATACGCGGCTGCAGCTCTACATCCATGTCGTGCTGCCGCTCGCCTTCCGAATCTGCCTGCCTGCGCTCAACAACAACCTCGTCAACCTCGTGAAAACGACGACCTTGGCCTATGCGATCGGCGTCCCCGAATTGCTCTATGCGGCATCGCAGATCTGGTCGGAGATGTTCAACGTCCGTGAGATGATGAACGTCTTGCTGGTGACCTATGTGCTACTCGTCGCCGTGCTCGTCTTCGTGATGGGCCGCTGGGAGCGCGCGATGCGCATCCCCGGTTACTCGACATGAGACCGGCAGCGAACGACCTTCCCGTCCTGCTGCCCTATCGCGCGGCGGGTCCGATCGCGCCCTCGGGCCTCGCCGCGCCCGTTCTGCTCGGCGGTGGGACGCTGGCCGCCTTTGCCATTCTGTTCGGTGCGTCGCTGGCTCTGGCGCAGGTCGCGGCACGGCCGGCCGGGGAGGGCGCCTTTACGGTGCTGCTGCGCTGGGCCCCGCTGATCTTCCAGGGCTTCCTGTTCAACATCCTGATCAGCTTCCTCTCGATGGCGCTGGGCACGCTTGTGGGCGTGCTGGTCGGCATCGCGCAGGTATCCCTGCTGGCGCCGGTGCGACAGGCCGCCTGGGGCCTGACCCAGTTCTTCCGCAACGCGCCCTGGCTGGTTCTGCTGTTCTACGCGATGTTTCTTTTACCGTTCGAGTTCAGGCTTTTCAGCCTGAGCATCGCCTTTCCGGCCTGGGTCAAGGCGGTCATCGGGCTGGCGCTGCCGGTCGCGGCCAATGTCTCGGAGATCGTGCGCGGCGGCATCCGCTCGATCCCGGCGGGCCAGTGGGAATCGGCCGAGGCGCTGGCCTTCACCCGCCGGCAGACGATGTGGATGATCATCCTGCCACAGGCGTTCAAGCGGATGATCCCACCTTGGATGAACCTCTATGCGATCCTGACCATGGCAACGACGCTGATCTCCGTTGTCGGCATCCAGGATGGGCTGACGATCACCCGCGCGGCGCTCGTCGCCGAGAGCCGGCCCGAGCTGATGATCCCGATGTACACCCTGCTGCTGCTGATGTTCTTCGCCTATTGCTACCCGATCGCGCGGGCGACCATGGCGCTCGAACGCCGTTTCAACGTGAAGGTCTAGACGGATATGGCGAGCCGGCATCAACTGGGTGAGCCTGTCGTCGTGATCGCGGGCGTCGAGAAATCCTTCGGGACGTTCAAGGTCCTCAAGGATGTCGGCCTCACCGTTCGGCGTGGCGAGACGGTCTGCATCATCGGCCCATCCGGTTCGGGCAAGTCGACGCTGCTGCGCTGCATCAACGGGCTCGTGCCGATCAGCAAGGGCTCGATCACGGTGGCCGGTCGCGAGGTCAACGATCCGCGCCTCGACAAGCTGAGCTTGCGCCGCGATGTCGGCATCGTCTTCCAGCAGTACAATCTGTTTCCCCACAAGAGCGCGCTGCAGAACGTCATGATGGCGCCAATCCATGTGCTCAAACAGGACAAGGCCGAGGTCGAGGAGAGGGCGCGCCGGCTGCTCGCCAAGGTCGGCCTCTCCGACAAGCTCGCGAGCTATCCCGGCGAATTGTCGGGCGGTCAGCAGCAGCGCGTCGCGATCGCGCGCTCGCTGGCGATGAACCCCAAGGTCATGCTGTTCGACGAGGTCACCGCCGCGCTCGATCCGGAAACCAAGAAGGAAGTTCTGGTGACGATCCAGGATCTCGCCGCCGAAGGCATGACCTGCATCCTCGTCACCCATGAGATGGGTTTCGCCCGCGAGGTCGCCGACCATGTCTACTTCACCGATGGCGGGCTGATCGTCGAGCACGGCACGCCCTCCGATCTCTTCGGCGCACCGCGCCAGGAGCGCACGAAGGCCTTTCTCGACAAGGTGCTCTGACGCCGACGCCGTGTCGCATATCAGCTGGCTGCTGTCGCAAAACGACAGCCGGCCGCGAAGCCGGCGCGGAAGACTATCGCTCTTACTAGCAAGGCGAACCTGCCATGGCCTCGACCGTCACCCCCGATCCGAGATCCGTCGCCGGCAAGGCGCTGCATGTCGAGGCGCGCACGCAGCTGCTCGTCATCGGCGCCGGGCCAGCCGGGCTCGCAGCCGCGATCGAGGCGGCCGGGCAGGGGCTCTCGGTCGTGCTCGTCGACGAGAATCCGGTCTCCTTCACGACCATGGGCGACGAAGTGCCTTTGCATTATGGGCAGGGCATGTCGGGGCTGGCACGCAACCGCAACGCCATGCTTGAGGCCTTCATCGGCTCCGAGCCGCAGATCGAGATCGCCTTCGAGGCCGGCGTCGATGTCAGGCTGGGCACGACCTGCTGGGGCCTCTACGCCAACGGCCCCTCGGTGACCTGGCTGCCGGGCCTCGTCGCCGGGCTGAACGACGAGGAGCGGTGCTGGATGCTCCAGGCCGACCATGTCGTGGTCGCCGCTGGACGCCGCGACATGGGGCTGGGCTTCCCCGGCTGGGAGAAGCCAGGCGTGATGGGGGCGACGGCCGCGGTCTCCCTGGCCTCGCGCTATGGCGCGCTCGCGCCGCGCCAGGTCGTAATCCTCGGCTCTTCGACGGACGCCGTGACGGCGGCGCTTTCGCTTCGCGAGGCCGGGGTCGAGATCGTGGCGATGGTCGAGCAGGCGGCCGAGACGCTTGCCCCTGCCGCGCTGATCGCCACGCTGATCGAGGGCGGCACAGAGATCCTGAGCGGTCATGTCGTGCGCGAAGCTGCTGGCGGGGACGCGGTCGAGGCAGCGCTCGTCGGCATTGTCGATGCGAATGGCCGTGCCACCGGCCACGAACGCGCGATCGCCTGCGACGGCATCATCCTCGCCGTCGGCGCGACGCCCGTGATCGATCTGCTAGACGCGCTCGGCTGCGAGATCGCATTCCAGCCGGAGCGCGGCGGCTATGCCCCGCTTGTCGACGCCGACCAGCGTACCAGCCTGCCCGACGTCTTCGCGGTTGGCGATGGCGCCGGCATCTGGCCCTCGAAGACAGTGGATCGCGCCGTCGCCGAGGCCGAAGGCCGTCGGGCGGTCGCGGCGATCGTCAAAAACCTCGGCATCGGTGGTGGCGCGCCGCCGCCGCTGCGAGTTCTGCCCGACTTGCCGAACCACGACATCGGCGCCTATCGCCTGGCCTGGGTCCGCGCCAGCGTGATCGAGGCCCGCGCCGAGTTCCATGTCTGCCAATGCGAGGAGGTCACGGCCCGCGAGATCCTCGAGGTCCGCCCGCCGCGCTATCTCGACTGGCAAAACGAGCGCCGCAACGACCGCTCGCTTTCGGCGCTGCTCGGCGCGGAACCGCCCAATCCCGACCAGATCAAGCGCCTGACCCGCGCCGGCATGGGGCCGTGCCAGGGCCGGCGCTGCCGCGAGCAGGTCGCGGCGCTGCTGGCGCTGGGCGCGGCGATGCCGCTGTCCTCGATTCCGCTTGCGGGTTACCGCACCCCGGTCCGGCCGCTGCCGCTCTCGGTGGCGGGCCAGATCCCCGAGGCGCCCGAACAGGCGCTGCATTGGGACACCTGGTTCGGCATGCACGCGCAGTGGCGACCGTTCTGGGAGGTCCCGGAGCTTTATACGGTCGCGAGCAACGACGCGTCCGGCCCCGTGGCGAGCGAGTGAGCAGACCTGAGCGAGCGAGAATGGCCATGAGCGAGATCAAGGGAGCCAGCGTCATCATCGTCGGCGGCGGCGTCACGGGCCTCAGCGCCGCCTGGTGGCTGGCGCGCGAGGGCGTCGATGTGCTTGTCGTCGAGAAGGGCATGATCGGCTGGGAAGCCTCGGGCCGGAATGGTGGCGGCTGCTCGCACCACCATTCGCCGCTCTTCCTGGAGGAGCAGCGGCTCTGGCCGCAAATGGACGAACTGCTCGGCTACCCTACCGAGTTCAGCGGCAAACGGATTCGTCTGGCCTCCAGCGAGCACCAGATGGCGCTCTATGGCCGGGCGCTGTCGAACGCGAAGCGGCAGGGCTTCGAATCCGAAATCCTCGACGTCAAGCAGATCAGGGAGTTCGTGCCGCTTGCCGGTGAGACCATGGTCGGCGGCTATTTCTACAAGTTCGGCGGCCACGCCAATCCCCACCGCACCCTGCAAGCCTATGCCTGGGCGATGCAGGACCATGGCGGGCGCGTGATGCGGCACTGCGCCGTGACCGGGTTCCGTACAGATGGCGGCAAAGTAACGGGAGTCGAGACGCAGCGCGGCTTCATCGCCTGCGACCATCTCGTCCTCGCCGCCGGCCCGCAGACCGGGCGGTTGTCGGCGATGCTCGGGCAGGAGGTGCCGGTCGCGTCGGCGCGCTGCGAGATGATCGTGACCGAGCCCCTGCCGCTGATGCCTTATGGCGGCGTCGATGGAAACGGCCTCTATGGGCGCCAGACCCTGCGCGGCAACCTCGCCTATGGCGGCGGCCCGCATGAATGGCTCGATATCGCCGGCAATGCCGCCCCCGCCAAGCCTTCGACCCCTCTGATGGGGCATATCGGCCGCAGGCTGGCCGAGCTGCTGCCCAAGGCCGCGCATGCCCGCATCATCCGCTCCTGGGCTGGGGTGATCGAGAACACGCCCGATGGAAGGCCGGTGATCGACCGGCTCGGCTCGCATACCAATGTCTTGGTGGCGACGCTGTCGAGCGTCGGCTTCGGCCTCTCGCCCGCCAGCGGCCACGCCATCCGCGACCTCGTCATCGACGGGGCCTGTTCCTTCGCCGACATCTCGTCGTTCAGTCTGGCGCGCTTCGCGCAGCTTGAGCCGAACTGGCGCGAGTTGCAGGGCTGGCAGGCACTGGCGGCAGAAGAGGCGATCGCGGCGTGAGTTGGCGTGCCGGCGCAAGCCGCGCAGGGCGGGGCGTTAAGTCGAAGCGAGGCGGGCCACGCCCGACGATGATGAGCACTATGTCTACGCTATAGCCCTCCAGTGCCGCAACGGGTGCCATTTCTGTTGACCTTGGTGCTCCAAAAAAAAGGTCAGGCCCATTGCCGCCAGTTTGACGTCGCTTCTGCTTTCAGGAAATCGATCATTGCCCGAACCTTCTTCGGGAGGAATGAACGGCTCGGATAGAGCATCCAGATCGCGGTTTCGTAGGTGGTTGCCGTGACGCGCTGGTCTGGAAACAGATCGACCAGACGTCTTGCCGCGATATCGTCGTCCACCAGCCAGTTTGCCAACAAGGCAGGTCCCATACCGGCAAGCGTCAGTGCATGCAGCGCGAGCGCACCCGATGCCATCACGCCGCCCTTCACCTCGACCTTCTCGATCCCTCCATCCAGATTGCGAAAGAGCCAGAGACTGCGAAATCCCGGCAAAAGAAGACGCAAGCAGTCGCGTTGCGAGAGATCGGATGGGTGCTGGGGCCGGCCATGCATGTTGAGGTATTCCGGACTGGCGCAAACCCGATAGCGCGTGTCCTGCAGTTTCGCGGCGACGACATCGCCAAAAACCGCCGGCCCGAGACGGATGGCCAGATCGATCCGTTCGGATACGAGGTCGAGGTTGACGTCGGTCAGCACCAGTTCAATATCGACGTTCGGAAACTCCTGCCGAAACCGCGGCAGCAATGGAACGATGACCTTCTGTCCAAAGGCGACGGTAGAGGTCATCCTGAGTGTGCCGAGCGGCCCCCTCGTGAGAGACAAGGCGTCGTCGCGCGCGCGATCGAGCGCCGCGATCGAGACCTGAACCTGCCGCAAGTAGACGTCGCCGGCTTCGGTCAGGGCGACACGTCTCGTCGAGCGCTGGAATATCCGGAATCCCAGCTCTTCCTCGACCGCCGCGACCGTCCGCGACACCCATGAGGGGTCGACCTCTCGGTCGCGAGCGACCTCTGCGAAGGAGCCACATCGCGCAATCTCGATCAGAAGGGAAGCGTGGCGCATCTCCATTGATGTAAAATAGGCATCAGTATGCTTCTCAACAAGCTATTTAATGTCAGTTGTATCGCGTGCAGGTTGGGGCTGTTCGACAGGGCGCCCGCGAGCTGGACCGGCTTTTCTGAGCGGCGCGCTTCTCATCTTATCATGAAGGAAACGCTCCAATGACCAGGATCCTCCGTATCGATTCCAGCGCCCGCGACAGCGGTTCCATATCCCGTCTCGTGGGCGACCACCTGGAAGCCAGGCTCGTCACAACGCTGCCCGATACGCGCATCGCCCGCCGCGACCTCGCTTCGACACCACTACCGCATATCTCGAACCCGACCATTACCGGCTACTATACACCGGCCGATCAAATGACCGCGGAACTGCACGACGCGACTGCCCTTTCCGACGAGCTCATCCAAGAGTTGCGTTCGGCCGAGGTTCTGATCCTCACCGTACCCATGTACAATTTCTCCATTCCCTCGGCGCTGAAGGCGTGGATCGATCAGGTTGTTCGGATCGGACACACCTTTTCCTATGACGGTGTCAGATTCTCCGGGCTGCTCACCGGAAAGCGGGCCTATGTCATCTGCGCTTACGGCGCCTCGGGTTATGCCGCCGGCGGGGCGTTCAGCGCGGCGAATTTCGTCGATCCCTATCTGCGCTTTCTCCTCAGCTTCCTCGGCATCGAGGATGTGACCTTCGTGGCCGTCGAAGCCACCACTGCAGGCGAGGCGACGCTCGCAGCCAACGTCGATGCCGCAAAACGGGCAATTAATTCCGCTCTGGAGGCCGCGTGATGGCGAAAATCGCTTTCTTAGGGCTTGGAGCCATGGGCTCCCGGATGGCACGCAATCTCATCGCGGCGGGACACGAGCTCACGGTCTGGAACCGCGATCCGCAGAAGGCGGAGGCACTGCGCGATACGGGGGCGGATGCGGCGCTCACGCCGCGCGCCGCCGTGGCGGACAGCGATTTCGTCTTCAGCATGCTGCGTGATGACGCGGCTTCGCGTTACGTCTGGCTGGAGGCAAGGGACGGCGCACTCGGCGGCCTGCCCGATGGCGCCATCGCAGTCGACTGTTCGACGTTGAGTGTGAACTGGGTACAAGAGCTTGCAGAGCTATGCAGAAGGCGGAACATCGTCTTCATCGATGCGCCAGTGGTCGGATCGCGGCCGCAGGCCGATGCCCGGCAGCTCATTTTCCTCGCCGGAGGCGTGGCCGAGGCCGTGTCACGGACGGAGGCGGTCCTGTTGCACATGGGAGCCTCTGTCCTCCATGCAGGACCGAACGGCGCAGGCGCCGCCGCCAAGCTCGCCGTCAATACGCTGTTCGGAATACAGGTGGCGGTGCTCGCCGAACTGATCGAGGCCGTGCGGCATCGGGGTTTCGATCCGGCGCGATTGGTCGAACTCGTTTCGGCCACGCCCGTCTGTAGCCCCGCAGCGAAGGCGGCGGCAGGGGCGATGCTTCTCGATACATTCCCCCCACTATTTCCAATCCAGATCGTCGAGAAGGATTTGGGCTACGCTCTATCAATTGCCGAGACAGTCGACAGCACGCCCCTGGCTTCAGCCGCGCGAAACGTCTTTGCGCGCGCCATCAATGCAGGTCATGGCGCGGACAACATCACCGGTGTTGTCCGACTCTACAGGCAGTCCTGATCTCAATTGGACACGCAGGAAATTGCACCGTTTACTTGAAGGGAAATGGTCCGAAAGGCGGGCGGTCCTTATCCAAGGACACGCATCTGGATAGTCGGAGAGATCGCAAGCGATTCAAACTTTCCACAGCCAAACATCGCCATTTTTACACCTCTCTCCAAGCAAGCGACCTAAAGCAAGCGACCTTGCGCTCTCCTGCAGGCGTAGTTTCGGCGGAAAATGGCGGAAGGGGTGGGATTCGAACCCACGGTGGGCTTGCACCCACGGCGGTTTTCAAGACCGCTGCCTTAAACCACTCGGCCACCCTTCCGGTGTCGCAGTCATTGCCGCGCATGGGGCGTTTTGGCAAGCGCTGTCCGCGAGGAGCGGGCGAGGGTGGATCGATGCAGGGATCGAACAGCCCGTCAGGCTCGCTCGCGAGGGTGGATTTAGAGGCAAAACGGCTGTGCGACCCTATCGATAGGTGCCGTTCGGGCAACCGTTGCGGCCCCGCCACGCCTCTCACGAAACGTGGCCTCGGCATGCCAAGGGTTGACAGCCGCCGCATTTCCGACACCTTTGTGCCCGCTCAAGGGCAGGCGGGGAACAGCCCGTTAACGCTGCCGCGTCGCTGCGGTCGGCATTAACGATCCCTTAATCGGATTGACCGAAAACTCTGGCTTCGCCGCCTGTGCGGCTCGGCCGGCCTCATGGTTTTCGGCGCAGAAAGCGGAATGACGGCATGATGCGAGGCGCTCGCCCTTCGGCACCGGACAGTCTCTCCGCTTCGACCGATACGGGCCTCGCCCCGCCTTCCAGAAGTCTCGCGATCAGTGCTGCGCGCCTCGGCTGCGTCGTGCTTGCCGGCCTCTTCCTCGCCAATTGCGCCAATGATCAGGTCGCGCGTCGCGGCAAGTCGAAGGAAATCGGCGCCTTTCCGCAGTCCAAATATGGACCAGCCAGCCCGCGCGTCGTCGCCGAGGGCGAAGAGGTGCCCAAGGGCGGCGGACGCCAGCTGATCGGCAAGACCTACTCCGTCGCCGGCAAGCGCTATACCCCTTATGACAAGCCGCTCGGCTACACGGCTGTGGGTACCGCCTCCTGGTATGGCGAGGCCTTTCACGGCCGCCGCACCGCCAATGGCGAGGTCTATGACCGCCACGGCATCACCGCCGCGCATCCGACCATGCCGCTGCCGGCCTATGCCCGCGTGACGAACATGCTCAACAACCGTTCGATCATCGTGCGCGTCAACGATCGCGGCCCTTATCACGGCGGCCGCGTCATGGACGTCTCGCAGCAGACGGCCGAGGCTCTGGCCTTCCGCCATCTCGGCACTGCGCGGATCAAGCTCGAATATCTCGGCCAGGCCTCGCTCGCCGGGTCGGACGACAAACTCCTGCTGGCGACGCTGCGCACCGACGGCCAGCCGGCCGCCATTCCCGGCACCAGCGCTCGCACGTTGGTCGCCAGCGCGGCGGCGGTGGGAACGTCACGTTCGGCAAGCGCCGATCTCGACGAGCCACAGCCGCAACCCGCCGCGGAGCCGGCGATCTCCCGTCCCGTCGCACAGACCTATGCGACCGCTTCGACCTCCACCGCACAGGCCTATGCTCCGGCGAGCTATTCGACGGCGTCCACGGAGGCAGTGCGGACGATCGCGCCGAGCACGCCTGTCGCGGCTTCGCTGGTCTCGACCTCGTCGGCCGGCGGGATTGCGGTTCGCGGCGTGAAGCTGCCGCCGAGCCGTCCCTTCGATCTCGATACCATTGCCAACGCCGGAAGGCCCGTCCCGGTTCCTGCATTGGTGCGCAGTCCATTGCCGCCGGTCCGGGGCACGGTCGCCAGCTTGTTTGCAGCTCCCGAGCGCGCGCCGACGCAGCGCTTCTCCGCGTCACACCCGCTCAACCGGGCCCTTCTGCCGCAGCAGCTGCAGTCACTGTCGCGGAATTGACCGGGATGAGGCTTGACCGGGTGCATCCGGCTCTGCTTCTGATCGCGTATGAGCGCTTCCGGTCACCGGTCTGACAGGTTTTTTGCCGTTTGCGCGGTCAGGCGCAGGTTGATCCGCGTTCGAGTCGTCTGCCTCCTCACCATTGTGGCACTGACGGCCGCGCTGCATGCCCCTGCTGCATTCGCCCAGGGCTTCCAGTCGCCGGCCCCCTTTGCCGTTCTGCTCGATTCCGCCAGCGGCACCGTCCTCTACGAGAAGGCGGCCGATGAGCTGATGTCGCCCGCCAGCCTTGCCAAGATCGCAACCGCGCTCGTCGCCTTCGAGGAGATCGCCCAGGGCCGGCTGACGCTGGACAGCGAGATCGGCATTTCCGAGAACGCCTGGCGCAAGGGCGGCGGCGTCTCGGGCGGCTCGACCATGTTCGCGCAGCTCAATAGCCGGGTGAAGCTCTCCGACATCCTGCACGGCATCATCGTCCAATCCGGCAACGACGCCTCGATCGCGCTCGCCGAGGCCGTCGCCGGCGACGAGACAACATTTGCGCGGCTGATGACGGAGCGGATCCGGGCGCTCGGCTTGACGAAATCCGTGTTCCGCAACGCCACCGGCATGGGCGATCCGCTGCAGAAGGTCACGGCGCGCGAACTGGCCCTGCTGTCGGACCACATCATCAAGACCTATCCCGAGCACTACAGGATCTTCGGCCAGCGCGAATTCACCTGGAACAAGATCAAGCAGCAGAACCGCAATCCGCTGCTGGCGATGGATATCGGCGCCGACGGGCTCAAGACCGGCAATATCGACGATTCCGGTTTTGGGCTCGTCGGCTCCGCCGTCCAGAACGGGCAGCGCCTGATCGTCGTGGTCAACGGCCTCAAGACCGCGCGCGACCGTGCCAACGAAGCGCGCAAGCTGCTGGAATGGGGCTTTCGCGCCTTCGAGCCGCGCAAGATCTTCGAGGCCGGCGACATCGTCGGCGAGGCCAGCGTCTTCGGCGGCGAGAAAGGGCGCGTCGGGCTGAAAGCCAAGGGGCCGGTCGCCCTGCTGCTGCCGCGCGGCAGCAGCGAGCGCCTGAACGCGCGCATCGTCTATCGCGGGCCGCTGACTGTGCCGGTCCAAGAGGGCGCGGAGGTGGCCCGGCTCCTGGTCACGCGCGGCGAGGTCAAGACGCTCGACATCCCCCTTTACGCCGCCGAGACGGTGCAGGCCGGCACCTTGCAGAGCCGTGCGCTGGACGCGCTGCTCGAGGCGGCGTCGGGCTGGGTCCGCAAGGCCCTGAGCCGGAGTTGACCGGCATCATGCCGCATGGCCGCTTGATCACGCTCGAAGGCGGCGAGGGCGCCGGGAAATCGACCCTGGCCCGCAATCTGAAAGAGCGCATCGAAGCTCTCGGCCTGATCGTCACGCTGACACGCGAGCCCGGCGGCTCGCCCAAGGCCGAGGCGATCCGCGAGGTTATCCTGTCCGGTCAGGTGAAGCAGCACGGCCCGTTCGTCGAGGCGCTGATGTTCTCGGCGGCGCGGATCGACCATATCGACCGGCTGATCGCGCCCGCCCTGGCGCGGGGCGAATGGGTGCTCTGCGACCGCTTCATCGATTCGACCCGAGTCTATCAGGGCGCGCTCGGCCGCATCGAGCCTGGGCTGCTGGCCGAACTCGAAGCGGTGACAATCGACGGGCTGATGCCCGACCTGACTCTGATCCTCGATCTCGACCCGACGATCGGTCTCGCCCGGGCGGCGCGCCGCCGTGCGCCCGGCGAGGGCACCGACCGCTTCGAGAGCGAGACGCTGGCCTTCCATCGCAGGCTGCGAAAGGCTTATCTCGCGATCGCGGAAGCCGAGCCGGCGCGCTGCGTTGTCCTCGATGCGGCGCAACCGCCGGCCCTGCTGGCGCAAGCTGCCTGGGCGGTGATCCGCGAGCGCCTCCCGGTGCCGCAGACCGCCTGAGCCTGAGAGGGCTGCCACCATCGAGGGCTCTTGCCCTGAGGCGCGCCACGGACCAAACACGTCCAATCCGCGACGAAGGACGAGCGATGCTCCAGACCAGCGACGAACCCGACCGCCTGCCGAACGCGCCGCATCCGCGCGAGACGCTGGATCTGATCGGGCACGCCGCGCAGGAGCAGGCCTTTCTCGCTGCGCTGGCCTCGGGCCGGATGCATCATGGCTGGCTGCTCGGCGGCCCGGAAGGCATCGGCAAGGCGAGCTTCGCCTATCGCGCCGCGCGCTTCGTGCTGGCGGCGGGCGACCCCACCAGTCGAGCCGCCGGCGCAACCTCGCTGGCGATGCCGGAGAACGATCCGGCGACGCGGCGGGTGATGGCGCAGTCGCATCCCGATCTGCACCTGCTGCGCCGGATCCAGAAGCCGGACGGCAAGGGCTACACCAGCAATATTCCGGTCGATGCGGTCAGGCGGGTGCTCGATCGCTTCGGTTCGAGCGCGGCCGAGGGCGGCTGGCGCGTCTGCATCGTCGATTCGGCCGAGGACATGGACCGCTCGGCCGGCAACGCCCTGCTCAAGCTGCTGGAGGAGCCGCCGCCGCGTGCGCTGTTCCTGATCGTGGCCCATGCGCCGGGCCGGATGCTGCCGACGATCCGCTCGCGCTGCCGGCTGATGACCTTCGGGGCGCTCGACGAGGCGCAGGTGGCGCAGGCCGGCGAAATCGCGCTGGAGCGGCTGGGCGGGCCGTTCGATGCGTCGGCGCTGATGCGGGCCGCACGGCTTGCCGACGGCTCGGTTCGCCGCGCCCTGACCTATGTCGACCCCGAGACGCTGGCGCTGGTCGAGGCCGTGCGGGCCCGTCTCGACGCGCTGCCGGGCATCGACCTCAACGCGCTGATGGCGCTGGCCGAGGATGTTGCCGGCAAGGCGGGCGAGAGCGATTTCGCCGTGATGATCGAGACGGTGCAGAGCTGGCTCTCGGACCATCTCCACGCGCATGCTGCAGCGCAATCGGCGCGTCTTGCACCGCTGGCGGAGGTATGGGACAAGCTTGGCCGTGCGGCCCGCGATGTCGAGACCTACAACCTCGACCGCCGCCCGCTCGTGATGACCATGTTTCATGATCTGTCGGATGCGGTCGCCCGCTCGCGCGCAGCGTGAAGCGAACCTCCGGATCGACGATGGCCACGGCCCCGAAATTCTACCTGACGACCGCGATCCACTACACCAACGGTCCGCCGCATATCGGCCACGCCTATGAGATGGTGGCCTCCGACGCGATCGCGCGCTTCAAGCGGCTCGACGGCTACGACGTCTTCGCGATGACCGGCACGGACGAGCATGGCCAGAAGGTGCAGCGCACCGCGGAGCAGAACGGGCTGTCGCCGAAGGATTTCGTCGACGGCATCGCCACGCGCTTCCATGAGATGGAGCAGCGGCTGGGCTGCTCCTTCGACCGCTTCATCCGCACCACCGATGCCGACCATCTGCCCTCGACTCAGGAGCTGTGGCGGCGGATGGAGGCCAATGGCGACATCTACCTGTCGAAATATGCCGGCTGGTACTCGATCCGCGACGAGGCGTTCTATGGCGAGGAGGAAACCACCCTCCAGCCGGACGGCACACGGCTGGGCGGGCAGGGCACGCCGGTCGAGTGGGTCGAGGAGGAGAGCTATTTCTTCCGCCTCAAATCCTATCAGGACCGCCTTCTGAAGCTTTACGAGGACGTGCCGGACTTCGTCTCGCCGCAGACGCGCAGGAACGAGGTCGTCTCCTTCGTGAAGGGCGGGCTCGAGGATCTCTCGATCAGCCGCACCACCTTCGACTGGGGCCTGCCCGTGCCGGGCGACCCGAAGCATGTGATGTATGTCTGGGTCGATGCGCTCAACAACTACGTGACCGGCACGGGCTTCCCCGATCCCGACAGCCCGCGCGCGCACTACTGGCCGGCCGATGTCCACATCATCGGCAAGGACATCCTGCGCTTTCACACGGTCTACTGGCCGGCCTTCTTGATGTCGGCCGGCCTGCCGCTCCCCAAGCGGGTCTTCGGCCATGGCTTCCTCTTGGCCAAGGGCGGCGAGAAGATGTCGAAGTCGCTCGGCAATGTCGTCGATCCCTTCGAGCTCGCCGACACCTATGGCGTCGACCAACTGCGCTATTTCTTCCTGCGCGAGGTCTCGTTCGGGCAGGACGGCCATTACAGCCATGAGGCGATCATCGGCCGGATCAACGCCGACCTCGCCAATGATATCGGCAATCTCGCGCAGCGCTCGCTGTCGATGATCGCGAAGAACTGCGAGGGCAGGGTGCCGGCACGCGGCGCGCTGACCGAGAGCGACGAGGCGATGCTGGCGCTGGCCGACGGCGCGCTCGCCAAGGCGCGCGCGGCGATGACCGACTTCGCGCTGCATGTCGTGCTGGCCGACATCTGGGCCGTGGTGGCGGAGGCCAACCGCTATTTTGCCGCCAACGAGCCCTGGCGCCTGTCCAAGACCGATCCGGCGCGGCGCGACACCGTGCTCTACGTCACGGCCGAGGTGATCAGGCAGGTCGCGATCCTGGTCCAGCCGGTGATGCCGGCGGCAATGGCCAAGCTGTTGGATCTGCTCGGCGTCCCGGCAGAGGCGCGCAGCTTCGCCGCGCTGAGCGAGGGCGGTCGTTTGGCCTCCGGCACCGCTCTGCCGGCGCCGAGCGGCATCTTCCCGCGCTATGTCGAGCCCGAAGGCGGCGAGGCCGCCTGATGCTGATCGACACGCATTGCCATCTCGATTTCCCGGATTTCGCCGAGGAACTCGAAGCTTACGTCGCCCGGGCCGAAGCCGCCGGCGTGGGGCGCATGGTCACGATCTCGACCCGCGTCGCGCGCTTCCCAGCCTATGCGGCCATCGCCGAGCGCTTCCCATCGGTCTGGTGCAGCGTCGGCACGCATCCCCATGGTGCGCATGAGGAATTGGACGTCACCGCCGAGCAGCTCGTCGCGCTGTCAGCCCATCCGCGCTGCGTCGCCATCGGCGAGGCGGGGCTCGATTACCACTACGACAAGAGCCCGCGCGAGGCGCAGGCGCAAGGGTTGCGCGTCCACATCGCCGCAGCCCGCATCACCCAATTGCCGCTCGTCATCCATGCCCGCCAGGCCGATGACGACATGATCGCGATCCTGCGCGAGGAAATGGGGAAGGGCGCCTTCCCTGCCATCCTGCACTGCTTCACCGCTGGCGAGGCGCTCGCAATGGCTGGCGTCGAACTCGGCCTCTACGTCTCGTTCTCGGGCATCCTGACCTTCAAGACCTCGGAGGAATTGCGTCGGATCGCCCGGATGGTGCCGAAAGAGCGCCTGCTGGTCGAGACCGATGCGCCCTATCTTGCGCCCGTGCCGTTCAGAGGCAAGCGCAACGAGCCGTCCTACGTCGTTGAAACCGCGAAGATTCTCGGCGATGCGATCGGCGTGTCTTTCGAGGAGATCGCAGCCCTGACGACCGCGAATGCGCGCCGCTGCTACTGGAAGATGGACCATACCGTGCCCGTCGCTCAGGTCGCCTGAGGCACGCCCGGACATGACCCTGACACTGACGATTCTCGGTTGCGGCTCTTCCGGCGGCGTGCCCAAGCCCGGGACTGGCTGGGGCGCCTGCGACCCGTCCGAGCCGAAGAACCGGCGGAGGCGCTGCTCGATCCTGGTCGAACGTGTCCAAGAGGCCGGCACGACTCGGCTCCTCGTCGATACCTCGCCGGATCTGCGCGAGCAGCTGCTCGACGCCGAGGTGCCGGATCTCGACGCCGTGCTGTTCAGCCACGACCATGCCGACCATACCCATGGCATTGACGATCTGCGCTCGCTCGTGCTGCACAACCGGCGCCGCATCGTCGTCCATGCCGATGTGCTGACCACGCGCTCGCTGGTCTCGCGCTTCGCCTATCTGTTCGAGACGCCGCCCGGTAGCATCTACCCGCCGATCCTCGAGCTGCGGCCCCTGGCGAATGGCACGCCCGTGGCCGTCCAGGGCGCCGGCGGCGAGATCGTCGCGCTGCCGATCGCCGTCGAGCACGGGCCCAACTACGAGGCGCTGGGCTTTCGGTTCGGCGACGTCGCTTATGTGCCCGATGTCAGCCTGATCCCGCCACAGGCCAAGGCGGCGCTGGCGGGGCTCGACATCCTAATCCTCGACTGCCTGCGCGAGGCACCGCATCCAAGCCACTTCAATCTCACGCAGGCGCTGGCGACGATTGCGGAGCTGAAGCCGCGTCGGACGATCATGACGGATCTGCACTCCGACCTCGATTATGCCAGGCTTCGCAGCATGTTGCCTGACGATGTCGATGTGGCGTTCGATGGCTTGCGGATCCCGTTCTGCCTTCCCGTCGACGGTGCCATGCCCAGGACGGCATCGGTTTTGGTTCCATAATATACCTTATGCGAATCGGAGATGTAGGCGCAAAGTTAAAATGTCTCATCGTGGCAAACTAGGAATGTCACACTCCCCCTCGGCGTTGAGCGTGGGAGTCTGGCATGGGCTGGGTCGAGATGAGCGAGAGAGAGCTTCGCCGCGCCGAAGTGCTGGCATCGGTTATGGCGGGCCGATTGACGGTAACGGCGGCGGCCGAGGTGATGGGCGTCACGCGACGCCAGGCGCACCGGCTGGCACTTCGGTTCGCAGATGATGGTGCGGCCGGCCTTCGCCATCATGCCCGCGGCCGGCCCTCCAATCGTTTGCTAGCGCCGCATGTCCGCCAGATGGCGATCGCCTATGTCGCGGAGAACTATCGCGATTTCGGACCAACTCTTGCGAGCCAGATGCTACTCGAACGGCACGGCCTGGCGGTCTCACGAGAGACGCTCCGCAAGTGGATGACCGCGGAAGGCCTGTGGCTCTCGCGCAAGCAGCGGCGCCAGTTTCACCAGCCTCGCGTCCGCCGCGAACACTTTGGCGAGCTGGTCCAGATCGACGGGAGCGAACACCGCTGGTTTGAGGATCGCGGTCCGCGCTGCACGCTGATCGTCTTCATCGACGATGCGACAGGTCGCCTGGTTGCGCTCCGCTTCGTGCACTCTGAGAGCGCTTTTGCATATTTCGCGCCGCTGAAGGGCCATCTGTCGAGCCATGGGCGACCCCTCGCCTTCTATTCTGACAAGCAATCGATCTTTCGCGTGCCGAAGCCTCAGGCTCAGGTTGATCAGGGCATGACGCAGTTCGGGCGCGCTCTGAGCGAGCTTAGCATCGAGATCCTGTGCGGGAACTCGAGCCAAGCCAAAGGGCGGGTGGAACGCGTGAACCGCACGCTGCAGGACCGTCTCGTGAAGGAGCGGCGGCACGAAGGGATATCGACGATCGTGGCGGCGAACGCCTACCGTCCAGCGATTATCGGGCGCCTCAAAGCGCGCCTTCCGTCACATCTCGCTCGACCGAACGATCTTCATCGCCCGATAGAACGTAACCCCGAGGAGCTCGATACGATTCTGGCTTGGCGAGAGCAGCGCTATGTCACTCAGCAACTCGCCCTGTCCTACGACAGCAAGCGGATTATTCTGGACGAGACGCCGTTGACGGCTGGTCTGATCGGCAAATACGTCGAGACCTACGAGTTTCCCGACGGTCGGTTCGAGGTGCGTTGGAAAGGCGTCACTCTGGCGTATCGCGTCTTCGACAAGAAACAGCGCGTCACGCACACGGCGATCGTCGAGAACAAGCGCCTCTCGGAGGCCCTGGCCTGGGTGAAAGCGCGCCAGGACGAGATCAAACCGGTGCCGCCCAAGACGCACAGCGAAGCCGGGGGCTATGCGCCTCGACCGAAGGGGCGTCGAGGCCGGATTTCCTTCGTCGACCGTCATGTCGCGGCGAAAGCCGCCAATCGCCCCGCCTCTGCCGGCGCTGCTGCGAAACATGGGCTCTCCGCAGCCCCGGCAGAGGCTCCGTAGCGCCCTGAGACATTTCTAACTTGCTGCAGCCTGAGACATTTCAAAACGGTTGCAACAGCAATCTCGCGCACGCGAGAGGGCGGGCTGGCAAGTCACGGTGCTCCATGGCACAATTAGGTCAGCTTCATTGTCCTAATCTGAGGTCAGCATGCCCGTGTATCTCTCAACGGCCCTCATCTACGCAGGTGCGGCGGTGGCCGAAATAGTGGGCTGCTTTGCCTTCTGGGCATGGTTGCGCATGGGCAAATCGCCGTTTTGGATCGTGGCCGGAATCCCCGCCCTGATCGCCTTCGCATATCTGCTGACACTCGCCCCGAGCAACCATGCAGGCCGCGCCTATGCCGCCTATGGGGGCGTCTATATCGCCGCCTCAGTGCTGTGGTTGTGGCTGGCTGAAGGGCACCCGCCCGACAAATGGGATTTGACCGGAACGGGGCTCGCATTGGTCGCGGCGGCAGTCATTCTCTTTGGCCCGCGCGGCGGGTAAGCCGTTTCAACGCACTGCGGATGAGCGTGACGCACCCTCGCGCGACCGCTAGAAAACACCATGCGAACCTTCCCCCATGTGAGCCTGCGCCTGTCGCTCGCCCCTGAAACGCTTCTGGGGTCGGGCAAAGCCGCCCTGCTGCAAGGGATCGCGGAAACCGGCTCGATCTCGGCCGCAAGCCGCGCCATGGGCATGAGCTACAAGCGGGCGTGGTATCTCATCGACACGTTGAACAGCACCTTTGCCGAGCCTCTGGTGGTGTCGGTAAAGGGCGGGCGCACGGGCGGCGGGGCATCCCTAACCGACACTGGCCGCACCGTCTTGCAGCTCTATCGCAGCCTCGAAGACAAAATGCGCGCCGCCGCCCTCGATGAGCTGAAGGAGCTGGCCGCGCTCGCCGCGCCGCCCAAGGTTTGAGCTGGCAGGCATTACCTAGAGTCGATATAGCCAGTGAGCTATATCGCTCAAAGGCCGCCAATGTCAGATGCCGCCGCACCCGAAAAGACCTCGCGCAATGCCCCTGCGGCCTTCACTGGCGGCGCAGTCATCGGGGCCTTGGGTGGATTGATCGGTCTGGGCGGGGCGGAATTTCGCTTGCCGCTGCTGATCGGCGCATTTCGCTTCGGGGCTTTGGAAGCCGTGATCCTGAACAAGGCCATGAGCCTCGTCGTCGTCGCGACCGCGCTGCCCTTCCGCGCCGCGACGGTGCCCTTCGCAACGATCGCCGCGAACTGGCCGATCATCCTGAACCTGCTCGCCGGAAGCCTGCTCGGCGCGTGGTTCGGGGCAGGGTGGGCAACGCGCCTAAAATCGGAAACCCTCTACAAGGTGATCGCCGTCTTGCTCGTCGCGATCGCGATCGTGTTGGTGGCCGGTCATGATGCGGCGGCAGGCAAGCCATTGCTGACCGGATCGGCGCAGCTCGTTGCCGGTATCCTTGCGGGCTTCGGAATCGGCGTTGTCGCCTCACTGCTCGGCGTCGCCGGTGGGGAGCTGTTGATTCCGACGCTCGTCTTGTTGTTCGGGGCCGATATCAAGCTGGCGGGCAGTCTCTCGCTCGCTGTGTCCCTGCCCACGATGATCGTCGGATTCACGCGCTATAGCCGCGACCAGAGCTTTTCCGTTCTGGGGCGCAATCGGCAATTCCTGCTCGTGATGGCGGCGGGCTCGATCATCGGCACGTTTATCGGCGGGCAGCTCCTCGGCCTCGTGCCGAGTGGTTTCCTGCTACCAACCCTTGCCGTGATCCTGCTCATCTCGGCCGTGAAGGTCTGGCGGCACGCCTGAAACCCACCGCCGAAGGGCGAGGCCGGCCACGATGGCCTCGCACCCTGTGATTATGATTCCGCTTAATTCGCATAGATATCGGTGCGGGATGCTACCGAATAAGCAGGCGCACGCATGACAGGTGGCACCATGGCCAAACCCGCAGCGAAACGAGAGCAGCCTGCCCGATCGCCAACTTTGCTCGCAGGCTTTGCGGCCTTGGCTGGAACGGCGGCGTTGATCGCCTCATCTTGCTGCGTCGTGCCGCTCGTTCTGGCGGGGCGAGGCACCGATCGATCGCTTCCTGCGCGAGGAGGCCGGGGCCCTCAGACCCGTGAGGGGCATTCCGCCGTTCACGACGCATCGCGAGCTGATGCGCAGCGTCGGCGCCTATTGCGCAGTGGCGATCGACGGCAATGCCTATTCGGTGCCGTGGCGGCTGATCGGCGAGCGCGTCCGGGTCACCGTCGGCAACGAGATCGTGCGCATCCACCATGGCGGGCGCGAGGTGGCCGTCCATGCCGAGTTAAAGGGGCGCCATGGCCGGATCGTCGACGATGCCCACCTGGCCGGACTTGTGGGAACGCGCGAGCGGCCGGTTCACCTGGCGCCGCCGAGATCGCCGCCCGCGCCGGCTGCGTTGCTGCGTCCGCTGGCGGAGTATGAGGCGGTTGTCGGGGGAGGCTTCTGATGAACGACCATGATCATCTGACCGCCTTGCTCGGCCGGTTGAAGCTGACGGCGCTGCGCGATCAGCTCGACAGCCTGATCGGCAAGGCCGGCCACCGAGAACTCACGATCCGGGAGGCGCTGACGCTGTTTTGCGAGCGCGAGGTCGCACGCCGCGACCAGCGCCGGATCGACATGTCCTGCGGCCTGGCGCGCTTCCCCTTCGTGCGCGACCTCACCGGCTGTCGACTTCGGGGCCCAGCCGTCCCTCGACAAGGCGCAGATCCGCGAGATCGCCACGGGCCGCTTCATCGCCAGCGGCGAGGCGGTGCTGCTCCTGGGCCCGCCGGGCGTGGGCAAGACCCATCTGGCGGTTGCGCTTGGGCGCGAAGCCATCGTCACCGGCTACTCGGTCCTGTTCACGCCGGCGACGACGCTGGTCGCGCAACTGGCCAAGGCCCATGGCGAAGGGCGGCTCGAGGAGAAGCTGACCCACTACGCCAAGCCCAAGCTGCTGATCGTCGACGAGCTCGGCTATCTTCCGTTCGAGCTCGACGCCGCGCATCTGTTCTTCCAGCTCGTCAGCCGCCGCTATGAGCGCGGCGCCATGCTCGTGACCTCAAACCGCGCCGTCGGTGAATGGGGCTCGGTCTTCGGCGATCCCGTCGTCGCGACCGCCATCCTCGATCGGCTGCTCCACCACAGCCACGTCATCACCATCCGCGGAGACAGCTATCGGCTCCGCGAAAAGCAATTGGCATGGGGGTCAGTTTTTCGTGACGAAAAGGGGGCAGTTCTGAATGTCGCTGGACACATCGACAGCCAGAGCGTCAAGACCACCGACAGCGGCGGCGTCCGGGGCTTCGACGCTGGCAAGAAGATCAAGGGCCGCAAGCGACACATCCTGACGGACACGCTCGGCCTTGTGGTCGGGCTCGTCGTCCACGGCGCCGATATCCAGGATCGGGACGGTGCCGTCGAGGTGCTGAACTCCGTTCGCCACCGCTATCCCTGGCTGCGTCACGTCTTCGCCGATGGCGGATATGGCGGCGAGAAACTCAAGGGGCGCCTCCGCAAGATTGGACGATGGACCCTCCAGATCATCAAGCGCTCCGATCATGCGCAGGGCTTCGAAGTCCTGCCGCGAAGATGGGTGGTTGAGCGGACCTTCGCCTGGCTCGGCCGCTGCCGCAGGCTCGCAAAGGACGTCGAGAGAACCATCGCCAGCGCCGAGGCCTGGATCCTCGTCGCAAACCTCAGGCTCCTGACCCGCCGCCTCGCAAGGTATTGCTATCCCTCGTAGAGGTTTGAGTCGGGCACTAAAGCTGAATATCAATACTGGTCTGATGCTGCGCCAGATTGCCGCCCAGCTTATCTTCGGGTTCTACAAGCTGCACCATGTCGCTATAGGAAATCTTGGCGAAATCCAAAGACCTAGGCCCAAATGCCTTGCCTGCCAGATTGAAGATCCGACCTTCAAACCGCACGCCGATCACATCAAGCCCTTCCCCTGCATTGAGCCTTTCAGTGGAAACCTGCTCCTTCAGCGTAAGGTTGGCCAAGAGATAGTCCCTGTTGGACATGTTCACTTGCTGCCTTTGAAGCTCCTTCAACTCGGCCGACAAAGTTGCCAGCTTGCCCGACTGAGGCCCTGTCGTCGAAGCTGTTTCCTGCCCTATCTGATCGGCAAAGGTGCTGGATTGTGACCGCTCAACGGCGGCATAGCGGCTTGTGACGGCGGAATATGACGTCGATCCGATAGTAGTCATGCACTTACTCCCACGGTTGTTCCCGAAACTTGCTAAGCAATCCTTACGCCAGCCTGACCATTCACACGCGGAGGGCTAAGGCCGGGGATTTGGCGCTGGCGCGGCGGTGGAGTGGTGGAACAATCTGCCCGTCACTGCGGCAATTTCTGCCGCGCGCCGTGGATTTCGCATCCCACCGACCAGGCGATGCCACCCCTTTATGGTCCGAGTTCTAGCGGAAATCCCTTCTAACCCTGATCGACTCCGCCTCAAGACCAGCAGGAGCCAATGTGAGGGGAGGGAAGCCGTCCCGGTAGCGGACGTTGCCCCGCGGGTGCCGACGCTGGCAAGCGCGGCCGAGAGATCGATAACCTCGGGCGCCACCAGATGAACGACCTCGCCTTCGCGCTGCACCAAGCCTCGGACGGCGATCATGCCTGCCGACGGGATGGCGCGCCGATATCGCTCGTCGACCTCCACCCACACGACCAGGTTCGCCCGGCTCTCGCGGTCCTTTCAGCCTTGCTGCGACCGCGGCGGCCCTCCGCGTGCATGATCACGTCGAGTGGTTTTGGGCTAGGACATCGTGGCCTCCATCAACTCTCGCAGCCTGACGGAATCGCAACCGGCTGAAACTGCTGAAGTCTTTTCGGGTTAGGCTCTCAAGCGTGGCTGCGCAACCTGCCCGCGCAACGAAGGCTGCACCGTCCAGCGGAAAGCGGAGGGCCAAAATGGCCAAGGCATATGATCTTGTGATCATCGGAACCGGCACTTCAGCAATGGTGGCGAGCCAGCGGACAGCCGCTGCCGGCTGGAAGGTCGCGGTCATCGATTTTCGTCCGTTCGGCGGGACCTGTGCGCTGCGCGGATGCGATCCCAAGAAAATGTTGATCGGCGGTGCCACTGCCATCGATCATGTCCGGCGTATGAGGGGCAAAGGGCCTGAAGGTGAGGTGCGCCTCAATTGGCCAGAGCTGATCGCGTTCAAGCGCAGCTTTACCGATCCGGTCCCCGCGAAAAACGAGCAGCGCTATGCGGAAAAAGGGATCGAAACATTCCACGGTCGCGCCCGATTCACGGGCCGAAACACCGTTCAGGTTGGCGGTGAGACCCTCGAGGCGCGGCACATCGTGATTGCAGCGGGAGCGGAGCCCATACGGCTCGGCATTCCCGGCGAAGAGCACCTTACCACGAGCGAGGATTTTCTTGCGCTGGAGCAGCTCCCCAAGCGGATCGTTCTGGTTGGGGGAGGCTTTATCGCGGCGGAATTCTCACATATCGCAGCGCGGGCCGGCGCCGAAGTCACGATCTTCCAACGGGGCCCGCGCATGCTGCCCAATTTCGATCCAGATCTGGTCGAAGTGCTGATGGCGAAATTCCGCGAGATCGGCATCGATGTGAATGTCGATACAGCGGTCAATGCAATCGAGAAGGATGGCTCCGGTTTCGTTGTCCAGGCCACGTCGGACGGGCAACCCCGGACTCTCAAAGCCGATCTTGTGGTCCATTCTGCAGGACGGGCCCCTGCGCTTGAATCGCTTGATCTGGACGCTGGCGGGTTGGCCCATCACAAAGGGCGGCTGAAGCTGAACGAGTTCCTTCAGAGCGTGTCGAACCCAGCAGTTTACGCAGCCGGCGACGCGGCTCAGATGGGCCCGCCCTTGACCCCGGTGTCGAGTCATGAGGCCAAGATCGTCGCGGCCAATCTTTTGAACGGCACCGCGCAAACACCCAACTACCTTGGCGTGCCGAGTGTGGCCTTTACGATTCCGCCCATTGCAGCCGTCGGCCTCAGCGAGCGGGACGCGCGCGCGCAGGGGCTCAGGTTCCGTACGCAGCACCAGACGGCGTCGGAATGGTTTACAGCGCGACAGGCGGCCGAACCAACTTATGCGTTCAAGGTCATGGTAGAGGACAAGACAGATCGAATTCTTGGCGCGCATCTGGTTGGGCCGCACGCTGATGAAGTCATCAATCTCTTTGCGCTGGCCATCCGGCAGGGGATCACGGCAGAAGCCATCAAAAGCACGATGTTCGCCTATCCCACGGGGGCGTCGGACATTGGCTACATGCTTTGACCGAGGCTGCCGACCAGCTTTAGCATGGCGACGAGCTGCCCCCTGTGTCCGGCCTAAATTTCCGACGAGGGCTCCCGGAGAATCGGACCGAAGATCGCGCGGCCGACCTCAAGAGCCTCGTTCATCGCCAAGCTGACGCCCTGCCGGCGCGGCATCTGTTCATCAAGCCAGCCCTGCAGGTGTTGGCTGGAGCAGAAGAACGCGATCGTGGGGCAGCATGAACTGGCTGCCGCATCTCCGCCATAGGCGAAGTCGTACCAAACGACCGCGTCCGATGGTGACACCCTTAGGAGGGCGCGGCTTTCATCGCTGGTTTCCACTCGGATCATCTCGCTGCACATACGGCAGGTCGACTGCACCGGGGCATCAGCGCGATACATGGCCCCGACGCCAAGAGCGTCGATGGCGCAAAGGGCATACATAACCTTCCCCTTGAGCCACACCAAGTGACCCGTCTCCGCCTGCGTGAACGGATAGGCGTACCGGATCGTGTCCGTACCGGGCTCAAGGCCTATAAGGTCGCGCAGTTGCAGCTTGCGCAGCAAGGCCCGGACTCGATCCTCCGAGAGGTTCGCCCCATCGGCGATTTCGTCAATGCGGGGCGGACGACCGCTATCGCCGTAAATGCGCAGAGTCGCACGCCACACCAGGTCTTCGGCCGCCTCGAGCGCATGCGACCACATATCGAGCAGTCCCGCTCGAGCAGCCGTGCGGCCGCCGAGCGCAGCGCGCGCCGCTGGCGTCGTCACGACTGACCAGTCGGGACGATCCACACCCGGCCTGATCTCGACGGCCGTCTCTGTTCGATTGCTGGTCAACATGTCTCGTACTCGCCACCGTTTGGGCAGCTATCCCGCGCAGCAGGACAGCTTGCTGACATCGCGATCGAATGTCTGGGCCGCGAGCTTGAGGCCCTCGACGGTCGTCAGGTATGGGAAGATGGCGTCGGTAAGATCGTCGATCGTGAGCCCGCACCGGATCGCGATCGCCGCCGTCTGGATGCTGTCGGCTCCTTCTGGCGCCAGGATGTGCCCTCCCAGCAGCTTTCGGGTGCCGCGATCCGCCACCAGCTTGATCAACCCCCGGGTGTCGCGGGCGGCGAGCGCGCGCGGCACGTTGTCGAGTGAGAGCACCGAGGTGCGCACGTCGTATCCGGCGGCCCGCGCCCGTGCCTCGGTAAGCCCGACGCTGCCGATCTGCGGGTCGGTGAACACCACGGCCGGCATCGAGGAATTGTCGTAGCGCAGGCTGTCGCTGTTGAGCGCGTTCTTCGCGGCGAGCTTTGCGCCATAAGCTGCCATGTAGACGAACTGGTCCTTTCCGGTGACGTCGCCGGCCGCGTAGACGCCGGCCTTGGAAGTGCGCATGCGGTCATCGACCAGGATGGCGCCCGTGGGTGTCTGGACAACCCCGACTTCGGCCAGCCCCATGTCTTCGGTGTTGGGCGAGCGCCCGGTCGCGACGAGGAGCCGCTCGGCTGAGATCGTCTCGGGCCGCCCGTCACGAACGACCGTGAGCATGACCCCATCCTGCGTGCGGCGAACGGACTCGTAGGCCAAGCCGCCGATCACCGTGACGCCCTCGTCCTCAAGATAGCCAGTGAGCGCCGAGCCGATCTCCGGCTCCGCCTCCGGGAGCAAGCGGCTCCGGAAAACGAGCGTTACCTCGACGCCGACGCGGGCAAAGGTCTGGGCAAGTTCGACGCCTATGTAGCCTCCACCCAACACGATCATGGAGCGCGGCAGCTCGGTCAGCTCAAGCGCCGCAGTGCTGTCGAGAGGATCCACATCCGCGATGCCGGGGATTGTGGGCAGCGCCGGCCGCGTCCCTGTCGCAATGATGATCCGATCGCTGGCAAAGCGCTGGCCGCCGGCCTCGACGCCGCCTTCGACCAAGCGCGCGCGGCCCTCGTGATACGCCACGTTGTTATAGGCCGGCAGGAGATCGGTGTACTTCGCCTGGCGTAGGCCGGCGACCAGAGCGTCCTTCTGGGCGATCTGCGCTTTCCAATCGACCACATGGGCCTGCGCCGCGATGCCGGCAAATTTCGTGGCAGCAGCGTTGGCATGATGCACCGCTTCGGCGGCCCGGATCAGCGCCTTTGAGGGCACGCAGCCGACGTTGACGCAGCTACCCCCAATCGTGCCGTGACCGATCAGGGCGACCTGCGCTCCTTGCTCGGCCGCGGTGATCGCCGCAGAGAACCCGGCCGAGCCAGCTCCGACCACGACGAGATCGTAGCGATCGTTGCCATTCTTTGCGCCTGTGGCGCAGCAATCACTCATGACGTCAACTTTCTTGTGTTTCGGTCGGTCTGGCAGCAGTCGACAGCCGCCGAGGCGGATACTTTTCGCCGGTAAAGTCCGACGCCGACCAGCCCGATCGAGGCGATCAGGATCGGGACCAAAGCGTAGTCCGCCTTGGCCGCCCACGCCGAAAGCCCGACCAGCCCGAACGAGATCGCGAGAATGGGAGTGGCGCAGCAGATGGCCGCGACGACCGTGCTGATGGCGCCTGCTTGGATCAGGGTACGGTCCTTCATGTCGATCAGCTCGGGATCAACGCGCCAGGGCGGTGGATAGCGGCGCAGACGACTGCGCGCTCTTCACGTCCTTGACGGTCGCGGGAAAGCCCGCATTGGTGACGGCCTGGGCCAGCGCTACCGCCGTCGCCTTATCGTCATCGAAGGTGACGGTTGCGGTGGCCATGCCGCCGTGTTCGATGATCGAGACCTGGCTGACGCCGGAGATACGAGACAACGTCTTCTTCACGATCGGCGCGCAGGTCACGCAGGTAACATTCTGCACCTCGAGCGTGGCGGTGCGCGGCGCGGCTAAAGCGGCCCCGGAGATGGTCAAGGCGGCAGCGGCCACGACACTGCGAAACAGGGTCTTCATGTCTGGTCTCCTGGAAGGGTGAAATCCGGAATCAAAGGAACAAGGGCGCGGTGTAGGGAAAACTGACGGCCCCCAGGACGAGCACGGTCGCCGCCCAGAGGCTGATCTTCGTCATGCGGGTTGATGCCGGCGTGGCGCAGGCGCTCCCATCCGCGCAGTCCGATGCTGGCCGGTGATAGACGCGCCAGAATCCGAATCCGAGAAACACCAGCGCCGCGGCGAAGAAGACGGGCTGATAGGGCGCGAGCGCGGTCAGATTGCCGATCCAAGCCCCGCTCACGCCGAGGCTGAAGAGCACGAGCGGCAGGATGCAGCAGGTCGAAGCGCCGAGCGCAGCGATGATACCGCCAGCCGCCAGCAGGCCGTTACCGGCTCTTGGCGCGGCGTCTTGGTCTGACTGAGGCTCTGATACCGCTGTTCTGGAGCGAGTCATCGTGCGCATTTCCTGTCCCTTTCGGCCGATCATGCTACCGTGCCTCCTGTAGTCGCTACAGGAGCAAGGGAATTTTCGATGTGTGCGATCACGCCTTCGAGAGCCGTTTCTTTCACCAGTGGAGAGCTGGCGCGCCTGGCCAATGTGAATGTCGAGACGATTCGGTACTACGAGCGGATCGGAATGCTCGCGGCGCCGCCGCGCACCGAAGGCGGTCGCCGAGCTTATGGAACGGCCGAGGTCAAGACGCTGACTTTTATCCGGCGCAGCCGCGAGCTGGGGTTCTCCATCGACGAGATCCGCAACCTGCTTGGACTAGCAAAGGACGGTCACGCCTGCGGCGAGGTCAAGGCGGCGGCCCTGTCACATTTGGGCAGCATCCGGGGCAAGATCGCCGATCTGCGCCGGATGGAAAGAACCCTCGCCAAAACGGCCGCGCTTTGCGAGGGCGGCGACGCCCCGCGCTGCCCGATCCTCGATGCTCTCAGCGAGTGACGCAAACGTCAGCATGACCGCGGCGGGCATCCCGCTTTCGCTCAAGCGATTTGCCGCGCCCCTATCTCATCTCGCCCTCAATCGTGAAATCGTCGAGTGCGAAACATTGTAGCTCCTGGCGATCTCGGTCATCGATTCCTCGCCGGCATCACGGCGGCGGGCCGCCTCTTCGCGTTGGTGCGGTGTGAGCTTGAACCGCCGGCCGAGCTTCACGCCTCGAGCCTTGGCGCGGGCGCGTCCCTCGCCGGTGCGGGAGCGGATCAGCTCGCGCTCGAATTCCGCCAGGCCGCCCAGCACTGTCAACATCAGCCGACCGTGGGCGGTGGTCGTGTCCGCCCAGTCATCGCCAAGCGATCGAAACGCAGCGCCTTTGTCGGCGACGACGCCAAGGATGTTGAGAAGGTCGCGCGTTGATCGCGCGAGGCGGTCGAGGCGCGTCACGATTACGACGTCGCCGGCGTTCAGCGTGCCGAGCATCTTGTCGAGCTGCACCCTGTCGCGCTTGGCTCCCGAAACCTTCTCTTTGAACAACCGGGATGCGCCGGCGGCCTCAAGTTGCGCGACCTGGGCGTCGAGCGTCTGGCCATCGGTTGAGACCCGGGCGTAGCCATAGGTGAAGGGCATGAAACGGGCTCACATTGCGCACACATAATATGCACAGCGTAAGCCGCTGAAATCATTGCGTCGAGGTGACTGTGCATAATTCTTGATTTATGCATAAGCGCCAGACGGGATGCCGCCACGGTCCCGTCCTGTTTTGACTCAACCCAGCAGCGCATCAGGCAGCATCAAGTAACCTGACGCATTCTTCGACCACATACTCAGGAACGCTCTCGAATTTGTGCGGATTGAGCTGCATCACGTACTCATTTTCAATGTGATACGACTCATTTATGAACTTCGTAATGACGTTGTCCTCGTGCTTGCCTCGAATGATACGGAAAAGCTGGATCTTTTCATACCCGACATTCGTCGCTGCAAACTTAGTCTTCATTGCGGCATCATCGTTTACGACGCCTACCAATGCGTCGTAATCAAAATCGGGAATACGTTTCTTGATTTCTGTTTCAGCCGTCAGCTTCTCTTCCGCTGTCATATCGCGGTTCTCTGTAGCTGATTGAATGGTCGGGACGGCCCGTTTCTTGAATAGGCTTGCCAAAAGATTATATTCGAGGCCCGTATTATCCATAATCTCGTAAAACCGCCTGAGATAAATCGACTTGATCAGATTGTCTCCGGGGGCGCTGACGATCTCGGTGCAGATCTTCGCGAACGTATGGATATCATTCGACTTGATCGGCACTTCGGTCACAACCCCCGCACGCGACGAAAGGAAAGTCGCGGAGGGGTGAGACCCTTCAAAAACCTTGGCCGTGCTCTTGATCACATCGATCGCTGGCTCAATGTCATGAGTGAGCATCAGGGTAGTGCGATCTCTAAGGCTGGCCTTTCCCTTGAACAGCTCATAAAGAATCGCAAATTTCTTGTTTTTGTCGAAAGATGAAATCGGGTCGTCCAAAATGATTATATCCGGATTCTCGCTTATCACTTGGTGCATGAAGAGAACGAGAGCAAACGCATTTTTCTCGCCATAGCTCAGATGTTTTGATGCCGTGTCGATGTGGTCCGCCAGATCCTTGTGAAGGAGCTTCATTTTATACGAATCGGGTTCGCTTATAATGACGACCGTATATTTGTAACCGGCTGATTTCAGGAAGCTGTTTATACACTCCTGATTTTCTTCAATAGCCTTTTTGATTCTTGCTTTGTGCTTATTGATGCTTCCTTGAAGAACGCCAACCTGCTTGATGAGTTCTTCCAGCTGAACATTGATGGGATCGGTGACTTTGCGAGTTTCAGCCGAATCCAACTTCTCGGTCATGCCGAGATCAATTTTCAAAAGCTGGATTTTGTCGGCAATCTTCTCAACGTCACGAAGAGAAAAGAAAGAAATATTGCGGAGCCCTTCAAGCATTATGATCAGAGAATCAATGTCATTTTTCAGACCGCTCAAAAAACTCTTTTCTGGTGCCGTTAATTCAAGCTTCGCCTTCGTAATTTTTTCGAGATTTTCCTGGCACTTAGCGCTGAAATACTTCCCGAGCCGCTCGATAACCGCTTTCAGCGTATTCAGATGCCCGATGGCGGTAGCATCGTATTCCTTGGCGACAGCGAGGGGAATGTCTTTCTGCGCCCCGTCCGGCAAGCTCGTTGAGCAGTATGGGCAGGTGTCACCCAGTTTGAGGAACTCATTGCCCTTGATCTGCCACCCAATCCATTTCGAAGGGTCCGGGCTTTTGATGAATGATGCAAAGGGCTTGAGGGTTTCAGGTATGTTCTCAATCTTATTGCCAGAGCCATAAGCTTTTAACATCTTGCTCGACTTAGGAATCGAGCCATCAGCATTCGTTTTACCGAAAGCGTCACGCAATTCCTTCAGGTCTTTTGTAGTTTGCTCGATCTCGGCATTGTCGGCAAAGGCCTTCTTAATTCCCGCGAATAGCTCTTCGATCTCGAGCATTGTCTTCGAATATTCGGGCGTCTTGATGAATATGTCGAAGCTATTTTTGACGACCTCATCCTGCTGAAAAGCAAATTGATTCACATACTCTTCGTCGAATACGAGGGCAGAATTTATACCCTCAATGCCGCTGACTTTAGGTTGACCGGCTCCAGCCTTACCGCGCCCCTTAAACGGCGCCAACTCTGCCAAACTGCCGTCATTGCGAGCCTGACTCACTATCGCCTTGGCGATAGTGCTCTTTCCGAGCCCATTGGGCCCGTATTTTATGTTTAGACTACCTTGTTTAAGGGTTATGTCGGCGCGATCGATGCTGTTGCAATTCTCAATCTTAACTTGATAATCAGCCATGACATCCCTTCTTTCATTTGTTCTTATTCATCTTGAGATAGGCTGTATGGCGCCGATCGATTTTTGACCTAAGACTGTCGCAAGCCATCAATGAAGCCGCTGATGACCTCTTCCAAGGTTCCGAAGGAGGGTACGTCGCGGAAATGCTCGGCCAGCTCGGTGTGCAACGTCGCCAGCTCCTTCTGAACCGGGTTCACGCCGTGCCCGGCCGCCGCGCGGCCTTGATGCAGCACGTCCCAGGATGAAACCCGGTTGGTCCTGGTCGTCGGCGCGTCGCCATGCTTGCCGAAGCCTTGGACGATCTTCGTTTCCTTGTTCCAGATCGGCTTGAACAGCCGGATAAGGTAATCCTCGGCCGGCGTTTCCCATCCGGTCTGAACGGCCAGCGCGCGGCACTCGAAGTCGGCGATATCGAGCGATTCCGAGGCTTTCAGAATAGTCTTCCGGTGCTCGTTGAGCCGAGCGGCCAGACGGGCGCCTTGTTCGACCGGCGTGCGGGCATCATGCGAGCCTGGCGCGGCCTGTCCGACGTAAATCGGGGTCTCGGTCTTGCTGATGGGCGCGTAAGGCGCGAAATCCCCCGTGTAATACAAGGCGTAGATCCCCGAACCGTACCGTGGCTCGAAAGCATCCAACGGATGGCGTGGTTGCGCGGTCATCGCCAGCGCGATGAAGAAGCCGATGGTGCGGGGGTTCCCCGGGTCGAAAACGTCTTTCGGGCGTTTGATCGGATCAAGTTCCGCGAGCAGCGCGGTTAGCTCGCCCGCCGCGCGCTCGATCTCGGAGTTGAGCTTGCTGCGGCTACGCGGGCTGAGTTCGGTTGCCCTGGCCTGGGCGACGATGTCCGACAGATCCTGACGAAGTTTGGCGACCAGAAGATTGGTCGCGGAAACGGGAGATTTGCTCATTTCTGGCGGGTAGCTCCGGAGGCCGCGACCAAGTGCGTGCGCACATGGCTGGCGATGATGCTGGCGAGATCCACCGGCACGGCGTTGCCGAGCTGGCGCATGGCCTCCGACCAGGAGCCATGGAACACGAAATCATCCGGGAAGGTCTGCAGGCGGGCGCTCTCGCGGACACTGAAATAGCGCAGGCTACCGTCCGGCCGGACCACCATGTTCTCGCCGCCCGGCACGCCATGCACCCCAGCCTTCAGGGTCTTGGCGGGCTCGTCCATCGGACTGCCGGTATGGCCGGGGTAGGAGCGGGCTCCGCCCTGGAATCTGTGGTTCGAGATCTCCGCGGCCTGGCGGGGGCGGAACTCCGGATCGGGCAGGTCGCCGATCGCGTCGCGCACCGTGCGCCAGGGCAGCAGGATCGGCGCCCCTTTGGTCGTCAGGACGCGGTCCTTCCTAGCGACCCGGTGGCGGTCCCAATAGGTACCCGCGGCGCCTTTGTCCCAAAGCAGAGCTTCCTTGGAGTGCGTCTCTTTCGGGAATGACCACTCGATGCCGAGACCGCTGCGGAACCCCACGAACACGACGCGCTCGCGCTTCTGCGGCACGCCGTAGTTGGCGGCGTTGAGAACCCTGTGCACCACCTGGTAGGTCAGCCCGGCGTCGCCGCGGCGACGGCTGGTGTGATGCCGCTCCAGACGGCCCAGGTGGTCTTCCCAGTTCTGGTCACCGCGGCGGACCAGCTCGGGGTAGGTCAGCTGCAGCTCGATGTAGGCCAGATAGCTCGCGAAGCTCGCGCGGGTCAGGCCCTTCACGTTCTCGAAGATGAACGCCTCGGGCTTGGATTCGCGGACGACGCGGACCGCTTCCGGCCACATGTCGCGGGAATCGTCCTGGGCGCGATGCTTGCCGCCAAGCGAGAACGGCTGGCAGGGCGGCCCGCCCGTCACCAGCTGGATCTTGCCCTCGTATTTCTCGAAATCGACCTTCTTGACGTCGCCCTCGGTGGGCGTCGGCCAATTCGCGACCGCGGCGACGCCGCGGGCCTGGTTCTCCCGGATGGTGTCGCAGCACCAGCGGTCCCATTCCACGACGGCCTCGGGCTTGAAGCCTGCCTGGCTCACGCCGATTCCAAGGCCGCCAGCACCGGCGAAGAGTTCGATTGCGCGCATCATCGGTCCGCTAGAAATTCCCTTAGTTTGTTCTCTAATTGTTCTTTATCTCTTAATTCGCACTGCCAGACAACCAGAACGCGCCAGCCGTTCGCTTCTAACGCTGAAATTGTACGCAGATCCCGCGACTGATTCGCCGCGAATTTCGCTTGCCAGAAGTCAATGCGGGTCTTGGGTTGCCTGGCAAGACGGCAGGCCGGATCGGGGTGTTGATGCCAGAAACAACCGTGCACGAATATCACGGCATGGTGCCGCGGAAGCACAATGTCGGGCTTTCCGGGCAGGTCGCGGCGATGAAGCCGGAAGCGATAGCCCAGCCGGTGGAGCATCCGCCGAACCACCAGCGCGGGGCGGGTGTCCTTGCCGCGGATCAGGCTCATCCGCTCGCTGCGCTGCGCGGGCGACAGCGTGTCGGCCATTGCGCCTAGGCTGCCATGTTCGTGCGGGTCTCGCGAACCGCCTTCATCGCCTTTCGATTGCGTTCCATGAACCGCCGCAAGGCCACGAAGGTCGTATGACTGGTGATCGCCGCCGCCAACTTCGGATGCCATTCCGTTGAATCGGAAATGACGACAAGCGCGTCGGTAATCTTGTCGTTCACGATCTCACGGCTGGTTGCTGGAAAGAGCTTCCCGTTCAGCGCGGTGGCGTAGGTTTCGAGGAAATTCAGGTACTCGATAAACGCCTGATCTTTTTCAGGCTGGTCGCTCGCTTTGATCAGCGCAGCCTCGTGATCCTTGGCGTCACGCAGAAATGTTTGCAGGGCCTGCAAGTCGGCCGTCCGCCGCGCGACCATGATCTGCCAGCCAATGAACCCCAGACCGAACACGCCCGCGGCGGCCGAGACGCACTGGCCTAACGCGGAGTAGAAATCGGTCTCGGTGCTCACTTCTTGGTCGAGGCCTGAGCGGTCGCTGCGGGTTGCGCGGTCGTGGTGGAAGCCACGGGAGCCGGTGTCGCCAGCGCTGTTTGCAGATTTCCGGAGCTTAGGCCTTTTTTGAGAAGCTCGGAGCTGAGGCCGTCATTGGTGAAGATTGGTTTTCCGGTCTCGCTGGTCATGGCAAAGTTTCCTTGTTTCGGTTGATCTATAACCCAAAAACTTCTCAAGGCCGCCGACGCCGGACAACGATTTCAAAGCCAATGCGTCGCCAAGGCGCGTATCAGCGGAACGATCGACAGTCCCACAGCACATGCTGCAGCACAGAACCACAGCAGCTGCCGCCGTTGAGCCTGCCGCGTCAGCACTTCCCCCGCAATTCCCGCCAGATGCTGCCGCTCGCGCTTCATCGCATCGGCCTCATCGCGCATCAACCGTGCGGCATCGGCGAATGCGTCGGCTCCGGCGCGCCCGATCGCCCGGCCATGCTGCTCGGGCGTCATCTTTAACGCGGGATGGTTCTGGATCGCGACGATGCGGGCCTCGACTTGGGTCAGCACCTTCGCGACGGCGCCAAGCGTCGGCGTGTAATCGGTCGCGCGCGTCGCGCCTTCTACGATTGCCGGCAGCGCTTCGACGGCCTGGCGCAATGTCGCAACCTCCGCCCGCAGCGCCTCAAACGCCCGCGCCGCGTCATCCTCGCCCGGCTCGTGCTGATCGCTCATCTCACGCTCACCGCTCCATGCCCTTGTCGCGCTCGCGGACATGTTTCGCAGCATCGGGCTCGCGCGCCGCGTCCGACCGGTCCAGACTACCACCGTCTGGCTCTATGCCCCGCGCAGCCACTTCCCGCTGCACCTGGCGCTGCCTCTCGCGATCCATGCCAGCGACGAGCTGCGCGGCGAGCGCCGGCCCGCTCAGCTCGGCCATCGCGCGCTGGCTCAGGCTCTCATGTTCGAGAACGGAGGCCATCTCCTGCGTCGAGCCCGGCCGAGCCTTGTCCATCGCGGATCCAGCTGTCCGAAGCGCCAATTTCTGATGCTCGAGGACGGGCAAATCGGCAGCCCGCATACGCGCGGCATCCTGATAGGCCTTTGCATAATTCTCGACGGCGGCCAGAAGCTGCACCCGCGCGTCAGCGGAGCCCGAGGTCGGTTCGCTCGGGCTCATGCGGCCCTGCTGCCCTGACGCCGCATCGCGACCCTCCTGGGGATCGCCACGCCCTGCCCCGAGTTTGAGCCCGGCGAACATGCTGCGCTTCGCCGCCGGCGTCTCCGTGGTCGGACCAGCTCGCTGAGGCCCCTCCTCGCCGGCAACGCGCTCCTGCCGCTGACCACGATCACCACGCCGATCGGCAGGGGGATCCTTCGCCCCGGAATCACGCGCGAGATCTGCGCGTTGTCTTTCGACGCCCTCGCGCTGTCGAGCCCGGCCGTCGGCGGCGCGCTCGACCTCGATCTCGCTGCGCACCCCGAACCGCTCGGCGATGCCGCGCCGCTCGGCAAAGTCTTGCGCGTAGTCGAGCGTGGTTTCCTTCGACCCGTCGCGGCCGAGCCGGGCCGCAAGCGACTCCATCCCGTTCTTGAACTCGTCCTTGCCGGCATACAGCGTCGCCTGATCGCGATGGCGCGTCATCGACACATAGGTGAGATGCCGGTCCATCGTCCCCGACGCCATGACGAAGGCGCGATCGACCGTCGACCCTTGAGTTTTGTGGATCGTGGTTGCGTAGCCGTGATCGAACGCGGCATAGTTGCTTGTCGAGACCGTCACCGTCCGATCCTCGCCATTGCGCCCCTTGCCATCGAGCGCCGCCGCGATCCGGCCGTCCTCCACCGACGACACCGTCCCGAGCATCCCGTTCTTCACGCCGAGCTCGCGATTGTTCTCCAGGAACACGATCCGGTCGCCAGGCGCGAACGACCGCTTGCCGTCATTGGTCTCGAACACATGCTCGCGTCCAAGGGCACCCTGCTCCCCCTCCCCGCGCGCCAGCTCACCGGCCTCCTGCCGCGCCGCGCGGATGTCGGCATTGAGCGCCCGGACATCCACCCGCCGGTGCGCCATCGCGACGCGCGAGCCCTCCGGCCGCTCGGCCGCATCGGCCATGTAGTCGGCGACGATCGCCGCCCGCGCCTCAGCACGCGTCTCGCTGAACCGCACCCCGCCACGCTCGGCGTAAGCGAACAACCCATCGCCCGTCCTGTGGCGGGCAAAATCGCCCGACGCCTCACGCTGCCAGTCCTCGCGCTGCCGGCGGATGTCCTGCAACTCGGCGAACCCGATCCGCTTCGCGATCGCGCGGAAGGGCGCGCCGGCCCCGATCGCCTGCAACTGCTCCTGATCCCCGACCATGACCAGCTTCGCACCCGTGCGCTCCGCCTCGGCGACGAAGCGCGCAAGCTGACGCGATCCTACCATGCCAGCCTCGTCGATCACCATGACGTCTTTTGGCCCCAGCTCGGAGCGACCGGCTTTCCAGCCATGCTCCCACGACGCCAGCGTCCGCGACGATATCCTTGACGCCTCCTCCAGCCCCTCGGCCGCCTTGCCCGACAACGCCGCGCCATGGACGGCATATCCCTGCCGCTCCCAGGCATCGCGCGCCGCCGCCAGCATCGTGCTCTTGCCGGCGCCCGCCAACCCGACCACGGCCGCGATCCGCTCACCGCCGGTGACATGCTCCACCGCCCGCCGCTGCTCGTCGCTCAGGCCGGCCCGGTCGATCGCAACATCCCGATCGGATTCCGACAAAGCGCCGCGCGCCACCTGCCCGGCCGTATCAGCCGCAACCCCGCGCCGGATCGCAGCATCCTGCACAGCCAACGCCGCATCGACATGCGCGCCATCGACACCATGCGAGCGCGCCTCGCTCATCCGCATCGCCCCGTCAGCCATGCCGCGCTCAAGCGACACCATTTCCTTCGTCGAATATTTCGCCAGAGTGATCTCGCCGTTCTGATCGACCCGCTCGGCCTGAAGCTCGACCAGGGCATCCGACGCCATCACCTTCGCAAATGCCGTCTGGAACGCCTCGGGCTGGTCGATCGAGCGATGCAGCGCCCTAGCAACATCATGCCGATCGAACACGCTCTTCTCGCCGGTGATCAGCGTCAGAACCTGCTCGGGCTTCTCCGAGATCAGATCGGCATTGCGCCGCGCCGCATCTCCGTCGAGCCTGGTCCGCGACACCTCGACCCCGCGCCGCTCCATCTGGGTGGCGAACACCCCCATATGCTCGGTCGGCTCGATCTCCAGCCCGCGCTCCTGATGCGAGCGATGATCGATCCGCACATCAAGCCCCGCAGCCGCAAGCCGCTCATTGGCGACCTGTTCCCAGGACTGGCGGATCTCGCGCATCTGCATCGACGAGGTCGGCAGCCGCTGCGACAGAAGCCACTTGTTCTCCCGCTCGATCGAGGTCTTGCCCAAAAACTCCTCGGAGCCGACAGCCCGAACCGTCATCATCAGATGGGCATGGTGATTGCGCACATCCGTAGCGCCATGCGGCGAGTGGATCGCAAAATCCACCGCCGTCCCATAGCGATCCGCCAACCCTTGCGCAAAGCTCCGCGTCGCCTCAAGCCGCTCTTCCGCGCTCAACTCATGCGGCAAGGCGATCTCGAACTCCCGCGCCACCCGTGCGTCTTTCCGGGTCTCGGCCGCCTCGGCCGCATTCCACAAGGCCGAGCGATCCAAGGCCCAATCCGCCTCCGATCCACGCGGCAAGACGATTTCGGAATGCTCGACGCCGTCGCGCCGGGTGAAGTCGTGCGTGATGCCGTCGCGCTCGTTCGTCAGGCGTTCCCCGGCGCGATACGCCGCAGCCGCGACCGCGCTACGGCCAGAGCCACGGCTGATCAGCTTCATGCTGAGATGGTAGATTGCCAATTCACGAAACCCTGGTTAGCGATAACGGTATCAAGCTCTGAGTTGTGCAACAACTCGTAAGTGCGCACTTAAAGCATCATTCGCTCCGCTCCTGACGCTTCTCGTGGTCCGCCTGCGGCACGCTTTGTGCCAGGACGACCGGCGACGGGATTGGCATGTCCGGTCGCGCTGGTTTGGCTCGAACCGTTCCAATCTTTGCGCCCGGGGTTGGCTCGTCAGGGTGTCGCCGTTAGAATCGGGCGCTTACCCTGATGGAGACGCCCCTATGGCGAGACGATCGATCGAGGAGCGGCTGGCCCAGCTCGATGCCCAGCGCAAAACCCTGCAGGCCAGGCTCGGCCGCCAGGAGCGCGCCAATGACACCCGCCGAAAGGTGCTGCTCGGCGCGCTCGTGCTGCAGCGGCTCGAGACCAGCAAGGATGCCGAGTTCGTCGATCGGCTGCGGGCCTGGCTCAAGCGCGAGCTGCCGGGGTTTCTCACCCGCGAGGGCGACCGGACGCTGTTCCCTGAGCTGATCGCGCTGTCGGCCGACGAGAAGGCTGCTGTGGCGTTTCAGGCTGCTGGTGGCTCTGCCGCTGCGGGTGAGCGTGCCTGATGCTGGCGCGCATTGCTTTCGTGAACATGCTGCGCGCCGCCTGGCGCGATCCGCTCTGGGCGCTAGGCAGCATTGTCTTCGGGCCGCTTGCCGCGATCCACTATGTCGCGAAAGTCGGAGCCATCGCCGGCATCGTCACGCTCGCGCTGCTCTTCGGCGTCCATCTCGCCATGGACGCGATCGGCATGGCCCGGACCTGGCTCCACCTTGCCGGCAATCTCCTCGCCTGCCTGCTTGGCCTGATGACGCTGGCGCGCTTCGTGATGAAGCCGATGGTCGAGAATTTTGGCATGGTCGACGACGACGCGACCCATGGCTCGGCACGCTTCGCCAACGACAATGAGGTGTCGTCGCTGACGCGCGGCCAAAGCGGCCTGCTGATCGGGCGCGATCCCATCACCAAAAGGCTGATGCGCTATGACGGGCCGGCCCATCTTCTCACGATGGCGCCGACCCGCACCGGCAAGGGCGTCGGCACCATCATCCCGAACCTGCTGACCGCGGATCGCTCCGTCATCTGCATCGACCCCAAGGGCGAGAACGCCAGGGTGACGGAGCGAGCGCGGGACCGCTTCGGAAAAGTCCATGTGCTCGATCCCTTCGGCGTCACCGGCATCGCCTCGGCCGCCTTCAATCCGCTGCAGCATCTCGACCCCGACGACATCGATGTCGCCGAGGAAGCAGCCACGCTTGCCGACGCACTCGTGTTCGATGCGCCAGGCGAAGCCGGCGAGGCGCACTGGAACGAGGAAGCCAAAGCCCTGATCGGCGGGATCATCCTGTCGATCGCCGCTGACGAACCCCGCAAGCGGCGCAACCTCGCGACCCTACGCGAATGCCTCACCCTCGCGCCCGAAGCCTTCACCGCCCTGCTCAAGCGCATGCAGGCATCGACCGCGGCTGGCGGCCTCGTCGCGCGCGCCGCCAACCGCCATCTCGGCAAATCCGATCGCGAGGCCGCAGGCGTCCTTTCGGCCGCGCAGCGCCATACCCACTTCCTCGACTCGCCGCGCATGACGGCCGTGCTTGAGAGGAGCCACTTTTCTTTCGCCGATCTCAAGCGCCGCACCGCCACCGTCTTCCTGGTTCTGCCGCCCGATCGGCTCGCGACCTATTCGCGCTGGCTGCGCCTCATGGTGACGCGCAGCCTGTCGGACATGGCGCGTGCGCCCTCCCCTGCCCCGTCAGGCTCACAGGTCGCGCCGGCTGGGCAAGTCGCCGTGGCCGCGCCAGTCCTGTACCTGCTCGACGAGTTCGCGGCCCTCGGCAACCTCGCGCCCATCGAGCGCGCCATGGGCCTCATGGCCGGCTACGGCGTCCAGCTCTGGCCCATTCTCCAGGACGTCCATCAGCTCCGCGCCACCTACGGTCGCCGCGCCGGCACCTTCCTGTCGAACGCCGGCGTCCTCCAGGTTTTTGGCGTCAATGACCATGACAGCGCCCGCCTCGTCTCCGACCTCACCGGCCAGGAGACTGTCGTCTTCCAGACCATGAGCCGCGCGCTCGATTCCGAAAAATCCGGAATCTCCTATGGCGAGCAGCACGTCGCCCGCCCGCTCATGACACCCGACGAGGTCCGCAACATGCACTCGACTGCCCAGATGCTCTTCATCGCCAACCAGCGGCCCATCATCGCCGGCAAGCTGCGATATTTCGCCGACCGCGAGTTCGAAGGCCTGTTCGACCATGCCTGATGCGCGCAACCCCCGCGAGGGCGAGCATTCGGTCCTCGCGCAGATCATCGCGATCCGTCTGCAGCAGCTCGAGGCGCAGAGCCCAAATGCCGAGGGCTTCATCGAAAAACTCGGCGTTGGGCGGGGGACTTATTTCGACCTCCTGCGCGGACGGGGAAACCCGACGCTGCGGACGATCGAAAAGGTCGCCGAACGGCTCGATCAGTCCCTGTTCGAACTGGTCGGCTTGACGGACGCAGAACTCCGGCGCGCGGCGAAGCGCGTCGGGATCGATTATGATGAACTCAAGGCCGCGCTGGCGGACCGAAAGACCGCCGATGGCAGAATCGCGGCGGCGATGACACCAAGGACGTGATCGGACCCGGCGCCAGCGCCGGGAACTCATACATGCGGCCCTCCGGCTCGCTACGGCGCTATGGCAAAGCGCGTTCGCCTCCGGGCCGTCGCGGCAAAGCCGCGAGAACTGATATCTCTTGGAACTCCAACGACGAATCTCGCGACAACCAAGCCAAATAGGCTTTTGCTTGGTTCGGGAAGAGCTTCATTGGCGACAACCAACCGTGAGCTGGTCTCAGATCTTCGCCTTCGTCCGCCGGACAACCACACCGGCCTTCCGGCCCAGCCCGATCGACTTCGCCATCGCAGAGCGCGATTCCGCATAGTTCGGCGCGACCATCGGATAGTCGGCCGGCAGGCTCCATTTCGCCCGGTACTGATCCGGGGTCATGCCGTAGCTCGTGCTCAAATGACGCTTGAGCGTCTTGAACGCCCGCCCGTCCTCCAGGCAGATGATCGCATCGGGCGTCACCGATTTGCGGATAGGTACGGCCGGGACCAGCGGCTCGGCAGCGACGGGTGCCGGCGGTCCCCCGAGCCCTGCGAGCGCGGCATGGGTGCTTGCGATGACGCTAGCCAGGTCGCCCACCGGCACGTTGTTGCGTGCCACGTAGGCCGACACGATCGACGCGGTCAGCGCGATTAAATCTTCGTTCTGGTCTGACATCAGGATTCCTGACTTCGAAAATCGGTAGGGAGAAAACAAATAGAATCTGGCGCGGTAACGCCAGCGGCACGCTGGGCAGGCCGAACCGTCACTCCATGGCAATGAAAGAGAGACCGGTTGCCCGGCCAGTCAAGGTATCAGCCAAACAGCTCGGAATGCGTACCGGCGCGGACGAAGTTAATGAAATTGCTGTCGAGCTGATAGATCAGGAGAAAATCGCCGCCTATGTGGCACTCGCGATGATCCGCCCAATCGCCTTTCAAGGCATGATCGAGCCATTCCGGTCCAAGGGGATTATCATTGGCGATGAGGAGCATCATCGCTTCTTTCAGTTGAACCATGTCGTATCGGCCCGAGCGCGACAGACGCTCCCAATCCTTGAGGAAGCTTTTCGCATAATCTGCCGATCTAGGCAGAGAAGCCCGCTTACTACTGGCCGGCTTCTTGGTCGAGGGCATCGAACAGTTCCTGGGCGGTGGCGAAACGGGCGCGACGCTGCTTCATCAGCACGCGGGACTCTTCCATGGCCGCGCGCGTCTCGGCATTGGGAACCTTCAACTCCAGCGGCAAGGCGCGATCCTTGGCGATCCGGGTTAGCGTCATCCGGACGACGTCGGACACGGTGAGGCCCATCTCCGCCAGCACCGCGGCGGCCTCGTCCTTCAAACCTTCGTCGATGCGGGCCCGAACAAATGCGGTTGCAGCCATGACAGCCTCCTCTTTCAAGGCATGTCTGTAGCTCAGATGAGCAACGCTATCAAGGCAGGCTGCTGACAGCAGTCTCCATCACGACGATCGTCATATCGAACGACAACATGCACTCGGCGCATGCCTTCCACCCTCAAAAACGACAAACTCGACCGAAATCACTTGGCTTTTTCGAAAAGCCAATTGCGACAGTGCCGTTTGTTCTGATCAAGCAAAATTGAGCTTGAAGTCGGCCGCGAGGCTGCGCTGATCGCCTTTAGGCGACGGCCGGAGGCCGCCCGGAGGGTCTTTGCGCGCCTCCGTTTGCGGTCGTCCGCTTAGAGAAGAAGCCGATCTGTATAGATCGGTGCCCGTGGGGCCTAATTTTCTAGACCCTATCTTTCGCGAGGATTTGCTGCCCGTCGTCTGCACTCGAAACGGTAACGTGCCTGCTTCGCGCTCGGCATTGATGGCGTGCCGGCGCACTTTGCCGCCGATGATGAGCCAGGCGTTCCAGGCTTGGCTGATGATCCGGATGACCGAGGGCAGATGCGGGCGCCCTTCCCTCTTCCGGAACTGCGTGCTGATCAGGAACAGCCGCTCGGCGATCCGGATGGCGTTGCGCGCCAGCGCGATGCAGACGCCGGCGCGCGCCGCGATCTCGCCGATCGTCAAAGCGCACGTCCCGCGTCTGCCCTCGACCTCGTCGGCGATGATCCGCATCACCGCGAGCTGGCCGGTGGTGAACTTCGCCGCGATCTGCGGCGGCAGCGGACCCGAGGCAGCCAGCCGCCGCCGGCGCGCGATCGAACGCTGGCGATCTGGCGACTTCGGCCGGCGCTTCGGCGGGAAGATGCTGTTGCGCCCGTCCAGGGCCCGCTCAAGCGCGACTGTCGGCGCGCGCACCGCCACGCGGTCCTGCCCCCTTACCTCGCGCTTGCGCGCCTCGATCGCCTCGCTGAGCGATTGCGCCTGGTCCTCCGTGAGCGCATCCGCGCCAAAGGCGCTCCACAGATCCCGGGCGATCTCGTCCAGGCGCGACAGCGTGCGCACCTCCCCGATCACCCTCAACATCTCGACTGCGAACATGGCCCGTTCCTTCAAGGCTGGGCCGCGTCAAACCTCCCTCCAAGCTCATCCCGTGCAGGCGCAGGTCCACGATCGGACCCCACCCCCTCGCCTGCGCGAAAGACATAGAAATCCGTTCGCAAACCAAATGGTTTGCGTTGACAGAACGATTCGGCTGTGGGAGATTTAGAGCCGTTCTACAGGCGGCTCCCACAGTCGTCACAAAAGGCCTTCAGCTCGCCAAAGCTGGGGCCTTTTCGCTTTTCAGGGGTCAGCGCGGACTGATTGCACTTCCCTCTGGCATGAACGCCGCATGGATAACGGCCTCCATGGCTTCCCTGCGCGACTTGAACTGTCCCGTCGCTATCGCCTTGTCCATCGCCTCGCGAGCAAGCTCGTGGACAAAGACAGTCGTCTCGTAGAATCCTGCTTCATGCCGCCGAGATCGAATGGCGGCCATGCGAGGCGCGGATTTTTGAAGCGAGGCGGACACCAAATCACCCTCAAAGCACTAGTGACGATGTGTGAGTCGTCCGATTCTGGCAACCCAGAAAATTGACAGCCTATTTCACACCGGAAAGCTCGCGCTCAAGCAACAGCACCGCTTCTTCGAGCGTTTCACCGAGGCCCCATCCCTTGCGGTCCGCGATCCGGCAGAAGGCCTCAATGGTCTCGGGTCTAGCTTTCAAATTGAACTGCGCGTTGCGCCCCGTGCGCCGCCGCCGATCGATTTTGCGATCGACCGTCGCTGCCAATTTCGGTTCGCGGCTTTTGAACCCGACAGCCTCGGCCATTTGCATAGTGGCTTCCTTGGGTGGCCTCGAAACACTTTTCTTCGTGGCGGCCGAGTCCCATGCCTTGGGATCGAACTCATCCAACTCTCCGCCAAACCCCAAGTCCGGGCGCTCATTGGTCATGTCAGGCCACCTTCTCGTCCTGAGTTGACTGTTTCAGCTTTGCGATCACCTCGCCCGCAAACTCGCGCGCGTTCTCGCGGGCTTTTTCGAGGTTGCTGACGTTCCGAGGATCAAGCGACGCCAGGGTTCCGCCAAAATCAAATATATCTCGAAATGCCGCGCGCTCGACGATTGGCGTGATGAACACATCGACCCCGCTCTTCGCAAGCTGTTCTTGGACGTTGCGGAGGGAGCGTGAGGTCACCGCAGCGCTTGTCCGGGTTAGGAGAACACTGTGTGCAATTCGGCGACGGGCCATCCGTTCCTGATTCCTAATAAGCCGAATTGTTTTCGCCCCGCCCTTTGCATCCATTGCCGAACCTTGGGTAGGAATAATGACGAGATCGGCCATTCCGATCGTATTGGCAACCATCAAACTGGCGGTGCCTTCGAGATCGACCACAACAAATTGAGAATCGCGCGAGGCATCATCGATCTGATCTACAATCGTATCTTCGGTAGCGTTTCCAATGATCTGAATGTTGTCGGGCTTCCCCTTCAATGCACCCCATTGCGATATCCATCTTTCGGGATCGGCATCGATTATGGTGACTTTGGCACCCTTTGCCGCCAATTCAGATGCAAGCAGAAGAGCGGCCGTGGTCTTACCCGCTCCCCCCTTTGGGTTGGCAAATGCGATCGTTGGCATGGGCGAATCCTCCGTTTGCGCACCTTAAATATCGAGTAGCTAACAGATAGCTACCAACCATTAAATAGTATCGGCTAGCTACTGGCTAGCTATCAACTAGCTAGCCGATACCTGAGCCGGTTCTGGCGGCGCTTATCCTCGGGCTGGGAGGGGAGCATGAGGGGCGGGGCTTTGGGGCGCCCCTGATCTGGTCCTGGGCGGGTCGATCCCGCGCAGGGGCAGTCCCCGCGCGCGAATACCGCCCGAGCGCGAGGCCCGGGCGGCTGTTCCATCATAGGGTCGACTGGCGCAGCCGGGCGTTATTCGGCCGCCATTCGCATGACCTCGCCAGCGCCAGCGTCATCGCCGCGATCATCCCGCTCGTCGACCTGAACCGCCGCTGGCATCATGAGCGGAGAGGGGAGCCAGCCCTTGCCGTCCAATTCGCGCTCGGCCTGAGCGACGGCCTCGGGCTTGGGGCTGCGCTCGATGCCCTTGGCGGCATCCTCGGAGCACCCGGCCTGGCGCAGGATACCGGCGATGGTGGATTTCGCCAGGCGCGACAGGAACTCCTGCTCCGGGCTCCACCATAAGCGCATGTCGAGCTTGACGGCTCGGGCGATCTGGTTGGCTTGTGCGATCCGCCCCCGGCTGATCTCGTGGCGCGCCGTGACGGCGTTGAGGTTCGCCGCCGACACCACCGCCAACAGGTCCGTCAGCGTCTCGATCGGCTGGTCGATCAGCCATTGCCACAGGTCGGCCTGATCACCGGGAAGCCGGTAGCCCCAAGCATCGACGATCTCGGTCCAACTGGACAGCGCCCGGCAGGCTTCGGGCTGCCTGATGCTGAGGTCCAGCGCCTTGCGCTCACCCCTGATCTCGACAGCCGAATGCATGTGCAGGCCATGATGGCGACCATAGAAGCAGGCCAGTACAAGTGGATGCAGCATCGCCGCCATTGCGATTTTGGGCCGCTGCGCCAGCTCGACGCGAAGGGCCGCCGTGCGGATCGCTGTGAGTTCCTCGATGACCGTTGCGGAATATCCGCTCGGCTCGGTGGTTTCGAGCGGGGAGGGGAGGGCAGGGGCCTCGTCGCCATCGTCATGAGCGTCGTCGCTACGACGCAGCCGGTCGAGCGCGGCGCGGTCCTCCGCCCTGACGAGGCCGCGCGTCACCTGCAGCGATCCGTCATAGCCGATCGCCACCATGCATCCGGCCAAAGCCTGCTCGTCGGCGATGTAGCTTTCGGTCGCCATCCTGATCGCCTCAATACGCTGCTCGATCTCGGAAAGCCGCGCCTCGTCGGCGGCGATCTGCGCATCGCCCTCGGCATCGGCCTCGATCTGCTCGGCCAAGGCGTCGTAGCTCTCGCCAAGCGTCGCAAGCTCGGCCTGCTCGGCCTCGGTGTGACCGCGACGCTGCGGATGGATACGGCCATATCCGGCGTGGTGGATGCTGTCGGCCTCGATGCAAACTTCCGTCCAGTTCCACCCCTCAGCCCGAACCGCATCCGCGACCGCTTGCAGCCTCTCGGCCGCGAGCCGCATCGCCAAGGGCCGGTCGGTCAGGAACGTCGCCTCGTTCTCGAAGAACAGATCACGCAGGACCGCGCCGCCGGCAGCCCCATAGGCCTCCAGCCCGATGAACCGCGCCAGCCGGTCGGTGCTGCGCAGATGCTCGTTGGTCAGCGCCGCGCGCAGATTGCTGGGGCTGCGGCTCCAGCCGTCGCGGCCAAACCATGCCGCTTCCTGGGCGCCATGGTCGTCGGTGATCGCCAGCGCGCGGGCCTGCTCGATCGTGATCTCGTCAGCCCGCATCGCCTCCAGAATCTGCGGTGACAGGCTGGCCAGCTTCAAGCGCTGCCGCACGGTGACCACGGACTGGCCGAACCGGCTGGCGATGGCGTCTGCCGGCAGACCGTCCTCAACAAGGCGCTGATAGGCCAAGACCTCGTCCACGACATGCATGGCCTCACGCTGGGTGTTTTCGGCCAAGGAGATTTCGGCATCGCGCTCGGCGGCCAGCACATTGCAGGGAATGTCGATGTCCTTGTCGAACCGGCCCTCCTTTGCCAGCAACCGGAGCGCCGCCAGCCGCCGCGCGCCGGCGACGACCTCGAACTTCTGCCCCTTCGCCGCCTTCCTGACGGTGAGGTTCTGGATCAGGCCGTGCGCCTCGATGCTGTCGGCCAACTCGCCGATTCCGGCCGTCGAATTGACCTTGCGGACATTGGCCTTGCTCGGGACCAGCTTAGATAGGGCGATGTGCTGGATGGCAGTCGTGAGCGTGCCAATGGCGGTGGCGGCGATCGTCGTGGTCATGGTGGTCTCTCCTTGTTGAGGCCGAAGGCCCGTCACCCGGCAGGGTGCAGGTCCGCCTGCACCTCTGCCTTCGCGGCGAGCAGCGGGGAGAGAGGGGGGCAAGAGCCAAATCGGGAGGGGGATCGCCCACGCGCAACGCGCCGGGCGAAGGGCCGCGGCACGCGGATCCTCGGCCGCGTCCTGCACAAGCCGCTTGCGGCGCGGAAGGATGGGGAGACCCGATTTGGCTCTTGCTGGGGAGAGAGGGCCGCGCGCCTCTCTTCCCTCGAGGCACCATCATCGCGCCGGCGGCGCGGCTCCTGCCGGCGCCTGGCGCCGGCCCGCGCGAGGGATCGTCACCGAAGGCCGAGACGCCGATCGGCGGCTCGGGGAGGGGCTTCGGCCCCGAGTAGAGCCCGGTCACGGCGAAGCCGAGACGCGCATGACGCGAGTTCTTCGCGCACCACGGCCCAAGATTGCCCCATTCGGGAACTACCAGACCGCGCCCCATTCTATATCCGGAGATCATGATGCAGGTTTTGGAGCTGAATCGAGCCAATAGCGGTGCGAATGTAGGACTGTTGATGGGCATGCACCGATTGAGACGGAAGGTTTTCAAGGACCGACTCGAATGGGCCGTTTCCTTGACTGGCGACCTCGAGATGGATCGATATGACGCTCTCGACGCCAGCTATCTGATCGTGAAGGAGGGGAATTCAGTGCTGGGCTCTGTCCGTCTGCTTCCGACCACCGGACCCAACATGCTTGCCGACACGTTCCCGGAGCTCCTCGACGGCGGCAGCGCGCCGAGCTGCAACTTGATTGCGGAAAGCTCTCGCTTTTGCGTCGATACAACCGCGACGGACACGATCACCGAAGGTGGTTTAAGGCAGGCCACCTTCATGCTGTTTGCTGCAATGCTGGAGTGGGGGAGGGCTCGTGACCTGCGAGCCATCGCGACTGTCACTGACGTACGCATGGAGAGAATTTTGCGGCGCGCGGGCTGGCCGCTCGATCGGCTCGGTAAACCCCGCAAGCTTGGAGTAACGGTCGCCGTCGCCGGTCTACTGCCGATCGAACCCGCAGCGCTGGAGGCGATTCGGACAAATGGGGGACTGGTTGTTCCCGTCCTTGCCACCCGGCATTGATCGGAGATATACGCGTGCCGCACTGCGCAGATCGTCGGCCCGAATATTGAGCCGCGCAAATAAAAAACGCTCTGCCCGTGAAGTCAGGGCGTTTTTACTGTGCGAGTGTTCCAGGATGACTTGGAATTTGGTTCCATAAATCCCATTATCAGCTCGGCAATTGTAGGCGCAAAGTTAAAATGTCTCATCGTGGCAAACTAGGAATGTCACACTCCCCCTCGGCGTTGAGCGTGGGAGTCTGGCATGGGCTGGGTCGAGATGAGCGAGAGAGAGCTTCGCCGCGCCGAAGTGCTGGCATCGGTTATGGCGGGCCGATTGACGGTAACGGCGGCGGCCGAGGTGATGGGCGTCACGCGACGCCAGGCGCACCGGCTGGCACTTCGGTTCGCAGATGATGGTGCGGCCGGCCTTCGCCATCATGCCCGCGGCCGGCCCTCCAATCGTTTGCTAGCGCCGCATGTCCGCCAGATGGCGATCGCCTATGTCGCGGAGAACTATCGCGATTTCGGACCAACTCTTGCGAGCCAGATGCTACTCGAACGGCACGGCCTGGCGGTCTCACGAGAGACGCTCCGCAAGTGGATGACCGCGGAAGGCCTGTGGCTCTCGCGCAAGCAGCGGCGCCAGTTTCACCAGCCTCGCGTCCGCCGCGAACACTTTGGCGAGCTGGTCCAGATCGACGGGAGCGAACACCGCTGGTTTGAGGATCGCGGTCCGCGCTGCACGCTGATCGTCTTCATCGACGATGCGACAGGTCGCCTGGTTGCGCTTCGATTCGTGCAATCTGAGAGCGCTTTTGCATATTTCGAGGCGTTGAAGGGCTATCTGGCGAGCCATGGGCGACCCCTCGCCTTCTATTCTGACAAGCACTCGATCTTTCGCGTGTCGAAGCCTCAGGCTCAGGGTGGTCAGGGCATGACGCAGTTCGGGCGCGCTCTGAGCGAGCTTAGCATCGAGATCCTGTGTGCGAACTCGAGCCAAGCCAAAGGGCGGGTGGAACGCGTGAACCGCACGCTGCAGGACCGTCTCGTGAAGGAGCTGCGGCTCGAAGGGATATCGACGATCGAGGCGGCCAACGCCTACCTTCCAGCGTTTATCGGGCGCTTCAACGAGCGCTTTGCTTCAGCTCCAGCTCGACCGAACGATCTTCATCGCCCGATAGAACGTAACCCCGAGGAGCTCGATACGATTCTGGCTTGGCGAGAGCAGCGCTATGTCACTCAGCAACTCGCCCTGTCCTACGACAGCAAGCGGATTATTCTGGACGAGACGCCGTTGACGGCTGGTCTGATCGGCAAATACGTCGAGACCTACGAGTTTCCCGACGGTCGGTTCGAGGTGCGTTGGAAAGGCGTCACTCTGGCGTATCGCGTCTTCGACAAGAAACAGCGCGTCACGCACACGGCGATCGTCGAGAACAAGCGCCTCTCGGAGGCCCTGGCCTGGGTGAAAGCGCGCCAGGACGAGATCAAACCGGTGCCGCCCAAGACGCACAGCGAAGCCGGGGGCTATGCGCCTCGACCGAAGGGGCGTCGAGGCCGGATTTCCTTCGTCGACCGTCATGTCGCGGCGAAAGCCGCCAATCGCCCCGCCTCTGCCGGCGCTGCTGCGAAACATGGGCTCTCCGCAGCCCCGGCAGAGGCTCCGTAGCGCCCTGAGACATTTCTAACTTGCTGCAGCCTGAGACATTTCAAAACGGTTGCAACAGGAGATGCGGAGGCTGGGATATGATCCTGGGTCGTCCCTGCCGCCTGTCGTCCTAGCGAGCGCACCGAAGCAATCCAGGCTGTCAGCCGCGCGCAACCTTCCGGGCCAGGGCATACAGTGCCACCGCCGCGAGCGTCGAAAGCACGATCAGCAGCAGCAGGCTCGGCACCTGCCCCGCGCGCTCGATCAGGACCGCAAAGACGAGCGGCGCCGCGGCCTTGATGATCAGGCCCGGCGCGGAGAGCTTGCCCAGCATCGCGCCATAGCCGGCCGGTCCGAACAGTTGCAGCGGCACGGTTCCGCGCACGATCGACCCCAGGCCCATGCTGATGCCATAGGCGATCGCAAACAGCCCGGCGAGCGTCGCCGTCATGCCGCCCACCAGCAGGAACATCAGACCCAGCGGCATCAGCACGGCCGAGACCCAGGCGGTGGTCACGGGCTGAAGCCCGGTGCCGAACAGCATCTCGACGAGCCGGCCGGCGACCTGCGACGGGCCGACCATCGCCCCGATCCCGACCGCGACCGCCGCGCTCAGGCCCAGCCCCTGCAGCAGCGTCAGCATATGGACCGACATCGCCGAGACGACGAATCCCTGCAGAGAAAAGGCCAGCGCCAGCAGCAGAAAGGCGGATTGCCGCGCCTCGCCATGGAGATAAGTGTCGGGAGCGACCTCGCCCGCCGATGGGGCCGGCGCGACGCCGACTGCACGACGCACGCGACCGGGCAGCAGGAACAGGTGCAGCGGAACGCAGACCGCGAACTGCATGATGGCGTAGATACGATAGATCTCGCGCCAGTCGAACTGACCCAGCAGCACCGTCGTCAGCGGCCAGAACAGGGTCGAGGCGAAGCCGCCGATCAGGGTGAGCTTGCTGATGGCGCGACGCGCATTGGCACCTCGCGCCTGCGTCAGAGCGGCAAAGGCGGCGTCGTAGAGCACCATCGTGGAGACCATTTCGAGCGCGATCATCGCCGCGAAATAGCTGATCGGCCCCCTCGCCTCCGCCAGCGCCAGCAATGCCACGCCGGCCAGTGCCGAACCGATGCTCATGACCAGGCGGGTGCCGTAGCTGTCGATCATGCGGCCGGACAGCGGCGCCACCAACCCGCCCGCCAGAAGACCGGCAGCAAAGCCGCCATAGGTCCATTCCGGTGCCCAGCCGAAGCTCTCGGTTATGTGCGGCGCCAGAACGGCGAAGGCATAGAAGAGCGCTCCATAGCCGATCACCTGGGTGACGCCGAGCGCGGGGATGAGAGGCAGGCCGCCGGTTCCACCAAGGGCCGGCGTCGCGATTGAAGGGAGCGACATCAGACTGCGACGGCCTCGCTTATGATCCTCGTGCCGCAGCCGCAGCCCGGCTTGCCGGCATTCTTCGCCAGCGCATCATCGGCGCAGCAGGCCTCGGCGGCAGCCGGAGCCGGCCCGCCGCAGCATCCTGCCGCCGCACCTGTCGTCCCGCCAGGCGTCGCACTGCAGACGCCGGTTTCCGGCAAGACAAGCTCAACGCGCCGCGCGGCTTCCCGATCGCCCGCGATCTCCGCCACGATCGAGCGGACCTGCTCATGGCCGGTGGCGAGCAGAAAGGTCGGCGCGCGCCCGTAGGATTTCATCCCGGCGATGTAGAAGCCTGCCTCGGGATGGGCGAGTTCCGCCGCGCCATGGGGGCGGACGGTGCCGCAGGAATGCTTGTTGGGGTCGATCAGCGGCGCCAGCGCCGGGGTGCATTCCAGCGCCGGGTCGAGCTGGACCCGCAGCTCGCGCAGGAGGCCGAGCTTCGGCCTGAAACCCGTGGCGACGATGAGTTCGTCGGCCCCTATGGTGCGGCCATCATCGCTGGAGAGGTGGAGTTCGCCGCCTTGCGTCTCGATCCGCTCCAAACGGAATGACGTTTCGGCCGAGACGAAGCCGCTCTCGACGAGGCGCGCGATCCGCGTTCCGAGTTCACCACGCGCAGCCAGTTGGTCGGCTGCCCCGCCGCCGAAAGCTCGGGAGAGAACGTCGCCGCGATAAAGCCAGGTGATCGCCGTGGCGGGCGCCCTGCCCTGAAGCTCCGCCAGGGCGGTCAAGGTGCCGATCGCCGAGTGACCGCCGCCCAGAACCGCGATCCGGCGGCCGGCATACCGCTCTGCCGCCGACCCCAGCACATCGGGCATGCCGTAGCTGATCCGCCCTGTCGCCTCATGCTCGCCGATGGCCGGCAAGCCTGAGGCGCCGGCGGGATTGGGCGAGAACCAGGTGCCCGAGACGTCTATCACCGCATCGGCCAGTTGCGTCGTCTCGTCGCCTCCCTGCCGGTAGCGGATGGCGAAAGGCGCGCTGTCGCGGCCAGCCGTCTTCACCTTGTCGAAGCCGAGGCGCGAGATCGCTGTGACATCGGACTCGAGCCGGATCGCGTCGCGAATCCCGGCAAGCGCGGCGAGAGGCGCCAGGTACAGCGCCAGCAGATCACCGCCGGTCGGGTAGGCGTCGGGCGCCGGCGGCGCCCAGCCACGGGCGGCGAGCAGGCGGCCGGCGGCAGCGTCGATGTTATAGGCCCAGGGCGAAAACATCGGGACATGGGCCCACTGCCTCACCGCATGGCCGATCGACAGTCCGCGCTCGAACAGGATCGGGGTCAGCCCGCGCTCCACGGCATGAGCCGCAGCGGCAAGGCCAACCGGCCCTGCCCCGATGATGGCGATCGTCTTTCTGGCCATGGCAGCCCCCCACATATCCGGAATCACCGAAGCAAAAGCCAAAAATTCAGGCCGCGCCGGGCGTCTGTGCCTGGCAGCGCTCGTCGGCGCAGCACTCGTCGACAAGGAACCCGACCAGCTCAGTCATCATCTCGAAATTCGCCCTGCAGATCAGCGTCCGGCTTTGCCGCTCCTGCGTGACCAGCCCGGACTGGATCAGCGCCTTCAGGTGAAAGGAAAGCGTCGATTGGGCGAGCTGGAGCCGCTGCTGGCAGACACCGACCGGAAGGCCGGCGTGGCCGGCCTTGACCAGCAGGCGATAGAGCGAAAGCCGGGTCGGGTTGCCCAGCGCTTCAAGCTTCGAGGCTGCATCGTTCGTGTTCATGCCGACGACGATCACCGCATCGGAGCGCGCCGTCAAGCCATATATCCAGTTTTATCGAAATAATAGCTCAAGTCGACATGCGGGCTCGCCGCCGTTGCAGCGGCTCGCGTCAGCCGGCGCGCCGATAGGCGTAGTAGCGCCCGGCCGGCACGCCGTCCGGCAGGGGGATCGCCACGAGCGCCGGATGAGCGAGATCCCAACCGCTCAGCACCAGCGCGTCGGGCGCGGCCAGCGCCGCGACATGCTCCGGCAACCAGGCGAACAGGATGCGGTCGCGCTCGGGCACGCCCGTGGTCACGTCGACATGGACGAGGGCGGCGCTGCGGCCATGGCGCGCCGCGAAGGCTGGCAGCGTCGTCGCCATGTCCCCCTCCACCAGCAGGCCGGCCGGCGGCATAGAGGCCGGATTGGGGCTGACATCGCGCTCGAAGACATGGATCTCGCGATCCGGCAGGAGCTCGCGCAGATGGTCATAGGTCCGGCCATTGCCGAGACCGAGCTCGAGCACCAGGCCGGGACGGCCGGCGATCCCGGCTGCGGCCCAGTCCAGAATCCGGCGCTGGGCCTCGAGGCGTCTGATGAAACTGTCGAGGCGACTCATACACTCTTATCTCCAGTCGGCGTGATCCGACGGCACGATCAATCGAAGCGTGCCGTGCCATCGCCATAACAGCGGCGGCGGCCGCGCCGATACCCCCTGCGAACGGCAGGCTTGTCAGAACGATCGGCGAATGCCCTAATTCATCGCGATAGCGGTCGCTTCGCCAAAGGCGGAGCGACCAGCGGCCAGCAAGAGCCGTCTGCAACAATCTCAGGGAGGTATCCGATTCCATGACCACGTCACGTTCTCTCGTCGCGCTCGCGGCCGCCACCGGGCTCTGCCTCATCGCGGCGGGTGCGGCTCAGGCCCAAGCTTGGCCGCAAAGGCCGATCACCTTCATCGTACCCTTCCCGGCCGGCGGCGGCACCGATGCCTTCGCCCGTCCAATCGCTGCCCAGCTCGACCAGCAGCTCGGCCAGCGCATCATCATCGAAAATCGCGGCGGGGCCGGCGGCACGGTCGGCGCCTCCGCCGCGTCCAAGATGCAGCCGGACGGCTACGGCTTCTTCGTTGGCGCGGCGCATCACGCCATCGCGCCGGCGCTCTATCCGAAGCTGGACTACAACATCCAGACCGATTTCATCCCGATCGCCGTGATCGCCCAGCCGCCGCAGGTCATCGTCGTCCATCCCAAGGTGGAGGCCAAAACCGTCGCCGAGCTGATCGCCTATGCCAAGGCCAACCCCAACAAGCTGAACTATGCCTCGGCCGGCAATGGCACCACGCATCACCTGGCCGGCGAGCTGTTCAAGCTTCAGAACAAGGTGAATCTGACGCATGTGCCCTATCGCGGTGCCGGGCCGGCCTTGCAGGACATCGTCGCGGGCCAGGTCGACGTCCTGTTCGACGGCCTCGGCTCGTCCGCGCCGCAAATCCAGTCGGGGCGCCTGCGCGGGCTGGCGGTCGCCGCGGCGACGCGCTCGGATGCGATCCCTGACGTGCCGACGGCCAAGGAAGCCGGGCTCGATGGCTATGAGGTCGCGACCTGGTACGCTCTCTGGGCGCCCAAGGGCACCCCGCCCGAGATCGTCACCCGCATGCGCGCCGAAGTCGCCAAGGCGCTCGCTGCGCCGGCCATCGCCGAGGCATGGAAGAAAAACGGCTCGCCGATCCCGACCCTCGCTGGCGATGACTTCGGCAAGTTCGTCACGGCCGAAGTTGCGCGCTGGGGCAAGGTGGTGACGGACGCGCAAGTCAAGCTGGAATGAGACAAGCTGGAGTGAACCGGGGCGGTTTCGGCCGCCCTGCCCTCAGACGTTTGTGACATCCTCATCGCCCGCGCCATCGATCACGGTGCGGGCGATCGTCATCGAGAAGCCGGCGCGTGCCATCGCCGCCAGATCCTTCTGGCGTACAGCCGCACGGTCGCCGCGACTCCAGGGTCCTAGCCGCTTGCGCCGGGCCGTCTTCAATGCGGCAGCCATCTCGTCCTCGGCGCTGACCTCGCTGGCTTCCGCGGCAAGGTCGCGCGACACGCCCTTAGCCGACAGGCTCGCCGCGACGGCGCGCGAAGAGCGTCCCTTGCGCCGCAGCGTCGCCGCCCTCACCTGCGCGAAGCGCTCGTCATCGACCAGCCCCGAGGCGACACAGCGCGCCACGACCTCGTCCAGCATCACCTCGAACGCGGCCGTCTCCAGACCGTGATGTCGGCAGCTAATGGTGACCTTGCGCGCCAGAACGCGGCGCAATTGCGCGGCGGGCGCGGCATAGCGTTCGAGATAATGCATTGCCGCGCGTTGCAGGTAGTCGGCTGTGATGCGACGCGGCGCGCGGCGTTCCGGCCTGGCCTTGGCGGCGCGCCCCCCTTCTGTCTCCATCAATCGTCGCCCGGCCTGGCGCGGCCGGCCTTGATCGAGGAGCGCTTGTCCTTGGAGACCAGCCGGCGCTCCTTCGAGGCCTTGGTCGGCTTGGTCGGGCGGCGTGTCTGTGGGCGCACGGCCGCCTCGCGGATCATCTCCAGCAGCCTCTCCAGCGCCTCCTCCCGGTTGCGCTTCTGGCTGCGCTGCGCCTGCGCCACGATGACGATGACGCCGTCCTGCGTCAGCCGGCTGCCGGCGAGCTTCATCAGCCGGATCGCGACGTCGTTGGGCAGCGAGGACGAGCGGCGCGCGTCGAACCGCAGCTGCACGGCGCTCGAAACCTTGTTAACGTTCTGCCCGCCCGGCCCAGAGGCGCGCACGAAGGTCTCCTCGATCTCGCTCTCGTCGATGGCGATGGACGGCGTCACTTGAATCATGGGAGGAACCGTAGAGCAGGATGCGAAAAAGTGGGAACCGGTTTTTCGCGTAAATCCTGCTCTCGCTGTACGATTCCTGCTCATCTGACGGAGATTTTCAGCCTTGCAGCCCTCCAGCGACATCGCCCGGCTGATCGAGATCATGGCGGCCTTGCGCACGCCCGGTACGGGCTGCCCCTGGGATCTAGAACAGGACTTCGCCTCGATCGCGCCCTACACGATCGAGGAGGCCTACGAAGTCACCGACGCGATCGCGCGCGGCGACCGGCTCGATCTCAAGGACGAGCTCGGTGATCTGCTGCTCCAGGTCGTCTTCCATGCGAGAATGGCGGAGGAGGAAGGCGCCTTCGCCTTCCCCGATGTGGTCGAGGCGATCACCGCCAAGCTGATCCGGCGCCACCCGCATGTCTTCGGCGAGGCGCGTGACCTGTCGCCGGCGCAGGTCAAGGCGCTCTGGCACCAGATCAAGGCGCAGGAAAAGACCGACAAGGCCGCCGCAAGGCGCGCAGCCGGCCAGCCCGAGCCGGTCGAGGAGACAGGCGTGCTCGCGGGCGTCACGAAAGGCTTGCCCGCCCTCACCCGCGCCTGGAAACTGCAGGCGAAGGCCTCGACCGTCGGCTTCGACTGGAACGACGCCCGCCTCGTGCTGGACAAGATCCGCGAGGAAACCGCCGAAATCGACGAGGCGCTGGCCTCGGGCGACAAGGCGGCGATCATGGAGGAGATCGGCGACCTGCTCTTCGTCGTCGCCAACCTCGCCCGCCATGTCGATGCCGACCCGGAAGGCTGCCTCCAGGCTGCCAACGCGAAGTTCGAGCGGCGTTTCAAGGGAATCGAGACGCTCCTGGAGGCGGAGGGCAAAGCCGCTGCCGATGCGAGCCTCGACGAGATGGAGGCGCTCTGGCAGGCGGTCAAGCGCAGCGAAAAGGCGGGCGCCTGAGGCTGTGTCGGCTGGTTTGATCCTTGCTTGAGCCTTATCGTTGGTCGACAGGGCAATCCGGGCCGGCCGGCTCGCTCGCATGAGGGTGAGAGCTGGTGGCTGACATATTCGACGCGATACGACAGACAGAAACGCCATGACGCAGAGACGCCCGCAGACCACCAGCACACGCCGCATCGAGGCGCTCGCGACCCTGCCGCTCTTCCACAAGCTGGGAGGACGAAAGGTCGTGCTGGCGGGCGATAGCGAGGGTGCGTTGTGGAAGGCCGAGCTTCTGGCGGCGACCGGCGCCGCGCTTCATGTCTTCGCAGGTGGCGGGGCGGAGCTGTTCGGGAGCCTCGCGAAGCAGGACAGCGCCGGGCTCATCACGGTTCATCCGCGCGGTTGGCAGCCGGCCGATCTCCAGGACGCCGCGCTCGCGATCGGCGACATCGAAGATGAAGACGAAATCCGGGCCTTCGTCGCCGCGGCACGACAGGCCGGCGCGCCCGTGAACGTCGTCGACAAACCGGATTTCTGCGACTTCTCCTTCGGGACGCTGGTCAACCGATCGCCGCTGATCGTCGCGATCTCGACCGACGGCGCCGCGCCCGTCTTCGGACAGGCGCTCCGCGCCCGGATCGAAACGCTGCTGCCGGTCGGTCTCAAGGCCTGGGCGCAGGCAGCCAAGGACTGGCGGCCCGCGGTGCAGGCGCGGGAGCTGCCGTTCGCGCTGCGGCGCGCCTTCTGGGAACTCTTCACCGCCAAGGCGATGCGCGAACCGGAGCGGGCTCCGGACGAAGACGACAGGACGGCGCTGTTTGCCGCGCTCGACCGGCTCGAAGCTACCCAGGACGGCGCGGGGCGCGTCAGCCTCGTCGGCGCCGGCCCCGGAGATCCGGAGTTGCTGACCCTCAAGGCAATCCGCGCGCTGCAGAGCGCCGACATCATCCTCTATGACGACCTCGTCTCGCCGGGCGTGCTCGAACTGGCGCGCCGAGAGGCCAAGCGCATGATGGTCGGCAAGACCGGCTATGGCCCCTCCGTCAAGCAGAGCGAGATCAACGCGCTGATCGTGTCGCTGGCGAGCCAGGGCAAGCATGTCGTGCGGCTCAAAGGTGGCGATCCCGGCATCTTCGGCCGTGCAGGCGAGGAAATCGCGGCCTGCGAGGCGGCCGGCCTGCCCGTGACGATCGTGCCGGGGATTTCTGCGGCACAAGGGGCAGCCGCTTCGCTGGGGCTGTCATTGACCCATCGCGACCACGCCCGCCGGCTGCAATTCGTCACGGGCCATGCCCGCAGCGGCGACCTGCCCGAGGATCTCGACTGGAAGGCCATGGCCGATCCCCATGCCACGACGGTGATCTACATGGCTCGCGCCACCCTCTCGGGATTCCGTGATCGTGCGCTTGCGGCTGGGCTCGATCCGGCGACGCCGGCGATCGCCGTACAGTCGGCGACACTGCCCGACGAGACCCGCGTCGCCGCCACCATCGCGACACTGCCTGAGCGGCTCCGTGAGCTTCCCAGGGGTGGGCCGGTCCTGGTCATGGTCGGCCATGCGCTGGGGGCCGCCCGTTCCAGCGCGGCGTCTGTCGTCGATCGGCGCAGCGCCTGAGCCCGCGCACCGGGCTCGCCTCATTCCGCTCAAGCCAGTATGCCATGCAACCGGCTTGGCTGTGCATTCGACTCGGCTGTGCAATCGACTGGCCATGGCTGAATTGACAGACGGGAGACGCAGGATGAAAGCGCGGGCGAGATGGGTCGAGGGCATGGCCTTCATGGGCGAGGCCGGCAGCGGCCATGCCGTGATGATGGACGGCGCGCCTGAATATGGCGGACGCAATATCGGCATCAGGCCGATGGAGATGCTGCTGATCGGGCTCGCGGGCTGCACCGGCTTCGACGTCGTCCAGATTCTCAGGAAGGGCCGAGAGCCTGTGACCGGCTGCGAGGTCGAGGTCGAGGCGGAGCGTGCCACCGAAGACCCGAAGGTCTTCACGAAGATCCATCTCGCCTACCGGATCAGCGGACCCGGGCTGTCATCGGCCAAGGTCGAGCGGGCCGTCGCATTGTCGAAGGAAAAATACTGTTCAGCTTCGATCATGCTCGGCGCCACCGCCGCGTTCACCTATGCGATCGACATCGTCGACGAAGCAAAGAAGGTAGCAGCCGAATGAGCGAAACCGCTTTTGCAGGACTGATCAGCCCCGAGGCTCTCCAGGCCGGGCTCGGTGACGGCAACCTCGTCATCATCGACATCCGCTCCTCCGTCGATGGCGGCGGCAAGGCGGCCTATGAGGCCGGCCATGTGCCGGGCGCCCTGCATTCCGACTATGTCGTCGATGGCTGGCGCGCCAAGGTCGGCAACGCGCCGGGCATGCTGCCGCCGCTGGACCATCTGGCGGCTCTCGTCGGCCGCCTCGGCATCAAGCCGCATGACGACGTCGTGATCGTGCCCGCCGGCGTCAGCGCGACCGATTTCGCCGCGGCTGCGCGCGTCTACTGGACGCTGAAGCTGATCGGCCATGGCCAGCAGGCGATCCTCGACGGAGGCTTCAAGGCCTGGGCCGCCGATGCCGCGCGCCCGGTCGAGACCGGCCCGTCGGCTGAGAATCCGGCAGAGCCCTACCCTGTCGTGATGCAGCAGCGCCTGCGCAGCACCAGCGATGCGACGCTGGTGGCCTCGCGCAGCAAGCTCGCGACGCTGGTCGATGCGCGCTCCACGAGCTATTTCGAAGGCCGCGAGAAGGCGCCCGAAGCGACGCGGGCCGGGCATATTCCCGGGGCCATGTCGCGCGACTATGCCGAGGCCTTCGACCCGGCGACGGGCAGGCTGAAGCCTGCGGGCGATCTCGCGAAGCTGTTCGGCGCGGTGCCGAACGGCCCGGCGATCTCCTACTGCAACACCGGCCATACGGCGGCGCTGAACTGGTTCGTCATGTCGGAGGTGCTCGGCCGCGACGAGATCGCGCTCTATGACGGCTCGATGACCGACTGGACGCAGGATCCTGAGCGGCCAGTGGCGACGGGCGCGGCCTGACAGCGAAGACGTCATTGCTTCTGGCCGGATTTGCCAAACAGGCTGAAACGGTTCAAAGGAGGCACGCGCGAGCCTTGAGCCGCGCCGCCCCCTTTCCAAAATTGTCGAGCAGCCCGCCGATGAACGCCGTCGCGCCGAAAATCTCATTCGTTTCGCTGGGCTGCCCCAAGGCGCTCGTCGATTCCGAGCGCATCATCACCTCGCTGCGCTCCGGCGGCTACGAGCTCAGCAAGACGCATGACGGTGCCGACCTCGTCATTGTCAACACATGCGGCTTCCTCGACTCGGCCAAGGCCGAGTCGCTGGAGGCGATCGGCGCCGCGATGGCGCAGAACGGCAAGGTCATCGTCACCGGCTGCATGGGCGCCGAGCCCGAGCAAATCCGCGACAAGTTCCCCAATCTGCTCGCGATCACCGGCCCGCAGGCCTATGAGAGCGTCGTCTCGGCCGTGCACGCCGCCGTGCCGCCGCGCCACGACCCCTTCGTCGATCTGGTGCCCGACCATGGCATCAAGCTGACCCCGCGCCACTACGCCTATCTCAAGATTTCCGAGGGCTGCAACAATCGCTGCAGCTTCTGCATCATTCCCAAGCTGCGCGGCGATCTGGTGTCGCGGCCGATCGGCGAGGTGCTGCGCGAGGCCGAGAAGCTGGTCAAGGCCGGCGTCAAGGAGCTGCTGGTGATCTCTCAGGACACCAGCGCCTATGGCCTCGACATCAAATACGCTCCGTCGATGTGGCAAAATCGCGAGGTCCGCACCCGCTTCTTCGAGCTGGCGCGCGAACTCGGCCAGATGGGGATCTGGGTGCGGATGCACTACGTCTACCCCTATCCGCATGTCGACGAGGTCATCCCGCTGATGCAGGACGGGCTGATCCTTCCTTACCTCGACATCCCCTTCCAGCACGCGTCTCCCAATGTTCTCAGGGCGATGAAGCGTCCGGCTCATCAAGATCGCACGCTCGACCGACTGCGGAAGTGGCGCGAGATCTGCCCCGATCTCGCCATCCGCTCGACCTTCATCGTCGGCTTCCCCGGCGAGACGGAAGAAGACTTCCAGATCCTGCTCGACTGGCTGAAGGAGGCCAGGCTCGAACGCGTCGGCGCCTTCAAATACGAGCCGGTCAAGGGCGCGCCGGCCAACGACCTCGGATTGCCGCTCGTTCCCGAGGACGAGAAGGAAGCACGCTGGCACCGCTTCATGAAGGCGCAGGCCGAAATCTCGACCCGCATCGTCAAGAGCCGCGTCGGCAAGCGTATCCAGGTCATCATCGACGAGGCTGGACCAACCGTCGCCAAGGGCCGCTCGAAATGGGATGCGCCCGAGATCGATGGCAACGTCTATGTCGCGAGCCGCAGGCCCTTGCGTGCCGGCGAGATCGTCACGGTGAAGATCGAGCGCGCCGACGCCTACGACCTGCACGGCGCCGCAGTCTGAGGCATGTCCGCGTCGCGGCTTCGCTGCGCTCGCAAGGACGATCAGTTTCAAAAAACCTGGCAAATCCGGCGGATGATCTTGCCGTTGCGGTCGCGTGCGACCGTGCTGTCACCGTTGCAGGCGCCTATGGTCTGGGTGTCGTCCTGCGCCGTCCTCGCGCCCTTCGGCGGCGTATCACAGGCCTGCGCCTGGCAGTCGGTCAAAGCCCAACGCGGCTGGGCAATCCGCGATAGACGGGCCTTGCCCTGATCGGCCGCCGTGACAACGGGTGCCAGCGGCGCGGCATCGCTGCGGCCCGTGCCGACGCTCTGCTGCGCCAGGGCCACGGTCACGATGGTAAGCGAAGCGAGGACAAAGCCGGTGACGCGAAGCGGCCGAGACATGGAAGTGTGTCCGAATGAGCATCAGCATGCGCTGACAGCCATTCGTCGCGGCATCGCAGCATTCGGTTCATTCGGGCGAGGCGGATTGCGTCAGGCAGTCGCCCTCCGCGGAAACAGTCTGCGGCCCAGCCACCAGCCGAAGCGTTGCGCCAGCATCGCGATCGCGACCGCGTAGCCGATCAGCGCCAGCATCCAGCCGACGGCACTGAGGCTCAAGGCGCCCAGCACGAGCGCGCCACGTCCCAGCAGCTTCAGGATCGCCCGCGTGGTCGTGCCCTTCGCCGCGCTCAGCTTGGCCGCCTTGCCGATGTCGCCGGCATCGTCGGCGAGACTGAGGACCTGGCGCAGGCCGCGCTGGCCGGTGCGGGCATAGACGGCGCCGGAATCCTGGCCGAGCGTCGAGAAGCGGGCCATCGCGGCGGGCTTGACGATGCCGCCCGCGGCCACACGCGCGGCGGCAATATCGAAGCGCGAGGCGGCGGCGAGGCTGGCGTTCAAGGCGGGGCGGTCGATCGCGCCGGCCGCGACGCGGGTCAGATGGGCGGTCAGGGCTGGCGACAGCAGCTTTGTCTTGCTCGCCGCCTTGACCACGCTCAGGCCGTTGCGGGCCGGCAAAGTGCCGCCGAAGCTGATCCAGGTCGCGGCGCTGATCGCGAGCCCCGCAGCCGCGATAGCGAGCACGGTCGGGTCGGCGCCTTCCCCGCCCAGCCATTTGCGGCCCTCGACCGCGAGATCGCGCAGATCGCCATAGCCGCTGACGTCCCCGACGAGGGCGCCCGCAAAGGCAGCACCGCTTTCGCGGTCGCCGGCCACGAAACCATGGCCGAAATCGGTGACGGCTTGGCCCAACGCGCCATCCTTGAGGACCTGCAGGCGGCGTTTCTGCTCAAACGAGACGGGAATGTCTTGCGTACCGGCGAGCGCGATCAGACTCTCGGTCAATTCGGCGTCGCGCGCCGCGATGGCGCTGTCGATCTCGGCATCAAGACGCTGCGCCGACAACACCTGCGCCAGGCGCAGATCAGCGAGCGCGACAGGATCCTCGGCAGCGGCGAGCAACTGCCAGTGCTGCCAGCCGGGCGGCAGCACGAGCGTGCCGGCCGCAGCCAGACCGAGCCCAAGCCCGAGCGCCAGCGAAACCCTCTTCATGGCGACGCGCCTGCTCCCACCGCTCCCACCCGGCACGTTCCGGATGAGGCGAGCATCTAGCAGCCGACTTTGGCGATATTGCCGCAATCGGCTGCCGTCAGGGGGATATACCGATCAGGGAATCAGCACCGTCGAGCCGGTGGTGCCGCGCCCTTCCAGCGCGCGATGCGCATTGGCGGCGTCCGTCAGGGCGAAGCGGGCATTGACCGGCACCACGACCTTGCCGGAGGACACCGCCCCGAACAGGTTGGCGGCCATCTCGACCATCGTCTCACGCCTGGCGATATGGGTGAACAGCGTCGGGCGCGTCACATACAACGAGCCCTTCGGCCCGAGCAGCCCGAGATTGAACGGCTCCACCGCGCCGGACGCATTGCCGAAGCTCGCCAGCACGCCGAAGGGCTGCAGGCAGTCGAGCGAGGGCAGGAAGGTATCCTTGCCGACGCCGTCATAAACCACGGCGCAGAGCTTGCCGCCGGTGATCTCCTTCACCCGCGCGACGAAATCCTCCTCGCGATAGAGGATGACGTGGTCGGCGCCGTGCGCCTTGGCGAGCTCGCCCTTCTCCTTGGAACCGACGGTCCCAATCACGGTCGCGCCAAGCGCCTTGCCCCATTGGCACAGGATCAGCCCGGTGCCGCCAGCGGCGGCATGGACGAGGATGGTGTCGCCCGGCTTCACCTTGTAGGTCCGGTGCAGCAGGTATTCCGCCGTCATGCCCTTGAGCATCATGCTGGCGGCGGCCTCGAAGGAAACGGCTTCGGGAAGCGCCACGGTCGAGTTGACCGCGACGACCCGCTCCTCGGCATAGGAGCCCAGCGTCGCGACATAGGCGACGCGGTCGCCCGGCTTGAACTCGGTGACATTGGGTCCGACCGCCAGGACCTCGCCGGCACCCTCATTGCCCGGAACGAAGGGCATCTGCGGCGCCGCATAAAGCCCGCTGCGGAAATAGGTGTCGATGAAGTTCAGGCCGATGGCCCGATTCTTGACCAGGAGTTCGCCCGGCCCGGGTTGGGGCAGCGTGATGTCCTCGACCTGCAACACCTCTGGCCCGCCCACCTTGTGAACGCGGATCGCCTTGACCATGACTCGTCTCCCTCGACTTTGCGTCAGGACCATAAGGCCTTCCCCGGGCCGCGCAACGGCGCCGCCGCGCGGACCGTGCATCACGTCTGTGCGATGGCGGAGGCTCTCTTCGCTGCGCCCGGCGCGCGCCTGCGACGCCTCGGCCTGTGGTCAAGCCCGGCATCTTGGGCTAGCCACGTTGCATGAGTTCGATCGAGGCCCATTCCATCGATATCGCCATCGTCGGTGCGGGCGCCGTCGGTCTCGCCGCAGCGCTGGCGCTGGCGGAACGCGGGCTGAGCGTCGCGGTCGTCGGCCCGCACCAAGCCCCGCGTGACGGGCGCACGGTTGCCCTGTTCGACGGTTCCTGGCGGTTGCTCGGAGATCTCGGATTGGCGGGTGCGCTTGCCGAGCGTGCCGCGCCGCTATGCGTGATGCGGCTGGTGGACGACACCGGCAGCCTGTTCCGCCAGCCGCCGGTGGAGTTCAAGGCCTCCGAGGTCGGTCTCGACGCCTTCGGCTGGAACGTCGAGAACGCCGAGTTGGTCGAAGCGCTCGCAGCGAAGGTCAAAGAGACTGACACGATCCGGCACCTGGCGGGGCTGGTCTCGGAGATCGTCGCCGACGATGCCGGGGTGACGCTGACCGGGGAGGGCTTCACGCCTTTGCGCGCGCGCCTCGTCGTCGGCGCCGATGGCCGGCAGTCGCGCGTGCGGGTGGCCGCCGGCATCGCGGCTCGCGAGTGGCGCTATCCGCAAGTCGCGCTGACCGCGATTCTCAGCCACACCCGCGACCATCGCGAGACGTCGACGGAATTCCACACCCGCAAGGGGCCTTTCACCCTCGTCCCCCTGCCCGGCCGGCGCTCCTCGCTGGTCTGGCTGCTCGATCCCGACGAGGCCGATGCCGTCGCTGCGCTGGACGATGCCGCCTTCGCGCGTCGCGTCGAGGCCCAGGCCCATTCGCTGCTCGGGGCGATGGCGCTTGACGGGCCGCGCGGCCGCGTGCCGATGGGCGGTTTGTCGGTCGAGCGTTTCGGCGCGGGCCGCATGGTCCTGATCGGCGAGGCCGCGCATGTCTTCCCGCCGATCGGCGCCCAGGGGCTTAATCTCGGCCTGCGGGACGTGATGGCGTTGCGGGAGGCGGTCTCGGCTGCGTCCGATCCGGGCGCATCCGCCGTCGTCGCGGCCTATGACCGTGCCAGGACAGCGGATGTGCGCCTGCGTACCGGCGCGGTCGACGCGCTCAATCGGACGCTGCTGACCGATCTGATGCCGGCCGATCTGCTGCGCGGCGCGGGGCTGCTCGCCTTGTCGCGGCTGCGGCCGCTGCGCCGCCTCGTCATGCGCCAGGGACTGGCCGGGGGAATGGGCCGTTAGATCCGCGCGATCTCGACCTCGCGCCCCAGAAGCTTGCCGAGCTGCTTCAGGCGGCCGACGACACGCTCGCTCGCCAGCGGACGCAGATCGTCGGGAAAGCGCAGGATCAAGCGTCCATCCACACAGGCTGCCGGCATCCGGGGCAGTAGCCCGGCCATGCCCGCTGATAGGAGATAGGCGACGCGGAAGATGGCCGCGAGCAGCATGGCCCGTTCCAGGATGGGCGGCGGCAAAAGGGCCCGCAGCGCCGTCGCCGCAGGCGAGCTGGATTTCAGCCCGGCATAACGGTGGAAGATCGCCAGCGAGAGAAAGGCCCGGCCGACATGGTCGATGCCAGTGAAATAGGCATGCGCGATGACGTTCATGCTCTGCTCGCCCCGATAATCGGGATGGGCGCGCCAGCCGATATCCGAAAGCAGGCAGACCGATTCGATCAGACGCGACGACGGCTCGTCGCCGGACAGGCCCGCAGTCTCCAGGATGACCCGGCTCCAGGCGATCAATTCGGCGGCGTGGCGCGGATCGCGGGCCCTCAGGTGATTGTAGTCGCGCGCCGACCGCAGCAGCGGGTCGGCGGCACGCTCCTCCGGCAAGAGCTGCTCGTAGAGCAGCCCTTCGCGCACGCCCTGCGCCGAGATGATCACCGCGCGTGGCTTGCCGCGCTTGATCAGCTCGTCGAGCACGAGCGCGCCATAGGCGAGGAGCGGGCGCCGCGCCGACGACACCGAATCGATCGCCTCCAGTCCCGTCAGATCGGACTTCTCGACCAGCTTCACGAAATCAGCGATGTCTTTCGCCTGCAGCGTATAGCCGTGCATGACGTTCAGGGGATAATTCACCTGATGCTGGTGGAGCGTCGCGAGCGCGCGCCAGGTGCCGCCGACGGCATAGAAGTCCCGGCCCTTCATGGCCTCGACCTGCGGCAGCCGGTCGAGTTCGTCCTTGACGATCTTCTCTGCCGCCTTCAGCGAGTTCTTCGAACGGTCGAGCAAGGCGAGGCCGCCGAGCGGCACGCTCGCCCCCTCTCCCACCTCGCCGCGTGCGACGGTGATCAGTTCGAGGCTGCCGCCGCCGAGATCGCCGACCACGCCATCGGGATTGTCGAACCCCGCGATGACGCCCAGCCCCGACAAGATCGCCTCGCGATCACCCGAGATCAGCTCGATGGGCTGCCCGATGGCGTCCTCGGCCCGCTCGATGAATTGCGGCCCATTGCTGGCATAGCGTGCGGCGGCCGTCGCGATGACGCGGATTTCGCTGACATGCATCGCCTCGCAGAGAATGCGAAAGCGGACGAGCGCCTCGATCGCCTTGCGCATCGCGCCCGTCGAGAGCTTGCCCGTCGAGGCGACGTTGCGGCCGAGCCCCGCCATCTCCTTTTCGTTGAAGACCTGCGCGGGGGCGCGCGCCACCATCTCGTAGACCACGAGACGCACGGAGTTCGAGCCGATATCGACGATCGCGAGTGTCCCGGCGCCGAGCCCGAGGCGCCCCGGCGCGTTCAGCACCTCAGTTCTTGCGCCCCCCTCGGCGTGAAAGGGAACGGGGACTCGAATTGGAGAGAGATTTTCCACGTCCGGACAGACTCGGGTTCGTCATGAAGTACTTATGGGCGTTGAACGACTCTTCGTTCGGCGCCGGGACAATGCGTCGGGAGCCGCCATCGGGCAAGATCGTCCAGCTCTGTTCGTTGTCGAGGAAGTTCGCGAGCATGATCTGTTCGAGCAGCTGCTGGTGGACCGTCGGGTTGAGGATCGGCGTCAGCGCCTCGACGCGCCGGTCGAGATTGCGGGGCATGAGATCGGCCGAGGAGATGTAGAGCTTCGCCTTGGGCGACGGCAGGCCGTGCCCTGCCCCGAAGGCGTAGACGCGGGTATGCTCGAGGAAACGCCCGATGATCGACTTGACGCGGATGTTCTCGGACAGGCCGGGAAGGCCCGGCCGCAAGCAGCAGATGCCGCGCACGACGAAATCGATCTCGACCCCGGCCTGGCTGGCATCATAGAGCGCGTCGATGATCTCCGGGTCGACCAGCGAGTTGCACTTGCCCCAGATCGCGCCCTTCCGGCCCGCCTTCACATGCGCGATCTCCTCGGCGATGTCGTCGAGCAGGCGCTGCTTGAGCCCCACCGGCGAGACCGACATCTTCTCCAGCTCAGCCGGCTCGGCATAGCCGGTGATGAAGTTGAAGACGCGCGCGACATCCTGCGACATCACCGGATCGGCCGTGAAGAACGAGACGTCGGTGTAGATGCGCGCCGTGATCGGATGGTAGTTGCCGGTCGCGATATGGCAGTAGGTCACGAGCTGCCCGGCCTCCCGGCGCACGACGAGCGAGAGCTTGGCGTGGGTCTTGAGCTCGATGAAGCCGTAGACGACCTGGACGCCGGCGCGCTCCATCTCCTTGGCCCAGCGGATATTCGCCTCCTCGTCGAAGCGCGCCTTGAGCTCGACCAGCGCGGTCACCGACTTGCCGGCTTCGGCAGCCTCGGTCAGCGCCTTGACGATCGGCGAGTTCGACGAGGTGCGGTAGAGCGTCTGCTTGATCGCCACGACATTGGGGTCGCGCGCCGCCTGCTCCAGGAACTGCACGACGACGTCAAAGGATTCGTAGGGGTGATGGACGAGCAGGTCCTTTTGCCGGATCGCCGCGAAACAATCGCCGCCATGCTCGCGGATCCGCTCGGGGAAACGGGCGTTGTAGGGCTTGAACTTCAGGTCCGGCCGATCGACGCTTACGAGCTGGGCCAGCTCGCTGAGGCCGATCATTCCCTCGACAGCAACGATTTCGTCCTCATCGACCTTCAGTTCACGCACGATCAGCTTGCGCAGATGGGCCGGCATGCCGGCGCTGATCTCGAGACGGATGACCACACCGAGCCGGCGCAGCTTGAGCATCGTCTCGAAGACCCGCACCAGGTCCTCGGCCTCTTCCTCGACATCGAGATCGGTGTCGCGGATGACACGGAACGAGCCGGTGCCCTTCACGTCATAGCCAGGGAACAGCTTGCTAATGAACAGCGAGACCGCATCCTCCAGCGTGATGAAGCGGCGCAGGCCCTCCCGCGCGAGGTCGGGCAGCTCGATGAAGCGATCCATCTTGACCGGTACGCGTATCAGCGCGTCGAGCTGGCGGCCGTCGCTGATCCGCTCCAGCGCCAGCGCCAGCGTGAAGCCGAGATTGGGGATGAACGGGAAGGGATGGGCCGGATCGATCGCCAGCGGCGTCAGCACCGGGAAGACGTAGTTCAGGAAGTAATCCTCGAGCCAGAGACGCTCCGACGGGCCGATATCGTCCGGCGCCAGCAGGTGGATGCGGTTTTCGTGCAGGTCGCGCTTGAGCTCGACCCAGCGCGCCTGCTGGTCGTCGGTCAGCGCCGAGACCGCCCTGCCGAGTTCGCCGAGCTGCTCGGCCGGCGTCAGCCCGTCCTGGCTCGGCGTGACCACGCCGGCCTTGAGCTGCTCGCGCAGGCCCGAGACGCGCACCATGAAGAACTCGTCGAGATTGGCCGCCGAGATCGACAGGAAGCGCAATTGCTCCAGAAGCGGATGGTTTCGGTTGGATGCCTCTTCCATGACGCGGCGGTTGAACTGCAGCCAGGACAGTTCGCGATTCATGAAGCGTGCGGGCAAATTGCGCAGCGACACGGTCTCTTCGGTGGGAACGACGTCCACAGCTTCGATGACACTCGGTTGCGTGCTCATTCGCTTGGCTCTTGTTCCGCTCACTGCTCTCGCCACTTTGGTCTCCTTGCCCGTCTTGAGCCATCCTAGCGTGACGCTTCGATGACACACGACATCATTTGCGACATATCGCGCGGCATCGCCTCAGGCCCTGCGTCGAGCGGTCCCCTTGCATGGCGGGCGGGGGTCCTGTTTCGTGCGCGAAGCGGCACAGTGTCGTCCCGCACGGTTGCGACAGGCGCCGCCCCATCCGACAGAGGCCATTTTGAGCAGCACTTCCCATCATGATGACGGCGACATCGTCTATCCGTCCGCCGTCCCCTTCGTCCTGGCGCATCTGGCCTGTTTCGGCGCCATCTGGAGCGGAGTGACCGCGACCTCGATCTGGCTCGCCATCGGCCTCTATTGGCTGAGGATGTTTGCAGTGACGGGCGGCTATCACCGCTACTTCTCGCATCGCACCTACAAGACCAGCCGGTTCTTCCAGTTCGTGCTGGCGCTGCTGGCGCAGTCGACGGCCCAGAAGAGCGTGTTCTGGTGGGCCTCGAAACACCGCCATCATCATCGCTACGCCGACACCGAGCACGACGTCCATTCTCCGGTGCAGACGTCCTTCGCCTATTCCCATGTCGGCTGGATCTTCAGCCGCGACCATCACAGCTTCGATGAGTCGACGATTCCCGACCTGACGAAGTTCCCGGAACTACGCTGGCTGCACCGCTTCGAGATCGCACCGGCGATCCTGCTGGCTGTGCTCTGCTTTGCGATCGATGGCTGGGCCGGTCTGTTCGTCGGCTTCTTCTGGTCGACGGTGGCGGTCTATCACGCGACCTTCTGCATCAACTCGCTCGCCCATGTGCATGGCGACAAGGACTATGTGACCGGCGACGAGAGCCGCAACAACTGGTGGTTGGCGATCATCACCATGGGCGAAGGCTGGCACAACAACCACCACGCCTACCAGTACAGCGTGCGGCAGGGCTTCCATTGGTGGCAGATCGACCCGACCTACTACACCATTCTCGGGCTTTCGAAGCTGCGCCTGGTCTGGGACCTGAAGCAGCCCCCGCAGGCCGTGATCGAGCGCTCCCAGGCCCTGCCCCCGCGCGTCATCGAGCGTTCGGCCGAGCGGCTCGCGGCATCGGTGCCGCTCGACCGCGTCGTCATCGCCTTCCGCGAGGCCTATGCCGCGACGCCCAGTCTCGCCGACATGCAGCTGCCAAGCATCACGCTGGCCGAGCTCAAGACGGCGTTGGCCGAATTGCAGGAGCGCGCCGGAGATCGGTTCGCGGAATTCCAGCAGCAGGCGCATGACACTTTGGCGAGTTGGGACGCCTCGAACTGGCACTTGCCCGTCCTGCCGACGCGCGAACAGCTCGGCGAGAAGGCCGCCGCGATGTTCGTCAAGACGCCATCGCTGGACGCCATTGCGGCACGCGCTCACGATCTCCTCGTCGAGGCGATGCATGCCCGGCTGGTCGCCTCGCCGGCCGAAGCATGCTCCGGCCGCGCCGGCTGACGGCCGGCCTCAGTCCTCGGGAAAAAGCGCAGCCAGCGCTTCCGCAGCCAACGGGCGCGTCACGCGGCGCCCGCGTTCGAGCGAGAGCCGGTCGAGCGCATCGACCAGCGTGCGCGCGGCCGCGAAGGAGCGTTCCATCCGCAGCGCCAGCATCTCGATGATGCCGGTATCGACGACGAGCTGGCGGTCGATGAAGAGCTTGACCAGCACGGCGCGCAACAGCGCGTCGTCGGGCGGCTCGATCGTGGCATGTGGCGCCAGCCGCAGCCGCGACAGCAGGTCCGGCACGCGCAGCCCCCATTGATCCGGCGATTGGCGGGCCGTCATCAGCAGATAGCCGCGGCGCGCCTTGATCGCATTCATCAGATGGAACAGCGCGGCCTCGTCGCTCAAGCCCCTGTCGCAATCCTCGAGGACCAGCGCGCCGCCCGATACCAGATGCGGAACGTTGCCCTCGACAACCTCCGAGGCCGGCACGATCCAGGCATGGGCAGCCTTGGCCCAGATCGCTGCAAGATGGGTCTTGCCGGCGCCGTCGGGGCCGACCAGCCGCAGCCAGGCGTCGGGCCAGGCCGGCCAGCGTTCGACCAGGCCATAGGCCGCCTCGTTCGACGGGCCGATCAGGAAATCCTCGACGCCGTGCCGGCTGTCGACCGGCAGGTCGAAGGCGAGCTGGCGCGGGCGGGCGGGCTGCTCAGGCATCGCTGCCGATGCGGGCCTGCACCTGCGCCGCCCGTGCCGCGTCGCCGCCATGGTAGATGTTGCTGGCGAGATATTGCCGCAGCGCGAAGCGGCAGAGCACGCCGATGACGGCCGCCAGCGGCACCGCAAGCAGAAGTCCGACGAAGCCGAACAGCGAACCGAAGGCGAGCAGCGCGAACATCAGCCAGACCGGATGCACGCCGATCGAATCGCCGACGAATTTCGGCTGGAAGATGTTGCCCTCCAGAAACTGCCCGGCGGCGAAGACGGCGAGCGTCGCCAGCGGCCACGTCCAGTCAGGCCAGAACTGCACGATCGCGACGCCGACCGAAAGCACGAGTCCGGTCAGGGAGCCGACATAGGGAATGAAGGACAGAAAGCCCGAGATGATCCCGATCAACGCGCCGAAATTGACGCCGAGAATGCTCAAGCCCACGGCATAGAAGATGCCCAGCAGCAGGCACACCAGCGCCTGCCCGCGCAGGAAACCGGCAATGGCGACATCCATCTCGTGCAGCAGCCCGCGGATCGTTTCGCGATGGTCGAGCGGCAGCCAGCTGTCGACCGTGGCGCACATCCGGTCCCAGTCGACGAGCAGATAGAAGGCGATGACCGGCGTCAGCACCAGAAGCGAGAACACGCCGATGATCGCCGTGCCGCCAGTCCAGAGCGATTGCAGCACGCTACCGACCCATTTGGTCGCCTGGCCGACGAGGTCACCGAGCGAGCTCTTCGCCTCCTCGGTCAGACTGGTTCCACCGAAGCGCTCCAGCCAGGGCCCGCCTTGCTCCAGGACCAGCGCCTGCAACTTTGCTGCATCGGCAGGCAGCCGGGCCACCAGCCCCGCCAGTTGCTGGCCCAGCAGCGGCGCGAGCAGCACCAGTGCCAGCACGAAGATCAGCAGGAAGACGAAGAGGATCGCGATCGTCGCCGCAAGCCGGCTCATCCCCATGCGTTCCAGCCGGTCGGCCAGCGGATCGAGCAGATAGGCCAGCGCCAGCGCCGCGATGAACGGCAGGAGCACATCGCGCAGGACGACGAGAAACAGCACGAAGACGACGAGCGAGATCAGCCAGAAACCGATTTGGCGTTGCAGGGTCATTCTCGGGCCTTTCGCGGATCCGGCGGCGCGGTCTTCAAATGGGGAGAGGCGGTGAATTGTCCAGCCTGCGGTCGTTTCACCGGCCGCGGTCGGCAGCCTATGCGAAGGATCATGCCGCCATGTGACGCAGCCAGAAGGCCAGATAGGCCGTCATCGAACCGACCGTCAACAGCGCCACGAAAAGCTGGCCAGCCTGCACCGCCTGGCCCGGATCGACACCAAAGGCGCGCGAACCCAGGAGAAGCGCGGCGAAGATCAGCTGCGCCGCCGTATTCAGCTTGCTGACGACGAAGGGCGAGATTACCACGGGTTTCCCCATCCCCCAGGACAGGACCACCGCCGAGACGATCATCACGTCGCGCGCGACCACCAGGATGACGAGCCAGGCCGGCACCGCACCGACCACCGCGAGCGTGATGTAGATCGAGACGATCAGCGCCTTGTCGGCGATCGGGTCGAGATAGGCCCCAAGTTCGCTGGCCATCGCGAAGCGCTTGGCGAGACCCCCGTCGACGGCGTCGGAGATGCCCGCCACGACGAAGATGACGAAGGCGCCCTGCCAGCGCTCGTTCAGGATCATGACGATCACGAGCGGGACGAGAAACAGACGGCCGATGGTGATCAGATTGGGCAGCGTCATGCGGGCGGCTTCACGTCGTGCAGAGCGCGACGCTAGACCATCGGGCCGCAAAGGGAAAACGCACGCCGGATAGAGCCCGTCGTCATTCTCGGGCGAAGCGAAGCGCCGACCCGAGAATCTCTTGGCAAGAAGTCGCCCGTCGCGGACAGGAGCCTTCGTGTCACGAGATGCTCGGGTCGAGCCCGAGCATGACGCATACGGCCCCTAGTCGATGTCCTCGACCTCGACCTCCGTGCCGTAGACCCGCTGCGCCAGCGAGGCCTCCAGGAACGGGTCGAGCGCACCGTCGAGCACCTCTGAGGGCGCCGTCGAGCTGACGCCCGTACGCAGGTCCTTCACGAGCTGATAGGGCTGCAGCACATAGGAACGGATCTGGTGGCCCCAGCCGATATCGGTCTTCGAGGCCTGCTCGGCATTCGCCTTGTCCTCGCGCTTCTTCAACTCGACCTCGTAGAGGCGCGCGCGCAGCATGTCCCAGGCCTTGGCCTTGTTCTTGTGCTGCGAACGCTCCTGCTGGCACGAGACCGCGATCCCCGACGGGATATGGGTGATGCGCACCGCCGAATCGGTCGTGTTGATATGCTGTCCGCCCGCTCCTTGCGCCCGGTAGGTGTCGATCCGGCAATCCGATTCGTTGATCTCGATGACGATACGGTCGTCGACGACGGGATAAACCCAGACCGACGCGAAGGAGGTCTGTCGTCTGGCATTCGAATCAAACGGTGAGATGCGCACCAGCCGGTGAACGCCGCTTTCCGTCTTCAGCCAGCCATAGGCGTTGTGGCCCTTGAACTGCAGAGTCGCCGACTTGATGCCGGCGGTGTCGCCGTCCTGATATTCGAGCGTCTCGACCTTGAGTTTGCGGCGTTCGCCCCAGCGCCGGTACATGCGCAACAGCATCTCGGCCCAGTCCTGGCTCTCGGTGCCGCCCGCGCCGGGGTGGATTTCGAGATAGGTGTCGAGCATGTCGGCTTCGCCCGAGAGCAGGGTCTCGACCTGCCGACGTGCAGCCTCGATCTCGACGGCCTTGATCCCGGCCTCGCCCTCTGAGATCGAGGCAGCATCATCCTCCATCTCGCCGAGCTCGATGAAGGTCAGCGCATCGTCGAGATCGCGCTCGAGCTTGAGGATGCCGTCGATCTGCTCTTCGAGCGAGGTTCGCTCGCGCATCAGCTTCTGCGCGATGTCGGCGTCATTCCAGAAATCGGGTCCCTCCGAGAGGGCGTTCAGTTCCGCGAGGCGGCGTTGCGCGACATCCCAGTCAAAGATGCCTCCTCAGCAGTCCGATCGACTGCTTGGCGTTGTCGAGTTGCGTCTGGATTTCTGGGCGCATGCGAATAGGGGCCTTGGATGAAAAAACGAGTGGCTGGGATAGGGCGGAACGAGGTCGCTGTAAACGGCCGAGCACGTCATGGTCGGCCCTGAGCCGACCATCTCCGGCAGGAGATTCTCGGGCCTGCGTTTTCGCTTCGCCCGAGAATGACGCTGGATGTCAGTACAGCCCGCCCGTGCCAGACCCGACGGCGCGTCCGCCGCCCGGCGCGACGCTGAACGGGGTCGTGCCGTCACCGGCCGCTCCGATCACCGAATAGCTGTCGGGCGGCGCCGTGCCCGGCTTGAAGGCTTCGAGGATGCCGCCCTCGCCACCCGAGCGCATGCCGGTCTTGGGATCGACCCGGATCAGCTTGATGCCGGCCGGCACGCGGAACGGCGTCGCCGGCTTGTCCTTGAGCGCCGCGATCATGAAGTCGCGGAAGATCGGCGCAGCATACTGGCCAGCGGTGGCCGAGGTGCCGAGCGACTTGGGCTTGTCAAAGCCCATATAGACGCCGACCGCGAGGTCGGGCGAGAAGCCGACGAACCAGACGTCCTTGGCGTCGTTGGTCGTGCCGGTCTTGCCCGCGAGCGGCTTGCCGACCGACTTGACCACGGTCGCAGTACCGGCCTGGACCACACCTTCCATGATCGAGACCATCTGGTAGGCGGTCAGCGGGTCTAGCACCTGGTCGCGGTTGTCGATCAGGCGCGGCTCGCGCTGGTCGGCCCATTTCGTCGCATCGCAGCCTTCGCAGATGCGCTGGTCGTGCCGGAAGATCGTCGCGCCCCAGCGATCCTGGATGCGGTCGATCAGGGTCGGCCGGATCTTCTTGCCGCCGTTGACCAGCATGGCGTAGCCCGCCGTCATCCGCATGACCGTGGTCTCGCCCGCACCCAGCGACATCGAGAGCACCGGCAGCATGTCGTCATAGACGCCGAAGCGGCGGGCATATTCCGCGATCAGCGGCATGCCGACATCCTTGGCCAGGCGCACCGTCATCAGGTTCTTCGAGAACTGGATGCCGTAGCGCAGCGTGCGCGGCCCGGTCGACTTGCCGTCATAGTTGTCGGGCCGCCAAATGCCGAGCCCACCGCCCTGATCGATCTCGATGGGCGCATCGAGGATGATGCTGGAGGGCGTGTAGCCATTGTCGAGCGCTGTCGCATAGACGAAGGGCTTGAAGGAGGAGCCCGGCTGGCGCATCGCCTGCGTCGAGCGGTTGAACTCCGACTGGTCATGGCTGAAGCCGCCGACCATCGCGAGAACGCGGCCGGAGAACGGGTCCATCACGGTGATGGCGCCGTTGACTTCGGGCAACTGCCGCAACCGGACCTGGCCCGGGCGGTTGTCCATCGGCTCGACATAGACGACGTCGCCGACCGACACCGCCTGCGACACGCGCGAGCGACGGGTCCATTTGATGCCCTCGCCGCCGAGCGTCACCGTCTCGCGGTCGCTCTTCAGCTGGCCGGAGGTCTCCCGCAGCGGGTGCAGCCCGAGCCGCGCGCTGTCGCCCGCCACGTCCAGCACCACGGCCAGACGCCAGGGCGCGACGTCGCCGAGCACCGGCAGCTCGCCGATGGCAAGGCCCCAGTCGCGGGCCGCGAGGTCCAGCTTCTGGATCGCACCGCGCCAGCCGCGCGCTTCGTCGAAGCGCACCAGACCATCGACCAGCGCCTTGCGCGCCATCAGCTGCATCTTGGGATCGACGGTGGCGCGCACCGACAGCCCGCCCTCGAGCAGCTTCTTTTCGCCATAGCGATCCTGGAGCTCGCGGCGGATCTCCTCGGCGAAGTAGCCGGCGGCGATGTTGTTGGGCGAGACCGTGCGCGGGTTGACGCCGAGCGGCTGCTTCTTGGCCAGATCGCCCACGTCGCGCTTGGCGAAGCCATTCTCGACCATCCGGTCGATGACGTAGTTGCGGCGTTCGATCGCCCGCTCGCGGTTGCGGAACGGATGAAGGTCGGTCGGCGCCTTCGGCAGGGCAGCAAGATAGGCCGCCTCCTGCAGGTTCAGCTCATGCACCGACTTGCCGAAATAATTCAGCGCGGCCGCGGCGATGCCATAGCTGCCCTGCCCCGGCGCCGGCGCCCCGAGATAGATTTCGTTCAGATAAAGCTCGAGGATCTTGTCCTTGGAGTAGGTCGACTCGATTCGCAGCGCGACCAGCGCCTCGCGAATCTTGCGTTCGATGTTCTGCTCCGAGCCGACGAGGAAGTTCTTCGCCACCTGCTGGGTGATGGTCGAGGCGCCCTGCGGCCGGCGGCCGGCAGAACGGTTGCGGAAATTGGTGATAGCGGCGCGCACGAGCCCTTCGGGGTCGACGCCGACATGCTTGTAGAAGTTCTTGTCCTCGGCGGAGAGATAGGCGTCGATGATCAGCTTCGGCACGGCCTGGATCGGCAAATAGAGCCGACGCTCCCTTGCGAACTCCGCGATCAGAGAGCCGTCGCCGGCATGGACGCGCGTCATCACCGGCGGCTCGTAGTTCCGCAGCTGCGCCGAATCGGGCAGGTCCTTGGAGTAGTGCCAGAGGAATCCGGCGGCACCGATCGCGCCGATCACGAAGATGATCGCGCCGGCGGTGAACATCCATCCGAACAGTCGCAGGATAAAGCGCATCTCAGGCCCTGGCCCTTGGCTCGTGACCGCCCGGCAAGCCCGGAAGGCGGCGTTTTGCAAATCAGGTCTATAACATGACGGACATGGCGGAACCGTGGCCTTGGAACCACATTCCGCAAGGTCCTTCGCCTGCTCAGGAGCAGACGTCAGCGCTGGTTTTCAGCCGCTTTCCCGACAGGCGCGCGAGCCCCAACGAAATAGCCTTCCACGGCCGTCGCCACCGCATCGACCGCCTGAGCACGCCAATGCGGCGAATTCAGCAACTCGGCATCCTTCGGGCTCGACATGTAGCCGAGTTCGATCAGCACCGAGGGCACGTCGGGCGCGCTCAGCACGCGAAAGCCGGCCGAGCGGAGCGGTACCTTGTGCATCTTCACCGAGCCGCCGAGCCTCTCGACGAGATTGCGCGCGAACACCGCCGAAAAGGTCCGAGTCTCTCGCTTGGCCAGATCCATCAGGATGCCGGCGACGTCCTGCATATCCTCGCTGGCGTCGAGCCCGGCCACACTGTCGGCCTGGTTTTCCTTGGCGGCGAGCCGCGCCGCTTCCGCATCGGTCGCCCGCTCGGAGCCCGTATAGACCGTCGCGCCCCGCACCTCCTGCGCCTGCGTCAGCGAATCGGCGTGGATCGAGATGAACAGATCGGCGCCAGCGGCCCGCGCGATGCGGACGCGCTCGGCCAGAGGCACGAATCGGTCATCGTCGCGCGTCATCAGCACGCGGTAGCGCCCGCTGGCTTCGAGTTGCTCCTTCAGCTTGATGCCGAAGGCGAGCACAACGGCCTTCTCGGCGATCGACGCCACGACCGCGCCGGGATCGATGCCGCCATGGCCCGGGTCGATGACGATGGTCTGGCGGGTCTCTCCGGGCGGCTTGGCGGGGACTGGCCGAGGACTCGCCTCGGGGTCGCGCACCGAGGCTGCGGCGGCGGCCGTCTGGAACTCGGCCCGCGAGGCGCGCCGCAGCTCGATCACCAGTTCGCCGAAGCCGCCGCGAACCGGCCGCGATTCGGCCCGTACCACGACGGCCGGCTGCGCCAGGTCGATGATGATGCGCGCCTTGTCGGCCGTAAACAGCCCGAAGCGATAGGCTCCCACAAAGCCCGCGCTCTTGCGTGCGGCGGCCGGCTGAACCTGAAAATTGATCGAGGGCATATCGATGACGACGCGGTCGGGCCCCGCCAGGACCGAGGCGGTGACATCGACGGGGCGCGACAGGGCCATCGTCAGCCGCACGGTGTCGCCGGATTGCTCGAGCTTGGCGTCGGTTGCGACGGGGAACTCGCTCTGGGCGCGGCCATTGCCTTGCGCCAAGACCCCGCTTGCGAGGCCGATCCAGGCGCACAGCGTCAGGCGCAGCAATGGCGCTGCACACCGTGCCCGCAGGCCGAATCCGAAGATGAATGAGGGAGGCGTCAGGTCAATGATCCCGAGCTGTCGTCACCAAGCCTTAACCATAGCGACGCAACATCCTAACGACCGGTTACCATGGCGCGTCCGATCGGAGAACCGGCCTGCGCCGGAGGGCGGTCGATCCCCCCGCGATGTGACTTGCAAATCACTGTCACCTGTCTGTAATGGGGATGGTTGCTTTGCAAGGCCCGCCCATGGTGCGCATCCGGATCCGAGGGTCCGTCGGCGTCCGGGGCATGCCTTGGCCGGCCGGCCCATCCGGGTTTGGCGGCATCAGGTCAACCGCAACGGATCGTCCGCAGACGGCCGGAGCCAGGCGCGCGCGTTTTCAGCGCCAGGCCAACGTCTTGCGAGCGTGCAAACGCGGCGTGCTTTGTCTTTTCGACAGGTTCGCTGCAGGTCAGGACAGATGTCGGGGCATACGACGCCGCATAGTTCATCGGTGAATCGTCAATACCTGCGGGACTGCGTCGGGCTTTTGCCCCGGCCGGATTTCCCGAGCCGCCTTTCTGTCTCGATTGAACCCATCACCCTCCTGCAACATGCCGGCTTGTGCCGGCCTATGCGCGGCGCCCCTGCCCGCGGCAGCGGATTGTCGTCCGCAGCCCGGCGGGTATCGCTGGCGGCCGCGCCCATGGAAGATTCATATGGCCAACAAGATGCTTATCGATGCCACCCATCCGGAGGAGACCCGGGTCGTGGTGGTGCGCGGATCGCGTATCGAGGAATTTGATTTCGAGGCTGCGAGCCGCAAGCCGCTTCGCGGCAACATCTATCTCGCCAAGGTAACGCGCGTGGAGCCCTCGCTCCAGGCGGCCTTCGTCGAGTATGGCGGCAACCGCCACGGCTTCCTCGCCTTCTCCGAAATCCATCCCGACTACTACCAGATCCCGGTCGCCGACCGTCAGGCGCTGCTGGCCGACGAGGCCCGCGCCGACCGCGAGGACGAGCGCGACGAGGAAAAGCGCGAGAAGCGCGGCAGTGGCCGCCGCGACCGGGGCCGCAGGGGCGACCGCGACGGGCGCGCCAAGAAGGCGGCTTCCGACGACACCGTCAGCGCCGAGGTGTCGGTCGAGGGCGTCGAGACCGACGGCAAGGAAGCCGCGATGGTCAACGAGGGCGCTCCCGCCTTCGGGCAGGAGTTTGCTCCCGCGATCGCCGAATCGACCGGAGAGGACGCGGTCGAGAACGCCGCGCCGCTGACATTCGAGACGCGCAGCGACGAAAGCGAGACCTCAGAGACCGAGACCTCCGACGCGGAGGCATCGGAGTCCGAGAACGCCGAGGCACGCAGGCCTTCGGAGGACGACGACAACGGCGAGGACAGCGACGCCTCCGACGATGCCGAGCATGACGAGCCCGAGCAGCTCGGCGGCGGCGACGCGCTCGACGACATCCAGGAGCGGCCGCAGCGCCATCACCGCCGCCAGTACAAGATCCAGGAGGTGATCAAGCGCCGCCAGATCATCCTGGTCCAGGTCGTCAAGGAAGAGCGCGGCAACAAGGGCGCGGCGCTGACCACTTATCTCTCGCTCGCCGGCCGCTATTCGGTGCTGATGCCCAACACCGGCAAGGGCGGCGGTATCTCGCGCAAGATCACCAACACCGAGGATCGCAAGCGCCTCAAGGAGATCGCCGGAGAGCTCGAGGTTCCCGAGGGGATGGGCTTGATCCTGCGGACCGCGGGCGCCTCGCGGACCAAGGTCGAGATCAAGCGCGACTACGAATATCTGATGCGGATGTGGGAGAGCGTGCGCGAGCTGACGCTGGCCTCGGTCGCCCCGGCGCTGGTCTATGAGGAGGGCAACCTCGTCAAGCGCTCGATCCGCGACCTCTACAACAAGGATATCGACGAGGTTCACGTCGCCGGCGACGAGGCCTATCGCGAGGCCAAGGACTTCATGCGCATGCTCATGCCGAGCCATGCCAAGAGCGTGAAGGCCTATCGCGAGCAGACGCCTCTCTTTGCCTCCTTCGGCATCGAGAGCCAGCTTGACGCGATGTTCTCCAACAACGTCACGCTGAAGTCCGGCGGCTACATCGTCATCAACCAGACGGAAGCCCTGGTCGCCATCGACATCAACTCCGGGCGTTCGACCCGCGAGCACAATATCGAGGACACCGCCCTCAAGACCAATCTCGAAGCGGCGGAGGAAATCTCCCGCCAGCTGCGCCTGCGCGACCTCGCCGGCCTCATCGTGATCGATTTCATCGACATGGAGGAGAACCGCAACAACCGCGCCGTCGAGAAGAAGCTGAAGGATTGCCTCAAGGACGATCGTGCCCGCATCCAGGTCGGTCGGATCTCGGCTTTCGGCCTGCTCGAAATGTCGCGCCAGCGCATCCGCACCGGCGTGCTGGAGAGCTCCTCGGTCCCCTGTCCGCATTGCGCCGGCGCGGGCATGATGCGCTCCTCCTCGTCGGTCGCGCTGCAGATTCTGCGCGCCCTGGAGGAGACGCTGATCAAGAGCGCCTCGCACAATCTCACGGTCAGGACCCGTCCTGAGGTCGCGCTTTACGTGCTCAACCAGAAGCGCGCCCATCTCGCCGATCTTGAGGCGCGCTTTGCCATCGCGATCAGCGTTACGGTCGATGCCACCCTGCTCGGGATCCGCTATTTCGAGGTCGAGCGCGGCGAATTCGTCGGCAATGAAGGGCGCATCGTTCCCAGCAGCCTGAAGGCCGAGGCGATCGTCTCCGACATCGACGAGGACGCGCTCGACGCGGCCGCCGAGGCCGAGGCGCTCGACGCTGAGAACGAGACTGTCGTGGTCGTGGAGACCGACGCTGTCGCTCGCGACGCCGGCCCGCGCGAGGCCAGGGCCGAGGGCGATGGTGAGGCCCGTGGCGAAGGTGGACGCAAGCGCCGTCGTCGTCGGCGGCGGCGGCGTGGCGGCGAGCGGGACGCCAATGGCGTGCGTCTCGACGGCGGCAGCGACGAGGCCGAGGGAGAAGGTGACGACGAGGGCGATGAGGACGGTGACGAGCAGACGGGCGTTCAGCAGAATGCTGATGCCGTGCTGACGGAAGCCCCCGAGACGGCGACGCCCGTCGCCGCGGAGGCCCCTGCCGAGGAAACGGAGGCTGCTGCGGCCGAGAAGCCCAAGCGTGCTCGTCGCGGCGGCCGCAAGCCCAAGACGGCTGAGGCTGACGCAACCGCGGACGTCGTTGCCGAAGCCGTGGTGGAACCCGTCACAGCTGAAGCGGCTCCGGAGAGCGAAGCCGCTCCTGCCGAGGCCGAGAAGCCCAAGCGCAGCCGCTCGCGCAAGAAGGTCGTGCCGATCACGGAAGGCGGCGAGTCTGCCGAGCCGGTCACGGCCACTGAGGCGCCCGAAGCTCCGGTGCCTGCACCGGTCGAGGCCGCTCCCGTGGCGGAGCCCGAGCCTGCTCCGGCCCCCGCGCCGCGCGTGATCGAGGAGCCCGTTGCGGTGGTCCTGACCCCGCCCGATCCGGACCGCCCCAAGCGCGGCGGCTGGTGGAACAAGCTGGCCGGCCGAGGCTGACGAAGACGAGGCCGCTGCGGGACACCGCAGCGGCCTTTTTCTCAGGAGGGCTGGCAATGCGGCCGCCGCGTCGGTTGGAGGGCTCTATCTTGGCAGGGCTGTGCCTGATGGCCCTCGCCGGCATCGCCTGGCTGGCCTTCGGGATCGTCGGCTGGCTCGGCGTTGGCATCCTCGGACTGTTCGTGCTGTTCGTCGCAGTCCGTGTCGACCTCGAGAACGACAGGCCTGTCGGCCCGCAGATGACGCCCGGCCTCTATGCCAGCCGGTACGGCGATGAGGCGCTTGCAAGCGCTCGCGAGAAAGCAGCCCGTAGATTCGATGTCGCTGCCCTGATGTCGGCGACGCGTCTCGCGATGCTCGCCGGAGCCTGCATCACCGCCATCGGCTTCGGGATGCTGTTCCTGACGTGAATTCGCCCTACCCCGCGGCCGGCGCCAACGGGCTCGGTGGCGGCACGGCCGAGATGGCAGCCGCCGCTCCCGCCGACGCGCCGCCGTCGCCCCCGCGCACGGTGACGGCGTTCGAGGCAAACGGCACCTTCGCCTCGTTCAGCCCGCGATAGACGCGCTTCAGCGCCTCGCGCTGCAATGTCGAGGCATGCGCCGGCTTGGCCGTGAATTTCAGCCGGATGACCACTGCGCTGTCGGTGATGTCGGCCACGCCCTGCATCTTGAGCTGGGAGATGAAGTTCGGCCCGAATTCGGGATCGTCCAGCAGCGCCAGGCCAATCTTCTTGATGGTCTTGCGGGCCTGCTCGATGTCAGCCGAATGGTCGAGCCGGACGTTGAACTTGATCGTCGCCCAGTCGCGGCTCGCATTGGTCAGCGACTGGATCTGGCCGAAGGGCACGGTATGGATCTGCCCGCTCTGGTGGCGCATCTGCATCGAGCGGAGCGAGATTTTCTCGACCGTGCCCTTGAGCCGACCGGTATCGACATATTCTCCGACCCGGAAGGCATCTTCCAGCATGAAGAAGAAGCCCGAGACGATGTCGCGCACCAGCGCCTGCGAGCCGAAGGAGATCGCCAGGCCCAGGATGCCGAAGCCGGCGAGCAGCGGGCCGATGTCGACCCCGAGCCGCGACAGCACGACGAGCCCGGTCAAACCGAAGACGGAAGCCAGCACCACCCCGCGCAGCACGGGCATCACGGTCGCCAGCCGCGACGGCACGCTGGGCTCGACGGCCGCGTCCTCGTCATGGGGACCAGAGACGACGCGCTGTGGCGTATAGGCATCGAAGAAAGCGCGCAGGAAGACGATGGCGACCCAGCCAAGGAAGACCAGGGTCGCGGCACCGGCTGCCCTTTGGGTGAACGCCGCGAACTGGGCCGAGCTGACTCCAAGCAGGAAACCGGCCCACAGGCTCGCCATGACATATAGGCCGCCGACCCAGACGACGCCGCCTGCCGCCGCGCGGACTGCCGTGCCGGCCGCCAGCGTCAACGGCGGCGGGGGCGCGGCGGCCGCGCGCATCGCCTGTCGGCACGCAATCAGGCTGGTCACGCCGACCGCAACGACCGGCGCCAGCACGATGATGATCTGGGTGAGGCTGGCGGCTTCGACGAAGCGCCCGCCCCCCGACATCATCGGCGCCGCCCGCCCCACCATCCAGATCGCGATGGCACTGGCCATGTAGAACCACGGCGTGATCGCGGCCATCAGGCGCAGGCCCGGCCCCGGGACGGGGTCATAGCGCAGGACCAGCACGGTCAGGTCGCGGCGCGCATCGAAGAACCACCAGACCTTGAACAGCGTGATCGCCGTGCTGGTGAGCGCCACCAGCCCGGCCAGCCCCTGCCGGCTGCTCGCGACCTCCTGGAGCACCAGTGCGCTGGTGACGGCGATCGGGGTAACGACAGCGTAAACCGTCAGGATCCAGAAATGCCGGTCGGCGCGCGGCAGCGGCAACAGCCGCCGAACTGGCGCGCCCGGGGCCAGGAGAAAGCGCCCGACGGCGATATAGGTCGCGCCGATCGCCGCGCCGTTCGCCGCGGTCCGGAAGGTCGACATGGCGAGGTCCGTGTCGGGCAGCCAGAACACCCGCGTCAGCCGCGCCAGAGCCAGCGCAAGCGCGATGCAGGCGAGGTCCTGCAGCAACCCGTAACCCGAGACGACGAGGCGCGCGGTGAATTCAGGCCCGGCCGGCTCCAGTCGCCGCGCAAACCAGCCAGCGGTCGCGAGGCGAAAGATCACCACGCCGGCCAGCGCGACCGCGACGGCCGCGAGGATGCGCACACCGGCCGAGGGCCCAGTCGCCCCGTTTCGGTTTGTGGCCCAGGCCCGGCCCCAATCGCTCGGCAGATCCACGACATGTGGAATGGCCGCGTTGCCATGGTCGAAGCCTTCGACGAAATGGTCCCAGATCGCCTCGACGCCCGACTCGGTCGATGACGCCGACGCGCCGGCCGATGCAGGCGGCGACGCAGGCGATGCGATGGAGGGCGAAGGCGCCAGGGCAGCCCCGGCGCCACCCAGCCTGATCTCGACCCTGCGGCCGCCGGCGGAGAGCGAATCGACCAGCTTGCGGATGGTTTCGGGCGTCTCGTCGCCGCGTAGCGTCAGCGTCACCGGCATATCGGTCTGCGCCTTCGTCGGACCGGGCGCCAGCCAGCACAGCGCCAACAGGACCACGCCAGCGAGCGATCGCACCATGCCCGGTCGCACCGCCTGCCGAACCGCGTTTTGCACCATTATTCCCGCCCGATTCCGTCGCGACCCCGTTGCCGCCCGGCGAGACAATGACGGTGACGCAACGTCCTTTGCAAGGGTATGCGCGGGACGCCTCTCAGCGGCGCTTCAGCCAGCCGCCGAGCCTCGACACGGCGTCCTCGCACTCCGCCAACGAGCCCGCGAAGGAGAGCCTGACCGTGCGTGCGCCCCGGCTCTCGTCGAAGTCGAGCCCCGGGGTGATCGCGACGCCGGCCTCGTTGAGAATATCGCGGCAAAATGCCATGGAATCATTGGAATAGCGGCCCATGTCGCAATAGATGTAGAACGCGCCGTCGACGGGCAGGAAGTCGCCCAGCCCGATCTCCGGCAGTGCCTTCAGCAGATAGGCGCGGTTCTCCGCATAGCCGGCCTTGATCACCTCGCATTCGGCTGTCGCCTCGAAGGCCGCCTCGCCCGCGACCTGGCTGAGATAGGGCACGGAGATCGACAAATTCTGCTGCAGCCTCTCGATCGTCCGGACCAGCCGCTGCGGCACGATCAGCCAGCCGACACGCCAGCCGGTCATGCAGTAGTATTTCGAGAAGGAGTTGACGATGATCGCGTCTGGGTCGGCGGAAAGCGCCGTCGTCGCCGGCTGGTCGTAGGTCAGCCCGTGATAGATCTCGTCGGAGATGTACCAGAGCCCCAGCCGACGGCATTCCGCCGCGACCGCCGCGATTGCATCTGGCGCCATGACCACGCCGGTCGGGTTCGCCGGGCTCATCGTCAGCACGCCGGCCAGCGGCTTGTCGCGATGCGCGCGGGCGATCAGCTCCGGCGTCAGCGCGAAACGCGTCTCGGGGCCGACCTCGATCGCCACGGGCTCGAAGCCGAGCGCAATCAGGATGTTGCGATAGGCCGGATAGCCCGGAGCCGTGATCGCGATGCGTGCGCCCGGCTGGAAACAGGCCAGGAAGGCCAGGATGAATCCGCCTGACGAGCCCGTCGTGACGACCACGCGCTCGGCCGCCACATCGACGCCGTAAGCATCCCGATAATGCCTGGCGATGCGAGAGCGTAGCGAATCCGTGCCCAGAGCCTGGGTGTATCCGATCCGGCCATGATCCAGCGCCCGCGCCGCGGCGGCGCGGATCGAGCCCGGCGTCGGCGCCGAGGGTTGGCCGACCTCCATATGGACGACGCTGCCGCCAGCGCGCTCGATCGCTGCCGCCTGGTTCATCACGTCCATGACGATGAAGGGCTGTACGCGCGCGACGCGCTGCGCCGGCTGGAGATGCTCCTGCGGCGCAAGCGCGGGCTTCGGATCTGGGTGTGGCATCGCTTCGTCCGCATGGGGCCTATCTGCCCGCGGGCGTAGCCGACCCTTCATCGGCCCGCAACCGATGGCAAAGCTGTGAATTGACCGCTGCCGCATGACGGCCGAGAAGCTGAGGCAGACATTGCGGCAGACGCCGCGCCTCCGGCCGCGGGGCCGGAACCGAAAAGGATGACGACATGCTTTCCCCCACCCTGCCCCGCCGGCTCGGCATCCTGCTGCGGCCGCTAGGCCTGGCGCTCTGCCTCTGCTTCGCCGCGGCGACGACGCCCGTGCTGGCTCAGGCTCCGGCACCGGGGCTGACGCCGGAGCAGCGAGCCGCGGTGGTCGCGCTGATTCGCGAAACCCTGCTGCAGAACCCCGAGCTGATCCAGGAGGCGATGGTCGAGCTTGAGCGTCGCAACACGGTCGCCCAGGCCGAGGCGCAACGCAGCGCCGTTACCGCGGAAAAGGCCAGCCTGATCGATCCGGCGACGTCGGCCATCTTGGGCAACCCGCAGGGCGACGTCACCATCGTCGAGTTCATGGATTACAATTGCGGCTTTTGCAAAAGGGCGCTGGAGGATGTCCGCGCACTGGCCAAGGAAGACCCCAAGCTCAAGGTCGTGATCAAGGACTTCCCGATCCTCGGCCCCGATTCGGTCGAGGCCAGCCGGGTCGCGGTCGCGGCAATGACCCAGCTCCAGGGCGCGAAATATTTCGATTTCCACGACAAGCTGATGGCCACGAAAGGCCGCGTCAACGGCGCCAAGGCGCTCGAAATTGCGAAAGAATCGGGCGCCGACATCGAGCGCCTGAAGAAGGACATGGGCTCGGCGCAGACCAAGGCGGTGATCGAGGGCACGGTCGCGCTCGGGGACAGGCTCGGCCTCACGGGAACGCCCGCCTTCATTGTCGGCGACGAGGTGGTCTTTGGCGCAGTCGGCGTGCCCGTACTGAAGCAGAAGATCGACTCCGTGCGCAAATGCGGCAAGGCGACCTGCAGCGGCTGAGGCTCCCGCATCATGCTCGGAAACGCACCCGGGCATGACGCGAAACCTCGCTCAGGCTTCCCCTGCCGGCCCGTAGCGTCTATGAGGGCGGCGTCTGCCGCCCCGCGCGGCGCTGGAATCAACGCGCGCCATGGTCGCCGTCCACGTTCTCAATGGTCCCAATCTCAATCTCCTCGGCACCCGCGAGCCCGCGACCTATGGCGCGGTTACGCTGGCCGGCGTCGAGGAGCGTCTGAAGGCCAAGGCGACCGCCGCCGGCGTCGAGCTCTCGTTCAAGCAGACCAACTATGAAGGCGAACTCGTCACCTTCATCCAGCAGGCGGGCCTGAGCGGAGCGGGCGTCATCATCAACGCCGGCGCCTACACCCACACCTCGGTTGCGCTGCGCGACGCGATCAAGGGGACCGAGGCGCTTGCGATCGAGGTCCATGTCTCGAATGTCCATGCCCGCGAGGACTTCCGGCATCATTCCTATATGGCGCCGGTCTGCGTGGGCGTGATCTGCGGCTTCGGTGTCGCGAGCTACGACCTTGCTTTCGACGCGATCGTTCCGCTTCTGCAGAAGCGGGTGGCCAAACCGGCGGGCTGACCCGCATCTCTCATCCCCGGCGGCGCTCCCCGCGCCCCACTCAAGACCACGAAGACGGTGAATCCGCCATGGCGACCAAAAGCCCCATCGACCCCGAACTGGTCCGCGAACTCGCGCAGCTCCTGAACGAGACCGACCTCACCGAGATCGAGGTGGAGAAGGGCGATCTGCGCGTCCGCGTCGCCCGCACGATCACCGCGACCGTGCAGGTTCCCGCAGCCGCCCCGGCCCTGGCCGCCGCTCCCGCTCCTGTTCTCGCCGCTGCGGTCGACGCCAAGTCCGCCGCCGCCCATCCCGGCACTGTGCCCTCCCCGATGGTCGGCACCGCCTATCGCCGGCCTTCGCCCGACGCCAAGCCCTTCGTCGAGATCGGCTCGGTGGTGAAGGCGGGCGAGCGCGTGCTGCTGGTCGAGGCGATGAAGACCTTCAACGACATCGTCGCCCCCCGCGCCGGCACGGTCGTCGCAATCATGGTCGAGGATGGGCAGCCCGTCGAATATGGCGAGCCGCTTCTGGTGATCGAGTGACCGGACCGGCGAGCGGCGAACCGAAAATGTTCGACAAGATCCTGATCGCCAACCGGGGAGAGATCGCGCTGCGCGTGCTGCGCGCGGCGAAGGAACTCGGCATCGCCACCGTCGCGGTGCACTCCACCGCCGATGCCAACGCCATGCATGTGCGACTTGCGGATGAGAGCGTCTGCATCGGCCCTCCGAGCGCGCGCGAGAGCTATCTCAACATCCCCGCCCTGATCGCGGCTTGCGAGATCACCGGGGCCGACGCGGTCCATCCCGGCTACGGATTTCTCTCGGAGAACGCCCGCTTCGCCGAGATCCTCGACCGGCACAACATCACCTTCATCGGCCCCAAGGCCGAGCATATCCGCTCGATGGGCGACAAGATCGAGGCCAAGCGCACCGCCAAGGCGCTCGGCATCCCCTGCGTGCCCGGATCCGAGGGCGGCGTCACCGATGATGGCGAGGCGCTGAAGATCGCAGCCGAGATCGGCTTCCCCGTCATCATCAAGGCGGCATCCGGCGGCGGCGGCAAGGGCATGAAGGTCGTGCGCAGCGAGGACGAGATGTCGGTTGCGCTCTCGACCGCGCGCACCGAGGCCAAGGCCAATTTCGGCGATGACGCGGTCTATATCGAGAAATATCTCGAAAAGCCGCGCCATATCGAGATCCAGGTCCTGGGCGACGGCCGGGGCCACGCGATCCATCTCGGCGAGCGCGACTGCTCGCTGCAGCGCCGCCACCAGAAGGTCTGGGAGGAAGGTCCCTCGCCCGCGCTGAACGCAGGCGAGCGCGACAGGATCGGCAAGATCTGCGCCGAGGCCATGTCCAAGCTACAATATCGCGGCGCCGGCACGATCGAGTTCCTCTACGAGGAGGGCGAGTTCTATTTCATCGAGATGAACACGCGCATCCAGGTCGAGCATCCGGTCACCGAGATGATCACCGGCATCGACCTCGTCAACGAGCAGATCCGGATCGCGGCCGGCGCGCCGCTCTCGATCCAGCAGAAGGACGTCGTCATCGAGGGCCACGCCATCGAGTGCCGCGTCAATGCCGAGCATCACGCGACCTTCCGCCCTTCGCCGGGCAAGATCGCCTCGTTCCATACGCCGGGCGGCCTCGGCGTCCGCGTCGATTCGGCGGCCTATCAGGGCTACACGATCCCGCCGCACTACGATTCGCTCGTCGGCAAGCTGATCGTGCATGGCCGCAACCGGGCCGAATGCCTGATGCGCCTGCGCCGCTCGCTCGACGAGTTCGTCGTCGACGGCGTCGACACGACCCTGCCGCTGTTCCGCACGCTCGTGCGCAACCCCGACATCCTGAACGGCGACTACAACATCCACTGGCTGGAGAAATTCCTGGCCGCCGGTGGCATGGACGAAGCCAGCGAGGGCTGAGCCGCTTCCGTCATGGTCGGGCTTGACCCGGCCATCTCGTGCAGGAATGCGCCGTCTCGTCCTGAGATGGTCGCGTGAAGCCCGACCATGACGCGGCGCCTTCCGTGTTTGACTCCCGCCCTGTCCCGCGCTCCCCTGCCGCCATGAAGGCCCGTTCCATTCCCGTCCGCACGCCCGAGATCACCCCGGAGATCATGCTGCGCGCCTATGCCGCCGGCATCTTCCCGATGGCGGAGGCGGCGGATGATCCCAACCTGTTCTGGGTCGAGCCTGAGTTGCGCGGCGTCATCCCGCTCGACCGATTCCATCTGTCCTCGCGGCTTGCCCGCACGGTGCGCTCGGACCGCTTCGAGATCAGGGTCGATACGGCCTTCGAGGCGGTCATCGCTGCCTGTGCCGAGGCAAGGGACGACCGGCCCGACACCTGGATCAACAGCCGCATCCGCGAGGTCTTCGGAGCCCTGTTCGCGCTCGGCCACGTCCACACGGTCGAATGCTGGCAGGACGACCGCCTGGTCGGCGGGCTCTACGGCATGTCGCTGGGCGGCGCCTTCTTCGGCGAAAGCATGTTCCACCGGCAGACCGACGCCTCGAAGGTCGCGCTGGTCCATCTCGTCGCCCGGCTCAGGCATGGCGGCTACCGCTTGCTCGACGCGCAGTTCCAGACGACGCATCTCGCGCAGTTCGGCACGCAGGAGGTCCCGCGCGCGGCCTATCAGGGCCTGCTGGAGCAGGCGATCGCGGTGCCTGCCAACTGGCGCGCCTGGCCACCGGGACAGTATGTCAGCGGGTCTGAGGCGCTGGCGGCGCTCGCAAGCGCCTGAGTTTCCAGGCTCAGTTGCTCCCGGCGGGATCGCGGCCCGGTGCCGGGTTCGTCGGGAAATAGCGCTGGCGCGGCGCCTGGGCCGGCGCCACCGGCACGCCCCGCGGCGGCTGGACATCGATGCGCTGGCCTGGCGGCGTCAGACCGTCGTCGCGCCCGCCTTGCAGGCCGGGCTGCTGGTTCACATCACGCGCCGGGGCTGCGCGCGGCCGGCGAGGCTCTTCCGCGACCGGCGCCTCCGGCTCCTTGGGATCGACCACCAGCTCAGTGCCGCCTTTGCAGTCGGTCAACCAGACGTCATAGATCGCGTGTTCGACACCATGCAGACCCGGGCTCGACGCATACATCCAGCCGGTGAAGATGCGCCGGTACTCGTTATTGAAGGTGACCTCGTCGACCTCGGTAAAGGTCGTGGTCTGCGGCGCCTCAGTCGGCGGCCGCGTCCAGCAGACGCGCGGCGTCAACTGCAAGGCGCCGAACTGAACGGTCTCGTCGACCGCGACCTCGAACGAAATGATCCGGCCGGTGATCTTGTCGAGCCCGGCGAAGACCGCCGTCGGGTTACGGATCCGGTCGGCGGCAGCGGGGCCGGACAGGGCGAGCGACAGGAGCGTGGTCGAGACCAGGCCGGCCAGGACCGGAAAGCGATGGGGCGACGGCATGGCAGCTTTGCGAATCTCTGCGAGGGCGCGGGCGAGCCGCGACGGGCGGCATTAACACGTCAATCGCAGCGGAAAAAGGGCGCGTGTTCGCACGGCTCACGCAGCCGGCAGCGTCTCAACGGCGTGGCCGGGCGGTAGGGCGTCGGCCTTCGCCGGTTCCGACATGAAGACCAGCAGCACGATCAATCCAATGCCGGCGGCCGCGCCGAGGAACAGGAAGGCCGCGCTGTATCCAGCACCGACGACGATCGCGCCGGCGACCGACGTGCTCAGCGCCCCGCCGATACCCTGGGCGGTCGCAATCGCTCCCTGGCTGACGTTGAAATGTCCAGTGCCACGCGTCAGGTCTGCGACGATCAGCGGAAACAGCGCACCGAAGATGCCGGCCCCAACGCCGTCGAGCAGCTGCACGCTCACGAGCCAATAAGGATCGTCGGACAGCGGATACAGCAGGCCGCGGATGCACAGCACGGCCAGCGCCACGGCAAAGATCGGCTTGCGACCCCAGATGTCGGCCTTGGCGCCCACGATCAGCGCGACCGGCACCATGACCAGCTGCGCCGCGACGATGCAGGCCGACATCAGCGTGGTGGCGAGTTCGGGATTGGCCAGCGCCAGCTTCTGCCCGACCAGCGGCAGCATCGCTGCGTTGGCGAAGTGGAACAGCGTCGTCGAGACCGCGAAGACGAGCAGCGGCGGGTTGGCGAGCAGCACCCCCAGGCCCGACGGCTTGGCGGCATCGTCCTGCGTCTTGCCGTGCAAGCCGCGCGCGACGTCATGGTCGATCGCGTCGGCGGGAACGCTCAATGTGGCCACGATGCTGGCAAGCGCCATGCCCGCCATCAGCCAGAACACGGCGATGGGGCCGAACCCGTAGGCAAAACCGCCCGCCAGCAGCGCGGCCGTGGCATTGCCGGCATGGTTGAAAGCCTCGTTGCGCCCGATCCGGCGCGCGAACGCCTTGGGCCCGACGATCCCGAGCGTCACCGCGGCAATCGCAGGCGGGAACACCGCTCCCGCCACGCCCGACAATGCTTGAAGGATCGCGACAGGTGCAAGGCTCGGGAACACCGGGATGGCCAGGGAGGAGATCGTGATGGCCAGCGCAGCTGCGATCAGGATGGCGCGCTTGGCGCGGGTCGCATCGATCAGCGCTCCGGCGGGCGTCTGGGCGATGATTCCGGCGATGCCCGCCGCCGACAGGGTGAAGCCGATCGAGGCCTCATCCCATTTCTGCACAGTCAGCAGATAGATCGCGAGATAGGGCCCAAGCCCGTCTCGCACATCGGCCAGGAAGAAGTTGAGCGCGTCGAGCGGGACGCGGGCGGAGCCTGCACGATCTGTCTTCACGAAACGTGGCCCTGCCAATGACGCCGATCAACGGCAGGGCGCTGGGGAAGTTCCGGGTGCCGCTACGCGAAACGAAAAGCCGGCGGCGCATGTTGCGCCACCGGCCGAACAGAACGAAATCGGGAGCCGCGGAGCGGCTTAGCGGCCGGGCGTCCAGGCTTCGTAGTCACCCGTCGCCGCCGGGCGCTCGCCCTCGGCCAGCGTCGAGCCTTTGGGCCGGTAGGCCAGCGCCGTGCCGGTCCAATTCTGCTGATGCGGCTGCTGCCATTCGCGCGGCTCGTAGCGTTCCTCGGAGGGCGCGACGTCGACGGTGTGATGCAGCCAGCCGTTCCAGCCGGGCGGGATTTTCGAGGCTTCCGTGTCGCCGTTATAGACGACCCAGCGGCGCTGGATGCCGAGCGCCTTGTCCTTCACCCCACCCTTGGTGCGGTAATAGACATTGCCGGACTCGTCTTGGCCGACGCGCTCGCCGAAGCGCCAGGTGTGGAAGCGCGTGCCGATGGTCTGGCCGTTCCACCAGGTGAAGATCTGCAGCAGCCAGGGTTTCATGGGAATGCGCCTGTCGCGATCGGTTTTGTCTGCGCGACTTATGAAGAGGCGTGGCCGCGCTGTCCAGCCCGCGGGCAGCAGCACGGTACTGGCAGCGCAGGAAACACGACCGCCACGATTCGGCCTCGATTCGAATGAGGCAGTCCACAGCCGACCGATGGCCCGTCACCGCATGGTTTCAAGTACTTGTCCTCGCCGGCGCAGACGCAGCCTTCGGAGCCATCTGCCAGGCCGGCCCCAGCGACGTTCTGTTAACCCTGATCGCCGGCATTTGAGGGATTTATTCGGGCTGCGATTGTGGCAATCTCGCAGCACTCGCGGATTCCGCCCGTGATTCCCAAGGCTTAGCCGGGACCGCCAAAGTTATCCCCGCTACTCACACAGACCCACCAGATGTCGTGCCCACAGGTTCTGCATGGCACTAATCCTTGACGCCCAAGGGGGGCTGGGTTAGGTTTTGACAGTCGCGTGACGGCCGGCGGAAACGCCATCGACACCCGCAAAAGAGTTCCCAGAGGGGTCGAGGCGATCACCACGCGGCACGCCGGAAACGGCGGCAGCGAGCGGCCGCCTGCGGATCGTTCTGGAAGCAACCGGACGAATCGAGGCGGGGGGTACAAACGCCGAGACGTCCATGGGGCATCACACCGAGTTGGGCTGAACCAGGAGCCGGTGATCAACCGGCCGCGCGAGGCATGTCGCCCGCGGCAAGCATTGGGATGACGGATCATGCGCATCGAGCGCCGCTACACCTCAGCCGGCCAGTCGCCTTACGCCGCGATTCCCTTCCGATCCGCCGTCAGTGAGATCCGCAACCCCGACGGCTCGATCGTGTTTCGCCTGGAAGGCATTGAGGTGCCCGAATCCTGGTCGCAGGTTGCCAGCGACGTGCTCGCGCAGAAGTATTTCCGCAAGGCCGGTGTCCCCGCGGCCTTAAAGAAGGTCAAGGAGAACGACGTTCCCTCCTTCCTCTGGCGCTGCGTGCCCGACGAGGCGGCGCTGGCCAAGCTCCCGGAAGGTGAGCGCTACGGTTCCGAGATCTCCTCCAAGCAGGTGTTCGATCGGCTCGCGGGCTGCTGGACCTATTGGGGCTGGAAGGGCGGCTACTTCACGTCCGAGGAGGACGCGCAGGCCTTCCATGACGAGCTGCGCTTCATGCTCGCCACCCAGCGCGTCGCGCCGAACTCGCCGCAATGGTTCAACACCGGTCTGCACTGGGCCTACGGCATCGACGGCCCGAGCCAGGGCCATTTCTACGTCGACTACAAGACCGGCAAGCTCACCAAGTCGAAGTCGAGCTACGAGCATCCCCAGCCGCATGCCTGCTTCATCCAGGGCGTGCAGGACGACCTCGTCAACGAGGGCGGCATCATGGATCTCTGGGTCCGTGAAGCCCGCTTGTTCAAGTATGGCTCGGGCACCGGCTCGAACTTCTCGATGCTGCGCGGCGAAGGCGAGAAGCTCGCCGGCGGCGGCCGCTCGTCGGGCCTGATGTCCTTCCTCAAGATCGGCGACCGCGCGGCCGGCGCCATCAAGTCGGGCGGCACCACGCGCCGCGCCGCCAAGATGGTCGTGGTCGATGTCGACCACCCCGATATCGAGACCTATATCGACTGGAAGGTGAAGGAGGAGCAGAAGGTCGCGGCTCTCGTCACGGGCTCCAAGACCGTCCAGAAGCATATGAAGGCCGTGCTCAAGGCCTGCGTGAACTGTGAAGGCGAAGGCGATTCCTGCTTCGATCCCGAGAAGAACCCGGCGCTGAAGCGCGAGGTCAAGCTCGCCCGCAAGGCGATGGTGCCCGACAACTACATCAAGCGCGTGATGCAGTTCGCCAAGCAGGGCTACACCGACATCAAGTTCGACATCTATGACACCGACTGGGATTCGGAGGCCTATCTCACCGTCTCCGGCCAGAACTCGAACAACTCGGTCTCGCTGACCGACGATTTTTTGCGCGCCGTGGAGGCGGATGGCGACTGGAACCTGACCGGCCGCACCACCGGCAAGGTGATGAAGACGCTCAAGGCCCGCGACCTCTGGGAGAAGATCGGCTTCGCCGCCTGGGCTTCGGCCGATCCGGGCCTGCACTTCAACACGACGATGAACGACTGGCACACCTGCAAGGCGTCGGGCCGCATCCGCGCGTCCAATCCCTGCTCGGAGTACATGTTCCTCGACGACACCGCCTGCAACCTGGCCTCGGCCAACCTCCTGCAGTTCTACGACAACGAGACCAAGGCCTTCGACGTCGCGGCCTATGAGCATCTCTGCCGGCTCTGGACCGTCGTGCTCGAAATCTCGGTGACGATGGCGCAGTTCCCCTCGAAGGAAATCGCCGAACTCTCCTACGAGTACCGCACGCTGGGCCTCGGCTACGCCAATATCGGCGGCCTCCTGATGACCATGGGTCTCGGCTACGATTCCGACGAGGGCCGCGCTTTGGCTGGCGCCCTCACCGCGATCATGACCGGCGTCTCCTATGCGACCTCGGCCGAGATGGCGGGCGAGCTGGGCCCCTTCCCCGGCTACAAGAAGAACGCAGCCCATATGCTGCGCGTCATCCGCAACCACCGCACCGCCGCCCACGGCATGGCCACCGGCTATGAGGGCCTCGAGGTCACGCCAGTTCCCCTCGACCATGGTACGCTCGCCCGCCTCGGCGGCTCCTCGACGCTGATGTCCGAGCGCGCCCGCATCGCCTGGGACAATGCGCTCGCGCTCGGCGAGACGCATGGCTACCGCAATGCCCAGGCGACCGTGATCGCGCCGACCGGCACGATCGGCCTCGTCATGGATTGCGACACCACCGGCATCGAGCCCGACTTCGCCCTGGTGAAGTTCAAGAAGCTCGCCGGCGGCGGCTACTGGAAGATCATCAACCGCGCCGTGCCCGACGCGCTGCGCGCGCTGGGCTACCGCGAGCATGAGATCGCCGAGATCGAGGCCTATGCGGTGGGCCACGGCACGCTGGCGCAGTCGCCCGGCATCAACCACTCCTCGCTGCGGGCGCGCGGCTTCGGCCAGGACAAGATCGACGCGATCGAGAAGGACCTCAAGGCCGCCTTCGACATCAAGTTCGTCTTCAACAAATGGACGCTGGGCGAGGATTTCCTCGTCAACACGCTGAAGGTCCCGGCCGAGAAGCTCAACGATCCCGCGTTCGAGGTGCTGCCGTTTCTTGGGTTCTCGAAGGCCGAGATCGAGGCCGCCAACGTCCATGTCTGCGGTGCGATGACCCTGGAAGGCGCGCCGCACCTGAAGATCGAGCACTACAACGTCTTCGACTGCGCCAACCCCTGCGGGCGCATCGGCAAGCGCTATCTCTCGGTCGAGAGCCATATCCGGATGATGGCGGCGGCCCAGCCCTTCATCTCGGGCGCGATCTCCAAGACCATCAACATGCCCAACGACGCCACCGTCGAGGACTGCAAGAGCGCCTATATGCTCTCCTGGAAGCTGGCGCTGAAGGCGAATGCCCTCTATCGCGACGGCTCCAAGCTCTCCCAGCCGCTCAACTCGGCCCTGATCGCCGACGAGGACGACGAGGAGGATGCGGTCGAGGCGCATTACCAGCAGCCGATGGCGGCCCGCACGACGCAGCTCACCGAGAAGATCGTCGAGCGCATCGTCGAGAAGGTCGTCCGCGAGCGCGAGAAGATGCCCTCCCGCCGCACCGGCTACATCCAGAAGGCGGTCGTCGGCGGCCACAAGGTCTATGTCCACACCGGCGAATATGCCGATGGGCGGCTCGGCGAAATCTTCATCGACATGCACAAGGAGGGCGCTGCCTTCCGTGCGATGATGAACAACTTCGCGATCGCGGTGTCGCTCGGCCTGCAATATGGCGTGCCGCTGGAGGAGTATGTCGAGGCCTTCACCTTCACGCGCTTCGAGCCGTCTGGCTTCGTGCAGGGCAACCAGTCGATCAAGAACGCCACCTCGATCCTCGATTATGTCTTCCGCGAGCTGGCGATCTCCTATCTCGGTCGGCACGACCTCGCTCATATCGATCCGAGCGAAATCGGCCATGACGTGATCGGCGGCGGCGTCGGCCAGGACAAGGCGCCCGAAACCGTGACGCCGATCACCACGAGCCCGCTGGCCTCGACCGGCTTTCGCCGCGGCAAGCCGATGAACTTCCACGCCATCCAGGGCGGCGGCGGCTTCGCTGTCGGTACCGAGACGGTGGCGCGCGGCGGCGCGACGGTGACCTCATTGATCACCACGAGCCCGACCGCGCTCAAGGAGGAACCTGAAGCTTACGGCGAAGCCGAGATGGCCAAGCTCGGCTTCTCGGCCCCGGCCGCCCAGCCCAGCGCAACCGAGCGCCGCGCCGAGGCGATCATGAAGGGCTATGTCGGCGACAGCTGCGGCGAGTGCGGGAATTTCACGCTGGTAAGGAACGGCACGTGCTTGAAGTGCAACACCTGTGGAAGCACAACTGGCTGTTCCTGATATGCCGACTTGATGATTGGTGGCGACGGCAAATTGGCTCGTCACTCGGAAGGGCGCGAATTTTCGAAAAACAGACGACTAATCAGCTAGTTATCTGAGATTTCGCGATTAGCGCGGCAATTCAGACTGTCACGAATGACTATTTTTCGGGCGGTCGAGCTTTGATTGGCGGCGAGGTGTATGTTTCTCGCCGCCAGATCGCAGAGGGGATATAAAATGAACGTCGATTTGAGGTCTGCAGACCCGAACTGAAGCGATGGCTGCGAAGACCCAGCATTTCAAAGTCGGCAACGGCGACATGACGCTGATCGAGACGGCGTCAGGACGGACGATTCTTGGCGACATCAACATCTGCGCGACTGAGGAACCGACCGACGAACGCCCCGACTTTTGTGAGCAGCTTCGAGATCGGTTGAGTTAGACAACGCGCACCAACTTAGTGCATTCTGGCGTGCGCGGGGAATCATGGCTCAACCGACTCAGATGAAGAGGTTCACCGTTGCCTTAGATGCGGCCGAGTACGCCGCCCTGCGCGAGCTTGGCGAGCGTCAGAAGCCATCTGTGAACCTACAGTACATGGTGCGCTAGGCAGTGACGAACCTGCACGATCGTCACACTGACGCGAAACTGCCGCTCAAGCTTCCCCTGTCGTGAGCGCGCTGCGATGAAATTTATCGACCTTTTCGCCGGCCTGGGCGGCTTCCACCAGGCGCTCGCGGGCCTTGGCCATAAAGCGGTGTTCGCGTCAGAACTCGATTCAACATTGGCGGCGCTCTACGAGAAGAACTTCGGGCTGAAGCCGCACGGCGACATACGGACTTCTTACGTCGAGGTCCCAGCTCACGACATCCTTTGCGCCGGCTTCCCGTGCCAGCCATTCTCCAAAGCCGGAGATCAAAAGGGCTTCGACTGCCCCCAATGGGGCGATCTCTTCGACTACGTTATCAGGATCCTCGATCAGCACGAGCCGCGCTTTCTGATGATCGAGAACGTGCCCAATCTGATGCGACACGATTCGGGTAAGACTTGGCGCCGGATCGAGGAAAGGCTGCGCGACGCTGGCTACGCGATCGACTCGGCGCGTCTGTCGCCGCACCTTTTCGGCGTTCCGCAGGTCCGAGATCGAGCCATCATCGTCGGTGCTCGTACCGGCTTGGATCGCTTCGAGTGGCCGAAGCCGACGCATTCCGCCGATCAACTCAGCATTAGCAACGTTCTCGACAAGAATCCTGCTGGGGCTCGCGTCCTGACGGAGACTTTCATCACCTATCTGACGGCGTGGCAGGCATTCCTTGATGCCATCCCGGCAGACGAGGACCTCCCCTCCTTTCCTATCTGGGCCATGGAGTTTGGCGCGACCTACCCATTCAAGACGGCGACGCCGACAAAGCATGGGTTGACGGAGATCCGCTCTTTCAAGGGCGCCCTGGGGGCGCCGCTAAAGGATCTGTCCGCCGAGGCCGTGCTCGCCGCTCTGCCGGCCTATGCACGCGATCCGGACGACGCCTTCCCGGACTGGAAGGTCGCGTTTATCGAGCAAAATCGAGCTTTCTATCGACGCCACAAGGCTGTGATTGATCCTTGGCTGCCGAGCATCAGTACCTTCGCGCCGAGCTTCCAGAAGCTTGAATGGAACTGGAAGGGCGGGCCTCGCGACATCTGGAGCACAATCATTCAGTTTCGGGCCTCGGGCATCCGAGCCAAGCGGCCGCTGTCCTCCCCATCGCTCGTTGCCCTCACCACCAGCCAGGTCCCCGTTATTCCCTGGGAGCGCCGCTATATGACAATGCGCGAATGCGCACGTCTTCAAAGCATGGGGAAACTGGAGCATTTGCCTGCCACGCAGGGCGCGGCCTTCAAGGCGCTTGGAAATGCCGTGAACGTCGACGTCATAAACGCGGTTGCAACAGCGCTCCTGGGCTTACCGACAGAAGTCGAGCGCGCCCAACCTTCGCTGCCCTTGACGCATATGCATGAGAAAATCGAGGCGTTAGCCAGCGTCGGCTAAGGGGCACGGCTTGGTGCAGCGATCGGAATGGTCTTGGGCCAGTCCGCCGCGAGCCCAAAGAAGTTGCCTAGGAGCATGGGGAAGCGTGGGGTGGAGAGCGGCGTGATCGATCTAGACTACGACCAGATAAGCTCCTTGCTAAGCGACCTGTCGCAGCCCAGCTTCGTGCCGAAGCTCCGCGGCGTAAAAGCGCCTCAGGCCTTTGACGGCGCGGACGTTTCCTTCACGTCCAGCGATTGGCTCTCGCGAGTGCTCCAAGTCGGAATCTGGCTCAACCTGGATGCCAGCTTCGATGGTGAGGATTCTCCAGAGACGGTGGCGCTTCGGCTCTTTGATGAGCTTTCCCCCGGGAAAGCGGCTGTCAGCTTCGTCGTCATCGATGGGCTCGTCCGGCTTACCGAGTTCGGAGCGCAAAATCTGGAAGAGCGGCTCAGCCGGGCCGCCAGCAACCGGACCATGTTCCTGCAGCTCATTGAGGAAGAGGAGCGATCGGTCGCCGCCGCCACCGAGGCGTGGGTCCAGGCGTGGGATGAGCCCCCCATCGTCGAGCCGCTCTCAATCAATGCCAGCGTGGACAAGTGGCGCATCTACGACCTTGCGGGTCGCGCATCGCAACAGCACCTCGACCTCAACCCTACCTACCAGCGTGATTTCGTCTGGTCGAACTCAGATTCGCAGATGCTCATCGAGTCGATTCTCAGTGGTATCCCCTTGCCGTCGATCATCTTGGCCAAGATGTCGAACAGCCAACGGTTTCAGATCGTAGACGGAAAACAACGTCTAACTGCGATCCTCCGCTTCATGGGTAGCCACCCGGAAGGGCTGGAGAACGCGAAGCAGATGAAAGACTTCGAGGTCTTCAAGACCAACTTCGCTCAATTCGCACGGCGCAACTCATTGCGCGCGGCGGATATCCGAGACAACTACCTCCCGTTCAAGACGAAGAGCTACCCCGAGGGTCATCCGCTCGTTAAGCTGGGTGGACGCTACTACTGCGATATCAGAAATGAGTCCGTTACGATAGCTGGAGAAACGATCACGGTGGCTGATCTCTTCGAGACGCCCTGCGACTATTTCATACCTGTCCTGATCTATAAAGATACAAAGGTTAGGGACATCCATCGTGTCTTTCAGTTATATAATCAACAAGGAATAAAGCTCAATGCCGAAGAAATTCGCAACGCGGTCTTCAACCACCTAGCCATATCGCGAGCAATTCTTTTTGTAAGCGGCGACAGGCCCGAAGCGACCATTGCGCCCGAATTGGTCGAGGCAGGTATCGATCCGAAGCCGGATGCGCATCAAATCATCAAAGATCTAGGCTTCGGAGTAACGCGCTTTCGTCGGACCAAGATACTGCTGTGGACCGTGGCGACCCTGATCATGAAACCCGCCCAGGCGCCCGACGGTGCGTACCGAACGCCGTCCACGGCGAGTCACATTGATGAGTTCCTACGTGCGATCGATGGTGGCCGCCTCGCGCAGTTCACCTCGAACCAAACGCTCATCAATCTCTCGACCGATCTTATCGCGGCCTTGGAGCTTCACCAGACGGTTTCGGATGCATGGCACCCGAGGTTCAGACGCAAAGGCAAGAGCGAGATGGCGTCACGGTGGGAGGAGCTTCCGGTCGTGGCGAGCCTCATGGCGTGCCTCGTACTCGTCATCATGGGCGAGCAGGATCGCATCATCGGCGGGTTAGAGGCGGTCCGTCAGCGCACCGCCGTGATGGTCGGGCCGGAAAGCACCCAGAACAAGACGCAGTGGGCGCACATTGCGGCGTCGTCGACATCGATATTGGAAGCACTCGGGATTGACCTGTCTTTGGCTCATTCGGAGGTTACCGAGCGATACGGCGACAGCGCGATCCAGGCGTTGATCGAAATCCGCAAGATCCCGATCTGATGGTCGTCGATCTTCAATCCTGGATCGGACCGTTGTCTGTGGTGCCGGCCGCACAAAAACAGCGTGGCCAGATTGGTGTCGATACTTCAAGCGCGGGCCAAGACGACTGGTGGTCGCGTTACCGCTCCGCCCTTGTGACCCGCCAATCGGAGAGCGGGGTACAGATCCTAGAGGATGACGCGCGCTATATCATCGACAGAGCCATCCCGGAGTCGGGACCCGACGCTGAGCAAGCGGCTTGGCCTGCCGGCCGCGTTCGGACTGGCATGGTCGTCGGCTCGGTCCAGTCCGGCAAGACGGCTAGCATGCTGGGCGTCGCCGCGATGGCTCTCGACCGTCGGGTCGACTTGATCATCCTCTTGGCCGGGACCCGCGTCGGCCTTTGGCTGCAGACCTATGAACGCTTGCTAGCACAACTCGACGGCTCGACCCCCGAGAACGCCTACTGGCGCCGCGCCGAACGGCTCATTCTACCGCAGCCCGCGGACATCCTGAACGAGCAGCGAGCAGAGCCTTCCCGCTACCTTCAGCGCCAACTGGCGAAGCTGGCCCTAAAAGCCGGCCGGCCAATCATCTGCGTGGTTCCCAAGGAGGACGACCATCTGCTGATGCTGCGCCGATTTCTGCAGCATGTTATCGACGAGCCGTTCCTGAACGCGCGGCAGGCGCCGTTCAAGATGCTTCTGCTCGACGATGAGGCGGACGACGCGTCAGTCCTCGATAGTGAAAGCTCGCTCAAGGTGACGCCACGCCTAATCACCGCTCTTTGGAGCGGCGACTCGGACCTCTCGGAAACCCGCCACCAGAACCTTCTGGCAAGCTACGTGGCCTACACCGCAACGCCGCAGGCCAACTTTCTACAAGCGACGCACAACCCTCTATCGCCTCGCGATTTCAACGCGGCGTTGCGCGTGCCCGGAGGTTCCGGCGCCCTTAGCCCTCGCTCCCTTACGTTCACAGAGCCGAGAGGCTTAAGCGGCTACTATTGCGGAGGCGAGATCTTCTACGAGCGGTTGCAAGGAATTCCCGGGGCTGCCCTGGTCAAACCCTCACCGTTCCCCGAGCTTCGCGTCGGCGAGAGTCAGGCGGAACTCGATCTGCGTCATCAGGCCCTGCGCTGGGAGATGCTCTCCGATGCGCTGCGAAGCTTTCTGGTAGGCGCTGCCGTTCGGCTTCACCAGAGCGGTGTGTCGCTCACGATGGCGCGCTCCGCCATCTTCGATACGGCCGACGCGGCGAGGGCCGCGTCTCCTCTAGCCCACACGATGCTGCACCACCCCTCAGTACGAAAGGGAGACCATTTCAGTGCGGCGGTCGACATCGTTCGTTGGTCGATGTCTTTGCCGGGCGAGGAGCAACGAACCGTCGTTCCCGACGAGGATATCGGGTTACCCGAGCTGAGAATGTCTGTCGAAGGCCTCGTGAAGCGGTTGGATGCCGAGGAACAAACATGGCAGGCTTGGCTTGCACAGTTCGAGACGACCCGCATCGCGCTTGCGACGATGCCGAGCGCGCCCTACCAACCTATCGCTCTCGCCTCGTGGGCAGCGATCCGTTGCATCCTTATCGAAGAGATTTTTCCGAATGTCGCGATCAGAGTCCTAAACAGCGATCCTGCCTCAGACGACCGGCCGCGCTTTCAGCCCGAACAGGTCGCTGGCGGCTACGCGCCAGCGCCGGATCTTTTGTCCATTTTCGTCGCGGGTAACGTGCTTTCTCGCGGGCTGACCTTAGAGGGACTATCCACGAGCCTTTTCCTACGCAGCGCGACCGAACCGGCAGCCGACACCCAGATGCAGATGCAAAGGTGGTTCGGCTATCGCGGGCCGCATCTGCCGTTCTGTCGTGTGCTGACCTTTGAGGACCAACTCCAGCTATTTCGGAGCTACCACGTCAACGACAACGCGTTGAAGTCCGAGATAATGCGGAAGATGGAAGATGAGACAGGTAATGCGGCCTCTTCGATCCTGGTGCTGCAGGGTGCCTCGTTCCTCGCGACCAGCAAGGTTGATAGCCGGAAGGTCCCGCTCTCGCCGGGGCCGCGACCATCCATTCGCTTGGTCGAGACGGTGGATGGTGGGCTGGCAAATGCGAATGTGGACGTGCTGAGCGATATCTGCAGCAACGGTCGATGGGTTCCGTTGGCGGACGCCAATAGCTTCGAGCGCGGGATCATTCGGGAACAGCCGATCGGACTCCTCGCCTTGGCTGACCTGCTCGATCGCTTTCGTTATGGCCACCACGATCCTGATCCCAGCAACGAATTGAGCCTACGCTGGCACCATTACGAAGCCCTTCTCGGACTGACCGACCGGCTCTTTCGGCCGCCCGGCCAGGCGCCGCAGGCCTACGCCGTCGAGCCACAGTCGTGCCCATACTCGATTGCCGCTTACCTTCGGCTCTGGGAGGCGCTACGAGGCGACCGCCACGCACCAGGCTTTTACCCGACAGACCGTCCCGACGTGCCTTGGTCCTATGCCGATGCCAGTTCAGCGCCCGGACCCCGCTTCTACGTCGCGGTGCGCTTCGGCGACCAGAAGGCTCAAGACCCCCGACTTATAAAGCACGGAATCAGGGCGATGACCCGCCAGCTTTCGCCCAGCGAAAAATCACTGCAGACGCTGTGGGGAACCCGGGGATACGGCGGCTCCTATATCGGCGACGAGTTGGTCGATTACTATTATCATGGCACACGACCTTTTCCGTCGCTGGAGGGGGGCGCCACATGGCGCCCTCGGGGCCATCCTGGCCTTGTCCTTTTCCACGTCATCCGATGCGATACCGCTCCGAACGACTTGGTCGCCATGGGGCTTGGTCTGCCGCATGGCGGCCCCGATCACGTCGCGGCGCTGCGGGCATGAACAATCCCACGTTTGAGGCGCTCCGCGACGATCTTGAAGCGTTGCAGGCGCCGGACGGAGAAGCGAGGAACCTACGGTGGCTCTCCCAGCTGCTGGCCGTTGCGCGGGGCGCCAGTGGGGACTACGAGATCTTTCTTCGCGGCGCCGAACTCGTGGCGACGTCACCTCTCGTTCGCCGGCACCTGCAGCATGGCGAATGGCAACCGCAAAGCGGAGGCGACCCGTTTCCGGCGACCCGCATCGTCCTTCCATCAGCCCCTCATTTTGCCTCGGTGGCTGCCTTGATCGCTGTCGAACTCCTTCGTGCTGGCTTGGGTGTCGGGGACGATTCGCAAGCCGCTTTCAGTGACGTGGAGCCGATTATCGAGATGGCGATCCGGCGCGGCGCATTGCCGGAAAATGTCATCATAGGATTGATCGGTGAACTCATCGTGCTGAGACAGAGCCTTCTCAGTATCGGATCTCAAGATCATCTGAAGGGCATCATTCTCGAGGCTTGGCAGGGCTGGCAGCCCGGCGGCGGGCGCGACTTCATTTTTGGAGCGAACTCGATCGAGGTAAAGACGACCCAGTCCGTGAGTTCGATCCACGAATTTTCTGGCTTCCACCAGCTTGAGGCGGCCCAACTTCCCAGCGGCGCCCAGGAGCAATTGCATTTGCTCAGCGTCGGCTTGATGCCATCGACAGCGATGGGGGAAAGCCTCCCGACCATCGTCGATCAGGTTCTTGCGATGCTGGGCAACGATACAGAATTCGGGCCCCTTCAGCTAGCTTTGCTGACACGCGTGGAGGCATATGGCGCAGCGAACGGCGTGGGCTACCGGCACGCGACGATGCATGATTGGAGCGCTTACGCGACCCGATACACGGCAACCTTCCAGCCACGCCTCTATCGTGTCGCAGACACAGCAATGCGTCTTCTGAGGCGCGAGGCCGTAGCCAAGACCTTTGTCGCGCCGGCTAGCTTAAGCTTTGCGATGCATTTGCCCGACCAGGTATCAGCTTTCAATCCAGCGCCGAGATGGCAGCAAGAACTCGCAGGGATGGTCCATTCCCTCTGATGAGGGGTTGTGGGGCACGCCCCCCGGATCCGCCAGCCAATTCTGCGCGGCTTATTCGGAAATGCAATCTCAAGCCGGCGTGATCGAACCAGCGCGGAAGATTCACCCGTGGCAATCGGGCACCGATGCTCCATGCGAAAGCGATATCCCATTGTGCAAGGACAGGCCCGACGTTATCGCCCGGCCGACGCGTCGCCTGCGCCTCGCCTAATGCTCAGCGCTAGCCGCGATGTCACCGCTCGATACCGTCACCGCCTATGCCGATCCGCAGCACGCTCAATCCCCTCATCTCAGGGAGTCCGTCGTCGGGGAACTCAGGTTTACCTCCGGACGGCGGAGGACGGTCTTCCCACCAGACGTTGTCTCGAACATAGTAAAATATCGGGCGATCTGAGACGCGGAATGCTCGGGGAGTTGTCGCTACGAGCGATAAAGCGGACGTTTGGCGTGGCTGCGGATTGCTCGGGCCAAACCCCGTCACGTAGTTAAATACGCTCGCGTAGGTTAAGTTCAGCAGTTCGTCGACGGTCATCGACCAGTCGTCAGTTGTACCGGTAGCTTCGCGACCGAACCCCGACTGGCCCACTTCGACCATATGCGCCAAAAACGAACCTAGTTGATCTCCGCCTGCCGACATCACCGTCGAAGGTGCCTGCTGGTGCCACTTAGGACTCGGCTGGCCATCGATCAAACCGTAACGGCCGCAGTCGATAGGCGCACCGCTATGTCCGCATGTGGCGAAATCGCGATTACCCTGCCGATATCCAGTAGGAAGCGAGAATAGCGGCCAGCGCGTGAAAAGATCGAGCTGTCGGAGATCGAGCGTACCGGTGAGCGTCTTACCGCCACCCGCGGCCGCCATTTTCGCTTGGATCAGCGCTGCCCACCTTTGCCCTGAGCCACCGGACGTAAGGTCGTCAACGACAACCAAGAGATCAGCGAGTTCGCAGCTTACACTGTTGCCGGCAGAGTCAGTGAATGTCGCTTGAGGGGCTTTATGACAAAAGACGCCGCTCATTCTTACATGGTAACCCGCCGGCCCAAGGATAGGGTTCCATGCACTGGCGATTGCGGGCACTCCCCCGAGAACTGCCGCTGCGACAAATCCCACCTCGCCGGTGGGGGGAGCTTGCCCATGGGACGAGGCTCCTGTCTGCAAGATCGGCGATAGGGCCGCATCTGCTGCATTCGCGAGGTTGGCAATCAGGCGGTTAGGGATCATGCCCGCATCCTGCAACGGCAAAGTAGTTCGCTACCAGTCAGCATGGTCTACGGCAGCCCCATCGACTACCTCACTTAACGGCTCAGACCGACCATTGATAGGTGAACACGACCGCCTAAGCGAGGAAAGGGCTAAGGCCACGAGATCGTTCGGCCAATGAGTAGCTCCATGTCGAAGTTGCAGTTCCTCGCGGCAACTGCATGGGCATTGTCTTGCGCGAGCAACGCGCCCAATCGATCAAGCCAATGTCAGCGTCCGCCCCCAATGCCGTCCTGAAACGGACGGAGTTCTGGCAAATGCGCGCCCATACCATTGAAAAAGTCGCCATTGCTGCGGGCGTGAATCCGAACGAGGCGACGGTCTCGTAGCCCTTCACCTCAGACACGTCGAAGGTCGGCGCTTCGGGCAAGGCTGGCCAGCGTTTCGGCATCGTGACGGCGAGCGCCTGATCTGGCCGCTTTTCGCAAGGCCGATCGCCGGCCGCCAAAAGCTCGATCTGGCCCTAGACGATGTCGTTCAGGGCGGGCCCGGCGCCGCGATAGCGCACATCCGTCGCCCCGACAGCAGTCAGCGTCTGAGATAGTCGGTGCTTATACCGCTGTTGAGCGCTTCTTCGTGGAGGCGGAGAAGCGGCTGGAGCACCTCGGTGAGGATCGCCGGGAGCACATTCAAAGCCGCCTGGCGCTGGCGCGAGCGATGCTGGGCGAGCAAGATCCCCTCAGCTATCTCGCTGATTGGCTCGCGCCTGACGAGCGATACCAAACTCGATATCCCGACCAGTGAGAGTTGCGCCACTCAGTTGCCCGCGCCCAATGCTCGGTAAAGCGTCGCCCGGTGAACACCGATTGCTGCGGCGACCTGGCTCATAGTGTTGTCAGGCTGTGCGACGAGTTTTGCAACACGCTTTTGCTGAGCTATTGGCCTGCACGCGGGGCGCCGAGAGACTTAGGACATTTGCGACACCGAGTGGGGGCGCAAAAAGCTGGGGAGAATTTAACAAGAACATCTTGCCTTACTATACCGCGCTTCCCAAGTTGTTCACGGGATAGCCGATAGCTCCAGCGGTTGGGTTAGATGCCTGTAGAACACGAGTATGCTTTGCTCGGCGGGTTTAACCGAGCGAAGGTTGGCCGGTACCTAGCCTTGGTCTCTGCCGCTGTATCCGCCGCGGGTGTCTTGCTGTCGTCCGGACTGGGGGCCTGGCTGGAGATCAGAGGACTTCCTAGGCAATGGACCGTCTGGATCGCATCGCTAACTAGCGCCGCCCTGACTTGGGCGTGGCTCTATTGGGTCTTGGACAACTTTGCTTGGCGCTTTGCGCCTATCGGCAAGATTCTTGGCGTTCCCAATCTCAGCGGCCGCTGGGCCGTGAAGGGACGAACAGTCAATCCGGACAAAACATTAGGCGATCCCTGGAAGGGCACGCTGATCATCATCCAGCGGTGGGACAAGCTCCGCGTCCGCCTGGAAACAAAGCAATCAACATCGACCAGCGTTACAGCTGCGATCCTCTGCGAAAGCAGCGTCGGCTGGCGACTTCTTTACACCTACCGCAATGAGCCTCGTGTCGGCCAGGTCGACCTACATCCACATCGCGGCTCCGCTGACATCCTTTTCTCACTCGATCGCCAATCTGGGGACGGCGAGTACTTCAATGGCCTCGGCCGTTTCAGTTTTGGCACGATGCAGCTCACGAAGGAGCAGAGATAATGCCCCGGAGTATCAATGATCGCCTAACCAATCTTCGGACTCGACGAAAGGGTCTGGACCGAATTGACCGGCTAAACGACAGCGCCAAGCTTGAGATTTCTCGCCACGCGTCGCTGGACGAGAAATGGCAGCGGCGGGCACTGAGCCAGCCCTACACGCGGTACTCGCTTGGCGCGATGCAAGCAGTCGACAGCACCTACACCAAGAAGAGCATCGACGAAGCCGAGAGAGTCTCGAAACAGCTGCATGACGGCTTGGCTGTGGTCGTAGAAACAGAACTGCAGGGTTCAGTGCCTCTTGACGTCCATATTCGAGGCGTCAGTGACGTTGATCTGTTGGTGCTGGATGGCAGCTTCGTTACCTTCCAGACCAGCGGCGCCATGGCGCGCGCCAGTCTCTATGGAAGCGCTGGAGGTCGGACCAGCCTGAGTGCATTGTTTTTTCTGCGCAGCGAAGCAGAAGCACTGCTGAAGCGACGATATTGGGGGGCGACCGTCGATTGCAGTGGCGGCAAGGCAATTTCTCTTTCCGGCGGTTCCTTTGAACGGCCGGTTGATGTGGTGCCTGCTCATTGGCATGACACCGAAGCCTATCAAGCTAGTCGGCAGAAGCACGACCGCGACGTCACCATCTTGAACAAGAAGGTACCCGAAACGATCGCGAACCGGCCATTCAAGCATATCAAGCTGATCAGCGATCGTGACGTGGCTTATCTGGGAGGCCTGAAGAAGGCGGTCCGATTGGTCAAGAATGTGAAAAACGACGCCGAGAACCAAAACGCCGCCAATCTGCCTAGCTTTGATATCGCAGCCTTGCTTTATCACGCAGATGGAGCCGCGTTGCGTGCAGGGTATATCAACGAACTGAGCATCCTCGCTGAGGCGCAACGATTTTTCGATTGGTGCTATGGCAACAAGGACAAAGCACGGGCGCTTCGGACACCCGACGGCTTGAGGTTCATTCTCGATAGCGACGCCAAAATGTCGGCGCTTCTCAGTATCTCGGTTGAGCTGGACGATTTGGCGAACCAGGTGGCAATTGAGCAGGGCTTAATGGCCAAGCTTGGCTGGTCTGATGTCCACCGAACGTTGAGCAACGCCTACATTCCCGACGCCGCTTAGCTCGGCCGTGCGTCAACATTCCTGGTCGCTTGCTCCAAGCTCGACGCCAACAGCACGAACTCGGCGTCGTTGCTGCCCAGAGCTCGATAGTCGGCAAGGACCTGGTCGGCCAATTCGCGCGGGTCGTCATCCATCGTGTCCAAGAACAGCGCCAGGTCGAACGGCCAATCGGCGGGATTGTAGAGGTGCAACAGCAGCTGGTGCAGGTCGGCGTGGTAGAGAAGGTCGGCGCGATGGTCGACGCGCTAGCGATCCCATGTAGGCGGGTAATAGGTCGACGCCTGTTACAGCCTGTCGCTCGAACGCCCATTCTGTTCGGAAACGAAGGCCGCTAAGGTCTGGTTTGTGGCGCGACGTCAATGTCAGGTACTGGCGCAACTTGCCCTGGCGAAGATGGCGGTTTTGGCCCCCTTCCTGACCTTCGGAGCGTCCGGTTTCAGGACGCTCATTTTGGCGGTGGGCGCACAGCCGGATTGGCCTGACCTGCCACTGAGTTTTTCCTCCACGCGGAGTTAGAGTCCGGCCCTGATGAGGACGGACTGATGAAGCGAGCAAGATTCACGGAAGAGCAGATCATTGCGGTGCTGAAGGAGCACGAGGCTGGGG
>NZ_LGSZ01000053.1 GCF_001298265.1 Allobosea vaviloviae | reverse complement strand
CGCAACGGACGATCGGCTGCGCAACCCAGACCAGCTCCGCCGATCGCCCGTTGCTAGCCCCACGCCACACGGCGTAAAACCGGCTGAGGCTCTAATCGCCGCTGGATGACAAACCAGTGGCAGGTCAGCTCTAGCGCGGTCGACGCCTCTTCACGCGAAACACTGGATGAAACCAGATCCTTGACATCGAGGGCAACGATTGCGGCCGGCTGCGAGCGCGCCAGAATCCCTGCGCTGACGCTCTTCCATTGATCACGAGTAAGCGTCGGCAACCGACAGCCCCGATCATTAAGGGCATCAAGCCAGAGGCCGACAAGGGTAGTGTTGCCACTCGGCTGCCACTGCGGGAACGCGAAGAGTTCATCGTAGAGTGTGATCTCGTGGAGCAATCCGCTCAGACCAACGCCGGAAATATGCATATTCTCATACGTTGAATGAGGCTCAACATTGAGGGCCGCCGCGAGATTCCGGGCAAGCTCTTCCATATCAGTAAGAACGCATTCGGAGTTTATCACGGTCGGCGCGACCGCGAAGTGCTTCAGTGCAATGTTATAGATGAAGTGCCACGGGGTGCCGGTGGGGCGATTGCTTTTCGACCGGATCATCGTCGGCGTGCGTGCGTGAAGCAGAGAACCGTCTTCGATACGGCCGAGACGTTGCATCAGAGCAAGCATGGCGTTGGCGGTGTGCAATCCGCCAACACGGCTGATCTTATCCTCAATTTTTGCGCACATCTTCCGGAAGGACGGTTGCGCTAACAAGGCACCGCGACCGTCGAGCGTATATGCGTAACCCTTCCTTTTCAGTGCCGTGAAGGCGCGTGCCACGATCTCCTCACGGGAGCCTTCGATCATGCTGTGACGGAAAGAACTATGGTTCAGCGCTTCAACGGCAGCTGCCAATCCCGCTTGCCAGGACGACTTATCAGAAAGTGGCCGGCAGCGCTTCGCGTTGGAAAGAGCTTCCGTTATTTCCCAAAGCAGTTGCCATTCACCGCTACGGGCTCGCCCAAGATGGAAGGCCGTTTCGACTACCTTGCGAAGTCGAAATAGAGCGTCCAGAGGCCACCCGCCTCCATCGGTTACCAACTCGGCCCGACAACGCTCTCTCATTCCGTCGCGAATTAAATCTCCGGTGCCCGCTATGGCAGTCGGCGATTTAACCTGATCGACGAATGGCGCGACAATCGCTTGGAAATCGGCAAGCGTGGAGGGGTCAAGGCCTGAGTACATTTCTTGCCCCGAGAGATGATGTTCCCTATATGTTCATGAGAAGTGTTGCGCGTCAAATTTCTTCGGGGACGCACTCGCTTGACGCGAGCGGCCTCCTCAACCCACCAGCGTCGCCAGCTTGGTCAGGTCGATATTGGCGCCGCAGACCAGCACGCCCAGGCGTTCTCCCGGCACCGGCTTGTAGGCGCCGCAGAGCAGTGCGCCCAGCGCAGCCGCCCCGCCGGGCTCCACCGCCAGCCTGAAGTCGCGCCAGAGCGTGACCTGCGCCTGCGTGATCGCCGCGTCGGGGACGAGCGCGACATGGTCGACCGTATCCTTGCAGACCCCGTAGACCAGCGGGCCGACATTGCGCGCCCCAAGCGAATCGGCGGCGACGGAGGCGACCTTGACCTCGGTCGGCCCCTTGGCTTCGAGTGCCGCCTGCAAGGCGCGCGAGCCCTCCGGCTCGACGCCGACGACCTTGACCTTGGTGCCGGCAAACCATGCGGCGATGCCGGAGATCAGCCCGCCGCCGCCGACCGCGACCAGAACGGTGTCGAGATCGGGCTCCTGTCCCTGCCATTCGCGGCCGAGCGTGCCCTGGCCGGCGATGGTTTCCTTCGCGGCGAAGGGGTGGATCTTGAGGGCGCCTGTCTGCGCGACGAAGCGGTCGCAGGCTGCCTGCGCGTCGTCGTATTGCGCGCCGCCGATCACGACCTCGGCTCCAAAGCGGCGGATCGCCTCAATCTTGGCGGCGGGCGAGATCTCGGGGACGAAGATCGTCGCCTTGACGCCGCGCGAACGTGCAGCAAAGGCGACTGCCGCGCCGTGATTGCCGCCCGACGCCGCCGCGACGCCGGCTGCGGGAACGTCGAGCGCGAGCAGGTTGTTGAAGGCGCCGCGCGTCTTGAAGGAGCCGGCATGCTGCAGGCATTCGAGCTTGAGCGAAATGTCGGCGTCCGAGCCGAAGGCGCCGGTTCCCAGCCGCATCACGGGGGTGACGCGGGCGTGGCCGGCGATGCGCTGTGCCGCCGCCTCGATCATGGCATGGGGAACGGGACGGTCGGTCATGGCAGGGTCCTGTGGCGGCGGGCGGTCGGGCCAATAGGTCCAGATCGCGATGGGAAGCCCGTGGCTATCGCGTTCCGGCGGATCGGGGAAGGGCCGTCCGCGCCCGGCGAGGATGTGCCGGGCGACGACGAGGGCGGCGAGCGCATCGAGCGCGTCGTCGCCAGCTGCGCCCTTTGGCGGTCGCGCCTGCATGATGTCCGATGGAATGCCTTGCGCGAGCAGCAGCGCCTGGCGCTCGGCCATGCCGGCCGGGTTGATCGTGCCCTTGATCTTCTTGGGGTGGGTCAGGGGTTCGCCGCGCATGGTTGCGAAGGCGAGTTCGGGATGAACCTCGAATACGCCATCGCGCAAGGCCGTGTCGGCCCTCAGCATCAGGTCGATCTCGCGAATGCGCGGGAACAGATGAAAGCCCTGTTTCGAGACCTTGCGCGGCGGTTGCGAGGTTGCCAGCGCGAGACGGCAGGCCTCGCGATAGTCGAGCGCCTCGACGGCGGGCCGGGCGGGAATGGAGAAGACCGAGGATTGGCGCTGGCCCAGCAGCGGCCGGACCTGCTGCTCGGGGCCGCGCCCGGAACCGTTGAGGCGATCGGGCAGGCCGATCGGCATGTCGATCGCGATCAGGGTGAGAGACGGCATGTCGACAAGGAGCTCGGCCAGCCGGGGCACGACGCGCAGGATCGGCGGGGCCTGACCGGCCAGATCGAGGATTGCCGCGACCCAGCCGGCCTTGCAGCCATCCACTCCTGCGATCCAGGCCATCGGTGCCGCCCCCTTCATCCGCCTTTCGCAGAACTGACGTTGCATGCGCGTTGCGTCTAGTGTGCAGTGCAATGAAACTTGGTCCACTGGCGTCAGGAGAGACCCCATGCCGACGATCCGACCGCGCCGCAGCGTGCTCTACATGCCGGGCTCGAACGCCCGTGCCCTCGAAAAGGCGCGCGAGATCGCTGCCGATGCGCTGATTCTCGATCTCGAGGATGCGGTCGCGCCCGAAGCGAAGGCCTCGGCGCGCGATCAGGTCTGCGCTGCCGTCAAGGCAGGCGGCTATGGCCGGCGCGAAATCGTCATCCGCACCAACGGAGTCGGCACACCCTGGTTCAAGGATGATCTGGCGGCGGCCGTGGAGGCGAAGCCCGATGCGATCCTGATCCCGAAGGTCTCGGCGCCCGAGACGCTGCATCAGATCGGTGCGCAGTTGAACGGCCTCTGGGCCGAGCCGACCCTGCGGATCTGGGCGATGATCGAGACGCCGCTCGCCATTCTCGACATCGAGAGGATCGCGCGTGCCGCGCAGGACCCGCGGGCGCGGCTGGCCTGCTTCGTGATGGGCACCAACGATCTCGCCAAGGAAACCCGCGCGCGCTTCGTGCCGGGCCGCGCGCCGATGCTGCCCTGGCTGACCAGCGCCATCCTGGCGGCGCGGGCCTATGGCATCGACATCCTCGACGGCGTCTACAACGACCTGAAGAACGAGGAGGGCTTCAGGGCCGAATGCGAGCAGGGCCGCGATCTCGGCTTCGACGGCAAGACGCTGATCCATCCCGCGCAGGTCGGGCTCGCCAATGCGGTGTTTGCGCCCGACGAGGCGGAACTGACCCAGGCGCGGGCAATCATCGCCGCGTTCGAGGAGCCCGAAAACCAGGGCAAGGGCGCGATCCAGCTCGGCGGGCGCATGGTCGAGCTGCTGCATGCGGAGATGGCCAAGCGCGTGGTCGCGCTGGGCGAGGCGATCGGCTGACGCTGCCCGTCATGCTCGGGCGAAGACCCGAGCATCTCTGGACAATGAGTTTCTCGGGTCCGCGCAAGCGCGGCCCGAGAATGACGCTCCTGCGCGGCTTCAGGCTTTCGCCGCTTTCGCCCGGTCCATCGCCTCGACGATGAGCTGCTTGGCCTTGGTGGCGTCGCCCCAGCCAGCCAGCTTGACCCATTTGCCGGGCTCGAGATCCTTGTAGTGCTCGAAGAAGTGCTGGATCTGGTCGAGGGTGATCTTCGGCAGGTCGGTGTAGTTGTGGACGTTCTCGTAGCGCTTGGTCAGCTTGGGGACGGGAACCGCGATGATCTTCTCGTCGCCGCCGCCCTCGTCCTCCATCATCATCACGCCGATCGGGCGGACCGCGATGTAGGAGCCTGGGATCAGCGGGCGCGTGTTGGCGACCAGCACGTCGCAGGGGTCGCCATCCTCGGAGAGGGTGTGGGGGATGAAGCCGTAGTTCCCGGGGTAGCGCATCGGGGTGTAGAGGAAGCGGTCGACGAAGAGCGTGCCGGCCTCCTTGTCCATCTCGTACTTGATCGGCTCGCCGCCGATCGCCACCTCGATCACGACATTGACTTCGTCGGGGGGATTCTTGCCGATGGAGATGGCGTCGAGGCGCATGTGCGGGAACCTGTCAGATTGGAAACGGGCGTCTTATGAGGGTTTGCGTGGAAAACTCCAAGCCCTGCATTAGCATCAGGTTAACCTCGCGGATTTGCGCTGCTCCCGCGCCGCTGGTATCGGGCGCGGCATGACAGTTGATTTGAGCCGCGCCGGACGCGCGACGCGCGGGGGCCGCCCGTGCTGAACCGCCTGCGACCCGACGAGGAACGCTATGCGCGGCGCATGGCCCGCATCGCGCGCTGGGACCGGCCGATCGAGGGGCGGGGACAGCGCCTGCGCGCCTGGGCCAACATGCTGCTGGTCGACCACGGCATCTTCCGGTTGGCCTATCTGAACGCCCACAAGGTCACGCCGCGGTTGTGGCGGGCAGCGCAGCCGGCGCCGGGGCAGATCGCCTGGTTCGCCAGCCAGGGCGTCAAGACCATCGTCAATTTGCGCGGCGGGCGTGAGCACGGCTCCTGGCCGCTGCAGCGGGAGGCCTGCGAGCGGCACGGCATCGCGCTGGTCGATTTCGTGCTGCGCTCGCGCGGCGCCCCCGAGCGAGAGACCATCCTCGGCGCCGAAGACTTCTTCGCGACGCTGAAGGAGCCGGCGCTGGTCCACTGCAAGTCGGGCGCCGACCGCGCCGGCTTCTTCTCGGCACTCTATCTGCTGATCCATGAGAAGCGGCCGCTCGACGAGGCGATGCGGCAATTGTCGCTGCGCTATGGCCATTTCCGTTTCGCCAAGACGGGCATCCTCGACGCCTTCTTCGACGCCTACCGGAGCGAAGGCGAGGCCAAGGGCATCGCCTTCCTCGACTGGGTGCGGGACATCTATGATCCGCAACGACTCGAAAGCAGCTTCAGGCCGGGTTTCTTCTCGTCGCTGCTGGCCGACAGGCTGATCCGCCGGGAGTAGGCGGACGTCGTCTCTCAGGCGACGCGGACGGGGACCGGCTCGGCGCCCAGCCCTGTCCAGGCGAACTGGATCAGAGCCAGCATGCGGGCCAGCGAGACGAGCCCGATGACGCAGAGCAGCGGCAGCGACAGCGTATCGAACCAGAGCATGGCGAGCACGGCCGCGAGCAGGGCCACCGCATTGGTCGCGACCTGGCGGCGCGGATGGCGCGACAGCGAGGTGATCTCGTGCAGAGGCGTGACCAGCGCGATGCCGCCATAGAACAGCGCCATGATCGCGACGATCTCGCCGATGCCGGCCCATTGCGTGGCGTCGAGCAGCACATCGGCGGTCATCGCCGCAACAGCGATCGCGGCAAACAGCACGGCCGCTCCTGCCAGCAACCCGAGCGTGAGGATGCGGACCCAGCCCTGGCGGCCGACGCCCGACTGGGTGCGCAGGCTGTTCAGCACGAGCGGCACCGAGACCGCGGCGAACATCTGGGTCGGCACCTCGAGCAGGCGCATCGCGAGCGCGACATGGGCCGCCAGCATGGGGTTGCTGCCATAGGGCAGCGCCATCAGCGGGACGACCGTGAAACCATAGGACAGGAGCGCGGAGGGCAGGAGCAGGCGTGGGGCGGCGCGCCAGCGATGGGCCGAGCTCACCAACTCGTGAAGCGACCAGAAGGCCGGTGCCGCGAGCGCGATCAGCGCGGAACGGCGGCGCCAGAGCAGGTAGCCGGCGGTCACCGCGTGGCCGATCGCATCCGCGGCAAACAGCGACAGAGAGGTTGCGCCCAGCGCCCAGATCAGCAGCAGCATCGTCGCCGGCTGAACCAGCGCCTGGAGCACGTTGCCATTGCCGATCGCCTGGAAATCGCCCTCCGCCATGGCTTCGGCCGAGACCAGCCGCAGGATTGCGCGGCCGGCGAGCGAGACCAGGAACAAGGCGCCGACAGCCGGCGCGATCTTGCCGGCCGCGACGGCCGCGACGACGCCAAGCGCTGCCAGGCCGAGGAAGCCGGCGCCGGTCGCCAATGCGAGACGGAAAGCGCGCCCGAGCCGCTCATGGCTGCTGTTCTGGAAGAAGATCGCCTCGAGCCGCAGCAACGCCGCGATCGAGACGAAGCTGACGAAGGCGGAGAACACCGCGAAATCGGCGAAGGCCTGGGGTGGGCAGAGCGCGGCTGCGACCAGCAGTCCCCAGACAGACAGGAAGCGCGCCTGGACGAAGCGTAGCGCGAGCAAGAGCCCGGCGGCGAGGCCGACACGGGCGGCCGGTGCGCTGTCGGCGGCGACGGGCTCCGCCGGCACGGCCGGCCCGTAGGCGGCTCCTGCCGGGAAGGCGGCGCGTTCCATCATCACATGCGCGGTCATGTCCACGTCCATGGGCTGGATGTCGGACAGGTCGTCGGCGCCGATTTCCCGAAGGTCGTGGCGACGGGACCGTTCCGTTGGCCGATCAGCAGGTCCGATCACGTGCAGACGGCTCTATGGGGAGCAAGCTGCTCCCGTATGGTAAATAAATGGTTAGCGCTGGGCATGGCAGGACTTCACAGGCGAGGCTCGTCGCTGCTCTTCTGCCCAATCCATGGCCCGAAGATGGCGGCGTCGCACGCCGCCATGCCATGCGATGTCACCCGCCGCCGCCCGCGCTCTCTGGCGGGGTCGCCATGCTCAGGCGAAGCGGGTCTTCAGCGCCTCGAATTTCTCGAGCTGGTCGGGAAGCAGGGCCCGCTGCGCGTCGCGCCGGACGAAGACCTTGAACATCACATCGCCCGCGCCGTTGAAGAACTGCACGGAGCAGACCCGGCGGCTCGGAAGCTGACGATCGACCACATAGATCGCGGCGCAGTTCGACGCCTTGATGTGCCCTCCGATGGGGCTGTCGCCATGGATATTGTAATAGCCATGGCCGAAGGAGCCGACCGGCAACGAGCCCTCGCATTCCAGCACCACATCGGGCGTATGGACGAGGAACAGCACGGTTCCCCAGGTCGCGAGCTCCTGCCAGAGCGCCTCGAAGCGCTCCGCTGAGATCAGGGTGCGGCCTTCCGCCGGGGTCAGCTCGAGAACGGCGCGCGTCGAGACGCCTGCTTCCTTCGCCACCGACTCGACCATGGCATCGGGCTTCTCGGCCAGCATCTGCCTGGCCTTCTCGATTCCGGCCAATGCGACGGGCGCCTGGTCGATCGTCAGCACATCCGACATCGGGGCGGCCCTTACTCGGCCGCCTGGAGCGGGCGGTGCGGATTGGTCTCGCTCAGCACCGTCTCGAAGCCCTCGAACTCGGGATGGCCGAGAAACAGAGGCTTTTCGCGCTTCTCGCCGGCGTTGCGATGCGAATCCCGGAACTGTTCCGATTTCGTCCAGGCGGTGAAGTCGGCCTTCGAGGCCCAGGTCGTGTGGGAGGAGTACAGGGTATGGTCCTCCTTCTCGGGGCCTTTGAGCAGGTGGAAGGCGAGGAAACCCTGCATCTCGTCGAGCCGGGTCTTGCGCGTGGACCAGACGGTCTCGAACGCGGTCTCCTCACCCTTGGCGACCTTGAAGCGGTTCATGGCGATGAACATGGGGGTTTTCCTGTCCTTGGGTTCTGCTGGGCCGGCATGAAGCGGTCAGCGCCTGCTGTCTTCCCGCGTCGACGCCCTGCCCTTGACCGCTTCTAGTAAAGCTGAATATCAACGTCAATAACGCTGATGTTATTCTCAGTTTTTAATAATTAAAAACTGAGATCTACTTGGCAAAATGCAGCAACTCAGCTGGTTGTGCGAGTTCTCGGCCTTGCGGGCGAGCCGCGACGCCGGCGTTCAGGAGATCGGCCCATGTTCCGCCGCACCGACCTTCCGGCAGACCGGCAGCGCCAGCCCGACCGGCGCGAAGTCTCGGCCGCGATCGGGCTGACGCTGCTCGCAGCCGCCAGCCTGCTGCTTCCGGCCGGGTTCAATAGCCCGGCGCTCGGCCAGGCACAGGAGCGCATCGTCGCGGTCGGCGGCGTCATCACCGAGGTCATCTATGCGCTCGGCCTCCAGGACAGGATCGCGGGCGTCGATTCGACCAGCCTGTTCCCTGCGGACGCGCTGCGCGACAGGCCCAATATCGGCTATGTGCGCGCGGTCTCGGCCGAGGGCGTGCTGTCGCTCAAGCCCTCGCTGATCCTCGCCATCGAGGGCGCCGGGCCGCCGGACGCGATGTCGCTGCTGAGCGAGTCGGGCGTCAAGCTGGTCCGGATCGCGGACGAGACCTCGGCCGAGGGCGTGGCCAGCAAGATCGAGGCGATCGGTTCCGCCGTCGCCGCGGCCGAGCCGGCGCGCCGGCTGGCAGCCCAGGTCAGGCAGCGCTTCGACGAACTCGCCACCCTGCGCGGCCGCATTCCGGCAAAACGCCGGGTGCTCTTCGTGCTGTCGCTGCAGAACGGCCGTGTCATGGTCGGCGGACGCAACAGCACGGCCGACGCGATCATCGGCCATGCCGGCGGCATCAACGTCGCCAGCGGGATCGAGGGCTACAAGCCGATGACGGACGAGGCGATCCTTGCCGCAGCGCCCGACGTGATCCTGATGATGCGCAACGGCGGCGCCCCGACCGTCACGCCCGACGACCTCTTCGCGATGCCATCCTTCGCGCAGACCCCGGCTTCGACGAACAAGCGACTGGTCCAGATGGACGGGCTCTATCTGCTCGGCTTCGGGCCGCGCACGCCGCTGGCGGCGCGCGACCTGATGGCCGCGATTTATCCCGAATCAGCGATCCCGCCGCTGAAGACCGCGACGGCGCCGTGACCCTCGCCTCGTCTGCGCCCCGAGCCATGGCAGCACCCTCGCTCGCAGCCTTTGTCGATGGGCGGCGGCGCATGGCGCTCATCACGGTCGTCGGGCTCACGCTCGCCTGCCTGGCGCTGACGATCGTGGCGATCGGCCAGGGTGCGATCGCGATTCCGCCCGGCCGCGTCGCGGAGATCCTGATGGCGCGGCTCTCGGGCGATGACGCGCTGCTGCAGGGCCGCGACGTCCTCGTCGTGCTCAACATCCGGCTGCCGCGCGTGCTGATCGGCCTGTTGATCGGGGCGGCGCTGGCGGTCTCCGGCGCGCTGATGCAGGGGCTGTTCCGCAACCCGCTGGCCGATCCCGGGCTTGTTGGCGTTTCGGCGGGTGCGGGTCTTGCCGCCGCCGCCACGATCGTGCTCGGCGATCGCTTGCTCAGCGGGATGACGATGAAGCTGCCTTTCGCGGTCCTGCCCTTCGGGGCTTTCTGCGGCGGGCTGATCTCGACGCTGGCGCTTTATATCATCGCCACGCGGGACGGGCGCACCTCGGTCGCGACCATGCTGCTCGCCGGCGTGGCGCTCGGCGCGCTCGCCGGCGCGCTGACGGGGCTGCTGGCCTATCTGTCGGACGACCGGCAATTGCGCGATCTGACCTTCTGGTCGCTCGGCAGCCTCGGCGGCGCGAGCTGGACCAAGCTCTCGGCCGTCGCGCCGATCGTGCTGCCGCTTCTGCTGGCGATGCCGCTGCTGGCGCGGGGGCTCAACGGGCTGATGCTGGGGGAGGCCGAGGCCTATCATCTCGGCATACCCGTCCAGCGCGTGAAGGCGATGGCGATCATCCTGGTGGCGCTGGCGGTGGGTGCCAGCGTCGCCACCGCCGGCATGATCGGCTTCGTCGGCATCGTGGTGCCGCATCTCGTGCGGCTCGCGATCGGGCCCGACCATCGCCTGCTGCTGCCGCTCTCGGCGCTCGGCGGCGCGATGCTGCTGGTCGGCGCCGATATCGCGGCCCGGCTGATCGTGGCGCCGGCCGAACTGCCGATCGGCATCGTCACCGCCGCGATCGGGGCTCCCTTCTTCCTGTGGCTGCTGCTGCGCCGCTCGAGTGCGCTCGATGTCTGAGACCGTCATATCCGAGGCCTCCGCGCCCGCCTCGCGGGCGATCGTTGCCGGGCAGGGCATCAGCTTTGCGGCCGGCGGCCGGCATCTGGTCCGCGAGGCCTCGCTGACGCTGGCCCCGGGCAAGACCACGATCCTGATCGGCCCCAATGGCGCGGGCAAATCGACCCTGCTGAAGCTCCTGACCGGGGAGCTCAAGCCCTCAGCCGGTTCGATTCTCGTCGATGGCGAGGCGCTGGCGTCGATTCCTGGCTGGCGGCTGGCCTGCCAGCGCGTCGTGATGGCGCAGCATGCACGGCTGGTTTTCCCGTTCAGCGTCTACGAGGTCGCGCGCCTCGGTGTCGACGGCGTCGGCCGGGCGCTGTCGCGCCAGCGCCGCGAAGCCCTGATCGGCGAATGCCTGGCGGCTGCGGGCGTGCTCGAGCTGGCCAGCCGGCGCTACCAGACCCTGTCGGGCGGCGAGCAGCAGCGCGTCCAGTTCGCCCGCGTGCTCTGCCAGATGGAAGCCGGCCGCAGCGTCTGCGAGCGGCAGGTGCTGTTCCTGGACGAGCCGATCGCCAGCCTCGATCTGTGCCACCAACTCGCGCTGCTCGACATGGCGCGCAGCATCGCGGGGCGCGGGGTCGCGGTGCTGGTCGTGCTGCACGACCTCAACCTCGCGGTGACCTATGCCGATCATCTCGTGGTGATGGATCAGGGCCGCATCATCGCCCAAGGCGCGCCAGCCAAAACGCTGAATGATGCGCTGCTGCGGCAGGTCTTCAAGGTCGATCTCTCGCTCAGCCGCGCGCCGGCGCCGGGGCTGCCCTTCCTGCTGCCGCAACAGCACCGCCTGAATCCCGCCGCCTGAGCCGAATGGGCGGATTCACGGCCGATTCATCCTGAATCACCCCTTCACCATGTCGCTCAACCCCCGATTCAGGGGATTGGCGCCACATCTCTCGCCTGTCGTCCGCGCGGAGATGTGGCCATGGCCAAACAGCGAGCTTCGATCGATATCCTGCTGGCGGCGGCGATCGCGCTGCTGTTGTCGCTTCTGGCCGGCCAGGCTGCGATGGCGCGCGAGGTCGTCCAGGTGCCGGATGCGCGCTATCAGCCCGGCACGATCGTGATCCGGACCGGCGAGCGCCGGCTCTATCTCGTGACCCAGGGCGGCCAGGCGATCGCCTACACCATCGCGGTCGGCAAGGCCGGGAAGCAGTGGCGCGGCGTCAAATATGTCGAGGAAATGCAGGTCGATCCGGCCTGGAGCCCACCGGCCTCGGTGAAGCGCGACAATCCGCGCCTGCCCGACGTCATTCCCGGCGGCTCGCCGCGCAACCCGATGGGGGCGCGCGTGATCGGGCTCGGACCCGGCGGCGAATACGCCATCCACGGCACCAACATGCCCGGCACGATCGGCACGGCCGCATCCTATGGCTGCTTCCGCATGCACAACCACGACGTCTCGGACCTCTATGCCCGCGTCCGCATGGGGACGCCGGTGGTGGTCCTGCCCTGACGAGGCGTCCTTAAAGGGGAACGCCCGAGGGCAGGGGCTGTCCGGCGAAGAAGGCGTCGAGGTTGCGCATCAGCAGCTCCTGCTGGGCGAGTTGGGCGCTGTCGGCCATCGCGGCGATGTGCGGGGTGAGCACCACGTTGTCGATCGCCTTGAGGCGGTCGGGCACGTTCGGCTCGTGCTCGAAGACGTCGAGGCCCGCGCCTGCGATCGTGCCGGTCTCCAGCGCCTCGCACAGCGCCGCCTCGTCGACGGCGAGGCCGCGGGAGATGTTGACGAGATGGCCCTTGGGGCCCAGCGCCTGGAGCACCGGGGCGTTCACGGCATGGCGGGTTTCCGCACTGGCGCGAACAGCGACCATCAACACCTCCGACCATGCGGCGAGGCCGACCAGGCTGTCCTCATAGTGATAGGGCAAATCCGGGCGCCGCGAGCGGTTGTGGTAGCCGATCTCCATGCCGAAGACCTTTGCCAGCGTCGCGATCCGGGTGCCGATGGAGCCCAGCCCGTAGATGCCGAGCCTGCGGCCGGCGAGGCCCGGCAGGATCGGCATGCGTTCGATCGCGGTGCCGGTCCAGCGGCCCGAGCGAATGAAGCGGTCGCCCTTGCCGATCTGGCGGACGCTGGCGAGCATCAGCCCGACAGCGAATTCCGCCACCGCATCCGCATTGGCGTCGCCGCCATTGCTGAGCAGGATGCCGCTCGCCTTGGCATGGGCCTGGTCGACGCCCTCGATGCCGGTGCCGTAACAGGCGACGAGGCCGAGCTTCGGCAAGGCCTGCATCAGGGCCGCATCCGTGCGCCAGCCTCCGACCGTCAGCAGCACGCGTGCCTCCGCCGCACCAGTAGGCAAGGCATCGGCTGTCGGGCGTTCGATGGGGCCCAGCAGCTCATAGCTCTGCTGCAGCCGGGCGACGAGCGAGGCGGGCATCTTGGGCGCCATCAGAATGGTCGGCTTCATCGGTAGGATCGCTTTCGTCTCCAATGCTGCATCGCAGCATCTTGCGGCGGCGGGCTCAACCCGCGCACCCGCAGGGGCGGCATCCTCCCGGCGCATCGCGGGCGGCACCCGGCATGCGCGGAAAAAGTGTGGCGGCCGCCTTGCGCCCCTCGCCTGCGGCAAAAAAGCGCGTTAACGTTTGTGGCGCGACAACTGGCACGCTGGGGGGCGCCGCCTTCCAGCCCAAGAGGGGCTACCGATGGATCATCTCGCCGACGTCAAGAAATTCGCCAAGAAGCCGCTCAATGAAGCGGCCTTCGCGGGCATGTCCAAATCCTATGCGCTCGTCATGGGCAAGCCGGACACCCGCTATGTCGCCTGCTCGGATGCGGCCGAATTGGAGCGGGTCCGCGAGAATTTCCTGAAGAAGAAGCTCGGCCTGAAGACCGCCGACCTCGACGCCTCGGTCAAGGCGATCTGCGAGCATATGAAGGCGGACAAGACCAAGTCGCGCCTGACCTTCTACTATCTCCTCGCCGAGCACTACGGGAAGCTCGACCTCTTCGTGAAGAAGTAGGGCTGCCTTCGCAGCGTCATCCTCGGGCTTGACCCGAGGATCTCTTCGACGAGAGCGTTCTCCTCCCGAGATGGTCGGCTCAAGGCCGACCATGACGCGCGCGGCGCCGATCAGCGATAGAGATCTTCCCGCGTCAGCGGCAGGCCAGAGGCGCCCTTGCGGCGCTTCGAGACCAGCGTCTGGTTGACCAGCGCGCCGCCGCGCTCGAAGGCGAGCGAGCAGCCGGCGAGATACAGCAGCCACATCCGTGTGCGTTCGGGGCCGATCTCGGCCTCGGCCTCGCTCCTGCGCGCGTTGAGCCGCTCCCACCAGAGCCGTGTCGTGCGCTGGTAGTGCTCGCGCCAACCCTCGACGTCGTGGACCTCGAAGCCATGGCGTTCGAGGTTGGCGATCGACATGCCCAGATGGTCGAGTTCGCCGCCGGGGAAGATATAGCGCACCAGGGCGCGATATTCGGGCGGCATCTTGTTGAAGGCCTTGTCGGTCTTCTTGGCGCGGCGCGAGATGGTGTGGTGCAGGTACAGGCCACGCGGCCGCAAGAGCCGGTTCACTGCCTTGAAATAGGCCGGGTGGTTGGCGATGCCGACATGCTCGAACATGCCGATCGACGAGATCTTGTCGAACTCGCCCTCCATCTGGGTGAAGTCCTTGAGGTGAAGCGTCACCTTGTCCTGCAGACCCAGCCGCTCGACCTTTTCGCGCGCCAGCGCCAGTTGCTCTTGCGCCAGCGTCACGCCATGGGCCTCGACGCCGTAATGCTGGGCGGCATGGCAGATCAGCGCGCCCCAGCCACAGCCGATGTCGAGCAGGCGGTCGCCTGGCTTCAGCCGCAGCTTGCGGCAGATCATGTCGAGCTTGTCGCGCTGGGCTCGCTCCAGATCGCCATGGTCCTCGGTGAAATAGGCGCAGGTGTAGACCATCTCCTCGTCGAGGAAGAGCCGGTAGAAGGCGTTCGAGACGTCGTAGTGATAGGCGATATTGGCCTTGTTCGTGGCGGGAGCACCGTCGCGGGCGATCTCGTCGCCCTTGAGATGAGCGACGCTGGCCGGCGCCGTGCCGGGCGCGAAGACGAAGCGGCGCAGCACGTCGAAGACGGCGCGCTTCGAGATGGTGCGAGCCAGCCGCCCGACCTTGCCCTCGGGCCGCGCGGCGGCGAGATCGAAGATCGAGCCGTTGAGCAGGGCGATGCGATCGCTGACATGCAGGTTGAGAAGTGTGTCGAGCCTGGGCTTGCGCACCAGCGCCGCGACAGCGCCTGAATCGCGGATCGCGATGGCCAGCCCATCGACCGGCCAGCCGGCGGGGGCGCAGCTGCCGTCCCAGAGCCGGAAGCCGAGCTTGAGCCCGAGCTTCTCATGCGCCTGCGTCAGGAGGTGCCGCAGCGCGGCGAGGCGTTTTTGGTCGCTGTCCATGGTCCGGCCGTTGGCTGCCTGTCGCACCGTCTTTGGCGGTGCGCGCTGCGATTGGCAACAGTCGGGGATCGCATGGCCGGCCGTCTTCACGAGGACCGGCGCCCGATCCGGGGTCGGCAACTGGCAAGCGGATCCTATGAGAGACAGATGTGGGGTCGCATGATGGAGATGACGGCATTCTCCTGACGGGCACGTCACAAGCCGAGTCTGGCGTGTGAATGGCGGGCTGATCCGATCGCGCCGACGCAATTGACAGGCCTTGAACGAACCGTCCTACTGGCGTCTTCCTGGTCAAGATCGGTGCCGGGACGGCAATCCAAATGCGATGGCCTGATATATGTATCCTGTCTGCGGATTCGGCATGCAGGCGACGCTGGCTCAGCGGTCAGCCTTGTTCCCGGCAGGATGCAGGACGATGCCGAGCCGTCTGATCGCTTCGCATCCGATGGGATCGTTCGGCGTCCGGGCATCGCGAACTGAGATATATGAGGGGTCATCCCTCGAAACGACGGATCGAAGGCAGGCGAACGATGATCTATGAAGAGCGCGACTACCGCATCAAGGCCGGCAAACTGGCTGAATTCGTGAAGGTTTATGGCGAGTATGGCCTGCCGCTGCAGAAGGAGCATCTGGGCACCTTCATCGCCTATTTCACCACCGAGATCGGCGAGCTGAACCATGTCGTTGCGCTGTGGAGCTACAACAGCCTCGACGAGCGCGCCGCCAAGCGAAAGACGATGCTGGCCGACCCGCGCTGGCAGGATTACCTCAAGCGCGTCGATGGGCTGATCGACATCCAGGATACGCGCATCCTGACCCCCGTCTCCTATTCGCCTCTGCAATGAGTGCCGCGTCCATTTCGGGACCTTCCGGCGCCTTCACCGTCGAGACGCCGGATGGCGCCCTGCTCCAGGCCTATTCCGAGGGGCAGGGGCCGGTGCTGCTGCTCGTCAGCGGGCTCGGAGGTACGGCCGGCTTCTGGAAAAGCAATGCGGCGACGCTGGCGCGCTCCTGCCGCGTCATCCGCTTCGACCAGCGCGGCATCGCGGCGAGCACGCGCGGAAGCGCGCCCTGCACCATCGACCAGCTCGCGCGGGACTGCCTGAGCGTGCTCGATGCGGCGGGAGTGGATCGGGCCGTGCTGCTGGGCCATTCGACCGGCGGCTGCATCGGCCAGGCGCTGGGCGCGATCGCGCCGGAGCGGCTCGCCGGGCTGATCCTGAGCGCGAGCTGGCTCAAGCCGAGCCGCTACATGACCGGGCTGTTCGGCGCCCGCCGCTCGATCCTCGACGAGAACCCGCAGGCCTATGCCGCGACCGCGGTACTGATCTCCTATCCGCCGGTCTGGCTCGAAGCGAACTGGGGCGTCTATGAGGCGGCGATCGCCGCCGCGCCCACCTCGGTCGCGGCACGGCAGGTGGTCCGCGAGCGCATCGACGCGCTGCTCTCCTTCGACGGCTCGGAGACGATCGCGTCGTTGCCGATGCCGACGCTGGTTCTGGGCGCCCGCGACGACATGATTGTGCCGTCCTTCCTGCAGGAGGATCTGGCCGCGGCGCTGCCCGGCAGCCGCAAGATCCTGCTCGACAATGGCGGGCATTTCTTCCCGGTCTCGCGGCCGGATGCCTTCTCGGCCAAGATCGCCGAATGGGTCGGAGAGCTGGCGTGAAGAGCCGTCGTGTCGTGCTGATCGGTTTCGGCGCGATCGCAAGCGATATCGCCGCCGCGCTGCTGGCGGCGTCGGAGCCGGGCTATGCGCTCGGCGTCTTGCTACGTCCGGACTCGCCGTCGCGGCCGCGGGTGCCGGACAGCTGCACGGCGCTCGCCAGCCTGGACGAGGTGGAAGCCTACGCGCCCGATCTGGTGATCGAGGCTGCCGGCCATGCGGCGGTGCGCGACAGCGTGCCGGGCTGCCTTGCGCTTGGTCTGCCGGTGCTGATCTCGTCGATCGGCGCACTGCACGGCGAGGCCTTGCTCGCCGATCTCGTCGCCACGGCCCGCAAGGGGGGAGGGCGGCTCCTGCTGGCGTCGGGCGCGCTCGGCGGGCTCGATTATGTCCGGGCGGTGCGCCATGCGACGCAGCTCGATCTGCGATACGAATCGCGCAAGCCGCCCGCAGCCTGGAGCGCGGAATTGCAGCGGCTGGGGCATGATCCTGCGACGCTGTCGCAGCCTGTGACGCTGTTCTCGGGAACCGCGCGCGAGGCCGCGGCGCTTTATCCGCAGAACCTCAATGTCGCGGCGGCGCTGGCCCTGGCGGGGCCGGGTTTCGAGGCGACGGGCGTCGATGTGGTTTGCGACCCGGCGGCGACCGGCAACATGCATGTGGTCACGGCGTCGAGCGAGTTCGGCACGATGGCGCTGACGATCGCGAACAGGCCCTCGCCGGCCAATCCGAAATCCTCCTGGATCGTGGCGCAAGCTCTGCTGGCGGCCGTCGAGCAGCATTTCTCGCCCGTGGTGATGCTGTGAGCGTCATCGTGGCGAATCGGATGGCGAACAGGTCGAAGGAAAGGCATTGAGATGAAGCTCGAGGGCAGGATCGCGATCATCACCGGGGGCGGCTCCGGCATCGGCCATGAGGCCTGCAAGCTGTTCGCCGGCGAGGGCGCAACGGTGATCGTCGCCGATCGCGACCTCGAGGCTGCGCAGCGCGTCGCCGCCGAGATCGCCGGCCAGGGCGGCAAGGCCGTGGCGCATCGCGTCGATGTCAGCAAGGAGGCCGAGATCGAGGCGATGATCGTTCGGACGGTGGCCGATCACGGCCGGCTCGACATCCTCGTCAACAATGCCGGCTACGGCATTGCCGGCACCGTCGTCGAGACCTCGGAGGCCGACTGGAACGCGCTGATGTCGGTCAACGTCAACGGCGTCTTCCTCGGCTGCAAGCATGCCATTCCGGTGATGGAGAAGCAGGGCGGCGGCGCCATCGTCAACACGGCCTCGGCGGTGGCGAATGTCGGCATCCACGGGCGTGCGGCTTACGTCGCATCGAAGGGCGCGGTCGCGGCGCTGACGCGCGCCATGGCGACCGACCATGTCGAGGCGAATATCAGGATCAATGCCGTCGCGCCGGGCACGATCGAGTCGCCCTACTTCACCAAGATCCTGAGCGGGCCTGATGGCGCCGAACTGCGGCGCGGGCTGGAGGAACGTCAGGCGATGGACCGGCTTGGCCGGCCGGTCGAGATCGCGCAGGCGATGCTCTGGCTTGCCAGCGACGATGCCTCGTTCTGCACCGGCTCCGTCATGGTCGTCGATGGCGGATGGACCGCGCGCGGCGACCGCAAACCCAAACAGAAGGCCTGAGGCATGTACGGACTACAGGGACGCCGCGCGATCGTCACCGGCGCGGCGCATGGCATCGGCCGGTCTATCGCGGCCAGGCTTCTGGCGGAGGGCTGCGATGTCGGCATCTTCGATCTCGACCTCGCGGCAGCGCAGGGCACGGCGCAGGCGCTGGGCAAGGATGGCGGCAAGGTCGTGGTCGCGTCCGGAGATGTCTCCTCCAGCACCGATGTGGCTGAAGGCATCGGCGCGCTGACCGCTGCGCTCGGACCGATCGACATCCTCGTCAACAATGCCGGCATCTGCAAGGTCGGCAAGCTGCTCGAGACGACCGAGGCCGAGTGGAAGGCGACCTTCGGCATCAATGTCGACGGCATGTTCCACGTCACACGGCAGGTCGCACCGAGCATGGTCGAGCGCCGCAGCGGCACGATCGTCAACATCGCCTCGTGGATGGGCAAGTCGGGCGTCGCGGCCTATGGCGCCTATTGCGCCTCGAAATTCGCGGTGGTCTCGCTGACCCAGTCGCTGGCGCTGGAGATCGGCGAATACGGCATCCGCGTCAACGCGGTCGCGCCCGGCCTGATCGTCGACACCAAGATGCGCGACGAATCCGAGATCCAGCGCGCGGCCGCGGGCCTGCCGACCGCCAAGGACAGGGCCAAGGCGATCCCGCTGCGTCGTGCGGGTCTGCCCTCGGACATCGCCAAGGCGGTCGCCTTCCTGGCGTCCGACCAGGCCGACTACATCACCGGCGAGACGATCAGCGTCACCGGTGGCATCTGGAACGACTGATGCCCTATTTCGCGCCGGCGCTGACGAAGTTGCGCAGCTCCGGCGTCTGCGGATTGGCGAAGACCTCCTTCGAGGTGCCGCTTTCCCAGATCTTGCCCTGGTGCATGAAGACGGTCGTGCTCGCGACATTGCGGGCGAAGGCCATCTCATGGGTCACCAGGAGCATGGTCATGCCGGCCTCGGCGAGCTTCTCCATGACCAGCAGCACCTCGCCGGTCAGCTCGGGATCGAGCGCCGAAGTGACCTCGTCGAACAGCATGACCTTGGGCCGCATCGCCAGCGAGCGGGCGATCGCGACGCGCTGCTGTTGGCCGCCGGAGAGATTGTCGGGGTAGCTGTCGAACTTCTCCGACAGACCCACCTGCGCCAGCACCTCGCGGGCAAGGCTTTCGGCCTGCGCTGTCGGCACGTTCTGCGTGATGCGCGGCGAGAGCATGATGTTCTGGCCAACCGTCAGGTGCGGGAACAGATTGTAGCTCTGGAAGACGATGCCGACATCCTTGCGCAGTTCGCGCAGCTTCTTGGGATCCTGGTCGACGACATGGCCGGCGACCTCGATGCGGCCGGCATTGATCGCCTCGAGGCCGTTGATGCAGCGCAGGAGCGTGCTCTTGCCGGAGCCCGAGCGCCCGATCAGCGCAACCACCTGGCCGGGCTCGACGCTGAGCGAGACGCCCTTCAGGACTTCCAGCTCGCCGAAGCGCTTGTAGACGTCGTCAATGAGAACGGCTGGCATTCATCACCTTTTCAAGATGGCGGCTGAGCCGGGACAGCGGAAAACAGATCGCGAAATAGATCGCGGCCACCAGGGTGAAGATCTGGAAGGCCTGATAGGTCGCGTTGTTGACCAGCATACCGGCGCGCATCAGGTCGACGAAGCCGACGACCTGGACGATGGAGGTGTTCTTCACGAGCTGCACGAGGAAGCCGACGGTCGGCGGCAGCGAGATCCGCAGGGCCTGCGGCAGGATGATGTAGCGGTATTGCTGGCTGGTCGTCAGCGCCAGGGATGCCGAGGCCTCCCATTGCTGGCGCGGCACGGATTCGATCGAGCCGCGCCAGATCTCCGCCAGATAGGCCGAGGCGTAGACCGCCAGCGAGGCCGAGGCTGCGAGAAATGGCGGCAGTTCGACGCCGGCGGCAGACAGCCCGTAATAGCTCATGAACAAGACCATGAGCACCGGGATGGACTGCACCACCAGGATGTAGCCTGCAGCGAAACGGCGCAGCAGCTTGATGCGCGACAGGCGCATGATCGCGAAGACGCCACCGATGAGGCTGCCGATGACGAAGGCGATGGCGGTGAGCGCCAGCGTCCAGCTTGCCGCACGCAGGATGAAATAGGCCTCGGGCCAACCGAAGGTGGTCATCAGGCTGCCTCCGCCTTGGCGTCCAGCCGGGCCAGCCCGGAGACCTGCGGGAAAATCTTGTGCCCGAGCCAGTTCAGGAACAGCTTCAGCGTGAGCGCGAGAAGGAGGTAGACCACGGTGACGACGATGTAGGTCTCGAAGCTGCGGAACGTGTCCGCCTCGATGATCGCGGCCGTGCCGGAAAGCTCCTGAACCGAGACGAAGGAACAGATGCTGGAAGCAAGCATCATCAAGACGAACTGGCTCGACAGCGCCGGCCAAACCCGGGCGAAAGCCGGCTGCAGGATGACGTACTGGAAAACCTGCCGCCGGCTCAGCGCCAGGGCCAGCCCAGCCTCGACCTGCGACTTATGAATCGAATCGACGCCGGCCCGGATAATCTCGGTCGCATAGGCGGCGAGGTTGAGCGTCATCGCCAGAAGCGAGGCTTCGAGGCCGTTCATGCGGATGCCGATCTGCGGCAGTCCGAAGAAGATCATGAAGAGCTGCACAAGGAAGGGCGTGTTGCGCATCAGTTCGACATAGGCGTCGACGATGTAGCCGGCCCAGGCGCCGGCCAGGCTGCGCCATGCGCTCATCAGCGTCGCCAGCACGATGCCGAGCCCGATCGCGACAAACGACAGGCCGATCGTCAGCATGACCCCGTTGAGGATCATCGGCCATCTGGAAACCACGTCTTGGAAGAGCAAAGGTGCGCTCCTTCAGCCTTCTGAGGCGAAAATCGCCGGTGCGCGAGGCGCACCGGCGTGGTGATGTGCCGAATTAGAAGGTCGGGAGCGGGGGCAGCGGGCTGCCGACCCACTTCTGCGAGATCGCGTCGAGCTCGCCGTTCTGCTTGATGTAGTAGATCAAGTTGTTGAGCCACTGGCGCAGTTCGTAGGCGTCCTTACGCATGGTCATCGAGTTGGGCTGGATGCCGAAGACGAACTTCAGCTCGGTCTCGGTTTCGCCGCGGGCCTTCATGGCCGCGTTGGCCTGGGCATCGGGGCCGGCGATGGCCTCGACCTGCCCGGAGAACAGCGCCTGCATCACGGTGGCGTCGTCCTCGAAGCGCAGGATGGTGAGGTTCAGTTCCTTCTCGCGGCTGGTGAACTCGCGCTCGACGCTGGAGCCGCGGTTGACGCCGACCTTCTTGCCCTTGAGATCGGCCCAGGTTTTCACCGCGAGGTTCTTCTTGGCGTAAATGCCGGTCTGGAAGGCGCTGTAGGGAATCGAGAACATCACGGCCTTGGCGCGCTCGGGCGTCGGGGCCAGCGTCGCAACAAGGAAGTCGACCTTGTTGGCTTCGAGCGCGGGGATGCGGGCCGGCGGGGTCAGCTGCACCATCTCGACCTTGACGCCGAGATATTTGCCGACCAGCGCGATGACGTCGGCATCGTAGCCGATGGCGTTGCCCTGCGAGTCCACCGAGCCATAGGGCGGGGCGCCGATCAGCACGCCGACCTTCACGGAGCCGCGCTTGATGATGTCGGTGATCGACTGGGCGGAGGCCTGGCCGGCGGCGAATACGCCGGCACTGAGCGCCAGCAACGTGCCGGCGATCTTGAGATGTTTCATCAGGTTCATGGTGCCGTTTCCTCGGTTTGACTGGATGTTTTGTGTTGTTCCGGCTTCGTTTGGCCGGTTTCGGTCGCGATCAGGCGTCGGAGCGGCCCTCTCGCACGACATTGGTGAGAGCGGAGCCTTCGAGGCACCGCTTGATGTTGTCCGCCATGGTCTGCTGGCGGCGGCGAATGGTGCCATCCGTCCAGCCCGACATGTGCGGTGTCATTAAAACGTTTGAAAGCTCATGGAAAGCCAGTTTGGATGGTAAAATGTGAGGCTCGGCCGCGCTTGGGTAGCGATACCATGTATCGATGATCGCGCCGCCGATCCGGCCGGCCTGAAGCGCCTCGAACAGGGCGGTTTCGTCAATGGTCGGGCCGCGCCCGACATTGACGATGACCGCATCGGGTTTCATCGCCGCGAACTCTGCGGCACCCACGATGCCGGTGGTGTCCGCCGTCAGCGGAACTGAGACGATGACGGCGTCGACCGAGCCGCAGAATTCGGCGAGTTGGTCGAGCGTGAAGGCGCGGTCGACGAGGTCGGAGACCGCGACCGGGCTGCGGTTGGCGACATGGACCTGCATCTCGAAGGCCTTGGCGCGGCGCGCGATCGCCTTGCCGATATGGCCGAAGCCGAGCAGGCCGATGGTTTGGCCGGCGATCTCGCCATGGACGCGGTCGGGCGAGCCGGCCCAATAGGCCCAGTCGCCGCGGCGCAGCTTCTGGTCGGCATCGCTCAGTGGGATGGCGCGCGCAAGCAGCGCGCTCATGACGTATTCGGCGATGGCCTGCTCGTGGCCGAAGCAGTTGCAGACGCTCGTCTGAGCCGGCAGCCGCGCGAGATCGACGGCGTCGTAACCGGCGCCCGGCACATGGAAGAGCTTGAGGCCAGCCGGCTTGGGCAGGCCGGCATCGAACTTCACGCCGATGATGGCATCGGCCTGCGCATAGGCCTCCTGATCTGCGGGCGTCGCGAGTACATCGGGCAGGATCCGGACCTGTGCCTCGCTGCCGACGAGCTCGGCGAAGCCCTTGCTGAAGGAGGCGGCGTTGTCGCCGTGAAAGATGATGCGCATGGGGCGGTGTCTCGTGTCTCTGGACGGGTCGGTCAGGTGTTCAGCAGCGGCTCGACGCTGCAGTCGAGCAGGGAGGGGTCGATGCGGGTCTCCATCTCGTCGAACATGCCGTCGACGAAGGCGATCAGCGCGTCGGAGGCCGAGACCGCGCGTTCGACATTGCGCGTCGCGATCGCGTTCAACACGGCGATATGGTGGTCGATCGTGCCTTCGAGGCTGGGCCTGTCCGTCATATGGGCGTGATAGATGAAGCCGATGCGCCGGAAGATCGTGTGCAGCGGCCGCAGCGTATGTTCGAGGAAGGGCTCTCCAGCCGCGGCCAGCACCATCTTGTCGATCCGGCGGTCGAGTCCGTTGAATTCCGCGAGCGTCAGCCCGTCGCGCTTCTCGCGCAGCAAGCGCTCCATATGCAGCATCTGGTTGCGATGCGAGGGGCCGGCGCGCTCGGCTGCGAGCCTGATGACGAAGCGCTCGATATCGCGGCGCAGATGCAGGAGCACGCGCTCGCGGGCGAGATCGATCGGCGCGATCTGCAGGCCGTGGCGCGGGCGGATGACGATCAGCGTGTCGGCTGCGAGGCGGTTGACGGCGTGGTGGACCGGGGTGCGGCCGAAGCCGGTGATGTCCTGAAGATCCTGCATGGCGAGGAAGCGGCCGGGCGCGAGTTCGCCGCGGATGAGCAGTTCCTCGATGCGCTCATAGGCCAGTTCGAACAGGTTGACGCGGTTGCGGCGCGGCGTCGCGCCTTCATCCGCCTCGACCAGTTTCGGCCGGTTCACGCGCTTGGCCATGTGGTTTGCAGCCCTGCCATGTCGTTTTCTCCACGGTGGAGCTCGTTGAGCGGCGCCATCCGCGATCGAGACTAAACATATTGTGATATTTTACAAGCGTCGTTATGCTTGCCTCCGCTCGGTCCGTCGGCGCCGAAAGGCCCTGCCACGATCGGGCGTCAATCACAGCGTTCCATGGCCCTCGACGGCCGTCGAAGAGCGCGCCGCCAGGGAGGCAGGCATGAAGATCACCGCCATCGAGACGCTGCGGACGGATGAGTTCGCCAATGTGCTGTGGGTGCGCGTCCACACCGACGCGGGCATCATCGGGCTGGGCGAGACCTTCTATGGCGCAGGCGCGGTCGAGGCCCATCTGCACGACACGCTGGCGATGCGGCTGCTCGGCAAGAACCCGCTGCATATCGAGGCGCTGCACAAGGAGATGACCAACCTGCCGATGGCGCAGGCCTCGACCGGCGTCGAGTCGCGGGCGACCTCGGCGGTCGACATCGCGCTGTGGGACGTGTTCGGCAAGGTCTGCGGCCAGCCGGTACACCAGATGCTCGGCGGCCTGTGCCGCGACAAGCAGCGGATCTACAACACCTGTGCCGGCTATAATTATGTCCGCTCGCAGAACATCAAGCCGGTCTCGACCTGGAACCTCGGCGCGACCGAAGGCCCCTATGAGGATCTCGGCGGCTTCATGAACCGGGCCGATGCGGTCGCCGAGAGCCTGCTGGAGAGCGGCATCACGGCGATGAAGATCTGGCCGTTCGATCCTGCCGCCATCGAGAACCAAGGCCTGTTCATCACGCCCGAGCAGATGCGCAAGGCGTGCGAGCCCTTCGAGAAGATCCGCAAGGCGGTGGGCGACAAGATCGAGATCATGGTCGAGCTGCATTCGCTCTGGAACCTGCCGACCGCGATCAAGATCGCCCGCGTGCTCGAGCAGTACGAGCCGAGCTGGTACGAGGACCCGATCCGGATGAACTCGCCGCAGGCGCTGGCGGAATTCGCCCGCTCGACCACCGTGTCGGTCTGCGCCAGCGAGACGCTGGGTTCTCGCTTCCCCTACAAGGAGATGCTCGACCGCGACGCGATGCACATCGTCATGGCGGATCTCTGCTGGACCGGCGGCCTGACCGAGGGGCGCAAGATCGCGGCGATGGCGGAGACCTATCACCGCCCCTTCGCGCCGCATGACTGCATCGGCCCGGTCGGCTTCATCGCGGCGATCCACGCCTCCTTCAGCCAGCCCAACACGCTGATCCAGGAATCCGTGCGCGCCTTCTACACCGGCTGGTACAACGAGCTGGTCACGACGATGCCGACGATCAAGGACGGCCATGTCCTGCCAATGGAAGGCCCCGGCCTCGGCGTCGAGCTGTTGCCGGCCGTGTTCGAACGGTCCGACCTCACCGTCCGCCGCTCCAGCCTGTAGTCTCTGCTCTCGGCCTGTTCAGATTCGCGCCGTCATCCCGGGCGAAGCGAAGCGCAGACCCGGGATCCATGCCTGAACCTTGCCGGGAACGCTCCGGCATGGATCCCGGATCGGTGCCGCTGACGCGGCTTGTCCGGGATGACGGCGAGGTTGCTTCGCATCACAATCATTGCTGGAGAACGGCGTCCATGACCAATCCCCTCTTCGATCTCTCGGGCAAGACCGCGCTCGTCACAGGCTCGTCCCGTGGCCTCGGCCGTGCCATGGCTGAAGGGCTCGCCGTCGCGGGTGCCCGCATCCTCGTGAACGGCACCGATCCCGCGCGGGTGGACGAGGCCGTCTCCGAATTCAGGGCGGCCGGTCACCAGGCCGAACCGGCAGCGTTCAACGTCACCGACGAGGCCGCGATCATCCGCGCTTTCGAGGGTTTCGACGCGTCTGGCATCGCGGTCGACATTCTCGTCAACAATGCCGGCATCCAGTTCCGCAAGCCGATGGTCGAGCTCGCCACGGCCGACTGGCAGCGCGTGATCGACACCAATCTGACCTCGGCCTTCATGATCGGGCGCGAGGCGGCCAAGCGGATGATCGCGCGTGGAGCTGGCAAGGTCATCAATATCGGCTCGCTGACCAGCGAACTCGCGCGCGCGACGGTGGCGCCCTACACGGTCGCCAAGGGCGGCATCAAGATGCTGACGCGGGCGATGGCTGCCGAATGGGCCGAGGCCGGCATCCAGGCCAATGCGATCGGGCCGGGCTACATGATCACCGACATGAACCAGGCGCTGATCGACAACCCAACCTTCGACGCCTGGGTGAAGGGCCGCACGCCGGCGCGGCGCTGGGGCAAGCCAGGAGAACTCGTCGGCGCGGCGGTGTTCCTGGCCTCGGCTGCATCCGATTACGTCAACGGCCAGATCATCTATGTCGACGGCGGGATGTCGTCGGTGCTCTGACGGACGCTAGCCGATCCCGGATCGGAATCAGGGGGTATCCGCTGGGGATCGCGGCCCACCCTGTTTCGCCTGCAGCGCGGCGACCAGCGTGGAGAGACCGTTGCGCACATGCGCGCGCAGCGCCTGCCCGGTCCGCGCGGGGTCGCGGGCGGTGAGCGCATCGAGGATCAACTGGTGTTCCTCGATCGCCTTCTCCCAGCGGGCCGGCCAGAGATTGGATGTGTAGCGCGCCCGGTCGACGCGTAGCGCCAGCAGCTCCCAGACCCAGATCAGAACGGAATTGCGCGAGAGCTCGATGATGCGCCGATGGAAGGCCTTGTTGGCTTCGAAATAGGCGGGAAGCTCGTCGCGCGTGTGGTGCAGCATCATCTGGTAATGCAGCAGCCCGACCTCGGCGATGGCCTCTTCGCCGACCTGGGCTGCAGCGAGTTCGCCGGCCAGGCCCTCGATGGTGCTGACGACGTCGATCAGCGCCTGGATTTCCTCGATATCGAGATCGGATACGACGGGAGACTGGTTGGGCAGCGCGCGCAGGAGGCCTTCCTGGACGAGCGTCTTGATCGCCTCGCGGATCGGTGTGCGCGACACGCCGATCTCCTCGCACAACTCTCTCTCATTCAGGCGGGCGCCGGGCGCCAGCACGCCGGTGACGATCAGGTTGCGCAGATGCTTGACGGTGTTGCCGTGGAGCTGACCCTTGCGACGGGCATCGTCGGACAGCGGCGTCTTGGCCAGCAGGGCTTGCAGGGGCGTTCGATCCTGGAGGTCTGTCATGAACGGTCACGCCGCCTTTCGTACCCATCCGAGGCGTTCAAGTCTTGGACGCAAGACTCCGGCTCAAGACAGAAAGGCTTCTAGCCCACCCGGGAGGATCCCAGTCTAGGCCAATCCGCATTCCGCCGCACGCCATTCGCTGCGCGAGACGGCAAATCTCCAATGCCATTTTCTCCACAGATGACGTTTTTCGCGGGATGACGGCGCCTGGGCCATGGCTATGCGCCCGCGCCGAAGAACATCTGGTCCTGACGCCGCCGCAGCGTCGCCAGCATCGAATCCTCGGCGATCTCGACGTCGTCGCAGGCGATGAGGGCGCCTTTCGCAACCGGCCTGACCAGGCGCCTGTTGGCCGCGAGATAATAGGGCGCCGGCACCCCGCGGCCCAGCGCGGCGCCGGGCACGGCATAGCCCGAGACATCGGCGATGCTGTGATGATGGCCGCTCGCGGTCAGGATCGTGCCGGCGGGCAGATCGGCGTCGGCCTTTGCCGCCAGATCGAAGCGGGGCTTGGGCCTCTCGGCGCCGCTGGACACGCCGAGGATGCCGGCTTCCAGAACGCTGGTCGCAGCCTCCAGCCCCAGCACATGACGCGGCAGATACAGCATGGCGGTGGCGCCGCTGCGGGAGAGGACGTGGCCCTTCTCGCGCAAGATCGCCCAGGAGGCGGCATCCTCGCAGCGCACGACGACGAAGACGCCGCCGGCAAAGCTGATCTCGTCGGGGCGCCTCAGGCAGTTGAACACGTCGATGCGCCGCTCGCCCGCCAGCACGCCGCCATCCGCGAGGGTCGCGAAGGCGTCGGGAACCTCGCTGATCCGCAGGATCGGCGCATGAAGATCGGGACGATCAGGCTGCAGATCCAGCGCATTGGCGGCGATCAGCAATTCGCAGAGGTCGGGCACCGTCCGCTGCGGCAGCATCGCGGCCATCCGCGACCGTTGCGCGATGACCTCGTCCACGGGCCGCGCGTCGAGCGACCAGCACTCCGAAAGCCCGGTCACCGGCGCGACGCGACCATTGCTCAGCAATGTCCCGGCTAATTCATCGAAAACGAAGTCGTATTCGCTCGATTTTCCGGCGGCGACGACGGTGAAGCCGAGCGTCTCGGCCCAGGTGACCTGTCCCATCAGCAGGCTCGGCTGGTCGCCGTCGATCGGCGTCACCACACGCCCCTGAGCGCGCGCCATCTCCGAAAGGCCGGCGCCAACGACGATGTCAACCTCCTTGGAGACGAGCGCGAGGTGACGTCCGGCTTCGACCGCGATCGCCGAATGCCGCGCTCCGGCCTCGGGATGGCCGGTGGCCTCGATCACCACGTCGATCGGCAGATCGACGACGCAGGCGAGATCGCCCGCCGCGATCGTCTTTCCGTTCGCCCAGGCCGCTCTGGCGTCGGCCGCTGTGCTGCACAGCGCGATCTCGCGGGGATCGGCCCCCGCCGCGCGCCAGGCCTCGCCCGCACGTTCCGGCGTGATGTCGACGGCGATGCGGGCCGAGATCAGCGGGACACGACGCGCCTGCCCAAGGAAGCTGCGGCCGAAATCGCCGGTGCCCACGATACAGGTCTCGACCGGCCTGGCCGCGGAACCGAAATAGCGATGATAGTTCATTTCACCCGCGCGCGTTTCCGCCAGTCACTGTGGCCGGGCGATCGTCGCCGCCCGGGGGCCGGGTTCCCCGGCGCGATCGAAAGAAGGCACAGCCCAATGTTGCATGCAAGAATTTTATCGCCCGCCTGCCGGCCGGAGCCTGCGCCGGACCTCGCGGTCAGGGATGTCAGGCCGCTTCCGGTTCGGGCAGGCGATAAAACGCAACAGCATTCCGCCAGAAGAACCTCTCCCGGTCACCGGGCGAGTAATCCTCCAGCATGCGCGAAACGGAGCTGACCAGCGTGTCGAAATCGACCCGCAGACCCGCGACGGGGAAATTGCTCGCGAAGACGCACCGCTCGATGCCGAAGATCGACACCGCGTCCCGGACGATCCGCTTGTTGGAGTCGAAATCCCAGGGCTGGTCCTTGAGGCCGAACTCCGAGACCTTCAGGTGGACGTTGGGCTGTCTCGCGATCGTCTGCATCTGCGAGCGCCAGGCTGCGAGGCCTTCCTCCGAGCGGTCCCACGGAAAGCCGGTGTGGTTCAGGATGATCCTGATGTCCGGAAACAGGCGCGCAACCTCGGCGGCTTCCGCCAGATGCCAGGCGGGAACGCGCAAATCCCAGCTCAGGCCGTAATCCTGCAATCGCGCGAAGCCCCGTAGCCAGGCCTCATCCTGCATCGTGCCGGGAGCGCCCGGCGTCATCGTGTCGGGCGAATGCGAGGTCACCGGCTTGGAGCGAATGCCGCGCACTATCGGGAACGCCGCCTGCCGCGCCAGGACCTCAGCCGCGTCGGGCGTATGAAACCAGGCGTGAGCGACGATGGCATTGGGAAAGCCGAAGCGCTCGCTGATGGCGCTGAGCCAGCGGGTTTCGCCGACCTGGTCGGTGCGATCCCATTCGGCCTCGCAATGGACGGTCATCAAGACGTTGTGTCGGGACGTGTCGCGGCGATAGTCGTCAGGCATATAGTCGCGCTTGATGAGATCGTAGTTCCCGAGGAAGAACCGGTCTTCTGGTGTGTCGGACAGCCAGGGATAATAGTTGTTTTTCAGATCCCACAGGTGGTGATGCGCGTCGATCAGCGTGATCGCGCTTTCATCGGCGTTCCATTTGCCGTGGATGGTCTTCATTTCAACAACAACTCCGCATGGAAGCGCTGCAGCCTGTGGAAGCCCAGCGATGGCTGTGCCCAAGGCGGCGCCGCACTTGATCGATCCGACCCGTGCCGTTCATCCGCGAGCCGGAGGGCCGTCTCATCACTCTCCCGACGCCCACGGCCATCCTCTCATCTGCCGAGGGGTGCATCATCCATTTCTTGCATGCAAGAGAATTTCTGTCGCGTAAAGGCCGCGCCAGCAATTCCTGGCTGGCTCGGACAGGGCTCTGCGTCGTCGCGGATGCGGCCGATAGCGGCTCGTGACGCTTATCGTTCGGGCGTGCCACTCAAGCCGTGGGTGGCCAGACCGCGCCGTCAGGATCGCAAGGAGCGCGGCGGCCAGGCGAAGGCGGCCCGCGATCGGTCGCCAAACGCAAAAAGCGCCGGGAGACCCGACGCTTGCGACAATCTCGAAGGCTGTATGTCCTGGAGCGGGAGAAGGGATTCGAACCCTCGACCCCAACCTTGGCAAGGTTGTGCTCTACCCCTGAGCTACTCCCGCATCAGGACATGTTCGCGGCGTTTCCGCTGCGGAGGCCGGCTTATTGCCCCAAAGCGGCGCGCAGCGCAAGCGCCTTGTTGCGCATCTTGCATCTTTTGCTGAATGCCGTTCCAGGCCCCGCTTTTTGAGGCCCGATCGTGCGGAAAACCGCGCTTGTGGCGGCGCTTCCGGAGCGGTACGCATCGCAGCGCGCCGGCGGGAACCGATCCGCCACCGCCGAACCCACACAAACCCGATGTCCCAGATGCTCGCGACCGCAACTCCGCTGACCCCCGACGAACTGTGTGCCTACCTCTCGCAGCAGGGAATCGCCTTCGAGCGCATCGATCACGAGGCGGTCTTCACCGTGGCCGAATCGCAGAGCCTGCGCGGCACGCTGCCGGGGCTGCATTCGAAGAACCTGTTCGTGAAGGACAAGAAGGGCCGGCTCTTCCTGGTCTCGGCGCGCGAGAACGCCCGTATCGACCTGAAACGGCTGCATGAGACGCTGGGCGCCAGCGGGCGGCTGTCCTTCTGCTCGGCCGAGGCGTTGATGGACAAGCTCGGCGTCACGCCCGGCTCGGTCACGGCCTTCGCGGTGATCAACGACCGGGCGGGGGCGGTGACGATGGTGCTGGACCGCAACCTCACCGGCGGCGAGGATATGAACTTCCATCCGCTGATCAATACGGCGACGCTGCGGATCGGCCGCGACGACATGCTCGCCTTCCTGCGCGGGACCGGCCATGAGCCTCTGATCGTCGATTTGCCGGTTCCCGATGATGGACAGAACGGCTGATCCTCCCCATCTATGGTTCGGTCGCAACGGCGGCCAACCGACCTCTTGTCTGATCCAATTCTTGTCTGATTCAAGCGCGACGAAGGACGACCGATGCTGGTCAATACCGAAGCGGCCGAAAAGCCCGGCCTGATCAAGGACACGACGACCCAAGGGTTTCGGCAGGATGTCATCGCCGAGTCGATGAACCAGCCTGTGCTGGTGGATTTCTGGGCGCCCTGGTGCGGGCCCTGCAAGCAGCTGACCCCGGTCATCGAGAAGGTGGTCAAGGAGGCGCGCGGCAAGGTCCGGCTCGTCAAGATGAACATCGACGACTTCCCGGAGATTCCGGGCCAGCTCGGCATCCAGTCGATTCCCGCCGTGATCGCCTTCAAGCAGGGCCAGCCGATCGACGGCTTCATGGGCGCGCAGCCCGAAAGCCAGATCAAGGCCTTCATCGAGAAGCTGGTCGGCAAGCTGGGGCCGGGCGCGACGGAAGAGCTGATTGCTGCGGCGAAGGCAGCCACTGAGGCTGGCGACGCTGCCGGTGCCAGCGAACTCTATGCGGGCGTGCTCGAACTCGAGCCCGAGAATGTCGCGGCCATCGCCGGCCTGGCGCGGCTGCATCTCGACATGGGCGACCTCGAAGGTGCCACCGGCATTCTCGCCATGGTCCCCGAGGCGAAGGCGGCGGACCCGACGGTCGCGGCCGTGCGCGCCGCGCTCGAACTCGCCGAACAGGCGGCCGCGCTCGGCGACACCGGCGAGCTCGAGGCGAAGGTCGCGGCCGACCCGAAAGACCATCAGGCCCGCTTCGACCTCGCCTTGGCGCTGAACGCCCGCGAGAGGCGCGAGGAGGCGGTCGATCATCTGATCGCCATCATCAAGGCCGATCGAACATGGAACGACGACGGCGCCCGCAAGCAGCTGCTGCAATTCTTCGAGGCCTGGGGCCCCATGGACGAGCACAGCATGGCCGGTCGCCGCAAGCTGTCCACCCTGTTGTTCTCCTGACCCCGAGGAACTGCCGCAGATGGGTATGAACGCCGTCTACAAGGGACCCGAGGATTGCCCGTTGGTGGTCCCGATCTTCCCGCTGGGCGGTGCCCTGTTGCTGCCGCGCGGGCAGATGCCACTCAACATCTTCGAGCCGCGCTATATCGCGATGATCGACGACGCGATCAGGACCCACCGCGTCGTCGGGGTGATCCAGCCCGAACCCGAGAGCGGGCGCCAGTCGGCGACGCCGCCTCTGCTGCAGGTCGGCTGCCTCGGCCGGATCACGCAATTCGCCGAGACCGGGGACGACCGCTACATCGTGACCCTGACGGGGATCAGCCGCTTCCGCGTCGCCGAGGAACTGCCGGTCACGACGCCCTATCGCCAGTGCCGCATCGCCTATGACGAGTTCCTCCTCGACTTCACCGCCCGCGCTGGCGAGGACGAGGTCGATCGCGCGGCGCTGTTGAAGGCCTTGCGGGCCTTCGCCAAGGCGAGCGACCTCAAGATCGACTGGAAGGGCGTCAACGAAGCGCCCAACGAGGCGCTGGTCAATGCGCTGTCGATGATGTGTCCGTTCGGACCGCGCGAAAAGCAGGCGCTGCTCGAGGCGGCTAGCCTCAAGGAGCGGGCCGAGGTGCTGGTTGCGATCACCGAGATCGAGCTCGCACGCAATGGCGGCGATCCCGAGACGACGCTGCAGTGAACCTCTTCCGATTCCCCTCTCCGCGCCGTCATCCCGGGCGACCGAAGGGAGACCCGGGATCCATTCCCGAACCTTTCAGGACCAGCGTTCCGGAATGGATCCCGGATCTCCGCTGCGCTGCGTCCGGGATGACGGCGCGTTTGGGTTCAGGTGCTGAAACGTCCAACGGCTGGTGGTACCGATGAACGCCGTCATGGAGCCGGCTGCCATTGCGCCTGTCCACTACCCCCCGAGGCGCGCCGTCACAGCCTGGTTGTTCTTCGACTGGGCGGCACAGCCCTTCTTCACGCTGATCACGACCTTCGTCTTCGCGCCGTTCTTCGCCGCAGCGCTCGCCTCCGATCCGGCGGAGGGCCAGGCGCTGTGGGGTTATGCGACCGGCTTTGCTGGACTGTGCATCGCGCTGCTCTCGCCGCTTCTGGGCGGCATCGCCGACCGCACCGGGCCGCGCAAGCCCTGGATCGCGGTGTTTGGGGCAATGCTGGTTCTGGGCTCGGGCGCGCTCTGGTTCGCCGTGCCGGGCTCAGCCCTCGCGGTGCCGATCGCGCTTTGCGGATTCGTCGTCGCGACGATCGGCGCGGAATTCGCGACCACCTTCAACAATGCGATGATGACGCGGCTGGTGCCGCCCGAGCGGCTCGGCTGGCTCTCGGGGACGGGCTGGGCCATCGGCTATCTCGGCGGGCTGATCTCGCTTGCGATCGTGCTGGCGCTGCTGGCGGCCGATCCGCTGACGGGCAGGACGCTGGTCGGTCTGACGCCGATGCTGGGGCTCGACGCCGCCGCGCGCGAGGGTGACCGCTTCTCCGGGCCGCTGACGGCGTTGTGGTTCGTGGTCTTCGTCGCGCCGATGTTTCTGTTCACGCCGGATTCCGCTCGGACCGGCATGGGCCTGACCGAGGCCGCGAAAGGCGGCGTCGGCCGCCTCATGGACACGCTGCGGGAACTGCCGCGGCTGCCGTCGCTCGGACGCTTCCTGCTCGCCAACATGATCTACCAGGACGCGCTGGTGGCGCTGTTCGCCTTCGGGGGCATTTATGCCGCTGGCGTCTTCGGCTGGCAGACGATCGAGATCGGCATCTTCGGCATCATGCTGACGATCACCGGCACGCTCGGCGCCTGGCTCGGCGGGCGGGTCGATGACGCGATCGGGGGCAAGGCGGTGGTGCTGGGAGCGATCGCCTGCCTGCTGGTCGCCTGTCTCGGCATCCTCTCGCTGGCGCCAGACCGCATCCTGTTCGTGGTCGAGGCGGCGCCTGCGACGCCCGGCGACGGCTTGTTCGGCTCGCTGCCCGAGAAGGTCTATCTCGGCCTGGGGCTGCTGATCGGGTTGGTGGCGGGACCGCTACAGGCGTCCTCGCGCAGCCTGATGGCGCGGCTGGCGCCGCCGGAGCGCGTGGGCGAGTTCTTCGGGCTGTTTGCGCTGTCGGGGAAGGTCACGTCGTTTCTCGGGCCGACGCTGGTGGCGCTGGCGACGACGGTGTTCGCCAGCCAGCGGGCGGGGCTGGCGGTGCTGATCCTGTTTTTCCTCACCGGTGGGGCGCTGCTGGCGGGGGTGAAGGTCAAACGGGCGCCGTAAACCGTTGTCATTCCGGGTTCGGCCCGAAGGGCCGAACCCGGAACCCATGACGGGGTGCAACGCCAGCCGGAGCGGAGCCACACCCGGGTGCCCGGTCGTGGGTTCCGGGTTCAGGCGCTGTGCGCCTGCCCCCGGAATGACAGGTCTCACCGAACCAGGATATTCCGGAACTGCCAGGGATCGCTCTCGTCGATGTCCTCGGGGAAGAGGCCGGGGCGACCGTCGAGCGGGGTCCAGTCGGTGTAGTAGCCCTTCACCGGCCCGAGATAGGGCATCTGGATTTCCAGGCAGCGGTCGAGATCCATCTCCTCGACCTCGACGATGCCGGCCTTCGGGTTCTCCAGCGCCCAGACCATGCCGGCGAGGATGGCCGAGGTGACCTGCAGGCCGGTCGCTGTCTGGTAGGGGGCGAGCTTGCGAGTCTCCTCGGTGGAGAGCTGCGAGCCGAACCAGTAGGCGCCCTTCTCGTGGCCGTAGAGCAGCACGCCGAGCTCGTCGATGCCGTCGATGACCTCTCCCTCGTCGAGGATGTGATGCTCCTCCTGCGGGCGGCCGGCATTGCCGAACATCTCATGCAGCGAGAGCACCGCGTCGTTGGCGGGGTGATAGGCGTAGTGGCAGGTCGGGCGGTAGATCGCCTTGCCGCTGTCGTCGCGGACCGTGAAATAGTCGGCGATCGAGATCGACTCGTTATGCGTCACCAGGAAGCCGTGCTGGGGACCCGGCGTCGGGCACCAGCTGCGCACCTTGGTCGCGGCGCCGGGCTGCATCAGGTAGATCGCGGCCTGCGAGCCTGTCTCGTGGGTGCGGGCGTTCTCCGGCATCCATTTCTCGTGGGTGCCCCAGCCGAGTTCGGCGGGCTGGACGCCCTCGGAGATGAAGCCCTCGACCGACCAGGTGTTGACGAAGACGCCCGGCGGCTTGGGGTTCTTCGAGCGCTGTGTGTCGCGCTCGGCGATGTGGATTCCCTTGACGCCGACCTGCTTCATCAGCCCGGCCCATTCCTCGCGGGTGGTCGGCTGCGGCACGTTGAGGCGCATATCGGCGGCGACGTTCAGCAAAGCCTTCTTGGCCAGCCAGGAGGCCATGCCGGGATTGGCGCCGCAGCAGGAGACGGCCGTGGTCGAGCCGGGCTGGCGGGCGCGCTTGGCGGCGAGCGTCATCTCGCGCAGCGCGTAGTTCGAGCGCTCGCCCGGGCCCTTGGTCTCGTCGAAATAGAAGCCGAGCCACGGCTCGTTGACTGTGTCGATATAGAGCGCGCCGAGGCTGGAGCAGAGCTCCATGATGTCGCGTGAGCCGGTGTCGCAGGAGAGGTTCACGCAGAAGCCCTGCCCGCCGCCGGCGGTCAGCAACGGCTCGAGCATCGCCTTGTAATTTTCGAGCGTCACGGCTTCCTGGATGAACCTGATGCCGCGTTCGTCGAGGAGATGGCGGTTCTGGTCATCGGGAGCGATGACGACGAAGCGGCTCTTGTCGAACTTCAGGTGGCGTTCGATCAGCGGCAGCGTCCCGCGGCCGATCGAACCGAAGCCGATCATCACGATCGGGCCGGTGATCTCTCCATAGACGGGCCAGGTGCTCATTCTCGGGTTGTCTCCTTTGGGATAAGCGCTGTTTCAAGGGTGGCCGCGCGGAGCCACCCCGGCTCCTAGGGGGGAACCGTCCCTCAAGTCAAACATCAACCGCACAGGCGGTCGCCGCGCACCCGCGCGAAGATCTAATGGCTGCCGGGATAGTCGGCGTCGAGCACGAAGGGATAAGGCCCCGGAAAGCGCTCGACATAGGCGGTATGGGTGACGAACCCGGCTCCTTCGCGGAAGGAATGGAGCAGATAGGCCGGCGGTTCCAGGTGGAAGGTCGAGTCGCTGGTTTCCGACAGGTCGAGCGTGACCTGATGCGTCACGCTCGGCGCGATCTGCGCGATGGTGCCGGCGAAACGCGTCACGATCGGACGGTGATGATGGCCGCAGAGGATGCGCTCGATATTGGGATGGCGTGCGACGATCGCCGCGAACTCCTGCGCGCCGTCGAGCAGGCGGATCGCATCCATATGGGCGATGCCGCAATCGAAGGGCGGGTGGTGCATGAAGATCGCGACGGGCTTGCCGTCCGCTTCCGTAAGGGCCTTGTCGAGGAAGGAAAGCCGCGTCGCGCAGAGCGCACCGGCACTCTTGCCCGGCAGCAGGGTGTCGAGGCCGATCAGCCGCATGGCCGGAAGATCGGCGACGAACTGGACGAAACCGCCATCGAGAACCTGGCGCGGGTCGAAAGCCAGGCCGGCAGTCAGGGTCTCTCGGCGGTCGTGATTGCCGGGGACCACCAGAACCGGCATGCCGAGCCGGCTCAGCATGCCTTTCAGCAGGGCGTATTCCTCGGCGAGTCCGCAATCAGTGAGATCGCCCGTGATGACGAGCAGGTCGGGGCGGGGCTGGAGCCGGGCGACGACATCGAGCGCGCGCTCGGTCAGCGCATTGGTCTCGGAAACGCGATAGGCGGGCTTGCCGCGCGGGCGGATGTGCAGGTCGGTGATCTGGGCGATGAGCATGGTGGTGTCCGAATGCGATCTCCCCGTCATGCTCGCCCTCGTGGCGAGCATCCACGTCTTGCGACGTCGAGGAGGAAAGAGGTCGATGGTCGGGATACGCCCGACCATGACGGGAGAAGGCGGTGATGAAGAAATGCCCGGCGCGAGGCCGGGCATGACGTCGATCGCAATCGTCAGTTCGTCGGCAGCTTCAGCGCAGTCTGCTCGACGAAGGGACGCATGATCTCGTCGGCCTGCTTCTGGGCGGCGACGAGGGCCTCCTTCGGGGTCTTCTTGGCCGAGAGCACGGCGGCGAGCTCGTCCTCGATTGCCTTGCGGACGGGCACCGTCTTGTAGGTCGCGAACCAGGGCTTGGCGACGTCCAGCTGCTTGACCGCGATACCGGCGTCGGGGTTCTTTGCGATGAACTCCTTCATCTCGGGTGTGTCGTAGGCGGCCTTGTTGGGCGCGAAATAGCCGGTCGCGCGGCTCCACCAGGCGGATTTCTCCGGTGCCGTCATCCAGTTGATCAGCGTCCAGGCGGCCTTGCGGCGCTCGCCCTCGACGCCGGTCGGAATGACCAGCGAGGCGCCACCGATCGGAACCGCGTTGCGGACGTTCTTCGGCACAAAAGCGACCTTGTAGGGGAACTTGGCATTGTTGCGGATATGGGTGAGCGAGCCCGTCGAGAGCAGCATCATCGAGGTCTGGCCCGCGAGGAAGGCGCCCGACACCGCGCCGCCGGCCTGCACGCCGGCCGGGTGGACCTTGTGCTTGGTGACGAGGTCCGACCAGAAGGTCAGTGCGCCCAGCATGGACGGCGTGTCGTAATAGACCTCGCCGCCGTAATTGACATTGAACCACTCGCCGCCGTTCGACTGGGTCAGCGCCTGCAGGATCCAGCCGCCGTAGTCATAGTTGGACGGCATCATCATGCCCCAGCGGGTGACGCGGTCGCCATCGCGCTTGGTCAGCTTCTTGGCGGTGGTGACCAGCTCTTCCCAGTTGGCGGGCAGCTTGTCGGGGTCGAGGCCGGCTTCCTTGAGATGGTCGGTGTTGACGTAAAGCAGCGGCGTCGAATTGTGGAAGGGCACGCCATAGACCTGACGGTCGAGCACGGCATTGCCGTGCAGCGCGTCGAAGAACTGGCCCATGAACTGGTCGTTGGTCTTGCCGTCGGCCTTGATCAGGGCGTCCATCGACTGGATCTCGCCCTCGATCTTGAGGTCGAGCAGGAAGTTGGCGGACATGATGACGGCGGCCGGGGGCTTGCCGGCCTTCATCGCGGCGCGGGTCTTGATCAGCGTCTCGTCATAGGAGCCGGTATAGACCGGCGTCGCCTTGATCGTCGGATTCTTCTCGTTGAACTCCTTGATCAGGGTGGCCATGTCGCGGGCAAGCTGGCCGTCGACGGGGACCGGGAAGAACAGCTCGATCTCGGTTGGAGCCTGCGCGAAGGCGGGCTGGAGCGCGAAGCTGGCGGCGAGCGCGGCGCCAGCGAGCACGGAGCGGCGGGTGGTCGTCATGATGGTTTCCCTTACTTGATGCCGGAGGAGACGAAGGAGTTGACGAAGGCGCGCTGGAACAGCGCGAACGCGATCAAGAGCGGAGCACTGACGAGAAGCGTGCCCGCCGCGATGACGCCCCAGGCCTGCGCGCCCTCGGCGCCACGCGTGAACGAGGCGAGGCCGACGGTGAGTGGGCGCAGATCGGGCGAGTTGATCACCATCAGCGGCCAGAGGAACTCGTTCCAATGAGCGGTGACGGAGACGATCGAGAAGGCGACGAGCGAGGGTTTGGCCAGCGGCAGATAGATGAAGCCGATACGCTGGAAGACGCTGGCGCCGTCGATGAGGGCGGCGTCTTCCAGTTCGCGCGGGATCGCCATGAAGGCCTGGCGCATCAGGAAGGTGCCGAAGGCGGAGGCGAAATAGGGCGCCATGACGCCGAGCAGGCTGTCATAGAGGCCGAGCTTGGCGATCGTCGTCAGATTGGGGACGATCAGCACGACCGGCGCCAGCATGAGCTGGAGCAGGAAGAGGTAGAAGCACAGCGTCCGGCCGGGGAACTCTAGCCGGGCGAAGGCGTAGCCGGCGAGCGTGATGGTGACGATCTGCACGGCGAGGATGCCGAGGCTGATGATCGTCGTGTTCAGGCCGTAGCGCGGGAAATCGGCCGACGCCCAGGCCTCGCGGAAGTTGGCCAGCGTCGGGATGTAGGAGGGCACCAGCGAGGCCATGCCGGCGCCGGTGTTCTCGGGATTGAAGGCGGCGACCAGCATCCACAGGAAGGGCACCATCCAGAGTGCGGCGACGAGCAGCGTCGCGGCATAGCCGAGCTTCGGCGAAATCTCTCCGGTCGAGACGCCGGTGCTGGCCTGGCTTATGCTGGCGGCGCTCATGCGTCCTTCTCCCCGAAGGAGCGTTCGAGCGTGCGCAGCGATGAGGCGGTGACGACCAGCAGCAGGGCCAGCATCACCAGCGTGCCGGCGGCCGCGCGGCCGGCGTCGTAATTCTCGACCGCCTGCTGGTAGACATAAAACAGCAGCAGGTTGGTCGAATCCGACGGGCCGCCCTTGGTCAGCACGAAGACATGGTCGACCTGGGTGACGACGTTGAGCAGGCCGATGACCAGCACGAAGCCGATGGTCGGCTTGAGATAGGGCAGGGTCACATAGCGCAGGCGCTGCCAGGGGCCTGCACCATCGAGGATCGCCGCCTCATAGGCGTCGGCCGGCACGGCCTGCAGGCCGGCGAGGAAGAACAGCATGTAGTAGCCGGCGTTCTTCCAGACCGTCAGCGCCATGATCGACCAGAGCGCGACATCGGGGTCGCCGAGCCAGTTCGGGCCGGAGATGGCGAGCTTGGCGAGGTGGTAGTCGATCAGCCCGATATTGGGCAGGAACAGGAACAGGAAGATCGAGGCGGCCGCGACCAGCGGGATCAGCACCGGCAAGAAGAACAGCGCCCGGAACAGCGCATTGACCCGGCTCGACCTCGCCAGCGCCATGGCGAAGCCCAGCGCCAGCACGAGGCTCGGGATCACCGTGCCGAGTGCGTAGACGAGGTTGTTCGCCAGCGCCTTGCGGAAGGCGGGATCGGCGAAGAGCTTGAGGAAGTTCTGCGCGCCGACATAGGCCTGCGGGCCACCGACGCGGACCTGCCCGTGCAGCGACTGCCAGAGAACCTGGACGACCGGCCAATAGGTGAATAGGGCCAGGAACAGCAGCGAGGGTGCGAGCAGGGCGAAGGCCAGCACGGTGGTCCGGCGCGGGCGCCAGTCCGGCACGCTCCATGTCTTCGCCTTGCCCACCGTCAAAACCGCTTGTGCCATTCACCCCATCCTTGGCGGGGGTCATGGCGGGGCGGGACGACGGAGCGGTTACGGATCGATGACGGATGCGTGACGGTCCCGGCGAAACGCCGAGACCGTCACGGTTATCCTCAGGCGGCGCGGCGCGCCGGTTCCGCCAGGGGGGCGGCGTGGTCGGGACGGCCCGTCGCGACGAGCACGCCAGCCACCCCTGAGAGCGCGCCATCGCGCAGTTCGAGGCCGAGGAAGCGTTCGCGCTCGACCGGGCCGGGCATGGCGAGATCGCGGGTCAGATCACCCGAGAAGCCGAAGCGCTCGTAATAGGCGGCGTCGCCGACGAGCAGCACCGCGCCATGACCGCGGCAGGCGGCACGCCAGATCGCCTCGCGCATCATCGCGCGGCCGATGCCCTCGCCCTGGAGGTCGGGCGAGACGGCGAGCGGGCCGAGCAGCAGTGCGGAACGGCCACCGGCATCGACGTGCCAGAGCCGAACCGTCGCCACGACGACGCCGTCACGCTCAGCCGTCAAAGCCAGGCCCTCAGCCGGCAAACGACCTTCGCGGAGCCGCTCGCTCGACTTGGCGGTGCGGCGCTCGCCCAGGCAACGGTCGAGAAGCGCCTCGCGGGCTGGGACATCGGCAGCGATTTCGTCGCGAATCGTGATCATGACGCACCTCCGGCCGGAGCGCCTGCGAGCCGCAGACCTTCCCGGCGCCGCGCGCAAGCGCGGCCACAAGCAACAGGGATGTGGGTGGATGGGCGCGGCGTAGGCCGCGCCCGAAACGTCAGATGACGTACTGCTTCAGCGGCGGGAAGCCGTTGAAGGCGACGGCCGAATAGGTCGTCGTATAGGCGCCCGTGCCCTCGATCAGCAGCTTGTCGCCGATCTCGAGGCTGAACGGCAGCATGTACGGGGTCTTCTCGTACATGACGTCGACCGAATCGCAGGTCGGGCCGGCCAGGATGCAGGGCACCGTCGCATCGCCGTCGCGGGCGCTGCGGATCGGGTAGCGGATCGCCTCGTCCATGGTCTCGGCGAGACCGTTGAACTTGCCGATGTCGAGATAGACCCAGGCGACCTGATCGTCCTTGGCCTTCTTCGAGATCAGCACGACCTCGGTCTCGATCAGGCCGGCATTGCCGACCATGCCGCGACCCGGCTCGATGATGGTCTCCGGCAGGCGGTTGCCGAAATGCTTCGACAGCGCCTGGAAGATCGCATCGCCATAGGACGGCACGCCCGGGATCGGCTTCAGGTAGCGCGCCGGGAAGCCGCCGCCGAGGTTGACCATCGACAGCGAGAGCCCACGGGTGGCGCATTCCTTGAACACCGCCGAGGCCGAGGCCAAAGCGGAATCCCAGGCGTTCACATTCGCCTGCTGCGAGCCGACATGGAACGAGATGCCATGGGCCGAGAGGCCAAGGCGATGGCCGTGCTCGAGCACGTCGGCGGCCATATCGGGCTCGCAGCCGAACTTGCGCGAGAGCGGCCAGTCGGCGCCGGCGCCGTCGCAGAGGATGCGGCAGAAGATCCGTACTTCCTTCGCGCCGGTGGCGTCGGCCGAACGGGCGACCTTCTCGACTTCCGCCGTGCAATCGACGGCGAAGAGGCGCACGCCAAGCTCGAGGGCGCGGACGACGTCGCGCTCCTTCTTGATGGTGTTGCCGAAGGAGATGCGATCAGCCGTGGCGCCGGCCGCGAGGGCGAGCTCGATCTCGACGACCGAGGCGCAATCGAAGCAGGAACCAAGCTTGGCGAGCAGGCCCAGCACTTCCGGCGCAGGATTGGCCTTCACGGCGTAGAAGACGCGCGTGTCGGGAAGAGCCCGCGAGAAGGCATGGTAGTTCTCGCCGACGACATCGAGATCGATGACGACGCAGGGACCGTCATCGCGACGGGTACGAAGGAACTCACGGATGCGCTCGGTCATGAGACGCGTCTCCCTCCGGCGCTGGCGGCGCCGATGCGACATGAAGCCGGCTTGAGTCGATCGAGCGATTCACGGCGCGTTGGAAACGCCGCGAGTCACCGAACGAATAAGTCCGGACTCTGATAACCGTCGCTTGGGGAAAACCCCGCACGCCCGGCAATGAAGGACAAGCCTCTTCGGTGCTGGTCTTTGGAGGACCAGCGAGACCAAAAAAAGCCCGTTCCGTCGTTGCTTTAAGCTGCGTCCCCCGTGGAGATTCGGGGTTCGCCGGTTTCGCCTCCGGCTGCCAGTCGCTGTTCGGAGAACAGTTCCCTTGGGAGGAACCGGGAGGCGTGATTTGAGGGGATATCCATCCCCCTCCATCCGTCCTCCAACTCCTGGCGGCTGTCCGGCCTCTTGTCCGGATGCCCACCGACTGACACGCGGCCACAGGCACGTGCGAATTGGGTAAGCGGCATATACGGATGGTGGTCCGGGGATACAAGTGTTTTTTGGATCACAGGTCGAAATGCGATCGGGACCGGTTATGTGTATAATCTGATCTATTCATACACATTGGAGGCGGAGATGCGCACCAATATCGACATCGACGACGTGCTCCTCAAGGATGCGATGGAAGCGACGGAACTTCCCACCAAAAAGGCCGTCGTCGAGGAGGCCTTGCGCCGGCTCGTCGATAATCATCGTCGCCGGAAGGCTTTCGACGAATTGAAGGGCATCGGCTGGGAGGGGGATCTCGACGCAATGCGCATGGGCCGCGATGTCGAGCCTCTGCCGTGATCGTTGCGGACAGTTCGGTCTGGATCTCCCATTTCAGGGGCGAAGCGACCTTGTCTGTCGCCAAGCTCGATGCGCTGATCGAAACGCCTGATCTGCTGCTCGGTGATCTCATTCTTCTCGAACTGCTGCAGGGAGCGCGGGATGAGCGGCATGCCTTCGCCATAGAGACGAGGCTGCGCCATTTTTCGCTTGCTAGCATGCTCAATCCGGCGATCGCTCGCGCCGGGGCCCGAAACTGCCGCAGGCTGAGAGGCCAGGGCGTGACCGTGCGCAAAACGACGGATCTGATCATCGCGACGTTCTGCATCGAGCACGGTCACGCACTGTTGCACGCCGATCGGGATTTCAGCGCGTTCGCCGAGCATCTTGGCCTGCTGATGGCGTGAACGTCGTCCAACGCCCTGCCGCTCGCGCGTTGCCGCCCTAGACCGGCCCCAATTCCTCGCCTAAGTCACTGGAAGCAGGCCTTTGACGACCGCCCTCGAAGACGGTTGCGACGAGACGACGGACCCACCATGATCTTCACAGACCGCCGCCGTGTCCTGGCGGGGCTTTCAGCCGCGCTGATGCTCTCGACGGCTCCGTCCGTCCTGCTGGCGCAGCAGCCTACGCCGCCGGCCGAGCCCTCCGCCGAGCCGCCGCAGCCGCGCTTCGGCTTCGAGGAGGTGGTGAGGCGCGCCCGCGAGATCGCGGCGGTTCCCTATGAGGCCGGCCCGAGCTTGCCCGAGCCTTTGTCGCGGCTCGATTTCGATTCCTGGCGCGACATCCGCTTCCGGCCGGAGCGGGCGCTGCTTTCCCAGAACGGCTCGCCGTTCCGGATGCAGATGTTCCATCCAGGCTTCCTGTTCACGCGCCCCGTCGTCGTCAATGTCGTGCGGGACGGCGTGCCGACGCCGGTGCCGTATTCCGCGGCGCTGTTCGACCAGGGCCGCGTCAAGTTTGACAAGCCGCTGCCGGTCAATCTCGGCTTCGCGGGCTTCCGGCTGCATTATCCGCTCAACGATCCGCGCATCTATGACGAGCTGATCTCCTTCATCGGAGCGAGCTATTTCCGGGTGCTCGGCCGCGAGCAGCGCTACGGCCTGTCGGCGCGGGGCCTCGCGATCGGAGCTGGCGTGCCGGGCGGCGAGGAATTTCCGATGTTCCGGGAGTTCTGGGTCGAGGCTCCGGCACAAAGCGCCGAACGCATCACGGTCTATGCCCTGCTCGACTCGGCCTCGGTGACGGGAGCCTACCGCTTCCATATCTATCCGGACGTCGAGTCCGTGGTCGATGTCGGGGCGACCCTGTTTCCGCGCAAGCCGATCGAGAAGCTAGGCCTCGCGCCGCTGACCTCGATGTTCTTCACCGGCGAGAACGACCGCCGCTTCCATGACGATTTCCGCACCGAGTTGCATGATTCCGATGGGCTGATGATCCATTCCGGGACCGGCGAGTGGATCTGGCGGCCGCTGCGCAACCCCAGGCAGCAGGCGGTGTCCTCCTTCGTCGAGCGCAATGTCCGCGGCTTCGGGCTGATGCAGCGCGACCGCGTCTTCGAGCACTATCAGGATCTCGACCTGACTTATGAGCTGCGGCCATCCTACTGGATCGAGCCGCAGGGCGACTGGGGCGAGGGCGCCGTCGAACTGATCGAGATTCCCACGACCGACGAGACCAACGACAACATCGTCGCGCTCTGGGCGCCGAAGACGCCGCTGGAGCCCGGCCGGGAATTCTCCTTCGGCTACAAGCTGACGGCGATGATGGATTCGAGCGACCTGCATCCCGGCGGGCGCATCATCAACACCTATCAGGCCAAGCCGAAGGCGCTGGGCTCGGGCGAGCCGGTCAATGCCGGGGCCCGACGCTTCATCGTCGATTTCGCCGGCGGCGATCTCGACTATCACCTGCGCCAGCCCGAGAAGGTCGAGATCGTGCCTTCGATCGCTTATGGCCGGATCGACCGCGCCTTCATCGTGCCCAATCCGAAGACGCAAGGGTTCCGCGCCTTCATCGACATCGTCGTCGAGCCCGGGCAGCTTGCCGAGATCCGCGCTTTCCTCAAGAGCGGCGACAAGACGTTGACCGAGACCTGGAGCTATCCGTGGCGCGCCGAAATCTGAGCGTCGCGTCGTAAGGCCGGCGCGTGCCCCCTGCCAAGGCTCCGGAACCGATGCAGCGGCCGCATTGTTCTACTCCCATGCCAGCGGGGAATTGGATGGATCAGGTCATCGACAATGCGGCGGAGAGCCGTTTCGAGCTCGCGCTGGAAGGCGGCACGGCGCTCATCGCCTATCGGATCGAGGGCGAACGGATCGTCCTGATCCATACCGAGGTGCCCCAGGCTCTATCGGGGCAGGGCGTCGGATCGCGGCTCGCCAAGGGCGCCTTCGAGCTGATCCGGACGAGCGGGCGTAAAGCGATCCTACGCTGCGAGTTCCTGCGCGGCTGGATCGTCAAGCATCCGGATTACGACGACATCATCGACGGCTGAGGCCGGAAAGGACGCATCATGGGCCTTCTGGTCGACGGGCGCTGGCAGGATCAGTGGTACGACACCGCCAAGAGCGGCGGGCGGTTCCAGCGTCAGGACAGCGCCTTCCGCAACTGGGTGACCGCCGACGGCGCGCCCGGGCCGAGGGCGAGGGTGGCTTCAAGGCCGAGGCCGGGCGCTATCATCTCTACGTCTCGCTGGCCTGCCCCTGGGCCCATCGCGCCCTGATCTTCCGGGCGCTGAAGGGGCTGGAGGCGATGATCGACGTCTCCGTCGTGAATTGGCTGATGCTCGACAAGGGCTGGACCTTCGCGCAAGGCGAGGGCGTCGTGCCCGATCCGATCGGGGGCGCGCAGTATTTGCACGAGGTCTATACGCGGGCCGATCCGCATTATACCGGCCGCGTCACCGTCCCGGTCCTATGGGACAAGGCGACCGCGACGATCGTCAACAACGAGTCGTCCGAGATCATCCGGATGTTCAATTCGGCTTTTGATGGCATCGGCGCGAAGCCGGGCGACTTTTATCCGCCGGCGCTGCGGACGGAGATCGACGCGCTGAACGAGCGCATCTACGCCACCGTCAACAACGGCGTCTACAAGGCCGGCTTCGCGACGACGCAAGCTGCCTATGAGGAGGCCGTGGCGCCTCTGTTCGACACGCTGGATTGGCTGGAGGAGCGGCTGGCTGCGCGGCGCTTCCTCACCGGCGACGACATCACCGAGGCGGACTGGCGGCTGTTCACGACGCTGATCCGCTTCGACGCCGTCTATGTCGGCCATTTCAAGTGCAACATTCGGCGGATCGCCGACTATCCGCGGCTGAGCGCCTATTTGCGGGCGCTGTTCCAGGTCGATGGCGTCTCCGGCACCGTCGATCTCGGCCACATCAAGCGGCACTATTACGAGAGCCACCGGACCATCAATCCCACGGGTATCGTGCCGGTGGGGCCTGATCTGTCCAAACTGCTCGGCGGCTGAGGCCAGCGCGTCATTCTCGGGCGGAGCGCAGCGCAGACCCGAGAATCTCCGGACCAGAAGGCGCTGGTTTCCGAGATGGTCGGGTCAAGCCCGACCATGACGCGTTCTAACTCTTCTTGCCCCGAACGCCCGGGCGCTTCTTACGGCCGTAGAGCTCCAGCCGGTGGCGGACGAGTTCGTAGCCGAGTTCGGCGGCGATGCGGCGCTGCAGTTCCTCGATTGCGTCCGAGGAGAACTCGATCACCTCGCCGCTGTCGATGTCGATCAGGTGGTCGTGATGTTCCTGGTCGGCGTGCTCGTAGCGAGAGACCCCGTCCTCGAAGGCGTGACGCTCGATCGCGCCCTGCGTCTCCAGGAGCTTCATGGTGCGATAGACCGTTGAGAGCGAGAGCGTCGGATCATGCGCGAAGGCGCGTGTGAAGATGCCCTTGGCGTCGGGATGGTCGTCGGCCTCTGCCAGCACGCGCAGGATCAGCCGGCGCTGCTGCGTCATCCGCAGCCCGGCATCCCTGAGCTGGCCCTCGAAGCCGGCCACGCGCTGCGCAATTTCCGTCATGTCGCCGGCATAGCAATTCTGCGACGCATTTGCAAAAACTCCTTATTGCAAATAACTCGCAACTGCATTGACAGATGCAAGTGCGTTGCAATAGCGTGAGGTATGAATGCACATCCGACAGGAGACCGCATGCGTTCGCGTCGATCTTTCATGGGCTTGAGTGCCGCCGCGCTGTTGGCCGGCGCATCGGCGATGGCGCCCGACGTTGCGCTGGCGCAGGCGAAGAAGCTGCGCGTCGTCACCACCTTCACGGTGATCCAGGACATCGCCCAGAACGTCGCCGGCGATGCCGCGATCGTCGAATCGATCACCAAGCCCGGCGCCGAGATCCATGACTACCAGCCGACGCCGCTGGACGTGGTGAAGGCGCAGTCGGCCGATCTCGTGCTCTGGAACGGGATGAACCTGGAACGCTGGTTCGAGCGCTTCTTCGAGAACGTCAAGAACGTGAAGAGCGCGGTGGTGACCGAGGGCATCGTCCCGATGGGCATCAAGGAGGGGCCCTATGAGGGCAAGCCGAACCCGCATGCCTGGATGTCGACGCAGAGCGCGCTGATCTATGTCGAGAACATCCGCAAGGCGATGTCCGACGCCGATCCCGCACAGGCCGCGATCTATGCCGCCAATGCCAAGGCCTATTCCGACAGGATCAAGGCCGTCGATGCGCCGCTGCGCGCGCGACTGGACAAAGTGCCGGCCGACAAGCGCTGGCTCGTCTCCAGCGAAGGCGCCTTCAGCTATCTGACCCGCGACTATGGCTGGCGCGAAGCCTATCTCTGGCCGATCAATGCTGACCAGCAGGGCACGCCGCAGCAGGTGCGCCGGCTGATCGATCTCGTGCGCAAGAACAAGATCCCGGCCCTGTTCAGCGAAAGCACGATCTCCGACAAGGCGGCCAGGCAGGTCGCCAAGGAGACCGGCGCGACCTATGGCGGCGTGCTCTATGTCGATTCGCTCTCGGGCGCGGACGGGCCGGTGCCGACCTATCTCAAGCTGCTCGAGGTCACGGTCGATACGATCGCCAGGGGTTTCGGCCAGTGAGCGTTTCCGCGACCGGCCTGTCCGGCTCTGACGATGTGAAGCCTTCTATTGTCGTCGAGCGGGTCACGGTCCGTTACGGCAATGGCGTCACGGCGGTGAACGATGCCTCCTTCTCGCTTGGCGCCGGGACGATCTGCGCGCTCGTCGGCATCAACGGGTCCGGCAAATCGACGCTGTTCAAGACGCTGATGGGCTTCCTCAAGCCGGCGCGCGGCTCGGTCTCGATCGCCGGGCTGCCGGTGCGCCAGGCGCTGAAGCGCGGCCTCGTCGCCTATGTGCCGCAGGCCGAGGAGGTCGACTGGAGCTTTCCCGTCCTGGTCGAGGACGTGGTGATGATGGGCCGCTACGGGCATATGGGCTTTCTGCGCATCGCAGGCCGCGCCGATCGCGAGGCGGTCGAGCAGGCGCTGGCCCGCGTCAACATGCTCGAATTCCGCGAGCGCCAGATCGGCGAATTGTCGGGCGGGCAGCGCAAGCGCGTCTTCCTGGCCCGCGCCCTGGCGCAGGGCGGGCAGGTCATCCTGCTCGACGAGCCCTTCACGGGCGTCGACGTCAAGACCGAGGACGCCATCGTCGCGCTGATGCGGGAATTGCGGGCGGAGGGCCGGCTGATGCTGGTCTCGACGCATAATCTGGGCTCGATTCCGGACTTCTGCGACCAGGTCGTGATCATCAACAAGACCGTGCTGGCGGCGGGGCCGACGCAGACCACCTTCATCCATGACAACCTCCAGCGCGCTTTTGGGGGCGCGCTCCGGCATTTCCGGCTCGGCGGCGCCGATCTGCATGAAGATGCCGACGAACGCCACGTCACCGTCATCACCGACGATGAACGCCCGCTCGTGCTTTACGGCAGGCAGGACAGTGAGACGCAGGCTCCCGGCACGACGAATGGCGAGACGGCGGATGCCGGCAAGGCGGAACCCGTCAAGGATGCGGCGCCATGATCGACCTGCTGCTCGAGCCCTTCGGCTATCAATACATGGTCAAGGCGATCTGGGTCTCTGCCCTGGTCGGCGGGGTCTGCGCCTTCCTGTCCTGCTTCCTGATGCTGAAGGGCTGGTCGCTGATGGGCGACGCGCTGGCCCATGCGATCGTGCCCGGCGTTGCGCTCGCCTATCTGTTGAAGGTGCCCTATGCGGCCGGTGCCTTCTTCTCGGGGTTGCTGGCGGCGCTGGCGATGGCGCTGGTCCGGGTGCGCACCCAACTGCGCGAGGATGCCGTCATCGGCATCGTCTTCACCACCTTCTTTGCGGCGGGGCTTTTGATCGTCTCGATCAATCCGACCTCGGTCAACGTGCAGTCGATCGTGCTCGGCAACATTCTCGGCATTTCCGACGAGGATGTCGTCCAGGTCGCGATCATCGCGGCGGTGTCGCTCGTGGTGCTGCTGGCGCGCTGGCGCGACCTGATGCTGGTCTTCTTCGACGAGAATCAGGCGCGCGCGGTGGGGCTGTCGCCGATGCGGCTGAAGATCCTGTTCTTCGTGCTGCTCAGCGCCTGCACCGTCGCGGCGCTGCAGACGGTCGGGGCCGTGCTGGTGATCGCGATGGTGATCACGCCCGGGGCGACGGCCTATCTGCTCAGCGACCGTTTCGGCCGGCTGATCTGCATCGCGATCACACTCGGCGTCGTCACCAGCGCAGCCGGCGCCTATGCGAGCTATTTCCTCGATGGTTCGACCGGCGGGCTGATCGTGGTGTTCCAGACCATCCTGTTTCTGCTCGCCTTCGTCTTCGCGCCCAAGCATGGCCGGCTGGCGGCCGCACGGGCGGCCAGAGCCGTGTCGGAGATGCCGTGATGAGGTGCGCGAATGAGCCTCGGCCCAATCCCCTTCCCCCCGCTTGCGGTGGGGAAGGGTTAGGGATGGGGGGCCGCAAAGCCGGAGAGCCACCCTTTGCCGTTTCGCCGAGCGGCACTGCCCCCCACCCCAACCCTCCCCACCGCAAGCGGGGGGAGGGGGCATGTTCGCGCCGCCTTCGCCCCGTTCGGAGAGGGCTTACGCCATGAGCCTGATCGAAGCCTGGCTGATCGCGCCGCTTTCACATGAATTCATGCAGCGCGGCCTTGTCGTCGCGGTGCTGGTCGGCGTCGTCTGCGCCGTCCTGTCCTGCTTCCTCATTCTCAAGGGCTGGTCGCTGATGGGCGATGCGGTCTCGCATGCTGTGCTGCCGGGAATCGTGCTGGCGCAGGTCGCCGGCCTGCCGCTGGCGGCGGGCGCGTTCGTCGCCGGCCTCGGATGCGCTGTGTCCATCGGCTATCTCAAGGAGAACAGCCGGGTGAAGGAGGACACCGTGATGGGCATCGTCTTCTCCGGCATGTTCGCGCTCGGCCTCGTGATGTTCGTCAAGGTCGACAGCGACCAGCACCTGCTGCACGTCCTGTTCGGCAACATGCTCGGCGTGCGATGGGCCGACATCGCCGAGACGGCGGCGATCGCCGTGCCGACGATCGCGGTGATGCTGGCCAAGCGCCGCGACTTCCTGCTGCTCGCCTTCGATCCGGCTCACGCCCGGGCGATCGGCCTTCCGGTTCGTTTGCTGAACTTTGGTCTGCTGATGCTGTTGGCCTTGACCATCGTCGCGGCGTTGAAGGCCGTCGGCATTATCCTCGTCGTCGCCATGCTGATCGCACCCGGCGCCATCGGCTTCCTGACCACGCGTCGCTTCGATGCCATGCTTGCGGTCGCCATCACGGCAGCGACCGTGTCGAGCGTGATCGGAACGATCCTGAGCTTTCACCTGGACGGGGCGACCGGCCCCTGCATCGTCGTGGTTCAGGCGGTGTTCTTCCTGATCGCGCTCGGACTCAACCTGCGCCGCCAGGCCAGGCGCGCAGCGCTCGCCTGATCAGGCGGCCTGCTGCCCGGCATCATCGCTGCCGACGTCATCCTGGGCCCGAGAGACGGTAATCGACTGGTTCAGGCACTGGCAGTTGAACTGGCTGGTCAGGAAGGCGATGTCGGCGGCGTCGCGGCCGCTGGCGATGCGGACGATGCCCTCGACCGGCGCGAGCTGCGTCGGATCGACGAGCCACCAGCCACCGTTGAGATAGACCTCGAAGATCGCATGGAAATCCGGCGGGTCGAGGTCGAGCGCATAGGCGCTCACGGCGCGTGCGGGGATGTTCAAGGCGCGGGTCAGCGCGATGCCGAGATGGCTGAAGTCGCGGCAGACGCCGGCGCGGTCGATGAAGGTCTGCTCGGCGGTGGTCTGGGCGTGGCTGACGCCGTGGACATAGTCGAGATGCTCGTGCAGCCAGTCGAGCACGGCGAGGATGCGGGCGCCGCCGGCCTCGATCGCGCAGAACTCACGCTGGGCGAAGCGCATGAACTCGTCGGAGGGCGAAAACCGGCTCGGCAGCAGATAGGGCAGCACGTCCTGCGGCAGCTCCGACCAGTCGTGCTGGCGAGCATAGGGCACGAGGGGGATGCGCTTGCCATTGTCGACCAGCGCCTGGTAGCTGATCTGGACCTGGCCGGAGAGGGCAGTGCGAAAGCGGCGCTCGCCCGTCATCGGATCTTGATCGCGGACCAGGACCGCGTCGGGCGAGATCACCAAGCTCTCGGAGATGATCGTCTGATCGGGCGAACGCGCAGCCTCGATCGCCGCGATCACCTGCGTGTCGCTGTCGAAGCCATAGGTCAGCGTCGCCGACACGTTGAGTTTCATGGTCGTCCCCGGGTGCATTGCAACAATGGAAACCCGGCCAACGCCACGAGAGGGCGGAAGTTCCGCCGGTCTCAGGCGGCTTTCGCCACCCCGATCTCCGGCGCGATGCTGGCGAGGATTTCAAAGGATCGTTTTCGCGCCGCATGGTCGAAGATCGGCGCTGTCGCCATGATCTCATCGGCCTGTGTCGCTGCGATGAAGGCGCCGAGGCTGCGCTTCAGCGTCTCGGGCGAGCCGATGAAGGCGTAGCGCAGCATTCCGGAAACATGGGCCTTTTCGGCCGGCGACCAATAGGTCTCGATGTCGTCGATCGGCGGTTGCAGCTTGCCGCGCACGCCGCGGACCATGCCGACGAAGCGCTGCTGCAGCGAGGTAGCGAGATAGCGCGCCTCGGCATCGGTCTCGGCGGCGATGACGTTGATGCCGGGCATGGCATAGGAGGTCTGGAGCTGCTCTGAGGGCTTGAAGCGCTCGCGATAGACGGCAAGGGCCTGCATCAGAGCATCGGGCGCGAAATGCGAGGCGAAGGCATAGGGCAGGCCGAGTTCGGCCGCGAGCTGCGCGCCGAACAGGCTGGAGCCGAGAATCCAGAGCGGCACGTTCAGCCCTGCGCCCGGCACGGCCTGGATCGCCTGGTTGGGGCCGGCGGGCGCAAAGAAGGCCTGCACCTCCAGAACGTCCTGCGGAAACTGGTCGGAGGCCATCGGGCTGCGCCGCATCGCCCGCATGGTCATCTGGTCGGTGCCCGGCGCGCGGCCGAGGCCGAGGTCGATGCGGCCTGGAAACAGCGCCTCCAGCGTGCCGAACTGCTCGGCGATGATCAGCGGCGCGTGGTTGGGCAGCATGATGCCGCCGGCACCGACGCGGATCGTCTTGGTCGCGGCGGCGAGCTGGCCGATCACGACGGCGGTGGCGGCGCTGGCGATGCCGGTCATGTTGTGGTGTTCGGCCACCCAATAGCGGGTGTAACCGAGCGCCTCGGCATGGCGGGCGAGATCCATCGAGGCCCGGAGCGCGTCGCCCGCCTCCTGGCCTTCGCGGACGGGAACGAGGTCGAGGACGGAAATGGCGACCATGGGAGGCCTCTGCTGATGCTTGCGCACCGGGGAGCGGCGGCGTCGGCTCTCAGATGGGGAGCCGGGCGCTGCCGATCCAGAGGCAGCGCCGATCCGTCATGGCCTCCTTGCGTCGGCGTTCTGGCTTGCCGCCGGTGAGGGCGGTCTCCTGTTGGCGAGCGCTGGGCAGAGCGCTGGCGCGATACGCTCATAGGCATGCCCGTAATCGGCGAGATGCAGCCCGTCCGTCAGCGGATCGTCGGCATCGAAGCTCTTGGCGACACGGCAGGAGGTGCTCGCGCGGCAGGTGGTCTCGGCCGATGCGCCAATCGCGGTCGCTGCCTCCGCCGAAAACCCGTCGACCTGGCTGACGTCGATGGCAGGCACGCCGGTGACCACGACAAGATCGGCCGTATGGGACAGCCGCCTGAGCAGCGGCCGGAAGGCCTCGCCAAATCGGATCACGGCCTGCGGCGGGCCGCGGCAGCGCCTGCGGATGGCGGCGTTGGTGCCGCCGGCCAGGATGATCGCGCGGGGCGGGCGCGGCAGCGCGATCTGCGCGAGCAGGGCGTCGGTATCGCCAGCGGTTGCTCCGTCCACGCCGGCATTGACCACCGGCAGGCCGCAGAACTCGCGGGCGTGCCAGCGAGCGACATGGGAATCGCCCGAGGCGAGCAAATAGTCTCCGTCGATGCGGCCGAGCTCGGCCGTGATCTCGGCGAGCCGCTGGTCGCGGTAGGAGGTGGGCGGCGCGGCGATGCGGCCGATCGCGAAGCCTGCCAGCGAACCGAAGATCAGGGCGAGGGGCAGGATCAGGACGATCGCAATGATGAGGCGATGCGAAGCTGCTCTCGGGGCTGGAGGCCGGGGGAGGCGGCCGAGCGGCAGGACGGTCATGGCCGTGCTCCCGAAACGACCGGCCGGCACGGCTCCTGCAAAGCCATTCGGGCCGGCGCTGCGGGCTGGTGACGTCCCGTGACCGGATCGCGATAGCTGGCCTGCGCGCAAGCGGCGCTGCGGAGGAGGAAGCCATCGCGCGTCACCAAAGCGGGCAGGGCCCAGAGCCACAGTGCGGCGGCTCCGAGGAGGGCGATGCCAGCGACGGCACGCCTGAGCGCCAGACGACGCGCCGGGATGGTGTGGAAGGCAGTGGAGCTTGGTGCGAACATGACGGCATGGAGCGCCGCGGCCGGCCCGGTTCTGTGGCGGTAAGTTTTCTCGATGACGTCTGGCGGCAGGCTTCTGGTATCGTTGTTTTTCCAGCTCCGGAGGCAGACATGATCGGAAACAAATCCGGCCACGACCTTGCCGCGAGCCGCGGCTAGAGCCGGCCGATGACACGAACCCCCCATATCCTCATCGTCGAGGACGACCGCGAGATCGCGACCTTGGTGTCGCGCTTCCTGCGCAACAATGATTTCCGCGTCAGGGCCGTCCCGAACGGACGCGAGATGGACGTCGCGCTTCGCGACGGCCGCTTCGACCTGATCGTGCTCGACCTGATGCTGCCGGGCGAGGATGGGTTGAGCCTGTGCCGCCGACTGCGCAATGACGGCGCGATGCCGATCATCATGCTCACCGCCAAGGGGGAGGAGATCGACCGCATCCTCGGCCTCGAAATGGGCGCCGACGATTATCTGGTGAAGCCGTTCAATCCGCGCGAGCTGCTCGCCCGGATCCGCGCCGTGCTGCGTCGAGCCGGCAGCGCACCGGAACCCGAGGCCGGCGAGAGCACCGTCCTCGCCTTTTCCGGCTGGCGGCTCGACAAGGCGGTGCGCCGACTGTTCAACCCGCAGGGCGAGCGCGTCATGCTGACCGGGGCGGAACTCGACCTGCTGCTCGCCTTCTGCGAGCGGCCGCGCAGGGTGCTCTCGCGCGACCAGCTTCTCGATTTGACGCAAGGGCGCGCGGCGGCGCCGTTCGAGCGCTCGATCGATGTGCTGGTCAGCCGCCTGCGCCAGAAGATGGAAGCCAATCCGCGCGAGCCCGAGCTGATCCAGACCATTCGCTCGGGTGGCTACATGTTCTCGCCCGAAATCCAGTCATCGCCGGAAGGCGAGACTCTGCCGGACAGCAAGTCCCGACCGGAAAGCGCGCGCGAATGAAACGGCTGCTGCTGCGCCTTCTGCCGGCCCGGGCCGCGGCGCAGATCACCGTCATCGTGATCGGCTCTCTGGTTCTGGCGAATCTGGTCACGGTCATGGCGCTGATCGTGCTGCTTCCGCCCGAGCTCAAACGCCTGCCAAACCTGCCCTATGTGACGGAGCTGGTCGCGCTGGCGCGGCAGGCCCAGGCGGCGCCGACGCCCGAGGCGAGGCAGATCATCATCGAGACCGCGATCGCCGCCAATCCACGCCTGTCGCGCCTGCCGCAGGACGCCCGATCGACGGACCGCAGCCTGCCCCGGCCGGACCAGCAGATGCTGGACGACCTGAAGCTCGAGTTCGCGGGGATCGCGGAGGCGCTCGTGCTTGACGCACGGGAGGGGCAGCGCGGGCCGCCGCCGGTGGCCTTGCGCTTCGCCGATGGCTCCGGCCTCGCGATGGCGCCGGCGCCGATGACGCCGCCGCCGCGCGGCACGGCCTTCATCGTCTATCTGATCGTGATGCTGGCCTCGTTGGCGACGCTGGTCGGGCTGCTCTCGCTCTGGGCGGCGCGCGCCGTGGCCTCGCCGCTCTCGCGCCTCGCCGAGGCCGTCGACCGCTTCGACCCCGATCGCGACGATATCGGGGCGCCAGAACAGGGGCCGATCGAGGTCAAGCGGCTGGCCGTGGCCTTCGGCGGCATGGCGGCACGGATCCGGCGGCTCGTCGAAGACCGCACCCGGATGCTGGCGGCCGTCAGCCATGACCTGCGCACGCCGATCACGCGGTTGCGTTTGAGGGCAGAGGAGATCGGCGACGGCACGCAGCGCCAGGCCATCCTGGCCGATCTCGCGCTGATGGAGCGGATGGTCGGCGGAGCCCTGTCCTATCTGCGCGACGGGCGTGCCTCGGGCAGCATGGCGGCGACGGATATGCCGGCGCTGCTCCAGACGATCTGCGACAATTTCGCCGATCTCGGCCATATCGTCGTCTTCGAGGGGCCGATGCGGGCTTCGGCGCTATGCGATTCCGACCAGATGACGCGCGCGGTCACCAATCTCGTCGACAACGCCATCAAGTTCGGCGGCAAGGTCGTGGTCAGGCTCGACGATGCCGATCCCGCGCTCATCGCCGTTCATGTCGAGGATGACGGGCCAGGCATCGCTCCTGACGAACGCGCGAAGGTGTTCGAGCCGTTCTATCGCAGCGATCTGGCGCGGACCCTGAAGCAGGGCAGCGGCTTCGGGCTCGGTCTTTCGATCGTGCGCGCCATCGCCGAGGCGCATCGCGGCGAACTCACCCTGGCTGAGCGTCCGGGGGGTGGGCTGTGCGCGACGGTGACGTGGCCACGGCGCTGGTAGGGGAGCGGCCTCTCGGAGAGCAATGGAACGCGGCGCAGCCTGGCACGTTGCCCCTGATGCAGGCCTGCAGGGATGCGGGCGCCGGCGACAAAGGGGCTTCCATGACGACGCACGCGAATCCGACGAGCACCAACCCTGCCAAGGAAAGCCTTCGCAAGGAACAGCACGAGCAGCGCAAGGCCGTCGAAGAGCACGGCGCGGACGCCGAACTCACCAAGGCGCTCGAAGACACCTTTCCAGCCAGCGATCCGGTCGCAGCGCAGGCGCCGACCAAGCCGGGAGCCACCAAACAGAGCCATTGAGCGCCGCTTATCAGGCGCTCGGCCCGCGTCAGGCGCGCTGATAGAGCAGCCGCGCCCTGATCGTCCCGTCCAGAGCGCGGATTTCACGCAGGATGTCGCGGGCATCGGCGCCGATGCTGTCGGCTTCCATGACGACGTAGCCGACTTCGCCATCGGTCTGGTAGTTTTGCGCGGCGATGTTGACGTTGCGGCTGGCGAACACGTCGTTGAGGCGCCTGAGCATGCCCGGCACGTTGCGCTGGACGTGGATGAAGCGCGTGCCGCTTGGGCGTGGCGTGAGCTGGACCTGTGGGAAGTTGACGGCGCCCACGGTCGACCCGACATCGGAATAGTCGATCAGCTTGCGCGCGACCTCGGCGCCGATGCGCTCCTGCGCCTCTTCCGTGGAGCCGCCGACATGCGGCGTCAGGATCACGTTCGACAACCCCTGAAGCGGCGAAACGAAGCGGTCGTTGTTCGACGCCGGCTCGACCGGGAAGACGTCGACCGCAGCGCCCGCGAGATGGCCGCTCTTCAGGGCCGAGGCCAGCGCATCGAGATCGACCACCGTGCCGCGCGAATTGTTGATCAGGTAGCTGCCGGGGTTCATCGCGGCGATCTGCTCGGCACCGATCATGCCATGCGTCTGCGGCGTCTCCGGCACATGCAGGGAGACGATGTCGGCGGAGCCCAAGAGCTCGTTCAGGCTGTCGACCGGCTCGGTGTTGCCGTGACGCAGGCGGTCGGTCTGATCGTAATAGATCACCCGCATGCCCATCGCCTCGGCCAGCGTCGAGAGCTGGCTGCCGATGTTGCCGTAGCCGACGATGCCCAGCACCTTGCCGCGAACCTCGAAGGAGCCCTCGGCCGATTTGTCCCAGCCGCCGCCATGGGCGGAGACCGAGCGGTCGGTGATCTTGCGCAGCAGCATCACGATCTCGCCGATCGTCAGCTCGGCGACGCTGCGGGTGTTCGAGAAGGGCGCGTTGAAGACCGGCACGCCGCGGCTGCGCGCCGCCTGCAGATCGACCTGGTTGGTGCCGACCGAGAAGCAGCCGACCGCGAAGAGGCGGTCGGCCCGGGCGAAGACCTCGTTGGTGAGCTGCGTGCGCGAGCGGATGCCGAGCACATGCACGCCCTCGACGGCCTTCAGCAGCGCGTCGCGGTCGAGTGCCTTGGGCAGGCGCGTCATGTTGGTGTAGCCGGCGTTCAGGAGCAGGTCGGCGGCGGAATCGTTGATGCCCTCCAGCAGCAGGACCTTGATGCGGTCCTTCGACAGGGACAGGCGTTCGCTGGGCAGTGTCATGATGACGATCGGGCTTTGGCGAGGGACGGTCTTGGGGCGAGGAGCGCCCGCTATAGACCTCGGGCCGCGCCGGATAAACCGATTCTTCGCCGATGGGCGCGAGATAAAATCGGGCGCCGCGCGCAGGCGGCGCGGTCTCAGACTTTCTCGACGATCAGCGTCGCGCCATCGACACGCACGACGCGGACCTCGCTGCCGGCCAGTAGCTCCGGCCCCGTGATGCGCCATGAGGAATCGCCGACGCGGATGCGGCCCTCGCCGCCGGTCATGGTCGCGTCGAGCTTGTAGACCTTGCCGATCAACTGCCGGCCACGGTCGTTGAGGCCCGTGGTGACATCCGGTTGCTCGCCTTTGCGGCGGGTCAGCAGGTGTCCGAGCAGGACGCAGACCAGGCTGAAGCCCGCGAAGACAAGCGCCGCCGTCTGCCAGCCGATATCGGAAAGCCCGACGACCGCGCCGGTCAGGAGTGCGGCGAGCCCCAGCCAGATCAGGAAGACGCCTGGCGCCAGCAGCTCGCCGCCGATCAGGATCAGGCCGAGGATGACCCAGCTCCAGGCGCCCAGCGTGTCGAGGAACGGCATCGTTCGACCCTCAAGCGCCGCTGCGGCCGGCCGAGGGTACGGAGCCCGTCCGCCTGGCCTCGACCGCCTCGTCGCCGAAGACGGCGCGGGTAAGCTGCGCGATGCCGCCGACGGTGCCGGCGAGCGCCGCGGCCTCGATCGGCACGATCACCAGCTTGCTGTTGGGCGCGCTGGCGAGCGCCTTGAGCGCGTCGGTATAGCGCTCGGCGAGCAGGAAGTTCGCGGCCTGGATGTCGCCCTTGCTGATCGCCTCGGAGACCATCGCGGTCGCCGAGGCTTCTGCCTGGGCGGAGCGCTCGCGCGCCTCGGCATCGCGGAAGGCAGCTTCCTTGCGGCCCTCGGCGGCGAGAATCTGCGACTGCTTCATGCCCTCGGCCTTGAGGATTTCGGCCTGGCGCATGCCGTCAGCCTCCAGCACGGCGGCGCGCTTCTCGCGCTCGGCCTTCATCTGGCGGTTCATCGCGCCGACGATGTCGGCGGGGGGCAGAATGTCCCTGATCTCGATGCGGGTGACCTTGACGCCCCAGGGCGAGGCGGCGGCGTCCATCACGCGCAGCAGCCGCTCGTTGATCTCGTCGCGATGCGAGAGCAACTGGTCGAGGTCCATCGAGCCGACGACGGTGCGGATATTGGTCATGGTCAGCGTCATCAGCGCCTCGTCGAGCGCCGAGACCTCGTAGCGCGCCTTGGCGGCATCGAGGATCTGGTAGAAGGCGGCGGCATCGATGCGGACGCCGGCATTGTCCTTGGTGATCGCCTCCTGCGAGGGAATGTCGAGCACCTGCTCCATGACATTCACCTTGTGCCCGATACGGTCGACATAAGGCACGATCAGGTTGAGGCCGGCGCTGAGCGTGCGCGAATAGCGGCCGAAGCGCTCGACCGTGTAGTTGTAGCCCTGCGGCACCGTCTTCACCAGGAAGGCGATGGTCATCACGACGAGCACGACGAGCACGATGACGAAGATGCTGAAGCCCGACAGCGTGTTCATGCGTTGCTTTTCCCTTTTCGTCCGACCGGCGCAGCAGGCCGCGAAGCCGATGCAACCTGACGATTGCGACAGGCCAATGCAAGGTCACGCGATCGGCGCAGGATCGGCCGGAGCCGACGAGATGGCATCGCCGCGTAATCTAGCAGTTTCCGCCAGGACGGGGACGTCCTTAGCAGAAACGGCCATTGCATCTGTCGTTTCCCGCGCGATTGCGGTTCACATGGCTCGCGCGTTTCGTGCATGATCGCTGCGCTACCGGGGAGCGCAACCCCGGCGCCTGCCCAGGGAGTGTTACCGATGTCCGATCCGCGCCTGCCGATCGATCCGCGCCTGCCGATTCTGGCTGAGCTCGAAAAGAAGATCCTCTGGCTCGCCTCCTGGACGATCCACAACGCCAATCACCTGCGCGAGAGCACGGACGGCATGAAGGTCGGCGGGCACCAGGCATCCTCGGCCTCGCTCTGCACGATCATGACGGCGCTCTACATGGCGGCGCTCCGGCCGCAGGATCGCGTCGCGGTCAAGCCACACGCCTCGCCGATCTTCCATGCGATCAACTACCTGATGGGCCTCCAGACAAAGGAGAAGCTCGAGAATTTCCGCGGCTACAAGGGCGCGCAGAGCTATCCCTCGCGCACCAAGGACATCGACGACGTCGATTTCTCGACCGGCTCGGTGGGCTTGGGCGTCGCGCAGACCCTGTTTTCGTCGCTGACCCAGGATTATCTGCGCGGCCATGGCTGGGGCACGGATCGGCCGGAGGGCCGCATGGTCTCGCTGATCGGCGATGCCGAACTCGATGAAGGCAACATCTTCGAGGCCCTGATGGAGGGCTGGAAGCACGGCCTGCGCAACACCTGGTGGGTGATCGACTACAACCGCCAGTCGCTCGACGCCGTTATCCGCGAGGGGCTCTACGACCGCTTCGAGACGATGTTCCGCAATTTCGGCTGGGCCGTCGTCACGCTGAAATACGGCTCGTTGCAGCAGGCGGCCTTCAAGGAGAAGGGCGGCGAGCGGCTGAAGGCCTGGATCGATTCCTGCCCCAACCAGCTCTATTCGGCGCTGACCTTCCAGGGTGGGGCTGCCTGGCGCAAGCGGCTGATGGACGATCTCGGCGACCAGGGGCCGGTGACGAAGCTGATCGAGAGCCGCAGCGACGCGGAGCTCTCGAAGCTGATGTGCAATCTCGGCGGGCACGACCTGCCCTCGATCCTCGAGGCTTTCGAGGCCATCGACCATGACCGGCCGGTCTGCTTCCTGGCCTATACCGTCAAGGGCTTCGGCCTGCCGCTGGCCGGGCACAAGGACAACCATGCCGGGCTGATGACCAAGGAGCAGATGGCGGGCTTCCAGAGCGCCAACGGTGTCCGCCCCGGCCATGAATGGGATCTGTTCGAGGGGCTGTCGCTGCCCGAAAGTGAGGTCCGTGCCTTCCTCGACACCGTCCCGTTCTTCGCGCAGGGGCGCCGGCGGCTGAGCGCGCCGGTGCTGCCTGTGCCGGCCAAACTCGAAGCCGGCATCCAGCCGGTGATGTCGACGCAGATGGGCTTCGGCAAGGTTCTCGACGAACTGGCGAAGCTCGGCGGGCCGCTGGCCGACCGCATCGTCACGACGGCGCCCGACGTCACCGTCTCAACCAATCTCGGGCCGTGGGTGAACCGGCGCGGGCTCTTCGCCAAGGCGTCGATGGCCGACACCTTCAAGGACGAGCGCATTCCCTCGATGCAGAAATGGGAGTTCTCGCCCAAGGGCCAGCATGTCGAGCTCGGCATCGCGGAGATGAACCTGTTCATCAACCTCGCGGCGCTGGGCCTGTCCCATTCGATCTTCGGCGAGCGGCTGATCCCGATCGGCACGCTCTACGACCCCTTCATCTCGCGCGGTCTCGATGCGCTGAACTATGCCTGCTACCAGGATGCCCGCTTCATGGTGGTGGCGACGCCTTCGGGCGTGACGCTGGCGCCGGAGGGCGGGGCGCATCAGTCGATAGCGACGCCGCTGATCGGCATGAGCCAGGACGGCTTATGCGCCTTCGAGCCGGCTTTCGTCGACGAACTCGCGGTGATGATGCGCTGGTCCTTCGAATACCTTCAGAAGGACGGGGAGGGCGATCCCGACGAGCGGACATGGCTGCGCGACGAGACCGGCGGTTCGGTCTATCTGCGCCTCTCGACGCTGCAACTCGAACAGCCGCAGCGGGTGATGACGCCCGAACTCGAAAGCGAGATCATCGACGGCGCCTATTGGCTTAGGAAGCCGGGCCCGAACGCCTCGGTGGTGATCGCCTATACCGGCGCGGTGGCGGCCGAAGCGATCGAGGCCGTCGGCCTGCTCGGCGAGGACAGGCGAGATGTCGGCCTGCTCGCCATCACCTCGGCCGACCGGCTGAACGCCGGCTGGCAGGCCGCCGAGCGGGCGCGCCAGCGCGGCAACCACCGCGCAACCAGCCATGTCGAGCGGCTGCTCGGCGATCTCTCGCGCGATTGCGGCATCGTCTCGGTGCTGGACGGGCATCCGGCGACGCTGGCCTGGCTCGGCAGCGTGCATGGCCACAGGCAGAAGGCGCTGGGCGTCGAGCATTTCGGCCAGACTGGCACGGTCGCCGACCTCTACCGCCATTTCGGCATCGACGCGAACGCGATCGTCCATGCCGCGCAGGCGGCGGCGCCCGGGCGGCCGGTGCGCTATCTGAAGGCTTTGCCTTGATGTCATTCCGGGGCAGGCCGAAGGCCTGAACCCGGAACCCACGACTGGGTGAGCCCAGTCGACCGGGCTTCTATGGCAGTCTCACCCGGTCATGGGTTCCGGGTTCGGCGCTACGCGCCGCCCCGGAATGACAGCCTCAGAAGCGCGGCGTCTCGAAGGTGTTGGCGAAAGGGTTCGCGCCGGAACCGATGCGGCTGGGCAGGGTGTCCTCGCCATAGAAGCCGCCGAAGCTGGCATAGGCGGGGGCCGCGGCGAAATGCTGGCTGGCATAGCGGTTCAGCGAGCCGACCGGCACGACATTGCCGAGGTCGAAATAGCTGCGCTTCTGGACGGTGACGCGCAGCGGGCCACGGCGGCTCTGCGCCTCCGCCATCGCGACCATCACGGTCGACGCAGCGACCGACAGGGCGAGAACGGCTGCAAGACGCTTGAACGGGGACATGATGGGCTCCGGGGACGATGATGGTCTGATCATGAATGTGGGGCTGAAACGGTCCGACGGGAAGATAGCCCAGCGTAGTTAACGAACTTATCAGTGTCGTGTCAGCGGGCCCAGAGCGGAAAGGCATCATTGGTGTCGCCTCTCATGCGCACCACGCCGCCATTGCGGTCGCGGACGACCTGTCGTGTGCCCGGTTGGTAGAAGGTCGTATTGGCGCATTGCGGCGCGTTGCCGGCGCGTTCCGCGAGATAGGCGACCGCAGGCGAGGGGTTCTTGCCGGGCACGATCTGCAACTTGTCGATCATGCAGGCCAGGGGGGCGGCATCGGCGCTCTGCACGCCCGCTGCGCAATAGTAGCCGCCCAGCGCGAATTCGGAGGTCTCGAAGCCATTGCGGAAGATGATGCAGGTGCGCGTCCGACCGTCGCTCTCGCGATAGTAGACGTCGCGGCCGGTGAAGCGCCCGAAGCGCGTGGTCATGGTGTAGTGCGGGCCGCCGACGCGGGGGGCGAGCACGCGCAGCGGCGCGAACTGCCAGAACACCGGCGTGGTCAGGGTGAAGGGCACGGCGCTGTCGCTGCGCTCGGCCAGGATCATCGCCGCGAAGGGCCCCTCCGTGCCGGGGCCGCCAAATTGCAGGCCCTGCTCGCGCCCCCGGAAAGGACTCGTCGCGGTGACCGATGTCGACCTGGTCATGGCGAGCTGCTCGGGCGCCCAGGTGAAGGCGGGCGTGCCATGGCTGATCGTCGGAACGAAGCCCGAAAGCCACCAGCCGACAAGCAGGATGGCGAGGAACACGCCTGCGCCCAGCGCCAGGAAGAGGAAGCGCGCGGTTCCCATCGCGACGCGGCCGGTGGCGCCCAATGCGGTGATCGTCTGGGTGCGTGAGTCGGACATCACAAGCCCTGCCTGCCGTCAGCGCCTGGGTTTCGGCTTGCCGTGTTCGGCAGCGATGCTCTTGGTGCGCAAGGCGGGCGTCGCCGCGTCGGCGTCGAGCCAGGACAGCTTTCGGCCGGAGGCCGACAGCCGCGGCGGAGCGCAGGCCGGCTGCCGGTTCAGTTCCGTGCGGGCGAAGGCGGCGCGCAGGGCGCGGTCGTCGCCCGCATTGAGCAGGTCGATCCGGTCGATCAGGCAGACGAGTTGCTGCCGGTCCGCGGGCTTGCCGGCGCCGCACCACCAGCCGCTCATCGACAGCGGCAGGGCGCCTGCATCCATGCGGAAGGCGATGCAGGCGCGGCTGACCTCGCCGTCGCTGAGCGTCGCATCGGCGGTCTCGACCGGGCCGAAACGTGTCTGCATCGCGGTCGGCGTGCCGCTGCGCTGGACCGACATCGCCCGCGACGCGGCCTCGCGCACCAAAGCGATGATGAAGGGCTGCGACAGGTCGGATCGACCATGCTCGACGCTGAAGCGGAGCAGCAGATGCGGTTTCTGCTCGGCGAAGGCCGAGAAGGCCAGCACGTCCTCGCGCTGGGAGCCGTCCGGGCTGCGGCGTGCCTCGAGGGACGCGGAGGCGCGGTCGAGTTCAGGCGATTCCAGCCCGAACATCGGGATTGGCCTGATGATGGGAATCCAGTTTTCGCGGCTGCGCTGACTGGCGCGCGGCTCATGGCGGACGTCTCGAACGGGCTGCGCCTCCTGCACGGTCAGGCTTGCGAGCGTCACCTCGCTGCCGGGCGACAGGGCGGTGACGAGCGCCGTCGTCAGGCCGATGCCGCTCGCTGCCGCGACGCTGCGCCAGACCAGACCGCCGGTCAGGCGCAAACCGGGCAACCGCAGCAGAACGGGCAGGCGGCGCGGGCCGGAAAGTGCGCGCCAGAGATAGCGGAAGCCGGTCTCGATGGCGTCGGCGAAGCGGATCAGGGCGGCGGCGAGATCGACCCTGGCGAGCCGCGCCCATGCCTGCCGCGCCCATGTCTGCCGCGCCCATGCCTGGCTCAGCCCTGGCCGGACATGCTGCAGAGCAGGCCAGGACAGCCTGATCCGGTCAAGCAGAAGCGACGCGATATGACCTGACACGACCCCGAACCCGTGTTGCCGCGCTGCATCCTGCGGCGCGTTCGTCCTCACCCGCGTGCAGGGTGAGGGGGCTTGAGTCAGCGGCGGGTTACCGGGGCGGGGGAATCGCGGCGCAGCGTGAACGGGCGGTCAAGAAGCAGGGTTAATGTGCGAGGCGATTGACTTTTCGCCGTCCACGGTGTTCTCACAGCGAGGTGTCATTCAAGGCCTTAGCGCCTCGGGTGGCGCCGCGAAGCTTCAGCCTTTTCGGGATTGGCCCTGTGACTGTCCGTCTCACGACGAAACGCACGACCAAACCGGCGACCGGGACCACCGGCACGCCGCGCTGAAATTCGCCTCGGTTCCGGGCCCCTCCCCCCCGGCGGGGGCATTACGCCGAACCCGCCTCGACGAGAGGGACGGACGGCGCCCAGGGGGAGACCAAAACCGGTTTCACCAAAAGGAACATCATCATGAGCTTCAAGGTCGCGATCGTCGGCGCCACTGGCAATGTGGGCCGCGAGATGCTGGACATCCTGGCCGAGCGGGCCTTCCCGGTCAGCGAGGTCGTGGCGCTGGCCTCCTCGCGCTCGATCGGGACCGAGGTCTCGTTCGGCGACAAGACGCTGAAGTGCAAGTCGCTCGAGCATTACGATTTCTCGGATACCGACATCTGCCTGATGTCGGCCGGCGGCGAGATCTCGAAGGCATGGTCGCCCAAGATCGGCCAGCAGGGCTGCGTCGTGATCGACAACTCCTCGGCCTGGCGCATGCACCCGGACGTTCCGCTGGTCGTGCCGGAGGTGAACGCGGCGGCCGTCGCCGGCTTCAGCAAGATGAACATCATCGCCAACCCGAACTGCTCGACCGCGCAGCTCGTCGTCGCGCTGAAGCCGCTGCATGACAAGTACGTCGTCAAGCGCGTCGTCGTATCGACCTATCAGTCGGTCTCCGGCGCCGGCAAGGAGGGCATGGACGAGCTCTTCAACCAGACGCGCGCCGTGTTCTCGGCCGGCGAGGTCGTGACCAAGAAGTTCCCCGCCCGCATCTCCTTCAACCTCATCCCGCAGATCGACGTCTTCATGGAGGACGGCTTCACCAAGGAAGAGTGGAAGATGATGGCGGAGACCAAGAAGATCCTCGATCCGAAGATCAAGCTGACCGCGACCTGCGTGCGCGTGCCGGTCTTCATCGGCCATTCCGAGAGCGTCAACATCGAGTGCGAGAAGCCCGTCACCGCCGACGAGGCGCGCGAGGTTCTGCGCGCGGCGCCCGGCATCCTCGTCATCGACAAGCACGAGCCCGGCGGCTACGCCACCCCCCACGAGGCGGCCGGCGAGGACGCGACCTATATCTCCCGTATCCGCGAGGATGCCACCGTCGAGAACGGGCTGGCCTTCTGGTGCGTCTCCGACAATCTGCGCAAGGGCGCGGCGCTGAACGCGGTGCAGATCGCCGAGGTGTTGATCAACCGCAAGCTGATCCAGCCGCGGCAGAAGGCGGCCTGAAGAGCCTGCCGCAGAGTGATGTGAACGAGGCGGGCCTTGCGGCCCGCCTTTTTCGTTTGCGGGGAGGGCTCTTGTCCGGTGGTTTCCGCGCAAAGGTTCCGGGGCGCGCGTGCATGAAGGGCGTTCGTTCTTTGCGCGACGAAAGCCAGTGAAACTGATTAGTGTGGCGGCTCAAGTCGATGCTCAAAGACTCGACGCGCACGCCTTCCGGAAACGCCGCCTCCTTGCCAAACGTGCCGCATCCCGAACCGACGCCCATGCCGAAGGCGGCCGACGCGCTGCCGCTGCGTCGGGACGCGCCGCTGCGCGGTATCGGCCTGGTGCTGGTGACGGGCGTGTTCTTTACCTCGGCGGACGCCGTCTCCAAGCTGCTGGCGGCGGAGATGTCGACGCTGCAGGTGATCTGGCTGCGCTACGGCACCTTCACGCTGATCATGCTGGCGCTGGTCTGGCGCTCCGGCGGGCGCAGTCGTTTGCGGACGAAGCGGCCCGCCCTGCAATTCCTGCGCGGACTGGGCGTGACCGTCTCGTCGATCCTGTTCGTCGGCGGGCTGCAATACCTGGCGATCGCGGATGCAGCGGCATCGAGCTTCGTGGCACCGCTCTTCGTGACCGCCCTGTCGATCCCGATGCTGGGCGAGACCATCGGCTGGCGGCGCTGGACCGCGACCCTGATCGGCCTCGTCGGTGTCCTGATCGTGGTGCGGCCCGGCGGCAGCGGCTTCCAGCTCGCCTCGCTCCTGCCGGTGGCGTCGGCGCTGTCCTGGGCCTTCGCGATGATCATCACCCGGTCGATGAGCCGGACCGAGACCCCGCTGACCACGTTGACCTATTCCGCCATGATCGGCTTTGCGCTGGTCAGCCTGGCCGTGCCCTTCGTCTGGCGGCCGCTGACCTCCGAGTTCCTGCTGATGGGGCTGTTCATCGGCGTGTCCTCGACGGTCGGGCACTGGCTCCTGGTGACGGCGTTCCGGTACGCCGACGCCTCGCTGCTGGCGCCGTTCTCCTATCTGCAGCTGCTCTGGGCCTCGGCGTTCGGCTACCTGCTGTTCACCGTGCTGCCGGACATCTGGACGCTCGTCGGTGCCGTCATCATCGCGGCATCCGGCCTCTATACCGCGCATCGCGAGCGGATTCGCGGGAAACGCATCGTTGGCGGATGACGAGCGCCTTCCTATCTAGAGCGGGCGACGCTGCTAAAAACGGTTGAATCCCATGGAATTTTCGAAGGCTCCAACGCAGCCGAGCCGTCGCGCTCTGCTCGGCTCGGGCGCGGTGCTGACACTGTCTGCCTGTTCGCCGCTGACCGCCTTGAACACACTCATGCCTGCGGATGCGGGCTCCCGGCTTGCTGCCCGTGATGTCGCCTATGGCGACGATCCTCGTCAGCGGCTCGATGTCTATGTGCCCGAGAGTGGGGCAGGCAACGCGCCGGTGATGATGTTTGTGTATGGCGGCGGCTGGGACAACGGCAGCAAGGCCGATTACGCTTTCGCCGGACTGGCCCTGGCGTCACGCGGCTTCGTGACGGTGGTCCCGGACTATCGGCTCGTGCCGCAGGTGCGCTTTCCGGATTTCGTCGATGATTGCGCGCAGGCCCTGCGATGGGCCCAGGACCATGCTGGAAGCCTGGGTGGCGATCCGCGCCGCCTGCATCTTAGCGGGCACTCGGCCGGGGCCTATAACGTCATGATGCTCGGGCTCGACGGCCGCTTCCTGCGCCGTGCCGGCGTGCGGGCCGGCTCGCTACGCAGCGTGGCGGGCCTCGCCGGGCCCTATGACTTCCTGCCGTTCGATGACCGGCGCACGCGAGCGGCCTTCGAAAGCTATCCCCGGCCTGCCGAGACGCAGCCGGTGACCTTCGCGCGGCGGACTGCGCCGCGCATCCTGCTCGCCACCGGCGATGCCGACACGACGGTCTATCCGCGCAATACCGAAGCGCTTGCCCGCAAGCTGCGCACGGTGGGCGCCACCGTCTCGGTCAAGGTCTATCCGGGCGTCGGCCATCCGGGCATCGTGCTGGCTCTCGGGCGCAGCTTCCGGGGCAATGCGCCGGTTCTCGACGACATTGTCCGCTTCGCCCTCGGCTAGTGGCGATCACGTCTTGCGGCAGCCATAGCGCGCCAGGAACATGTCGACAGCGGAATCGACGACCCGGCGGATTTCCGCCTCCGCTGGCGGTTCGCGCAAGGCGTTGAACAGGCGCGGCCGCAGGATCGTCGACTGGCAGAGATCCAGGAACTGCACGGCGGCGAGATAGGTGTCGTCGATATCGAGCAGGCCCTGCCCGACCTTGTCGGCCAGAAACTGCGACAGGCGATAGGCGCCCTGCTTGGGGCCGCGCTCGTAAAACTCGCGCCCGAGATCGGGCATCCGCTCGGCGACCCCGATCACAATGCGGTGCGCGCTGACCGCGAAGCCGCCGCAGAGGAGACGCACGAGCCCTTCGCCAAAGCGGGCGAGGGCATCGCGGAGATCGGGGCCGTCCGTCAACGCGGCGTAGACGCCCTGCTTCTGGACCTCGCGCTCGCGCTCGATCAGGGCGACGAAAAGATGCTCCTTATCCTCGAAATAGACATAGAGCGTGCCTTTGGAGACGCTGGCGGCTGCCGCGATCTCGCTCATGCTGGCCGCGTCGAAGCCTTGGGCTGTGAACACCGCATGCGCGCCGTCAAGGATCTGGCGGCGCTTGTCGGGGTCCATGCCGGCGACGCGGCGATTGCGCGCGGCTGGCTTAACGATTGGCTGGCTCGTCTGTGTCATCGTCGCGCCCAGTGGTCCGTCAGCCCGCTTCAAAAAAGAATCGAACCAAACGGTTCGATGTGACTTGATATGCGCGAGGACACGCGTTATTTCAAGTTAAATCGAACTGGCTGGTTCGAATTGTTTCGGCAAGGCCAGCCTTTCTCAGGACGAAGCCATGGCTGTCGAGACCATTCCACGCCCGCGCCACGATCGGCTGCAGCTTGTCGATCCCGCGTTGGACAAGGTGCCTGCGCAAGCGCGGCGCACGGAGTCGATGCCGGCTGAGGCTGCCGGCGCTCCTGCTGCCGCGGAGCCCAAGAGAAAGGGGCTCCGCCGCGCCGGGCTGATGCTGCTGGGTACCGCCGCGATCGGGGCCGGTCTCTGGTTCGGCTCCGACTGGTGGTTCAACGGGCGTTTCATCGTCTCGACGGACGATGCCTATGTCGGCGCCGAGATGGCGACGATCTCGGCCAAGCTCTCCGCCAACATCGCCTCCGTCGCCGTGGTCCAGAACCAGCAGGTCAAGGCCGGCCAGCCACTGGTCGCGCTCGACGATGGCGACTGGCGGATCGCGCTGGAGAGCGCACGCGCCAAGAGCGCGACGGCTGCCGCGACGCTCTCGCGCATCGACAGCCAGATCGAGGCCGGGGGTGCCAGCCTGGAGCAGGCACAGGCGCAGCAGGTCTCGGCCCAGGCCGGCGTCACCCGAACGCTCGCCGATTTCGAGCGGGCCAACAGCCTCGCCGCGAAGTCCTATGGCTCGCAGGCGACGCTCGATGCAGCGACAGCGGCCCGCGATCAAGCCAAGGCGGCACTGGGCAGTGCCGAAGCCGGCGTTTCGGCGGCGAAGGCCAATATCGAGGTTCTGAAGGCGCAGCGCGTCGAGGCGGCCCGGCAGGGCGACGAGCTCAAGGTCGCGGAGCAGAAGGCCGAGCGCGACCTGACCTTCACCAAGGTCGCTTCGCCGATCGACGGGCTCGTCGCCAACACGAATGTCCAGCTCGGCGATCTCGTCAGCGCCGGCAAGCGGCTGATGTCGATCGTTCCGCTCGACCAGGTTTATGTCGATGCCAACTTCAAGGAGACGCAGCTGGGTCCGCTGAAGATCGGCGATCGCGCGACGATCACCGTCGATGCGCTGCCGGACCAGGTCTTCGAGGGCAAGGTCAGCGGCATCGCGGGTGGAACGGGCTCGGTCTTCACGCTGCTGCCGCCCGACAACGCGACTGGCAACTTCACCAAGATCGTCCAGCGCGTGCCGGTGCGCATCTCGCTCTCGCCGGAGGCGGCGGCCAGACACCTCCTGCGGCCGGGCATGTCGGTGGTGGTCAAGATCGATCCGCGGCCTGCGAACGGGCGCTGAACTCAACTTCAACCGCAACGTCGTCCCGGGCGACCGAAGGGTGACCCGGGACCCATTCCTGAACCTCGCCGGAAACGCTCCGGCATGGATCCCCGATCGGCGCCGCTGACGCGGCTTGTCCGGGATGACGAGGAGGTTCACGAGAAGGAACGGCCACCATGGCCACCGCGACCCTGACCAGCGCCGCCGGCGTTCCGCCAGCCGAGGACGCCATCCCGACGCGGCGGATCTTCGCTTTCGTGGCGATGATCTTCGGCATGTTCATGGCGATCCTGGACATTCAGATCGTGTCGGCCTCGCTCGCCGAGATCCAGGCCGGGCTTTCGGCGTCGTCGGACGAGATCGCCTGGGTGCAGACGGCCTATCTGATCGCGGAAGTGATCATGATCCCCCTGTCTGGCTATCTCAGCCGGGCGCTGTCGACGCGCGTCTTCTTCACCATCGCCGCCGCCGGGTTCACCATTTCGAGCGTGCTCTGCGCGACGTCATCCTCGATCAACGAGATGATCCTGTGGCGCGCCGTACAGGGTTTCATCGGCGGCGGTATGATCCCCGGGGTCTTCGCCGCAGCCTTCACGATCTTTCCCGCCTCGAAGCGCCCGGTCGTCTCGCCGCTGATCGGCCTCGTCGCGACGCTCGCGCCAACGATCGGGCCGACGGTCGGCGGCTATCTCAGCAGTGCCTTCTCCTGGCACTGGCTCTTCCTCGTCAACGTCGTGCCCGGCATCTGCGTCACCATCGCGGCCTGGATGCTGATCGATTTCGACCAGCCGCAGAAGGGCCTGCTGAAGCGGTTCGACTGGCTCGGCCTGATCGGCATGGCCGGTTTCCTCGGCAGCCTGGAGTATGTGCTGGAGGAGGGGACGCGGCTCGACTGGTTCGAGAGCCATGAGATCGTGTTCTTCACCGGCGTGATGCTGGCGGGCGCCGTGCTGTTCTTCTGGCGTGCGCTGACGCGCCACGACCCGCTGGTGGATCTCTATGCCTTCAAGGACCGCAACTTCGCCTTCGGTTCGCTGTTCTCATTCTGCATGGGCATCGGCCTCTACGGACTGACCTATCTCTATCCGGTCTATCTCGGACGGATCCGTGGTCATGATGCGCTCCAGATCGGCGAGACCATGTTCGTCACCGGCCTGTGCATGTTTCTGACGGCCCCGATCGCGGGCAAGCTGTCGCAGAAGATCGATCCGCGCGTGCAGATGATGATCGGCTTCTCCGGCTTTGCGCTGGGGACCTACATCGCCAGCGGCATCACGGCCGACTGGGACTTCCACGAACTGCTGGTTCCGCAGATCCTGCGCGGCGTCTCGCTGATGCTGTGCATGGTGCCGATCAACAATCTGGCGCTGGGGACGCTGCCGCCGGCCCAGCTCAAGAATGCCTCGGGGCTCTATAATCTGACGCGCAATCTCGGCGGTGCGGTGGGGCTGGCGCTGATCAACACGATGCTCAACACCCGCACCGACCTACACATCACGCGGCTGCATGAGAGCGTCGCGGCCGGCCGGCAGGTGGCGGAGGAGGCTATCGCCCAGACGATGCAGCGTTTCCTCGACTATGGCGACGCAGCCGAACAGATGGCACTGGCCCTGATCAACCAGCGCGCCCACAAGCAGGCGCTGATCATGGCCTTCGGCGATGTCTTCCTCGGCCTGACCTTCATCTTCGGCAGCCTCGTGCTGCTGGCGCTGTTCATGCGCAAGCCCCCGGCCGCCGCGCCGGGCGGCGGCGGGGGGCACTGAGGGGCCCGCCCGCCGGTTCGTTTCCACACGGTCTCGTGCAGCCGGAACATGGGGGCGATGACGGGATGCCGCAGCCGGCACGATTGACAGCGAGCCGACTTTACGACAAATATAACAACAATATCAGTAGTTTAGATGTTTTCTAAACTGCGGAGCCGGTCAGCCGGCCTTGTGGAAGGCGTTGTCGATGAGCGTTTCATCCGTGAAGGATCAGGTCCCGCAGCGGGTCATGGCGGACCATATTCCGTGGCCCCAGAAAAGCCCTGCCTCCTGCCCGATCAGCGCCGTGAAGGCGCGGCTGCGCACTGCCGGCCTGCGGCCGACACGGCAGCGCATGGCGCTCGGCTGGCTGCTCTTCGCCAAGGGCGACCGGCATGTCAGCGCCGAGATGCTCTATGAGGAGGCGCTGCGCGCTCGCGAGCCGCTCTCGCTCGCGACCGTCTACAACACGCTGCGCCAGTTCTCGGAAGCCGGGCTGCTGCGGCAGGTCTCGGTCTCGGGCCCGAAGACCTTCTTCGATACCAATGTCTCCGAGCATCATCATTTCTACAACGAAGACGACGAGACCGTCGTCGATATCCCGGGCTCGACGATCCAGGTCGCCGGGCTGCCGGAGGCGCCTGAGGGCATGATGATCTCCTCGGTCGAGGTGATCGTGCGCCTGCGCCGTGCCGATGGCCAGGAGATCGAAACCAAGATGCCGCTTGCGCATCTGGGCCCCCACAACGCCTGATCCCAGCAAGTGGTCATTCCCACGTGATCGTCTGTTCCTGCAACGTCCTGTCCTGCTCCCAGATCAAGGGCACCATCGCCCCTGACGGCAGCGGGCCGAGAACGGCCGGGGAAGCCTATGATTGCCTGGGATGCAGCCCCGATTGCGGGCGCTGCGCCCGCGAGGTGCGCGCCATCCTGGCCGAGGCTCGCGCCGCCTGCATGACGCAGTGCGGCTCCTGCGCCAGCCGCGACATCGAGTGTGCCGTCCACGTCTCGGTCGGCCATATGCTGGACGGGCTCGGCGTCGAGAACGATCGCGCCGCCGCCTGATACGGCTGCGTTATTCCGCCAAGGTTTCTTTTTGCTTTCCTTCCGAAATCTATTACCCTACGCTAGGTTTATTCTAATATACTGCGAGGAAGCGACGCCATGAAAGGTGACAAGAAGGTCATCGAATATCTCAACAAGGGCCTGCGCTCGGAGCTCACGGCCATCAACCAGTACTGGCTGCACTACCGCATGCTGGACAACTGGGGCCTGAAGGAGATGGCCAAGACCTGGAAGAAGGAATCGATCGAGGAGATGGTCCATGCCGACCGCTTCGTCGATCGGATCCTTTTCCTCGAAGGCTTCCCGAACCTCCAGACGCTCGACGCGCTGCGCATCGGCGAGAACGTCAAGGAGGTCATCGAATGCGACCTGAAGGCGGAGATCGAGGCGCGCGCGCTCTATCAGGAAGCGGCCTGCTACGCCCGCGAGGTTGGCGACTATCCATCCGAGCAGCTCTTCAAGGACCTGATGGCGGATGAGGAGGGTCACATCGACTTCCTCGAGACGCAGCTCGAGCTGATCGCCCGCATCGGCATCGAACTCTACACCCAGAAGCATGTCGGCTCGCTCGACGAGGGCCACTGAGCCAGGACCCATCGGGTAGCATCAGCAGAAAGCCGGCTCCGTTCCAGGGGCCGGTTTTTTTCACGTTGGCGGCTCGCCAGCCCGACCGGCTCGTGCCAGAAGCCTGGCACGGTACGATGCAGGGGAGACGCTGGCATGGCGGGTACGGTGGTCGCGGTGAGCGGGGCTCCTGGGCATCGCTTCAGCAAGCCGCTGCAGGACTCGATCCGGCTGCTGGCTGGCCTCGGCGTCGAGGGGGACGCCCATTGCGGCGAGAGCGTGAAGCACCGCTCGCGCGTCGCGGTCGATCCGACGCAGCCCAATCTCCGGCAGGTCCATCTCATCCACGCGGAACTGCTCGACGAGCTGAACGCAGCCGGCTTCGACGTCGCGCCGGGCCAGATGGGCGAGAACGTGTTGACGCGCGGCCTCGATCTGCTGGGCCTGCCGGTCGGCGCGCGGCTGCGGCTGGGGGCGGAGGCGCTGGTCGAGATCACCGGCCTGCGCAATCCATGCGCCCAGATCGATGCGTTCAGGCCGGGGCTGCTCAAGGCTGTGCTTGGACGCGAAGCGGACGGGCGAATCGTGCGCAAGGCCGGCATCATGGGCATCGTGCTGGAGGGTGGGGCGGTCGCGCCGGGGGATGCCATCGCCGTCACGCTGCCGGCCCTGCCACACCGGGCGCTGGAGCGGGTCTAGGTCTTTCACACCGTGACGAAAAAGGCCCGCCGGCTCTCCGGCGGGCCTGATGTCTCAACGCATCTCAGCGTCAGATGTAGCTGACGTTGGCCGCTTCCGGGCCCTTCTTGCCGGCGCGGATCGAGAAGCGCACGCGCTGCCCGTCCATCGGCGGCTGCAGGCCGCTGCGCCCGAGCGATGAGACGTGCAGGAACACGTCCGGGCCGCCCTTGTCGGGCGCGATGAAGCCGAAGCCGCGTTCCGCGTTGAAGAACTTCACGGCGCCGTCATAGGGGCCTTCCATCGGGCCGCTGTCGCGGCTGCCGGCGCCGCCGCGATCGGCATAGCCGCCGCCGCCATAGCCACCGCCGCCGCCATAGCCGCCGCGATCTCCACGATCAGCATAGCCGCCGCCGCCATAACCGCCGCCGCCGAAATCGTCGCGCGGGGCGCGGGGGGCAGAGCGCGGCGCCGACTGCGTCGCCGTCGAGGCATCGATCTCATGGACGGCGACGACCTGGAGGCCACGGCGGCCTTCGCCGAGATCGCAGACAATCGTGGCGCCCGGCTGCAGGTCCTGCTGGTCGAGCGGACCGATTGCCGAGATGTGCAGGAAAACGTCGCCCGAACCATCGGCCGGCGACGCGAAACCGAACCCCTTTTCGGGGTCGAACCATTTGACTTTGGCTTCGATATTTTCGTGGGTGACGAAGGGCTGGGCAGAGGACGGCGTGCGACGATCGTACATGGAGCTTCAAGGATCAGTGACCGGGAACACCCAATCTAGCGCAAGCAAAGCGTGCCGTCATCCGGGGGGCGGTGGTAAATTATCGGCAGCGGCGACGCGCCGGCCTGGCCTGTTGGGGCGGTCAGGCACGCGTAACCTTGGCTTTAGCCGAAGCTGCCGGAACTGCCGCGCAAACATCGTGCCGCCCAAGGATTCGAGACAGGGTGCATAGTCTTGTTGCCGGCAAAGCTCAGTGCCGACGGCGAACTTCGCGACCCGACAAGAGCTCTGTTGGCGCCAGGACTGCGTCCCGAGGCGCCGCCGCTCCGTCGCGTCAAGACAGCCATGCCGGCAGGTTGCAAAGGGCCTCGCGATCAGGCGGATCCTCGCAGGGGCGGTGCTGCAAGGATCCGCGGTTGGGTCAGCCAGCGCGCCGGATCTCGTCGCGCTTCGGCAGCTTCCAGTTCGGCCTCGCGAAGTGACAGGTGTAACCGGCGGGATAGCGCTGCAGGTAATCCTGATGCTCGGGTTCGGCCTGCCAGAAATCGCCGACCGGCGTCACGTCGGTCACGACCTTGCCGGGCCAGATTCCCGATGCGTTGACATCGGCGATGGTGTCCTCGGCAACCCGCTTCTGCTCTTCGCTCACATAGAAGATAGCCGAGCGGTAGCTCGCGCCAATATCGTTGCCCTGACGGTTGCGCGTCGTCGGGTCATGAATCTGGAAGAAGAACTCGAGCAGATCGCGGTAGCTCGTCTGCGCCGGATCAAACACGATCTCGATGGCCTCGGCATGGTTGCCGTGATTGCGATAGGTGGCATTGGGCACTTCGCCGCCGGAATAGCCGACACGGGTTGAGATCACGCCGGGTCTGCGGCGGATCAAATCCTGCATGCCCCAGAAGCAACCGCCGGCAAGCACTGCACGTTCCGATGTCATCGTCTGGATCTCCTGATGTCACGTGCTCCCTATATAGTCGTTACGGATCAGGATATCAGCGATGGAGGCGGACCTCACAGCATCGTGCGATGCCCTCATCGCCTGCGTCATCAGAGGCGCGCAGGCCGGGCCGAGATCGGGCATGCGGCAGTGCCCGGCCATTGGGAAGCGACACACACCGCATGGCGCCGATCAAACGGCGCAATCTCAAGACGCCAGACGAGGCGACCGGTTCCGGCAGCCCATCACAAAGTGCTCGATCGCATTGGCGACCAGATCGTCTTCATCGATGGCAGGCGGTGCGAGGCCGGCGACGATTCCGGCCAGTCTCGACCGCTCCGCTCTCCTGAGACTGGCCGGGCCGGTCCAGGGCGCCATCGGAGATGTCGGCCGGCTTCACACGGGCATGACATCGACTCTTGCCTCGAAGCCCCGCGCATCCGGCTCCCGGCATGCGTTGTTTTCCCAGTCTCGTCCCAAAGCAAAACGGCCACCCGGTGGGGTGGCCGTTCGTCCCTGTCTTTCAAGGGCTTGTATGGTGGGCGCGACAGGGATCGAACCTGTGACCCCTACGATGTCAACGTAGTGCTCTCCCGCTGAGCTACGCGCCCGTCTGCCGCGTCGGGATATCGTCGCGGCGTTCGGAACAGGCCCTGCCGTTGCCGGCTGACCATGTTGCGAGGTGTGCGGCTATAGCCTCTCGTCTCCCGGCTTGCAAGGCGCTTTCGCGAGAAAGCCGCATCACGACAAAACACGCTGTCTGCGAGGAGCTTTCGGCGCCGCGCTTCAGGCCGCGAGCAGCTTTTCGACCTCGTTCACCAGCTCGCGCAGGTGGAAGGGCTTGGACAGCACCTTCGCATCCTTGGGCGTCTGCGAATCGGGGTTGAGCGCGACTGCGGCGAAGCCGGTGATGAACATCACCTTGATGTCGGGATCGAGTTCGGTGGCGCGGCGCGCCAGCTCGATGCCATCCATCTCCGGCATGACGATATCGGTCAGCAGAAGCTCGAAGGGCTCTTCGCGCAGGCGGTTATAGGCTGAAAGCCCGTTGTCGAAGGAGGCCACGTCATAGCCCGCATTCTGCAGGGCCTTGACCAGGAAGCGGCGCATGTCGTTGTCGTCTTCGGCGAGAAGTATCTTGGTCATGGGCCTGATCTGTCCGTCCCGTAAGGCCTGTCTTCAAAGGGTCGAGACTGCCGGCCTGGCTGCCCCGCCTCGTTCGTCGTCTGGCGCCCGCGCCGTTTCCGGGGCCAGCGCCGGCAGGGTTATCGGCCCATCCCCGTGCTTGGAACCCTGCGTTTCTATAAGGCATCACTATGGTAAACAACGGGTGAATCCGTTGCCGATGGCGGCTGCGCTTGCGGCGCGCTTCAACAGCGCCGCTTTGTGTGCTTGTGTCCAGTGGCATGAGCACAGCAACCCCGTTTTTCCCGCCCGACCCAGAGGATGTCGTCGCCGAGATCGAGCGGCCGTTCACGCTGTATCAGCCGGCGCTCCATATCGTGCCCGTGGTGGTCGACGTCCCTCACGCCGGGCGATGCTATCCGCGCGGCTTCGTCGAGCGGGCGCGGCTGCCGCTGCGCTCGCTGCGCCGCTCCGAGGACGCCTTCGTCGACCGGCTTTTCGCGCGCAGCGTGACCCTGGGCGCGCCGCTGCTGGTCGCCGAGTTTCCGCGCGCCTATCTCGACGTCAATCGCGAGCCCTATGAGCTCGATCCGCGGATGTTCGACGGCCGGCTGCCGGCCTTCGCCAATACCCGCTCGATGCGGGTGGCCGGCGGGCTGGGCACGATTCCCCGCATCGTCGGCGACGGGCAGGAGATCTATGTCGGGCGCATTCCGGTGGAGGAGGCGCTGGCCCGGATCGATCGTCTCTACCGGCCCTATCATGCCGGCCTGCGCGATCTGGTGCAGCGCACGCATCGATCTTTCGGCACCTGCATCGTCGTCGATGCGCATTCGATGCCATCGAGCGGGCTCGACCGCGACGGCGCGGCCAAGCCCGACATCATTCTGGGTGATCGTTTCGGCACCAGCGCGGCCGGCCACATCACCGATATCGCCGAGGCCGCCTTCGCGAAGCTCGGCCTGAGCGTGACGCGCAACCGGCCCTATGCCGGCGGCTTCATCACCGAGCATTACGGGGCGCCAAGCTCGGGCGTCCACACTCTGCAGATCGAGATCAACCGCGCGCTCTACATGAACGAGACCACGCTGATGCCGCATGCCGGCTTTGCTGCGCTCGAACAGGCGGTCGCCTCGGCGATGGCGGATTGCTTCGCGCGCTGGAGCGGCTGGCTCGACGAGTTCAGGCAAGCGGCGGAGTAGGCGCGCGGGTCAAGGCACGCGACATCGACGGCGTTCGGTGCAGTTGCCGACGCAACGCAAAAAAAAGGGCCGCACACTTTCGTGGCGGCCCAAGTCTAGGGAGGAAACGCCCAAGGAGGGCAACGAAGGCTTGAGGTGATCGCCCCTTCGCAGTGCACAATATGACATTGCAGTGCGAAAACGCAAGTGGCCTGACCAAAATCGTCACGGATGGAGCGTTGGACGGGCATGCGTCTGGCGCGGGACGGGCGATCCTGCGGGCCTGCCGCTTGTCTTTCCGGCGCGACCCGCCCATCAGGGCAGAACGACGGATATCTGCGCCGCGCGGGGCGGCACAACATGCGGGGGCTTGGATGAGCGCGGTCGATTTCGGAGCCTTCGTGGCGGAGCTCGCGAGCGAGTCCGGGCGGGCCATCCTGCCGTTCTTCCGGGCGCATCATGCGATGGAGGACAAGTCGGCAGGCGGCGTGTTCGATCCCGTGACCGAGGCCGACCGCGCCGGCGAGAACATCATGCGCCATCTGATCAAGCGCAGTTTCCCGGCCCATGGCGTGCTCGGCGAGGAGTTCGGCAACGACAACACCGACGCCGAATATGTCTGGGTGCTCGATCCGATCGACGGCACCCGCGCCTTCATCTCCGGCATTCCGGTCTGGGGCACGCTGATCGGGCTGACACGGGCCGGCACGCCGGTCTACGGGATGATGCACCAGCCCTTCACCGGCGAGCGCTATTCCGGCGACGGGCGCGAGGCGCGCTATGACGGGCCGGGCGGCGCGAGGAAGCTGCGCACGCGCCAGGCCGCCGGACTGGCCTCGGCCACGCTGATGACGACGTCGCCGGCGCTGTTCAAGGGCGACGAGGCGGCCGCCTATGCCCGCGTCGAGAGCCAGGTGCGCCTCGCCCGCTATGGCTGCGATTGCTACGCCTATTGCATGCTGGCCGCCGGCCATGTCGATCTCGTGATCGAAAGCGGGCTGAAGCCCTACGACATCGTCGCGCTGATCCCGATCATCGAGGGCGCGGGCGGCATCGTCACCTCATGGGAGGGCGGCAGTGCCGCCGGGGGCGGGCGCGTCATCGCCGCCGCCAGCAAGCCGCTGCATGAGGCTGCGCTCGCCCTGCTCGCCGGCCAGGGTTGAGGGGTCTGGAACGAGGCCTGCATCCTCGCCGGGGATGAAGGCGTCGAAGGCCGCCCAGAACTGGTCGCGGATCGCGTCGGTTTCCATTAGGATCTCGTGCCTTGCCGTCGGCAGGATCAGCGCCTGGCCGGTCTTGAGACGGGCGGCGAAGCGCTCGATCGCCGGCGTCGAGACGACGCGGTCCTGCCCGGAGGCGATGACGAGCGTCGGCACGCGCACGTCGCGCGCGGCCGAGGGGGCATTGAGCCGTGCCATCAGCGCGAAGGCGGTGTGGACCCAGGCGATGGTCGGGTCGCCGATGCTGAGATGGCGCGCCGCCGCCGAGAGCGCGCTGTTGCGGGCATAGCGATCAGGATCGCCGGTCAGCCGGTTGCCATCGAAGGGCTTGGTCGCAATCGCGGTGTCTCCCCCGCCGGGCACGAAGGCCCGGCCGAACCCGAGCCAGAAGAGCAGACTCGCCAGCCGGCTCGCGGCCTTGGGGTTCTCGGTGATGGTCAGGCCCAGCATCGGCGCGAGCGCGACCATGCGCGAGACGGGCAGTGCGTTTTGTCTCGCGGCATCGAGGCAGATCGCCGCTCCCATCGAATGGGCGAGCACGAAATAGGGGCGAGGCAGCTTCTCGTGCATCTGCGCCATGGCGAGCGCGAGATCGTTCTCGTAATGGCGCAGCCAGCCGACATGGCCCTTGCGCTCGCGTGAGACGAAGCGCTGCGAGCCGCCCTGTCCGCGCCAGTCGAAGGTCAGGACGTGAAAGCCGCGCCGGCGCAGTTCGGCGACAGTCTCGCTGTAGCGTTCGATGAATTCGGCCCGGCCCTGCACGAGGGCGACCGTGCCGCGAACGGTCTTGACGGTCGGCCGCCAGCTCGCGAAACGGATACGGGCGCGATCGCGCGTCGTCGCGAACCAGACCTTGCCATGGCCCGGGACCGGGTAGTCGGGATGAGCGAAGAGGTCCGCGTCCGGCAGGGCCGATGTCGAAGCCATGATGAGTGTCGAAGCTCCGGCGGCTGTCGAATCGGCGCGCGCGACGCCGGGGTGAACGGCCCCGGTTATGCCTGCCGCAGCGGCCACTTGAAAAGCCGAAAACATCTTCCCAACTCAGTGATGCGCAGGCCGGAGACCGGCTGCGCGAACCTGAACCAGGCCCGCGCTCATGAGAGGCGGGCTGGACCTAAACGTCGCTTCCTTTGGAGGACATCATGCGTCATTTCGATCTTTCCCCCCTCTACCGTTCCACCGTCGGCTTCGACCGCCTGTTCTCGCTGCTCGACCAGGCCGGCAGTGCCGAAGCCGCGCCGAGCTACCCGCCCTACAACATCGAGCGCACCAGCGAGAACGCCTACCGCATCAGCATCGCTGTCGCGGGCTTCGGCGAGGGCGACCTTGCCATCGAGAGCAAGGAGAATGCGCTCACGGTGCGTGGCGAGAAGCAGGCCAACGACAATGGCGAGACCCGCGAGATCCTGCATCAGGGCATCGCGGCGCGCGCCTTCGAGCGTCGCTTCCAGCTCGCCGATTATGTGCAGGTGACCGGCGCAAGCCTCGAGAACGGGCTGCTCCATATCGATCTCGTGCGCGAGATTCCCGAGGCCAAGAAACCCCGCCAGATCGCGATCGGCGGCGGCAAGGCCAAGGTTCTCGAGGCCAAGGTCGAGACCGCCAAGGCCGCCTGACGCACCTGACGTCACCATCTGAATGAAGAGGGCGCTTCCGGGAAACCGGAAGCGCCCTCTTCTTTGCCTCGATGAGCGGTGCCGGCGCTGTGCCTCAATCCAACGGCGTGACCGGCACCTCCGGCGTGCTGGGTTTGGGCGTCGTGGGCGTCGCATCCTGCGTCTGGACCGGTGGGAGCTGAGCCGGGATGCCGGGCTGTTCGGTACGGGCCAACGGCGGGTCGCGCTCGGTTGTCTCGGGGCCGCGCACGTCGCTGGGATTGACCAGCCTGGGCTTGTCGGCGCCCGTGGCGGGGTCGCTGGAGCCTGGCGTCGGCGGCCCCGGCACGGCGGGAATGGGCGGCACGACGGTCGCGGGCGCGCTGGCGGCAGCCGGGGGCTTTTCGGCCGGCGGCGCGGGGTCGGCGCGCGGGGGCGCTGAAGGCGAGGGGGGCGCAACGGTCGCCGGTGCGGTGGCCGCTGCCGGGGGCCTTTCGGCTGGAGGCGCGGGCTCGGCGCGTGGCGGGGCGGCCGGCGGGGGCGGCACCACGGTTGCGGGAGCCTTCGCCTGGCCCGGCGTCTTCAGCGACGGCGGGCGCTCCGCCGGGCGCTGCACGGCGCGCGGCTGCCGGACATCTCCGCGGGGGTCGATGCGGGCGACATGCGGCGCGGCACGGGGCGGCCCTTGAAGGAGGATCTCGTCGAGGAGCTGGCCGCTATAGGGGTCGACGATCAGCCGCACGCGGCGGCCCGACCGCGTCCGGCCGTCGATCACATAGGCGGAGCCTGTGCGGACCGTGCGATCGACCTGGGCGAGGCCGAAATCGCGCGCCGCGATCCGGCTGAGCGCGCGCTGCGGGATCTGCGCAGGTGGGCGTGGCGCGGCATAGCGATAGCCGAAACGCTGTTCGAGATAGGGCGCGTCTTCCTCATAGAGATAGATCTGCGCCGATGCGGCGCCTGCGGAGCCGGCCAATGCACCGGCAACCGCCAGGCCCATCAAGGCAATGCTCATCACAGCAGCGCGCTTGGGCGCGGTCGAACGGAATGCCATGGGTCGTCCCTTCCAAGACTGAACGTCTGGTTTTCAGTCTTCGTTAGGGATTGCGGCATGCATGGGGCTGGAATTGGGACGGACGTCAGCCTTCTTATGCGCCGATCAGTGCGATCAGCTGTTCGACCTGCGCTTGCGGCGTCGCAAAGGACATCACGAAACGGCCGACGATCTCGCCCTGCGCGAGCGTGGCGCCTGCCGGCAACGCGCGGTCGGACCAGGGCAGGAAGCCGACGCCGGCCGCCCTGAGGCGGTCCTGCAGCGCGGCCGACATGATCGGAAACACTTCATTGGCCTGGCAGGGCCAGGCGAGGCGGGCCTGGGAACTCGCCTCGATCGCGCTTGCCAGCCTGGCGGCCATGGCATTGGCGTGGCGGGCGAGGTCGAGCCAGTGGCCGTCAGCCAGCAGGCCCTCGAACTGGGCGCCGATGAGGCGGCCTTTCGACAGCGTCTGGCCGGCGCGCTTGCGGCGCCACTTCATCTCGCCGGCCCTGGCGGGGTCGAAGAAGATCACGGCTTCGGCCGCCCAGGCGCCGTTCTTGGTGCCCCCGAAGGAGAGGACGTCGATGCCGGCTTTCCAGGTCATTTCGGCAGGCGTGCAGCCGAGCGTGACCAGCGCGTTGGCGAAGCGGGCTCCGTCCATGTGCAGGGTCAGGCCGCGCGGCGCGGCGGCGGCCTTGAGGGCGCCGATCTCGTCGAGGGAATAGATCGTGCCGCATTCGGTCGCCTGGGTGATCGAGAGCGCCTGCGGCTGGACCTGATGCAGGGCGCCCTCGCGGAAGCGCGCCAGCGTTTGCATGACCAGATCGGGCGAAATCTTGTTGCCGGCGCCGGGCAGGCCGATCAGCTTGGCGCCGTCGCTGAAGAATTCCGGTGCGCCGCATTCATCGTCGGCGACATGGCTTTCCTCATGGGTCAGCACGGCGCCCCAGGGGCGGGTGATGCTGGCCAGCGCGAGCGCATTGGCGGCCGTGCCTGATGTCACCAGGAAGACCGCAACCTCGTGCTCGAAGATCTCGGCGAAGCGGCTCTCGGCATCTTGCGTCCAGAGGTCGGCGCCATAGGCCGAGGCCGAGCCGTCATTGGCGGCCGTGATCGCGGCCATGACGTTTGGGCTGGCGCCGGCGGTGTTGTCGCTGATGAAGTTCATGCCTTTGCGTTAGCGACGCAGGGGCTGCCTGCCAAGCGCGTAGGGGCCGGGGCCGCAATGCGCGAAATGCCCATCGCGACAAGAACCATGCTGCCCAACTCCGGCTTTCGTGCCGGATATGTCTCGCTCACGCTCGGCGCCGAAATAAAATGTCGCATCAGCGCAGAATCGCCCCTTGTGCGGAGATTGGAATTCTGGCAAGTTCACTGCGATAGGACAGTGTTACTGTCCCATTTTCAGCCGCGTCGATGGCAGCCTCCCGGAGGTCGCTGTCGCGCCATCGCAACGGAGCGGATCGATGACGAAGGGTACGGCAAAACACGCCAAAGCCAATCGCACGCGCGCCGCCCGCAAAGCGGCGGCTTAGGACAGGCGCGACAGGGCGACATGCCCCGGCGCCTGCGGAGGACGCGGGCGCCCCGAGATCAGCGCAAGCAAGCCTCCGACAGACGAATGGTTCGGCCATGTTGGCCCCATCCTTGCTGCCGGCTCCCTGGAGCCGCGCGCGAGTGGTGGCGGCCTGCTGCGGCGGAAGGTTTATATGGACTCAAAGGTGCCTCCCGGCGGAAGCTGGCTTGGCATCGCCAGCGGGTTTTAGGGCAAGCGGGGTTTGACGATGAGCGAAACCAGCCAGTCGAGCGGTGCCGTGATCAGCGGCGCGGAGGCTTTCGAGCGCTTCCCGGAGGTCCGCGACCCGGCGATGCCGGTGCGCCAGGGTCTCTACGATCCGTCGATGGAGAAGGATTCCTGCGGTGTCGGCTTCATCGCCGACATGAAGAACCGCAAGAGCCACGCCATCGTCGAGCAGGGGCTTCAGATCCTGCTTAACATCGACCATCGCGGCGCGGTCGGTGCCGACCCCAAGCTCGGCGACGGCTGCGGCATCCTCACCCAGATCCCGCATCGCTTCTTCAGCGAGGAATGCGCCAGGCTCGGCATCGCCCTGCCGGAGGTCGGCCATTACGCGATCGGCCAGTTCTTCATGCCGCAGGACGTCATCGACCGGACGGTCTGCGAGGACATCGTCGCGCAGACGGTGACCGAGGAGGGGCTGATCTTCCTGGGCTGGCGCGACGTGCCGGTCGACGGTTCGGACCTCGGCGAGGCGGTCAAGGAGAGCGAGCCGGTCCACCGCCAGCTTTTCGTCGGCCGGCCTGCCGAGATCGAGACCGAGGAGGATTTCGAGCGCAAGGTCTATGTCCTCAGGAAGTCGGTCTCCAACAAGGTCTACAAGCTCAAGGACCGGGCGACCGCGACCTATTACCCGGTCTCGATGTCGGCGCGCACCATCGTCTACAAGGGCATGGTGCTGGTCACGCAGCTCGGCAGCTATTTCAAGGATCTGCAGGACGAGCGCTTCGAGAGCGCGCTCGCTCTCGTCCACCAGCGCTTCGCCACCAACACCTTCCCGTCCTGGCGGCTGGCCCATCCCTACCGGATGGTCGCCCATAACGGCGAGATCAACACGCTGCGCGGCAACGTCAACTGGATGGCGGCGCGGCAGGCCTCGGTCGATTCCGAGCTGTTCGGGCCCGACATCTCGAAGCTCTGGCCGATCTCCTATGAGGGCCAGTCCGACACCGCCTGTTTCGACAACGCGCTCGAATTCCTAGTGCAGGGCGGCTACTCGCTCGCCCATGCCATGATGATGCTGGTGCCGGAGGCGTGGAACGGCAACCCTCTGATGAACGAGGAGCGCCGCGCCTTTTACGAATACCACGCCGCGCTGATGGAGCCCTGGGACGGGCCGGCCGCGATCGCCTTCACCGACGGCAAGCAGATCGGCGCGACGCTCGACCGCAACGGCCTGCGGCCGGCGCGCTATCTCGTCACCGATGACGGGCTCGTGGTGCTGGCCTCCGAATTCGGCGTGCTGCCGATTCCGGAGGAGAAGATCATCGAGAAGTGGCGTCTCCAGCCGGGCAAGATGCTGCTGATCGACCTCGAGCAGGGCCGCATCATCGGCGACGACGAGATCAAGACGAGCTTATGCCTCGCCAACCCCTATAAGGACTGGCTGAAGCGCACCCAGATCGTGCTCGAGGACCTGCCGCCGGTCGAGGCGCGGGCCTCGCGCACCGACGTGCCGCTGCTCGATCGCCAGCAGGCCTTCGGCTACACGCAGGAGGATGTCCGCCTGCTGATGGCGCCGATGGCGGTGACCGGCCAGGAAGCGGTCGGCTCGATGGGCACGGACACGCCGATCTCGGCGCTCTCGCTCAAGTCGAAGCTGCTCTACACCTATTTCAAGCAGAACTTCGCCCAGGTCACGAACCCGCCGATCGACCCGATCCGCGAGGAGCTGGTGATGAGCCTGCTCTCCTTCATCGGGCCGCGGCCGAACATCCTCGATCTGGAGGGCACCTCGCGTCGCAAGCGGCTCGAGGTCCGCACGCCGATCCTGACCAACGACGATCTCGAGAAGATCCGCTGCATCGGGCATTACGAGGACCGCTTCGACACCAAGACCATCGACTTCACCTATCCGGCGCGTGATGGCGCCGCCGGCATGAGCGAGGCGGTGGAGCGGCTCTGCGAGCGGGCGGAGGCTGCGGTCCATGGCGGCTACAACATCATCATCCTGTCCGACCGGCAGGTCGGGTCCGATCGCATCCCGATCCCGGCGCTGCTGGCGACGGCGGCGGTGCATCATCACCTGATCCGCAAGGGCCTGCGCACCTCGGTCGGTCTGGTGCTGGAATCGGGCGAGCCGCGCGAGATCCATCATTTCTGCTGCCTGGCCGGCTATGGCGCGGAGGCGATCAACCCCTATCTCGCCTTCGACACGCTGCTCGACCAGCATGCGCAAGGTGCGTTCCCGACCGAGGTCGACGCCTATGAGGTGGTGAAGCGCTACATCAAGTCGGTCGGCAAGGGCGTGCTCAAGGTCATGTCCAAGATGGGCATCTCGACCTACCAGTCCTATTGCGGCGCGCAGATCTTCGATGCCGTCGGCCTCAAGAGCGACTTCGTCGAACGCTACTTCTTCGGCACGGGCACCGCGATCGAGGGCGTCGGCCTCGACGAGATCGCGCAGGAGAGCGTCAGCCGTCACAAGGACGCCTTCGGCGACGCGCCGGTCTATCGCAACAGCCTCGATATCGGCGGCGAGTACATGTACCGCATCCGCGGCGAGGACCATGTCTGGCAGCCCGACGTCGTCGCCTCGCTGCAGCATGCGGTCAGGCTGAACGCGCAGGATCGCTATGAGGACTTCGCCCGCCAGGTCAATGACGAGGAGCAGCGGCTGACCACCATCCGCGGGCTGTTCAAGCTCAGGCAGGCGCTTGAGGACGGGCGCCAGCCCGTGCCGCTGGAGAGCGTCGAGCCGGCTTCGGAGATCGTGAAGCGCTTCGCCACCGGGGCAATGTCCTTCGGCTCGATCTCGCGCGAGGCGCATGAGACGATGGCCATCGCGATGAACCAGATCGGCGGCAAGTCCAACACCGGCGAGGGCGGCGAAGAAGCGATCCGCTTCAAGCCGATGGCGGATGGGCGCTCGAAGCGCTCGGCGATCAAGCAGATCGCCTCGGGCCGCTTCGGCGTCACGGCGGAGTATCTCGCCAATGCCGACGTCATGCAGATCAAGGTGGCGCAGGGTGCCAAGCCCGGCGAGGGCGGGCAGCTGCCCGGCCACAAGGTCGATGCCAAGATCGCCAAGGTCCGGCATTCGACCCCGGGCGTCGGGCTGATCTCGCCGCCGCCGCATCACGACATTTATTCGATCGAGGATCTGGCGCAGCTGATCTTCGATTTGAAGAACGTCAATCCGGCGGCCGATGTCTCGGTCAAGCTGGTCTCCGAGATCGGGGTCGGCACGGTCGCGGCCGGCGTCGCCAAGTCGCGCGCCGACCACATCACCATCTCGGGCTTCGAGGGCGGCACGGGCGCGAGCCCGCTGACCTCGCTGAAGCATGCCGGCTCCCCCTGGGAGATCGGTCTCGCCGAGACGCAGCAGACGCTTGTCTTGAACAAGCTGCGCGGGCGCGTCGCGCTTCAGGTCGATGGCGGGCTTCGCACCGGCCGCGACGTGGTGATCGGCGCGCTGCTGGGGGCCGACGAGTTCGGCTTCTCGACCGCGCCGCTGATCGCGGCCGGCTGCATCATGATGCGCAAGTGCCATCTCAACACCTGCCCGGTCGGCGTCGCGACGCAGGATCCGGTGCTGCGCAAGCGCTTCAAGGGCCTGCCCGAGCATGTCGTCAACTACTTCTTCTTCGTCGCCGAGGACGTGCGCAAGATCATGGCGCAGATGGGCTTCACCCATCTCGACGAGATCGTCGGCCGGTCCGATCTGCTCGACAAGCGCGAGGCACTCGACCACTGGAAGGCCAAGGGGCTGGATTTCTCGAGGCTCTTCCACAAGGTCGACATGCCCGGCGTGGCGATCCGCCATGTCGAGCTGCAGAAGCATCCGATCGACGACGTCCTCGACCGCAAGCTGATCGCGGGCGCGACGGGGGCGATCGAGGGCGGTACGCCGGTCGTGCTCGAACATCCGATCTGCAATGTCGACCGCAGCGTCGGCGCGATGCTGTCTGGCGTCGTCGCCAAGAAGTACGGCCATGCCGGCCTGCCCGACGACACCATCACGGTGAAGCTCAAGGGCACCTCGGGCCAGAGCTTCGCGGCCTTCCTGGCGGCGGGCGTCACCGTCGAGCTGACCGGACAGGCCAATGACTATGTCGGCAAGGGGCTCTCGGGCGGCAAGCTGATCGTCAAGCCCGATCCGGCCTCGAAGGCCGTGCCGGAGCGCTCGATCATCGTGGGCAACACGGTGCTTTACGGGGCGATCGCGGGTGAGGCCTATTTCCGCGGCGTCGCCGGCGAGCGCTTCGCCGTGCGCAATTCGGGCGCCATCGCGGTGGTCGAGGGCACGGGTGACCATGGCTGCGAATACATGACCGGCGGCGTCGTCGCCGTGATCGGGCCGACGGGGCGCAACTTCGCGGCGGGCATGTCAGGCGGCATCGCCTATGTGCTGGACGAGGACAAGAGCTTCGCGGCGCGCTGCAACCTCTCCATGGTCGATCTCGAGCCGGTCGAGGAGGAGGAGGACCTGATGGAGCGGCTGCACCATCACGGCGGCGATCTCGAGCATAAGGGCCGCATCGACATGGCCAACATGTCGGGCCACGACGAGGAGCGCCTGATGCAGATGCTGACGAACCATGTCGACTATACCGGTTCGGAGACGGCGCGTCGCATCCTCGACAACTGGGCCGAGTACCGCACCAAATTCGTCAAGGTGATGCCGGTCGAATACCGCCGCGCGCTGCGCGAGATGGAACAGGCGCGCACCTTGCAGGCGGCGGAATAGGACGGGACGTCAGCTCCGGTCGGCGCGTTCGATCCGGAACCTCATCAGGACAGGCGCCTCGGCCAAACGGGGATGCCCGGCTCAGAGCCGGGCAGGACGGCGAGAGACACAGACATGGGCAAGGTCACGGGTTTCCTCGAATACGACCGGCAGGAGCAGAAGTATCAGCTCGCCGGCGACCGCATCCGGCATTTCCGGGAGTTCACGCTCCCGCTGGAGGAGCGCGACATCAAGAAGCAGGCGGCGCGCTGCATGGATTGCGGCATCCCGTTCTGCCATGGGCCGACCGGCTGCCCGGTCCACAACCAGATCCCCGACTGGAACGAGCTGGTCTTCTCCGGGGGCTGGCAGGATGCGCTGAGCAATCTGCACTCGACCAACAACTTTCCGGAGTTCACCGGCCGCATCTGCCCCGCGCCCTGCGAGGAGGCTTGCACGCTGAACCTCGAGAATATGCCGGTGACGATCAAGACGATCGAGCAGGCCATCGCCGACAAGGGCTGGCAGGAGGGTTGGATCGTGCCCGAGCCCGCCACGATCCGCACCGGCAAGAAGATCGCCGTCGTCGGCTCCGGCCCGGCCGGCTTGGCGGCGGCGCAGCAGCTCGCGCGCGTCGGCCATGAGGTGCATCTTTATGAGCGCGAGGCACGCGCCGGCGGCCTGCTGCGCTACGGCATTCCCGACTTCAAGATGGAAAAGAAGCACATCGACCGCCGCGTGAAGCAGATGGAGGCCGAGGGCGTCACTTTCCACTACAACGTCCATGTCGGCGTCACCGTGCCCTTCGCGACGCTGACCGCCGAGCACGACGCCGTGCTGATGACCGGCGGGGCCGAGGCGCCGCGCGATCCCGGCCTGCCCGACACCAACCTGCAGGGCGTGCACTACGCGATGCCGTATCTCACCCAGCAGAACAAACGCACCGGCGGCGAGGATGTCTCGAAGATCACGCCGATCCTGGCCGGGGGCAAGCATGTCGTGGTCATCGGCGGCGGCGACACGGCATCCGACTGCGTCGGCACGGCCTTCCGCCAGGGCGCGCTCTCGGTGACGCAGCTCGACATTCGGCCAATGGCGCCGGAGATCGAGAACAAGCTGACGGTCTGGCCGTATTGGCCGACGAAGTTCCGCACCTCCTCCTCGCAGGCCGAGGGCGCAGAGCGCGAGTTCCAGGCCGCGACGCTCGGGCTGGAAGGCCGCAACGGCCGCCTGACCGGGGTGAAATGCGTGCGCGTCGACGAGAAGCGCAAGCCGATCGCAGGGACTGAATTCGTCCTGCAGGCCGATCTCTGCTTCCTCGCCATTGGCTTCGCGGGATCGCTGATCGAGGGTATGATCGCGCAGTCGGGCGTGGCGGTCGACAAGCGCGCCAACGTCATCGCCAATGAGCGCGACTACCGCACCAGCGTCGAGAACGTCTTCGTCGCCGGCGACATGCGGCGGGGCCAGTCGCTCGTCGTCTGGGCGATCCGCGAGGGCCGCCAGGCGGCGCATGCGATCGACAAGCATCTGATGGGCGAGACGATTTTGCCGGTGTGAGATCTGCTCAGTACGCCGTCATTCCGGACAAGCCGCGTCAGCGGCGCCGATCCGGAATCCATGCCAGAGCGCTGGTCCTTTGAGCATCCGGCATGGATTCCGGGTCTGCGCTGCGCTTCGCCCGGAATGACGGCAGATGTGATGCCCTCACCGCGGCCAACGGTAATCGTCCATGCGTCCGGGCTTCGGCTCGGGCAGCACGCCCTCGCCGAAGATGCGGTCGAGCTGGCCGGCGATCTCGCCGCGTCCCCTTGCGTCGGGAATCGAGACCAGCAGCGCCTGCTCGCCCGTCGTCGCGCCGGTGAGTGGCAGGATCGGCCCGGCCGCCGGCTTGGCCTGGAGCGCGGCCGGCAGGCTGATCGTGGGCAGGCCCGCGACCATCTGGTCGATCAGGCGTTCGACGCCGCCGGGCTGCAGTTCCGGGCTGGAGGGTGCGCCGGTGTCGGGAGAGACCGGCAGCGCGATCACGCTGCCCTGCGCTCCCGGCTCGAACATCCGGCGCACCAGCAGATCGACGAAATGCGCCGCCTTGCGGGCGCCGGCCGCCGTGAAATGGATGCCGTCGCCGAGCCGCAGCCGCATGGTCTGGCCGGAGACGTCGGGGCCCATCGCCGTGTAGCGGCTTTCTGAATCGACGAAGGCGCCCCAGAGATCGACATATTGCCCGCCCGCGCGCTCGACCTGCTGGCGGTACTGCTCGTTGAAAGTGACGAAATCGGCCGAGAGCCTGCCGTTCTGCACGGGTGGCGCGCCGACCCAGATCAGCGGCACGCGCTTAGCCGCGAAGACCTGCGTCACCGCGGCGATGCGCTCGCGATAGAGTTCGAGCCAGCGCGGGCTCAGTGGCTCGTGGACCGTGTCGCCCTCGCGGATGGCCTGCCGGTCGTTCAGGCCGATCATCATGACGCCGAGGCTGATCTTCTGGTCGCCCGCCAGCAGATCGGCCGCCACCTTGGGCCAATCGTAGAAATCGCTGCGGACGAGGCCCGAATCGGCCTTGGCTCGGGTAAGGACGGCAAGGTCGGGCCGGTCCTCCAGCGCGTCCTCCAGGCCGCCGGCGAGCAGATGGGCGAGCGAATCGCCCATTACCAGCAGATGATGCGCGACATCGACCTTGGGAATGACGGGATCGTCCCGGACCACGACCGGTGCCGCGGGGCGGCGGCGCACGACGGGTGCGACCCGCTGGCGCTGAGGCTGGACGACGGGCGGCGGCGCGGGCTGCTGCCAGAAGAACTGGAAGAAGCCGCGCTGCGGTTGGGGCTGCGGCTGCTGCTGACGCGCCTGTTGGGCGAGCGTCGTCTGCGCTCCGGTCAGGAGCAGCAGGCAGGTGGCTGCGAACAGCGTGAGCAGGGAGCACAAACGCATCGGGCTCTTAAATCCCGCGCCGGCGAGCGGCATCCTGGCAATATAGTGCAGGACGGTGCGAACGTCAGCTTCCGGCGCGCATCTTTGCCAGCAGGGCCGGGGTGGGCCAGCCATCGGCGATCTCGCCGTTGCGGAGCTGATATTGCCTCACGGCCTCGCGCGTGCCGGTGCCGATGCGGCCATCGGCGTCGTGGTTGTAGAGGCCGAGCGCCTTCAGCCGGCGCTGGACGTCCTGCATGCCCGATTTGTCGAGGCGAGGCGCCTGGACCGGCCAGTCGGCCTGGATCGCCGCGCGGCCCATGATGCGGTCGCCGAGATGGCCGACCGCGAGCGCATAGGCGTCCGACGAATTGTACTTCTTGATGACGTCGAAATTCTCGGTCAGCAGCATCACCGGGCCGCGATGGCCGGCGGGGTAGAACAGCCTCGCCTCGCCAGAAGAGGGCAGTCGGCCGCCATCGGCGCGGCGCACGCCGGCCGACGAGAAGGCCGAGAAGCTCGTCTTGTAGAGCTTGTGGTCGAAGCCCTCGGGCAGGGTCACTTCCAGGCCCCAGGGCAGGCCCTGCACCCAGCCATAGCCCTTGAGGTAGTTGGCGGTGGAGGCGAGCGCGTCGGCGGTCGAGCTCCAGATGTCGGCATGGCCGTCGCCGGTGAAGTCGACCGCGTATTTGCGGTAGCTCGACGGCATGAACTGGGTGTGGCCCATGGCGCCGGCCCAGGAGCCGCGCAATTCGCGGCGCTCGACATGGCCTTCCTCGATCAGCTCCAGCGCGGTCAGAAGCTCGTCGCGGAAGAAGTCGCCGCGATAGCGCAGATGGGCGAGCGTCGCCAGCGAGCGGATCGTGTCCTTGTCGCCCTTGAAGGCGCCGTAATTGGTTTCCATGCCCCAGACGCCGAGCACGATCTCCCGGGGCACGCCGTAGCGCGCCTCGACCTGCGCCAGCACGCCGGCATTCTCAGTGGCGGCGTCGCGGCCGCGGGGGATGCGCGTGCCGCCCACCGCGCTGCTGAGATAGCCCCAGATCGGCGCGGTGAATTCCGACTGCTTCCGCGTCAGCGCGGTGATCGCAGGATCGGGCGTGACGCCGCGAAAGGCGGCGTCGAAGGTCGCACGCGAAATGCCGCGCGCCTGCGCCAGCGGCCAAAGTCGCTGCAAGAAGGTGTCGAAGCCGGAGTTCGCAGGCCGTGCGACCGGTGTCGGCGTGGCGTCTCTCGCCTTAGCGGCGGAGGTGCTGATCGAGCCCGTGGTCTGCGCGAGCGCCGGCGCGAAGCTGATCAGGGCCGTGGCGGCGATGACGGACAGGCGCATGGGGCACTCGGGATGGCTGCAAAAACGGGGTCGCTCCAGAGCGCCTGAACAAGATTAACCAAAGGTTAAGCGTGGCGGCAATGCCATCGATGCACGGCGCGTCACAGTGGCTCGATTTGACAAAGCGCGGTGCTTGGCCGAGCCTTGCGGGCATGAACAGCCATCTCCGGTTCTGCTGCGGTCTGCACCGCTGGGGCAATCTCATCGCGGGCCATTAGCCCCGCGCCCGCCGCGCAGCGCGCCCCGGGTTCGGGGCCCTTGCCGCGCCATCCGGCGCTACTGCCTTCACCACCTCCCTTTTTTGGACAGTCGCGAGACGGCGCGGTCGATGGACCTCCGCTGCGGCTGCCGTTTCAGTCCCAGGATTTCGTCATGACCATCGCTCCGAAGCGTCCGTCGCGGCCCGCCATCGTGCTGACCGCTGGCGACCATCTCCTTTTGAGCCGCACCGTCGCCGGCGCGGGCGAAGGCATGGCCGATCTCGCGGCCGAACTGTCCCGCGAACTCGACCGCGCCCGCATCCTGCCGGAGGGGCGCCACTCGGCCGATCATGTCCGCATCGGGAGTGGCGTCACCTTCCGCGACGAGGCCTCCGGCAAGGCGACGACGATCACGCTGGTCGCGCCGCAGCATGCCGATGTCGATGCCGGCAGGATTTCGGTGATGACGCCGGTCGGCGTGGCGCTGATCGGCATGGCCGCCGGGAAGTCGATCGACTGGACGACGCGCTCGGGCGAGCGCCGCCGCCTGACCGTGACGCAGGTCAGGGAGCCGGCCGATCTGGCGATGGCGGGCTAAAGGTCGGCTGCGTCACACCGCGTTGCGCGTCTTCAGCCTCTGCTCCCAGTCCAGCGCCTGGCGGACGATCTCTTCGAGGTCGTCATGCTCCGGCGTCCAGCCGAGCTCGGTGCGGATGCGGTCGGCCTTGGCGACCAGCGAGGCGGGGTCGCCGGCCCGGCGGCCCGACAGCTTCACCGGGAAATCGACGCCCGAGACCTTTTTCACGACCGCGACGACCTCGTTGACCGAATAGCCCCGGCCATAGCCGCAGTTCAGCGTCAGGCTTTTTCCGCCTGTGCGCAGATGATCGAGCGCGCAGAGATGGGCGCGGGCGAGGTCGGTGACGTGGATGTAGTCGCGGATGCAGGTGCCGTCGGGCGTGGGGTAGTCGGTGCCGAAGACCTCGAGCCCGTCGCGCTGGCCCAGTGCCGCTTGCCCTGCGACCTTGATCAGATGGGTGGCGTTGGGCGATGACTGGCCGGAGCGGCCCTTCGGATCGGCCCCGGCGACGTTGAAGTAGCGCAGGACGACGAAACTCAGGCCATGGGCGCGGGCGACGTCGGAGAGCATCCACTCGCTCATCAGCTTGGAGCGGCCATAGGGGTTGATCGGGTGGAGTTCGATCTCCTCTGGCACCGGGCTGATCGCGGGTTCGCCATAGACCGCCGCGGTGGAGGAGAAGATGATTCGTTGGACGCCGCCGCGCACGGCGCTCTCCAGAAGGCTGCGCGTCTTCACGGTGTTGTTGAGATAATAGCCGAGAGGATCGGCGACGGATTCCGGAACCACGATCCTGGCGGCGAAATGGGCGATCTCGGTGACAGCATGCTCTGCGATGACGCGCGCGACCAGCTCCTGGTCGGCGATGTCGCCCTGGATCAGCACGGCCTCCTTCGGCACGGCCCACCAGAAGCCGGTCGAGAGATTGTCGAGCACGACGACGCTCTCGCCACGGTCGAGCAGTTCAAGCACCATGTGGCTGCCGATATAGCCGGCACCGCCCGAAACAAGTACAGCCATGGTCGAATGCCCGCTACCGCCACCCGGAACCGCCTCCTCGCAAAAAGCGTTGACGGGTTCTCAAGCTCGTTCTGCTATTAGTCGCCGTGGCCGGCTCCCCGCAAGTCAGGAGCCGGCCGCTCTCCACCCGCACCGCCACAGGCAAGCCCGGCCCAGGCGCCAATTGGACCTCCCATGACGAAACGCATCCGCAAGGCCGTCTTCCCCGTCGCCGGTCTCGGCACCCGCTTCCTGCCTGCCACCAAGGCGATTCCCAAGGAGATGCTGACCATCGTCGATCGGCCTGTCGTCCAGCATGTCATCGACGAGGCGCGCGCGGCCGGCATCGAGCATTTCGTCTTCATCACCGGCCGCAACAAGGCGGTAATCGAGGATCATTTCGATCTGGCCTACGAGCTCGACGACACGCTGCGCAAGCGTAACAAGGTCAAGGAACTGGAGGCGCTGCTGGCCGATCTGCCTCCCGCCGGCGCGACCAGCTTTACCCGCCAGCAGGCGCCTCTGGGCCTCGGCCATGCCGTCTGGTGCGCGCGCGACATCATCGGCGATGACGAGCCTTTCGCGCTGCTGCTGCCCGACATGCTGCATCACACCCATGGCAAGGGCTGCCTTGCCGAGATGATCGATGCCTACAACAAGCATGGCGGCAACCATATCGCGGTGGCGCCGGTGCCGGACGACCAGACCCATCAATACGGCATCGTCGGCGTCGAGAACCGCGAGGCCAAGGTGTCGAAGGTGACCAAGATGGTCGAGAAGCCGGCCAAGGGCACGGCGCCCTCGAACCTGCACATCACTGGCCGCTACATCCTCCAGCCGACGATCTTCAATCTGCTGGCCAACCAGGAGCCGGGCGCGGGCGGCGAAATCCAGCTGACCGATTCGATGATCGCCCTGTCGCGGCTGGAGCCGTTCCACGCGGTGCGCTTTGACGGCGACATCTACGATACCGGCTCGAAGATCGGCTTCCTGACGGCCAATATCGCCTATGCGCTCGACCGCAGCGATCTCGGCCCGCAGATCCGCCAGGAGATCGAGCGGCTGCTGGACCGTTGATGGCTTTCGCAGGTCAGGGCACGCGTCGGTGAGCGAAGCCGGCGTCGTCTTCGATCGCGCGATCGGCGCCTTGCGTCTGAAGCGGGCGCTCGCGGCGGGATATCCCGATTTCCTGCTCCAGCGTGCGGTTGAGGATCTGGAGGAGCGGCTGGCTGCGGTGCTGCGGCGCTTCGCGGCGGCGGCCGATCTCGGCACGCCCCTGCCGGTCGCCGCACCCGTTCTCCTCGCCAAGGCGGATTCCCTGCTGCGCATGGCCGAGGTCCCGAGCGGGGCCGCCGATCTCGTCGGCGATCTCGAACGCCTGCCGCTGGCGCCTGCCTGCCTCGATCTCGCAGCCTCGCTTTTGGCCCTGCACGGCGTCAACGACCTGCCGGGCGCGCTGATCCAGATCCGCCGCGCCTTGCGGCCCGACGGGCTGTTCATCGGCTGCCTGCTCGGCGGCCGGACGCTGCAGGAACTCAGGCAGGTGCTGCTGGAGGCCGAGGCCGAGACCACGGGCGGCGTCAGCCCGCGCATCGCGCCCTTCGCCGATCTGCGCGATCTCGGCAGCCTGCTGCAGCGTGCCGGCTTCGCGCTGCCCGTCGTCGACAGCGAGGTCGTGACCGTGCGCTATCGAGACGTCTTCGGCCTGCTGCGCGATCTGCACGCGATGGGTTGGGGCAACGCGCTCATGGCCCGCCGCAAGGCCGGCATGCGTCGCGATACGCTGCTACGGGCGGCTGGCCTTTATGCCGAGCGTTTCGCCGACGCGGATGGGCGCCTGCGCGCGACCTTCGAGATCGTCTGGCTTTCAGGCTGGGCGCCGCATGAAAGCCAGCAGAAGCCGTTGCGGCCGGGCTCGGCCAAGGCGAGGCTGGCGGAGGCGCTGGGCGTGCCGGAGATTGGCGCGGGCGACACAGCCGGGGGGCCGACATGAGCGGAAAACAGGAGCGGCTGCGCCGCGACGCCTTCGGCCCGTTTCGCACGGTGCCGACACGCTGGGCCGACAACGACGTCTACGGCCACGTCAACAACGTCGTCTATTATTCCTGGTTCGACACGGCGGTGAACGCCTGGGTGATCGAGCGCGGCTTTCTCGATCTTGCCGGCAGTGCGGTCGTGGGGCTCGTCGTCGAGACGACCTGCAGCTATTTCGAGAGCGTCGCCTTTCCGGAAGCCGTCGAGGTCGGGCTCGGCGTCGAGCGGCTGGGCAACAGTTCCGTGACCTACCGGATCGGCATCTTTCGCCAGGGCGGCACGCTTGCGGCGGCGCAAGGGCGCTTCACCCATGTCTATGTCGATCGCGCCACGCAGCGCCCGGTGCCGATCCCGGCCGATCTGCGCGCGGCGCTCGCCGACCTCACATCGTCAGGCGGATCTGGCTGATCTCGCGGGCGATCTGCTGGAAGATCGGCCCGAGCTGCGAGGCATTGGAGACCTCGTAATACATGCCCGGGTCGCTGGCGCAGCTGCGCAGCAGGCTGCTGTTCCCGTCGATGACGCGGATCGAATAGATCCTGATGCCGGCATCCTTGGCGCTGGTGCAGGCGGCGGCGGTGCGCAGGTCCATCGTCGCCTGGCCGTCGCCGAAGCGGTTCTGGGTGTTGTCGCCATCGGTCAGCAGGATCATGTACTTGGTCAGTCGCGGCGTGTTGGCAGGCGCGGCTTCCGGCAGCGGCGCGATCGGGCTCAGACTCGCTGCCCCCCAGGCTGCGCCGATGGTGACGTTGGTGTAGCCGACCGGCGTCATCGCATTGATCGTGCCCTCCAGCGCCGTCCAGTCGCTGGTCAGCGGCCGGATCGGCGTCAGCGTCGACTGGGCGCAGAAGTCGGCCGGGTACAGCGTGACGTTCTGGCCCGTCACCGCGCCGGCGTCGCTCACGTCATAGGGCTTGTCGCGGTCGCTGATGCAGCCTTCCCAGGTCGCCTTTGTGATCGTCTTCTTGTTCCAGCCGCTGCCCTTCGTCAGGTCGTAACGCAGCCAGGGCGAATCCTTGTAGGTCGTCGGCAGACGCACCTGCGTGGCGAAGGGCACGACAGAGACCCGGATCTGGTCCGGCTCCGTCGAGGCTTCCTTCATGATCTTGAGCAGGTCGAGCGAGGCTTTCTTTAACTCGGTCAGCTTGTTGGACGCTGCCATCGAGCCGGTGTTGTCGAGCACCAGCGCCAGTTCGACGCGGTTTGTGCCCCAGGCCGACTGGGCCGTCGAGGAGACCGGAATCGTGTCGAAGCCGATGACCTTGGTCAGTGTCGTCTCGACATCGGTCGTGGCGGTCACGTTGACCGTGCGGGCGGTGCGATTGATGGCAACGGTATAGGTGCCGAGCTTGGCGTCGGAATTGCCAGCGAGATTGGCGCGGATCAGCGCTTCCGCGCGGGTCGTCAGCTGCGCGTCCGTCAGCTTCGTGGCGTCGCGGGCGACCATCAGCGCAGCCGCGTCGACCGCCGCGTTCAGGCTGGCGCGGGCGGAGCTGGCGCGGGCATAGTCGACGCAGGCCCCGGCGATCCCGATCATCGGGATGGCGACGAAGCCGAACAACACGGCCGTGGTGCCCGAGGCATCTTTCCTGAAACGGGACAAAAGCGACATCGACTGTTCCTCCCTGGCACGGAGCGCCCCGTGTCGTGGACAACAGCGCAGATCGCGTGCCAGCAGGGGGAGGCGCAGCGCCGGAATGCGTTGTCTCAGGCGGTCAGGCGCGCTATGCCCCGCGCAACCGAAGATCGGCAGCGCCGCCAGAACGCCAGGGACCGTCGCCTGTGATTCCCAACGACATCAAGATCACGCCGCAGCTCGTGGCCGAACACGGCCTGAAGCCCGATGAATACCAGCGCTTCCTGCATCTGATCGGGCGCGAACCCTCGATCACGGAGCTCGGCATCGTCTCGGCGATGTGGAACGAGCACTGTTCCTACAAATCCTCGAAGATCCATCTCAAGACGCTGCCGACCAAGGCTGCCTGGGTGATCCAGGGGCCGGGCGAGAATGCCGGCGTGATCGATATCGGCGACGGTCTGGCGATCGTCTTCAAGATGGAGAGCCACAACCACCCGTCCTTCATCGAGCCCTATCAGGGCGCGACGACGGGCGTCGGCGGCATCCTGCGCGACGTCTTCACCATGGGCGCGCGGCCGATCGCGGTGCTCGACGCGCTGCGCTTCGGCTCGCCGGAGCATCCGCGCACGCGCCACCTCGTCTCGGGAGTGGTCGCCGGCGTCGGCGGCTACGGCAATTCCTTCGGCGTGCCCAATGTCGGCGGCCTCACCGGCTTCCACAGCCGCTATGACGGCAACAACCTCGTCAACGCCATGGCGGTCGGCATCGCCCGGGCCGACGAGATCTTCTATGCCAAGGCCTCGGGCGTCGGCAAAGCCATCGTCTATCTCGGTTCCAAGACCGGCCGCGACGGCATCCATGGCGCGACCATGGCCTCGGCCGCTTTCGGCGAGGGCGCCGAGGAAAAGCGCCCGACCGTGCAGGTCGGTGACCCCTTCGCCGAGAAGCTCCTGCTGGAGGCCTGCCTCGAGATCATGGCGGCCGGCCATGTCGATGCGATCCAGGACATGGGCGCGGCGGGCCTGACCTGCTCGGCGGTCGAGATGGGCGCCAAGGGCGATCTCGGCGTCGAGCTGAACCTCGACGCGGTGCCCTGCCGCGAGGAGGGCATGAGCGCCTATGAGATGATGCTGTCGGAGAGCCAGGAGCGCATGCTCATGGTGATCAAGCCTGGCCATGAGGAACCGGCCGAGGCGATCTTCCGCAAATGGGGGCTGGACTTCGCAGTCATCGGCCATACCACCGACAATCTGCGCTTCGTCGTGAAGCATCAGGGCGAGGTGATGGCCGACCTGCCGATCAAGGAACTCGGCGACGAGGCTCCCGAATACGACCGGCCCTGGATCGTGACGCCGCCGCAGCAGCGGATCGCGCCGGAGAGCGTCGAGGCGCCGCTGAGCAACGTGCAGGCGCTGCTCAGGCTGATTGGCTCGCCCGATCTTTGCTCGAAGCGCTGGGTCTGGGAACAGTACGACACGCTGATCCTCGGCAATTCCGTGGTGACGCCGGGCGGCGATGCCGGCCTGATCCGGATCGAGGACGGGCCGAAGGGCCTGTCCATGACCGCCGACGTCAACCCGCGCTATTGCGAGGCTGACCCGTTCGAGGGCGGCAAGCAGGCAGTGGCGGAAGCCTGGCGCAACCTGACCGCAACCGGCGCGACGCCGCTCGCCGTCACCGACAACCTTAACTTCGGCAATCCGGAGCGACCCGAGGTGATGGGCCAGCTCGTCGGCTGCATCCGCGGCATCGGCGAGGCCTGCCGGGCGCTCGACTTCCCGGTCGTCTCCGGCAATGTCTCGCTCTACAACGAGACCAACGGCGTCTCGATCCTGCCGACGCCCACCATCGGCGGCGTCGGCGTTCTCGCGGACGTGACGAAGCATGCGACGATCGCGTTCAAGGCGCAGGGCGAAGCGATCATCCTCATCGGCGAGACCACCGGCTGGCTCGGGCAGTCATCCTATCTCGCGACAATCTGCGGCCGCGAGGAGGGCGCGCCGCCGCCGGTCGATCTGGTCGTCGAGCGTCGCAATGGCGATTTCGTGCGGGGGCTGATCACAGCTGGCCGCGTCTCCGCCTGCCACGATCTGTCCGATGGTGGCCTGGCCGTCGCGCTGGCCGAGATGGCGCTGGCGAACGGCATCGGGGCTGCGATCGATGCGCTGCCTGCCGGGCCGGTCCATGCCGTGCTCTTCGGCGAGGACCAGGCTCGCTATCTCGTGAGCGTGCCGAACGCTGAAGCCGAAGCCATCCTGTCCGAGGCCAGTGCTGCCGGCGTGCCGGCTCAGGCGCTTGGCCAGACGGGCGGCGATACGCTTGCCCTGCCGGGCGAGGCGCCCGTCGCCATCACCGATCTCAAGACCGCCCATGAAGCCTGGCTGCCGGCCTATATGGCCGGCAAGGCCGCCTGAGGAGACCCGCCATGGCGATGGATGCCCACGACATCGAGGCGATGATCAAGGCGGCGCTGCCCGACGCGGTCGTCGAGATCAAGGATCTCGCCGGCGACGGCGACCATTATGCCGCGACCGTGACCTCGGCTGCCTTTGCCGGCAAGAGCCGGGTGCAGCAGCACCAGATGGTCTATGCCGCGCTGAAAGGGAACATGGGCGGCGTGCTGCACGCCCTTGCGCTGACGACGTCGGTTCCCCAGAATTAGGGGATCGGGATTCCTGCGGAGGCTGCCATGCCGGCCGATACACTTTACGAAGACGACATCGTCGCTTGGGCCGAACAGCAGGCGCAGGCGATCCGCGAACTGTCGCGGATGCGGCCCGAATTGTCGAACGTTCTCGATTGGGACCATGTCGCCGAGGAGATCGAGGGCGTGGCGCAGGATTTCTTCTATCAATTTACGGGACTGACGCGCCAGTTCCTGATTCATCTTGCCAAGGCCCTATCCGCGCCTCAGTCGCCGAGCCTGCCACATTGGGGCGTCGAGGCATCCGACTTTCACGATGATGCGATCGACCGCTTTACCCAATCGATGCGTCAGAAGGTCAATGTCGATGAATTATGGGCGCGCGCGCTCAAGCAGGCAAAGCGTGCGCTGGCCGCTCATGGCGATGCGTTGGCGCAGGATCTGCCCCCGCGCTGTCCGCTGACACTCGACGAACTGGTCGATCCGGAAATGGACCTCGACAAGGCTGTCTCGATCGCTTCGGTTCGCCTGGGCCGCATCGCACAACCCATTACAACACTCTCCTAGGAGTTCGATCCCATGACCGACATCAACGCCCGCCTCGATGCCGAAGTGAAGTCCGCCGACGTCGTGCTCTTCATGAAGGGCACGCCGCAATTCCCGATGTGCGGCTTCTCCGGCCAGGTCGTGCAGATCCTCAGCTACATCGGCGCGCCCTTCAAGGGCGTCAACGTGCTGGAGGACCAGGAGATCCGCGAGGGCATCAAGGCCTATTCCAACTGGCCGACGATTCCGCAGCTCTACGTCAAGGGCGAGTTCGTCGGCGGCTGTGACATCACCCGAGAGATGTTCCAGGCCGGCGAACTGCAGGCGCTCTTCGAGGAGAAGGGCATCACGGTCAAGCAGGCGAGCTGAGCTTCGCCTGCTGCGCGGCGGGCCTCACGCGGCCGCGCATTCGCGATGAGGCTTCAGGACCCGCTCTCTCGAGGGCGGGTTTTTCGCGAGCTTGCCCGCGGGGCGGATCGGCCGGCGCACCAGTTCGCCGCCGCAATTGGGGCAGGCGCCCTTGAAGCGCTCTTCCGCGCAATCGGCGCAGAAGGTGCATTCGAAGGAGCAGATCATCGCGTCGCGCGCCTCAGGGGCTAAATCCCTGTCGCAGCATTCGCAGTTCGGGCGCAGTTGCAGCATGGCGTGGCTCCTCCGGATCGGCTGAGCATGCCGGCTTTGCCGCTGCCTTGCCAATGCATCCTGTTGATGATCGCGATCACTTCACCAGCAGCCAGTCCTCGATGACCAGCGCATCGAGCCCGCTGGTATAGAACATCAGGATCGCATCCTCCGCCGTGTGCAGGATCGGCTTGCCCATGATGTTGAAGGATGTGTTGAGGATCACCGGCACGCCGGTGAGGCTGTGGAAGGCCGAAATCAGCGCGTGGTAGCGCGGGTTGCGTTCCGCGGTCACGCTCTGCAGGCGGCCCGTGCCGTCCTCATGCACCACGGCGGGGACATGGTGGCGCACGGCTTCTTTCCAGACCAAGGTGCGCTCCATATAGGGCGCGTCCTGATAATGATCGAACCAGGCCGGGCCGTGCTCGGCCAGGATCGACGGCGCGAAGGGGCGGAAGGCCTCGCGGTATTTCACCTTGGCGTTGAGGATGTCCTTGGCGTCGGCCGGGCGCGGATCGGCGATGATCGAGCGGTTGCCGAGCGCGCGCGGGCCGAATTCGGCACGCCCCTGCACCCAGCCGATCAGCTTGCCTTCCGTCAGCAGCTTGGCCGTCACGGGGGCGATCTCGTCGGGCGCGAGCTTGCGCAGGCGTGGCTCCCAGGCCTGCATGCGCTCTAGCGGTTCCGTCGAGACGCCCGATCCGAGATAGGGTGACGCCGGCCCCTTCGGCGCGCGCCAATCCGGATTGGCCTGGGCATGGCTGAGCCAGGCCGCGCCGATGGCATTGCCGTCATCGGCCGGGGCGGAGGGCACGAAGACCTCTGCGAAGCCATGGCGGCCGACGATCTTGCCGTTGAAGGAGGAGTTCAGCGCGCAACCGCCGGCCAGCACGAGGTTCGGCGAGCGCACCAGCGCGGCCGTCTGCGCAAGCAGCGCCTCCATCATTTCGGCGAAGACGTCCTGCCCGCAGCGGGCGAGATCGGCCCAGCCCCGATCGAGCGCGTCGGCCGGGCGCAGGCTGAGGATCTCGGCGCAGACTTCGCGCACGACATCGGCTGTCGCAAAGGAAAGCTTGTGGCCCTCGATGCGGTAGAGCTTCCGCAGCAGCGCCATCAGGCGGTCGTCCGTCCGGCCATAGGGCGCCAGCCCCATGATCTTCCACTCCTCGCCCTTGGCTTGGTCGAAGCCGGCGAGATCGGTGACGAGGCCGAAATAGAAGCCGATCGATTCGCGCCCGCGGTGACGCTTGACCTCGCGGAAGCGGCCGCCTTCCAGCGCGAAGATCGCCGAGGCGCCGGTCTCGCCCATGCCGTCGACGACGAGGCAGGCGGCGTCCGTGAAGGGCGATGACCAGCAGGCATAGGCCGCATGGCTGAGATGATGGCCGTGGCGCGTGATGCCGGTGACATTAGCCCGGCCGAAGGCGCGGTCGAGCCCAAGCAGCGTGCCGATGCCGGCGCGCTGCTGGCCGAGGTGCAGCGAGGCGATCAGCGCGCGCTCGGTGCGTTCAGGCACAAGCGAGCGGTTGAGTTCCGGGGAGAGCTTGAGCAGGGCGTCGAGCGAAAAGGAGCCGGCGCGGCTCATCTGGTCGAGGAAGCCGGTGAACTCCTCGCCCCAGCTGGTCGCGATCCTGACCTCGGCGTCGGCGGGGATGAAGCGCCTGAGCAGGGATTCCATGCGCGGCGCGGAATCGGGCTCGCAATTGGGCGCGCGCTTGTATTGCAGATAGCGCTCGGTCGCCTCGGCGAAGAGCACGTCGCCATCGGGGCCGACGATCGCGAGCGCGGGGTCGTGGAAGGTGGTGGCGAGGCCGATCGTGTAGGTCATGCCGGGCAGAATATGGCGCAGGCGGCGGGTCGAGGCAATCACGGGGCCTCCCAAAACCGCTTCGATCCGGGATGCAGACAGGCGCTCAGCGTTGTTGAGCAGCCCCGATCAACGCCTTCGCGTCGGCGCTGGCCCAGTCGGCGGGGCCCTGCAGGATTGCCAGTTCGCAGCCCTCGGTGTCGACGATCAGGCTGACCGGCATGCCCTCGACCTTGCGGGCGGCGCGCAGCTCCTGGAAGACCTTGGCCTGCGGATCGGCGTAGTAGGGCAGGGCGGTGATCTTGCGCTCGGCCAGCCAGGCCTTGGGCTTGTCGAGGTTGCGGGTGTCGATATTGATCGCCACCACCGCGAAATCCTTGCCGCCGAGCGTGCTCTGCAGCGCATCGAGCGCCGGCATCTCCTTCAGGCAGGGCGGGCACCAGGTCGCCCAGAGATTGACCAGCAGCGTGCGACCCTTGAAGGCCGAAAGCGTGGTCGGCGTGCCGTCGGGGCCGTTGAAGGCGAGGTCGGGCGTCGGCATCGGCGTGGCATTGACCTGCACGGCGGCGACCTCGCCGCGCGCCAGCGGCGCCATCCGCGCCGCCTTCGCCCTGGCTGCACTGCAAGATGCGGAATTGCCGGCATTGCCCGCGACGGAGTAGAAGGCCGCAACGCCAGCGACAGCGACCAGGGCGAGTGCTCCGATCGCGGCCGTTATTTTCGTTCTGGACCTCATCGCGTCCTCAAAGCAGGAAAGACCGTCGTGAGCAATCGCATGTGGGGTGGGCGTTTCGCCACGGGGCCTGATGCCATCATGGAGGAGATCAACGCCTCCATCGATTTCGACCAGCGCCTCTGGCGCCAGGACATCCGCGGTTCGCTCGCCCATGCGGCGATGCTGGGCGAGACGGGCATCCTGACCCAGGAGGATGTCGCCGAGATCAGCGCCGGGCTCAAGCAGGTGCAGGCGGATATCGAGGCCGGCAGCTTCACGTTCTCGCGCGCGCTCGAGGACGTTCATATGAATGTCGAGAGCAGTCTGAAGGACCGCATCGGCGCCGCAGCCGGGCGCCTGCACACCGGCCGCTCGCGCAACGACCAGGTCGCCACCGACATGAAGCTGTGGGTGCGCGACACGCTCGACCAGCTCGACGAGCAGATGGCCGATCTCCAGCTCGCGCTTGCCGAAAAGGCGGAGATTCATGCCGGTTCGGTGATGCCGGGCTTCACCCATCTCCAGTCAGCGCAGCCGGTCACCTTCGGACATCACCTGCTGGCCTATGTCGAGATGCTGGGCCGCGACCGCGGCCGCGTCGCCGATGCGCGTGAACGCCTCAACGAGAGCCCGCTGGGGGCGGCGGCGCTCGCCGGCACATCCTTCCCGATCGACCGCGAGATGACGGCGCATGCGCTCGGCTTCGCTCGGCCGACGGCCAATTCGCTCGATTCGGTCTCGGACCGCGATTTCGTGCTGGAAACGCTGGCCGCGGCCTCGATCTGCGCGATGCATCTGTCGCGGCTGGCCGAGGAGATCGTGCTCTGGGCGACGCCGCAATTCGGCTTCGTCAGGCTCTCCGACGCCTTCTCGACGGGCTCCTCGATCATGCCGCAGAAGCGCAATCCCGACGCCGCAGAGCTGGTTCGCGGCAAGGCGGGGCGCGTCTTCGGCCACCTCCAGGCGATGCTGACGATGATGAAGGGCCTGCCGCTGACCTATTCCAAGGACATGCAGGAGGACAAGGAGGGTACTTTCGACGCGCTCCAGACGCTGTCTTTGTGCCTGGCCGCCATGGCCGGCATGGTCCGCGACATGCAGCCCGACCTCAAGGTGATGAAGAAGGCGGCCGGCATGGGCTATGCCACCGCGACCGACCTCGCCGACTGGCTGGTACGGGTGCTGAAGATGCCGTTCCGCGACGCTCACCACGTCACCGGGCGCCTCGTCGGCATCGCCTCCGAGCGCAAGATCGGGCTGGAGAAGCTGACGCTCGCCGACATGCAGGCGGTCGAGCCGCAAATCACGGATGCGGTCTTTGCCGTGCTCGGCGTCGAGCAGTCGGTCAAGAGCCGCGTCAGCTATGGCGGCACGGCGCCTGCCAATGTCCGCCGGCAGGCGAAGCGCTGGCTGAAGAAGCTGGCGAAGGGCTAAGGTCGCGTCATGCCCGGGCTTGACCCGGGCATCTCCGGCAGGAGAGTCTCGGGTCAAGCCCGAGACTGACGCGCGGCTCGCCTCCGCCGCCATCCTTCGCTACAGTCGTCTCCACGCTTTGCCCCATCTCTGCTTTGGCCCAAGGTTCGCTTCCGTGCTGCACTCCCGCCTGAAAATCGGCCGCGCCGTCCTGGTCGCGAGCCTGCTCGCCCTCGCGCTTGGAGCCTGTGGCCGAAAGGGGCCGCTCGAGGCGCCGCCGAACGCGACCGGCGCCATCGACCTGCCGGATTCGCAGATCGGCGCCGTCCAGCGGGATGCGGACTCGCTGACGCAGAGTTCGATCCTCGCCAAGCCGCCCAAGGCCAGCCGACAGGTCACCGTCCCCGAGAAGCCCTTCGTGCTCGACGCGATCCTCTAAGGGCATCCAATGCATCATTTCAGCTATCGCGACGGCTCCCTTTTCGCGGAGGACGTCGATCTGCGCGAGGTCGCCGACGCGGTCGGCACGCCGGTCTATGTCTATTCCTCCGCCACGATCGAGCGGCACTACCGGCTGTTTTCGGCGGCGGTGAAGGCTGCCGCGCCCACAGCTAAGGCGCATGTCTTCTATGCGATGAAGGCCAACGGCAATCTCGGCGTTCTGAAGACGCTGGCCGCGCTCGGCGCCGGCGCCGACACGGTCTCCGAGGGCGAGATCCGCAAGGCGCTGGCGGCAGGCTTCCCGCCCGATCGCATCGTCTTTTCCGGGGTCGGCAAAAGCGAGAGCGAGCTGCGCTACGCCGTCGAGCAGGGGATCTACCAGGTCAATATCGAGACCGAGGGCGAGCTCGACCTGCTCTCGCGCGTTGCAAGCGCGCTCGGCAAGCGCCAGGAGGCGGTGTTCCGGGTCAATCCCGACATCGGTGCCGGCGGCCATGCCAAGATCACCACCGGCTCGTCGGAGAACAAGTTCGGCGTCTCCTTCGAGGAGGTCGGACGGCTCTACACCCGCGCCGCCAATATGCCCGGCGTGCGTATGATGGGGCTGGCGCTGCATATCGGCAGCCAGATCCGCGAGACGGAATCCTATGAGGCCGCCTACGCCAAGATGGTGGCGCTGGTCGGCGACCTGCGGGCTGAGGGCCACCGGGTCGAGCGGCTCGACCTCGGCGGCGGGCTCGGCATTCCCTATGACATCCCAAAGGATTTCGACCACGGCCCCGATCTGATCGAGGCTTATGCGGCGATGGTCGGACGGGTGACAAAGGGGCTCGATGTCGAACTCGGCTTCGAGCCCGGGCGGCTGATCGTCGGCAATGCCGGCATCCTGATGACGCGGGTGCTGCATCTCAATCCGCGCCCGACCAAGCAGTTCCTCGTCGTCGACGCCGCGATGAACGATCTCGTCCGGCCAGCCATGTACGAGGCCTATCACGAGATCTGGCCGGTGTCGGAGCCGGAGGCCGGCGCGCCCGAGATCGCCTATGACGTGGTTGGGCCGATCTGCGAATCGGGCGACACCTTCACCACTGGGCGTCTTCTGCCGACGCTGCGGCCCGGCGACCTGATCGCCTTCATGACGGCCGGCGCCTATGGCGCCAGCATGTCGTCGACCTACAACCAGCGCCTGCTGGTGCCGGAAGTGCTGGTGAAGGGCGCGGACTATGCCGTGACGCGGCCGCGGCAGAGCTATGAGGATCTGCTCGGCACGGATCGTGCACCGCCCTGGCTCGCCTGATTCGCGTTCACGAAACGTCGAGCAGGCTGTGGGTGACCCGCCTTCGCTCTGGCCTTGCCACATTCCCGTGCTAGCCTTCGGGATAAGGTGAGAGTCTGGCGGCAGCGGGGGCGGCTCGGAGCGATGGCATGAATGAGGCGCAGCGCCGCAAGGCGCCTGATCCGATCGAAGGTGCCCGGCTCAGGCTGGCCCGCCTCGCCATGGGTTCGCGCGTCTCGCTCGGCTGGGAACGGTTCTGGCCACGCCTGTGGCTCCCCCTCGCGGTTGTCCTCACCTTTCTCGCGGTGTCTTGGTTCGGGCTCTGGACGCATCTGCCCTGGCAGGGTCGGGCGATCGGCCTTACCCTCTTCCTCGTCGTGCTCGCTGCCGGCCTCTGGCACGCGGCGACGACGGCGCTTCCGACGCATCGCGATGCCCTGGCGCGGCTCGACCAGTCGCTGGCAGGCGGGCACCGTCCGGCCTCGGCGCTGGAGGACAGCCTCGCGGTCGGCGCCAAGGACCCTGTCTCGCAGGCGCTCTGGTCTGTTCATGTCGAGCGCCAGAGCGCGCGGATCGCGGGCCTGAGCGTCGCCGCGCCGCAGCCGCGCATGGCCGGGCGCGATCGTCGCGCGCTGCGCGCCGTGCCGCTGCTGGCTGCCGTCACCGCCTTCTTCGTCGCCGGCCATGAGGCGATGCCGCGGCTGTCGGCCGCCTTCGACTGGCGCGGGCCGTCGCTCCCGGCACCGGCCGTGCGGATCGACGCCTGGATCGATCCGCCGGCCTATACGAGGCTGCCGCCGGTGCTGATCGACTTCGCCAGGCTGGCGAGCCCGCAGATCAGCGCGCCCGAGAAATCGACGATCGTGGTGCGCATCGCCGGCAAGACCACGATGGATGTCGCGACGACCGGCAGGCTCGACCTGCTGCCGCCGCCTGATGGCAAGCCGGCGGATGGCAAGGCGCCCGCTGCCGCGGCGGCGCCCGCCGTGATCGAGAAGCGCTTCACGCTCGCCGGCAACGGCACATTGCGCCTGACCGGCGGCGGAGCGCCGGGGACGACCCTGTCGATCACCGCCGTCGCCGACCAGCCGCCGCGGGTCTCCTTCGCCGAGCCGCCCAAGCCCGTCACCGGCGCCCAGCCCGGCGGCTTGTCGATCGCCTACCGCGTCAAGGACGACTATGGCGTGGCCTCGGTGGAGGCCACTGTCGAGCGCAGCGGTCCGCCGTCAGTCGGCCGCTCGCTGGTCGAGGCGCCCAAGCAGGCGCTCAGCGTGCCCTCCTCGGCCGATGGCGAGGAGGAGATGAAGAGCACGGTCGATTTCTCGTCCCATCCCTGGGCCGGCGCGAAGGTGAAGATGACGCTGGTCGCGCGCGACGAGGCCGGCCAGGAGGGTCGCAGCGACCCCGTCGAGGTCGTGCTGCCGCAGCGCACCTTCGCCAAGCCGCTGCCGAAGGCCTTGGTCGAGCAGCGCCGCAAGCTCGTCATGGATGTCGAGGACCGCCGCAAGGTGCAGCTCGCCATGGATGCGCTGCTGATCGAGCCGGAGCTCTTCATGAAGGAGACCGGCGTCTATCTCGGGATGCGCATGATCAACGAGCGGCTGCGCCGGGCCCGCAGCGACGACCAGTTGCGCGATGTCGCGGAGCTGATGTGGGCGCTGGCGCTCCAGCTCGAGGATGGCGACCTGTCGGATGCCGAGCGCGCGCTTCGGGCGGCGCAGGAGAACCTGCAGCAGGCGCTGGAGCGCGGCGCCTCCGAGGAGGAGATCAAGAAGCTCACCGAGGAGATGCGGCGGGCGATGGACCAGTTCATGCGCCAGCTCGCCGAGCAGATGCAGCGCCAGCAGCAGAACGCCGATCCCAACCAGATGTCGCAGCTGCCGGAGAATTTCCGTTCGGTGACGCCGCGCGACCTGCAGAACATGCTCAACCGCATCGAGGAGCTTTCGAAGCGCGGCGACCTGGCCGAGGCGCAGCGGCTGATGGAAGAGCTCAACCAGATGCTCAACAATCTCCAGATGGCGCGTCCGGGCCAACAGGACCCGCGCCAGCGCGAGATGAACCAGGCGTTGAGCGATCTCGACCGGATGACGCGCGAGCAGCAGGGCCTGCGCGACGAGACCTTCCAGCAGGAGCAGCAGCGCCAGAACCGGACGCAACGCGGCCAGCGACCCGGCCAGCAGCAGGCCCGTCCCGGCCAGCAGGGCCAGCGCCAGCCGGGGCAACGCGGTCAGCGCGGGCAGCAGCCGGGCCAGCAGCCCGGAGACCAGGGCGAGGACGGCGAGGAGGGCGAAGGCCAGCAGGGCGAGAACGGTCAAGGCCAGGGCGGCCAGAGCCTCGCCCAGCGCCAGCAGCAATTGCGCGAGCGGCTGCAGGATTTGCAGCGGCGGATGCGCGGCATGGGCGCGCCCCAGCAGGGCGAGCTCGGCGAGGCCGAGGATGCGATGGGCGAGGCCGGCGAGCAGCTCGGCCAGGGCCAGGGCGAAGGCGCGCTCGACGCGCAAGGGCGGGCGCTCGAGGCCCTTCGCAAGGGCGGCCAGAACCTCGCGCAGCAGATGCAAGGCCAGCCCGGCGAGGGTGGCGAACCGGGCGAGGGCGCCTTTGGCGAGCCCGATGGCCAGCCGGGGGGGCGACCCTCGGCGCAGCAGCGCGGCCGCGAGGATCCGCTCGGCCGGCCGCAGCGCCAGCGCGACTGGGCCGATGGCCGGGTGCGGGTGCCGGGCGCCGACGAGAGCGCGACGCAGCGGGCGCGGCGCATCCTGGAAGAGCTGCGCCGGCGGCTCGGCGATCCGTCGCGGCCGATGGAAGAGCTCGATTATCTGGAGCGGTTGCTGCGGCGGAATTGAGACAGCTAACCCGCTGCCGAATCAGGCGCGGGGGACCCTCTCCCGTAGGGAGAGGGCAGGGTGAGGGGTCGGCCGTTTGACGGTTTGCCGTGCGCTTGCCGCTACCGCGATGTGAGATGGATGCTCAACTGGTCCAGGGGCCGACCCCTCACCCCTGCCCCTCTCCCTACGGGAGAGGGGTTCCCCGCGCTCCCTTTGAGCGACGGGGTTCCCAGCTCGCCACCAGGGCGCCCACCACGATCAGGACGCAGGAGACCGCCAGCAGCCAGCTCGGCTGGGCGTATCCGGCCAGCACGAGGATGATCGTCGAGAGCACGGGGGCGGCGTAGGAGGCGACGCCGAGCAGGGCGACGTCGCCCTGCTTCATGCCGATGTCCCAGACCACGAAGGCGAGCCCGATCGAGCCCAGTCCCAGCCCCAGCACGCCGGCCCATTCGACAGGAGTCAGCGACCACTGCGTCGCCTCGAAGGCGAAATGGCAGGCGAAGGCGGGGATGGCGCAGCCCAGCATGGTAATGCAGAGGCTTTCCGAGGGCACGTCAGCGAAGCGGCGCGAGACCACGGAATAGCTCGCCCAGACGAAGGCGCCGAGCGCCGCCAACACATGACCGAGCGCCAAACCCTGGCCCGAACCCAGCCCGCCGGAGATCAGCAGTCCGGTCGCGGCCAGCCCGATCAGCGCGCCGATCAGGTGGCGGAGCTTCAGCCTGCCGCCGGGCAGAAAGGCCGCGAACAGCACGATCAGCAGCGGCCAGAGATAATGGATCAGGTTGGCTTCCGCCGCAGGCGCCGTCTTCACGGCGGCATAATAGAGCGCGGTGTCGCCGAAGGGTCCGTAGAGCCCGAGCGCGAAGGAGGCCGGCGTCGGGCGGATGCGGGAGAGCTGCCCGCGCGAGGCGGCGATGGCGAGGATCAGCAGCCCGCCGATGACAAAGGTCATGCCGACGAGCTGGAACGGCGGGACGCGGCCGCTCATCGCCGTGAACAGGGCGAGCGTCGACCAGAGCAGGATGGCGAGGAAGCCGATGAGCGTGGCGGTGCGGCTGGTCATGGGCGCGGCGGGGTTGGAGCGGGCTGGCGGCCTCGATAGCAGGCGGGCCGTCGAAAGCCGATAGTCTGAAGTGCGCAGACACATGCGCCGTCATCCCGGGCGACCGGAGGGAGACCCGGGATCCATTCCGGAACCTCTCCGGCAAGCGCTCCGGAATGGATCCCGGATCTCCGCTTCGCTGCGTCCGGGATGACGGCTTGGTTTCCGTCGACACCAGCCTCCCTATAGGCCCTCACCGCGACGCAGCACGGCTTTCACGCCATGGACGCCATGACCTGTACGCTGTGCGTCAGGATTGACGATCCCGCGCCAGCGGATCATGCGTCCGCGATGACAACGCTCTCGCTTCCGGCCACCGAACGCCGCCCGCTGATCCCGATCCTCGTCGCGCTCAGCGTCGCGCATCTTCTGAGCGATCCGCTTCAGTCGATGATTCCGGCGCTCTATCCGCTGATCAAAGAGACATATCGGCTCGATTTCATGCAGGTCGGGTTGATCACGCTCGCCTTTCAGGTTACCTCGTCGCTGCTGCAGCCGCTGCTCGGCTATCTCACGGACAAGCGGCCCTGGCCCTATGCGATGGTCGCCGGCATGGGCGCAACGCTGGTCGGGCTGCTGACGCTGGCTTTTGCCGCGAGCTACGCCATGGTGCTGATCGCCGCCGCGCTGGTCGGGCTGGGCTCGGCCGTGTTCCACCCGGAAGCCACCCTCATGGCGCGCCATGCGGCGGCGGGACGGCAGGGACTGGCGCAGGGGCTGTTCCAGGTCGGTGGCCATGCCGGCTATGCGATTGGGCCGCTGCTGGCAGCCGCGATCGTGGTGCCTCGCGGCCAGGCGAGCCTGGCCTGGTTTTCGATCGTCGTGCTCATCGCGATGGTGCTGATGTCCTGGACCGCCTCGCGCTACAGCGCCTTCCGGCGCAGCCAACCCAAAGGGCATGGCGAGGAGATCGCCCGCCACGGCCTGTCGCGCGGGCGCGTGCTGTTTGCGATGGCGATCCTGGTCCTGCTGCTGGTCTCGAAGAACGGCTACAACGCCGCCTTCACCTCCTATTACACCTTCTACCTGATCACGCGGTTCGAGATCACGCTGCAGCTCTCGCAGATCATGCTGTTTGCCTATCTCGCGGTCTCGACCTTCGGCGTCATCATCGGAGGCATGGTGGGCGACCGGATCGGCCGCGACCGGGTGATCTGGCTCTCGATCGTGGGCTCGCTGCCGTTTGCGCTGCTTTTACCCCATGCCGACCTGTTCTGGACCGGCGTGCTCAGCGTCATCATCAGCTTCGTCATGGCGAGCGCCTTCTCGGCGATCCTGATCTCCGCGATCGATCTCGTGCCGCATCGCGTCGGGCTGGTCGGCGGGCTGTTCTATGGCCTGTCCTTCGGACTTGCCGGCATCGCCGCGGCGGTGCTGGGCGCACTGGCCGACCGGGTCGGCATCGTCGAGGTGTTCAGGATCTGCGCCTGGCTGCCGGCGCTGGGGCTGCTGACCTTCCTGCTGCCGAAGAGCGGGCGGTAGGCGGTTGAAGCAGACGCTTGGTGCCCGACAGGGACTGTCGTCACCGTTGGGCACGAGCGGTGCGGCCCTGCTTGCTTGCGGACGTTTGGAAGGCCGCGGGAGCGTCAAATAACGAGGTCGAAGTCCCGGCGTTCGATACCAAGGTGCTTCTCAGGGGCGCTCGGCGGATAGGTGGACTGCTAGTTCGTCGAGAAGGCCTCTTCAAACCAGCTGACGAACGCGCGCGCCTTCGCGGTAGGCAGTCTCCCAGCCGGAAAGAGCGCCCACAAGTCCGCGTTGGGAAGCTTCCAGTCTGTCAGCACCGGGACCACGCTTCCGCTCGCGAGCTCTGGTGCCATCACCCACCGTGAGCTGATCGCGAGGCCAAGGCCGGCAATGACCGCCTCCCGAACGCCCTCTGCGGCACTGAAAGACAGTCGAGTGGGAACGCGAACGGAAGTATCCCCACTCGGGTTACGAAAGCGCCATTCCTCCGAAATCAGCCCATGCGCGTAGACAAGCGCGGTGTGCTCGAGCAGATCATCTGGAGTAGAGGGAGTGCCCATCCGCGCGAGGTACGTAGGGCTCGCAACGACCAATCGATCGCAGGTTGCGAGCTTTCGCGCGGTCAGGCTCGAATCCGATAGCTCTCCCCCACGCAGCGCGACGTCTATGTTCTCGCCCATCAAATCAACGAAGCGATCGTCCAGGACGAATTCGACACGCAGATTTGGATGCGCGTCCAGGAAACCGCCGATCCTCGGAACGACATGCAGTCTCGCGAATGTGACGGGCGCGCTGACGCGCAACCGTCCATCGAGCCCTCTGCCCAACCCGCGCGCAGCGGTCTCTGCCTCATCGGCCTCCGCGATAGTGCGGCGCGCCCGCTCGTAGAAGGCTTGGCCAGCTTCAGTCGGGTAGAGTTGGCGCGTTGAGCGGACCAGAAGCCGCACTTGGAGGCGCTCCTCCATCGCTGCGATCAATTTCGACACATTGGGCTGGCCAATCTGCATATCTCGCGCGGCGGCTGAGAAGGAACCGGTCTCAACGATGCGGACAAAAACCTCCATCGCATGCAATCGATCCATTCCACACACCGCCTATTCCATATTTACATAAATCATATCGTTTCTGTCATCCTACTGCAATGCATGAGAATGGCTCATTTGGACGGCTCGGCAGCGATGGTGCTGAGCCGCCAAGGAGACGTTCGATGAATTTCCAGGAAACTTTCGCCAAGATTCTGCGATCCGATCTCCCGCTGCAAGGCAAGCTGGATGCATTCAAGGTCGAATTCGATACGCGACTAGCACCCCCGGCGGCAGTTGAGGCCTTGCACCGCTCCGTTGATGAACTGATCGCGTCGGGCGCGCCGGATCGCGCGCTGAAGGTCGGTGACGTCGCGCCAGCGTTCACGCTCCCCGACCCGGATGGCAATCCGGTCTCGTCCGCAGCGCTCCTTGCCAAAGGGCCGCTCGTCGTCAGCTTCTATCGCGGCGTCTGGTGCCCCTATTGCAATTACGAGCTGACCGCGCTCGAGGCGGCGCGCTCGCAGATCGAGGCGCGCGGTGCGAGCCTGGTGGCGATCTCCCAGCAACTGGCGCCCAACAGCCGCAAGTCGCAGCGACAGAACGGGCTCGGCTTCCCGATCCTGGGCGATCATGCAGGAGAAGTCGCCGCCCAGTTCAATCTGCGCTGGACGCTGCCGGAGTATCTGCGCGTCGCCCATAGGACGCTTGGTGCCGACCTGCCGCAGTTCAACGGCGAGGACAGCTGGACCCTGCCGATGAGCGCCCGCTACATCATCGCGCAGGACGGATCGATCGTCTACGCCGAGGTGAATGGCGATTACACCCGGCGCCCCGAGCCGTCGGCGATGTTCCCGGTCCTCGACCAGTTGGCGCGTCAGTCGGTTGCCTGATTTCCCTTCAATGGCACTCAACCTCTACCTCTGCGCCTAGGAGCGGGCGATGCAGCGATTGGCAATTTGAGGGCCCGCCTGCACGCCGCCAGTGCCGGATGCCGCGCCTATGCGGTGCGGCATGGGATCCGCAGCAGGCGACATGCAGACTCTCTTGAGAACGTAAATCGATATCGACGTCAAAGAAACTGAGCCGGCGACGCGTATCAAGCTCAGCACTGATTGAGCAGCCGTGTACCCATGTAACAGAAGGAACTATGAAATGGCTGAGTTTGCATTCCTGATTGAACTTAAGGCCAAGCCTGGAAAAGAAACGGAGGTTGAGGCGTTTCTTGAGAAAGAAGCGTCGCTGGTGAAAGACGAGCCTGGAACCTTGACGTGGCACGGCTCGAAGGTCGAAGGGGAACCGGGCCTTTATCGGGTGTTCGACTCGTTCGTCGATGAAGCTGCTGGCGAAGCCCATATGGCCGGCCCAGCAGGACAAGAGTTTGTCGAGAGGGCAGACGACTTGTTCATCGAGACCAAGGTCCTTCGCCTGCAGGTGGTCGCATACAAGTAAGGCCGCACGTTGGGTCTTGGTTGCCATCACTGACGTGATCTTGGGCGGCTTGGTGAAACGGAGATGCCAGCCGCCCATGTTCCAGCCCACCCTTCCCCAAAAGGACATTCAGTGGATAGGGGCCACCTTCGGCTGCTTGACGTCCAACGCCGGCGGGCAAACTAGAAGCAGACGTTCCATACGTCGGCCGCGAGCCACCAGCGGCTGCTCGACTGACAGGCTCTGGTCGGAGGGCCAGGTCTGGTGCAGTCCCGAGCGCCATGGCGCGATCACGGCGGTGATGAAGGCGCAGATCGACTGGATTCCGTTGGAGATCGGCGCCGTGCGCCCGACGCAGGGACGGACGCTGGCGGTGATGCAGGTCAGCGGCGGCTCGCAATCCTTCAACGCGGTCAACAGCCTGCGGCTGCTCGGGCGCTGGATGCGGATGATCACGATCCCCAACCAGTCCTCCGTCGCGAAGGCCTTTCAGGAGTTCGACGACGCCGACCGGATGAAGCCCTCGGCCTATTACGATCGCGTCGTCGACGTGATGGAGGAGCTGATCAAGTTCACCGTGCTGGCGCGCGACCGCGCCGCCTATCTCGTCGATCGCTACAGCGAGCGGCGCGCGGCGCAACCGGTGAGCGCCCCGGGGACGCTCACCGTCGAGACGCTCGCCACCGAGGCGATGCGACGCTAGGCGTCAGGCCATGTACTGACCGCCATTGACGGCGAAGGTGGCGCCGGTGGCGAAAGCGCCCTGCTCGGAGGCGAGAAACACCACCATGGCCGCGATCTCCTCGGGCTTGCCGAGGCGTCCGACCGGGATGCCGGCTATCACGCGCTGGAGAGCGGCTTCCGGCATCGCCGATACCATGTCGGTGCCGATATAGCCGGGCGTGATGGCGTTGACGGTGATGTTCTTGTTGGCGTTCTCCTGCGCCAGCGCCTTGACGAAGCCGATATCGCCGGCCTTGGCGGCGGAGTAGTTGACCTGGCCCATCTGGCCCTTCTGGCCGTTGATCGAGGAGATCACGATGATGCGGCCAAACGAGCGGGCGCGCATGCCCTCGATCACCGGGCGCGTCATGTTGAACAGCGAATCGAGATTGGTGCGGATGACGTCCGACCAGCTCTCCCGGGTCATCTTGTGGAAGAAGCCGTCGCGGGTGATGCCGGCATTGTTGACGAGGATGTCGATGGGCCCGATATCGGCCTCCACCTTGGCGATGCCTGCGGCGCAGGCGTCGTAGTCGCCGACATCCCATTTGAACACAGGTATGCCGGTTTCCGCCTGGAACTTGGCGGCCGCCTCGTCATTGCCGGCATAGCTGGCGGCGACCTTGTGGCCGGCCGCCTGCAGGGCCCGGCTGATCGCCGCCCCGATGCCGCGCGTTCCTCCCGTGACCAGCGCCACCTTCGTCATGCCCGTCCCTCCTCGATGGCGGTCTCAACGCCGCATTACTGTTCAGACAGTTTCAGATCGGGCGCATAGGCGCCGTCGATATCCTTGATAATGGCCTGACCGCAGATGACTCGGCCTTGCGCTGCATCAAATGTCAGGGACGGGTGCCCGTAAAGCACCCAGCCCCGGCTCAGCGCCTCCGAGACCCGATGACAGAAGGAGGCGTCATCGGGGCCGGTCAGGTAGCGGTAGAGCGTCGTCTGACGCGCCATGCCGGTCTCAGCGCTCCAGCGTCATCGCGACGCCCATGCCGCCGCCGATGCAGAGCGTGGCGAGGCCCTTCCTGGCGTCGCGCTTGCCCATCTCGTGCAGCAGCGTGACGAGCACGCGGGCACCCGAGGCGCCGATCGGGTGGCCGATCGCAATCGCGCCGCCATTGACGTTGACGATGTCGGGGTTCCAGCCGAGGTCCTTGTTGACGGCAAGCGCCTGCGCCGCGAAGGCCTCGTTGGCCTCGACGAGGTCGAGATCGGCGATCTTCCAGCCGGCCTTCTCCAGCGCCTTGCGCGTCGCGGGAATCGGGCCCGAGCCCATGATCGCGGGGTCGACGCCGGCGGTGGCCCAGGAGGCGATGCGGGCGAGCGGGGTCAGGCCGCGCTTCGCCGCTTCCTTGGCGGTCATGATGACGAGCGCTGCCGCACCGTCATTGATGCCCGAGGCGTTGCCGGCGGTGACGGTGCCGTCCTTGGAGAAGGCCGGACGCAGCTTGGCCATGGCCTCGATGGTCGCGCCGTGGCGGGGGTACTCGTCGGTATCGACGACGATGTCGCCCTTGCGGGTCGAGACGGTAAAGGGAACGATCTCGTCCTTGAACCTGCCGGCCTTCTGCGCAGCTTCCGCCTTGGTCTGCGAGCCGACGGCGAAGGCGTCCTGCTCCTCGCGGGTGATCTGCCATTTCGTCGCGACGTTCTCGGCGGTCGTGCCCATGTGATAGCCGTGGAAGGCGTCCCAGAGACCGTCCTTGAGCATGGTGTCGACGAATTTCAGGTCGCCCATCTTGGTGCCGGAGCGCAGATGGGCGGCATGCTGCGCCATCGACATCGATTCCTGGCCGCCAGCGACGATGATGTCGGCATCGCCATTGGCGATCTGCTGCAGGCCGATGGCGACCGTGCGCAGGCCGGAGCCGCAGAGCTGGTTCAGGCCCCAGGCCGTCTTCTCCTGCGGGATGCCGGCGGCCATGGCGGCCTGGCGGGCGGGGTTCTGGCCCTGGCCGGCGGTCAGGATCTGGCCGAGGATGACCTCGTCGACTTCAGCCCCATCGACCTTGGCGCGGGCGAGCGCTTCCTTGATTGCAGCCGCGCCGAGTTCGTGGGCGGGGGTGTTGGCGAAGGCGCCGTTGAAGGCGCCGACCGCGGTACGCGCCGCGCTGACGATCACGATGTCCGTATCGGCCATGGGAAAATTCCTTAGCTGGGTGGTGTGACGGTCCGCTCGCTGAAGGGGCCGCCTGTTCGGGGGCCACATTCGAAGCCCGCCGCGCCGCCGTCAAGTGAGCCAAAAGAGATCGCATCGCCGGAAGCTTGGGCGGTTCGGGTTTGCGTTGCCGCAAAGACGGGCAATCGCCGTCATGCTTTAGTCTTGTTTTTGCACCGCACGCTCAAAAAACTTGCGACGAACGTCGCAGTGGCTACGATCGTCGCAGATGAAACCGTTCAGCCTTCCCGCGCCGCGATCTTCGCTGCGCGGTACGTGCCAACGCGATGCAGGGTTCCGATGGCCAGCGACAAAGAACCGACCGTCATCAAGAAATACGCCAATCGCCGTCTCTACCATACGGGCACGAGTTCCTATGTGACGCTGGAAGACCTGGCCGGACTGGTGCGCGGCGGCGAGGATTTTGTCGTCTATGACGCGAAGTCCGGCGAGGACATCACCCGCTCGGTGCTGGCGCAGATCATCTTCGACGAGGAGGCCAAGGACGGCCAGAACCTGCTGCCGATCGCCTTCCTGCGCCAGCTTATCCGCTTCTATGGCGACAGCATGTCGGCGCTGGTGCCGCGCTATCTCGAATTCTCGATGGACAGCCTGACCAAGGACCAGGGCCAGTTCCGCGAGCAGATGACCAAGGCCTTCTCGGGCGGAGCGATCGGGGGCGGCGCGCTGGATGCGATCCAGGCGCAGACTCGCGCCAACATGACGATGTTCACCGAGGCCTTCCGGCTGTTCAACCCCTTCGCCGCGGCGGCCGCCGCCAAGGCGCAGGAGACGAGCACGGCCAGCGCCGCCAAGGGCGACGATCTCGGCGACCTCAAGCGCGAGCTCGGCGAGATGCGCGAGCGGCTGGACAAGCTCGCGAAGGGCAAGTGAAGCGCTGCATCTTCACGATCGAGTGAGGGTCGAGCCGAGTTCCGAGTGAGGCGTGGGCTTGACTCGGTCTTGGAGGTGCCCAGGCCTCTCTTAGAGGGAACAGGATACCGCCGCGGCGGTTTCGTGGAGCATGCTTCACTGAGGATGCTTCATGACTCCGCTCTCCCAAACGATTCGAACCCTCTCCACGGCTGTCCTGCTCGCGACCAGCGCGATGACGCCGGTGTTCGCGCAGACCGCGCCTGCCCCGGCCTCCGCCGTTCAGCCGACCGCCTCCAAGCCCGATGCCGACATGGCCGAGGTGCTGTCGGTCCTTGCCGGGCTCGGCGGCAAGCCGATCGAGTCCCTTGAGCCGAGCGAGGCGCGCAAGCAGCCCACGCCGACCGATGCGGTGATGAAGATCATCAAGGACAAGAAGCTCGATGTGAAGCCGCATGAAGGGCTGAAGGTCTCCAACCAGCGCTTCGCCGACATGGGCAGTTTGCGGACGCGCTGGTATGTGCCGGAGAACGCGACCAAGGAATCCAACCTCCCGATCATCGTGTTCTTCCGCGGCGGCGGCTGGGTCATCGCCGATCTCGACGTCTATGACGCGACATCGTCGGCACTGGCGCGGAAGACCGGCGCGGCCGTGGTCTCGGTCGACTATCCCATGGGCCCAGAGAACAAGTTCCCGGCCGCCCATGACGAGGCGATCGAGGCCTATCAATACGTGCTGAAGAACGCGCAGGGCTGGGGCTACAATCCCGGCAAGGTCGCTCTGGTCGGCGAAAGCGCCGGCGGCAATCTCGCGATCAATACGGCGATCGCCGCGCGCGAGCAGGGCCTGCCCAAGCCTGTCGCCATCGTCTCGGTCTATCCGGTGGCGACGACGTCGATGGACACGCCGTCAAAGAAGGAACAGGCCGCCGCCAAGCCGCTGAACACGCCGATGATGGCCTGGTTCGTGAAGCATGCCACCAATGGCGGCAGCGATACCCAGGACCCGCGCCTCAACCTCGTGGCCGCGGATCTGAAGGGCCTGCCGCCGGTCACGGTGATCAACGCCGAGATCGATCCGCTCAAGTCAGACGGCGACATGCTCGTCGCCAAGCTGAAGGAAGCCGGCGTCGAGACCACCCACCAGCTCTACACCGGCGTGACGCACGAGTTCTTCGGCATGGACGCGGTGGTGGCCAAGGCCAAGGAGGCTCAGGACTTCGCGGTCATGCAGATCAAGAAGGGCTTCGGCACCGGCATGTGACCGGGGCCTCCCGCTTCGCGTGGATGCCTGCGCGGCAGCCGCCCTGCCGGCCATGACGAAGGACGTCCCGCGTGCTGCACGCGGGACGTTTTCACATGCCGATCGCGCGCGCCTGCAGCGGGAGCGGTTTCGGGCACAACTCGGCCTTCCCCACCAGATGCCCCTGCAGATAGGTGACGCCCCAATCGGCGAGCATGCTGGCCTGGAGCTCGTCATCGACCCATTCGGCCACGGTCTCGACGTCGAGATGGCGGGCGAGGTCGATCAGGGTGCGGACATAGAAGCGGTCGTCGGTCGAGCGGCGCAGATTCTGGGTGAAGGTGCCGTCGATCTTCAAAACGTCGATCGGGAAGGCGCGCAAATGCCGCAGCGAGGTGTGGCCCGCGCCGAAATCGTCGATGGCGATGCGTGCGCCGCGCTCCTTGATCTGCCCGAGCAGCCGCGCGACCTTCAGCGGATTGTCGATCGTCGCGGTCTCGGTGACCTCGACGACGAGACGCTGGGCGATGCCGCGCGCGCTGCCCGTGCAGGCGAGGAAGGCGTCGAGCCATTCCGGATCGACCAGCGAGCGTGGCGAGACATTGATCGAGAGCGTCATGGCCGGATTGGTGGCGAGCAGCTCGACCGCCAGCTCCAGCACGCGATGGTCGAACAGCCGCACGAGTCCGCGACGCTCGAGCAAGGGCACCAGCTCGGCGGTGGCGAAGAAGGCACCGTCGCTGCCGAGGGCGACCCGCAGCAGGGCCTCGTGGAAGGCGACCTCGCGCGATTTCGCCCCAACGATCGGCTGCAGCGCGAGTTCGACGCGTCGCTCGTTCAGGGCTGCCAAAGCGCTGACATCGAAGCCGGGGCGCATGTCGGGGGGCTCGCGGCTCTCCTGCCGCCGCGCGATCACGGCGGCATCGCAGGCGGCGGCCTTGGCACCGCCCAGCGCGTTCTCCGCGGCGGAGAGCAAGGTGCCGGCGTGGCTGGAAATGTCGGGCGCGACGGCGGCCCCGACGCGCAGGCGCACAAGCGCGATGCCGCGCTGGGTCTCGATGGCGGTCTTCGCCACCGCCTTGATGAAGCGTCGCGCCGCGGCGTCAACCTGGCTGTGCGGGCAGCCGGTCAAGAGGATCGCGAAGCGATTGCTGGAATAGCGCACGAGATGGTCGCGCCGGCGCGTCACGGAGCGCAGCCGGTCCTGCACGGCTGAGATGATCTCGTCGGTGGCCTCGTGGCCGAAATCGTCGTTCAGCCGGGCGAGTTCGTCGATCGCGCCGACCAGCACGACGATGGCCCGATCTGCCGGCAGGTGCTCGGCCAGCGCCGAGCCGATGCGCTCCAGCAGGGCGGAGCGGTCGCCAAGATCGCCAGTCTGCGTCACCAGTTCGTCGGGTCGCACCTGGCGTTCCAGTCGCAATATGCCGCGAGCGCAGGCCGCGCGTCCATCCGTGCCGGAAAACCAGCGCCCGGCATCCTCGACCCACATCCTGCGGCCGGCGAGGTCGGCGGCGTAGCGCGTGCGGTAGATCACGCCCTCGCCCTGGTCCTGGCCTCCGGCGGAAAAGACCGCATCATAGCGGCTGCGGCCGCTGCCGGGCTCGACGAGGCCGGCGAAGCCGAGCCCCCGCGCCATGGCGCCTTCGGGGATCGGCCCGAGCACGTCGGCCGCATTGGGGCCCCAGGTCAAGGCATCGCTCTGGATGTCCCAGGTGTAGACGACTTCGCCGATCGAGGAGAGCAGGTTGCGCGGATCCACGCGGCTGTCGTCGCGAGCGTTGAAGATCGACGGCACGGGCATCGCTTGACGGCCTCGATGAGACGGGCAGCCCGGATCGCTCTGATGTGCCGGACCGCCCTGTCCGGACAGGGAGGGAATTGTTCCGAAACGATGCGACGCGTCGCCTTAATACACCGTTAAGGGTGGCCGGCGGATTGCAACTTTGCCCTTCGACGCAATCATTGCGTGTCGGAGTGGGACATGACGGATTCGGGATATCCGGAAGGGAGCGGCGAGCGCGCAACCGCGGGTTTCGCGATGCTGCTGCTGCAGCTTGCCGCCAGCCAAGCCGAGATCGGCCCCTTTGCCCGCCGCGAGCGCGAAACGCCGGATGTCGCGGCGCGGCTCTATCGGGCGGCTGCGATGCGGGCACGAATCGGCAACCCGCGCCGCGCCTGAAGGCTCTCGCGACGCTCGCAAACACACGGCCTTGGCATCGCGCACAGAAAAAGCCGGCCTCGCGGCCGGCTTGCAACGCTGCGTGCAGCGCCCCGAGGCTCGGACCCGAAGGTCTCAGGCCTCGGACTTGACCTTCAGCACCTGGCGGCCGCGATACATGCCCGACTTCAGGTCGACATGGTGCGGGCGGCGCAGTTCGCCGGAGTTCTTGTCTTCGATATAGGTGGGCTGCTTCAGCGCGTCGGCCGAGCGGCGCATGCCACGCTTCGACGGCGACGTCTTTCTCTTCGGAACGGCCATGATACTCTCCATCGTGCCGCCGCTCGGAAGCGCTGCCCTGAGGCCACGCCACCGCCACGACGACGGATCAATCTCGTGAGGCGTTGCCCATACACGCTGCCGGCCGCGATGGCTAGTGCTGAATCCTGATTTCAGCATCCTCCTCGGTCACTTCACCCGCGCCGTCATCCCGGGCGAAGCGCAGCGGAGACCCGGGATCCATGCCGGAACGGCTCAGGCATGGATTCCGGATCGGCGCCGCTTTCGCGGCTTGTCCGGAATGACGGAAAGGGTACTTCACCCCGGCACGGCGCAATCGCCCAGCGGCCCCAACTGCCCGACGCGGCGCTGGACCCGGCCGGCAGCCGATTGCAGGCCCCGGCTCGGCCGTGCGGGATTGCGCAGGATCGGATTGGGCAGCGCGCCGGCGAGCCTTGCGGCTTCAGCGGCGTTGAGGCGAGACGCGGGCTTGCCGAAATAGCGCTGGGCGGCGGCTTCGGCACCGTAGAGCCCTTCGCCCCATTCGGCGACGTTGAGATAGACCTCGATGACGCGCTGCTTGGGCCAGACGATGTCGATCGCCATGGCGAGAGGAATCTCCAGCGCCTTTCGCACATAGGAGCGGCCAGGCCAGAGGAAGACGTTCTTTGCGGTCTGCATCGTCAGCGTCGATGCGCCGCGCGACGGGCCGTCCTCATCCTCCAGCACGGTGTTGAGTTCGACCCAGTCGACGCCTGCATGGCTGCAGAAGCGCTGGTCTTCAGCCGCGATCACGGCGCGCACCAGCGTGGGCGAAATCTCCGTGAGCGGCACCCATTGACGCTCGACCGATTGGAAGGTCAGCCAGCGCCCGAGCATCAGGGTCGAGGGCACAGGCACGAACCGATAGAGGATCAGCGCGAGAGCCAGAGCCACGAGCAGGGCGAGCCCCGCCAGCCAGATCCAGCGCAGCGCGCGGATCAGGATGCTGCCCCGCCTTGGGACGCGCGCTGCCGCCATCTCCGTCATTCCCTGCGACATGCTCCCATTGGCTTGACGGTTTGTGCGCGCTCCGGCAAGCCCGGCCCGATCGGTCCCATCTTCGCTCGGGGATAAGCCGCCGGTGAGCGAACGCGAGGCCACCCCCATGAGTTCCGCCATGAGTTCCGCCCCATGAGTTCCGCCCAGCCCGGTGACGGCAATGACGACCTGGCATCGCGGCTGGCGCAAACCGCCGCCGAGATCGAGGCCCTGCTGGACGGCCTGCTGAAGGATACGGTGCGCGAGGGCGAGATCGCGCGACCGGCGCGGCTGCTGGCCGCGATGCGTCATGGCGCGCTCGGCGGCGGCAAGCGGCTGCGGCCCTTCCTGACGGTGGAGACGGCCCGGCTGTTGGGCGTCGCGCCCGCGCAGGCGCTGCGGGCGGGGGCTGCCGTCGAGCTCGTGCATTGCTACTCGCTGGTGCATGACGATCTGCCAGCGATGGATGACGACGACATCCGTCGGGGCCGGCCGACCGTGCACAAGGCCTATGACGAGGCCACCGCGATGCTGGCCGGCGACACGCTGCTGACGCTCGCCTTCGAGGTTCTGGCCGACCCGGACACACATGCGTCCGGCGATATCCGCGCCGCGCTGGTGCTGGCGCTCGCCCGCGCCTCCGGACTCGGCGGCATGGCGGGCGGGCAGATGCTCGATCTCGCGGCCGAGGGCCGCTTCGGGGCAGGCGCTGCCGCCACGCTCTCGGATGTCGAGATCCGCCGCTTGCAGGCGATGAAGACCGGCGCGCTGCTGGCGGCGAGCGTCGACATCGGCGCCGTTCTTGGAGGGGCTTCGGCCGAACAGCGCGCGGCTCTGGGGATCTATGGCCGGGCGCTGGGCGCCGCCTTCCAGGTCGCCGACGACATCCTCGACGTCGAGGCGAGCCCCGAGCAGTTGGGCAAGGCGACCGCGAAGGACCAGGGCAAGGGCAAGGGCACGCTGGTCCAGGCGCTGGGGCTGGATGCGGCGAAGCGGGAGCGCGACGGCTTGAGTGCGGCCGCGGTCGCGGCGCTGGCGGGGTTCGGGGCGGAGGCGGATGTGCTGCGCGCTGCGGCGCGGTTCGCGGCTGAGCGGGCGAGTTGAGGGAAGGCCTGGCTCGACACCCTTGTCGATCACGGGGTCATCCGGGCGGCCTTACCTGATGTAGCCGCTGAGGACCGGGGTTTCCACGCCCCGGATCTCCACCTGTTCGACCGGACAGGGTCTGGCCTTGCCGGCCGCATCCGCTGCTGCCCTGGCGAGGGCGTTTGGCGCCGGGTTGGCCTGCGCATCGACATAGGCGACCACGCAGGAGCCTTCCCGGCCGAGGCGCGTGACCATCAGGATCTGCGCTCGCCGGGCCGATGGCGGCGGCGATCCCTGCTCGATCATCTCCTGCCTCTGGCGGGCATCGAGCACCAGGACGCGGATGATCGCCGCATAGGGCTCGAAGACGCTGCCACGGGTCGTGCCGCGCCATTCGATCGTGGTCGTCTTGCCCGCGAGCTCGTCGATCGGGACCTGGCGGCCATCCGTCGGCGAGATTGCAGAGACTCGGCCCTTGTCGCGGCTGAAGTTCAGCGTCGCGCCAAAAGCCGGGAAGCCGACATTCAGGGTCCAGCCTGCAACCCCCACGCAGGAGAAGCCCTCCACGGGGGGCGGTGCAGACTTGCACGGCGGCTGATCGAGGTTGACGCGCGTATAGCGCGACGAGGGGGCACCCTGCGCCAAAGCCGGCGACGCCGCCAGCCAAGCCAACAGAGATGCGCTCACAACGGCATGGCGACAGGCTGTCATGGCCGGCTGTCCTTGCAGGCGCTGTCGCGTGCCGGAGAGAGCAGAAAGGTCGCATGACCCGGTCCGCCCAGAAGCCTGTCGTTCAGATCCGGCCCGGTCACGTCGTCGACGATCTTCAGCCGGCCTGGGTTCGAGAGGCGCATATTGCGGCCCACTTGCGTGATCAGCAATCCGGAGGCGCCGTCGGTATCCGGCTGGCATCTCAATGCGATGGGATCGGGTTCACAGCGCCCGCCTGCGCGCCAGACCTGCGGCTGGCCCCTGAGCCAGATATTCAGGCCGAATTCGATCTTGCCGGCCTCGTAGCGGGAGGTTTCAAGGCGCAGCCACAGACGGCGAACCTGCTGGCGGGGATGGTTGCGCAAATGCGCGGCGTCGTAGGTTCTGACGAAGCATCCCAACGGTACGGCGGCAGATGCCATGCCGGTGGGCGAGGCCATGCACATCGATGACAGCAGCAGCGCGCGCATGACACTGCCCAAATCCTGCTCCTGTCGCTTCAGCGTCGCTGTATGGCTCGCTCGTCTGCGATCATGATCGACCCATGGGCAATTGTGCAAGCGCCCTGATGCGGGGCGGTTCCGCAGCGCGCGAAGCCGATATCCGCGGCGTGCATTCCAAGAGGCGGCGACAGGGCGCGGGCGTGGCCTGCGCCGGATCACCTCTCAATTCAACGCCAGCGCCCGAACGCGTCCGCCAGCGTCTGGTTGCCCGAGACGCCCTTCTCGAAGGTGATGATGCCGCGCTTGCCCGAGGCGAAGCGGACGGGCACGTCGATCCAGCTTCGGTTGAGGATCAGGTCGGTGTTGCGCTCGACCTCGACAGGCACGTTCGAGAGCGCCGCGACGAAGAGGTTCTCGCCCAGCGCCGAATTGATCGCCGAGAGCGGCGCGCCGCGCTCGCCCTCCTCGGTCTTCAACTGCGGCACGCCGACCTCGCGCACGGCCTCCGTCGCCGGGTCGCCCGTCGAGGTGAAGCGCATGCCGATGATGTGCGAGGCGGGGAAGGCCGAATCGGTGTTGCGGCGGATGGTGAAGTCGAGCGACAGGCCGATCTCGGCGATGTCGACGGTGGCGCGCACGATCGTCTCGACCGGGCGGCCCTGGCCGACGCTTTCGCTGTCGAGCCGCCAGAACACGCGGCCGTTGATGGCGCGCGGCGCCTGCGGGCTGTTGGGGTCCTCGGTGTAGAGGATGGCGCGCTGCGCGACCGCGATCTCCTGCGAAGGGGCCGTCGTCGAGGTGCTGCCGCTGCCAGGCCGCGTCGCGGGGGCGGCCGAACCGGCCTCGCCGACGCGCTCGTTGATCTTGCCGGCATTGTCGGCCTGGGCCGGCTGGTTCGGCGTCTCGACGCGCGGACGCGCGACGGTTTCCGGCCTGACCTTGTTGACGTAGTAGGCGGCGACGGCGATAGCCGCGACCGCGATGGCGACGCCGGTCGCGACGATCGCCGTGCGAAGATGCCCGGGCTTGACCCGCTTCTCGCGCGGCGGGGCGAGGCGCGGGCGCATCTGCTGCGGCTCGGCCGGCTCCGGCAGGGCGTCGTCATAGCGCGCATCATCGGGCAGCGGCTCGACTTGCGCCTGTGCAGGTTGCGCCTGTGCAGGCGGCTGGGGCCGCGGCGCGGGTTTGGGCGGCTGGATCGGCAGGGGCGCGGGAAACGAAGAGGGCGGCTGCGGCTCGGCCAGCGGCGGGCGCGGTAGTGTCTCGATGTCCAGCCGCGGCGGGGTGGTGTCGTAATCGGCCTCGATCCGCGCCACGGCCTCGTCGAGCGACAGCCGCTCGCGCATGATCTCGGCCTCGCCGAGCGGCGGGTCGAGACTGCGGAGCTGGGTCACGAGGGCTGCCCTGGCGCGCTCGTAGATGGCTTGGCGCGCCGCCGGCGATGTCTCGGGAAGCCCGGCAACCGCTCGCGCCAGGATGGGATAGAAGTCGGCCATTGGCCTCACTTGTCGTTGTTGGGCGCCCGCGTCAACTCTGGAAAGGCCGGCGCGCTTCAAAGACCGGCAACTTTTGAAGGGCGTCAGCTCCGGAAGATCGACACTCCGTCATGCCGGCTCACGCTTCGAACGGATTATGCACCAGGATGGTGTCGTCGCGCTCGGGGCTGGTCGAGAGCACGGCGACGCTCGCGCCGATCAGTTCCTCGATGCGGCGGACATATTTGATCGCCTGCGCCGGCAGATCGGCCCAGGAACGGGCGCCCGCCGTCGAGCCTTCCCAGCCTTCGATCGTCTCGTAGACGGGCTCGACACGGGCCTGGTCGCTCTGGCCGGCCGGCAGGTGCTCAAGGATCTCGCCATCGAGCCTGTAGCCGATGCAGACCTTGATCTCCTTGAAGCCGTCGAGGATGTCGAGCTTGGTCAGGGCGATGCCGTCGATGCCCGAGGTCTTCACGGTCTGACGCACCAGGCAGGCGTCGAACCAGCCGCAGCGGCGCTTGCGGCCGGTGACGACGCCGAATTCCTTGCCCTTCTGGCCGATCAGCTCGCCGATCTCGTCGAAGAGTTCGGTCGGGAAGGGGCCTTCGCCGACGCGGGTGGTGTAGGCCTTGGCGATGCCCAGCACATAGCCGACCGCCGATGGGCCGAGGCCCGAGCCTGTCGCGGCCTGGCCGGCGACGATGTTCGACGAGGTCACGAAGGGGTAGGTGCCGTGGTCGACATCGAGCAGAGCACCCTGCGCGCCCTCGAACAGGATGCGCTTTCCGGCGCGACGCTGCGCGTCGAGCAGCGCCCAGACCGTGTCGGCATAGGGCAGGACCTGCGGGGCGATCTCCTTGAGCTGGTCGAGCAGCTCGGCGCCGTTCACCTCGGCGATGCCAAGCCCCCGGCGCAGCGCGTTGTGATGAGCCAGCAGCCGCTCGATCTTGGCCTCGAGGATCGCGGGGTCCTTCAGGTCGATGACGCGGATGGCGCGGCGGCCGACCTTGTCCTCATAGGCCGGGCCGATGCCGCGCTTGGTCGTGCCGATCTTCAGGCCGGCATTGGAGGTCTCGCGGAAATGGTCGAGCTCGCGATGCAGCGGCAGGATCAGCGTGGCATTGTCGGCGAGGCGCAGGTTCTCAGGGCTGATCGCGACGCCCTGTGCGCGCAGCCGGGCGATTTCCTCGACGAGATGCCAGGGATCGACCACGACGCCGTTGCCGATGACCGAGAGCTTGCCGCCGCGCACGATGCCCGAGGGCAAAAGCGACAGCTTGTAGACGTTCCCGTCGATGACCAGCGTGTGGCCGGCATTGTGCCCGCCCTGGAATCGCACCACCACATCGGCCTGGCTCGACAGCCAGTCGACGATCTTGCCCTTGCCCTCGTCGCCCCACTGGGCGCCGACCACCACCACATTTGCCATGGTTAGGGGTTCCTGCCTGTCTTGCTCGTGTCGTTTTCCGGCAAGCGCCGCGCATGAAAAACCCCGGCGCAAGACCGGGGTTCCAAGGCAGGTTCTTGCAGGCCCTCATGAGCCAACCGCGCGCCAAGGTCAAGCTTTGCGCGCATGGATGGCGGCGCCGCCAGGGTGTAGAACAGGATGCGGGCGCCATGACCACGCCGCGCTGGCAGGCTTCATGCTTGCCTCGCGGGGCTGTGGTCGATGGCCCGAATCACGGATGCGCGCGACGGCGCCAAGGGGATATGAAGACGATGACGAGCGAACTCGACGCCTGGCTCGACCGGCACCATGCCGCCTTCACCGAGATCCGTCGCGACATCCATGCCCATCCCGAACTCGGCCTCGAAGAGCATCGCACGGCGGCGCTGGTGGCGAAGCATCTGCGCGAATGGGGCGTCGAGGTCACTGAAGGGGTCGGCGGCACCGGCGTCGTCGGCGTCATCCGTGGACGCCGTCCCGGCCAGAGGGCGGTGGGGCTGCGCGCCGACATGGACTGCCTCGCGCTGGTCGAGGACACCGGCCTGCCCTATGCCTCGACCACGCCCGGCAAGATGCACGCCTGCGGCCATGACGGCCACACCACCATGCTGCTCGGCGCGGCGCGCTATCTCGCGGAGAACCCCGATTTCGGCGGCACGGCGATCCTGATCTTCCAGCCGGCGGAGGAGGGGCGCGGCGGCGCCAATGCGATGCTGGCGGACGGTCTGTTCGAGCGCTTCCCCTGCGACGCCATCTATGGGCTGCACAACACGCCGGGCCTGCCGGCCTCGCATTTCGGCACGGCGGTCGGGCCGTTCCTGGCCTCGGCCGATAGCTGGGAGGTGACCTTCCGTGGCGTCGGCGGGCATGGCGGCTCGCAGCCGCATCTCTCGACCGACATCACCTATGCGCAGGCGCAGTTCGTGCTGGGCCTGCAGGGCATCGTCGGCCGCAATGTGCCGCCGCTCGACACGGCGGTGATCAGCGTCGGCTACATCCATGGCGGCGACGTCAACGCATCCAACGTCATCCCCTCCGAACTCGTGCTCGGCGGCACGGCGCGGACCTACTCTGCCGAGATTCGCGACACGATCGAGCGCCGCATCGGCGAACTCGCAAGCGCGACGGCGCTGGCCTGGGGCTGCCGGGCGGAAGCCACCTATCATCGCGGGACGAGCCCGCTGATCAACAAGGCCGAGCAGGTCGAGGTCGCGGTCGCCGCGGCTTCCGCCTCTGTCGGTGCCGCCCATGTCGATGCCAAGCTGCGGCCGGGCACCGGCGGCGAGGATTTCGCCGAGATGATGCTGATCAAGCCCGGCGCCTTCATGCGCATCGGCAACGGGGTCGCGGCGGACGGTTCGTTCAAGGGCCTGCACACGCCGCTCTACGACTTCAACGACGCGATCATCCCCGACGGCATCCGCTACTGGGTCAATGTCGTCGCGGAGGAACTGGGGATGCAGCCGCAGGCGGTCGCAGCGTAGGCGACCTGCACGCAAACAGGCGGTCCCCATCGGTCGTCAAGCACGCGTCATCCCGGCCGAAGCGAAGCGGAGAGCCGGGATCCATTCCGGAACGGTTCAGGCATGGATCCCGGATCGGCGCCGCTTCGCGGCTGGTCCGGGATGACGGCGCAGAGGTCGAGCGGATTCGACCGGCGCAAGCTCTGCACGACAATGATCGCGCAGGGCTCCCCTCCATTCCTGTTGGTTGCGCGCCTGCTGCGGGAGGCTGTAAGCGGCACCTCTGCGCCAACCAGCCGGTGACCCCATGCAATCGCTCGCCATCTCGACGCTCACCATCTGCGGCATCGAGGAACTGCCCACCCACAGCGTCCGCCGCGTCAGCCATGTGCTGTCGCTGCTCGATCCCGGCCTGCCGGAGATCGACGCCTTCGGCACCTATGGCGAGCACCATCGCGTGACGCTGCGCTTCCACGACATCCTGGGCCCGTCGCAGGGCATGACCCCGCCTCAGCCTGGTCATGTCGAACAGATCCTGCAATTCGGCGAGGGGCTGCGCGAGGGTGTGGGCGATCGCGTCGAGGGCCATCTCCTCGTCCATTGCCATATGGGCATCTCGCGCTCGACGGCGGCGATGCTGATGCTGATGGCGCAAAACGATGCCGAAGCTGACGAGGACGCGCTGTTCGAGCGCCTGCGCGGCGTGCGCCCGCAGGCCTGGCCGAATTCGGTGATGATCGCCTTCGCCGACGCGCAGCTTGGACGCGGCGGGCGGCTGACCGAGGCGCTGCGCCGGCATTACGGCCACCAGCTCAAGGTCCAGCCGCAATACACCGACTGGATGACGCGGCTGGGGCGCGGGCGCGAGCTGGCGATGGCGGTGTGAAGGCCTCGGGGCGTCATGCTCGGGCTTGACCCGAGCATCACCTGATCAGGAGGCGCCGGTGTCTTATCCGGCGAGAGATTCTCGGGCCTGCGCTTCGCTTCGCCCGAGAATGACGCGGCCTCAGCCGCCCTTCGTTTCGCCGGCCGGCGACCACGGCAGCGGGGCTGGCCTCGGCATAGGCTGCTGCTGATAGGTGACCTCGCGATCCCCCGGCCATTTGATGCGGTAGGAGACCTTGATCTCCTTTTCCGCCCCCGGCGCGAGGTCGAAGGTCCAGGCCGAGATGCCGCGCTTGTCGCCGACCTGCTTTTCCGTCGGCGGCGTGGTCTGGGCGGCGATGGTCTCGACGGTGATCGCGGAGCTTTCCGAGAAGGGGATGCGTTCGGTCACGGTCACCTTGACGGCTTGCGCATGCAGGCTCTTCACCACCGTCCTGAACTCGCGCAGGTCGGTGCGGGTCTGGCCGAGCCAGGTCGGCTCGTTCTCGCGGCGGCGCACGGGTGCGCGCGACACCTTGAGCTTGTCGTCGGCGCCGAAGCCGAGCTCGACCTTGTCGCCGGGCGCCACCAGCCCGATCCGGCCACGCCCGATATAGGTGCCGTCGCGATGCAGCGCGACCGTGCCGGGCAACAGCGCTGCAGGATCGTCATGGGTGAAGGCGGCCTCGAGATAGGCGGTTTCCTCGATCTCGGGCGTGATGCGGGCCGAGAGCATGGGTTCGGCCTTGTTCTGGCTCAGAACAACGGTCTTGGAGGAGCCGTCCTGCGGGATCGAGACGCGGCCGGGGACCTGGAAGCTCGCCTGATAAGCTGACGCCTCGACCTGCGCGGTCTGGATTTCGGCGGGACGGGCGGCCGGAATGTTGCGGGCGCTCGCCTCGGCCTCGGCGTCCGCCGCCTTGGCCGCACGGGCGGGGCTCGGAGCCAGGGCGGGCGGCGCGCTGCCAATGTTGCGGCCGCGCATCAAGTCGGACGTGATCGGCTCGAAGAACATCACCTGCATCGGCGCAAGCTCAGGCGCGCGGGTGCCGCCGGCCGCGCGCGTCGTCGAGAGCGTCAGCGCGACATCGCTCCAGTCCTCGCCGGTGCGCTGGCGCAGTTCTGCCCGCCGGACGAGGTCGATCGCCGGCTTCTCCGCACCGCTGCCGGTGGAGAGCCTCGCCTCGTATTGCGGCGTCCAGCCGGCGCCGCCGACGCGATAGGTTACGGCGAATTCGGCCGCGACGGGCGCCGTCGCCTCGACGGCGATGGCGATGTCGCGCTTGGGCGCGCCGGTGCGCAGGGGGGCCGGGGCGGCCCGCTCCAGCGTGGCGATCTCGACATCCACCTCGTCGAGGCGGATTTTGTTGCCGCGCAGCTCCTCATGGACCTTGAGCAGCGCGGTGCCGATGGTGTCAAAGACCGCGACCCAATCGGTGATTGGCAGGGCCTTGCTCTCCGAGCCGAGCTTGTCGGGCGTGGTCTGGGCGAAGCGCTCGATGGCGGCGCGCTTGGTCTCGATCGCGCTGACGCGGCCGGCCAGAACGCCGCGCTCCTCGCGCAAAACCCTGAGCTTCGCCTGAATCACCGGATCCAGGCCGGGCGGGCGGGTCTCGCCTGGCGTCAGGCGGACATCGACCGAGCCGACCGAAAAGCTGCCATTGCCGGATCCTGGGGCAAAGCTCTTGCCCTCGACGCGGATCGAAGCCGGGTCGACCGTCGCCGGCAGGCCACGCAGGACGATCTGGGAGGCGCCTTGCAGCAGGTCCGCCTTGCCCAGGCGCGTCACCACCGCGCCGTCGGGATAGACGGTGACGCGCTCGATGCGGGAGGCCAGTTCCGTCTCGGCCGCGCCGGCCAGGCTCGGGGCGAGAAACAGGGCGGCGGCAAGTCTGGTCATCATCTGTGCTATCCCCTCCGACAATCACGAGGCCGTGATAGGCAGGTCTGATTTCGGCGCGGCCAAGGCTGAATTGGGCCGGACTGGGGATAGCGTCATCCAATGCCTGCCGCGCGGCATCCTGCATTTGAGGGAGGCAGGAGGCTAAATGGCTCTGCCAGCGGCCCGACGCCTTTCCAGACATGCGAAAGCCCGGCCGCAACGGGCCGGGCTTCGTTGGTGGCGTCGGCTTGGGCGCGGCCGGTTCTAGAACTCTTCCCAGCCGGAGTCGCTGGCGCGGCTGTTGGCGACCTTCTTGGCCGGTGCGCGGGACTGGACGAAGGCGGTCTCGGCGAGCTGGCGCAGGCGGGCCGGTTCCGACGGAGCGGGCTCGACGGCGGGCCTGACCAGAACGGGAGCGGCGGGCGCATGGCTTGGTGCGCTGCCAGCCATTCCCGCGCCCTCGTTCCCGGTCCTGAAGGCCGCGACCAGCGCGTTCAGCTGAGCGATGCGGGAGGAGAGCGAGCCGGCCGAAGCTGCGCTCTGCTCGGAGAGGGC
>NZ_LGSZ01000050.1 GCF_001298265.1 Allobosea vaviloviae | reverse complement strand
TGCGGAGCTTCGCACCCGGTTGCGGGAGCTTGCCAATGAGCGACGCCGGTTTGGCTATCGACGGCTATTCATCCTGCTCAGGCGGGAGGGCGAACCGTCGGGCATCAACCGCATCCATCGGCTCTATCGCGAAGAGGGCCTATCCGTGCGCAAGCGGAGAGCCCGCCGCAAGGCCGTAGGAGCACGGGCGCCGATCCTGGTAGAGGCGAAGCCGAATGCGCGCTGGTCGACCGACTTCGTCCACGACCAGCTCGCCAACGGCCGACGCTTCCGGATACTGAACATCGTCGACGACGTCACCAAGCAGTGCCTGGGCGCGATCCCGGACACCTCGATCTCGGGCCGGCGCGTGGCGCGTGAGCTGACGGCGATCATCGAACGGCACGGCAAGCCGGGCATGATCGTCAGCGATCACGGCACGGAGTTCACCTGTAACGCAATGCTCGCCTGGTGCCGCGACAACGGCGTGGACTGGCACTTCATCGCGCCGGGCAAGCCCATGCAGAACGGCTTCGTGGAGAGCTTCAACGGCCGCATGCGCGACGAGCTTCTCAACGAGACACTGTTCTTCGATCTTGATGACGCCCGCGCCAAGATCGCGGCATGGATCGCTGACTTCAACACCGCGCGCCCACACTCGGCGCTCGGATACCTCACGCCAGCGGCCTATGCCGCCAACTTCACCGCAACGGACGATCGGCTGCGCAACCCAGACCAGCTCCGCCGATCGCCCGTTGCTAGCCCCACGCCACACGGCGTAAAACCGGCTGAGGCTCTAATCGCCGCTGGATGACAAACCAGTGGCAGGTCACTATCAGATCAGGTCTGTCAAAAAGGCGCATCTCTTCCGGCTTTTCAGAGGTAACCTCTTCTTTCTCCAATATTGAATTGTAGAGGGAGGCGAGCTCTGCGTCCCCCGATTCCTGCGGCCAAAGCACAGATTCGGCTAGATTTCGTTTCCGCCTCATCAATCGTTGCAGCAAGCAGTCGAAGGATTTCGGACCAAGCCTCGGGTGAACGGCCAAGGGGATGTGCACCGTCACGGGGCGCGTTTGGCCGATGCGATGTGTTCGATCATTGCATTGCTCCTCGACGGCAGGATTCCACCATCTCGTGAGATGGATCACATGGTTTGCCGCCGTGAGGGTCAGGCCTGTTCCGGCCGCGCGAGGGCCCAAGACCAGGATGTCGAAGCCCTGATCATCTTTGAGATGGCGTTGAAATCGGTCCGTGATCTCCTTTCGCGCATCGATTCCGGTGTCGCCGTTGATCACATAGACCTGCTCCAGACCAAACTCGATTTTGACAAGCTCGGCGAACCACGCCTGAACGTCGCGGTTCTCGATGAAGACAAGGGCGCGCTCTTTCTTCTTCTGAATCGCGCCGAGGATATCCAATGCTGCAGTGGTCCTGGCCGACGACAAGGCGAAACGGTCAGGTGTTTCGCCTTCAATCAGTCCAGGATGCAGCGATGTCCGCCGGATATGGTGAAGAAGGGCGAACATTCCGCCGCCCTTGGCGCGCGCCTCATCATACCGCAGCGCCTGCGTCTCGGGCATGATGCGCGGATGTAGCACCCTGACTTTGGGCGGGAGATCGGAAGCGGCGTCCTTCTTGAGCCTTCGTAGTCCGATCGCCGGCCGGCCAGCTTGGCTGGCAAATATCGCCGCATGGAGCTGCCTCATCCTCAGCTCGGTGGGTGTATCGAAAATCCTCCGGAATTCTTGCAAGGGTCCAAGAGCGCCAGGGAAGAGCTGGTCGATGATGGCCCAGATGTCGCGGGTCGCGTTTTCGACCGGGGTCCCGGTCAGACCGATCTTGAAGTCTGCTTTCACCGCCTTGGCGGCTTCCGAGCGCATGGCTGCGGGGTTCTTGAGATTTTGAATTTCGTCGAAGATCGCGACCGAGAAATCGGTGACGGAAAATGTCACGGCATAGTTCGCGAGCGTCTGGTACGTCGTGATGACGAGCTGTGGCCGCTTGGATGCGGTGAGTTCGCTCAAGTCCAGTTTTGCGACGCCATCGTCGATGTCTCGACCACGGACCGCAGGCACCTTCCATTTCTGAAGGTGCTGGCCGTACAGACGTACGGGTTCGCCCCATACGCCTGAGACGAAGTGCAGGTCGAGCTCAGCTTCCCAGTTGCGGAGCAGCGAGGTCGGCGCGACGATCAAGATGGGCCGGCACGCGACCTTGCCACGCGCCATGTGATCGGCCAGCCACGCTAGGAACGCCAAGGTCTGCAGGGTTTTCCCAAGACCCTGCTCATCGGCATTGAGAATACCCGGAAGGCCAGCACTCCAGGCGCTGACCTGCCATTGGAAGGATCGGTCCTGATGGGGCTTGAGCTTTGTTCTCAAGAGATCGGCGGGCATCGCGCCTTGCAGGGTCTCACGCCGTCTGAGCTGGGCGCTGAAGTCGTTGTCCCAGAAATTGCTGTGCGTGACGGGCAGGAACACCGTCGTCGGATCGCCCGGCGGCGCGATCTGCTGTCGCCGCCCGATCATTTCGAGGCGCCGCATCAATGCTTCAACAACGTCTGGAATGACGGGGATCTCACCGGCGCTGTGCTGGATCACCGATTGCCCGTGTTCGATGGCGTGACGCAGCTCCCGCAGCAGATTTTCCACTTCATCGTCTGGAACAGCTCCCAGAATTTCCCCCAGTTCAGGCGCGAGGGAGGGAGGCAACCACTGCGTTCCAGAGCCAGATAGCTGGCCCAAGACCGGACGAGTCCACTCGGCGACGGCGATGACGCGCGAAGCCCATTCCCGCGTCTCAGCCCATGATCGTCCGACCTCGCGCTCAAGCGCCTCAGCATATCCTTCTGGACTCATGAGTTCGTTCAACCGGCCATCGGCCAGGGCCTGACGCTCGATGGCGTCGGTGATGACCTGCTCTGCCTCGATGATGAAGCGGCGCCGTCCGCCATCCGGCTGCTTGGCCGCTTCTGCGATGACCTGCACGACCGGCATCGCCGAGCGGTCGAGAATAAGGAACCGCTTGGGACCGATCCGATAGGCCGGTTGTGCGCTTCGAGCCTTCGTCTGCCGCTGAAATTCGGCCAGTTCAGCACCATGGATCAGAGCGTTTGACGCATCAGGCAAGGCCAAGTCGCCACCACTGGATCGCGCGAGAGGGAGAGCCTCGAATCGCGCGTCGTCAGCATCGAACAGCTGGAGGCCGACGCATTCGCACGTCACAACTTCGATCTCGCCGAGCAGACCCTCCTGATCGAACGCGACCGCGGGATCGTTGTCGGTGCCGAGAGCTGTCCGGAATCGACCGACGGTAAGCCAATGGTCAGCAATCGGGCTTTTAGGATCGAAGCTTTCTGCGACTTCGATCGCTTGAAGGATCGGCGGCGGCAGTCGCGCGGGTCCGTCGACTGTTTCAACGACCGCTCCAACACGACGAAGCGGTATCGTTTTTTCCCCTCGCGCCCACCACCAATCGATCCGGAAGTTGGGGCTTCCCAGTGATCCTCTGAGAGCCGCCTTGAAGACGTATCCAGTGAGCAGCGGTGGAAGGCCAAGAGCGCGAGCAGTAGCGCTATCCAACTGTGCAAGAAGGCGATGAGAGAGGCGAAGAGAGGTCGCCGTAACGTCGTGCTCACGGCCATCGCGGTCTAGAGCATGCAAGCGCGCCACGGCCATGCCCAAGGCGCGGTCCTCCTTGGGAAGTGCCAGCAGGTCTCGGGTGCCACGACGTCTGAGGAATCCGAAAAGGCCTCTTTTCTCCTCGGCAAGCCGTAACTCGCCGCCGGATTGGTCGAAGGAGAATGTGAATGGCGCCGTCACCGGATCTTCCTCTCCACCCACCGCATCCAATTTCCCGCAGTGTCGTGCATTCTTGCATCGTGGTGGCCGACCGGCAGCAGGAAGCTCTCTGCGTCATAGCCTGAGGCATAGAGCCGGGGAGCAGCGGTATCCTCGGTACGGAAAACGTGCACGCGAAAGTCGTGTGAGCCTTCGACGACGATCAGGTTGCCGATCCGCATCACCAAGAGACACGTCTTCTTCCGGGCGCCTTCTTGCTTCCCATAGCTCTCGTAGGCCGGGTCCTTGGTCTGCTGGAAGAGGCTCGCTGCGATCGCTTGGGCGTCGCGCGTCAACGCGACCCAGGCTTCGTCAATACGGCCCTTTTCATATAGGCCCATCCAGAACCGGCGCCGGCTCGCCCACTGGGCGCTGTATGCGCCTGCCGCCTCAGCCCGGGATACGACGTCGATAAACGCCTCCATGCTGCGACCAGCGAGCCAGCGGAAGATGACGCGGCGCGCGTCGTCGCTGACAAGGGTCCAGAATTCGGGTCGGTCTCGTCGAGGGTCGCCATATGCCGTGGTGAGCGCAGGTAAGAGCACCGAACGCAAGTCGGCCGGCGCCATTTTTGACTGCCACGGCATCAAGAGCCGCTGGACGGCGCTCGCGCCTCGGTCGCTCTCGAGCTGCGGTGCATCGCGCGGCGTTATCCACGCCAGCACGCGGCGCGCGGACACCTCGGACTCTGGAGACGGGATGGCGGCCAGCCAGGCTGAGTGGACAGCGGCCATGAAGCCGACGTCGTGCGGCGCTGCAATTCCGCTGGCAAGAGATGCTCGGTAGGGGTCGGGTTCAGCGGCGAGGCGTTGTCCAAATCGCTTTGGACCCTCTTCCAGATCGAGTGCCTCCGGCACCGCCATGAACATCGCCTGCCAGCGGCTTGGCAGCCAAGAGGAGCGGGCTTGAATGATTCCAGCCAGTTTCCGCGTCAGCAGATCCTCCTGGCGCCAACCCGTGAGATAACCGTCGCAGAGCGCGCCAAGGAGTGTTTTGCGGGTGGAGACTGAGAGCTCTCCCAGCAGGAAATCCGCAAGGGCCGCCGGCAACGCGCGCGCGCGACGCTATGGCGCGAACTACGGCCGCCACATCACCTTCCTTCACCGTCGACCAGTCGCCAGAACTCATGGCGGTTGAGATGCGCGCAATCAGTGCGTCGATCTGCTCGATGCTCTGCGGCTGGACAGCGGGATAGGTCAGCTTGATGGTTTCGACGGCGCGCTCGAACGTGACCGGTATGGGGACCGGCTTCAGGGGATCAGGCAGTGTCGTAAGGCTATCGAGCAGCGTCATCTGGCGGCGTTGGGTTGGAGCGTCCACAGCAACTCGACCAGATGGCTCAAGTTCTGAGGGACAAATTTTTCTTCGGTTGGTGAGAACATGATAAGGCGCAGATCTATGCGCCGGTTGGCATCTTTTGCCTCATCCGAATTGTTCTCGCGGATCGGCCGGCCTTTTCCATAGCCTGCCACCGACAGGATTGGCTGACTCCTGAGGTTCTTAAATGCGAGGATTTCTGGTGCTGCCGCCACCATGACCGTGTACACGGCTGCACCTCTTCGGGCGCTTAAATCCATGTTGTGCGCATCCGAGCCGTCGCTGTCGGTATGGCCTTCGACCTGCAATGCGTCGATCACAACGAGGTTGGCGTTGCAGCCGGTCGGGAGCGTCGAGCCCTCTCCATGCACGTAGCACGCGAGCTCATCACGAAGGATGCGGGCGATGAGTTCAAGTTTTGCACGATTGCGAGGCTTGTCGGCGTTTCGATCGAAAAGACCATCACCCTTGAATTGCAGGGCGTCGCGGCTGCCGTTGACCACGACATCCAACTGTTCGTCGTCAGATGATTTGAGACCGTTTTGGTTTCTCAGGAACGGAGGTTCTGGCTCATCTTGGTTTGAGGTTAGGCGGCCTTGGCGTGGTGCTGCAAGCGGCGCTGCTGGAGGGTCTGGCGTTTGATCCTTTCGCGTTCGAGGAGGATGGTCTGGTCGCGGCCGAAGTAGACGTCGGCCGGGGTGAGATTCCCGATGCTCTCGTGATAGCGGGCATGGTTGTAGTGCTCGACGAAAGCCGCGACCTGCCGTTCGAGATCGCCAGGCAGATAGTAATTTTCGAGCAGGATGCGGTTCTTGAGGGTCTGGTGCCAGCGCTCGATCTTGCCCTGCGTCTGGGGATGGTAGGGCGCGCCGCGAATGTGCTTCATGCCCTTGCCGTCGAGCCAGGTGGCGAGGTCGGCCGAGATGTAGGACGAGCCGTTGTCGCTCAATAGCCTCGGCCGGTGGGCGACCGTGATCTGGTCGAGCCCCGATGCGGCCAGCGCGAGATCGAGCGTGGCGGTGACGTCGTCGGCCCGCATCGTGGCGCAGAGCTTCCAGGCGACGATGAAGCGGGAGAAGTCGTCCAGCACGGTCGAGAGATAGTACCAGCCCCATCCGGTGATCTTCAGATAGGTGAAGTCGGTCTGCCAGAGCTGGTTCGGCGCCGTCGTCTTGTCCTTGAATTCAGACGCCGCCTTGATGACGATATAGGCTGGGCTGGTGATCAGATCATGCGCCTTCAGCAGCCGATACACTGACGCCTCCGAGACGCAGTAGCTCTTCTCGTCGGTGAAGCGCACTGCCAGCTCGCGCGGGCTGAGATCCGTTTCGCGCAGCGCCAGTTCAACGATCTCGTCCCGAACCGGCTCAGGGATCCGGTTCCAAACACGGTCGGGCCGCGAGCGATGATCGGCGAGCGCCTCGATCCCGCCGGTGAGATAGCGATCGTACCAGCGATAGAACGTGGCGCGGGGAATGCCGAGCTTGTCGAGCGTGCGTCGCGCCGGCAGATGCGAGGCCTCGACCAGGCGAATGATCTCGGCCTTCTCGGATGCGGGGTATCTCATGTGTCGTCTTCCCCATCCGCGAGCATGCTTTTTTTAAGCAGGCGGTTTTCCAGGGTCAGATCGGCCACGGCCTCCTTCAGCGCCTGCGCCTCCCGACGCAGTTCCTTCACCTCGTCGGAGGTCGCCGCACGCGCCGTGTCGCCGGCCAGCCGGCGCTTGCCGACGTCGAGGAACTCCTTCGACCAGCCGTAATACATCGATGAGGCGATCCCCTCGCGTCGGCACAGTTCGGCGATGCTCTCTTCGCCCCGCACCCCTTCCAGCACGATGCGGATCTTCTCTTCGGCCGAGAACTGCCGACGCGTCGCTCGGCGGATATCCTTCACGATCTGCTCTGCCGGTGCTTTCTCCGGCCCGGATTTCTGTCTCATCTGCGCTCCTGAATGGCTGCGATGATCCAGAAATCCTCCATTCGCGAAAACCCCTAAATGGTCTCAAGGTCGCTGACGGCAGACAACGGCCACGATCCTGCGCATCAATTCGCGGTAGAGTTCCCCGAAATAGGTCTGGTCGTTGTCGTGGCGGGTAGCACGGATTAGATAGACGATGCACTCAGACTGTACGTACAGGTCCGAGCGGGCGTCGCGGATCTTCAGGGCGGTGACCACATCGGAGCGCGGTAGTGACACGAGCCTTTCGAGAGCCTCCTCGACGTCGTCTCGCCGGGTATACGTCGTCCCGTCCGACTTTTGCTTCGTCAGTGGCTGTACTGTGGTTCCCAACGTTGATTCCTCAAGCGACCTGCTATTGCCCTATGTTTAAAGTGCTCATGTCTTTCGGTCGACGGGAAGTGTACACCCTCCGCCAGCCGTTCGCATTTTAATCCCTTGTGCTTTCTGGATGGCGCATTTGGTAGGCACAGATTTCTTACCATTCGAGAAGTGGCACGGCACGGCCGACATTATGCAGGCTGAGGCCCTCAACGCGAATTTTACTGTTAGGCCTGTGGAACAGCGCACGGAGGTCAACCATCTATAGCTTAAAGCGAGCAGCGATGGCATCGCTTGGTTGTCGGTCAGACTCGGTCATCGAGGATCGAGTTGCGGCGATGCCTGACATGATCGATTTCAAGGAGGCATTGAAGCGCACCGACTGCAAGGATCTGGCTCTGCTGGTCGGCAACGGCTTTTCCACCGAGTACTTCAGCTGACGGAATCCACTCGACAAGTCCGGGTTCGTCGCCGAGACTACGATCCGAGACTTTTCGATGCGCCAGCGACCGTGATGTGCATGCCGCTTAGCGGGCTCAGGTACCTATTTGGTATTCTGAGCTGTTACGCGCGAGTTTCCGACGTATGTTACGGATACGATAAGCGTGCGTCGTGTCAATAATGGCCTATGACCGATCAGACTGTGGATGACGGGGGGGGGCGGGTTGGAACCTCAGCTCGGCTGGGTTTGGCTTTCGCAGAAGGAGCGCCGGACTGCGGAGCAGGCGCTTGCCTCCATCGGTCCAGACGGGACGCGTGACGAGCTCGGCTTCGGCGTCGTCCATTTCGCCTACGCCGATCGCTTCTTTCCCGGTACCTCGGTCCAGCAGACCCAGCTGCGGTACGTGTGGTTCACGTGCTGGAGCTACCTGGAACTTCAGCAACGCGAAGGCGGCAAGCCGTTCCCGCGCGGCGATCTGGATCGGATCGAGGACCGGACCGGTCACCGGCTGCTTCGGCATTACGGCTCCGGGGATGGTCACGGCGTGATCGGGGGGCGTGTGCTCCGGGTAGGTCGCAGCCCGGTGGTCAAGCCGAGCGCGGTTTACTGGAACGCGATGCGTAGCTGGAATTTGGTGAAGCCACTCGGCGCTGGCCGCGATGCGCCCGGCCGCGGAGAGATCCATGCCCACTGGGAGGAACTGTCGGGCCGAGGCCCCCGACCGGAGGTCGATGCCGAGCCGCCGGGGCCACTTTTCCTTGACGCGCCGCCAACCCCGGCCAAATGGCGTGCGGCCAATGAGCCGCTCGACTTCGAGCTGGACACCAAGACGGACGAGGCAGGCCGGATCCGACGCGCTTGGCTAAAGCCCCGCGACGGCCACGGCCGTCCAACCTTGCTATCGCGGCTCGCCGAGCGTGGGGTGGCGTCGCCGGGTTCTATGTATGATCGAGGCGTCGTTTCGCTGCTCCACGCCGACGAGAAGACCAGCATGGAGCGAGCGAGGCAGGCGGGCTCGGTCGCGGCGATCGCGCGATCCGTGCACACGACGCTCGTGCAGTCGATGAAGGACGACGATTGCAACGAGGCCCGAGACGCTCGGAGCTGGCTCGACGAGTCCATCGTCGAACATGGCGAGCAAGCGTTGAAGCTGGAACTGCCCGGGTTGGTGCAGGATGCAGCAGAGGCCAACAAGCTGGGTGGTCTGATCCACGAAACCCAGGATTGGCTGCGCAAGGGTGCGGGCGACGTCGGCGCGCTAGCGAACGTTTATCGCGAACGGGAAGAGGCCCAGAAGCCCGGTCGGGCGCTGCTCGCCCGCAGCGGCGATGAACGTCGACAGGGTTGGCGGCCCCGCGCGTCGGCGCCGTTGACGTATAGGTGGGGCCATGTGTCCACCTTCCTCGATCAGTTGGCCGGCCGGTGACCGCTTCTGGCTTCGAACAAGACGCCACATATTCCGTCTTCGAGGCGCTGAGACCGGCTGCGGACCAGACGCTCGACCGAGCGGCCTTCGCGACGTACTCCCTCGACCTGGTCGCAATGGCAGCGCTGGTGCTGTCGCTCAGTCGGGCAGGGGAACAGGAACTCGAGGCCGGCCCGATCAGCCTGGTCGACGCCCTGGAGGCCGTCGCCCCCCGCATCGCCATCGTCTATCAGAAAGACCGCCTGAAGCCGGCCGCGCGCTCCTACGGCGTGCTCCACATGTTCGACCGTCGCATCCACGCGGTGCAGCCCCCCGCGGGATCGTCGTATCACCCCAAGCTCGCGCTGGTGCGCTACCTGGGCCCTCGGGCGACCGTGCGCTGGAAGCTCTGGATCGGCAGCAGGAACCTCACGGGAGGCCAGGACCGGGAGGCCGGTCTCTTGCTGGTTGGCAAGGTCGGCGGCTCGGCGGGCAAACGTGCCGGTGATGTCGTGGAAATGGCGCAAGATCTGCTGGCGCCGGTGCCTTGGATGGCCGCGTTCGGGGCGGAGCTTGGGCGCGTGCGATGGCACGCACCCAATGGGGTTGGCTTCCGCGGATTGCAGTGGCGGCGCGCCGGCCAGCAAAAGCCGTTCAAGACGTCGCTGAAGGCGGCCACCCTCGCAGTCGCGATTTCCCCCTTCGCCGACGACGCCGGCGTCAGGGCGTTCGACTGGGCTCCAGAGGCCACCTTGCTCACCACGCTCGATGCCGCGACCGGTCTTGCCGCTCGGTCTGGTCTTGCGATCGCCACCGGCCGCCCGCCTACCTTCGGCGTCGAGATGCCGGTCGAACCTCCCGTCGCGGCCGCCGCGGTGGACGGCGTGTCGCTGCCGGAACCGGCGGGCCTACATGCGAAAATGCTCCTTCGCCAGAACGGCGACGTCAGCAGGCTCTGGATCGGCAGCGCCAACCTGACGGGGCGCGGCATGTTGGGGCCGAACGCCGAGGTCATGGCCGAGCTCGACGTACCAAAGGAGACGGCGAATTCGCTCGTCGATTTCGCGCGGGACGGCGTGCCGTTCGACCCCAGATCGGTCGAGAGCGACCCCGAGCTCGCGAGTCGGCGAGCAGCCGAGCGCGCGCTGGACGGCGCGATCGCCGCGGTGCTGGAGGCCGAGATGGAGCTTCGCCGCGACGTCGACGGGATCACGCTGACGAGCGCGACCTCCATAGACGCTTTTCTCCGCCAGCATTTCCTGACGGCCTGGTTGCTGACCCGACCCAACGCGACAGTTCCATGGCCCGAGGGAACGACCGCCGTGAGGCTGGTTCGCGGCTCGCTGCCGCAGAAGGAAGAGACGGTGTTGGTCTGCTTCCGTGCGGAGCGCCAGCAGAAGGACTGTCCGGCCCGATCCTGGGCACAAGCCGTGCCCTTTCCCGGACACGATGCGGATGGGCGCGACCGCGCGGCCAAGGCCTCCTATATCGGCCTGGCGGGCGCCGGCGTCTGGGTCCGTTCGCAATTGGAGAACTTGGTCGGCGCGGAGGCGACCACATGGACGGGCGCGCGCCGGTGGGCTGGTTCGGAGTACGCCGGGGCCGGGGACGGCCTTCCCCTCGCAATGGAGGAGGTTCTAGCGGCTTGGGCGAGAGATCCGGACGAATTCGAACGGCGCGCACGCCGGCTCGAGGACGTCCTGGCCGCCTTGGACACCGAGCTCGCGCAGACGCCCGACGAGGAGCGCGACGCTGCCGCGACCGCGCAGTGGACCCAGATCCGAACCTTCTGGTCGCAGATCCGCGCTGCGATCGGCGATGCGCCATGACGCTGGAACGCTTCCAGGAGGCGACAGTGGAGGCCGCCGTCGAGGCGTTGACGAGGCAGGGTGGAAGCCGTCGCTTCCTCATCGCTGACGAGGTGGGATTGGGCAAGACGGTGTCCGCGAGGGCGATCGCCTCGGAGCTTCAGCGGCAAAAGGGCAGGGCGCTCAACGTCGTCTACCTGTGCCCGAACCTAGACATCGCGTCGCAGAACCTGGGCAAGCTGATGGCGTTGCAGGAGAACTGGCCCAGACCCGAGGACCGATTATCCCTGGTGCTCGGCAAGAGGCCATCGTCTGGTCGAACGGATTATCGCATCTACTCCTACACGCCGGAGACGAGCCTGCCCGGATGGAAGCCCGGGCAGCGCACCGGGCGCACGGCTGAGCGCGATCTGATCGGGTCGCTCCTCCTGAAGGCGGCTCCCACCGCATGGCGCGAGATCCGAGCCTTCGACCGCGCTCGCGACGGGAGCAAGCGGCGCTTGTTCGGGCCGAACCTCGGCGAGCCGCCGTCGTACGTAAAGCGCCCGTTCGAGGCTGCTCTACGGGAGTTGATGGGGCTCGAGCGGAAGAAGCTCGACCTGGGTCTCCAGGAACGCCTCGCTCGTTGGAAGGACCCTCTTCCCGAGATAATCCTGCGCTGCCGCGCGGCGCTGGCGATGGCGGCCTTGCGCGACCCGCTCATCCGACCGGACCTGCTCATACTCGACGAGTTCCATCGCTATGCGGACCTGGTCATGCCGACCCGCGCCGCCCCCCCTGATCCCCACGCGGCGGAGCTGCACCACATTCAAAGGAAGCTCGTCGAAGCCCTTGTCGGCAAAGGCGAAAACAGTCCGGCGCTGTTGCTGCTCTCCGCGACGCCGTACCGACTGCACCGGCTCGACCAAGGGGCGATCCCGGGCGATCGATACGGCCATTTCATCGGTCTCGTGCGCTTTCTTCACGGGGCGGCGGGCTCGAGCCAAGGCGATCGAGCCGAGAGCGCCATCCGAGCCCACCATTCCGCATTGGCGCGTCGCGACGACAAGCCCTCCGCGCTCGCCGAGGTCGGAGAAGCGAAACGCGAGTTGGAGGCGGCGCTCCGGCCGGTGATCGCGCGAACCGAACGCGCCACCGCGATCAGCGGCGAGGTCTTCGACCGTCGCGTCAACGAGGCTGTCGTCGAGCCCGGGGACCTCGTCACGTTTCGCCACCTCGCCCACTCGGTCGCGAAGACCAAGGGCGCGATGCGCTCCTGGGTCCAGCCCTTGTGGTCATCGGTGCCGTATCCGGCCGAAACGCTCTTCAACTACAACATCTGCAAGGCGCTCAATTCCGATCTGCCAGCAAGCACGATTGCATCGGGCAAGGAGCGGCCGGCACATCCGCACCTTCGAGCCCTCGTCGACAACCTCATCCCGAAAGCGTCAACCATCGACCTGGATGCGCTCACGCTGCCTTGGCTAGCGCCGACGCGGCCTTGGTGGACGCTGGGCGGGCGCTGGGGCGAGTTGGCGTCAAAGGGGCGGCTGCACGGAAAATCACTTCTCTTCAGCCGTTACAAGGGGACGCCGACGGCTGTCGCAGCCTGGCTGAGCGGCGAGGTGGATCGACGATCGGAACATCGCCGAGACAAGGGAAAAACGGCGGCTTTCCTCCGTCCGACGGCGAAGGCGCCTTGGCCGCTCGTGGCGCTCTTCATGCCGTTCCCGACTTTGTCGTTGGCATTCGAACCGGTGAGGGGCGGCAACCTCGGTCTCGACGAGGTGAGGCGCAGGGCCAGGGCGGAACTGGAGAAATGGCTAAGGAGTAAGGGTATCTCCGTCGCGCCTGCGGACGGCGCGCCCCGAAAGCCGTGGCGGCTGGCGTTCGACCTGGAGCAAGCTGTTGGTGCAGCTCCCGCAATCACGGCGGCGCTCCGGCAGCTCCGCAAGCTCGTCGAGCCGAATTCCTGGCTTCGAAAGACGCCCACGAGAAGTGCGACGAAAGCCGAGATCATCGCGCTGGCCGACTGGATGCTGGGCGCACCCGGTATCGTCGTCGCGCGAACGCTACGCAGGCACGAGCCCGACGTGACGCGGAATTCCGACCGCACAATGCGAGAGTTCCGGTTCGCTTGGGGTCAGCTGCGGCCATATCTCGGTCAGCGCCAATTCGCCGCGTCGATGCAGAACGCCAAGCGACTCAGAAGGACAGGCGGCTATCCGGAGGCGCTTCGGCAAGCGGTACTCGACGGGGGCTTGGAGGCCACCCTCGACGAACACGTCGCCGTGACCAAGCTCGTTGGCAGCGGCGGAGCGCTAGACATCCTCGAGAAATGCATAGTGGGGCGGCCGGGACGCGTCCAACGCCGCACGACGCGCGGGTTGCGGTCCGCGCGCGTCCACGCAGCCGTACCCTACCTCGGCGCCGAACGCCGGAACGACAGGTCCAAGGATAATCGGAAGATGCGGTCCGACATTCTGCGCGAGGGCTTCAACTCGCCGTTCTGGCCGCACGTGCTCGCGACGACGTCGATCGGGCAGGAGGGACTCGACTTCCACGTTTGGTGCGACCGCGTCGTCCATTGGGATCTGCCTCGCAATGCGGTGGACTTCGAGCAGCGGGAAGGACGCATTTCGCGGTATGCGAGCCTCCCCGTGCGACGGGCGTTGGCCGAGCGGTACGGCGGGGCTGCGTCGGCTCCATGGTCCAGCCCTTTCCAGGCGATATTCGATACGGCACGCGTCGCAAAACGTGACGGGCTCGGCTTGGAGCGCTGGTGGTCCCCCGCGGGCCACAATCCGACCAGCGTCACCTTCTCAATGCCGTTCAGTCTCGGAGGGCTGAGGCTGAAACGGCTGCAGGACGAACTGGTTAACTATCGGTTGGCCCTGGGGCAGCCCGAACCGCACCTGTTCGAGGCCATGATCGAACACTTCGAACTTCCGCGTAACGAGGCAAGACGACTCGCCCTCAACCTCTCACCCGCGGTGTCGATACCGCTCTAAAGCTGGGTTATTGCAAGAGTTTCGCATTGGCGCGATTAGGGCCCTTAATCCGGGTGCGTTAACCGCCGTATCTGCCTGCCTTGAAGGCGGCTTTGAAACGAGGCTTCGAGCATACGGGGGGCGGCTCTTCTGCCGATCCTACAGATATCGTCCCTCTTGTCGCGAGCCGTCATGGCTTGATCCGTCAGAAACGATCTCGGTGAAGATGCTTGGATGCGGCTTGCGCAGGCTGAATGCAGCACCGCGGCCATATGCCAGCGCGAGCTTGGACTAACCACCTACCACTTCGTCACGAGTTACGGAAATCTGTTGGCGCTTGTCGATCGCTTCGCGGCGTGAGCGGGTTCCTGAGGTGGAAGCCGCCACACGCTTCAGAGGCAACCGGAGCAGCGGCACCGGGGCCAAATGGTATGGGAATCGGACTCTCACCGAAGTGGACAGGTTGGGATTTGGGTCGCCCTCACCAGATGACCACCGCTTGACTTAGGTCCACCAAATAGGTCCACTGCTGTGCGCGACAGAGCCCTTGGTTATCTAAAAAACGGTCAAAATCCCGTGAAAGCGTCGAAATTTGGCCTGTTTTGAGAGTGTCTCAGAGTCCTAGTCCCCCAGCCATTTAGGTGGCTACGGTACTTAAGTCCCTGAGATTGCTGCTGATGTGTACTTGGCTGGGGGCTCAACCCGACCATTATGGCACAGAGGTATGACACATCTGTCTGGCACAGGGGCTAACACGTGTCGGTTGCATCCCATCTCGAACGCCGTGGCGCCGTCTACTACTGGCGCCGACGGCTTCCGCATGCGGTCGCGAGGCGACTCAGCCGGCGCTTTCTCGTCATCAATTTAAGGACCCGCGAACATATTTCTGCGCGGTATATCGCAGCGCAACTCGATGCAGTCTTTGAACAAATGACGATGAGCAGCCCCGACGCCTGGGTTTCTGGAGAGTAGCTCCAGGCTCTCTTCATGAGGTCGTTGCGGATCCATCAGGAGGTCATCCGGCGGGCGCACTACACGCTGGACGGCGCCTACCGGCCGCCCTCCGAATCCGATGCCGCAATGCGCCTTGCCGAGGGCTGGGCTTACAAGCTGATCGAGAAGGAGGGTCTGCACGCGATCGTCCTCCCTGAAGACCGGGAAGCCATGCATGTTGCTGGCCTTTCTGCATCGACAATCGATGCCCTCGGCGAACTCGTGGAATGGTACACCTCGCCCAAGCAGGCCGCCCATATGCGCTTCTCGGCCGCCCGCGCCCTCTCTGAGATCGGCGCGGCTCCGACCAACGACAACATCGACAGGGCGCTCTCGTTCTTCGCTCGCGCCGAGAGCGAGGCTGCCTTCCGGACGAAGCCGCAGATGGAGGACGAATGCGATTTTGAAGCCCTGATCGAGCGCGCGAAGGGCCACGTCAGCAGCATCGCATGGACGCAGCGGCTTGGCGAGACGACGCAAGTGCCGCCCGTGGAGCAGTCACCGGCCTATACGGCCGATTCTCAGGTGATCCCAAAGACGGATTCTCTTCGCCTGGCGCCGACTGCGTCATCATGTCCAGCGCTGGCGACTGCACCGTGTCTGACCATCTCCGACGTCGGCGAGAGGCTCATCAACGACCGCACTCAGGACAAGTCCTGGGATGACAAGATGGTGCGGCAGGCGCGGATGATCGTCGATCTGTTCGACCGCTTTCTAACCGATGAGCGCAGGATCTCCGACCTGGCAGCGCTGAGCCTCGCCGATATCGACGCATTCGACACGTTCCTGCGGCGAATGGGCAAGAGCTATGGTAAGGCGCCGGCTGACAAGGCACGCTCGATCGCCGACCTGCGTAAGCGCTGGGCAGCCCTGCCGGCCAGCACCGTCGGGCTCGAGGGTAAGACCCGTAACAAGCATTTTTCGTTTTTGACCAGCTGCTGGCTCGGGCACGGAAAGCCGGTATTGCTGTCGACCGCGATCTGACCTTCTCGGATTTCCGGGCCACCCCGAAGGGCCGTGGGCGCAACGATCGCAAAATCCCGACCATCGACGTGTTTGAGACGATTCTCCTGCAGCCAATCTACACCGGCTGTGCAGCATGGGATGACCTCTTCACGTCCGGCCCACGCGTTTTTCATCGAGCGGCTTACTTCGGGCCGATGTTCGCCCACTACCATGGTCTGCCGGGAAGAGTTCTTCGGTCTGGAGCTGGAAGACGTCGTTATAGATAAGGGGCCCCGGCACATCTGGGTCCAGCCAAATTCCTTGGGTCTCTTGAGGAATGATCAGTCAGAGCGCCAGCTGACCCTTCATCCTGAACTGCTGCGGCTCGGACTCTTCGACTACGTCGAGGCGCTCAAGGCCATCAAGGAGCCGAGGCTCTTTCCCGAACTCGTATCGCCGTCCTCCAAGAGCCCCCTGGGAGATCGGTCCTATGACGAATGGAGCCCGCCTAACGAAGCTCGGCTTCGCGCCGCACGCGCAGCGTCATTTCTGCAACAACGCGCTCAAGCAGAAGTTCGTCACGTCTAAAATGCGCGCTGATCTGAGGCCGATCCGCGCGCCCTTGATGCCCAGCGCTACGACACGGTCACGATCGCCGCCGTGGCAGACGATGTCGAAACGATGCGCGTGGCTCTAGCGATCGGCGTGGATCCCAGGGCGATCACCAGCCCCTATGATGGCACTGCGCTGATTGCCGCCGCTCATCTCGGCCACGACGAAATCGTCAGGATGCTGATCGACGCAGGAGCTCCGCTTGACCATGTCAACAACCCGGCTTGGACCGCGCTGATCGAGGCTGTCATCCTTGGCGATGGCGGCAAACGGCATGAACGCACAATGATGCATCTCGTCGCGGCCAGAGCCAGGCGGGACATCGGCGACCGTAACGGAATGACTCCCATCGAGATGGCGCGCCAGCGCGGCTATGGCGCGATGGTCCGCATTTTGGAAAGCGGGTAATGGCCGTCACCAACGCGTGCTGAAGGATCAACCGGCAAACCGATGTTGTGTGCAAGGTTGGGTTTCAAGCAAGCAGTCGATTTGCGTTATCGGCGCTAGCCAGGAGCGCGCTCCGCACGATCGGCTGCAGATCGAAGCCGCCTGCCATCGCGAACATGCGCGGTAACGAAGCACCGGCATCGCTCAACGCCAACTGTCACATGGATGGCTGATCAAACGGCATGCCCGACGAGCGCGCCGATCCCCCAGGTCGCGGCCATGGCGAAGGCGCCCCAGAAGGTGACGCGGATCGTCGGCGTGGCCAGGTCGGCGCCGCCGATGCGGGCGCCGAGCGCACCCAGCACGGCCAGGCAAACCAGCGAGCCGCCCGAGACCGCCCAGCTGATCGAGCCGGCTGGAGCCATGACGGCGATCGCCAGGGGGATGGCAGCGCCGCCCGCGAAGGTGGCGGCCGAGGTCAGGGCCGCCTGGACGGGCCGCGCGATGGTGTGCGCGGCGAGGCCCAGCTCGTCGCGCGCATGCGCCGCAAAGGCGTCCTTCGCCGTCATCTGCTCGGCGACTTGCCGGGCCAGACCCGGCTCGACGCCGCGATCGACATAGATCTGCGTCAGTTCGGCGAGTTCGGCCTCGGGCTGCTCGGCGAGCTCGCGACGCTCCCGGCCCATATCGGCCTGCTCGGTGTCGGACTGCGAACTGACGGAGACGTATTCGCCCGCCGCCATCGACATCGCGCCGGCAACGAGCCCGGCGACGCCCGCGACCATCACCTCCTCGGCGCTCTTGGCGGCGGCCGCGACGCCGACGACGAGGCTCGCCGTCGAGATGATGCCGTCATTGGCGCCGAGCACGGCGGCCCGTAGCCAGCCGATCCGATCGACCAGATGGTTCTCGCGGTGGAGCGGGTGCATGATGTCGGTCCTTCCGGTTCGCCGGAGGCGGAAGCCGGCCCGGCGGGCACCATGGACCAAGACGACCTGTCTTGTCCGATACGGCGCTCGTCCGATGAGAGCTGTCAGTGAAACCTCAGTCGTCGTCTCCGTCCCGCACGACGCGCTCCAGCGTAGCGGGGTCGAACTTCGCCTTGACGCGTCGCCCCTCGGCGTCGACGGCACGGACCTTGTAGCAGCCGTCGTCGGTCTTGATCCGGCGGATGGTCCAGCCTTCGGCGCGCAGCTTGTCGACCAGCGCCTCGCGCGGCTTCCACTCCGCCATGGGCGCCGAACAGCGCTGGCTGGCGAGTGCGGGAGTGGCAAGGCCGACGAGGACCGTCAGCGCCGTGATGGACAGGATGGGCTTCATCGGATGTCTCCTCCGCGCAGGGCGGCGATGATGTTGTCAATCATGCCAAGCTGACGCTCACCTGAATGGCCGGCGCGAATGCGTTCAGCCTGCTGTCAGCTTCGTGCCATAACCGATGAGCGTTCCGGAGGCTGCCAAAGACATGCGCGTGCTCCTCGTCGAGGATGACCCGATCCTGGGCTCTGCCGTGCGCGACCAGGTCGCCGCCGACGGTCATGGCGTCGACTGGGCGAAACGGCTGGCGGACGCCGGCGAGTTTGTCCGGCTGGCGCATTACGACCTGATCCTGCTCGATCTGATGCTGCCCGATGGCAACGGTCTCGATTTCCTGCGCGGCCGCCGACAGGCTGGCGATACGACCGCGGTGATCATCCTGACGGCGCGCGACCAGGTCTCCGATCGGATCGCCGGGCTCAACGCCGGTGCCGACGACTATCTGGTCAAGCCCTTCGATCTGGCGGAACTGTCGGCGCGCCTGAGCGCGGTTGCGCGCCGCTATGGCGGCAACCCGAATCCGCTGATGCAGATCGGCGGGCTGACGCTGGATCTGGCGGCGCGCAGCATCGTCCGGGACGGCCGCTCGATCTCCCTGACCGCGCGCGAATGGGCCCTGTTCGACGCCTTCATCCAGCGCCCGACCATGCTGCACTCCAAGGCGCTGCTCGAAGAGCGGCTCTACACTTTCGATACCGAGGTCGAGAGCAACACGATCGAGGTCTATGTCGGGCGCCTGCGCAAGAAGCTCGGAGCGGAGGTGATCGAAACCGTTCGCGGCATGGGCTATCGGCTGGGCGCCGCCGCCCTGGCGGGCTCGGGCAGGAGCCCGCTGTGATGCGCGCCGCCTGGCCGCCCAAGGGCAGCCTGCAGCGTCGGCTCGCGCTGGCGCTGACAGGCGGGGTCATGGCGGTGTGGCTCCTGGCGACGGTCGCCGCGGGTCTGTTGTTGCGCCGGGAGATCGACGAGGTCTTCGACAGCGCCTTGCAGGAGGTGGTGCAGCGGGTGCTGCCGCTGGCCTACACGGAGATTCTCGCTCGCGAGGCGGATGCCGGGTCCGATCCGCAACAGGTCGCATCGGTCGGCGCGCATCGCGAATACATCACCTATATCGTGCGCGATGCGGCGGGACGCCGGTTGCTGCAATCCCACGACGCCGATCCGGCCCAGTTTCCGCCGAACCCGGCGCATGGCTTCAGCGATGGGCCGAGCTCGCGCCTCTATACCGAGATTGCCGTCAGCGGCACGATCATCGTCACGGCCGCCGAGCGTCCCGGACATCGCCAGAAGGCGGTCCGCGATGCGATCAAGATGCTCGCCTGGCCGCTGGTCCTCCTGCTCCCGCTCGGCATCGCCGGGACCTGGGTGCTGGTCGCCGTGACCTTGCGCCCGATCGTCGCCTTTCGCCACGAGATCGAGGCGCGCGGCAGCGGTCATCTCGCACCGGTGTCCGTCAGCCACCTGCCATCAGAAATCGCGCCGGTGGAAAACGCGGTGAACGCCCTGATGGCGCGGCTGCGCCGGGCGCTCGACGCCGAGCGCTGCTTCACGGCCAACAGCGCCCATGAACTCCGCACGCCGGTGGCTGCTGCGCTGGCGCAGGCACAGCGTCTCAGGGCAGAGCTGCCCGAAGGCTCAGCCCGCGCCCGAACTGTCGAGGTCGAAAGTGCACTCAAGCGGCTGGCGCGCTTGTCAGAGAAGCTGCTGCAGCTCGCCCGGGCCGAAGGCGCCAGCCTGATCGGCGAAACGCCGCAGGACCTCGTGCCGGCGCTGCGCCTCGTCCTGCACGACCTATCGGCTGAAGGCGCGGTCGGGATCGCGCTGCCGCAGACGGGCCGGTTCGTCTCGACGCTGGATATGGACGCCTTCGCGATCCTGGCACGCAACCTGATCGAGAACGCCCTCAAGCATGGTGATGCCAGCGAGCCGGTGCGCGTAGCGCTGACGGATGACGGGCGTTTCAGCGTCGTCAGCCCCGGGCCGGTTCTGGAACCGGCGATTCTCGCCACCATGACGCAGCGCTTCGTGCGCGGCACGACCATGGTCGAGGGAGCGGGGCTGGGCCTGTCGATCGTCCAGGCGATCACGCAAGGGATCGGCGGCGAGATCGCCTTCGTCTCGCCCGCCTCGGGACAGGAAGACGGACTCGAGGTTGCGGTACAGCTCCCCGCCGCGACGCTGAAAGCCGGCTGAGCGTCTTTCTCGATCGTTTTCAGGTCGCTGTCAGCTTCGCGGCGCATCTCTCCACGCATCGCTTCCGCAACCCGGAGAGTTGCCATGATATCCTTCGCCCGCGCCCTGGCGCTCGCCCTCCCGCTCGGTCTCGCCGGCATCCTCGCGCACAGCGCCGTCGCCGAGGCGCGGCCCGTCCGCATCACCACGACATTGAAGCCCTATGGCGGGGACGGCGCCTATCTGGCGATCTACATCACCGATCCCCAGGGCAAGCTCGCCAAGACGGTCCGGATCGCCGGCGGCAAGGCCAAGTATCACAAGCATCTCAGTGCCTGGAACCGCCTGTCGGGCGGCAAGATCGACGGCACGACCGGCGCCAGCGTCGGCAGCGGGCAGTCGCTCACAGTCAGCGTCGAGATTGCCGATGCGTTGATCGACGCCGGCTACCAGATCCGCGTCGACAGCGCCGTGGAAAACGAAAACGACGTCCCTGGCGATGCGGTTACGCCGCTGGCGACGGCGGGCGCGGGCAAGGCGGTCGCAGGCCGTGGCTATGTGAAATCCCTGACTTTCGACATGTGATCGGGACGGGATTTCGCCATGCTGCGCCAGATCCACTCCCTGCCCGGCCTCGTCGCCGCGCTGCTCGTCGCGGTTCTGGCACTGACCGGCGCGGTCTTGTCCGTTCAGCCGGCGCTGGAGCGCTTCGCAGCGTCGTCGGTCGTCACGGGAACGATCAGCGTCGCGGCTCTGGCCGAGGCCGCCCAGGCGCAGCATGCCGAGATCGACAAGATCACGAAGACGGCTTCCGGCTCGGTCGTCGTCAGCTATTTCGACGGCGACAAGGCCGGTGCCGATCTGGCCGATCCCGCGACGGGTCGTGTCATCGGGCCACACTCACCATCCGCGACCATCCGCTTCATCACCAACTTGCACCGCTCGCTGCTGCTGGGCACGGCTGGTCGCATCGCGGCCGGCCTGGGCGCCTTGGCGATGGTCGTCCTCACCATCACTGGCGCGATGATGCTGGCTGCCCGCCTGGGCGGCTGGACTGCGCTGCTGCAGCCAATCCGCGGCAACGCCCGCCAACGCTGGCACGCTCAAGCCGGGCGCCTCGCTATCGTCGGCCTGCTGCTGACCGCGCTGACGGGGTGTTTCCTATCGCTGACCAGTTTCGAGTTGATCCCGGACGGCTTGGCCGAACCTGTTGCTACGGCATCCGGCGGCGGTGGCGCGCGGGCCTCGGTCGGCAGCCTCGCGGCGCTGCAGGCCGTTGACCTGGCCGATCTGCGCGAGCTCGCCTTTCCGTATGCAGCCGACCCGACGGACACCTACAGACTGACCACCGCAGCCGGCGTCACACAGATCGATGCGGCCACCGGCGAGGCGCTGTCCTTCCAGCCGCATTCGACGGCCCGGCAGCTCTACGAGACGATCTATATGCTGCACACCGGCCAGGGCCTCTGGCCGCTGGGCCTGCTGCTGGGGCTGTCTGCCCTGGCGGTGCCGGTCTTTGCGATCACCGGTGCGATGATCTGGTGGCAGCGCCGCCGCTCGCTGCCCCGCATCGCCGACAACCGTCCGGCCTCTGCGGCTGACACGATCATCCTCGTCGGCAGCGAGGGCAACAGCACCTGGGGCTTTGCCAGGACGCTCCATGCCGCGCTGACGCAGGCCGGACACAAGGTCCACGCGGCCCCGATGAACGCGCTGGCGCGCGCCTATCCGAAAGCCGCGCGGATGCTGATCCTGACCGCGACCTATGGCGACGGCACCGCGCCCGCGAGCGCCAGCGGCTTTCTGGCGAGGCTCGACCGCAGCGCGTTGAAGCTGCCCGTCGCCGTGCTCGGCTTCGGTGATCGCAGTTTCCCGCAATTCTGCCGCTTTGCCGAGGATGTCGCCGCAGCCCTGGCCATGAGGGGCTGGCCGGCTTTGATCGAGATCGACCGCATCGACCGCCAATCGTCCCAGTCGTTTGCGCTGTGGGGGGACAGGCTGGGTACGGCGCTCGGGCATGGGCTCACGCTCGCCCATGTCGCGGAACGGCCGAAGACCATGGCGCTCGAACTGGTGAAGCGCGTGGATTACGGCGCCGAGGTCCAGGCGCCGACCGCCATCCTGACCTTCCGCCTGCCGGGAGCCGCGGCCGGGCGCGCTCTTTGGAAGCGCCTGTTCCCGGCCTCGCTGCCGCCCTTCGAGGCCGGCGATCTGGTCGGCATCCTCCCGCCCGGCAGCACGGTACCGCGCTATTATTCGCTCGCCTCGTCGGCGCGCGAGGGCATCCTCGAGATCTGCGTGCGCAAGCAGCCCGGCGGCCTCTGCTCGGGCTTTCTCAACGACCTGCCGCTCGGCGGCCGGATCGACGGCTTCATCAAGGCCAACCCGGCTTTCCGGCCCAATGCCAGCGCAGCCCCGCTGATCCTGATCGGCGCCGGGGCTGGCATCGCGCCGCTCATGGGCTTCCTGCGCGCCAACCGGTCGCATCGCGAGGCGCATCTCTATTGGGGCGGGCGTTCGCCGGCGTCCGATTTCCTCTACCGCGACGACCTCGCCTCTTGCATCGCCGACGGGCGACTATCCGCCCTGAACGCCGTCTTCTCGCGTGTTGCGGAGGGCGGCTACGTGCAGGACAGGCTGGCCAAAGACGCGCAGCAGCTGGCCGCGCTGCTGCGGCGCGGCGCCCAGATCATGGTTTGCGGCGGGCGCGACATGGCCGGCGGCGTCTCCCAGGCGCTCGACGCGATCCTGGCGCCGATGGGCCTGAGCACGGCTACCCTCAAGGCGAGTGGGCTCTACCTCGAAGATGTCTACTGAGCCCCGGGCGGCGCAGCGCCGCAGTCTCAGCGGGCCGACGATGGGCACGCGCTACTCGGCCGTCTTCTTCGCCTCCTGTGAGGTCGACGAGCGCAGGATCGCCGCCGCCCTGCAGGCAACGCTGGACCGGGTCGATCGCCAGATGTCGACCTGGAAGCCCGAATCGGACCTCAATCGCCTCAATGATGCGGCTACCAAGGTCTGGGTGCCGATTCCTGCCGAACTCATGGTCGTCCTGCAGGCCGCCCTGCGGATCGGCCGGCAGTCACTGGGCGCCTTCGATATCGGCGTCGGCGACCTCGTCAGCGCCTGGGGCTTCGGAGCTTACGCAGCGCCTCCTGGCCACGTGCCGGCAGATCCCGTCGTTCCGCAGCCAGCGATCACGGCCGAGGCTCTCGAACTCGATCCGCACCTGCGCCGGGCGCGGAAACATGCGCCCCTCGCGCTCGACCTGTCGGGCATCGCCAAGGGATTTGGCGTCGACGAGATGGCGCGCGTCATGCGCCAGTTCTCAATCCCCGCCTGGCTGGTCGGCATCGACGGCGAAATGCGCGCCGGCGGGGCGAAGCCCGATGGAACGCCCTGGATCGTCGCGCATGAACGTCCGCTGCGGGGCGTCCGCGAGCCGATGGGCGTCATCGAACTCGAGGACCGCGCCGTCGCGACCTCAGGCAATTACCGGCACTACCGCGATATCGGCGCGCGGACGATCTCGCACACGATGGACCCACGCAGCGGCATGCCCCTGAAAAACGGGTTGGCGTCCGTGACGGTGCTGGCGGAGACATGCCTGGAGGCCGACGCCTGGGCCACGGCCCTGCTGGTGATGGGCGAGATCGCCGGGCCACGTCTGGCCCGCATGATGGACATGGATGCGATCTTCGTGCTCGCGAACGGGACGGTCGAAACGACGCTGTGACGCGGGACGTTCGCTGCCTGGGCCAGGTTCATGACTCAAGCGCAAACGGGTTGCGCTCAAGTGTCATCGAGAGAGACCGGCTGGTTATCGGAACGCAATCAACGTCCGCAGTTGGCGCCCACGCGAATGAGGCCGATCCTATCGACCACCGGTAACCAAAAGGCGCAAATTCCGCCGAACGCCGTTGACCTTCCCGTATGGGAAGCCCCATTTGTTCGATTCAAGAGAACGAATCGGCGGAGCGTCGTGACTACAGTTGGCATCCTGATCCAGGCAATGAAGGCGACCGTATTGGTCGTTCTGTTGTTGCTTGGCTGGGCCATGCCGGTGCAAGCGCATTCCGGACACGCCAAGCCCAACGTCGTCGCACCGGCCGCGAAGGCGGCATCACTGGACGCGCGTCTGACAATCGCGTCCGCCTTTCCCGCGGCTGAGGCTGCCGATTTCTGCAAGCCGTCAGCGCCCCGGACCTCCGATCCGACTGGCGATTGCCCGAAGACTGGCGGCGCTGATCGCAGCTGCTGCGGCACGATGTGCGCCGCCGCCGTCATCGAACAGGCCATCGCCCCGCTGCCACTGCGGGTTTCTCACCGCATCCGGCTGGGCTTGCCGCTGGAGCGAACATCTCCCGTGCGAGCGCCGAGTCTCGACGCGAGACCTCCACGAACCATCGCCATCGCTTGAGCGTCGGCCGGCTTTTCAGCCGCGCCGCCGGATGTTCATGCCGATCGTGATGGATTCGTTTCATGTTTTCGCTCGTCCGCAGCCTTGCGCGCTGCCTGATGGCGCCGTTGGCGCTGGCTTCCCTTCTGTCCACTGTCCCGCTCGCGGCCCATGAGGGCCACGACCATGGCGCTCCGCCCGCTGCCGTTCCCACGGCTGGATCGCCCCGGATCGCGCTGCACTCCGACGCCTATGAACTCGTCGGCATCCTGCTCGGCGACCGGCTGACGCTGTTCCTGGACCGCTATGCCGGCAATGCCCCGGTGACCGACGCCGGCCTCGTCGTGACGATCGGCATCGGGGCGGATGTCGCGGCGACACCGACGCCGGAGGGGACTTACGTCGTGGCCTCGGACCGGCTCGTCGGCGCAGGACCGCTGGAACTCGTCGTCGCCATCGCCCACCCCGGCGGAGACGACCTCCTGATCGGTACGCTGGAGCGTCCGGCCGCCCCCGCTCCGGCGGCCGGCGCTGCGGCGGGATCGCGTCAAGCCTCGGCTCAGGCTGAGAGCATCGTCATCGCGGGCCAGCCGGTGCCGGCCGTGTACCTGGCGATGGGCGCAGCCCTCGCGTTGGGGCTCCTGCTCGGCGCCACCTTCCGTCGCTCGCGTGCGGCCCTCTCGGCCCTGTCCGTGACCGGGCTCATCCTCGTCCTGATGACCGCGGGGACGGACCTGGCGATCGCCCATGAGGGCCATGATCATGGCGAGGCCGCGAAAGCGGCAACGCCGGCCGGCGATACCCCCCGCCGTCTCGCGGATGGATCGGTCTTCGCGCCGAAGCCGACGCAGCGGCTGCTGGAGATCCGCACCCAGGTCACCAAGACCGAGGAAGCGCGCAAAACCCTGGCTCTGGTCGGCCGCGTGATCGCCGATCCCAACCGCTCGGGCCAGGTCCAGAGCATCACTGGAGGCCGGATCGTTGCGCCAGAAAGCGGCTTGCCGCGGCTCGGGCAGAACGTTCGGCGCGGCGATATCCTGGCCTCCGTCGAGCAGGCCGTGCCGCAGGCCGACCGCACCACCATCGCCGAGCGCGTCGGCGAGATCGAACAGCAGATCGCCATGGTCGAAGCGAAGCTGAAGCGCTCGCGCGGACTGGCCGAGCGCGCCATCGCGCCGCAAAGCCAGGTCATCGATTTCGAGATCGAACTCGCCGGGCTCATGCGGCGGCGCGAGATCGTCGGGCGGATCCGGATCGAGCGCGAGGTGCTGCGCGCGCCGCTGGACGGCGTGGTCTCAGCGGTGCGGGTCGTCGCGGGTCAGGTCGTAGGCTCGCGGGACGTCCTGGTCCAGATCGTCGATCCCGCGGGTCTGTGGGTCGAGGCCCTGTCCTATGGCGATGTCGACCTCTCGCAACTCGACGGCGCCTCGGCGCTGCTGCCCGGCGGCAAGGCGCTCAGTCTGTCCTTCCGGGGCACCGGACGGGCGCTGCAGCAACAGGCGACGCTGGTGCACTTCGCCGTCGAGGACCCGCCCGCCACGGTCGCGATCGGCCAGCCCGTCCGGGTGATGGCCCGTAACGGCGCCAGCGTCAGCGGCATCATCCTGCCCCGCGACGCCGTCGTGCGCGGCGGCAATGGCGAGGCACTGGTCTGGCGCCATACCGATCCCGAGCGCTTCGAGCCCACGCCCGTCCGCACCGAACCGTTCGACGCCACCCGGCTGGTGATCCGCTCCGGCGTCGCGCCGGGCGAACGCATCGTCGTGCGCGGCGCCGAACATCTCAACCAGATCCGCTGAGGCAAGGGCGCGATGTTCAACCTCCTCGTCTCGGCCAGCCTGCGCAACCGGCTCTTCGTCATCGCCGCCGCGCTCGTCCTCGCGGCCTATGGCAGCTATGTGCTGCCTCGCGTCCCCGTGGACGTCTTCCCAGATCTCAACCGCCCGACCGTCACGCTGATGACGGAAGCCGATGGGCTCGCCCCGCAGGAGGTCGAGCAGCTCGTCACCTATCCGCTGGAAACGGCGATGAACGGCATGCCCGGCGTGTTGCGCGTGCGCTCCGTCTCGGGCGTCGGCCTCTCGATCACCTATGTCGAGTTCGACTGGGGCACAGACATCTACCGGTCGCGCCAACTCGTCGCCGAGCGGCTGTCTCTGGTGCGCGAGCAGCTGCCGCGCGGCGTCAACCCGCAGATGGGCCCGGTCTCCTCGATCATGGGCGAAATCATGCTGGTGGCGGTGACGGCCGAGAAGGCCTCGCCGATGGAGGTGCGCGAGATCGCGGACTTCACGATCCGGCCGCAGCTCCTCAACATCGCCGGTGTCTCGCAGGTCATCCCGATCGGCGGGGAGGTCCGGCAGTACCGGATCACCCCGGACGTCGCGGCTCTGCAGGCGCTGGACGTCACTCACGAGCAGGTCGAGGCGGCGGTCACGCGTTTCGGCACCAACACCGGCGGCGGGTTCGTCGACCAGCAGGGCCGGGAGTACCTCATCCGCAACGTCGGGCTGACACGCCGGTTGGAGGATCTGCGCGACACGGTCGTCGTTCAGCGTCAGGGCCAGCCGGTTCTGCTGCACCAGGTCGCGGCCGTCGAGTTCGCTGCGCGGGTCAAGCGTGGCGACGCCGGATACCAGGGCAAGCCTGCGGTGATCATCGGCATCCAGAAGCAGCCCGAGGCCGACACCGTGTCGCTGACCAGGCAGGTCGAGGCGTCGCTGGCCGAGATCCAGAAGACACTGCCCGCCGGCATCTCCGCGACGAATGTCCAGTTCCGGCAGGCGAGCTTCATCGATACCTCGATCGCCAATGTCGAGCGCGTGCTGCTGGAGGCGGCCGGCGTGGTCGCCGTCATCCTGCTGCTGTTCCTGATGAACGTGCGCGCGACCCTGATCTCCCTGACCGCGATCCCGGTCTCGATCCTGACCACGGTCCTCGTCTTCAAGGCCTTCGGCCTGACGATCAACACGATGACACTGGGCGGCTTGGCGATCGCGATCGGCGAACTGGTCGACGACGCGGTCGTGGACGTGGAGAACATCCTGCGGCGCCTGAAGCAGAACCGGGAGAGCGCCGCGCCCGAGCCGGTGCTGGCGGTGATCGCGGCCGCCTCTCAGGAGGTGCGGTCGGGGATCGTCTACGCGACGGCCATCATCATCCTGGTCTTCATCCCGCTCTTCGCGCTTTCCGGCATCGAGGGGCGGCTCTTCGCGCCGCTCGGGGTCGCCTACATCGTCTCGATCCTGGCGTCGCTGGTCGTCTCGATCACGCTGACGCCGGTGATGGCCTACTACCTTCTCTCGGGCACGGCCGGTGGGCATGAGAGGGACTCGTTCGTCGTGCGCAACCTCAAGCGCGGCAACGTGGCGCTGCTGCGCGGGGCCTTTGGGGCGCGGGGCCTGATCCTATCGGTCGTCGGGATCGGCGTGGCGCTGGCCGTGTACGGGGCGACGCTGCTGCCGCGGACCTTCCTGCCGCCCTTCAACGAGGGCACGCTGGTCGTCTCGCTGCAATACAATCCGGGCATCTCGCTGGCCGAGAGCCATCGCCTCGGGCTCATCGCCGAACAGCTGGCGCTCAAGGTGCCGGAGGTGAAGTCGATCGGGCGCCGCACCGGGCGCGCCGAACTCGACGAGCATGCCGAGGGCGTTCATTCCTCGGAGGTCGACATCGACCTGCATCGCTCCGATCGGCCCAAGGAGGCGATCTACGCCGATATCCGCGCGGCGCTGAGCGTCCTACCGGTCTCGGTCAACATCGGCCAGCCCATCGGTCACCGGCTCGACCACATGCTCTCGGGCGTGCGGGCCCAGATTGCGCTCAAGGTCTATGGCGAGGACCTCGACACCATCCGCAGCCTCGCCGAGACGCTGCGCGAGCGGCTCGCAGCCGTGCTTGGGCTCGTCGATCTCCAGATCGAGCGGCAGGTCCGCATTCCGCAACTGCGCATCGACGTCGACCACGAGAAGGCAGCGCTCTACGGGCTGACGCCGGCCAGCGTCACGCAGGCGCTGGAGACGCTCTCCAACGGCCGCACCGTCTCGCAGATCGTCGACGGCAACCGCCGCTACGACGTTGTGCTGCGGCTGTCGGACCAGGACCGCTCGACGACCGGGCTCGAGGACCTGCTGATCGCGACGCCCGGTGGCCATATCCCCTTGCGCCTGATTGCCTCGGTTTCAGAGACCGACGGCCCCAACCAGATCCAGCGCGAGAACGGCCAGCGTCGCATCGCGGTCTATGGCAATGGCGACGGGCAGCGCGACATGGCAGCGATTATCGCCGATATCCGTCAGATCGTGGCGCAGACGCCGCTGCCGCAGGGCTATGTCACCCGCATGGAGGGCACCTTCCAGGCGCAGGAAGAGGCAACGCTGCGGATCGGGCTGCTCAGCCTGGTGTCGCTGGCGCTGATCTTTGTCGTGCTGTTCACGCGCTACCAGTCGGCGGTGCTGGCGCTGATCATCATGGGCAACATCCCGCTCGCGCTGATCGGGAGTGTCGTCGCACTGCACCTCGCGGGGCAGCCGCTCTCGGTGGCCTCGATGGTCGGCTTCATCACGCTCGCCGGCATCACGGCCCGTAACGGCATCCTCAAGGTCTCGCACTACATCAACCTGACGCTCTACGAGGGCGAGCGCTTCGGGCGCGACCTCGTCATCCGCGGCAGCCTGGAGCGGCTGACGCCCGTGCTGATGACGGCGCTCTCGGCGGGGCTGGCGCTGTTCCCGTTGCTCTACGGCGCCGACCAGCCCGGCCGCGAGATCCTGCATCCGGTCGCGGTCACGATCTTCGGCGGGCTGATCTCGGCGACGATCATCGACACGGTGCTGACGCCCGTCCTGTTCCTGACCTTCGGCCGCAGGCCGCTCGACCGCATCGTCGCCAGCCGAGCGCCCGATGCTGGCGCGTTGTCGCCGACTGAAGCCTTCTGAAACGGCAAAGGAGACCAGCCATGCTCAAACGGATCACCGCCTTGGCCATCATGCTCGACCTCGCATCCACAGTCTCGGCCCACGAACTGGCGAAAGGGCCCAATGGCGGCCGGCTCGTCGACGTCGCCGGGCACCATATCGAGATGGTCGCGAAAGGAACCGAGCTTGTTCTCATCCTCACCGATGCCGCCGACAGGCCGCTGTCATCGGCGGGAACGAAGGCCGCGCGCGCCATCGTCCAGGATGCGGGCAAGACCGCGGCGGTGGCGCTGAGCCCCGTCGAGCCCAACAAGCTGGTTGGCACGCTTGCCCAGCCGCTGGGGACTGGGGCGCGCATCGTAATCTCCGCCACGCTTGCCGACGGCCACGCGCTGCAGGCCCGTTTCACCAACAACTGACTCCCGAAGAAGGAAACGACCCGATGACACGTTCGATCCCGACCGCGCTGATCCTGCTGGTCCTTGCCGGCCCCGCCTTTGCGCAATCCTTCCATCCAGGGCACGGTCCCGCTCCCGCTCCCGGCGCGGCGGCTCCCGCTGCGCCGTATCACATCGAAAATCCGTGATCTCCACTGCGGATCAGAATGGCGACGCGGTGCGCTGAACGTCAGCTTCAAAGGCAAAGCACCAACGTCCGTAAGTGGCGCACCGCGTTGGCAGGCAAAATGCTGGCAGCGATAACCGGGGGCAGGCCGGTGTTTAGGGCGCAGCGATACAGAGCAGCGACATATCGATAATCTTTCGACCGCCATAGTCGCCGTCGACTGTCTTAGTGAGCGTGGTCGCGCCAAGTCCGGTTTCCAGGAAAAGCTCCGACTTCCCCTGCACGTCACCCAGGCTCACTGATAGGCTTGTGCCTGTGGTCGTTGAGGTCAGGCTAATCAGCACCTTGTGCGTCGCATTGGCGCCGAACGGGTCCAGTCCGAGCGGAGAGCCGGTACGAACCGTGCCAACTGCTGCTGCCCCTGGAACCGGCGTGCCGTCAAAGCTGCCTTTCAGCTCGCATTGAGCGCCTGAGGCCGCGGCGCCTCCGTCGGCCCCAGACAGGAGCGCCATGACAATGACCGCGAACCGTAGCCGTCGCATCTTTGAAGCTCGTTGTGTCGACGGCTCCCATGTAGCCACGAAGTAGCGGGCTTCTGCAACGGGTCGAAAGCGGTCACAGCACAGGCTCGTCGGGCGACGTCCGCTCCCGGGCCTGCCTCGAACGGCAGCTAGTGGCGTATCGTGCCCGGACCAGCGCACGTCAATTCTGGCGACCGGCACTCATGACACCCGCGCCGCAGCCAAAGCTTCGCCGAGGCTGGTGAAAGCCCAGTCGAGTTCGGCATCGTTGATTGTCATCGGCAGCGAGAAGCCAAAGCTGGATGGATCCTTGGCCGTCGTCGACAGGCCGTGTTCGCGTAGGAGCCCGATAATCGCTTCGATCGAGATTCCGGTCTCGCAGACGCGGGCGGGATCGAGACCGATCGCCAGCAGCAGCCCCTTGCCCCGGACATGGTCGATCAGAGGTATGTCCTGGCGCATCCGCGCCACCCGGGCGCGGATAGCGTCCTCGAGCTGCGCGGCGCGTTCGATCAGACCCTGGCGCGCGATGATGTCGATCGTGGTCAGCGCCGCGCGGCTCGTCACCGGGTTCTTCTCATGAGTGTAGTGGCCCAGCGCCAGTTCGGGAGCCAGGTTGAGCCTGGCATCGGCGATCACGGCGGCGATCGGCAGGACGCCGCCACCGAGCGCCTTGCCCAGAACCACCGCGTCAGGCGTGGCGCCGACATGCTCGAAGGCGAAGAAGCGCCCGGTCTTGCCGAGGCCGGAGGGAATTTCGTCGAAGATCAGCAGGACGCCATGCGCGTCGCAGAGCTGCCTGATCTGCGGCCAGAGCCAGGGCGGCGGCACATGGCAGTTGGAGCGGATCGGCTCGGCGATCAGCGCCCCGATCTGCGATGACGCCGCCAGCGCGCGCTTCACCCCCTCGACCATGCGCGCGGCGCCGTCGTCGGGATGCCAATAGGGCGTGACATGATGGCGGCCGGGCAGAAAAGGGCCAAGCCTCGGGTCAGGGGCGGCGCGCGACAAACCAAACGCGCCAAAACCATGTCCGTGATACGAGTCTTCGACCGAGATCGTCTCGTGCCTGCCCGTCGCGACGCGCGCGAGCTTCAGGGCGATTTCGATGGCATCCGAGCCGCCTGTGGCAAACAGCACCCGGGCTGGTGGCCCCGGCCATTTCGACAGGAGCTGTTCCGCCAGCGCCACGGCGGGCGCGTTGGTGAAGCGCCGCGGCGAGAACGGCAGCGTGTCGAGTTGCTCCTTCAGCGCGGCGATCAGCTCGGGATGGGCGTAGCCGATATGGTGGGCGGTGTTGCCGTGCAGGTCGAGCAGGCGGCGGCCCGTGTCGTCCTCCAGCCAGACGCCGTCGACCGCATGCAGGGCCGAGACGCAGGGGCTGGAGCCATCCTGATGGAAGAAGGCGGCGGCGTCGCGTGCGACCAGATCCCCGCTCATGGCGCATCGTCTCCGGCCGACATCATCCGCTTTCTCCGGGAGCGAGATATCGATCGTCAGGCAACAGCAGGACGCCTGAGCAAGGATTGAAGCGCCACGCGCAGGATCAGGCTCACCTGACGGTGCTGCCGATTCTATTTGCCATAGGCGAGCTTGACGACCATTTGGCGACAGCGCGCAAGGACCGCAATCCGCGGGCGAACGGGCGCGGCCGGACGCGAGCTCCGGTGTCACGCAAACGTCGTGGGTGCGCCCTATCCGCTTTCGCTAGGTCATCATGAGATGGCAGGTCTGGGGGAGGCGCTCACATGTTCAAGCACGTTCTGGCCGCGAGCATTGCGGGTTTTGTGGCCTTCGCGCCGGTGGCGGGCGAGGCCCAGCAGCGGACGCTGACGGTTTACTCGTCGCTCGACGAAGATCAGGCGAAGGCGCTGATCAAGGGCTTCGAGGCCAAGCATCCGCAGATCAAGGTCAACGCGATCCTCGGTTCGACCGCGCCGATCATCGCCCGCGTCATCGCCGAGGCGGCGTCGCCGCAGGCCGACATCATCATGGGCAACGCCGTCTCCGCGCTGATGGCGGCCGATGCGCGCGGCCTGCTGCTGCCCTACAAGCCGGCCCAATACGACAAGGTGGCGCCGGTGATGCGCGATGGCCGCGCCGAGCCGGTGTGGGTGGGCATCGACGCCTGGGCGTCCTCGCTCTGCTTCAACACCGTCGAGGCCGCCAAGAAGAACATCCCGGCGCCCAAGAGCTGGGCCGATCTGACGAACCCGATCTACAAGGGCCAGATCACCATGCCGTCGCCGCTGTCGTCGGGCACCGCGCTGCTGGCGGTCAATGGCTGGCTGACCGTCTTCGGCGAGAAGGGCGGCTGGGAGTTCATGGACAAGCTGCACGAGAACGTCTCGAAATACGGCCATTCCGGCTCGGCACCCTGCCGTCAGTCGGCGTCCGGCGAGAGCATCATCGGAATTTCCTATGCCACGCCCGGCGTGAAGTCGATCAACGAGGGCGCACCGATCCAGATCATCCTGCCCTCCGAAGGGCTTGGTTGGGAGATCGAGGCGGCTGCCATCGTCAAAGGCGCCAAGAACCTCGCCGATGCGAAGGCGATGTCGGATTGGACCTCCTCGCGCGAGGCGGCTGAGATCTCGGCCAAATTCCTGCCGATCACGGCCTATGACGACATCCAGTCCCTGCCCAAGAACTACCCGGCCGACGAGAAGTCGAAGCTGTTGAAGATGGACTTCGGCAAGCTCGCCGCCAGCCGCGAGGCCGTCATGGCCGAATGGCAGAAGCGCTACGGCGTCAAGGTTCCGCCGAAGTCCTGATCTGCCGAGTGCCGAGACGGTCCGAAAGAGCGAGCCATGACACTTGAGACGGTTTCTCTTTCGGTCGCTCCAAACGTGGAACCATCAAGGGCGAGCGCCAGCGCTCGCCCTTTCCTGTCGCTGTCGGGGCTGACGAAGCGTTACGGCGCAACCACCGTGGTGCAGGATGCGAGCCTCGACGTCATGCGCGGCGAACTCCTCTGCATCCTGGGTCCCTCCGGCTGTGGCAAGACCACGCTGCTGCGGCTGATCGCCGGGTTCGAGACGGCGGACGCCGGGTCGATCCGGCAGGACGGGCAGGAGATCAGCGCACACCCGCCCGAGGCGCGCGATTTCGGCATCGTCTTCCAGTCCTACGCGCTGTTTCCCAACCGCACTGTCGCGGGCAATGTCGGCTTCGGGCTCGAGGTTCTGCCGATGTCGCGCGCCGATCGCGCGGCCCGCATCCGGGAGCTGCTCGAGCTCGTGGGGCTCGAAGGGCATTCCCAAAAATACCCCAGCCAGATTTCCGGCGGGCAGCAGCAGCGCGTCGCCCTGGCGCGCGCGCTCGCCTTGTCGCCCGGGCTTCTGCTGCTCGATGAGCCGCTCTCGGCGCTCGATGCCAATGTCCGCGCGAGTCTGCGCGACGAATTGCGGGCCCTGCAGCGGCGCGTCGGGGTGACCAGTATCATGGTCACGCATGACCAGCAGGAAGCCCTGTCCATCGCCGATCGCGTCGTGGTGATGAATGCCGGACGGATCGAGCAGGTCGGCGCACCCGCGGAACTTTACCACCAACCGGCCAATCTGTTCGTCGCGCGCATTCTGGGTGAGATCAACGCGCTGCCTGTCAGTTCCCTCACGGGGACTTGCGTCGAGAGCCAGGGCCTTTCCTTTCGGCTGGCAGAGCCTTTGGGCGCCGGCAAGCCGGGCGCGTTTCTGTGCTTCCGTCCCGCGGCTGTCACGCTGGCTAACGAGGGCATGCTGGCTGGCCCCGGTATCGGCGCCCGCGTCACCGCGACCGCATTTCTGGGGGACCGGCTGCGCCTGGTCCTGCTTCCGGACGAGGCCGGCGCGCCGGCCATCACGGCCGAAGTGCCGTTCCCGCGCTTTGGCGCGCCGCCAGCGCCGGGCGATCATGTGACGTTCGGCGTCGCCCCGAGCCAGCTTTTCCTGCTCGACGACCATGGCTGAGGTCGCCATCACGGCACACAGGCCGACCCGCCAGATCATGCCGGATCTGACGGGGAAGGCGCTGCCCCCGGTCCTGTTGCTGGTGCTGGGGACGGTGACGGTCCTGCCGATCTCGGCCCTGCTGATCCGGGCCTTTCTCGGGCGCGACGGCGGCTTCGTCGGTCTCGACAATTTCATCCGCTATGCGACCGAACCGGGCCTGGCTGTCGCCGCCTGGAATTCCACGAGCCTCTCGGCGATAGCAACCGTCATCGTCATGGCGCTGGCCTTCCCCTATGCCTATGCGCTGGTGCGCACCCGTATGCCCGGCCGCGGCTTCTTTCGGGTGATGGCGCTGCTGCCGCTGCTCGCGCCCTCGTTGCTTCCGGCCTTTGGACTGGTTTTTCTGTTCGGCAACCAGGGTTGGCTGAAGCACTGGCTTCTCGGCGAAAGCCTCTACGGCCCGGTCGGCATCGTCATGGCGAGCGCCTTCTATGCATTCCCGCATGCGGTGCTGATCCTCAGCGCGGGATTGTCCGCCGGAGACCAGCGCCATTACGAGGCGGCACGCGCACTGAAGGCCGGCCCCTGGCGGCGCTTCGTGAGCGTGACGCTGCCCTCCTGCCGCTACGCAGCCATCAGTGCGGCTTCGATCGTCTACATCCTGGTCTTCACCGATTTCGGCATTCCCAGCGTCGTCGGTGGCTCCACCAACGTGCTTGCCACCGACATCTACAAGCTCGTGATCGGCCGGTTCGATTTCGAGATGGGCGCGGTCGTCGGCGTTCTGCTCTTGCTCCCGGCGGTCATCGCCTATGGCATCGACTGGTTCGCAAGGCGAAGCCAGCGGTCGATGATCACCGGCAAATCCGTGCCGATCCAGCCCGAGCGCCTGGTCTGGCGCGATGCGGCACTGCTGGCTTTCGCCTGCGTCGTGACCTGCGTCATCCTCGGCATCATCGGCATGGCGATCTATGGATCGCTGGTGCGGTTCTGGCCCTATAATCTGACGCTCGGCCTGCAGAACTATGAGCGGCTCTTCACCGACGATGACGAATTCCGTGCGCTGGGCAACTCGCTGGTGCTGGCGACCGGCGCCGCGCTGATCGGCACGACGATGGTGGCGCTGTCGGGCTGGCTCGTCGCGCGCAAGCTGGGCGCGAGCGGCGTTCGCAACGGCTTGCAGGCGGTCGCGATGGTTCCCGTCGCCGTTCCGGGCCTCGTCCTCGGGCTGGGTTACGTTTTCTTCTTCAACAACCCGGTCAATCCGCTGCATGGCCTGCAGGGCACGATGCTGCTGATCATGCTCTGCACCGTCGCGCATTTCTACACCGTGCCGCATCTGATGGCGGTCAACGAATTGCAGCGGCTGGACCGCGAGATCGACATGGCGGCGCAGGCGCTGCGCGTGCGCCCGGCCGGCTCGGCGCGGCGGGTGTTTCTGCCCGTCCTGCTGCCGACGCTGGTCGATATCGCCGGCTATTTCTTCGTCAACGCGATGACCACCGTCTCGGCCCTGATCTTCCTGTTCACGGCGCAGACGCGTGTGGCGGCGATCGCGGTCATCAACCTCGTCGAGGGCAGCCGGATCGGGCAGGCGGCCGCCTTCGCCGTGCTGATCATGGCGTTGTCGATGGTGGCGACCGCCATCCAGATGGTCCTGCGCGGGCTTGTGCTGCGGTCGCAAAGCTGGCGCCGGCGCACGACATGACCGATTTCCATCTCGCCGCGTTCGCCCATCGCCTCGCTGATGCCTCTGGCGCGGCGATCCTGCCCTGGTATCGGGCCATGCCGGCCGTCACCGACAAGGGCTCGGCGTCAGGATTTGATCCCGTCACGGAGGCCGATCGAGCGGCCGAGCTCGCCATTCGTGCGCTGATTGCCGCCGAGCATCCTGACCATGGCATCATCGGCGAGGAGTTCGGTCGCCACAACGCCAATGCCGAGCATGTCTGGGTGATCGATCCGATCGACGGCACGAAAGCCTTCATCTCCGGCCAACCCGTCTGGGGCACCCTGATCGCGTTGCTGCATCGGGGCGAGGCGGTTCTTGGCCTTCTCGACCAACCCTTCTTGGGCGAGCGCTACTGGGGCGATGGCGAGCGCGCTTTTGGGCGGCGCGGGGGAGGGGCATCGGCGCTGAGAACGAGGCCGTGCCCCGCGCTCGCAGACGCGACGGTGTGGGCGAGTTCCTCGATCGCGCGGGACCCCGCCGCCCATGCCGCCGTCGAGCGCCTCGGCGCGGCGGTGCGCATGCTGGTCTATGGCGGCGATTGCTTGTCGCTGGCGATGCTGGCGGAGGGGCATATCGATATCGCGATCGGATGGGGTGGGTTCGAGATCTACGACATCGCCGCGCATATCCCGCTTGTCGCGGGAGCTGGGGGCCTCGTCACTGCGCTCGACGGCTCGGACGCGCTCCATGCCAATGGCATGCTGGCTCTAGGCGATCCGACCCTGCTTCAGACGACGCTCGCCGCGCTGGATTGGCCGCGCGGGTGAAGGATGAGCACCACGCCTCGGGTTCATGAGACGATCGGCAGCCAGAGCCAGAGCGCCACCAGCGTGACGAGCAGGACCGGCGGCGTAATAACGAGCCCCACCTTCATGTACTGGCCCCAGGTGATGGTCTGGCCCTTGCCGGCCAGCACATGCAGCCAGAGCAGGGTCGCCAGCGAGCCGATCGGCGTGAATTTCGGGCCGAGATCGTTGCCGATGACATTGGCGTAGATCATCAGTTCCTTCGTCAGCGGGTCGACCGCGGCCCGGTCGATCGCGAGTGCGCCGACCAGGGTCGCGGGCATGTTGTTCATGATCGAGGCCAGAACGGCGACGACGAAGCCGGTGCCGACGGTCGCGACGAAGGTGCCCTTGCCCGCGAGCCAGACGAGGACGCCGGCCGCGATGTCTGTGAGCCCCGCATTCCCAAGGCCGTAGACCACGAGATACATGCCGATCGAGAACAGCACGATCTGCCAGGGCGCCCCGCGCAAGACCTTCGCCACCGGGACCACCGCGCCCTTGCCGCCATTGAACCAGCGCCCCGCGATGGCGACGAGGAGCAGCGCGGCCGCTCCCGTCACGAAGGCGATCGGGATGTGCAGCGGCGCCGTGACGAAATAGGCCACCAGCAGGAGGCCGAGCAGCGGGAAGGCGGCGCGGAACACGGCCTTGTCGCGGATCGCGGAGGCGGGCGCTTCGAGATCGCCGACGGCATAGGTCGCCGGGATGTCCCGGCGAAAATACAGCCACAAGACCAGAAGCGTCGCGGCCAGCGAGACCAGATTGACCGGTACCATCACCGCCGCATAGCGGTCGAAGGAGATCTGGAAGAAGTTCGCCGTGACGATGTTGACGAGGTTGGAGATTACCAGCGGCAGCGAGGTCGTGTCGGCGACGAAGCCGCAGGCGACGATGAAGGCCATGGCGCCAGCGGGCGGAAAGTTCAGCCGCAGCAGGATTGCCAGTACGATCGGGGTCAAGAGCAGCGCCGCGCCGTCATTGGCGAAGAAGGCGGCGATGACCGCGCCCAGCAGGATCACCAGCGGAAACAGCCGCCGGCCGTTGCCGCCACCCCAGCGCGCGACATGCAGCGCCGCTCAGGCGAAAAAGCCGGCCTCGTCGAGGATGAGGGAAATGACGATCAGGCCGACGAAGGTGAAGGTCGCGTCCCAGACGATGGTCCAGACCGTGCCGACATCGGCCCAACCTACGACGCCCGCCAGGAGGGCGACGGCTGCGCCGCCGAGCGCCGACCAGCCGATGCCGAGCCGGCGCGGCTGCCAGATGACGAGGACGAGCGTGGCCACGAAGATGGCGAGTGCGAGCATGAGGATGTCCGTCGAAAGCGCGCCGTCTATGGCGGGGGATAGGCTGTCGGTGCCGCGATGGCCAGCCCGTGTGTCAGAGCTCGCTCTGATTGACGCGCGCCATCAGCGCCTGCGCGCTTTCGATCCGCTCCGAGTAGCGGTCGGTGAGATAGCCGGAACGCCCGCGCGTCAGATGCGTGAACTTCACCAGCTCTTCGCAGACATCGACGATGCGATCGTAAAGCGAGGAGGGCTTCATACGACCGGCCTCGTCGAACTCCAGGAAGGCCTTGGGTACGGAGGACTGGTTGGGGATCGTGATCATCCGCATCCAGCGCCCGAGAATGCGCATCTGGTTGACCGCGTTGAAGCTCTGCGAGCCGCCGCTGACCTGGATCAGCGCCAGCGTCTTGCCCTGGGTCGGGCGTCTGGCGCCGAGGCTGAGCGGAATCCAGTCGATCTGCGCCTTCATGATCGCGGTCATGGCGCCATGGCGCTCGGGGCTGACCCAGACCATGCCCTCGGCCCAGTCGGCGAGATCGCGCAGCTCCGCGACCTTGGGGTGATCCGGTTCCGCGCCGTCGGGCAGCGGCAGGTCGCGCGGATCGAAGGTCCTGACCTCGCAGCCGAACCTGCGCAGCAGGCGCCCTGCCTCTTCCGAAGCCAGACGCGAATAGGAGCGCTCCCGGATCGAGCCGTAGAGCACGAGCATGCGCGGTGGGTGCGCGGGGGCATCGGGGCCGGCAAGCGCCGCCACGTCGATCGGCTCGAGTTGCGCGACGGCGACGTTGGGCAGATCGCGACCGTCGCGTGTCGCGTTGGTCATGGTGTCTTTCCTGCCGCGCTGACGACCTCGCCATCCTCCTTGACGAAGTGAGTGACCGGATGATCGAGCAGATCAAGAACACGCTCCGACGGGCGGCAGAGACCGACCCCCTTGTCGGTGACCACGATCGGTCGGTTGATCAGGATCGGATGGGCCATCATCACATCGAGCAGCGCGTCGTCGGACAGGCTGGGGTCGTCGAGGCCCAGTTCGGCAAAGGGCGAGCCTTTTTCGCGGAGAATGTCGCGGGGCGCGAGCGCCATATCGGCGAGCAGCGCGACAAGCGCGTCGCGACTGGGCGGTGTCCTGAGGTATTCGATGATCGTCGGCTCCTCGTCCGATTTCCGGATCATAGCCAGCGCGTTGCGCGAGGTCCCGCAAGCCCGGTTGTGATAGATCGTCACTGCCATGGCGCATTGTTGCAGTCTGGCTTAAGATATGACAATTGCTCGTCCAATGCCCTGCGGCGTCGCTTCCTAAGCGTCTGGAAGCGGGTCACTCGCCATGATCAGGCGGCCTGCTCCAAGGACTTGCCGGTCGCGCCTTCCATCCGGCCGATCGCTGTCAGCACTGGCTGAAGCTCGCTGAGCTCCATCTGCTCGAAGGGAAGGTTTATGAAGGCTGTCGCGCGCGCCGTAAGGTCGCGATAGCTCTGGAGGAACGCCGCGCGCCGGGCCGCCACTGGTCCAGTGGCGGCGGCCGGATCGTCCAGGCCCCAATGGACCCGCATCGGGACGCCTGGAAACGCCGGGCAGGGGGCGTCGGCGGCGTCGTCGCAGACCGTGACGACGAGATCGAGCTCGCCCGAACCGGGCGCCAGGAACTCGTCCCAGGATTTAGAGCGCATGGTGCCGACATCGTAGCCGAGCTCGTCAAGCAGTCCGAGCGCGAGCGGGTGAGGTGCTTCCTGTGGACGGCTGCCGGCAGAAAAGGCCTGGATCCGCCCCAACCCCTCCCGGTTCAAAACCGCCTCCGCCATGATCGAGCGCGCAGAGTTGCCGGTGCAGACCACGAGCACCCGCAACGGGCGGTCGCTGGCGACGTAGTCCCGCCGGGCCGGGATAACCGTGCTCTGCTGGCCGCATGTGGCGGGAGCTTCGGTACAGCAGGCCTCCGAGAGGAAATTCAGCAGGGCGTCGGCGCGGGGAGCTTGGGCGGCGAAGATGATGTGGCGGCCCTCGCGCCGCGATGCGAGCAGGCCAACCTGCTCCAGCGCAGACAGATGTGAGGAGAGGGTGTTATGTGCCACCGCCAGCAATCGGCCTATGTCGCCGGCTGCGAGGCCATGAGGGCGATACCGCATCAGGAGCTTGAAGATTTCGAGCCGCGTGGGCTGCGCCAGCGCCCCCAGCAGTGCGACGGCGTCGGGAGAGTCGAGCCTTGAAGCGGTGGACCTGACTGTCACGCGGCGTTGTCCCTCTCTGCCGGGTCGGTGCGACCCATATCCCTGCCGATCGCGTCCAGCCTGTGCTGCAGCGCCATGCCCTGCAGCGTCGCCAGCGGCAGGCTCGCGAACACCGAAATGCGGTTGTTGAGCATGCGGTAGGCGTCGGCAAAGGCAAGCGCCTTCTGGACATCGTCGCCCTCATGCGCCGCCGGGTCGGGCAAGGTCCAGAGTGCCGTCATCGGATTGCCTGGCCAGGGGGGCGGCACGGCGTTGGCGGCGGTCTCCGATAGGGTGAAGACGAAATCGAGATCTGGCGAACCGGGCCGGGCAAAGTCGTCCCAACTCTTGGGCGCGAGCCCGGTCAGGTCGTGGTTCAGCGAGGTGAGCAGCCGCACCACGAAGGGGTTGATCTCGGCACGCGGCTGCGAGCCGGCGCTGAAGACGGTGAACTTGCCGCCGGGAAGCCGCCGCATGATCGACTCGGCCATGATCGAGCGGGCGTGGTTGCCCTTGCAGACGAAGAGAACCTTGAGAGGGGCCATGTCCATGTCGTCATCTCATTATCTCGGTGAATGACGAAATGACGATTGCTGAATAATGTGTCGGAGTCAACCGACATATTGACATATCCCCTTCATTCGGGTGATGGACGGTCAGGCAACGGCAGAGGGAGCAGGGATCATGCGGGTCGGCATCAACGGCATGGGGCGGATCGGGCGGTTGGCGCTGCGGGCGGCTCTCGGCGCAGCCGACCGGCAGGGCGACGATCCGCGCGCCGGCAATCGGCTCGACATCGTCCATTTCAACGAGCTGAAGGGTGGCGCGGCCGTGACCGCCCATCTGCTCGAATTCGACAGCATGCAGGGCCGCTGGCGCGGCGGCATCGCCAGCCCTGGCGAGGACGCGATCACGATCGGCGACCGGCGCCTTGGGTTTTCGGCGGAAGCTGCGCCGGGCGACATCCCCTGGGGCGATCTCGGCGTCGATGTCGTGCTCGAATGCACCGGTAAGTTCCTGACGCCCGCGACGCTGGAGGGGCACCTGAAGCGCGGCGCCAAGCGCGTCATCGTCGCCGCCCCGGTGAAGGACGCGTCGGTCCTCAACGTCGTCGTCGGCGTCAACGAGCATCTCTACGATCCGGCCTCGCACCCGATCGTCACCGCCGCCTCCTGCACCACCAACTGCCTCGCGCCGGTGGTGAAGGTCGTGCATGAGGCCTTGCGCATCCGGCACGGCCAGATCACCACGATCCACGACCCGACCAACACCAATGTCGTGGTCGATGCGCCCCACAAGGATCTGCGCCGCGCCCGCTCGGCCATGCTCTCGCTGCAGCCGACGACGACCGGCAGCGCCACGGCGATCGCGCTGATCTACCCCGAGCTGAAGGGCAAGCTCGACGGTCACGCCGTGCGTGCGCCGGTCCTCAACGCCTCGCTCACTGACTGCGTCTTCGAACTCGAGCGGCCAACCACGGCCGTCGAGGTCAACGCCCTGTTCGAGGCTGCAGCCAGGGGCCCTCTCGCCGGTATCCTCGGCTTCGAGCCGCGCCCCCTGGTCTCGATCGACTATCAACGCGACACGCGCTCGGCCATCGTCGATGGGCTTTCGACGCTGGTGACCGACGGCACGATGCTGAAGGTCTACGCCTGGTACGACAACGAGATGGGCTATGCCTGCCGCATGGTCGATCTCGCCTGCCATCTCAAGCGTGTCGGGATCTGAGCCCTTGACCCAGGGTGCGCGCAACTACGCCATCGTCACCGCTGCCTATTGGGGCTTCACCCTGACCGACGGCGCGTTGCGCATGCTCGTGCTGCTGCACTTCTTCCGGCTCGGCTATTCGCCCTTCACGCTCGCCTTCCTGTTCCTGCTTTATGAGGCGGCCGGGATCGCCGCCAATCTGATCGGCGGCTGGCTCGCCGCCCGCTACGGCATTACCCGCATGCTCGCGATCGGGCTGACCACGCAGATTCTTGGCTTCCTGCTGCTCTCTGGTCTGTCGCCCGACTGGACGGCCGCGGCCTCCGTCGCCTGGGTGGTGATGGCTCAGGGTATCTGCGGCGTCGCCAAGGACCTGACCAAGACGGCCTCGAAATCGGCCATTAAGGTCGCAGAAGCCGCCGCCCGCACGGAAGACGCGCAGGGCCGGCTGTTCCGCTGGGTCGCCTGGTTCACCGGCTCCAAGAACGCGATGAAGGGCGTCGGCTTCTTCCTCGGCGGTCTCCTGCTGGAGGCGCTGGGCTTCCGCGGCGCGCTCTGGGCGATGGCGGCGATACTGGCGCTGATCCTGTTCGGCGTGCTGACATCGCTCCCGGCGATGATGGGCAAGGCCAAGGCGAGCAAGAGCGCACGCGAGCTCTTCGCCAAGAACCGCGCCGTCAACCTGCTCGCGCTGGCGCGCGTCGCGCTGTTTTGCGCGCGCGACGTCTGGTTCGTTGTTGGCGTGCCGGTTTTTCTCTACGCCTCGGGCTGGACCTTCGCGATGGTCGGCACGTTTCTGGCGCTCTGGACCATCGGCTACGGCCTCGTCCAGGCGGCAGCCCCGGCCTTCATTCGGCGCAGCCCCGACGGGCTGTCGAGTGAAGTCCGGGCGGCGCGCATCTGGTCTCTGGCGCTCGCGGCCATCCCCTTCGCCATCGCTGCGCTGCTGGCGAGCGGCTCCGGCCTGCGGCCCGATCTCGTGCTGGTCGCGGGACTGGGCCTGTTCGGCTTCGCCTTCGCGGTCAACTCCTCAGTCCACTCCTATCTAATCCTGGCCTATGCCGGCTCGGAGAAATCGGCCGAGGATGTCGGCTTCTACTACGCCGCCAATGCGCTCGGGCGGTTCGGCGGCACGCTTTTGTCGGGGCTGCTCTACCAGGCGGGCGGGCTGTATGCTTGTCTGCTCGGGTCCGGCTTGATGCTGGTGGCATGCTTCATCGCGACGCTGGCGCTGCCGCTCCGGCTGATTGCTACACCCGTCCGAGGGTAGCTCAAGGCGCCTTTTTTGCCATCCGCACCGAACTGTTTGAGGAAGGCCGTCAGACCCTTGACCTCCTGGCTCGTGCCGACATGGACGGGGAGTATCAGGCGGCGCTTTCGGCGCCCTGCTGCTTGGTCAGGTCGGCCTTGAACTTGTTCTGGCCCGGCTCGGTACCGCCCTGCTTGTTGATGCCCCAGGTGTAAGCCTTGTAGCCGCATCCAGCGATGCAGAAATGGCAGGTGACGTTGTGCTCTTTGGCGTCCGCGGGGACGATGGGGAGACGGTCGATCTGGCGCTTGTAGGTCATGGTTGATCCTCCCTTCAGAGCACGTTGGACAGGCGGCCGTAGAGGAGCTCGTCGAGCTCCTCCGCGACGATGTCGCCGTTGGCTTCGACGCGAAGCGCGTATTGTGGGAGGTTTTGCGTCGCCTGGCCCCAGATCTGCTGGCCGCCGGCCTCGCAATCGAAGCGCGAGTAGTGGCCCGGGCAGTTCAGTGTTTTGTCAGTTGCGTTGAAGGCCAGTGGGTAGCCCTCGTGCGGGCACAGCGTCGCGAACCCGATGATATCGCCGTCCAGGCCGACGCCGTCGATCGCTGGTAAGGGCCGACCGGCACGTTCGACCTCCCAAAGGTCTATTTTTGCGTCGAGTTTGGGCCTGCGGTGACTTGCCGTCAAATTGATGCCCCACCGGCTGGCGCCAACGCACTTCAGCAGGACCACGCACAGAGCGCTTCGACACCAATCAAGCGTCGGTCGGGTCAGCAAGAGGCGCTGATTGAACGACCAGGGGCGGTCGAGGCGCACGGGCCGGTTGCTGTTGTGGGGGCAGGGCCTCCGGCCGTGCGGGCTATCTTCCGTGCGCGGACAGCGTTGCAAAGTGGTGTTGCGCCGTCTGGCCGCTCGGTGTAGCAGAGAAGCCGTCACAAAGTGTAAAATAATAAGTAATATCAATGATTTGTAGGGTTTGCTCTCTAGCTGCGCATCCTAGTCCCCGAAGCCACTTCGCAAGTTAATTTCGAAAGAAATCGGAACGCGCGCAGCAGGCTGTGTCGCTGCGTTCTCATCGCTCGGCCATTCCATTTGCGTGTTTTCGCCGCTATCGATCCTCCGGGCCTGCCCGATCCTTGCCTCGTGGCCCTAAGTTCGGTGGAATGGCTCATCGCGTAAGCGCCGGCGAAGGAGGCCGCATGCCTCTGGCGCAGACCGCGCGCTGACGTATAGTGAGGGCTTCGATCCTGGCGGATTGGGAGCAGGCGGCATGGCGATCTCGATGGTGGGGCTCCCGGCATTCGTTCTCTACTTTGGTCTCGGGGTCGCGCTGATCGCCTGTTTCGCGGCGGTCTATCTCCGGCTGACCGCCCATGACGAGATCGCCCTGATCCGTGGCGGCAACCTGTCGGCGGCGGTCGCGCTCGGCGGCAATGTCAGCGGGTTTTCGATTCCCCTGGAGAAGGCGATCGCGCAGGCCAGCAGCATCCCGGATCTCGTGCTGTGGGCGCTCGCCGCGATGATCATCCAGTTCGGCGCCTATGGACTGGCGCGTATCCTGATCCCGGATCTGTCGCGCAAGATCGAGGAGGATCGCCTGCCGTCCGCGGCGATGCTGGCGGTCATTGCGGTGATCTCCGGAACCCTGGCTGCGGCCAGCATGACGGCCTGAGAGGGGAGGCGGCGATGAAGCGCTCGACCCAGATCGGCCTGGCGGCGGCGGGTGTCGTCCTGGTCGCGACGATATGGGCGAATTCCGGCGATGACACGCAGGAGGACAGCCTCGTCTACAACAGTCTCGCCGAATGCCGTGCCGCCGGGCAGCTCTCGTCGAGCCAATGCGAGCAGCGCTTCAACGAGGCGACCGCAAACCATCTGCGCGACGCCAAGAAATTCACCAGCACTGCCGCCTGCGAGACCGAATACGGGGCGGGCTCCTGCCGCAGCGCCGTCTGGAACGGGGCGCAGGTGGTCGTTCCCGCGCTCGCCGGCATCATGCTCGCCCGCAGTCTCAGCCAGGGCGGCGGCGCGGCGCAGCCGCTGCTGCCGCCGACCCAGCAGGCCTGCCCGCCCGGCAGCCAACAGCCGGAATGCCAGCAGGCGCGCTCATCCTCGTCGAGCAGCGGCGGGAGCAGCGGAAGCTATGGTGGCCGAAGCGGCAGTTCGTCCTCGTCGTCCCGCGCCTATTCGACGACCTCTGGCGCGGCCCTCGTCGCGCGTAGCGGCACAGTGAGCGGGGCCAGCAGCGCGAGCACCGTCTCGCGCGGTGGTTTCGGCTCGACCTCGCACTCCTATTCCTCATCCTCGTCGTCCTGAGATGCGCCGCGTCGCGATCGCCCCACGTCACGACTGGCAGGACCAGGTCGAACGCCTCGGCTTCGCCTTCCACACCATCGACGGCGAGACCTATTGGGACGAAAGTGCGGCCTACGCCTTTACGCTGGAGCAGATCGAGCGCGACGTCGAGGCGCCGACCGACGCGATCGAGCAGCTGTGCTTCGCCTTCATCGAAAAGGCGATCGATGACGAGGAGATCCTGGCCCGGCTGGCGATCCCCGCCGCGCAGTGGGACTTCATCCGCGAAAGCTGGCAGCGCGGCGACCGCAATCTCTATGGCCGGCTCGACCTCGCCTATGACGGAACGGGCCCGGCCAAGCTGCTGGAATACAATGCCGACACACCCACCGGGTTGTTCGAATCGAGCGTCGTGCAGTGGGACTGGCTCGAGCAGGCGATGGCGCGCGGCGCGCTGCCTGCGGGCTGCGACCAGTTCAACGCGCTGCATGAACGGCTCATCACCGCCTTCGGTCAACTGCGCGCGCCCGCGCCCTACCGGCTGCACCTGACCTGCGTCCAGAACAGCAACGAGGACAAGGGCACGGTCGACTACCTGATGGACTGCGCCGTGCAGGCCGGGCTCGACGCCCGCTTCAGCTTCATCGAGGAGATCGGCCTGCTCTCGGATGGGCGCTTCTGCGACGGCGCCAACCAGCCGATCGAGACGCTGTTCAAGCTCTATCCCTGGGAGTGGCTGTTCCGCGAGAGCTATGCCGGGAATCTCGCCACCGCGCGCTGCCAGTTCATCGAGCCGCCATGGAAGGCGATCCTCTCCAACAAGGGCCTGCTCGCCTTTCTGTGGGAGATGGAAGCCGGGCACCCGAACCTGCTGCCGGCCTTCTTCGAGGGCGATCCGCGTTGCGCCGGCCTGTCGCCGCGCCATGTGCGCAAGCCGCTCTATTCGCGCGAGGGTGCCAACATCACGCTGCTGGAGCGCGGGAAGGTGTTGGACAGCGATGACGGGCCCTATGGCGCGGAGGGCTTCATCCTGCAGGATGCGGCGCCAAATCTGTTCGGCTCGGCTGGGCAGTATGCCGTGCTCGGCTCCTGGCTCGTCGCCTCGCAGGCCTGTGGGCTCTGCATCCGCGAGGACGCCTCGCCGATCACCAAGAACACCTCGCGCTTCGTGCCGCATTACATCGAGGCATGACCGAGGGGCCGTCTCCATGCATGACCCCGGCCAGCCGACCTGCTAGAGGTGACGGCCCAAGCCTGCCGCAAGCGAGCCAAGCCCATGCCCGATACGACCATCGCCTCCGCACCCCGCGGCCTCGACCATCTCGTCATCGGAGTCCGCGATCTCGATGCGGCCGGCGCCTTTTACGAATCGCTGGGCTTCACCGTCGGCGCCCGCAACCGCCATCCCTGGGGCACGGAAAACCGGATCGTTCAGTTTGCCGGCTCCTTCCTCGAGCTCCTGACGATCGGCGATGCGGCAGCCATTGCACCGCCGGCTGCGCGGGTGTTCTCCTTCGGCAGCTTCATGCAGGACGCGCTGGCGCGGGGCGAGGGGCTGTCGATGCTCGTCCTGGAAAGCACTGACGCCAAGGCCGATGCGATCGCGTTCAAGGCGGCCGGCATCGGCGATTACGAGCCGTTCTTCTTCGAGCGTCAGGCCCGGCGTCCCGATGGCAGCGAGGTGCGTGTCGCCTTCTCGCTGGCCTTCGCGGCCGATCCGCTGGCGCCGGAATGCGGTTTCTTCGTCTGCCAACAGCATGAGCCGCAGAACTTCTGGAACCCGGCCTTCCAGCAGCATCCCAATGGCGCGAGCGCATTGACCTCGGCGATCATCGTCACCGACAGCCCGGCCGCCCATCGCGAGTTCCTGAGCGCCTTTGCCGGCTTCCCGGAGGTGCTGGAGGGCAATGCCGATTTGGTGCTGGACCTGCCGCGCGGACGCATCGACGTGCTCGATCCCGACGCTGCCCAGGCGATCTATCATGTCGAACCCGATACGACGCCCGCCCGCTTCCTCGGCTTCTGCGTCGCCGTGCCCGATCTCGATGCGGTGGCCAAGCGGCTCGAAGCGGCCGACGTGCCCTTCGCTCACGGCGAGGAGCGGATCGTCGTTCCTGCACAGGCGGCGCTCGGCTGCGTCATTGCCTTCGAGCAGGCCTGAGGGTCAGGATCGGCGGGACGGAACAAGGGATTCGGAAAACCACGATGATCGCGCAGGCGCTGCTGAAACTTCCGGATTTTGCCCTGTTCTTCTCGGTGTCGCTGTGTCTCGTCGGCGTCTACCTGCTGGTCTACACGGTCGCGACCTCGCATAACGAGTTCGGACTGATCCGCCAGAACAACATCGCGGCGGCGCTGTCGCTCGGCCTGAGCCTGACCGGCTTCGCGCTGCCGTTGTCGAGCGCGGTGGTGCACTCCACCACCATCGCCGATCTCCTGGTCTGGGGCGTCGTCGCGATCGTCGTGCAGTTGATCGTCTACATGCTGGTGCGGATCGTGCTGCCCAACCTGTCGGCGCGCATCGCCGCCGGCGAACTCGCCGCGGCGCTCTTTCTCGGCGCGGCATCGCTGGCGGCCGGCGTGATCAATGCCGCCGCGATGAGCTTCTGAGCGACCGGCTGCGTCAGGCTCCGCGCGTCTGCGGCAGCGAGGCCAGCAGCGCCACCAGCGCCCGGTCGTGCAGCACCACCATGCGCTCCTTCGGCTTCAGCCAGATCGCCGCATCGTCGATCGTCTCGGCATCGACCAGCTTGGCCTGGGCCACGGCGCGGTCGGGCTCGATCTCGCCACGGCGGCGCGGCGCACTCTCCGGCAGCATCGCCTCATGTGCCTCGCGTAGCGCGGGATCGGCATGCAGCGCCCTCAGGCCGTCGGCTTCGTCGAAGCCGGCCGCGTCGAACTCCGCTTGCAAGGCATTGGCGCGCAGGGCGACCGCCGGCGGATCGCCTTCCTCCGGCGTCACCAGAAGCTTGTGCCGCTTGAGCCAGAGCCCGATCGCGAGCTGGCCCGACGCCCAGGACAGCGGGATCGCCAGCACGAGGCCGACGATGGTGGGCGACATCCAGGCGAACAGCGAGGTCGCGATCAGGAAGGCCGAGATGCCGGTGACGACGCCGAGCACCGTATGGGTGCGGTGCCGACGGATGATGTCCTTCAGCGGAATCGAGCCGTCGTCGCGGCGCTGCGGGTTCCAGCCGGTATCGCGCCCGAGCAGGATCTGGAAGACCGAGCCCGACTGGATCAGCATCATGATCGGCGCGAAGAAGGCCGAGAACAGCACCTCGATCAGCGCCGAGATCACCAGGCGGATCGCACCGCCGCCGGCCCGGCGCAGCTTGCCGTTGAACAGCGTCAGCAGCAGGCCGAACAGCTTCGGCGCCAGCAGGATCGCCATGGTCAGCGCGAACAGGTTCAAGGCGCGCTCGGGGTCGAAGCGCGGCCAGATCGGGAAGAGCGTGAACTCCTGCGTGAAGTATTCCGGCCTGGCATAGCTGACCTGGAGCACGATCAGGATGCCGACCACGAGCTGCATCAGCCAGAACGGCGAGGCGAGATAGCCCATGATGCCGGTGGCGAAATGCTGCCGCGTCGGCAAAACGAAGCCCTTGGCGCCGATGATGCGCGAGTGCTGGAGATTGCCCTGGCACCAGCGGCGATCACGGACCGAAACGTCGATCAGCGAGGGCGGGCTCTCCTCATAGGAGCCGGCCAGGTCCGGCAGCATGTAGACCGACCAACCGGCGCGACGGATCAACGCCGCCTCGACGAAGTCATGCGAGAGCACATGGCCGCCGAAAGGCGGCTTGCCCTTGAGGTCGGGCAGCCCGCAATGGTCGGCGAAGGCCTTCGTCCGGATAATGGCGTTGTGGCCCCAGTAATTGCCGTCGCGGCCGGACCACATCGCCAGACCCGTCGCGATGACGGGGCCGTAGACGCGCGCCGCGAATTGCTGAAGCCGCGCGAAGAAGGTGTTGCGGTTGATGATCAGCGGCAGCGACTGGATGATGCCGGCATCGGGGTCTGCCTCCATCGCCGCCGCAAGGCGCACGATGCAGGTGCCGGTCATGAGGCTGTCAGCGTCGAGCACGACCATATGCTCGTAATGCCCGCCCCAGCGCGTCACGAAATCGGCGATGTTGCCGGCCTTGCGGTGATGGTTCTTCGGCCGATGGCGGTAATACACCCGGGCATCGGGCCCAAGCCGCTGGCGCAGTGCGAGGAAGGCCCGCTCCTCGGCGACCCAGACATCGGGGTTCGTCGTGTCCGAGACGATGAAATAGTCGAAATGGCTGCCGAGCCCGGTCGCCTCGACCGATTCGCGGATCGCGCAAAGAGCGGCGAAGGTGCGCGCCGTCGATTCGTTGTAGATCGGCATGACCACGACGGTGCGGTGCGTCAGGCTCTCGACGCGCCCCGACGGACCCTTGTTGAACAGAAGCCCGAAGAAGCCGAGCACGGCGCTGGTGAAGGCGAGCGCGATCCACGAGAAATTGACCGTGAACAGCACGAGCAGGGCGTACTGCAGCGACGTCGTGCGGCTGACCGACACGACATGGTACATTTCCCAGGCGCCATAGGCGGTCAGCGCCAAGCCGCCGCCGAAGACGAAAAGCCGCTTCAGCCAGGGCGTCTTCCAGTCGCGCGGCGCGATCGGCGTCCTGCGGTCGGACGCTTTCCAGCGGCGAAACGACTGGACCGGCATGACGAGCCGGCTTTCGGGCGGCGTCGCCGGATCCTGGCTTGCGTCATAGGGTTGCGTCTCGTCTGCGGCCTCGCCAGGGCGGGTCGCGGTTACCACGTCCATCGATTCAACCAGGTTTCCGAAACCGGCTGACCGCCGGATTGCAGCACGAGCCTGAGCTCGCAGAGATTGTCCGCGCCGGGGTCGACCTCGAAGCCGACCCGCATCAGCTTGCGCTCGGGGAAGGGCCAGAGCCGTAGATTGTGGATCTGGCCGGGCTGGGTGGAGATGTTGGCGCGGGTGGAGGCAACGAGGCCGGCATCGGCCAGTCTGTCGCCGGTGAAATCGACGATGAAACGGCGACGGCGGCCCTGAGAGCCACGCCCCTGGCGAACGCGGGTCGCAAGCGCGAGGGGCGGCCGCTCGGGCGGCTGCCAGCACCAGGCCTGCCGATAGGCGATCACCGTTTCGCTGCCCGCCGCCAAGGCCTGGCGCGGCCGCCAGTACATGATGATGTTGTCGTTGATGTCGGACTCGCTGGGAATCTCGATCAGCTGCACCGATCCGGCGCCCCACTCGCCCAGCGGCTCCATCCAGACGCTCGGACGCAGCTCGAAGCGCTGGTCGTCATCCATGAAGGCGGCCGGGTCGCGCTCGCGCTGGACCAGCCCGAAGCCCTTCGGGTTGCTGTCGATGAAGGACGAGACCTGCAGCATCGCCGGATTGCTGACCGGGCGGTAGATCCACTCGCCGGTGCCCGAACGCATCTGCACGCCGGAAATTTCGTGCACCGCTGGCCTCACGTCGTCGAAGCTGCGCCGGCTCTGAGGGCCGGAGAGGAAGGTGCCCATCGTGCAGCCGAAGCCGACATGCTCGAGCGGCTGGCGCGCGAAGAGGGTCATCTCGACGTCGATCAGCGTCACGTCGCCCGGTCGAAGCGTCATCCGCACGGCGCCGGTGAGGCTTTCGGAATCGAGCAGGGCGTGAATCACGAGCAGGCCCGACGCCGGGCTCGGCCGCTCAATCCAGAAGGCGCGGAAGAACGGGATTTCCTCGCCGCGCGTCTCGCCGGGCCGCAGGATCAGGGCGCGCGAGAGCGCGCCGAAATTCTGGCCCCGCGCCAACGAGCGGAAAAAGGTCGCGCCCTGGAACATCGCGACCTCGAAGGGCCGCTCCAACCCGGTCGCGATGCGCATGCCCGAGAACTGCAGGTCGACATTGGCCGGCGGCGGCGTCACGCGCCCATAGTCGAACTTGCTGCGGTCGAAGCCGACGCGCCGCACCGTGTCGTCCTCGACCGTGAAGAGGCTGACCGGATTCGAGAAGACGTAGCCGCGGTGCAGCGGCTCGACCGTGAAACCGCGATTCTCGCCGGCCCAGATCAGGCCGCTGGGCTGCGCCCTGATTCCCGAATACTGATCGAAGGGCAAGGTGGCATAGCCATCGGGCAGATCGGTCGCCACGAGTGGCACGAGCGGACGCTGCGCGATGATGCGCGCCGCATCGACCACGAGCGAGGGGTCGAACCGCTGACCCTCGAAGAGAAAGGACTGCGTGATCGCGGCCGCGGCGGATTGCGTCTGGGAGTGGGCGACGCTCGCAGCGAGCAGCGAGGTGGCCGCAGCTGCGCCGGAACTTTCGAGAAACTGCCGACGATTCAAGGGTTTCGACATTATATCCAACATGCGCGGGCGACGCCCCCGCCCTCACGCGCTTCTAGAGCATTTCTCCCGCATCTGAAAAGCGGTTCGCCCGGGAATTCGTAGCCGATCGCTCGTCTCTCCGCTCTTATGATCGCCGGCCAGGCAAAGCCCAGCGACGATGGCGACTTTGGCAAATGCCGACGGGATCGGCTATCCACGGCGCCTGCAACGCCACCATGCGCCAGATCGAGCGCATGGTTTACCGACCGCAAGTGTTCCCGACCGCACAAGTTCCTGTTCCGGAACGATGCGGCCGGGCCTTCGCCCGCTAAGGAGACCAGAATCATGACCGAAATGCAGTCCGGCCGGTCCTGCCTCGCGATTCTCCTGGCTGCGGGCGAGGGCACGCGCATGAAGTCGGCGAGGCCCAAGGTGCTGCACGAGATCGGCGGCCGCTCCCTGCTCGGCCATGCGCTGGCTTCGCTTTCCGAGGCGGGGGCGGATGCCGTCGTCGTGGTGACCGGCCCGGATCGTCCGGAGGTCGCTCTCGAGGCACAAGCCGCTCGGCCGGCCGTGCAGATCGCGATCCAGGCGCAGCGCCGCGGCACCGCCCATGCAGCGCTCGCCGCGAGGGAGGCGCTGGCCGCCGGCTATGACGACGTCATCGTCGCCTTCGCCGATACGCCGCTGGTCCGGCCGGAGACCTTCAGCGCATTGCGCGCCGCGCTGGCGGACGGCGCGGCCGTCGTCGCGCTCGGCTTCGAGGCCCGCGATCCAACGGGCTATGGCCGGTTCATCATCCGCGACGGCGCGCTGGAGGCGATCGTCGAGCACAAGGATGCCACGCCGGACCAGCGCGCGACCACGCTCTGCAACGCCGGGCTGATGGCGCTCGACGGCAAGCAGGCGCTGCCCCTGCTGGAGGCGATCGGCAACGCCAACGCCCAGTCCGAGTTCTATCTCACCGACGCGGTCGCGGTGGCGCGCTCGCGCCGCCTGCGCACGCGCGCTTTGATGGCCCCGGAAAGCGAGGTGCAGGGCGTCAACGACCGGATCCAGCTCGCGGTCGCCGAAGCGGAGTTCCAGCGCCGCAAGCGACTCGCCGTCATGGCCGAGGGGGCGACGCTGACGGCGCCCGATACCGTCTTCTTCAGTCATGACACGCAGATCGGCCGCGATGTGCTGATCGAGCCGCATGTCGTGTTCGGCCCCGGCGTCAGCGTCGCCGATGGCGCTGTGATCCATGCCTTCTCGCATCTGGAAGGTGCCGAGGTCGGCCCCGCCGCCACGGTCGGGCCCTATGGCCGGCTGCGCCCGGGCGCCAAGCTCGGCGAGAAGGCCAAGATCGGCAATTTCGTCGAGATCAAGTCGTCCGAGATCGGCGCCGGCGCCAAGATCAGCCATCTGACCTATGTCGGGGACGCCACGGTGGGCGAGGGCGCCAATATCGGAGCGGGAACGATCACCTGCAATTATGACGGCTTCTTCAAGTATCGCACGACCATCGGCGCCGGCGCCTTCGTCGGCTCGAACTCCTCGCTGGTCGCCCCGGTCACGATCGGCGCCGGCGCCTTCGTCGGCTCCGGTTCAGTGGTGACCGACGACGTCGCGCCGGATGCGCTGGCGGTCGGCCGTGGCCGCCAGGTCACGCGCGAGGGGTGGGCGAAGAGCTTTCGCGAGGTCTCCCTGGCGCGCAAGGCTGCGGCGAAAAAGCCCTGAACCGGGCCGATCCGAGCAAGCCGCCGTTCATAGTTCGACATTTAGATTGATTTTGCGTGCGTTGGCCGGGCCGCTATGCGGAGTGCCAACGGCAACGTCTGAAGAGGTTTTGGCATGTGCGGCATCGTCGGGATTCTGGGCAAGGAAGCGGTTGCCACGCAGGTCATCGAGGCGCTCAGGCGGCTCGAATATCGCGGCTATGATTCGGCAGGCGTCGCGACCCTTGAACATGGCCTGCTGACCCGCCGCCGCGCCGAGGGCAAGCTCAAGAATCTCGAAGTCCGCCTCTCCAACGAGCCGCTCGAAGGGTTGATCGGCATCGGCCACACCCGCTGGGCGACGCATGGCAAACCGAACGAGACCAACGCCCATCCCCATGCCACGGCCAAGCTCGCCGTCGTCCATAACGGCATCATCGAGAATTTCCGCGAGCTCCGCGCTGAGCTTCAGGCCGACGGCTATGTCTTCGCGACCGAGACCGACACGGAAATCGTCGCCCATCTCGTCACCCGCGAGCTCGATCACGGCAAGACGCCGGTCGAGGCCGTCGCCGCCAGTCTGCCGCGCCTGCGCGGCGCGTTCGCGCTCGCCTTCCTGTTCGAGGGGCAGGAAGATCTGCTGATCGGCGCGCGCAAAGGCTCGCCGCTGGCGGTCGGTGTCGGCGATGGCGAGATGTATCTCGGCTCGGATGCGCTGGCGCTCGCCCCCTTCACCAACCTCATCGCCTATCTCGAGGAGGGCGACTGGGTCGTCCTCAACCGCAAGGGCGCGACCTTCTACGACAAGGCCAACACCGTCGTGCAGCGCCGGGCGCAGCGTGTCGCCGCGGGCGCTTTCCTGGTCGAGAAGGGCAACCACCGCCACTTCATGGCCAAGGAGATCTATGAGCAGCCCGAGGTCGTCGGCCATACGCTGACGCAGTATCTCGACATGGCCGCCGGCCGGGTGCGCCTGCCGTTCAAGGGCACGATCGACTGGAAGGCGCTCTCACGTCTGTCCGTCTCGGCCTGCGGCACGGCCTATTATGCCGGGCTGACGGCAAAGTATTGGTTCGAGAGGCTCGCCCGGCTGCCCGTCGAGATCGATGTCGCCTCCGAGTTGCGCTATCGCGAAGCGCCGATGCCCGAGAACGGGTTGGCGCTGTTCGTCTCGCAATCCGGCGAAACCGCCGACACACTGGCCTGCCTGCGCTATGCGAAGCAGGAGAAGCAGACGATCCTCTCCGTCGTCAACGTGCCGACCTCGACGATCGCGCGCGAAAGCGACGCGGTGGCGCCGACGCTGGCCGGCCCCGAGATCGGCGTGGCCTCGACGAAGGCCTTCACCTGCCAGCTCACCGCTCTCGCCTGCCTGGCGCTGGCCGCAGGCCGTGCCCGGGGCACGCTGTCGGCGCAGGAAGAGGCTCGCCATGTCCAGAGCCTGATCGCGCTGCCCGGCCTGATCGCCAAGGCGCTCGAACTGGAGCCCGCGATCGAGAAGCTCGCCCGCGAACTCTCCAAGGCGCGCGACGTGCTCTATCTTGGCCGTGGGACCTCCTTCCCGCTGGCTCTGGAAGGTGCGCTGAAGCTCAAGGAAATCAGCTACATCCACGCAGAAGGCTATCCGGCGGGCGAGCTCAAGCACGGCCCGATCGCGCTGATCGACGAGGCGATGCCGGTCATCGTGGTCGCGCCGCATGATGCGCTGTTCGAGAAGACCGCCTCCAACATGCAGGAGGTCGCGGCACGTGGTGGACGGATCATCCTGATCACCGACGCCAAGGGCGCGGCCGAATGCGGCATCGAGCCGGAGGCCACGATCATCATGCCCGACATGGACCCGACCTTCGCAGCCATCGTCTATGCGCTGCCGATCCAGATGATCGCCTATCAGACGGCGGTGTTCATGGGCAAGGACGTCGACCAGCCGCGCAATTTGGCGAAGTCCGTCACGGTGGAGTGAGCGCCGCGGCGCTCGCCCTCATCCCGGATCACCCTTCCGGCCGACTCGCCACATAGAAGCCCGCCGCCAGCAAGCAAGCCGCGCTGGTCCACAACGCGATCGGTGGCGCGCTGGTCTGGGTGAGGATCGCGAAACTCAGCAGCATCGAGCCGCAGGCGATGTACTTGACCCTGCGGGCGATCGACCCGGACTGGCGCCAGCGCAGCACCTGCGGTCCCAGCCTTGGATGACCGATCAGCCACGCCTCGAAACGCGGCGAGGATCGCGAGAAGCACCACGCCGCCAGGATCAGGAACACTGTTCCCGGCATCAGCGGCAAAATCAGCCCGACGACGCCAAGCGCAGTAAAGATCCAGCCGGCCGCGAACAGCAGCGGGCGGCGAAACTGTCTGACGCTGCGTATCATCGCCCCGATTGCCTTCGATTCGTGTTCAGCGCCGCGCCCGCCGGAAGCAGGCATCCGTTTCGCAAACGCCGCAAGGCTGTCACGGTTGCCGCGTCCTTGAATTCCCGGGCAGCGACTGGCACGTCTGTCGCATCATGCTCTTAGAACGCCTGCCAGCCGCCAACCATATCGGACCTCCTTGAATGACGCCGAGCCCACCCGACCCGCGCCTCGTCATCCAGCCGGATCTTCTGCGTCCGACATTCGGCACGAGGCTGCGGCGCTATTTCTTCACCGGGCTGGTGATCGCCGCGCCGCTGGCGATCACGGCTTCAGTGACGTGGTGGTTCGTGAATTTCGTCGACGGGCTGGTCAAGCCGCTGATCCCGAGCGCGTACTGGCCCGACGCCTATCTGCCCTATCCGGTCCCCGGCTTCGGGCTCGTCATCGGCCTGATCGGGCTGACGCTGCTGGGTTTCATGACCGCCAATCTCGTCGGCCGCACGATGATCGATGCCGGCGAGGCGATCCTCAACCGCATGCCGGTGGTGCGCGGGCTCTACAAGGGCGTGAAGCAGGTCTTCGAGACGATCTTCTCGCAATCGGGCACGTCGTTCCGCAAGGTCGGTATGGTGCAGTTCCCGCAGCCCGGCATGTGGTCGATCGTCTTCATCGCGCAGGAGGCCGCCCCCGAGATCGCGGGGAAACTGCCCGATGGCGACGAGCAGATCGGCGTCTTCCTGCCCTGCACGCCCAATCCGACCACGGGCTTCTTCTTTTACCTGCCGCGGCGCGAGGTGGTGGAATTGACGATCTCGGTGGAGGACGGCGCCAAGCTGATCATGTCGGCAGGGCTGATCCAGCCGGGCCAGGTCGCGCCGAAGCTCGCGCCCGTTCCCTCTACCCCGCCCGCAACAGCCTGATCGCGACGTCGCGCTCGAACAGATAGAGCAGCGTCCGGACCGCCTGGCCGCGCGGCGTCTCCAATTGTGGGTCGCGCTCGATCAGCAGGCGGGCATCGTCGCGCGCTGCCGCCAGCAGGTCGCCATCGGTTTCCGGCCGGGCGATGCGCCAGTCGGGCGAGCCGGACTGTTTCGTGCCGAGAACCTCGCCTTCGCCGCGCAGCCGCAGATCCTCCTCGGCGATGCGGAAGCCGTCCTCGGTCTCGCGCATGATGGTCAGCCTAGCCTCGGCGACCGGGCCGAGCGGGCCCTTGTAGAGCAGCAGGCAGGTCGAGGCGGCCGAACCGCGGCCGATGCGCCCGCGCAGCTGGTGGAGCTGGGCGAGCCCGAAGCGCTCGGCGTGCTCGATCACCATGACGCTGGCATTGGGCACGTCGACACCGACCTCGATCACCGTCGTCGAGACCAGGATGCGGGTTTCTCCAGCGACGAAGGCGGCCATCGCTGCATCCTTGTCGCGGCCGGGCATCTGGCCGTGTAGCAGGCCGACTTTTGGGCCGAAGATCTCGCGCAGGGCGTCATGGCGCTCCTGCGTGGCGGCGACGTCGAGCGTGTCGGACTCCTGCACCAAAGGACAGACCCAATAGACTTGGGCGCCGGCCTCGACCGCGCGGCCGATGCCGCCGACGACCTCGTCATAGCGGTCGAGCGACAAGGCCTTGGTCGCTATCGGCTTGCGGCCCGCCGGCTTCTCGGCCAGCACCGAGATGTCCATGTCGCCGAACCAGGTCAGCGAGAGCGTGCGTGGGATCGGCGTCGCTGTCATCACGAGAATATCGACAGCCTCGCCCTTGGAGCCGAGCAGCAGACGCTGATGCACGCCAAAACGATGCTGCTCATCGACGATGGCGAGCGCGAGGTCGCGGAAGGCGACGCCCTCCTGGAACAGCGCATGGGTCCCGACGGCGATCGCGATTTCGCCACTGGCGAGCCCTTCCAGCACCCGCGCCCGGCCCGGTCCCTTCTCGCGGCCGGTCAGGAGAGCGAGCTTGAGCCCGGCCTTCTGGGCGAGCGGAGCCAGGCGCTCGGCATGCTGGCGGGCCAGGATCTCGGTCGGGGCCATCAGCACCGATTGCCGCCCGGCCTCGGCGGCGGCGGCCATCGCCATCAACGCGACCACCGTCTTGCCGGAGCCGACATCGCCCTGGAGCAGCCGCAGCATGCGCTCGGGCTTTTCCATGTCGTCATGGATGTCGACGAGGGCCTGGCGCTGGCCATCAGTCAGGGTGAAGGGCAGAGCGCTCTCGATGGCGTGGCGCAGCCTGCCGTCTCCGGCGGTGGCGCGGCCGGCGCTCTTCTTCTGCTGGCGGCGCACCAGCGCGAGCGCGATCTGGCTCGCCAGCAACTCGTCATAGGCAACGCGGCGGCGGACTACCGTATCGCCCTCGATCGCTCTCAGATCGGGCGGGTGGTGCAGCGCCTGCATCGCCGCGAGGAACGGCGGGAAATCGCTTTTGGCGTGGAAGCCGGGATCCTGCCATTCGGCGAGGTCGGGGCATTTTTCCGCTGCCGCTGCCGCGATCCGCGCCATCACGCGCGGGCCGACTCCCTCGGTCAGCCCATAGACCGGCTCGATGGACGGCAGCGTCGCGGCGAGCCTGGGGTCGAGCAGGCGGTCGGGATGCACCATCTGGCGCATGCCGTCCCAGAGCTCGAGCTTGCCGGAGATGATGCGATAGGCCCCGATCGGCATGGTCTGCAGCAGATGGCGCACATCGGCATGGAAGAACACGAGCGTGACGTCGCCGGTCTCGTCCTCGACGATGATGCGATAGGGCGCCTTGGCCTTCGTCTCGGGCGGGGGCCGGTGCTCGGTGACGCGGGCGGCGAAGGTGGCGATGCCACCGATCGGCGCGTCGACGATCGAGGCGCTGGGCCGGCGGTCGATCGCACCGGTCGGCAGCCGAAACAGCAGGTCGACGACGCGGGCGCCGCGCGTCTCGTCGCCCAAGAGCTTGTCGAGCGCCTTGGCCGTCTTGGGGCCGACGCCCGGCAGCGTGGTCGCGGGGGCAAAGAGCGGATCGAGCAGGGACGGGCGCAAGCGGCTTCTCGGCACAGGATTGTCAGGAGTGCGAAATCTCGGGGCTCAGCCCCGCTGACTTCGCGGCGTGTCAACGCTATATAGCCCGCGACGGCAGGCTCCGCGAAGGGGCCGGCCCGATTGTCATTGCACCATCCCGTGGTTTGTCCGATCCGACCGAGGTGTCCCATGAGTGGCTCGACGAGAACCAGCGCCGATCTCGACCCGCGCCGGCGCAAGATCCTGTTCCGCGCCTGGCATCGCGGCATGCGCGAGAACGACCTGATCATGGGCGGTTTCGCCGACGCCCATATCGGCACGCTCAGCGAATCCGAGCTCGACGCCTTCGAGGGGCTGATCGAGGTGCTGGATCGCGACCTCCTGAGCTGGATCACCGGCGAGGCCGACGTGCCGGAGAACTACGACACCGAGGTGTTCCGCCGGCTCAAGGCGTTCCATCATCACGAGCGGCCGATCCACGTGTGAGCGGCTGGCAACACCCGCGCCGTCATCCCGGACAAGCGGCGAAGCCGCGCCGATCCGGGATCCATTCCGGAACTTCTCCGCCGGGCGTTCCGGAATGGATCCCGGGTCTTCGCTTCGCTGCGCCCGGGATGACATCGATGGAATTCGTGAAGTCTATAGATTGAAATTGCCCATCCCATGAGCATTCCGCCTCCCGCCCAGATCGCCAAGCTGCAGAGCGACCGCATTCTCGATGCGCTCAGACGCGGCGACAAGCCGACGCTCGCCAGCGTGCCCGACGGTTTCGACGCCGTCGTCCTCGCCGATCTGACGCGGGCCCGGGCCAAGAAAGCCGAAGGGCCGGCGATGCTGGTCTTCGTCGCGCGCGACGGCCAGCGGCTGCAGGTGCTCGAGAACGCGCTGCAGTTCATCGCGCCCGATCTCGAGGTGATGTCCTTCCCGGCCTGGGATTGCCAACCCTATGACCGGGTCTCGCCGGCGCCCTCGATCGTCGCGCATCGCATGACGACGCTGTCGCGGCTGACCAAGACCAAGTCCGGCGACAAGCCGCGCTTGCTGCTGACCACCGTCAACGCCGCGCTGCAGCGCGTTCCCGCCTTCTCCAAGATCGCCTCGGAAAGCTTCTCGGCCGCGCCGGGCAACATGGTCGACACCGAGCAGCTCGCCCGCTGGCTCGACATGAACGGTTACCTGCGCACCTCGACCGTGCGCGAGACCGGCGAGTTCGCGGTGCGCGGCGGCATCGTCGATCTCTACCCGCCGGGCATGCCGGCGCCGATCCGGCTCGATTTCTTCGGCGACACGTTGGAATCGATCCGCACCTTCGATCCCGAGACGCAGCGCACCACCGGGCAGATGCGCGGCCTGGACCTCGTGCCGATGTCCGAGGCACAGATGACCAGCGAGAGCATCAAGCGCTTTCGCCAGAGCTACATCACGACCTTCGGCACGCCGGGCCGCGACGACACGCTCTACGAGGCGGTCAGCGAAGGCCGCAGGCCGGCCGGCCTCGAACACTGGCTGCCGCTGCTGGCGGAGAAGCTCGACACGCTGTTCACCTATCTGCCGGACGTGCCCTTGATCCTCGATCACCAGGCCGAGGATGCGGTCGGCGAGCGCATCAGCCTGATCAAGGACTATTACGACGCTCGCAAGGCGGCGATGGACCAGCCGAGCGCGGGCGGAGCGCCCTACAAGCCGCTCAAGCCCGACGCGCTCTATCTGTCGCCGGCCGATTGGCGCGCGATCATCGACCGGTCCGGCGTCGCCGCGCTGACGCCGTTCCAGCTGCCCGACAGTGACGGCAAGCTCATCGTCGATCTGGGCGCCCGCCAGGGCCGCAACTTCGCGGCCGAGCGCGCCGACAATGCCGGCAGCGTCTTTGATGCCGCCGTCGCCCATGTGAAGGCGCTGGAGAAGGACGGCCGCCGCGTCATCCTCTCCGCCTGGTCGGAGGGTTCGCGCGAACGCCTCGCCCATGTCCTGGCCGACCACGGCCTGAAGACCGTCCAGATGACGGGCTCGCTGCGCGCCGCCTTCGATCTCAAGCCCGGCACCACGGCGCTTGCTGTCTGGGGCTTCGAGACCGGTTTCGAGGCCGGCAAGCTCGCCGTCATCGGCGAGCAGGACATCCTCGGCGACCGGCTTGTCCGCCCGCGCAAGAAGACGCGTCGGCCGCAGGATTTTATCGCCGAGCTGTCCTCGCTCTCGCCGGGCGATCTGGTCGTCCATGTCGATCACGGCATCGGCCGCTTCATCGGGCTGCGCTCGATCACGGCGGTCGGCGCGCCGCATGACTGCCTCGAAATCCACTACGCCGCCGATTCGAAGCTGTTCCTGCCGGTCGAGAACATCGAATTGCTCTCGCGCTACGGCTCGGAGGATACCGAGGTCGCGCTCGACCGGCTCGGCGGCGGCGGCTGGCAGGCCCGCAAGGCCAAGCTCAAGCAGCGCATTCGCGAGATGGCCGGCAAGCTGATCGCGATCGCGGCCGCCCGCGCCCTGAAGGAGGCGCCGCGCCTGATCCCGCAGGAGGGGCTCTATGACGAGTTCTGCGCGCGTTTTCCCTTCGAGGAGACCGAGGACCAGCAGGCCACGATCGACGCCGTGCTCGACGACATGGCAGCCGGTCGTCCGATGGACCGGCTGGTCTGCGGCGATGTCGGCTTCGGCAAGACCGAAGTGGCGCTGCGCGCCGCCTTTACCTGCGCACTCGCCGGCAAGCAGGTCGCGGTGGTGGTGCCGACGACGCTCCTGGCGCGCCAGCATTATCGCAATTTCGCCGAGCGCTTCAAAGGCCTGCCGGTGAATGTCGGCCAGGCCTCGCGCTTCGTCGGCGCGCAGGACCTCAAGGCGGTGAAGGCCGGCGTCAAGGACGGCACGATGGATATCGTCGTCGGCACCCATGCGCTGCTCGCCAAGGGCGTCGAGTTCAAGGATCTCGGCCTCGTCATCGTCGACGAGGAGCAGCATTTCGGCGTCAACCACAAGGAGCGGCTGAAGGAGTTCCGCGCCGAGGTGCATATGCTGACGCTGACGGCGACGCCGATCCCGCGCACGCTGCAGCTCGCCATGACCGGGGTGCGCGAGCTCTCGATCATCGCGACGCCCCCGGTCGACCGCCTGGCGGTTCGGACCTTCGTGACGCCCTTCGATCCGCTGATCGTCCGCGAGGCCTTGCTGCGCGAACGCTATCGGGGCGGGCGCTCGTTCTATGTCGTGCCGCGCATCGAGGACATCGCCGAGGTCAAGGATTTCCTCGACAAGCAGGTGCCCGAGGCCAAGGTCGGCATCGCCCACGGCCAGATGGCGGCAGGCCAGCTCGAGGACGTGATGACGGCCTTCTATGAGGGCCAGTACGACGTGCTGCTCTCGACGACGATCGTTGAATCGGGCCTCGACATCCCCAACGCCAACACGCTGATCGTCCACCGCGCCGACATGTTCGGTCTGGCCCAGCTCTATCAGCTGCGCGGCCGGGTCGGCCGCTCGAAGATACGCGCCTATGCGCTGTTCACCGTCTCGGCCAAGCGCAAGATGACCGACCAGGCCGAGCGCCGACTGAAGGTGCTGCAGTCGCTGGACACGCTGGGCGCGGGCTTCCAGCTCGCCAGCCATGACCTCGACATCCGCGGCGCCGGCAACCTGCTCGGCGACGAGCAGTCCGGCCATATCAAGGAGGTCGGCTACGAGCTGTACCAGCAGATGCTGGAGGAGGCGGTCGCGGCGCTGAAATCGGGCGTCGATTTCGAGACCGACGCGCAATGGTCGCCGACGATCCAGATCGGCGCGCCGGTGATGATCCCCGAGCACTACGTCACAGACCTGACGCTGCGCCTGACGCTCTACAAGCGCCTCTCGACGCTCGACGACGACGGCGACATCCAGTCCTTCGGCGCCGAGCTGGTCGACCGTTTCGGGCCTCTGCCCGAGGAGGTCCAGCAGCTGCTGGAGATCGTCGCGATCAAGGCGCTCTGCAAGCGCGCCAATGTCGAGAAGGTCGAGGCCGGCCCCAAGGGCATCATCGTTGCCTTCCGCGACAACGAGTTCGCCAATCCGGAGGGGCTCGTCTCTTATGTCGCCAAGATCGGCACGCTGGCGAAGGTCCGCCCGGACATGCGCGTCGTCTTCATCGACAACTACGACACAGCCGAAGAGCGGCTCAAAGGCACCCGTCGTCTGCTGACCGATCTGGCCCGGATCGCCGAGCGCAAGAAGGCGGCTTGATCATGTCTCAGCCCTGAGGATGAGGGCTGAGGGGATCACCGGCGGCTGACCGATATCTCGGCAGCGCTCGTCACATCGACGTCGACGATCGCGATGTCGGGTCGACCCAGTGCCGGCAAGGCGCGGCTTGCGGCCGGACGGTGGACCAGGACGAGGCTCGCCAGCGCCGGGTGGCTCGCCAGCCGCGAATGCGCCAGGGCCGGCTCCATCGCGCCGGGCAGGATGAGGTGGACGTTGCGCCCCCCCTCGATGCAGGCCTGCAGGTCGCCCAGGCTGAACAGTCCGAGCGGCAGAAGTTCGACGCCGGTCAGCATCGCCATGGCGGGTCCGCTCGCCAGCGCCGCGAGATCGCCGCCGACGAGCGTGGTGACGATCCGCGAGGAGGCCATCGGCTTCAGCAGCCGCGAGATCTCCAGCGCCTTGCCGAGCACGTCGCGCTCCGAAACCGCCATCGGCCCGGCCAGCGTCACGGCGTCGACGAGTTGAAGCGTGGTGCGCTGGGTCACCTCCGGCAGCGGGTGCAGCGTCGCGCTCGCCATCAGCGTGTCGAGCGGCGCGATGCCGTCGGGAACCTGCGCGCCGAAGCCGCCGACGAAGCGCGTCCCGAAGGCCCTGACCGCCAGCTCGCGCAGCATCAGCAGCGGCCGCATCGTGCCGACGCGGCTGACTCCGATCGCCATCACCGCGTCGGAGGCTTCGATCAGCCGCAGCAAGTCGAGTTCGTTGCCATGCAGCGGCAGCAGAAGCGGCGAGAGACCCACGCGCAGGCAGGCCAGCACGGACACGATCGCCTCCGGCCCCATCGGCGCGAGGATCGCGACACGCGCGCCAGGCTGCGCCCGGTTGATCGCGAGCAGCCGGGCAAGCTGGTCGACCTTGATCTCGAGCTGGCCGAAGCTCAGCGAGCTCGGCACCGCATCGCTCCAGCCCTGACGTCCCGGCGGGTCGCGCAGCGCCGCCTCATAGCCGCGGCCGACCGTCAGCGCCTTCAGCAGCGTATCGAAGTTCAGGCCATCGAGCAGGGCGGCGGCTTCGTCCTGTTCGGCCCGCATCGACATCGTCTTTCAGTTCGCGGGCGCCGACGCGGCCGGACGGCGCGCCAGAGCTTCGGTGGAGAGGAAATAGGCGGGCTTGCGCGCCGGCAGGACGATGTCGCGGCCATGCGCCAGCCAGGTGTCGGGCAGGTAGTAGAGCGGCACGACATAGAACCCCGACAGCAAAAGTCGGTCGAGCGTGCGCGCCGCCGCCACGAAATCCTCGCGTTCGCGCGCGCCCAGCAAGGCTGCCAGCGTCGCATCGACGGCGGGAGAGGCCACGCCTGCATAATTCAGCGCGCCCTGGCGCCTGGCGTTCGCCGAGCCCCAGCGCCCGATCTGCTCGTTACCGGGCGAGGCGGAGGCCGGCCAGGTCCACTGGATCATGTCGAAATCGAAAGCCGAGAGCCGGCGCCAGTACTGCACGTCGTCGATCAGCCTGACCGTGACGGTGATGCCGAGGCGGCCCAGCGACTGGGCATAGTTCAGCGCCAGCCGCTCCTGCGGCCGGTTGGTGACGGTGATCTCGAAGGCCAGCGGATCACCGCCCTTCATGCTGCGCAGCACGCCGTCGACCATGCCGAAGCCCGCCTTGTTGAGCAGGTCGAGCGCCCGGCGCGCCTGCTCGCGGTCGCGCCCAGACCCGTCTGTCGCCGAGGGCGACCAGGTGCCGGCCAGGATGTCGTCGCGCACCGCGCCGGGAAAGGCCGCGAGCAGCGCCTTCTCGCGCGCATCGGCGGCGACCCCCAGCGCCGACAGCTCCGAATCGGAGAAGAAGCTGCCGGCGCGGCGATAGACGCCGTGAAAGAGGTTACGGTTGACCCATTCGAAATCGAACAGGATGCCGAGCGCCTCGCGCACCCGCACATCGGCGAAGAACGGCCGGCGCGTGTTGAAGACGAGGCCGGTCATGCCCTTGGGCGCATCGAAATGCAGCGTCTCGCGCAGGATGCGCCCGTCGCGCACGGCCGGCACGTCATAGCCGGTCATCCAGCGCGTCGGATCCGGCTCGATGCGGACATCGTACAGCCCGGCCTTGAAGGCCTCGAACAGCGCGTTGGCGTCGCGGTAGAAATCGTAACGGATCTCGTCGGCATTGAAGAGCCCGCGCGTCAGCGGGTGGTCCTCGGCCCAGAAATTCTTGCGTCGCTTGAGGGTGAGGGTGGCTCCGGGTACGACATCGCTGACGATATAGGGCCCCGATCCCAGCGCCGGCTTGAAGCTGGTCTCGCCAAAGGTCTCGGCATTGGTTGCATGCCTGGCAAAGATCGGCATCGCTCCGATCACCAGCGGCAATTCGCGGTTCGAGCCGTCGCCGAGCTCGAATTCGACCCGGCGCGGGGAGGGTACCTGCGCCTTCGTCACCCGCGCCAGGCTGGAGCGGTGGAACGGCTTGCCCTTGGTCTTCAGCATCTCGAAGGTGAAAAGGACATCATCGGCCGTGACCGGCGTGCCATCGGAGAAGGTGGCGCGTTCGTCGATCTCGAAGGCGAGTTTCGTGCGTGCCTCGTTGAGTTCGACGCGCGAGGCCAGGAGCCCATAGGCCGTGAAGGGCTCGTCGGCTGAGCGCAGCAGCAGGCTCTGCTGGACGTAGCGCGGCACGGCGTCTGGCGCGACGCCGAGCACGACCAGCGGATTCAGGCTGTCGAAGGTGCCCTGCTGTCCGAAGACGATGCGGCCGCCCTTGGGCGCCTGCGGGTCGGCATAGGGCAGATGCGTGAAGCCGCGCGGCAGTGCCGGCTCGCCATGCATTGCGATCGCATGATCGACGACAGGCGGAATCGGCTGCGGCGATTGCGCATGCGAAAGCACGCCCATCCCGAGGAGGAGCGCCAGCACGGCGGAGATCCGTCCAGCCGGGCTGCGTGAAACAGCCCCGGCACCTTGCAGCACATCCATCGTTCAACCTGATTCCCGGCGCGAGAATAACACGCCGGTGCCGCTGTCACGCAGCTATTCGGGCTGGAATCCCGTAACGGAACTCGCTAAAGCCGAGCCAAGGTGTCATTCAAACGCCTCAATCGCCCCTGATGTGCACGGCTTGCGATGGCCGGCTCGGATATGCGATGGGGCTGTCGGTGGTGACGCAGCGCGGCTTGCGAAGTCGTGATCCCGAATTCGCCTGATAAGGAAAGACATGATGTCCGCTTCGTTTCGCCTGTCCACGCGCGCCCTGAGCCTCGCCCTCAGCACGGCGATCGGCCTTGCTCCGTTGGCGGCCTCGGCGCAGCAGCGCCCGGCGACGCCGCGCGCGGCTCAGCCTGCGCAGCCCGCCCAGCCTCCCGCCGGGCAGGCCGGCACCGGCCCGACGGTCGTTCAGGTCAAGCCCGAGCCGTCGCAGACAGCGTGGACCAAGGTCTGCGGCAAGGACCAGGCCGCCAACAAGGAAATCTGCTACACGACGCGCGATTTCGTCTCGGACCAGGGCCAGCCGGTGCTGGCGGTCGCGATCTATGACGTGAAGGGCGATCCCAACAAGATCGTGCGCTTCCTGATGCCGCTCGGGCTCCTGCTGCAGCCCGGCATCCGCTTCGGCGTCGATACCGCCCAGCCGACGCCCGGCCGCTACGCGATCTGCTTCCCGAATGGCTGCTTCGCCGAAGCGCAGGTCAAGGATGACTTCATCAACGCGATGAAGAAGGGCAGCACGCTCAGCGTCAGCGTCCAGAATCAGGGCGCCCGCGAGGTCTCCTTCGCCATTCCGCTGACCGATTTCGCCAAGGGCTTCGACGGCGCCGCGATCGACCCCAAGGTGCTCGAGGAGCAGCAGAAGCAGCTGCAGGACGAGCTCGCCAAGCGCCAGGAAGAACTGCGCCAGCGGCTCGGCGCAGGCGGTGCGGCGGCTCCCGGCGGGCCTGGCGTTCCTGGCGCGGCGCCCGCTCCCGGTGCGGCCCCGGCCGTCCCGCCGAAGCCCTGATCCCGGGGCCTCGGCTGCAAAAAAATCAGGCCGCCCGAAAGGGCGGCCTTTTTGTTGGTTGGTCAGAGGCGGCGGACAGACGGCTGCTGCCGCCCGCTCAGTTCAGGCCGGCGCGATCGATCTGGTAGCGCCCCTTGCGGTCGCGCCGGAAGAATTCCTTGGCCTGCGGATGACGCACTGGTCGGCCGGTCTCGTCGATCACCAGGTTCTGCTCCGAGACATAGGCGACGTATTCCGTCTCTTCGTTCTCGGCGAAGAGGTGGTAGAAAGGCTGGTCCTTCGACGGGCGCAGATGCTCGGGGATCGCGAGCCACCACTCATCCGTGTTGGAAAACACCGGGTCGACATCGAAGATCACGCCCCGGAACGGGTAGACGCGATGCTTGACGACCTGTCCGATCCTGAACTTGGCGGAGCGTGCTTCCATGGGAGGTGGGTCCGTACTGTACAGATGGGCGATCAATGGCAAGCGAGGGTGCAGCCCCGCGCTTGCGTGAGAATTGCGTCGCAAATGCGTCAAAATCAACCATTTAGGCGCGCGGCGCGATCACATCCCGTAATGCGCGGCCAGCTCCGGATCGCGTCCGGCGACCTGCCGCGCCAGATCGACGATGACCTTGGCCTGCTTCCAGGTGGCGTCGTCCTGCATCTTGCCGTCGATCATCACCGCGCCCGACCCGTCCGGCATCGCCTCGATGATGCGCCTGGCGAAGGCGACCTCGGCGGGGTCGGGGCTGAAGACGCGCTTGGCGATGGCGATCTGCGAGGGGTGCAGCGTCCAGGCTCCGGCGCAGCCGAGCAGGAAGGCGTTGCGGAACTGCGACTCGCAGGCCTCCACATCCGAGAAATCCCCGAACGGCCCGTAGAACGGCTTGATGCCGGCCGCAGCGCAGGCATCGACCATCTTCGCCAGCGTGTAGTGCCAGAGATCCTGCTGGGCGACGGCGCGCGCCGCGCCATCGGGCGAGGGGTCGGCAATCACCTTGTAGTCGGGATGCCCGCCCCCAACCCGCGTCGTCTTCATGGCGCGCGAGGCGGCGAGGTCGGCCGGCCCCAGGCTCATGCCATGCATGCGCGGCGAGGCGGTGGCGATGGTCTCGACATTCTTCACGCCCTCGGCCGTCTCCAGGATCGCGTGGATCATGATCGGCTTGGGCAGCATGTGGCGCGCCTCGAACTGCGCCAGCAGCTGGTCGACATAGTGGATGTCCCAGGGGCCCTCGACCTTGGGCACCATCACGACGTCGAGCTTGCCGCCGATCTCGCCCATGATCGCGGTGATGTCGTCGAGGAACCAGGGCGAGTTCAGCGCATTCACCCGCGTCCACAGCCCGGTCTGCCCGAAATCGACGGCCTTGCCCATGGCGATGAAGCCGTCGCGCGCCGCCTGCTTGGCCTCGACGGGGATCGCATCCTCGAGATTCCCCAGTACGATGTCGACCGAGCCTGCGAGCTCGCCGACCTTGGCCCTCACCTTCTCGAGATGGGGCGGCACGAAATGGATCATGCGTTCGAGCTTGAGCGGCAGCTCCCGATAGGGCTCCGGCGCGCCGATCGCGAGCGGGCGGAAGAACTGGCGCGGCGTCTTGGTCGTCATGGGGGCGCTCCATGCTGCAGTGCGGCGAATGTGACGGAGCAGGCGTGCGGCGTCCATCGTCCATTCGGCGGCAGGCGAGCGGAAGATGAGGATCGAAGCCTAGGACAAGATTCCGTCCATAAATTCCTAGGCATTTTGTCTCGCCCCTCGCTCTCCGTCTGCGGCCACGGCGCCATTGCGGCTTGCGCGGTGGTCCTGACCGGCTAAACAGCGGCGATCTCGCCTCACGATCCGGCTCAAGGGCCGGCGCACCGCTGGGACTTTCGCCCGCATGGCCGACCTTGCGAACATTGCCAATCTCGTCGCGCCCTTCTTTGGGCTGATCCTGCTCGGCTTCGTCATCGGGCGGCGCAGTAAGCTGCCCGAATCCGGGCTGATCTGGCTGCAGTTTTTCCTGATCTATGTCGCGCTGCCGCCGCTGTTCTACCGCCTGATCGCCGACAAGCCGGTGACCGAACTCGCCAATGGCCGCTTCATCCTGGCGACCACGCTCTCGACCTTCCTGGCCTTCGCGTTGTCGCTGGCGGTGGGCCTGAAGGCGACGCGCGGTGATCTGCCCCAGGCGGTGATGCAGGGCGTCGCCGGCTCCTATTCGAATATCGGCTATATGGGCCCGCCGCTGCTGCTGGCGGCGCTCGGCCCGGCGGCAAGCGCGCCGCTGGTGCTGATCTTCGTCTTCGACAGCCTTTTGCTGTTCTCGCTGATCCCGTTCCTGATGGCGCTGGCTGGCGTCGAGAAGAAAAGCCCGCTCGACACGGCGCGGCGCGTCGCCTGGCAGGTCGCGACGCATCCGTTCAACATCGCGACGCTGCTCGGCGTACTCGCTGCGGCGACCCATTTCGAGCTGCCCACCGCACTCGACAAGATGACGCTGTGGCTGTCGCAGGCGGCTGCCCCCTGCGCGTTGTTCCTGCTCGGCGTCACCGTCGCGCTGCGGCCGATGAAGCGACTTCCCGTCGAGGTGCCCGTCCTCGTAGCCATCAAGCTCGTGTTGCATCCGCTGTTGGTCTGGTTGCTGCTCTCGGCGATCGGGAATTTTCCCGATATCTGGATCTTCACAGGCGTGATCATGGCGGCGTTGCCGCCGGCGTTGAACATCTTCGTGATCTCGACCCAGTACAAGGTCGGCATCGAGCGGGCCTCGGCCTGCATCCTGGTGGGCACCATCGTCTCGATGGTGACACTGACGGGCTTCCTGTGGCTGGTGAAGACGGGCAGGATGGCGGCCGACCTGTTTCCCTGACCGCCGGCCCGACCGGCACCGAATTGGGGCGCCGATGCTGCCGCTGGACGACCTCACGGTCCTCGACTTCTCCACCCTGCTGCCGGGGCCGCTCGCCAGCCTGTTCCTGGCCGAGGCCGGGGCCCGCGTGATCCGGATCGAACGGCCGGGCGGCGAGGAGATGCGCCGCTTCCCGCCGCGCTTCGGCGAGACCTCGGCGCCCTATGCCGTGCTCAACCGCGGCAAGGCCAGCGTCGAGATCGACCTGAAGGCAGGGGACGCGCTGGCGCGCCTGACCCCGCTGATCGAAGGCGCCGACATCCTGATCGAGCAGTTCCGGCCGGGCGTGATGGAGCGGCTCGGCTTCGGCCATGAGGCGCTGAGCCTCATCAATCCGCGCCTGATCTACTGCTCGATCAGCGGCTACGGCCAGTCCGGCCCGCGCGCCCATGAGGCCGGGCACGACATCAACTACCAGGCCATGGGCGGTCTGCTCGGCCAGTCACTGAAACCAGGCGATCCGGCGCCGCTGCCACCGCCGCTTGCCGCCGATATCGCAGGCGGGACGATGCCGGCCCTGCTCAACATCCTGCTGGCGCTGCGCCAGCGCGAGCGCAGCGGCCAAGGCTGCCATCTCGACATCGCCATGGTCGATGCGATGCCGACCTTCGCCTGGTACGGGCTGGCGCAGGGCCAGGCGTCCGGCCGCTATCCGCAAGGCGGCGAGGGGCTGCTGACGGGTGCGAGCCCCCGCTATGGCTTCTACGCCACGGCCGATGGCTGGTTTCTCGCCGTCGGCGCGCTCGAGGCAAAGTTCTGGGAGACCTTCTGCGAGACGATCGGCCTCGAGCCCGCTTTGCGCGACGATCGCAACGACCCGGAAGCCACGCGCACCGCCATCGCCGCGATCATCGCAGGCCAGCCGGCCGCGCATTGGCGCGAGCAGCTCGAACCGCGCGATTGCTGCTGCACCGTGGTGCGGACCCTCGAAGAGGCGCTGGGCGATCCGCATCTGACCGCGCGCGGCCTGTTCGACGCCCAGGCCGAGGAGCCGGGCGGCCGCCGCCTGGTCTCGACGCCGCTGCCGCTGGCTCCAGTGTTCCGCGACAAGCTGCCCGGCCTGCGACGCGTCGCCGCCAGCGGCGAGGATACGGAGGAGTTGCTGAGGTAGGGGGACCTTCCGCGTGGTACCAGGTCTCAGCCGACGACGACGCGGCCGCGCTCGATGCGCAGGCCGAGCGCGCCGCTCTTCAGCGCCAGCGCCTTGTCCCCGAAGACCTCCCGCCGCCAGCCCTGCAGCGCTGGCACATCGGCCTCGCTGTCCGAGGCGATGGCTTCGAGATCGTCGGAGGAGGCGATGATCTTGGGCGCGACGCGCTCGGCCTCGGCCACCGCCTTGAGCAAGACCTTGAGCAGGTCGAGCACGGCGCCGTTGCCGCCGCGACCGCGCTCGCGCTCCAGCCGGGGCAGTGTCTTGGGATCGAGCGCCAATCCGCGCTCGATGGCGCTCAGCACCTCGGCCCCGGAGCGTGAGCGCTCGAAGCCGTTGGGCACGGAGCGCAGCTCTGCCAGCGCCTCGACCGAACGCGGCGCGCGCGCGACGATGTCCATCAGCGCGTCGTCCTTGAGCACGCGCTGGCGCGGCACGTCGCGGTGCTGCGCTTCGCGCTCGCGCCAGGCGGCGAGTTCGATCAGGACCGCCAGCTCCTTGGGCTTGCGGATGCGGCCCTTGAGCCGCTGCCAGGCGTTCTCCGGCTTGACCTCATAGGTGCCGGGCGAGTTCAGAACCGCCATCTCCTCGGCGACCCACCCCTCGCGGCCGGTCGATTCGAGATCGGCCTTCAGCGCGAGGTAGATGTCGCGGAGATGGGTGACGTCGGCCTCGGCATAGACCAGCTGCGCCTCGTTGAGCGGGCGGCGCGACCAGTCGGTAAAGCGCGAGGACTTGTCGATGCGGGCCTTGGCGAGGTCGTTGGCGAGTTGCTCGTAACCGACCGAGTCGCCATAGCCGCAGACCATGGCGGCGACCTGCGTGTCGAACAGCGGCGTCGGCAGCACCCGGCCGAGCATCCAGACGATCTCGAGATCCTGGCGCGCTGCATGGAAGACCTTGACCACCGCCTCGTCGGTCATCAGCGCAAAGAACGGCGCGAGGTCGAGATCCGCGGACAGCGGGTCCACCAGCACGGCCTCGTCGGGCGAGGCGAGCTGGATCAGGCAGAGCTTGGGATAATAGGTCGTTTCCCGCAGGAACTCGGTGTCGACCGTGACGAAGGGGTGCTGGGCCAGCCGCGCGCAGGCGTCGGCGAGGTCGGCTGTGGTGGCGATCAGGTTCATGGCCGGCTCATAGCAGACGAAATGGCGCCATGTCGCGGGCGTTCTTGACAATCTGCTCCCCCGCGTGTGCTTACCCGCGAAACCGCCCGCGCGAGCCTGATCCGTTTGCGTGCCAGCGCGGCTACACGAACTCCGAAGAGAGCCGTCCCGTGACCCTGCATCGTTACCGTTCCCACACCTGCGGCGCCCTGCGCGAGAGCGACATCGGCGCGCAGGTCCGTCTCTCCGGCTGGTGCCACCGCATCCGCGACCATGGCGGCGTGCTGTTCATCGACCTGCGCGACCATTACGGCATGACCCAGGTCGTGATCGATCCGGATTCGCCGGCCTTCGCCGAGGCCGAGACACTGCGCTCGGAATGGGTCGTGCGGATCGACGGCAAGGTCAAGGCGCGCCTCGCGGGCACCGAGAACGCAAACCTGCCGACCGGCGCCGTCGAGGTCTTCGCGACCGGGATCGAGGTGCTTGGCGCCTCTGCCGAGCTGCCGATGCCGGTGTTCGGCGACCTCGAATATCCCGAGGACACCCGGCTGAAATACCGCTTCCTCGATCTGCGCCGCGAGAAGCTGCACAACAACATCATGCTGCGGGCGAAGGTCATCGACTCCTTGCGCACCCGCATGAAGAACTCCGGCTTCAACGAGTTCCAGACCCCGATCCTGACCGCGTCCTCGCCTGAAGGCGCGCGCGACTTCCTGGTGCCGAGCCGCCTGCATCCCGGCAAGTTCTACGCGCTGCCGCAGGCGCCGCAGCAGTACAAGCAGCTCCTGATGATGGCGGGCTTCGACCGCTATTTCCAGATCGCGCCCTGCTTCCGCGACGAGGACCCGCGCGCCGACCGGCTGCCGGGCGAATTCTACCAGCTCGATGTCGAGATGAGCTTCGTCGAGCAGGAGGACGTTTTCGCCACGATGGAGCCGGTCATCGCCGGCGTCTTCGAGGAGTTCGGCAACGGCAAGTCGGTGACGAAAAACTGGCCGCGCATCCCCTATGCCGAGGCGATCGCGAAATACGGCTCCGACAAGCCCGATCTCCGCAACCCGCTGGTGATGCAGGACGTTTCCGAGCATTTCCGCGGCTCGGGCTTCAAGGTGTTTTCGCGCATTCTCGAGGACCAGAAGAACCGCGTCTGGGCGATTCCCGGTCCCAAGGGCGGCAGCAGAGCCTTCTGCGACCGGATGAACTCCTGGGCTCAAGGGGAGGGCCAGCCGGGGCTCGGCTACCTGATGATCAAGGACGACGGCGAAGGGCAGGGGCCGATCGCCAACAACATCGGCCCCGAGCGCGTCGCCGCGATCATCGCGCAGATGGGCTTGAAGCCGGGCGACGCCTGCTTCTTCGCGGCAGGCAATCCCGACAAGTTCTACAAATTCGCCGGCGCCGCCCGCAACAAGGTCGGCCAGGAGCTCGGACTGATCGACGAGAACGCGTTCGCCTTCGCCTGGATCGTCGACTTTCCGATGTTCGAATACAACGAGGACGAGAAGAAGGTCGATTTCTCGCACAACCCCTTCTCGATGCCGCAGGGCGGGTTGAAGGCGCTGACCGAGGAAGACCCGCTCTCGCTCAAGGCGTTCCAGTACGACATCGCCTGCAACGGCTTCGAGCTGGCCTCCGGCGGCATCCGCAACCACAAGCCCGAGGCGATGGTGAAGGCCTTCGAGATCGCGGGCTATGGCGAGGAGACGGTGATCGAGCGCTTCGGCGGGATGTACCGCGCCTTCCAGTATGGCGCGCCGCCCCATGGCGGCATGGCGGCCGGCGTCGACCGCATCATCATGCTGCTGGCCGGCGCGACCAACCTGCGCGAGGTCGCCCTGTTCCCGATGAACCAGCAGGCGGTCGACCTCCTGATGGGCGCACCGGCCGAAGCCTCGCCGAAGCAGCTCCGCGAGGCGCATCTGCGCATCAACAAAGACTAGGTATATTATCCTAGTTTACTTACTAAATGTTAAGATTTATGGTGCCCTAATCACCGAGTCGGAGGCTGAGCGATATGAGCAATATCAACGAGTTAATAGCCAAGGCGAAGGTGGTCGCCATGAGTGCTGAACAGCGTGCTCAGCAGCGTCGGAATTTTGCATTTGGCTCGTCGAACATTGAGAATGACCGCATTACACGCGATACGGTAAGCCGGGCGGAGGGGGAGCTAAGGGAAGGATTGGTCACAGCCGTCGCGAAGCAATTGCGCGGTTGATATGGCTGATCGTCACAGCCGAATCGACGAACCGGAACTAATCGTCGATCCCGAAGAAAAGGCGCTGGCGGAGGCAAGGAACGCTCTCCGCCAGTTTGACATTGGTATGGTACTTCTGGATCACTGGCTAGATAACGCCAAGAAGTCGCCAAAATTACGACTTTCGGATCTGTTGACGCTGAACAGGTTTGCACTTGAAGATATTAATCGATTTGCTGGGACATTCAGAACTCAGCCCGTTGTAATTGACGGGAGCCTTCACGAGCCTCCGGAGGCTGGTCTTGTCCCAAAATTGAGCGAAGATTTATGTGATTATATCAATGCAAATTGGACCACTAAGAGCGCAATTCATCTGAGTGCATACGCTCTGTGGCGTATAAACTGGGTTCATCCTTTCGCTGACGGAAATGGACGGACGGCAAGGATACTTTCGTATATTATACTTTGCGCAAAATATGGATATCGCCTTCCAGGCACGAACACGATACCTGAGCAGATCGCAGCTGATAAAAAGCCGTATTATCAGGCACTAGAACACGCCGATTTGGCTTTCAAGATTGGGCGTATCGACGTATCTGCAGTGGAGACGTTGATCGAGTCTGCGTTGCGTGCTCAGATTGAGGACGCTCTGTTGCAGAAGGCGGAACAAACTGGCCGTTCAGTATCGTCAGCTCCTGTTATAAGAGGCGAACTATTGGTCGGCGATATCCCTAGGGTCGATAAAATAATATTAACTTTGAATCTGCCTTCATCTGGAGACGGTGATAAGAACTTCATAGAGCGAAACCCCGTGTTATCAGCCAGAGTTTTTGCAATTGTTACTGCTCTTATATCTTTTGCATTAGGAAAAATAACGTAGATTATGATTACAATATTATTTAAATTCTTTAGAGCGCAATCGAGAAATAGATATCTCGTTGACGTAACGAGTCGTGTGGGGGGAGTTGTTTTAGCCCTCTCGCTGGCGGCTTGCGTCTCCGGCCCGACCAATCCCAGCGCGTCGCGCGCCTCGGAACTCGCCAGCCTCGTCTCGCGCTCGGTCGCCTGCCGGGCGGGGGCTCCGCGCGCGAGCACGCTGGAGCGCTTCATCGCGTCGGAAAAGGCGCGTGGCGCGACGCCCGAGCAACTTGCCAGTGCTCGCTCGACCTATGTCACGGTCTCCGAGGCCGAGACGATCAATCAGGGCATTCGTCCGCAGGCCTGCCCGCCTGAGGAGCGCGCCGCCGTCAGGGAGAAGATGACGCAGGTCCGCGCTGGCGATTTCAGCGCTTTCTGATTGGCGCGGCCGCCATCCATGCCCGCCCTGCGACGCTGCCTTCCCTTGCCTATCCTGCTTGGCCTCGCCGCCTGCACAACGGCCGGCCCCGCGCCGGGCACGCCCGAATTTGCCGCAGCCCAGGTCTCGCGCGCCTATGATTGCGGGGTCAGGGTCGATCGCGGGCGGGTGCTGGCCAGGCTCCCGCGCGAGGAGCGCCAGCGCTTCATAGCGGCCAACGCGGCCTTCGCCGTGAAATCCTACAAGGCGCCGCGCTCCTGCGACGCCTATGAGCGCGCCAGCATCCAGCGGGATGTCACGGCATTGGGCCGGCGCTAAATTTCGCTTGCCTCGGGAGCATCATCGCGGCCACAACGCGCCGATGTCCGCCGAAAGCTCCGTCACCGCCATCGTCGTCGCCTATGACAGTGCCGAGGTCCTGCCGGCCTGTCTGTCGGCGCTGACGGCCGAGGGCGTGCCCGCCATCGTCGTCGACAACGCCAGCGGCGACGGCAGCGGCGAGGTCGCCCGGGCGCACGGCGCCAGGGTCATCGTGAATGCGCGCAACGAGGGCTATGGCCGCGCCAACAACCAGGGCGTCGCAGCCGCCACCACGCCTTTCGTCCTGATCGTCAACCCGGATGTCGAGATCAGGCCGGGCGCCGTCGCCGCGCTGCTGGCCGCGGCCGGGCACTATCCCGATGCGGGCATGCTGGCGCCGCGCATCGTCGAGTCCTCGGGCCGCGTCTTCCTGCAGCCGCGCTCGCTGCTCTCGCCTGCTCATCTCAACCGCGCCGGGGCGATGCCGATCCCCGAGGGAGATGCCTGCCTGCCGTTCCTGTCGGGCGCCTGCCTGCTGGTCCGGCGCGAGCTGTTCGCGTCGCTCGGCGGCTTCGATCCGGCGATCTTCCTGTTCTACGAGGATGACGATCTGTGCCGGCGCATGCACGATGCCGGCCACGCCCTCGTCCATGTCGATGAGGCGGAAGCCCGCCATGGCCGCGGCCGCTCGACGGCGCCGGCACCCGGGCGTCGCTTCAAGGCGCGCTGGCACCTGGCCTGGTCGGAAGGCTATGTCGCCGGCAAATATGGCCTGCCACGGCCGGCCTTCGTAAAGATCATCGAGAACCTCGCCAAGGCAGCCGGTTACGGCCTGTTGCTCAAGCGCGAGAAGATGTTTGCGCATGCCGGCTCGGCGGCCGGTGCGCTGTCCTGGCGTCGCGGGCATACGGCGCTCGGCCGCGAAGGCCTGGAGCCGTTTCCGTGAGGGGCCTGCGCGCGATCAGCGTCGCGGATGCGATGGCCGGCCGTTACAATAATTTCGGCCTGCTGCGCCTGTTGCTGGCACTGGCCGTCGTGGTCTCGCACGCCTTCAGCGTCGCCACGGGCCGCGTCGAGGACGAGCCCTGGTTCCAGACAACCGGCTTCACGCTGGGCGAGCATGCCGTGAACGGCTTCTTCGCTATCTCCGGCTTCCTGGTGACGATGAGCTACGACCGGCGCGGCTGGCGCGACTACGTGCTGGCGCGGACATTGCGGATCGCGCCCGGGCTGATCGCGGCGACGCTCGTCGTCGCGCTCCTGCTCGGCTCGGCGATGACCCGGCTCGACCTGCGCAGCTATCTCGCCGATCCGCAGCTCTTGCGCTTCATCACCGGCACGCTCACCACCTTCAAGAGCGCGACCGTCCTGCCGGGTGTGTTCGAGGATAATCCGCTGCGTTCGCCGATGGGTACGGTCTGGACGCTGAAATACGAGACCCTGTGCTATCTCGGCGTGCTGGTGGCGGGGCTCGCCGGCCTGCTCGGGCGACCGCGCCTGGCCCTGGCGATGGCCGGGCTGCTGTTGCTGGCTGTGGTTCTGCGCGAAGTCGTGACGCCCGACGGCGCCAAGGGCGTCGAGACCGCGCTGCGCCTGCCGCTGATCTTTGTGGCCGGTGGGCTGATCTACCTGTTCCGCTGCCGGGTGACGCTCTCTCTCCCAGGCCTCGCACTGGCGCTGGTCGCGGTCGCGCTGCTGTCGTCGACGCCGCTCTACAAGGCCGCGCTTTATCTGGTCACGGCCTGGGGCGTGATCGTGCTGGCGCTCGCGCCCGCCCTGACGCGATGGCGCAGCGAGCCGCCGGCCGACCTCTCCTATGGCGTCTATCTCTATGGCTGGCCGGTGCAGCAAGCCGCCCATGCCCTGTTGCCCGCGATGGGCGCCTTCGCGCTGTTCTGGCCGGCGTTGCTGGTGACGCTCGCCGTGGCCTTCCTGTCCTGGCATGCCGTCGAGAAGCCGGCGCTCGCGCTCAAGCGCCGGCTGCTGCGCGGCTCCTGATCGCAGCGATGAGTTCGTCGACCCGCTCGGACATCAGCAGTGGCAGCAGCGCGGTGATCGTCTCGGCCGGAAGCTCCCACCAACGCGTCGCGAGCAGGGCCGCGATCCTCTCCTCGTCGAAGCGCAGCCGCAGCACCCTGGCCGGGTTGCCGGCGACGATGGCGTAAGGCGGCACGTCGCGCGTGACGATCGCACGCGCCGCGACCACGGCGCCGGTTCCGATCGTGACGCCCGACAGCACCATGCATTGCGATCCCAGCCAGACATCATGGCCGATCGCGACATCGCCGCGGGTCGAGTGGCTACCGTCGATACCGGCGGCCGCGGGCCAGAGATCGCCCAGCGCCGGGAAGGGATAGGTCGTGGCCCAGTCGGTGCGATGGTTGCCGCCGAGCAGGATCTCGACGCCGTCGGCGATCGAGCCGTAGCGGCCGATCGTCAGCTTCGCGCCGCTTTCCGGGAAGCGGATCTTCGGCCGGCCATAGGTCCAGGCACCGACGGCGATCTGCTGCGGGCGCCGCGCGATCAGCTTCGCCAGATGCAGACGCGTCTGGTTGAAGGGGTTGATGCGCTTCCGCAGCAGGCCGTTCGCCACCGGCGCCAGACCTGCCCACCAGGAGACGAGCGGTGACGGTCGCCAGTTCGCGTCCTCCGGCGGCAGGGCGACCGCCGGATCGCTCGCACCCCTCACTGTGCCTGGGCCTTGAGATCGATCTTGTCGAGGATCTCAGTCGGGTCGGTGATCGCGATGACGTCGGCGAGGCCGAGCCCGCTGGCCGATTTCGCGCTGGCCTCGACCGTCAGCGTGCCGGGCTTGGCGGCGAAACGCGCCACGGCCGCGGTCAGCGTCTTGGCTGCGTCGGACGGGCCGAGGATCGAGGCGAGGCCGAGGCTCGCGATCATCGCGAATTGCTGGCGCAGCTCCTCCGGCTTGCGGCCGGCCTTGCGAGCCTCGTTGGCGATCAGCTTCTCCACCAGCCCGAAATTCTCCAGCCTGGCGTTGAGGCCGCGCGCGGTGGCGCCCAATGCCGCGACCTGCGCGAGCGCGATGTCGCTGGCGAACAGATCCTTGGTGACGTTTCCGAGCGTGCCGGAGAGGTTGAACCGTGCCAGGCCCTCGCCGCCGAACGCGATCTGGCGGATGGCGAGTTCATTGCGCACCGCGTCCCAGGCGAGATCGAGCTTGGCGGAGAGGTCCAGCGAGCGGATGCCCATTGCGATCATGTCGCGCGCGGCAGGGTTGCCCGCGCCTTCGGTGATCGGGGCGACGAGCTTGTCGATGGTCAAGGCGAGGCTGGTCGGAATGCCGTTCAGCTGTTCGCCGGCCTTCAATTCGAAGGTGCCCAGCGCGATCTTGATCGGCTCGCTGCTCGGCAGCATCGGAGGCGCATCGACGGACAGGCCCGTCAGCCGGATCGTGCCGATGGTGGGGACGTAGCGGCGCCATTCGATCGCGTCGAGATTGGCAAGCGGCTTGGCGAGATCCTCCTGCAAAGCCTTGACCATGCTCGAGAAGGAGTAGCCGGAATAACTGATCGAATCGATCAGGCCCTTGGCGCCGCCACCGGCGAACTGAAGCCCTTCGACGACATAGCCAGACTTGCCGGGCGCAAAATCGCCATTGGCGATGCGAGAAATCTTGACTTCGATTCGTTGCGGCGCCGCGCCGCTCTTGGGCTGCTCGACGTCGGGAGGAACGATACCGGAGAGCGTGAAGTCGCGCATCTCGCCACTGCCGAGATCGACGCTGTCGAACAGGGACAGGACCGACAGGCCGACACGCTTGCTCGTCTCGATCTCGGCTGCATCCGGCTTGTCTTTAGGCGCCGCGCCGCTCTTCTCCAACGCACGCGCCTTGTCGGCGATTTCGCCCAGCACCTCGCTGAGCGGCGTGGCGCCGACCTTCGCCGAAACGTCCCGCATGCTGGACCTGCCCATCGACATCTTGCCGATCGTGCCCATGTCGAAGCTTTGCGAGGCCTGTTCGAACCGCCCGACGATGACGGTCATGGGTTCGTTGGAACCGGGCGCGGCTCGCTCGGTGAAGACCCGCGCCATCTGCCGCAGATCGATGTTCTCGCCGTTGCTCTGGCCGATGACGCCCTTGCTCGGATAGGTCCCGCCCGAGCTCTCGAATGTGCCGCTGGGCGTCTCGCCTCGACCGATCCTGCCTTCGCGGATGTCGCCCAGGCGAACGTCGCGATAGCGCGTGACCTGCTTCTCGGCGCCGAACGTGAACTCATAGACCAATTCGGCTGCGGTGATCTCGGCTGCGTTCAATTGCTTCAGCCGCGCCGCCGCGCTGTCACTGCCGCCATCGGCAAGAGCCATGAAGGCCGCTCGATCCAGCGGCGATCCCTTGACCGCGACCTTCGAGGCGGACACGACGAGCGGGCCGACATTCAGATTCAGGGCGTCGATCTCGAAATCGGCCGCGGCGGCCGGGCAAGCCAGCGCGAAGCCCGTCAAGAGCAAGGCTGCAACGGACGGAGCGTATCGGTGAAGGCGCGGAGCGGTCATCTTGGTCTCCTGTTTGTGGCGGCGACCCTGCCGCAAGCCAGCCTTGAAGGAAAGACGGCAGCGAGGCCCATGCTGACGAAAGGCTTGACCGATATGCCGCCTTGGCTGGTATCTGCCGCAGATGAGCCATCGCCGCCATCATAGGTTGGAAGGAGGCAACACCGTGGAGCTGAAACCGATGCGGGCCAAGAATCGGCAGAACAAGAATCGGCAGATGAAGACCCGTTCTCTCGCTGGCTGTCTCGCGGCGGCCGGCATCATGCTCGCGGCCGGCTTCGTATCGCCGGTGCCTGCGGTCTCGCAGCCGCTTCGGCTGGTCCAGGCCGCCCCGGCCGGGCAGGCGGCGTCGGCGCTGGAGACGCTGTCGATTGTCAGCGGCGACAAGCGCCACGCCTTCCAGGTCGAGGTGATGCGGACCGGGGAGCAGCGGGCGAGGGGCCTGATGCACCGGCGCTACATGCCGGCCGATCGGGGGATGCTGTTCGACTTCGCCCGCGTCGAACCCGTGGCGATGTGGATGGAGAACACCTTCATCCCGCTCGACATGCTGTTCATCCGCGCCGACGGCACGATCGCGCGCATCGCCGAGAACACCGAGCCGCTGTCGCAGCGCACGATTCCCTCCGGCGAGCCGGTGCTGTCGGTGCTGGAGATCAATGGCGGCGTCAGCAAGACGCTCGGCATCAAGCCCGGCGACAGGGTCGAGCATGCGCTGTTCAAGCGCTGACGGCTGATCAATCGCTGCCTCCGCGGGCTTTCGCTTGCGGCATAGGTGGGGGACGTGATAGCGAACCGCAACGCGTGGAATGACCAAGTCGGGGTATAGCGCAGCCCGGTAGCGCATCTGCTTTGGGAGCAGAGGGTCCCAGGTTCGAATCCTGGTGCCCCGACCATTCCGGGCGTTTCACGAGGGTCCGCGCGAGCGGGCCGGCCACTGGTCTCTGGCCAGGATATCAGGTGAGGGCAAAGCGAGAGCCATGACCGCACGCATCTACCGCCCAGCCCGTACGGCCATGCAGTCCGGCACCGCCAAGACCGAGCGTTGGCTTCTCGAATACGAGCCGGAGCAGCCGCGCCAGATCGAGCCGCTGATGGGCTGGACCTCGTCGGGCGACATGAAGAGCCAGCTCAAGCTCTGGTTCGACAGCGAGGCGGAGGCCGTCGCCTATGCGACGCGCAACGGCATCCCCTATCGCGTCGAGCAGCCCAACGAGCCCGCGCGCCGCGCGATCGCCTATGCCGACAATTTCAAGTTCTCGCGTCTGGGGCAGTGGACGCACTGAATTTTTGGGACGCACTGACGTTTTTGGGACAGGCGAAGGCGATCACGCCTCCGCTTTTGACGAGACAGGCGCAGGCTTCAGCCTGCGCCTTGCAGAGATCGGCAGGGGCTTTGGCCCTTGCTTTCGGGCCCGTAGCTCAGATGGATAGAGCAGCAGCCTTCTAAGCTGCTGGTCGCTGGTTCGAATCCAGCCGGGCTCGCCATTCTAAACATTGAGGAATTTCCTGATCTGGAGTTCTTCATTCTGACACGCATGCTGCTGCTCATTCTGACATCTGGCCGCCGTCTGTTCGGCTGGCCCGTCGTTTTCGGGCTCCGTTGGCGACCTGCTTCATCGTCTTCTTGACGTAGCGCGGTAGCACCTTCGGGCTCTTCTGAGCGGACTGTGCCAGGATCTCGCGATCGGTCATGTCGGCATCGCCGCCCTCGGTCAGACCACCGTGCCGGAACGACGAGAACGACAGGTTGTCGGGCATGCCGGCCATCCTGATCAGCCGCTTCGTCTCATGGCGGAGATAGGTGAGGTCGCCCTTGTTGCCAGTCGGCCAGGCCACAGGCACGCCGGCCTTGGCGTCCTTCCAGTCGCGCACGATCATCAGGCCGCCGATGCGCGTGGTCTTGATGGCATCCAGCCGCGCCATGAGCTCGGGGAAGAGCGGCACTCGGCCGGACTGCTCCGGATCGAACAGCGGCCACCAGACCTCGACGCCGGTCTTCGGGTGAACGATCAGGACGTCGTCGGGCCGCTCCTTCGATCGATAGTGGCCGACCGAGAACGCGCCGAAGATGTGCTCCTCGCGCTGCAGCCATTCCCAGGCCACCATGGCGGCCGTCCCGATCGAGCGCCGCAGGTTCCCGTCGCAGCAGTGGACGAAGGCTTGAAGCTGCTCATAGGTCGCGTTCACCGAAGCGACGGACGATTCGTCTAGCCCCATCTTCGAGAACGGATTCGACTTCGGCACGATCGTCGGCTCGGCGCGGTAGACGACATTCCAGGCGCGCCGGCAGGACTTCATCGCGTGGTTGACCGTCGTCTTCCGCTCGCGCTCGACCGGGTTGCCCTCGTCATCCTGCTCGATGACGACGCCCAGCTTCTCGAGCAGCCGGTCTGCCATCTTCGTGCTGATGCTGGCGACCGGCAGCGAACCGACGCGGCGCCCATTGGTCAGCACATAGTTCGCGACCATGTCGAAGCCGCGCTCGTGGTTGCGCTTCTGGCCGTCGCTGAGCTTGCGGTACTTCTTGTCGGCCTTGAAGGTGGCGACCATCCAATCGAACGTGCCGACGGCGCCGCGGACCTCGGTCAGATCCGACAGGCCGGCGGTGCGCCATGAATCGAACTGTGGCAGCAGCACGGTCTCGGCATAGTCGTAGGCAGCATCACGCTCCATCCCGAGCGCCTTGTCCTCGACCGTGCAGCCGCGCTCCCGCGCCCAACTCGGCACTGTGAAATAATAGGCCCATCGCTTTGCGCCGGTGAGCCATTTCCGATTCGTGTAGCGCGGCTTCTTGCGGATCATCGTCACACCATGTCTGCCAGGTCATCGACCTCTTCGCGCGTCGTCGCGCCCAGGTCGTACCGCCGGGCAATGAAAGCCCGGCAATAGTCGATCGTCCAGACCGGCTCCTTCGAGCGGCCCTTTCCGATGGACCCGCATGGTGGCGGGATGTCGCCGCTGGTGACGCGGACGGACAGCTCCTTGGTGTCTCTGCAGTCGAAGAACGCAGCCGTCAGATCGGCGCGCATCATCGCCGGCCATGCGCCGTGGGGCGGATACCTGGCGGGAAGCGCGCGCGGCATGTCAGGCCTCCGCCTTGGCGGGAGCGGGGCGCGGCTTGCACCAGTCGCAGACGCGCTCGCACTCGTCGCAGCCGCTTTCAGGATCGACGCAGGCGCACTCGTCGAAGCACGAATAGACCACGCCGTCGCCGCAGCAGTTCGGGCAGCAATCGCCGGGATCGTGGTCGAAGTCGTCCTCGACCTCTTGGCAGTTCACGCCGCCGCAGTGCGAGCACTCGGTATGCGTCAGATCGGTGAGAGGTCCGCGCCATGTCACGGTCTGGGTGTGGCATCGGCTGCAAATCATCGTGCTCAAGCCTCCTCGCAGACGGGGCGGTTGGCAAGGCCGTCGCCGGGGAACTGCCGCACCATCAAGAGCGCGGGGATCGGACGCATCCGCGACTTCACCGGGCCGCCCATCTGCTTGACGAAGACGGCTGTGCCGGCGGCTGCGCACTGTTCGACGATGCTCTCGGCCCATGCGTCTTCCATGGGGCGCGCACCTGCGCCGCTCTCTCCGCCGACGATGACCCAGTCGAGCTTCGCCCAGTCGGGCGCGGCATTATGGATCAGGTGGATGTCTGACTTTCCGCGCAGGGCGTCGAAGACGTTGCGGGGCCAGTTCGGGTGCAGTGGGTTCTCGACCTTGAAGTAGCGGAGCAGATTCAGGCTCTGGAAATCGATCGGCCCCAGAAGCGGCTCGGCGCTGACGAAGCGGATCGCGGCCGGCGTCGCCAGCAGATCGGGAATGCGCTCTTCGGCGCGGCGCTGGTCCTCGGCCGAGACGCCGAGCCAGACGTTTGGGAGGGGCATCGGATCGTCGTGATAGACGACGCCACCGTCGTCGTCCGATTCCATGCCGAGAAAGATGCTGATCATCTTCTCTATCGCGGGGCGGAACCGTTCGCCTTCGTTCCATATCCACTCGCCGTCGAGCATGCAGCCGAGCGCCGCGCTGAGGCGATCGTTGAGATCGGGGTCTGTGAGATAAGCCCGCATCCGCGCGCTGCGCTTCGTCAGTATCTGGTAGGTGTGCTGCGGGGTCAGCGCCATCACGGCGAAGACGCGGTCGATCCAGTCGTCCGCCACGTCCTCGTGAAACAGGTCGCCCATGCTGTTGACGAAATAGGTGGTCGGCTTGCGCCGGCGCAGCGGCGCCAGCAGCGTGGCCTCCGGCGCGAGCGCGAGTTTGCCGGTCCAGACCGGGCCGGCCTTGGTCCTGCGCGTCGTGCCCGTGTATTGGGGCAGGGTGGCCATGGCCTCGAGCCGGGCCGCCATCGTCATCGCATAGCAGTTGGTGCAGCCGGGGCTGACGACGCTGCACCCGACGATGGGATTCCAAGTCGCCTCAGTCCACTCGATGTTCGACATCACGCTCCCTTTCTCATGGCATTGACCTTCGCGGCGGCAGCCTGGAACTGGTCGGGGAAGTCAGTACGGAGGAAATTGAGGAGAAGGCGGTCGTGGTCTTCCCCGGCTTGCGCGCGGGCGGCACGGTTGATCTCGCCGCGGCGATGCTGGACCTTCTGCAGGGCAAGCTTGCGGTAGCGGCGGGCCTTGATCGTGCGGGCGAGCCAGTCGGCGCCGCGTGCGCCGCCTGCGGCTTTGTCAGTGGCCAACTGCGCCTCGATCTCGGCAATTGCCACGGTCAGGCAGATTTCCGCCCTATCGCAATCGGCTATCGTCTTGACCTCGTCGATGGTCCAGCCGTCCGTGATGTCGATGACGGGCACGGTTATGGGGGCGTTCATGCCGCGTCCCACCCGGCTTCGTGCGCGCGGCGAGCGGTGTCGCGCGCCTTGCGGGCCTTCGATTCGACGATGGCAATGTACGTCTGCAGTTGCAGCCGCGTGCCGGCGAAATCACGATGCAGGATCGACATGCCGCCAGCCGCATCCCATGCCCGCGTGTTCTTCTCGAAGTCGTCGATCAGAATGTCGCCGCGCGCATGCATGAACAGCGGCTTGTTGTGGCCGCCCATGACCGGGAGCACGGTGACGTGCCAGCCGAGATGCTCATAGACCCACGCCCGCTTCTGTGTCGCCGCGTTGGCATAGTTGGTGCGCGGGCAGGCGGTGAGCACGATCGGCTCGAGGTGCGCGATCTCCCGGAAGAACTCGACCGCGCCCGGGCAGGGTGGCATATCGCGGAAATAGCTCGGGTGCGCGTTGATCGTCGCCCACATGGCATCGTCAGCCATGCTGCGATGGTCGAGCCCGAACACCGCCGGGAAGTGCGCGTCGAAGTCGGCCATCACGCCGTCGAGGTCGAGATAGAGGCGGGTTCTCATGCCGCCACCTGCGACAGTTCAGCGATCGCGAGGTTACAGGCCTCATCGAAGGACGGGCGCGCATCGAACCGACGCGTGTCGTCGTCAGGACCGCCGATTTCGATTGCCCATGACTTACCGTCAGACCCCGGGTAGAGCGTCGCGACATAGCCCCACGCGATGTTGCGGCTCCCTTTCGGATAAACCCCAACGACAGGCGTCACGGGGAAGCCACGATCGATATGACGGAAGGAATATCCGTCCCTGACAAAATCCTTCGGCATCAGACCGTCCCTCCCTGTGCTTCGTGCTGGAGCATCCTGGCCTGTTGGCCGAGATCGATGGCGACCGCTGCGGCTTGCTGCGGAAGGATGGCGCGGAGGGCGTGCAGTTCGGCGGCGACCTCAACAAGAATTGAATCGCGCCGTTGCTCGCCCGCAGCCTGATAATCAGCGACAAGGCGGCCGCGCAGAGCTTCGGCGGCGGCATAGGCTAACTCTTGCTCTGCCGGAACAGTCCATGAAGGAGTATCGATGCGAACCGACTTCGCGATCGACGCCTGCCGATCTGGAATGCGGCGCGCATTCGCAGCGTTCGTTATCAGCGCCTCGATGCGCTTCGTCGTGGCGAGGAAGGTTTCGAGCGCGCTCATGTCCGTTCGCCTCTCTTCTGGAATCGCGGGGTCATCAGAACGGGATGTCGTCGCCGCCGGGGTGACCGGTGACGATCTCCGCAAAATCGGGATCGATCAGGGTGACGTCGACGTCGCGCTTCACGACGTGGTGCGTCGCCTCCAGCACGAAGAACTCGACGTCGTGGTTGTGCCGGGCCAGCCGCTTTGCCTCTTTGACGGCGCTCTCGCGGGTCTTGTGGCGGACGGTCGGTGCGCTTTGTCCGGTGCCGTAGACCATCCAAAACGGGGTGTAGGGGCTCATCGTTCTCTGCCCTTCCTGATGATGCGACCGTCGAACCCGCGCCATGCGGTGATCGTCCGGGACTTCTTGATGCCGAGCGCGCCCTTGCGAGTGCGTCTGATCTGCGATTTCTCGCGGACGTCCTCGGCGGTCTTCTTGCGGTGCTTGTCGCGCAGCGCCGGCCGGAGATTGGATTCGCGATGCTCGCCGCCGTTCACCAGCGCGATGACGTGGTCGAGTTCCCACGGCTCGCCCTCGGCGATCACGCGGCCCGAGAGGTGGCAAACACCGCCGCAGGCATCGAATATGCGGGCACGCACGCGCGGCGGCACCTTGGCGTCGTCGGTCTTGCCGATCCATTCGGGGACGGATCGGGTCATGACCGCACCTGCCGCGCCGGGGCGATCTCGGCCTCCGCTTCCTTCCGCAGAAGCGACAGGTCCATGCCAGGGCAGACCTCGGTCAGGATGAACTCCTCGGCCTGGTCGCAGAACGTCTTCATCTCCTCCAGCGTGAAGTCAGAGGTCGAGCGAAGTGCGACGAAGCAGGAGCCGTCGACCTCGACGCGAGCGCCTTCAAACCAACCGTGGCGAAGCTTGATCTGGCCCTTGAGCTTTTCGATCGTCCAAGGCTCGGGAGCATTGTCGGCAGCCTTGCCGAGCAAGGCATGCAGGTAGCGGTTCTGCGCATCGGAGCGCGGGCGGTACTTCGTCAGGGTGAACAGGCAGCCTTCCTCGGCTGCTGCAATCGCCTGACGATCAGCCCATGCGGCGGGCTCAAGTCGACCGTCGACGACTTTCGCCACCAGTTGCCCGCGCGATGCCATCGGTCAGCCCTCCACAACCGGATGGCCGGCAAGCTTGCGGAACTCGATCTCCGCAGCCTCGGCCCGGTCGAGAGCCGCCCAAGCGCCAGAGCGCTTCAAGAACTCCGCGCGCCGCTTGGCCGCGCCGACAGGACGCCCAAGGTCATGCGTCCCGACATAGTCGCCGACCGCGTCGAAGTAGGCGTGAAGGAACTTGTCGTCCTTGACCGTCCAGCGCTTTGCCATCGGTCAGAGCCCCAGCGCTTGCTTGCGGTCGCCGAAGTGACCTTGCAGCCGGGCGATGTCGCCGTGGTCCTTGATGCCGAGCACGTCCTGACGATGCGGGCGCGTCGTTCCCCACCATGCCCGGACGGCCTCGTATTGCTCGGCATTGCCGGCGGCGGCGAGCTTCGCGACCAGCGTAGCCTCGTAGCTTTCCGGCGTGCTGATGTCGGGGTCGGAGACGGCCGGCACATCGTCAGACGGCGGTGGTGGCGGTGCGGCTCCCTCCAATGGGGACGGCTCCGGATCGGCGGCCGGCGCAACGCGCGCAAGATGCTTGTCGCGGATGGCTCGCGCCCTGGCGATGAAGTCGCCCTCGAAACCGGACAGCTCGGCCTCGACGTCCAGATGCTGATAGCCCTCAAGCACCGCGTCCTCTGTCGGCGCCAGCGCGAGCATGTCGGCGAGGTTCGTCAGCACTTCCTCGGGATCGATCTCAGGCTCCCCAGTGGACGCCGGAGCACTCTCAGCGGGATTGCTGGGCAATGCTCCGGCGTCCTGCGCTGCCTTCGGGGGGGCTTCCGGGGCAGCGGTCTCGGAAATGATCGTCGCGTCTTCGATAGCTTCGGGCGGGGGCGGCGGAGGGCCGCGATCAGCGACTGCGCGGAACTCGGCATCATCGGCTTCGTCGCCGATCATCTCCTCGGCGATCGGCATGCCCTTCAATATGTCGGTGAAGGCGTCGCGCAGCGCGAAAGCGCGGGCGCGCATCGCAAGCATCCGCTTCGGGCTCGTCACCCAAGGCGTGGGACCCTTCGGCCCAGACTTGTTCCAGAGCTTTGCCACCATCGCATCGGCGATCGAGTATTCCTTGACGACCTCGTCTTCGCCGCGGCGCTTGACGATGCAGACGGCCTTGTATTCACGCTCATCGGCCTTCGGCACCGGCCAATCCGCAGGCGGCGTACCGATCAGTTTTTCGCTGAACTTTTCGAGCTGGCCCGATCCGCGCACGACGGCCAAGGCGAGGTCGCCCCAGATGCGCGGGGCGCCATTGATCACGGCGATGCCCTGCACGGCCTGCATTGGCTTCACGCCGATCTCCAGCCCGGTCAGGATGGCGACGGACACCTTCTCCGGCGTGTCCATGCCATAGGGCACGAGGCCGCTCCGGGAGAGCACCTGAGCGAACCGATAGACGTCATCGAACGTCTGCGGGACGATCGCCATGACTGAGCCGGCCGCCAGCGCCGCCACGTTGGGATGAGCGGGCTGGACATTCGTCAGGGCGGTCGATGGCGATTGGGCGTTCATGCGAGCGGGCTCCGGGTGAGGGCGGGTGTGATCAGGCGGCGGTGGCGGCGACGCGCGGCTTGCCGTCGATGGTGACGCCGGGCAGGTGGGCGACGTTCGCCTTCACCTTCGCGCGGGCGACCTTGAGCAGGCAGGCCTTGAGGTCGGGATCGCCCTCGGCAGCGAGGAAGGCCGCAAATGCGGCGTCGTCTGCGACCTCGACCAAGCCGGCGACCTTGCGCTCGCTAACCTGCCGCACGGTGCCGATGGTGACGGTCTGCGCGACAACCGGCGCGACCTCGACGGGCGGAGCTTCGGGGTTGAGGGCCTTCGCGACCTTGGCGGCCTCGGCAAGGCGATCATTCTCGGAGCGGGCTTCCGCCGCCAGCCGGGCATTCTCCGCCTTGATGTAGGCCTGCCCGATGTCCCAAAGCTGGACCTTGAGCGTCTTGGCGCCGTCGACGATGGGGGCCCACTTCGCATCGACTGCGACGCCAGCGTCCCAATGCGGCTTCTTCTCCGCCTTGCGCTTGGTCTCGGCCTCGTTCTCGAATGCCAGGAACTTCTCGCGATAGTTGGCGACGAGATCGGCCTGCACTTTCGTCGTGGGCTTGCCGCCGATTTCCTCGAGCCAAGCCTTCACCTGCTTTTCGAGGGCGGCGACGTTGCGGGCGACCTCCTGATCCGGGGCCATCACCTCGGGCGGCTCATTGTTGCCGGCCACAGCGCGCGGGTTCGCGTCGGTGTCGTTGGCGGCCGGGTCGGGAACCTCCCAAGGCCAGCCCTTGCCGTCGAACGCCGCCTTGTAGTGGTCATAGGCGACAGGCTTCGTGCAGAAGAAGGAGAACCGCGTCTCCGCGAAGCTGGCATCAGCGACGACCGTGCGGAGGTCCGCCTTCGTGCCGATCCACGCCTTGAGCGATCCATCGTCCTCGCGGGTGATCGCAACCGGGATGCGGTTCTTCTCCGCATAGTAGCCGCACTCGCATTCGCCGATGGTGAGATCGCCGCGATTGCCGTTGACGGCCGCGCGCCACCAGTCGAAATCCTTCCGAGGGGCGATTGCTGCTTGGCTCATGATGATTTCCGATCTGCGAGTGTGACGCCCTGCTCACGGGCGAGGTTGGCGATGACGCGGGCGCGGAGTTCACGGCGGATGGGCTCTGCCTTGCGGTGCTTGGCCGCGCGGTCTGATGCGAGGCGGGCAAGACGCGCGATCTCGGGGTCAGCCTTCGCGACGCGGCGGCGGTGGCGCCATGCGGTGAAGGAAGCGAGCGCGGTGCGGGCGAGGCGGCGGATCATCAGACCTGGCTCCGTCGCGCGCGGTCTTCGGGGCTCGACCGATCTGGCTCGACATCCCAGTTGATCGGGTGCGGGTAGAGCGCGCGGCCGAAGGCGTAGAGAGCGAGCCCTGCGGCAATGGCGAAGATCGGGACCAGCCACCACGCGCTCATGCCGGCACGGGCTCATCAGACGTGGGGATCAGCGCGGCGAATTCCTCGGCCCATTCGAGAGCCATGGACGCTGCGAAGCCGCCTCCCGACTTATCGCCAGGCTTGTCGCCCTTGCGGATCATCATGAACCACTGCTCTGCCGGGCGGGTGCTATCGCGCTCTAGCGTGTCGACAGAAACATGCCTGATGTTCGCGATCGTGCCGACGAGGCAAGCGCAGTCGCCCTCATAGACCCGGCCGTCCACGCGCCCTTCCTTGAGGGCGGCAATCAGGCCGGGGATTTCGGCTCGTGCGCCGGCCATGATCATCCACATATCGGCCTTGAAGGAGCGCAGCGTGCGCTTGTCGAGGCTGGCTCCGTCGAGGCTGGCTCCGTCGAGGCTGGCTCCGTCGAGGCTGGCTCCGACGAGGCTGGCTCCGTCGAGGCGGGCTCCGACGAGGCGGGCTCCGACGAGGCTGGCTCCGTCGAGGCGGGCTCCGTCGAGGCGGGCTCCGACGAGGCGGGCTCCGACGAGGCTGGCTCCGTCGAGGCGGGCTCCGTCGAGGCGGGCTCCGACGAGGCTGGCTCCGACGAGGCTGGCTCCGTCGAGGCTGGCTCCCGTTCGGAAAGCCCACTTCACGGCGAGCCCAAGCTTGACGCTTCGTGGCTCGCTCTCGTCGCAATCGATCTCGGCCGTGAACTGGACGCTACCCGTCCACCGGCTGAACACGTCGAATTTGATCATGGCAAAGTCCTTCGGTGGGGTCAGATCAGGGTTGCGAAGCCGACTGCGTAGGGGCCGACGCAGACGATCAGGATGGCCGCAGCAGCCGCGCCGATGGCGTCCACGATGCGGGCGACCCAGATCCAACCGTCATCACCGGCGCGCTGTTCGACGCGGAAGACGGAGCGCCTGATGTCGATGCGGTGCTTGATCGCGACCCGGTTCAGATGGTCGGCGACGCGGCCCGCTGCTTCCGGCGACAGGTAGTGCTCGATATGGCCGAGCCGGCCCGATCCGACGCCGGCGGCAATGCTTTCCGCTTCGGCGTGATCGACAGCGGGAACCCAGAGGACGCGGCTCATGGCGTTTCCATCCCTTTCATGGCTTCATGGTCACCGCCGCTTGCGATGATCTGAGAGCGGTAGAACCGGCTGTTCTCGTCCCATGCGGCACAGTGCTCAGCGTTCTCCCGGTCGAACACGACGACTTGTGGCGGGACACCGGGCGGGTAGAATCTGACCGCGACGTAGCGGTGGGTATTGTCAGATGACGGGGCCAGCGGCGGTGCGATGGCGTGCGCGAGCTTGACGCGAAGCGCCTGGAACTTGTTGGTGAGGCTCATGACCGCACCGCCTTGGCGCGCAAAGCCGATTGCGATCGCACCCATTCAGCGCCGGGCCGATACGAGCTCTCTCCGCTGCCGTGGCAGATGCCGCAGCGGATGCGCCGGTAGCCGTCGGCGTGGAACCAAGAGCGCATCACCACCATTTGGCCGGACCCGGCACAGAGCCGGCAAGACTGTTTTTTGACCGCGCTCATGACGCCCTCCGCAGTTCAGCGCGGAGCCGGTTCATCAGCCGGAAGCACAGAGCCTTGCGGGCGGCGTCGCGCATTTCGTTGGCGCGGCGCAGGGCGTGGCGAAGCGAGGCCATCACCATGTCGAGGCCGATCCCGCGAGCCATGGGCGCATCGCGATCAGCAAGACGGGCGAGGTCGGACAGCGCGTAGCTGATCCAGATGTTGAAGCTTTCGAGCTTGGTCGCGTGCATGGCGGTCACTCCGCTGCGTGAGGGAAGGTGATGGCGTCGTCACGGCGCATGTCGCGGATCGCGTCCCAATCGGGAGCCCCGTCGTCTGCGTCGTTCAGCATGTCCTCGCAAAGCCCGTCGTCGGCCGCGATCAGGTCGAACAGCCATTCCGGCGCGGCCTCGACGCCACCCTTCGGAAGCTTGACCTCGACCTTCTGGACCTCGACCGATGCGGGGTAAGGCGGGTCGATCCGGTCGCCAGCGAACCCCGGCTCGACGCCGTAGCTGATGACCAACTCGACCTCGACCCGGCCGATCTCGATGAAGTGGCTGTAGCTGTAGGTCGCCATCGCCATCACGCCGAGACTGGGGTGGCGGCGCGCTGTTCGGCCGTCTGGATGCGCTCCAGATTGGTGAGATAGTAGACGGCAGCTTCGATCTCAGCCGGCGTCAGGTCCGCATGCTTGCGGTCCTTCCGAACAGCATAGGTGAGCCCGACCTGAAAGATGATGCTACCGTGGCGGGGGCCATAGCCGTATTCGCAATCGCAGCGCTGGCCGTGCCAAGCGTCGTAGCTCTTCGTTCCGAAGGCGACGCGCCAGAGATCGCCGTAGTGCTCGCGGATCGGCGTGCCGGTTGCCATCTGCTTGATCGCGTCATGCAGCGCGCTGGCCCGGTCCTGCCCGGCCTTGGCGTAGGTGCCCCGGACGAAGACGATGCCCTTGGCGATCTCGACCATGGCCATGTCGATGCCGTCAGCGCTCAGTTCGAGGACGCGGCGGCGATCGGCAATGGCTTTGGTCAGCTCGGCGTCGCGCTTGGCGGCGGCTTCACGATGCTGCGCCAGATCGGCATTCAACGCGTGCATCTCGCGGACTGCGGTCGTCAGGGCGGCGGTCGGATTGGTCTCTGTCGTGCTCATCTCGATCCCCTCGTTCTGCGGGGAGGTCGGTGAAGGCCGCCCCGTTCGATGGGCAAACACTACAACGGGCATTTGCCCATCGTCAATGGGCACAAGGGCATTTGCCCATTTTATTTTCGTGAGCCCAGCTTGCCCATCGCATTTCAGGCTTGCCGATGCTGGAAATCTGGGGAGGGCGATAACCCCCGCGCGCGCAAGTCTATCCGACGCGCGTGATGCGCTCGCGTGGGATACGGCTAGAAACCTTATACCAGTGTAGTTCCTCTACACTCGACGCTTCCCGGCTATAGCGGCTGGGTTGCCTCCGGCGGGGCATGCTGACGCATGCCGGCACGATTTTTTTTAGGATCGACGTTGATCGAAGCCGGGGCGCAAACCTGGCTCGGTCCTTTCTGGCGGCGCTTCGGAGAAAACTAGGCCCCGTCAGCCCAGCCCTCACGCGAGGCCGGTCAGAGCATCCTGAACCCGCCGACGACCTTCCCGACGATGTGGACCTCGTCGAGCCCGCGCCGCGATGTCGGGTGCATGTCGTTGTCGGAAATGATCAGCAGCATCGGGTTTTCGCCGGTTTCGTCGAGCTGGACCCGCTTGACGATGATGTTGTCGAAGCGGTCCCGCAGCGCATAGATGCCGTCCGGTGACGGGATGCGGTGGCTGGTATCCACCCAAACCCGTTCACCAGGCGCCAGCGTCGGCTTCATGCTGTCACCCTCGCACTCGATGACGATGAGCGCGGTCGCGGATCGCCGAAGGGTTTCGTTCAAGAACCGCTGCGGGAATCGCCAGTAATCCGGCCGGATCGCGTCGACTTCGGAAACCCCATCGATCTCGCGGGTCAGAGCTGTGGCGGCGATCTCGCCATTCCCCGCTCCGCCGCGCGGCGAAAGCTCAATCATCGCGTCACGCGGGAAATCGGCCTTGTGCGGCGCGGCGTCAGGCCGGTCATCGCCATGTTGGGCGAGGGGATCGGGTTCGTCGGGATCGAAGCTGGCAACCAACGGCCCGCCGATCAGCCAATTCTCAGGCTTGCCGAGCGCCTTCGCGATCTTCTGCAGGTTCTCGACCTTGCCACCGCGCCCGCGCTTCAGGGCGTCACGGATATAGGTCTCCCCGAGGTCCGCTTTCAGCGAGACCTCCTTCATGTCGCGACCCTGCCTCTGCAGCTCGTCGGTCAGTCGTTTTCGCCAGTCGATCGCCATGCTGGGAAACCGCCCGCTTCCCTGCCCATCGTCAATATGACTTTTGCCCATCATGCCCATTGACGCGGCGGGCATTTGCCCATTATACCAATCGCCATGAGCGAAACTCAGAAGCTGTTGATCGAGATCGAAGCCTTCCTGGCACAAACCGGGATGGCGGAGAGCACATTCGGGCGCAAGGCCGTGAACGACGGCAAGCTGACGGCGCGCCTGCGAGGTGAGGGCTCCATCCGAGGGAAGGGGTCCGTCACGCTCGAAAAGGCCGTGCAGATCAGGCGCTTCATCGCAGAAGCCAGCCGGGTTCCCGCGTGATGCGCCAGTTTTCCCGCCGCCTCAGTTTGCATGTCGTCGATGGTGCTCTGCGGCTTGCGCCTGCATCTGGCCGATCCAGCGCAGCAGTTCGCGGTGGCTCATCTTCAACGTCAGGTGCTGATCTTCCCCAACCGACAGACGAAGCAAAAACAGGGCGTCCTGTGCTGGTTCATGGGGGCTATGAAGGCGAGACGCCGACGTATCTGACACGCGGTGTTCTCCTTGAAGCCCCTTGCCGCTCGCCCTTCCGCATGTTCGCTGCTGCTGCGGGTCTGGCGCTCGCAGTGCTGATCATTGCCTTCGCGGTGCTCTCATGATGGCGACGGTCCTGACCTGCATTGCGGTTGTGGCGGTGGCCCCGGCGGCGTTCGCGAAGGACGACGCGCTTTCCCTCGCCCTCGGCCTCAACGCGCTGATCTGGTCCGCGATGGCCGTTGGCGCGAACCTGGTGGTGGCGTGATGCGGATTGCCGTCACTCGTCATCTTCGTGCGGGCTCGGCATCGTCGCCTGAAACTCCCGCGCCGCGCGATAGCCGTCTTCCTCGATCTGGTCGAGCTTGAGATGAAGCGCGCGACCTCTCCCATGTGCCGTGACGGACAAAGCCCCGCCGACCAGCAGGGTGATGTCGTCTCGTCGGATCGCGCCTCGGCTCGCCAGGGCGATGACGCTGCGCCGCATGGTCTCCAGCATCGTCAGGACCAGCCCCTCATCGACCGTCTGCCCCTGTCCTCGCCTCGTGAGGGTGTCTGACATGGTGGCCCTCGCGCATCCCCATCCATCGTTTCGATCCTCGCAATCTGGGGGAGGTCGGGTTGCCGCCCGCGTCTCCCGGAAGCCTTCCGACGTGCGCCCCGCTCAGGCCGCTCCGTCTGTGTCCCCACTATCGGAGATGCAGATGAGACAGTCCTCCCGTTTGAGCCGACAAATGTCCGGCTCGGGTCAGACAGATGTCGCTGAGAGAATCGCCAAGGCCGAACGGATCATCGGATTCCTTCGCCAGCGGTATCCAACAAAGACGGCAGAGAACGTCGCGGCTGATCTCGGATGCTCTGCCGACACGGTGCAGAAGATGATGGAACGGTGCTCGACACCGAACGTCATGACCTTCGGCCGGATGATTTTACAGTACGGGCCTGCGTTCTTGGCCGCTGTGTACCCCAAGGCACCAAAATGGCTGGACGAAGCCGCGCGGGATGAGGCCCTGCGCGAACTCCGCGACCAGCAACGACGCATCCAAGAACAACTCGACGCGCTCGGCGCGTGAACCCCGAAAGGAGAGGCCATGCGGGGCCTTCTCGCCACTGTCTATGCCTTCGCCAGCGCGATGTTCGCCCGCCTCGCGCGGCGCGCCCTGCGTCGTAGCCAGCGCCACACCGCGCGGGCGCAGCACTGCCACAAGCGCGCGTCCGATCTCAACCCCGCCGCCCCGAAGCCAACCCCAGGAGACAGCCATGAGTGACGCGACGAAGCTCCCATCCCCAGCGCAGATGCTCGCCATCGCGCGAGAAAGCCTGAGAGCCAAGGACAAGGCCACGCAGCTCCATGCCCCGGTCAAGGACCGGAAGAAGTCGTTCTACGAGGCCGGCAACGGCAACCCGAAGGCGATGGCGCTGCTGGAATCGCTGCTGAAGATCCACGGCAACAACGAAATCCGCGCGCTCGACACGGCGGCGCACTGCCAGCAGGCGCTCGAAATCTTCATGGAGGAGGTCGGCGAGAAAGGCCATGTCGGGAATTTGGCCGACATGGCGAACGCTGCGGCGGAAGGCGACGAAGGCGAGGGCGATCCCGCCGGCGCCGAACCCGATCCGAACCTGAACACCGCGCCCGGCGGCCTGCCGCACGATGAATCGCTCAAGCGCTTCGAAGCCAACCTGACGCAGTCGGCGAACCGCAAGAAGGCTGGCAAGGCTCTCGACATCCCCGCTCTGGCCGACGGCGCCGGCAAGCCCACGCGCAGCGGCAAGAAGGCGGCGACCACCGAGGCTGATACGACCGAGGCATCCGCCCCGCCGCCGCCGCCCGGCGATGAAGACGACCTCCGGCCCGCCTTCCTCCGCCGCAAGGACGAAGAGCGCGAGGCCGCCGCCGTCCACTGACCTCCGACAGCTACGCGCCCCGGCACCGACGCCGGGGCGACCTTTCCTCTGCTGGGCAGACCATGAACCTCCTGACCTTCGACATCGGCGTGAAGACCGGATGGTGTGCCGCAGCCATCGGAGAGCCCCTGCGTGGCGGCACCCGTCGGCTTGCGCCGTCCGGTTCTGAGCATGCCAAGGTCGCGGCAGAGCAGATGCAATTCGTCGGCGACATGATCGCCCTCAACAAGCCCGACCGCGTCGCCTTCGAATTCTCGACGCAGACCATCGCAGGGAAGCAGGGCTCCGGCTTCACCAACATCGACACCATCCTGATGCAGGCCGGCATGCGCTGGGTCATCCTCGGCATCTGCAAGCTCATGGACGTCCGCTGTGACGAGATCCAGCCGGCCCAGGCCCGCATCGCCTTCCTCGGCAAGGGGAAGGGCAGGCTGAAACGCGAAGACGCCAAGCTCGCCGTGAAGCGAGAATGCTTCATCCGCGGCATCGAATACGCCGACGACAACCACTCAGACGCCGTCTGCCTGTGGTTCGCCCTGGCCTTCCGCATCGACGCCGATTTTGCCGCCCGTGACGCGGTCGCCCGCATGCGGATGCGTGATCCCTGCGCTGGAGGAGATATCTAATGTCAGAAGAGATTTGGAAGCCGATTTCGTCATGGCCTGGTTATTTCGCGTCTAGCCATGGCCGCGTGATGCGCGCCATCCCGCGCGGATCGTTCAAGCGGCCGAAGATACTCAGCGGCTCGCGGTTCAATACTGGATACCTTTTTCTTCAATCGACCTTTGACGGTCGGAAGCTCAGCGTCGGCGTCCATCGCCTCGTCTGCGAGGCCTTCCACGGGCCGTGCCCGCACGAAGGCTGGCAGTGCCGCCATCTGGACGGGTCCAGAGATAACAACCGCCCTGAAAACCTAGCATGGGGCAGCTTGGTCGATAACGCTGCGGATCGTCGCGAACATGGCCGCGATCATCTTGGGTCGGATCACCACAATGCCAAGCTCGACGAAGCGCTGATCGTTCGATTGTTCGAACTGCGAGCTGCCGGCGTCAGCGGAAAAACGATCGCCGCTCAACTCGGCATGAACCGCAACACCATCAACAAAGTGCTGGCCCGCACTTCATGGGCGCACGTCGATGTTTCTCCGGATTTGATCGCTCAAGCCCATGCGGTAAACGCCCGCCGACGCCCGCCCTTCGCCCGTCGTCCCGCTGGCGTCGCTCTGATGGGAGGTGTCGCCTGATGCCATCCCCATCGATCGCCAACCCCGCCGAAGAGCCAGAGTGGATCGCCCAGGCGCGCACGCTGATTGAGTTCGGCGCCGACCTTGCCGAGGTCGCCTCCTATCTCGGCAAGAGCACAGACAGCATCCGCCACGCTCTCAACATCGGTGGTGCAAGGACGAAGCAGAAGGCCCGCGTCTGCGCCAGCCGGGCACGGGAGAAAGCGGAGCGCGTCGGCGTCAAGCCGCGCTCGACCGGCCGCAAGCTCCCGATCGTCATCAACGAGGATCGCATTTCAGCCCGCTCGTATGCGGAGCCGAAGCCTGCCCCTCCGCTGACACTGCCGCGCATCAGCCTTCCCGAGATCGACGAGCCAAGGGTCATCAGGTTCGTCCCGAAGCCTCGCATTGAAGATGAGAAGCGCGCCGCCCGGCTGGCTCGGATCGACGCCGCAGTCCGCAAGGCTCGCCTCAGAGGCCTGTTCGATCATTGCGAGTGGCAGCAGCCATGAGCAAGCTCGGCATCACCTCGCTCGAATCCGATCTGCTGTCCTTCATCGACATCTTCGTGTCGGAAAAGGGCTACAGCCCCTCGTTGCAGGAGATGGGCGACCATCTCGGCATGGTGAAGAGCGGCGTCCACCGGCTGGTGGAAGGGCTAGAGCAGCGCGGGCGCATCCGCCGGCTGCCGAACCAAGCCCGCAGCATCAGCGTCGTCCGTGATCTTCCCCGCGATATCGAGACGGCCTTGGCCGGATGCTGCCGCGAGAGCGGGATGCCTCGCCATGCCATCATCGAAGCGGCCCTTCGCAAATACCTCGGATGCCCAGACCCCATTCGCCCCCAGCGCGCTGCTGAGAGCCTTCTGCGGGGGCGGGCATGACCTGGCCCTTCGATCCGCTGTCGCCACTCTCCTACGACGTGATCTGCGCAGATCCGCCGTGGCGATTCCGCACATGGTCTGAGACCAATCAGGCGAAGAGCGCATCGCGCCACTACGACCTGATGACCACCGAAGACATCATGGCCCTCCCGGTCGGTCGGCTGGCGCAGCGCGACTGCATTCTGCTGCTCTGGACGACCGGCGCCATGCAGCCGCAGGCCTTCGACGTGATGAAGGCATGGGGCTTCACCTACAAGAGTCAGATGATCTGGCGGAAGACCACGCCGTCCGGGAAGGTCCGCATGGGCACCGGATATTGGGCGAGGTCAATGCACGAGCCGGTCTTGATCGGCTGCATGGGAAAGCCCGGCAAGTTCTCCGCATTCCCCTCGATCTTCGACGGCATCGCGCGGGAGCATAGCCGCAAGCCAGAGGAGTTCTTCGCCCTCGTCAACAAGCACACGAACGGCATGCGCCGGGCGGACCTGTTCTCGCGGCAAACCCGACTCGGCTTCGATTCATGGGGCGACGAGTCGACCAAGTTCGACGGAGCCGCAGCATGAGCGCCCCCATCGTCATAGACATTGGAGCGTTGGGCTTCAGCCTGCTTCTGAGCACGAACGCGCGCGGCGGCGGGGAGGCCAAGCTGGTCTGGTCCGAAACCGCCAACCTCAACGCCGAATTCCAGTGCGGCCGCAAGACGCCAGCCGTCGCGCTCGAGATCGCGCTCGGCCGCGTTGAGCGCGTCGGGGCAGTCAGCCCTTTGGATTTCTCCCACGTCATGGGCGTGATCGTCGGGTTTCTCGAAGGGCGGGCCGCGCGATGACCGCTTACTACAACGAGATCGATCGTGATGCCGCGCATGTCCTGCGCTGCCTGATCTCCGATGGCCTGATCGCGCCCGGCGATGTCGATGAACGCAGCATCAAGGATGTCCAGCCCGATGACCTCGACGGCTACACGCAGTGCCATTTCTTCGCCGGTGCCGGCCTCTGGTCCGTTGCAGCTCGACTTGCTGGCTGGCCTGACAACCGGCCCCTCTGGACCGGCTCCTGCCCCTGTCAGCCGTTCAGCGCGGCCGGGAAAGGCGGCGGTGTCGACGATCCTCGGCATCTGTGGCCCGACCTCTTTCGCCTCACCCGTGCCCGAAGGCCCGCTGTCGTCGTGGGAGAGCAGGTTGCGGGAGCGCCTGGCTATGGTTGGTTCGACGGAGTCCGCGCTGATCTGGCGGGAGAAGATTTCACCAGCCGGGTTGTCGATATCCCGGCTTGCTCCGTGGACGCCCCGCACGTCCGCCAGCGGCTCTACTGGTGCGCCTTGGCCAACGCCGGAGGCGGGGGCGTTCGGATCAGCGGACCCGCAGAGGATACTGGATCGACGGGAGGCATTGGCGGCGAAATACGGGAACAATGGCTTCGGGCTGACCCTGGGCCAATCGATATCAATCGAGGCGTCGACCTGGTCGACGCCTCGAGCATCGGACGGGGAGAAGGGCGGGCCGAACATGAGCTTCGGCGCGGGCGGGCAGCCACTGCCGGCTCAGCTCTACTCGGCGTCACCCTGGGTGACGCCGAGTGCGCGCGACTGGAAGGACAGCGCGGGCATGGCGACGGTCGCGGAGGATGGTCGGGTCAGGCTCGATCAGCTTCCGCGCCAGATGGCCGCAACGGCTCCGCATGGGCCGGCGCCGAATGGCTCCTCTGCCACGACGGTAAAGCGCGGCGCACCGAATCCGGACTTTGCCTTCTGGTTGATGGGATGGCCGGCCGAATTCCGGCTTGGCGTCTTGCGGGCAATAGCATCGTTGCCCCGCTCGCGGCGGAAGTCCTCGCCGCGCTGATGGATGTTCTGGACGGGAGCGCTGCGGCATGAACGTCGTCATCCCTCCGCGCCATCCCACCGACGACATGGAAGCCGAGCGCTTATGGCAGGCGTGGCTTGATGCCCGGAAGGTCGCACAGGCGTCCGACCGCATCGAGGACGGCATCGCCGCCGGCCACGCATGGGCGGCGTTCCTCGCCTTGTTCGCTCGCGTCGAGAAGCCAGCCCGGGGCGGAGGGCGGCCATGAAACGCAAGCGCTGGCCCATCGCCGCACAGACGGACACGAGCTCCCCTAGGGCCTTCCTGATGGCAAGCCTGTCGATGGCTGACGAGCATCTGACGAGCGCCGCAGGCTGCGTTGCGTCGGGCGACGTCGAGGGCCTGCGCGAGGCCTTCGACAAGTTCATCGCATGCACCAGGGCGTCCGCTGAGACCTTGGCCGATGCCATCATTGAGATCGAAAGGAGCCGGTAAATGTCGGCACCATGGATGAAATTCTATCCATCGGACTGGCGCTCTGACCCAGCGCTGCGGCTCTGCGGCTTGGCCGCGCGGGGCCTCTGGATTGAGCTGCTGTGCATCATGCACGAGGCGGACCCACGAGGGTATCTGCTGGTGAAAAGCGCTCCGTTGAACGAGCGACAGATGGCCGCTTTGATCGGCGCGTCCGCAAAGGAAGTGACCGCGCTCGTTCGAGAGCTCGACGATGCCGGCGTTCTCAGCCGAACTGACAGCGGAATCATCTACAGCCGCCGCATCGTTCGCGACGCAGAGAAGTCCGATAGGGATAAGGCCAACGGCGGGAAGGGCGGCAACCCAAATCTTCGCGCACAGGTTAACGGGGGGGTTAACCCCATCAGGGGGCACTTGGGGGTTAACGGGGGGGATAAAGCCCAGAAGCCAGAAGCCAGAAGCCAGATAGAACCTAGCCAAGAGGAGAGGTTCCGGGACGTTTCAGAACTGAGCACCACGCGAGGCCAGGCATGAGGCCGCTTCGCCCCCATCAGGTCAGGGCTCTCGACCTGCTCAGGCATTCCCTTGGCTCGGGAAACCGTCGCCCCATGCTCGCGATGCCGACAGGAGCGGGCAAGACGCTGCTGGCTGCCGCTATCGTCGAGGGAGCGTTGTCCAAGCGCAAAACTGTGACGTTCTGCGTGCCGGCGCTGTCGCTGGTCGACCAAACCGTCGAAGCGTTCTGGGCCGAGGGTATCCGCGACGTCGGCGTGATCCAGGGCAAGCACGAGCGGACCTCAGCGTTCCGCCCCGTTCAGATCGCCAGCGTCCAGACGCTGATGCGGCGCGACATCCCCGACAGCGACGTCGTCGTGATCGATGAGGCGCACCGATGGTTCGATTTCTACGGTGACTGGATGGCCAAACCGGAATGGGCGCGCGTGCCGTTCATCGGGCTCAGCGCCACCCCGTGGACCAAGGGGCTGGGCAAGTTCTTCGACGATCTCATCGTGCCGACGACCATGGCCGAACTGATGGAAGCGGGCTTCCTCACGAAGTTCCGCGTGTTTGCGCCGTCCCATCCCGACCTGACGGGCGTTCGCACGGTAGCCGGCGACTATCACGACGGCGACCTGTCGGAAGCCATGGACAAGCCGAAACTCACCGCCGACGTCGTCGAGACGTGGCGCCGGCTCGGGGAGGACCGGCAGACCTTCGTGTTCGGCGTCGATCGGGCTCACGCCAAGCATCTGCAGGAACGCTTTTTGGAGGCCGGAATCGCGGCTGCCTATGTCGATGCCTTCACCGAAATGGAGGAGCGAAACGACATCCGGAAGCAGTTCCATGATGGGCGCTGCAAAGTCGTCTGCAATGTCGGGACCATGACAACCGGCGTCGATTGGGATGTCCGCTGCATCGTCCTGGCGCGGCCCACGAAATCGGAAATGCTGTACCTCCAGATCATCGGTCGGGGGCTGCGTGCGGCGGATGGGAAAGACGACCTGCTTATCATCGACCATTCGGACACGACCCTGAACCTCGGGTTCGTGACGGACGTCCACCATGCCAAGCTCGATGACGGCTCGCCTCGACCGAAGCGAGACCGGGTCCGCAAGACGCCCGAACCGAAGGAATGCGGCAAGTGCTCATTCCTCAAGCCGGCGAAGGTCCATCAATGCCCGAGTTGTGGGTTCGCTCCGGTGCAGGTGTCATCGATCGCCTGCGATGACGGGCAGATCGACGTTCTCAGCCACGCGAAGGTCAAGGCGGCGGCGGAGCAAAAGCGCCGGTTCTACGCAGAGCTGACCGGCTATGCCGAGATGCACGGCAAGTCACCAAAATGGGTTCTGGCGAACTACCGGGCGAAGTTCGACGAGTGGCCCTATCGGCGCGAGGTAACGCCGCAGAACCCGAGCCCTGAGACGCTGGGTTGGGTTAAGTCACGTCAGATCGCATGGGCGAAGTCGCGGCATAAATCGGAAGGGGCGGCGGCATGAGCGGCACCCTTCGCGACAACTGCCAGGGCCGGTGGCGCGGCATCCTCGGGTCGTTCGGCATCGATCGCCACTCGCTGACCGGCAAGCACGGCCCATGCCCGATGTGCGGCGGCAAGGACCGATTCCGCTTCGACGACAAGGACGGTCGCGGAACGTGGATCTGTTCGCAGTGCGGAGCCGGCGACGGCATAGCGCTCGCGATGGCGCACAAAGGATGGGACTTCAAGACCGCGGCGCAAGAGATCGAGGGCATCGTCGGGTCGGTGCAGCGCGAGCAAGAGCCACGGGCCACGCGCAGCGATAAAGATCTGCGCGCGGCCATGAACGGCCTGTGGTCGAATGGCTTGCCGCTTGGCCCTGATGACCCGGTCGCGCGCTACCTCGGCAACCGGAACATCCGGCTAGCGGACTATCCACCATCGCTTCGCTACGTCGAAAAATGCCGTTACCAGGGCGATCCATCCGGCTGGCACCCAGCGATGATCGCCAAGGTGACCGCGCCAGACGGCATCCCGACATCGATCCACCGGACCTATCTGGACTGGTCCGGCAAGAAAATCGCCCACGCCGAGCCCCGCAAGATGATGCCAGGTCAAATCGCCAAGGGTAGCGCGGTGCGCCTGTCGCCCGTCGCGAAAGTGCTGGGCGTCGCCGAGGGAATCGAGACCGCCCTATCTGCCTCGATCATCTGGCATGTCGGGTGCTGGTCCTGCCTCAACACCACGCTGCTGATGCAGTGGCAGCCGCCTCCCGAGGTCGAGGAGGTCATCGTCTTTGCTGATGGCGATGTGAACTACGCCGGCCACGCAGCGGCGTATGCGCTCGCTCACCGGCTGATTGCCAAACACCATTTGAAGGCCCGCGTCGAAGTGCCTGCCGATCCCGGCATGGACTGGAACGACGTGTTGATGGCCGAACGTGCGGAGGTGGCATGACCATGATCGGAGCCAGGCTCGAGCTCCGCGTTGACGCGATCCAAGACGAGCACCGTCGGGGGTGGAAGGCGATCTACTTCACCGACAAGGGGGTCGTGACCGTCTCAACCCCGTGGTGCCGCCGCGTAGCGCTCATGTTCCCGAGCGCGGCCCAGGCGAAGCTCGCCGCGGCGGAAGCGCTGCTGAAACACCTCAACGCCAACCCGCGCCCGCGCTCGACCAGCGCCAAGACATTCGATGTTCGGCGCAACGGCAAAAACGTCCGGACCATCTCATTGCCGCAAGCCTGACCCTATTCCGCCACCGGCGGGATTCCCGGCCCATAGAGGCCCAAACGGAGAAGACCCGATGACCAAGAACGAACTGATCAGCGCCATCGCCGATTCCACCGGCAAGACCAAGGCTGATGTCGGCACCATCCTGGCGAGCCTGGGCCGCGCCATTGAGGGCGGGCTGAAGGCAGGCGACGAGATCGTCCTGCCTGGCGTCGGCAAGCTCAAGCCCGATGCCCGCGCCGCGCGAACCGCCCGCAACCCATCCACCGGCGCCATGATCGACGTCCCCGCCAAGACCGTCGTCAAGTTCAAGGTCGCCAAGGAACTCGCCGACGCGGTCGCCTGAGCGCGAATCGCACCACGACACTGCCGGCGGGGATCGTCCCGCCGGCTCTCAATTATCAAGGGCCGGCCAGATGCGGATGAATCGTGAAACCGAAGCGCTCATGGTGGAGGTGGCATACCTCTGCGGGTTCAGTGTGAATGAGACCGCCGCGATCATCCATGGCCGGCGCGATGGCGAGCCCGCGCGTCTCGGCCCGGTCAAGCGGATCATCACCACCATGAACCTCGCGCAGGCTCGGCGCAGCGAAGGGCGACCAGCGCGCCTTGTCGAGATCGAGCGCGCACGGCCGGACATCGCGGTTTTCGTCGCCAACTGCGCGCGCCAGGGGCAGGTGAGGGCGACCAGCGTGCTGCTCAACTTCACTGCCAATGCTGAGCATCGACCAGAGCTCATCGCCCGCCGCCGGCTGCGCGAGGATATGGCGCTCGCCCGCGCCGCAGTGCCCGAGCCCCGCATCCACCCCGAGGTCAGGGGCAAGGGCGCCGACCAGATCATCTACAACCAGGCATCGTGCAACCTGACATGGCTCGCAGCGAAGGATCTGCTCCCGCAATGGGCCGTCGATGCCGGCGTTCGTCTTCGCGGACATTGGATGGCGGCAGGCGCATCCATCGGCTCGATCGACTACGAGAAGCCCATCGTCGATGGAGGCCCCGCCCCCGGCCGCTCGGATAGCTCTCTCGACGCCTCCGGCTATGTCCGCGACAGCATCGAGGCCGTCCAGTTCATCTTCCCCGGCCGCGACCAGCGCGCCCGCATCGCCATGATCAGCCATGCCGTATTCGAAAGCCGCGCCCTCTCCACCTTCCCCTTCATCGTCAACAGCCCCTCGGCATTCCTCCGCGAAGCACTGGAACCCGTCGCATGGGTCTATGGCACCCTACTCGATGGCGACGTTGCAAGGCGCTTGAAGGGTAGGGGATAAAAAATAATTCTGCGGCACATTACCGAAATCGCGCAATTATCTGCGGTAAAAATCTCATGTATCGCATCAACGTAGCCGAAAAATACCCGTTGACGCACGAAATGAGTTGATCCAGTAATCCATCCTATCAGCCCAAATCAGCATCGAGAGACGCCCGGCCCGCAGCCCTTGCGCTGCGCTCTGCCGAGAGAGCGCTCCCCGCCTTGCGCGGGTCAGACCCGAGCATCAGGATCGTGAGACACAGGTGACCAGCGCACCGAAGCCCAACGCTGACTGGGAATCCGTCGAGCGCGAATATCGTGCCGGCGTCCTCTCGGTCCGTGAGATCGCCAAGGCGGCCGGCGTCTCGCATGTCGCCGTGCTCAAGAAAGCCAGGCGGGAAGGGTGGCCTGCTCGCGCCAGGATGTACGCGCCGCCAACTGCCCGGGCGCTGAAAGCGCCTGCCGCGTTCGACCGCACAGACCTTGTGCTCGGCGCCCGTAGGGATGCGAGCGAGCGTGGCGTGGTCAATGAGGTTCTGTTCGGCCTCAACACGTCGATGATCTTGGAGGCCTATGGCTGGCCTGCCATCATCCGCATTGAGACAGAATATCAGGTCGAGCGCGGTCGCATCGATATCCTGGCGTTCCATGAAGACGGGACCGGCACGATCATCGAATGCAAGGCCGCTCGATCGGCGCGCGATGTGCTGCCGGCGATCGGGCAGGTGATGTCCTATGGGCTGCAAATCGCCCAGCGCGGTCTGTTCAAATCGGTTCGCCTCGCTATTGCGTCCAGAGCCGGGGGAGAGCAGCTTCGCCCTCTGAGGCCGGTGTTCGAAAAATGCGGGATCGAGCCCGTCTTCTGCGGGACGCTCAGCAGGTAAGTCGGGCATACCGCAAGCCTCTGAAATTCAACGCGGTTTTGATTGTTCGCCGCAGAATTCAAAAACAATCAAAAATCAACGGAAATTCAAACGCGATGGCAGCGAAACGCGGTGGAAAGCGCCCCGGCGCGGGACGAACCAAGGGCCTCCTCAACCGCGCCACGAAAGAGCACAAGGCGACGCTCTCTGATCTCGCCCGGACGCATACAGCGGTCGCATTGAAGGCGCTCGTCACCGTCGCCACGAAAGGTGAGAGCGAATCCGCCCGCGTCTCCGCAGCCAATGCCCTGCTCGACCGCGCCTATGGCAAGCCGCGCCAGTCCATTGAGCACATGGGCGAAGGGGGCGGGCCTATCCAGACACAGGGCGTCGTGCTCGACCCCGAACGCCTGAAGGCAATGACCGACGATGAGCTTGCTGCTCTCGAAAAAGCCCTCGGCCGACTTCAGCGAGGCGATAGCGACGGTGCGGGCCGAGATGATGGCCCGGTCAGCGCAGACGCGTATTCGGGCACCCTCGACGGCGACGAAGAGTAGCTGGCCGCCCGATTACATCAGCGTGCTGGCATGGCGCCGGACGCAGATCGCAAAGTTCGAAACCGACCCGGCGCTGATCAAGAGCGCTTTGAGCTATTATGCAGACCGCCCGGTTGAGTTCATCAACCACTGGTGTACGACATATGATCCGCGCCTTGCAGGGTCGGCGTCGTCGGCGCGGATGCCATTCGTCTTGTTCGAACGGCAGGCCGAACTCGTCGAGTTCTTGGTCGCCTGCCTGCATGCCGAGAGCGGGGGGCTGGTCGAGAAATGCCGCGATATGGGCGCGACATGGGTTTGTGCTGCGTTCTCGATCTGGCTCTGGCTCTTCCGAGAAGGCGCCTCGATCGGCTGGGGCTCACGTAAGGAGCAGTTGGTCGATCGGCTTGGCGACGCGGACAGCATCTTCGAAAAGATGCGCCTGATCATCTATGGCCTGCCCAGGCAGTTTCTGCCGGACGGGTTCAGCCCGCGCGATCACATGAGCTTCATGCGGTTCGTCAACCCGGACAACGGAGCGACGATCACGGGGGAGGCCGGCGACAATATCGGCCGCGGCGGCCGGAAGCTGATCTACTTCAAGGATGAGAGCGCGCACTACGAGCGGCCCGAGAAGGTTGAGGCAGCGCTTGCCGACAATACCCGCGTCCAGATCGACATCTCGTCGGTCAACGGGCTCGGCAACGTCTTCCATCGCAGGCGTGAGGCCGGCGTCGAATGGGTGCCGCACAATCCGGCTCTGTCGGACGCGACTAACGTCTTCATCATGGACTGGCGCGATCATCCGGCGAAGAGCCCGGAATGGTATGCGGCCAGGAAGGCGAAGTCGGTAGCGGACGGCCTGACGCATGTCTTCGCGCAAGAGGTGGACCGCAACTACGCTGCGTCGGTGGATGGCGTCATCATCCCGGCCGAATGGGTGAAGTCGGCGATTGGCGCGGCTGAAAAGCTCGGGTTCACCGATAGCGGGCCATGGGGCGCCGCGCTCGACGTGGCAGACGGTGGCGGGGACAGAAATGCGCTGGCGAAGCGCAAGGGATCGGTTCTGAAGTCCGTCGAGGAATGGGGTGAAGCCGACACCGGCGCCACCGCTCGCCGCGCTGTGACGGCATGCGCCGATCTCGGGGCGATGGATCTGCAATACGACAGCGTTGGAATCGGCGCAGGCGTGAAGGCGGAGACAAACCGCCTTGTCGCGGAAAACCTGATGCCGAAGACGCTTCGATTGGTGCCGTGGAACGCAGGGGCGACGCCTCTGGACCCGGATGGGCATGTGATCGAGGGCGACAAGGCTTCGCCAAAAAACAAGGACTTCTACGCCAACGTCAAGGCGCAAGCCTGGTGGCAACTTCGGCGCAGATTTGAGCGGACGCATCGCGCGGTCACCGAAGGCGTCGCATTCAAGCCTGACGACATGATCAGCCTCCCGGTCGATTTGCCGGCGCTGCGGCAGGTTGAGAAAGAACTGAGCCAAGCGACCGTGGGTAAGAACGGATCGCTGAAGCTCATCGTCAACAAGTCTCCGGAAGGCACCAAATCGCCGAACATGGCGGATGCGATCGTCATGGCCTTCTGGCCCATGAAGGCGCGGGGCTCGATGGTCATCACCGATGAAATGCTCGCCCGTTCGGGCATGAGGTAATCTGCTCCATGAAGCTTCTGTCCGCCGTCTCTCGCTGGTTCGGCTGGGGGCAGGGGACGGTTGCGGCGGTGCCTGAGGCCAAGCCCGCGGCAAAGCGCCGGAAGATCATCAGTGACACGATGATGGCGCGCTCCGCGCAGCCGCCCGCTGAGGAGAATGTCAACCCGTTCGTCATCCCGCATCATCCGCCGGGCGTCGTGCCGGGCCGTACGCAGATGGCGATGGACGATGCCGCAGGGCAGGCGCAGCAGTGGGCCGCGCTCGCTGCGGAGCAGTATTCGGAGGGGCTGGCCTTCCTCGGCTATCCGGCGCTCGCCCAACTCGCGCAGCGCCCGGAATATCGCAAGATTTCCGAGACGATCGCCACGGAGATGACCCGGAAGTGGATCGTCATCCAAGCGTCGGGCGATGAGGACAAGACCGACAAGGTCGCGAAGATCACGGAAGCCTTCAAGCGCCTCAACGTGCAGGAGGTGTTTCGCGAGGCTGCACTGCAGGACGGGTTCTTCGGCCGCTCGCATGTCTATCTCGACCTCGGCACAAGCGACCAGCGCGAAGAACTGATCACCCCGATTGGGGACGGCCACAACGCCATCAGCAAGAACAAGGTCGGCACGGGTGGACTGAAGCGCCTCCGCAATGTCGAGGCCGTCTGGTGCTCGACATCGAACTACAACGCCATGGACCCGCTGGCGCCGGACTTCTATCGGCCCTCCGCCTGGTATGTGCAGGGCAAGGAGATCCATGCGTCCCGCCTGCTGACCTTCGTCGGTCGGTCTGTGCCCGACCTGTTGAAGCCGGCCTATGCGTTCGGCGGCCTGTCGCTATCGCAGATGGCGAAGCCCTACGTCGACAATTGGATTCGCACCCGCCAGAGCGTATCCGATCTGCTGCATTCGTTCTCGACCAACGGGATCAAGGTCAATCTCGTCGACCAGATGAACGTCGATGAAGGCGCCGAGCTCTTCAAGCGCGTCAAGTTCTTCACGAACATGCGCGACAACAAGGGCGTCATGGTCCTCGACAAGGGCGATGGCGGCACGGACCCGGCCGAGGAGTTCTTCAACGTCTCGACCCCGCTCGGGACGCTCGACAAGCTCCAGGCGCAGGCGCAGGAGCAGATTTGCTCTGTCGCCAGCATTCCGCTGGTCAAGTTCACTGGCATCACCCCATCGGGGCTCAATGCATCGTCTGACGGCGAGATCCGCGTCTTCTACGACTGGATCGCCGCCTATCAGGAACTGCTCTTCACCGAAAACCTGACCCGCGTCCTGGGCTTCGTCCAGTTGAGCGAGTTCGGCGAGGTCGACCCCTCGATCACCTTCAAATACGAGCCGCTGTGGTCGCTCGACGAAAAGGCCATGGCCGAGGTCCGTAAGGTCGAAGCCGATACCGGCGCCGTGCTGATCGCCAGCAAGGTCATCACGCCTGCCGAGGAGCGCCAGCGGATCGGCAACGATCCGGATACGCTTTACGCCTCGCTCGACGAGAACGCAGTGCCGGTTGCTGGCGTCACGGATGCGGACAAGGCCAACATCGCGGCCACGCTCACCGCGGCCATTGTCGGCGCGGCGTCGGACGGTGTGGTTTCCGAGCCAATCGCGCTGCGCGAGCTCGCCAAACTCGCGCCTGCCACCGGCCTGTGGTCGACCATCACCGCTGGCGACATCGCAGAGGCGGAAGCCGAACCGCCGGCACCAGAACCAACATCTCCCCCCTTGGAGGTGGAACAGGCGGAAGCCGCATGATCTCCCGCGTCAGCAAGAACGGCGCGGTGCAGTTCGCATTCGACAAGGCCAAGACGCCGCGGGCTGATTTCAGCGCCGCCCGCCGCGTCGAACGGCGGTTCGTCACGCAGCTCCGCAAGGTCGCCAGGCACATCGGCGATCTGGTCTCCGGCTTCGCTGGGGAGTTCATCGATGTCGATGCCCTGAGCCATGCTCTGGACCGCTATGCCCAGATCCTTGAGCCATGGGCACGCGCCGTCTCCGGTCGGATGATCGCAGAGGTCGCGGCGCGCGACGAAAAGGCATGGATGCAGGCGGCACGCCAGATGGGCATGTCGCTGAAGAGTGAGATCGCTGATGCGCCTACCGGCGCCCGGATGCGCGAACTGCTCGAGGAACAGGTCCGGCTCATCAAGAGCCTGCCGACCGAGGCAGCCGAGCGGGTCCACAAGCTGACATTGGAAGGGATCACGAAGGGCCTGCGGGCCTCAGAGATTTCCGCCGAGATCATGCGGACAGGCGAGGTCACGAAGTCCCGCGCCGATCTGATCGCGCGGACCGAGGTCGGCCGGACATCGGCTGCCCTCACTCAGGCGCGGGCCGAGCATGTCGGCTCGGTCGGATATGTGTGGGTGACGGCAGGCGATTCCGACGTGCGGCCGTCTCACAAGGCGATGTCGGGCAAGTTCGTCGCTTGGAACGATCCGCCGACGCTCGACGGAATGCAGGGACACGCCGGTGCGTTGCCAAACTGCAGGTGCTTTTGCAGGCCGGTTCTGCCCGGCGACGACGACTGATCAGACGACGCGCTGGAGGCTGCGTATCCTGCGCGCCTTCTCGTCGAGGACATCGCGGGCGATCTGGCTTGGGTTGTCGGCGCCGTCCCTGATCCTGCCCAAGGCTGCCATCAGTTCCTCGATGAGGTCTGCGGCTTCCCATTCGAGGAAGTCGACCTCGGTCATGACGCGGGGGTCGATTTCAGACGCGTCCTCGCGGGCGGCGTCCCGGAGTTCGCTGAGGATTTCGGCGATCGTGAGTTTCATGCGACAGGCACCGTAGCGGAGCGCGGTCGAACCTTCAAACGAGAGATGCGCCCTGATGATGCTGATCGCGCTCGACAAGGCGATGGCGCCGCGCGTGAAGCCGGACCTTCGTTCGCTCTATGTGAGCCGGGGAGTCAAGAACGCCGACGACATCATCACCTGGGCGAAGGCGCAGGGCTTCAGCAAGCCGCTGGCGGCCGACGATCTGCACGTCACGATCGCCTACAGCAAGACCAAGGTCGACTGGTTCGCGGCGCCTGACCATTTCGACGACATCCGCATCCCTGCCGCCGTTGACCAGAAGGACGGCGAGCGTTCGGTTGAGGCGCTTGGCGACAAGGGCGCGGTGGTGCTGCGCTTCGAATCCCCTGATCTGGAAAGCCGGTGGCAGGCGTTCCGCGATGCTGGGGCGTCATGGGATTTCGAGGGCTACAAGCCTCACATCACGATCACCTACGAACCGGGCGACGTCGATCTGACGAAGGTCGAGCCCTATGCGGGCATGCTCGAACTCGGGCCGGAGCGGTTTGAGGAAATCGACGAGGACAGCGCCCCCGCTGTGGCCTCGGATGCTGCACTCGCCTTCGATCGCAACACCGTCCGCAGCTTCGACCGCGACGGGCGCCTGCACGTCGCCACGACCAACATCAGCAAGGCGGCGATCAACCCCTACCTCGGCCGGGAGATCCCCGATTTCGAGGCGCACGGGCTGAACCCCGACCGGACGTATCGGCTCTTCCGCGATCCGGAGGAACTGGCGAAGGCAGCGTCCACCTTCAACAATCTGCCGCTGCTCTCGCGGCATGTGCCGGTCTCAGCCGACGACCATCAGCCCGATCTCGTCGTCGGCTCGACCGGGTCGGAAGCCGAGTTCGACGCGCCCTATCTGCGCAACAGCCTGGTGATCTGGGCTCGCCACGCCATCGCAGGCGTCGAGGACCGCAGCAAGCAGGAACTGTCGTCCGCCTACCGGTACCGCGCCGACATGACGCCAGGAACCTACGAGGGCGCGGCCTACGACGGCGTCATGCGCGACATCGTCGGGAACCACGTCAGCCTCGTGACCGAAGGGAGGGCTGGGCCAGATGTCGTCGTCGGCGATTCCATGGAGATCGTCAATATGAGCCTCGACACGATCACGCTCGCTTCGGACGAAGCCCAGCATGACCCCGGCAACGGTCAGTCCACCGGGTCAGGCGGCGGCGGGGGGGGCGGGGCCGCTGCGGAAAAGAGCAAGGTTTCGCGCGCTGCCCTCAAAGAGAAGCTTGAAGGCATGTCGCACGAAAAGCTGACGGCTGCTTTGTCCAACAAGAATGTCGAACCGGAAGTCAAGAAGTACATCGAGAAGGAACTGGATTCCCGCGCCGATCGAGGGACATCCAAGGGCCATCGGGAAGCGCGAGACCAAGCCATTCCGCGGTTCGCGGCAGACGCCATGAAAGGGCACGCCACAATGAAGACTGTTCTCACCCGCAAGGCTATCTTCGCACAGGGCGCTTTGCTCGCCGCGATCGGCCCCAAGCTCGCTCAGGACGCCAAGATCGACCTGACCCCCGTCTTCGCCGGTATCACCGCGAAGAACTTCAAGGCCAAGTCCGCCGACATCCTCGCCGGCATCAAGGGCGCGACCAAGGGCAAGCTCGCTCAGGACGCCTCGATCGAGGACGTCGCCGCGCTGCTCGACACGCTGGACGGCATCGACATCGTCGAGGGCGCCGACATCGACCCGAGCTCCGGTCTGCCGGCCCCGGCGATGAAGCCCGATGACCTGTCCAAGGACTCCGGTGTCGAGGCGATCAAGGCGTTCCTCGCCGGCAAGCTCAGCGACGAAGACATCGCCAAGGTCTGCGCGATGATCGATGCGCCTGCCGCCATGGACGCGGACGATGACGACAGGGATGATGGCATCAAGGACATGATCAAGAAGCCGGCGATGGATGCCGCAATCGCCGCCGCGGTCAAGGCGGCCGAGGACCGTTCGGCCAAGCGTCAGGTCGCGATCCGCGATGCCGAGCGCGCCGTGCGCCCCTATGTCGGCGACCTCGCCATGGCCCATGACAGCGCCGAGGCGGTCTATGCCACCGCGCTGACCTCGCTGGGTATCCCGGTCGAGGGCATCCACCCCTCCGCGCTGCCGGCCATCCTCGCTGCCCAGCCTCTGCCCGGTGCCAAGACGGCCGTCGTCAATCGCGTCGCCATGGACTCGGCCGCGACCAAGTCCTTCCACGAACGCTTCCCCGGCACGGCCGCCATCGGCCGCGCCTGAGCCTCCCGATCTCACTTCCGAACCCTTCGGCGCTGCCGACACCCCAGGAGACTAGACCATGGCTGGATTCCAGACCGCGGTGAACGTCCAGCCGGCTCCCGCCGTCGCTGGCGATTTCGCCGATCACAACCCCCGCGTTTCGGTTGAGGCTGGCCCCGGCGGCCTTGTCGCTGGCGCTGCCGGCGTCACCGTCGGCCGCTTCGCATGGTGGAAGCCGAACCCCATCGATCCGAACGGTGCCCCCGCCATCGTGGACAGCTTCGGCGCCGGTCCCGTCACCGGCTTCGTGCATCGCGCCCAACAGGGCCTGATCACGGATTATCTCGCCGGGGCCGGCATGCTGATCCCGAAGGGCTTCCCGATCACGCTTCACAGCGCGGGCGGCTTCTGGGTGAAGAACGATGGTCTCACCAACGCTGTCGTCGGGCAGAAGGCCTACGCCAACTTCTCCGATGGCAAGGCGAGCTTTGCCGCCACCGGCGCTGCGCTGACCGCTTCCGCCACCGGCTCGATCGCGGCGGGCACGTCCACGTCCGTCACCGGCTCGATCTCCGGCAACAAGCTCACCGTCACGGCGGTGGGTTCCGGTGCTCTGGTCATCGGCGGCCTGCTGTCCGGTACGGGCGTCGCCACCGGAACCCGTGTCGTCGCCCAGGACAGCGGCACCGCAGGCGGCATCGGCATCTATACCGTCTCGATCGCGAACCAGGCTGCGGCCTCCACCACGATCACGCAGACCTACGGTGTCTTCACCGCAGCGTCGGCGCTGTCGGGCCTGTTCCAGGTCGGGTCAGTCCTGTCGGGCTCCGGCGTGACCGCCGGCACCACGATCACCGCTCTGGGCACCGGCACCGGCGGCCTCGGCACCTACATCGTCGACACCACGCAGACCGCGTCCTCGACGACCATCTCCGGCACCACCAACGTCGAGACCAAGTTCGTCGCGATGTCGGCAGGCCTCCCCGGCGAACTCGTCAAGATCACCTCGCACCTGCTCGGCTGATCCCTCCCTCAATCTCTCGGCGGCATCGCGCCAACAAGCGGAGACCACGTCATGAACCTTCAAGAAGCGGCCTCCGCATGGAAAGCCGATGCCGCGCAGTTCGAACAGCTCGGCGCCATCCTGCCCGGAGTGAAGTCCTACGTTCCCGACGAGTTCAAGCATGACTTCGGTCTCGCGATGGATGCGCAGCCGACGCTCGTGACAGACCCGAACTCGGCGGTTCCGGCGTTCCTCACCACCATGATCGACCCGCAGGTCTTCAAGGTGCTGTTCTCGCCGAACAATGCCGCGGTGATCTTCGGCGAGAACCGCAAGGGCACCTGGCTCGACGAGACCGCCATGTTCCCGGTGGTCGAGCATACCGGCGAGGTCTCCAGCTATGGCGACTTCAACGAGAACGGCCGCGCCGGCGCCAACACCAACTGGCCTCAGCGCCAGTCGTATCTCTTCCAGACGATGAAGGAGTACGGCGACCGCGAGCTCGAGCGCGCCGGCCTCTCCAAGATCAACTGGGTGTCCGAGATCGACGTCGCCGCGGCGACCGTGCTCAACAAGTTCTCCAACCTGACCTATTTCTTCGGAGTGGCCGGGTTGCAGAACTACGGCCTGCTCAACGACCCGAACCTGTCGGCTGCGCTGACCCCTGCGACCAAAACCGCAGGCGGCGTGAAGTGGATCAATGCCGGCGCGATCGTCGCGACCGCCAACGAGATCTATGCCGATATCCAGGCGATCTTCCTGCAGTTGGTCACGCAGACAGGTGGCCTCGTCGACCAGAACACCAAGATGGTGCTGGCGATGTCGCCGGGGTCGAGCGTCGCCCTGACCGCGACGAACTCGTTCAACGTCAATGTCTCCGACCTGCTCAAGAAGAACTTCCCGAACCTGCGCATCGAGACCGCCGTCCAGTACGGCGTCACCTCGGCGTCTAACCCGCAGGGCGTCGCTGCCGGCAACTTCGTGCAGCTCATCGCCGAGTCGGTCGAGGGCCAGGACACCGGCTACTGCGCCTTCAACGAGAAGATGCGCACGCACCCCATCGTGCGCGGATCGTCCTCTGTGAAGCAGAAGATCACCGCCGGCACCTGGGGGGCGGTCATCCGCATGCCGATGGCTATCGCCAGCATGGTCGGCGTCTGATCCGCACAGCTTCCCGCATCTGACCCGGCCGCGTCGAGCGGCTGGGCGACCACAGGAGGCCGGCGATGGCCCGCAAGCCCAAGAAGACCACTGCGGCTGAGATAGCCGTTCCCAAGACAGTGACGGTGCATTGCGGCGTCGAAGGCGGCCTCATGCTCCGCAGCTTCACGATGCATGACGATGGCGACGGCGGCGAGCCCCGCGCCATTGCGACGGGCGTCTTGACGCTCGCCTATGGCTCCAATCCCGATCTCGACGCTGCGTTCATCGCGGCATGGCTCAACCAGAACGCCGATTCCGACGTCGTGAAAAACGGCCTCGTCTCCGTTCTCTCCGAAGGAAATTCCTGATGGCCGGTCCCACCGTCACCGTTGCGTGCAAGATCCCCAATGGCCTCTTCCTGAGGGTGTTCGACTTCGCCGAGCATTCCGAGCCCGTGATGGGTGGCGGGACGCAGACCGTGAAGCGCGCCGTCCAGAAGGGCGCCCAGATCAAGGTCAACGGCCCGGCCGTGCCCTTCGGAAAGGTGCCGGACTTCCACCATGCGGGCGGCTACGCGCTGACCCCTGGCATCGACAAGGAGTTCTTCGACAAGTGGCTTGAGCAGAACGCCGATCTCGACGCGGTGCGCAACCGCCTCGTCTTCGCCAGCGAGAAGGCTGAAACCACGATCAAGCGTGCCGAGGACGGGGCCAGCATCCTCTCCGGTCTCCAGCCGATCAACCCCGACAAGGACGCCCGCATCCCGCGCGGTAGTCCCAACCTGTCGCCGTTGACGAAGGCCGACGTCGCCTGATCTGCGCGCTGACCTGACCAGGAGATGACGCCGTGGCCGTGACCTCTGCATCCTTCCGGACGATGTTCCCGGAGTTCACGGACACGGCCAAATTCCCCGATGCTCAGATCAATGCCTGGCTCGACCAAGCGCCGAACCAGTTGAGCGCCAGCCGGCTCGGCAAGTCATACGACCTCGCCGTGATGCTCTTCATCGCGCACAACATCGTCTTGTCGGCGCGTTCCGTGGCGTCTGCCGCGGGAGCTGGTGTGCCGGGGCAGGCACAAGGCCCGGTATCGTCCAAGTCCGTCGACAAGGTGTCGGTGAGCTATGACACCGGCGCCACCGCGATCGGGCGAGCAGGTGCATGGAACGCGACCTCGTATGGCCAGCGGCTCTACACCCTGCTGCGGGCGTGCGGCGCCGGCCCGGTCTATTTCATCCCCGACGCCCCCGCGATCTGATCAGCCATGACCATTAAGATCACCAAGGATCGCGTGCCGGATATCCTTCGGGCGATCAAGGATCTGACGTCGAAGGAAGTCCTGGTCGGCATCCCCGATACCGACGCCGGTCGGGATGAAGGCGCCATCAGCAATGCCGAGATCGGCTACCTGATGGAGACCGGGTCGCCGGCACAGAACATTCCGGAGCGGCCCCATCTCGTGCCAGGCGTCGAAAGCGCTCGCGAGAAAATCGAAAAACGCCTGAAAGCCGGCGCTCAAGCTGCGTTGTCAGGCAAGGCCTCGGATGTCGACGCCACCCTGACAGCCGTCGGGATCACGGCAGAGAACGCCGTCAAAGCCAAGATCACTGACGGGCCGTTCACGCCGCTTTCGCCGAAGACGCTCGCCAAGCGTCGAGCTCGCGGCCGCACGGGCGAAAAGCCTTTGATCGACACGGGCCAATATCGGCGAGCGATCACCCACGTCGTACGGAAGAAGGGCGACTGACCATGAAGTGCGTCGAAGACGGCTCGCCCGCAGGCGACGCACTACAGATGACATCAGACCTCGTCAAACAAGGTCGGATGTCTCAGGTCGAACAAAGGACCGTTCTGAGCCTCATTTTCCACGACGCCTTTCCTGAAATCTTGAGGCGTCGGGACGCTCAGACGCAGGTAGTTCTTTACCATTTCCAAGATAGCGGCCGGGGCACGATGGGCATAACCCGCCCTGTCGTAAAAGTTCAGACCGGCGAGCAGAACTGATGCCCTTGCTCGACGTATCCGACATTTTGAGCGACCCCGACTTCGCCGACAGCGCGGTTCTGATCCGAACCACTGTGACCGTCGATCCGGTAACGGGCCGCACCGTCAACGCGCCGGTCGAAACGGCCATCTCGGTCGTGCAGACATCGGACAAGGGTCAGAATCTGCGCCGTAACCCCGAGGCTGCCATATCTGAGGGCACTGTCACGTTCCATTCCACCGTCACATTCGTCGAGGGCAACGCCGACGCCGGGCTCGACGCCGACATCGTGCGGTGGAACGGCCGCGACTGGACCGTCGTCACGGTCGATGACTATTCCCGTTACGGCGCCGGCTTCACAGTCGCGACCTGCCGCCTGCTCGATCTCCGGTAGGCGGCGATGGTCAACACATCGGCGACGGGCGGCTATCTCCAGCCGTCATCGACGACGCCTGCCGAGAATGACCCTTTCGAGGATCTGCTGGGCGGTCTCATCGCCGGCATCTCCGGTCTGGCGCGCGGCATGGTGCGCCCTCGCTGGCAACCGACACCGCCGGCCATGCCGACCATCACCACGAACTGGTGCGCCTTCGGCATCACCGAAATCGATGCCGACTGGAGCGCGGCCACGACGCATATCCCGGACGGGGAGGGCACCGACGAGGTCGTCCGCCACGACACCGTGCGCATTCTCGCCAGCTTCTATGGCCCCTCGGCCTATGGCCTCGCCGCCCAGGTCCGCGACGGGCTGTGGGTGCCTCAGAACTTCGAAGCCGTCCGCATGGCTGGCATCGCGCTTTTGGAGTGCGACCGCATCCGCACGGCCTCTGATCTGATCAACGAGCGGTTCGTCCGCCGCGTCGATCTCGACATCCTGCTCCGGCGCGCGGTCGTCCGCGTCTACCCGGTTCTCAACCTCCTCTCCGCACAGGGCGCCTTCGTGCTCGACAGCGGCACAGTCCAGCCCTTCACCGTCACGGAGACCTAAACCATGGCCCAGGGCCTTCCCGTTTCAGACGTCGTCAATGTCGACGTCGTTATCTCGCCGGTCGCGGCGCCGACGCGTAATTTTGGCGCCGGACTGCTCATCGGCGCCACCGATGTCATCGACGTCGGCGAACGCCTTCGCCTCTATTCGAACCTCTCGGGTGTCGCACAGGATTTCTCGACCACGGACGTCGAATACAAGGGCGCCGTGAAGCACTTCGCGCAGGTGCCGCAGCCCTCGATCCTGTACATCGGGCGATGGGCGCGCGTCGCGACGCATGCCACCCTGCGCGGCGGCGTGCTGACCACGGCCGAACAGGCGCTGGCGAACTTCACCGCGGTGACGGCCGGCGCGTTCTACTTCGTGCTCGACGGAATCCCTCGCTATGTGTCGGGCCTCAACTTCTCTGCCGAGACCAATCTGAACGGCGTCGCATCTGTGATCCAGACGGCCGTCGCCGCCCTGGTTGCGAGCTCCACCGTTGTCTGGGATGCGGACAACGGCTATTTCGTCATCAAGTCTGGGACCACGGGCGCGACCTCGACGCTCGGCTTCCTGGCTGACCCCACGGCCTTCGGCTCGATCACATTCGCTGGACTGCCGGCCAACAACGACACCCTGACGATTCAGGGAACCGCGATCACCTTCAAGACATCAGGCGCGACGGGGAACCAGGTCGATATCGCCGGCTCCAATGCGGCGATGGCGACGGCGCTGGGCGCCTTCCTCAACACCTCAGCCGACGCCAACCTGTCGCTGATGACCTATCTGGTGGTCGGTGCTGTGGTCTATGTCATCGCCAAGGCCTCCGGCACGGGCGGCAACGCCTACACGCTGGCGAAGAGCGGCACGAACCCGACCCTGTCGGGCTCGACGCTCGCTGGCGGCTCCGGCACGTCCATCGCGTCACTGATCAAGGGCAAGTCGACGCAGGCCAGCCTGCCGGCCAACGGCATCGCCGCCGAGACCCTGGCTGCGGCCGTCACCGCCCTGATCGCGGCATCCGGCGACTGGTATGCAGGCGAACTCGTCGAGGAAGGCGTCGACAGCGCGTCCATCATCGCCGCGGCCAACGTCATCGAGGCGCAGGACAAGAAGCGCGTCTTCGGCGTCACCATCACCGACACCACGGCGATCGACCCGACCAGCACGACCGATCTGGCCTATCTGCTCGACGCCAACAACCTCGGCCGGACCTTCGCGCAGTATTCGCAGTATGAGCCGCAGGTCATCGCCTCGTTCTTCGGCCGCGCCGCGACCGTGAACTTCGAAGGGTCCAACACGACCCTGACGATGAAATTTAAGCAGGAGCCGGGCGTCCGCGCCGAGACGATCACCTCGAACCAGGCCGCTGCCCTCAAGGCGAAGCACTGCAACGTCTTCGTCAACTACGACAACGACACCGCCATCATCCAAGAGGGTGTGATGGCCGATGGCACGTTCTTCGACGAGCGCCACGGCATCGACTGGATGGAAAACGCGGTCCAGACCGCCGTCTGGAACCTCCTGTACACTAGCTCGACGAAAATCCCCCAAACGGATGCCGGTACCCATCTGATCGTCACGACGATCGAGGGCATTCTGCTGCAGGCGGTCACCAACGGCCTCGTCGCGCCCGGCGTCTGGAATGCCGGTGGGTTCGGCCAGCTCAAGCAGGGCGATTTCCTGTCGAAGGGCTTCTACGTCTACGCGCCGCCCGTCGCATCGCAGAGCCAAGCCGATCGCGAAGCCCGCAAGAGCATCGTGATCCAGATCGCTGTGAAAATGGCGGGTGCGATTCACTTCGTCGACGTGATTTTGAATGTGAACAGGTAGGGCTAACATCATGGCAAGCAAGACGTATTCGTTTTTGGATGTTCAAGCCGCCATCCGTGGCCCCAACGGTTCTTTCTCCCTTGGCAACGGAGCTGGGGTGTCCGAAGAGGGCATCACTGTCAGCATGGCTGACGATAAGATGTCGGTGCTGATGGGCGCCGATGGCAGCGGCATGTATTCGCTCCATGCTGCTGCGAACGGGTCAGTCACGGTGCGACTGCTCAAAACGTCGCCGGTGAATTCTTTGCTGCAGGACATGTATTCTGCAGACACGGCTTCCTCGGCCAATGCGGGGCAGAACACGATCTCGATCCGCAATCCGGTGAGCGGCGATTCCATCACGGCCGCCGATTGCGCATTCCGCAAGATGCCAGACGTTGCCTATGGCAAGGATGGGACGATGATGGAATGGGCGTTCTTCTCGCTCGCCATCTCTGCGATCCTTGGCACGGGCACCCCGGCGGCCGCGTGATGCGTGAACCTGTCGAGTTCAACGTCGGGCCGTATCTCTACCGCTCGTCACCAATCGACGCGATGGGCCAGGTGCATCTCATGCGCCGGCTGGCCCCCATCCTCAACGCGCTTCGCGCGGCGGCGGAGAAGGGTGAGCCGGCTTTGGCGATCGATCCTGCCGTCAACGCCCTCAGTGAGATGCCGGACGAGGTCGTCGCCTACGTCATCAACTCTTGCATGGCATCGATCCAGCGGCAGAAGGCCGGAGACACCGGATGGGCCAAGGTGTGGAACGGACCCGCGCAGAAGCCTCTCTTCGACGACATCACGGGGTTCGAGCTCCTCTCGATCACGGCGAACGTCATCATGGCTGAGGTCGGCCCTTTTTACGCAGGCCTGGCGTCCAGTTTGACCGCCGCCGTCCGGGCCTGAGCTTCGAGGCTGTCACCTTCGACGACGGCGAGGACTTCGTGCTTCGCCCGGTCATGGAAGGGCTCTGCCGGTACGAATCCACCATCGACGGCACCCTGTCTCTTGCGGACATCGCTTTGCTGAACGACGCGATCGATATCCGCGACGAGAACGCCTACCGAGCCCAGAAGGCTGCCGAAAATGGCTGATGTGATCCGCGAGTTCCTGGTCGGCATCGGTTACAAGGTCGATGCCAGTTCGGAAAAGCGGTTCGAGTCATCGGTCAGGTCCGCAACCCTGCAGTCGGAACTGCTCGGCCGGGCCATCGCTGCCACAGCGGAGAAGGTGTTCGAAGGCGTACAGAGGATCTCCAAATCCTTTGAGGACGTCTACTGGCAGGCGCAGCGGACGCAAGCCACCGTTCAGGGTATCCGCGCGATCGGGTATGCCGCAAGCCAGCTCGGGTCATCGGCGGAGAACGCAGGCGCCTCGATCGAGAACTTCGGCAAGCAGCTGAAGTGGAACCCTGGCTTCGAAGGGTTCCTGAAGCAGATCGGTGTCGTCACACGCGAGAACGGTAAGCTCCGCGATTCTACGAAACTGCTCATTGATTTCGGCAATGCCATCAAGAGCCGGCCGAAGGCCGAGCAGATGGGCCTTGCTGAGGTGGCCGGGACTGACCTGGCAACGCTTGAAGCCATTCAATCTGGGAAGTTCTCCCAGCGAATGGAGGAATATAACGAGAAGGTCAAAGCGCAGGGCCTGAACTCGGAGGAGGCGGCCAAAAAAGGCGCCGAATTCATGCAGTCGATGAAGTCGCTCAATGCGACGCTCGAGGTCGTCGGCCAGCGCCTGATGACGGAGCTCGCCGAGCCGCTCCAAAAGTTCGTAGACGCCTTCGAAAAATGGACCCGCGAAAACGGTAAGGAGACTGTCGAGTTTTTCAGGTCGCTCGGCCAGACGCTTGACGAGCTCGCGACATTCGTCGGCAAGGTCATCGCGGTCCTCAAGCCCCTATGGGAAGGGTTTAACGACCTGTCCAAGGAGCTGACGGGGCAGAACGGATTGACGACCGCGATCGAGGTGCTGATCGGGCTGAAGCTCGCGCAGTGGCTCCTGGGCGTAGCGGCAGCCATCACGGGCGTCGGCACAGCGGCGGCTGGCGCGCTAATCGGCGGCTCGCTGGGCAGGTTCTTTGCCCTGCTGGCTGGTCCCGGGGCCTTCCTCCTGGGCATGACGCCTAGCACAGCCAATGGCGGCGAGGACGCCGAGATCGCGCGGCGCAAGGCAGATGGTTCGTGGGGCAAGACCCCTACTGAGAACGGAAGCGGCACGCCGAGCGGCGGGCAGGACAACACCCTGTGGGGTAAGGCGAAGCGTTGGTGGCGCGGTGGAGGTGATCCGGCAAACGGCGCGGCGACGGCGCCCTCGTCGAATGGGTCACGGCGGGCCGCGGCACAGGAGGCGTACGCGTTCTGGCGGTCCAAGGGCCTCACACACGAACAGGCGACAGGGGTTGTCGCCAACGAGCAGGCGGAATCGAACCATAACCCGAACGCTCGCGGTGATGGCGGAAAAGCCCACGGCCTTTACCAGCATTGGCCCGATCGCCGGGCCAATATCCTAGCCGGCGCTGGCATCGACATGTCCACGGCGACGGCCGCCCAACAGCGCGAGGGCGCTCATTGGGAAATGACAAAGGGTAAAGAACGGGCCGCATGGGAGGCACTCAAGCGCGCTGAAACCGCAGGCGAAGCTGCAGCGGTCATCAGTCTCCAGTACGAGCGTCCACAGGCAAAGGCAGCCGAGGCAGAAAAGCGCGCTGGTATCGCAAACGGTCTCGCCAAGGTGCTGCGTCTTGCCGAACAGGCAGAGGGCGGCCCCAACTTGCCGCCTCTGGCTCGAATGAACCCCGCCGCGCTGGGCTTAGCGGTAGACAATGCGGCCAAGCTGGGCGGGGGATCAGGGGCGGCACCTGGCACGACACTGACGCCGAGCACCAACAGCCGCGGCGACACGACGGTGACGCTGACGCAGCACAACAAGATCGAGGTGGTCGGAAGCGGAGACCCGACGATGACTGCCAATCAAGTAGGCGCGGCGCAGAAGGATTTGGGCGGCGTCCTACTCCGGGACGTTCGGGGGGCAGTGCGCTAGCGCATCCTGGTACTGTCGAGCATCATGAGGCGCTCACTCACCCAGCCTGAGCCGTATTCGGTCCGGACATTCCAGCGTTTGCCGGATCGGCCAATGATGACCGCAGGGGCGTGGTCGGGGAGGTTCTTGCAAGAAATCTGTTCACGGTCGCAGAGCGCGGCCCCGGACTTCACCCAACAGTCCTGCTGATCAAGCGAGGTGCATAAGCGACGGACTGCGGCATCCCACGGCTCGGCCGCGTTCACTACCCCGCTCGTCAGTATTGCCAGTCCGACCAGTAGCGCCCGCATCATCAGCCTCAGTCAGGTATGATCGCCTCAGCATAGCACCGGCATGGTTCTGTTGCGCAATCGTGTCCGTCGCCAGGGTGACCGCCCTTAGGAGCCTTGGCGTAGGCGAAGCGCTTGCCGTTGTTTCCCCGGCATATGGAGCACACATCAGAATCGTTGGCCGACCGCCAAATGTACCGCGCGCATCCGGCCTTCTCAGCCTGCTTTCGGTGGTGCTCCCAGGCCACTGAACTACTTTGTCGCCGTTCACGACGATAGCGTTCAAGATCAGCCGCTTTTTCCTCCTCAGTCAGCTTTCTCGACCGAGATGGCGGCTGCACCCGCCGAAGCATTTCAGGCGGGAACCCCTCGGGCGGAAGCGCGAAGGGGTTCCGGTTCGTTTTCTTGAAGAGCGCCCGCCACCAACTCATGCCGAAATCTTGCGCCACTGGGGGGCATTGAGTCGAGGGCCTAGTTCGCGCCTTCCGGGTCTTCGCTGTGGGGCAGGAGGCCTTGGCCGGTCGCCCAGTCCTTGAACGCGAGACGCAACGCTTCGGGCCGGCTCATGTCGGGTTGTTGCTCCGCAATGAAGCGGTCGAGCACGGATAGGAGATCAGGCTGCAGTCGAACCTGTATCTGCGTCCCCTTCCCAGTTGGCGAAGGGCCGCGCTTTTTCTTTGGTACCAGAGATTGACGTGCCATAGAAACAGTGGTACCACAAACAAATCGGGCCGCCAAGGTGGTGAGACACCAAGGCAGCCCTAACCGAGAGACCGATCTGGAGGATCGTCCCATGGCTCCGAACAGCATACCGCTCTCCGCTCTCGTCCGCGACCCCGCTCTTCGCCGGTTTTTCGAAGCTGGCGAGGGCGACAATGGCGCGGCCTTCGCAGTCCCGGCGCCGAGGCCGGCGCCCGTCAAGGGTGGTGCTGCGAAGGTTCTGGTCGATGCTTGATCAGACCTTCGAACAGAGGATGAAGCCGTCGCTTGATCGCATGCGGTTGATGAGCGTGACGCATCTGGTGGCGCTCTACGAGACGCTGGTGACGCTGAAAGACGTGGCGGCGGCGCTGACCAATCGCCCGACCTTCATCGGACGCTCAAATTTGATGAACGACGCCGGAGCGTTCCTCGACGATATCCACGATGATCTCGGGATGAATGTAGAGGCTGTCGTCGAGGCTCTTCGGAGCGTCAAAGGCTGCGGCTCATTCGAAATCGAGAAGCGAGCCCGCATCCTGATCCAGCACAACGCGATCTACGCCGACAACATCCCCGAGGTCGCCGCGACAGCCGCCGCGCTCGCGGTCCCCGACCGACACCAACACTGAACATCTGAATCCGCTCCTGGCAGGGCGGTTGAGACGCGAAATTCGAGAGCTTCATCGGCGCTCGGTTTCGCGAAAGCGAACCCTTGCGTCTCGGGCCTGCCAGGCCGGGCGCTGATGGAGATACATCATGGCAGCGCAAGCGAAGACGAAGGAAGTCGATTTCGTGGCCGAGGCCGCTCGCCGAGCATTGGACGATGCCAAGGGCGATACCCGCGAAGCGACGAGGATGATGCAGGAGGCGGTGAAGCAGAGCCGGAAGCTGCGGGATCTGCTTACCGATCCGCTGATCGCCAATGCGTGCTACGACGCGGTGCGAGCCCAAGTTCATGTTGATCGTCGGGCCGCATGGAAGGCGCCGGTCGAGAAGCTCGTGCCGAGCAAGTCGGGAGTTACGGGATCGTTCCGGGTCGTGCAGTTGGCGGCCGGCACGCTCCTGATGTTCCCGTTACCCGGCGGCAAGCCGCTAGGCCAGGCCACGCGGGAGGATATCACCACGGCGGCATCATTCTACGAGAGCCAGTCCGCCGACATGGCGCACAAGAGCCGGTGGCTGCGCTTGGTGAGCCAGCATCTCGAGGGTGACAAGACGGTCGGCGATGTCATGACCGACAAGCGGCTGCGCGAACTCCAGGAGGAGGCACGCCGTGGATAGCAATTTCGAGATCGGCAGCGATGCCGAAAGCGGCCGGGCGGCCATCCTGCTTGTGGAACCCCATGAAGTTCTGCCGCCCGCCGCACCCATTCAGTTCGCCGGAGACGGCGAATGCGAGGTCGACCACGAACGCTGTGTTACCCAGTCCACTACCGTCGACCTCGCACCTATCATCGCGGAAATTCGGGAGCAGTGGCGCCGCCGACAATCCTGGCACCGCGCAGAGAAGTCGCTGACCCTGCAGTCCAAGGCACTCTGCCGACGACTGGCGGAAGGCGGCGACAAGAAGGAAGCCGACGTCATCTACAAGGCGGCGCTCGGCACCGGAGAACATCCAATGGCGGAAATCGCTTTCGCAGCGATGTTCCCGCTGACGGAGGCGCGAGACGGCGTCGAGCGCCATCGCAAGCTCGTCGAAAAGCGCTTGGCGAAACTGGCCAAACAGTTGCCGGTCGCGGCGTGGGTCGAGAGCGTGCGTGGCGTCGGACTGGCATCTCTTGCTGCTATCGTCGGGGAGGCGGGCGATCTATCCGCCTATTCGAACCCCGCCAAGCTGTGGAAGCGAATGGGCCTGGCCGTGATGGGCGACGGCACTCGCCAGCGGAGGATCGCCGGCGTCGAAGCGCTAGACCACGGCTACAGCCCGGCGCGGCGCTCGGTCGTCTGGAATCTCGGCGCCTGCATCGTGAAGGCGGGCGGCCCGCTGAAAGAAATCTACGATGCCCGCAAGGTCTACGAGGCCGATCGGGTTGAGACGAAGATGCACGCCCACAACCGGGCGCAGCGCTACGTCGAGAAGAGGTTCCTGCGCGATCTCTGGTCGCGATGGAGGCGGGCGGCCAAAGAGCACTTATAACCCAAACGGCAAATGCCGCCCGCGAGCTTGTGACGACCAATCCAGATGAGCCTTCGGGCCAAAGAACTATTGTCGGCACCAGAGCCGCCATCCTTCGGGGTGGCGGATTTTTCATAGGCGCATCATGAGCTTGCTCGACGACGCATTTGCCTTGATCAGGCGCCCCAGCGTCACGATCGGCTCGTTGATGCCCGACGTGCTGGTGCGCGAGGCCGCACGCGACACGTTGATCACGACTGATCACCCGGTCGAAACGGGCGCAGCCATCTCGGATCACGCGTTCAAGCTGCCTGCCGAGATCGAGATGATCATCGGCTGGTCGGACTCTACCGGTGGCTTCGTTGGTTACAGCGATGAGGCCTATGAGGAGCTTCTGGACCTGCAGTCGAAGCGCGAATTGATCTCGGTCAGTACCGGGCGACGCAACTACGAGAACATGTTGCCAGTCGGTATCCAAGAGACCCGCGACGAGAAGACGTCGAACGTTCTGGTCTGCGCCCTTCGCCTTCGCCAGATCCTTGTGGTCAGCACTCAGACGACGAGCGCGGCGAAGGCCAACCAGGCCAACCCGGCGAAAACGGGATCGACCACGAACGTCGGTTCACAACAGTTGAAGCCTACCACTGGCTTCGCGTCGCCGGCGCAGAGGGCGTGATGGCGACAACCAGCGAATTTCCACTGCGCCCCGAGGCGCAGACGATGACGGTTGAGCTCGGCGCGGTGGAATACGTCGTTCGGTTCGGCTGGGCCGATACCACGGATGGCGGCTGGTTCATCGATATATCGGCCTATGACGGCGCTCCGCTCCTGCGAGGCTTGCCGCTGACGGCCGGCGAGAACGTGCTGCAGCAGTTCGACTATTTGGGCATCCCCGGCGAAATCCGCGTCCAGACGGACGGAAACGATCTCGTCGAGCCGAGCTATTCCAACCTCGGAAGCAACGGCAAGGTGCTGTTCATTTCCCCATGACCAGACAGTGGCTGCGCAAGATCAAGCTCACGATCGAGGGATCGGGGAAGCAGATCGACGTGTCCGAACTCCGCATCCGCTTCACTGTGCAGCAAGAGCTTCAGCGCCAGCGACTGGCCATCGCAGACATCACGATTTCGAACCTGTCCGATGACACGGCGAATACGATCAACCGCGAAGGCAAGATGGTCTCTCTTGAGGCTGGGTATGAGGATGGGTTCGGGCTGATCCACAAGGGCGAGATATTCCAGAAGCGGGGCAACGCCCGCGAGACACCAGTCGACAAATATCTGAAGCTCACATCGCGATCGGGCGACACCGCCTATTCGTTTTCGACCGTCAACAAGACTTTGGCGGCCGGCCACACCTTCCGAGACCAGGTCGATGTCGCTCTAGCGGCCTTGAAGCCTTACGGCGTGACCGCAGGCTTTATCGCGGATCTCGGCTCACAGAAGATGCCACGCGGCCGCGCGCTTTTCGGGATGACTCGAGATCTCCTGCGGACGGTGGGGCAGTCGACGAACTCCGCATGGACCATTCGTGACCAGAAGCTCGAGATCGTCAAGAACGACAAGGCCATGGACGGACAGGCCTTCGTCATCAACTCGCAGACCGGCATGGTCGGAATGCCGGTCCAGACGATCGGCGGCATCCAGGTCCGCATGCTGCTCAATTCGAAGGTGCGCCCAGGCACCCGCTTGAAGATCGACCAGAAGTCGATCCAGCAGGCCGCCCTCGATCCCGGCTTCACGTCCGGAGCGATCCAACAGAATTTTCAGCTGCCAAGTGTCGCTGCCGATGGCTTCTACAAGGTGCTCTATGTCGAGCATTCTGGGGATAGCCGCGGCACCGCCTGGTACACCGACTGCGCCTGCGTCGCCGTGAGCGAGCAAGGCTTGGTCCTCTCCAATTTCGCCAAGCAAGGCATTCCAACGGACGTCTGATGACAAGCGATCTGAGAGACAGGACCGAGAGCGGGGAGGAGACGATCCGGGCTGCGCTCGACGATTTCCAGTCGCGCAACTTCACCTCGATGCCGGCTCGCATCATCTCTTACGATGCTGCCAAGCAGACCGTCACAGCCCAGCCGACCGTCAAGGCGTATGTCCTGCAGAAGGACGGTTCGACGAAGGCCGAAAACTACCCCGTCATCCCCGATATCCCTGTGCAGTTCCCAGGCGGGGGCGGCATGCTGATGACCTTCCCGGTCAAGGCCGGGGACGAGTGCATGCTCTGCTTCGGCTCCCGGTCTCAGGACTCGTGGCAGCAGAGCGGAGGAGATCAGGCGCCGATCGATTCCGGCATGAACAATCTCAGCAATGCCTTCGCTATGCTGGGGTTCCGGTCGAACCCGAACGCCGCGAAGGTCACAGACCCCAGCACGACATCGACTGAGATCCGATCCGAGGATGGGAACACCAAGATCGGAATGTCAGCGGCCGGGGGCGTCAGTGTCGCAACCGATAAGGCTGTCTCGATCGCCGCGGCGGCCGGGGTTTCGATGACGGGCGGGGCTGGCGGGATGACCTTCACAGGGACGATGAATGTCACCGGCGATATCGTCCTCAACGGCATCAGCCTGAAGGATCACAAGCACACCGGCGTCGTGCCGGGTGGCGGGACCAGCACGGGGCCGACGAACTGATGCGCCTCAGGAAATTCGACGACAACGCGGATTATCGCTTCGGGCAGGGCGCGTCCCAGTTTTGGAAAGACCAGCCCGACGGTGTTGCCCAGAAGGTCGGGCAGCGGCTTCAGCTTTGGCGGGGGCAGTGGTACCTCGACAGCGGCGAGGGGATGCCGTGGCAGACCCGCGTGCTCGGCAACCGCACTGCAGACACGCGTGACCCTTCGATCCGAGCGCATGTGCTGGCGACGACAGGCGTGAAGAAGATCACGGCCTATTCCAGCAATCTTGATCGGGATAGCCGAGCCTTCGGCGTCGGGCTGACGATCGACACCATATACGGGCCGGCGACGGTCACCGGAGTGAACTTCTGATGGCCCTCCCGGTTTGCACGATCGACGAAAACGGCGTGTTCAAGCCGGATTATGAGGCCGTGCGGGTGTATTTCGAGACGGCTTTCAAGGGGATCTTCGGCGAGGATATCGACGTCGACCCCGATTCTATGGATGGGCAGCAGATCGCGATCCTTTCGTCCGCGATCAATGACGGCAACGCGCAGTGCGTCACCATCTACAATTCGTTCTCGCCATCGGCCGCCCGAGGCGTGGGGCTGTCGTCTGTCGTCAAGATCAACGGCATCAAACGCCTGGTTGCCAGCAATTCGACGGTGGACCTGCTCATTACCGGGCAGGCCGGCACGACGATCAGCGGCGGCATCGCGCAGGGTGCCGACGGCAAGCAATGGCTGCTGCCTGCGACGGTCACGATCCCCGACGATGGCGACATCACCGTCACGGCGACGGCCAAGGATATAGGGGCCATCGAGGCCGTCCCCGACAGCATCACGGCGATCGGGACGCCGACGCGGGGATGGCAAGCCGTTACGAACCCCTCTGCGGCGTCCGCTGGCGCTCCGGTGGAGCTCGACGCCACGCTGCGCCGCCGGCAGACCGTCTCAACCGCTCTGCCCTCGCGCACGGTCTTCGAGGGCACCATCGGCGCCGTCGCCTCGATCTCCGGCGTCACGCGCTGGAAAGGCTACGAGAACGACACGGGCTCGACCGATGCCAACGGCCTGCCGGCGCATTCGATCTCGCTCGTCGTGCTGGGCGGCGACGCCACGGCCATCGCGCAGGCCATCGCAGACAAGAAGGGGCCGGGCGCCGCGACCTATGGCACGACATCGGTCGACATCACCGACGAGTTCGGCGTCACGCGAGCGATAAAGTTCTATCGGCCGACCAATGCGACCATCAAGGTTGCCATCGCGATCACGGCTCAGGCCGGGTTCACCACCGCGATCGAGGCGGCGATCAAGCAGGCCTGTGTCGACTGGATCAATGGGCTGGACATCGGCGAGGACGTCGAGTTCGCCGAAATGTACGTCCCGGCCAACCTGAACGGCCTGCCCGACCGCCGCACATACAAGATCACCGGCCTGACGATCGCGAAGAACGCCGGCACGCCGGGCTCCTCGGATCTGGTCATCGCCTTCAATGAGGCACCGATGGCGGTTCTCGCCGACATCACGACGACGGTGACCTGATGCCCACGGCTGACGATTACCTGGCGCTGATCACGCCGTCGCATCGCGGCAAGCCGAAATTCTCGGCCATGATCCGCGCGCTGGTCGAGCCCGTGGTTTCGCAGCAGTCGTTCATCGAGCATCTGCCGGTCGACTTCGATCTCGATGAGGCAATCGGCGCCCAGCTCGACGTGGTCGGCAAATGGGTTGGGCGGACCCGGTTCATCAATATCCCGATCGCGAACGTCTGGTTTCGCTTCGGCGATGCGACGCGCGGGTTCGGGCGCGGCCTGTGGAAGCGGCCATACGACTCGGTCGACGGCATCACCCGCCTCGACGACACCACCTATCGCACGCTGCTGCGCGCGAAGATCGCGGCCAACAACTGGGACGGCACGCTGCCCGACGCCAAGCGCGCGCTCGACATCATCTTTCCCAATGGCGAGACGGCGCTGGTCCTGATCGACAACCAGGACATGACCATCACCTTCGGCGTGGCCGGCGTGATCCCGTCGGCGCTGTTCATTGCGCTTCTGTCGGGCGGCTACATCCCGCTGAAGCCAGAGGGCGTGCGCGCCAAATACCGCATCACGACCGTCAGCGGCCCGATCTTCGGGTTCGGCGTCGACAACGACACGATCGGCGGCTTCGGCCGCGGCGCATGGGGCGCGGCGCCCGAATACTTCACTTCCTGACCCCCCGGAGACATCGCAATGCCGACCAATGAACTGCTGCCGTTCGCAACGGCGGGCGGCGCTGGAGTCATGTCGCAGTCGGACTATGCCGCGCTTGCCGCGCGCCTGGCCGGCTTTGTGGATGGCATTGCCGAACCCGCCGAAGTCAATAAGGTCTGGCGTCAGTCGGCCTTCGCTGCCGCTATGATCGGCCAGTTCACCGCCGACCAGAGCGGGGAAGACACCCTAGACGACGGCGACGTCGCTACATTCCAGGCCAACTTCACCGCCGCCATGCAGGCAGCAGCCGGGCCGATGGGGCAGTGCCAGATTCGATACGTCTCGGCGACGTCGATCAAGCTGTTCCCCTATGGCGGGAACCTCGTGAAGGTTGCTGGCAAGATCATCGCGATCCCGAGTGGTGGCATTTCGGCTGCGAACACCTCGGTTCTGATCAACGGGGCATCGGGGAACCTTGCCTCATCTACCGCCTATCTCGTCGCCCTGAACGCATCGGGCGGGCTCGAGTTCTGGACCCTGGCGACGGGGCACGGTCCGGATACGACGGCTGGCAATGTCGGCGTCGAGGTCATCACAGGCCATGCAGACAAGACGCTGGTCGGCATGGTCTATACGAACGGCAGCAGCCAGTTCGTGGTATCGGCGAGCAATATCGGCGTCATCTCTTGGCACAATCGGCGCCAATTATCGGTCGTTGGCGCCTCGACTGCAGGGGTAACGACCACGTCGCTGCTGACCTATGTCGAGCTGACCACGGCCGCCCGCGGCACATTCATCACATGGGGTGATGAAACGGTTGATGCTCAGGTCGTCGGGCAGTCGGCGCACGGGACCGCCGGCAGCAGTTCCGGCGCCGCAGTCGGGATCGACGTCGTTGCGGTCGGCATCGGCGGCACGTCGGCATCTGTGTCGGCAGGCGCCGCGGCTTATACCGGCGGCACATTCCGGGGCGCGCTCAGCGAAGGCCCTCACACCATCACGCCCATGGGCGCGGTCGGCAACGCGGGCACCGGCACCTTCACGGTTCAGGCGTTTGCGAACATTCGGGGTTGATCATGACTGCCACCATCATCGGGCCGACTTTCGGCGCAGAAATCGAGGCCGCGGGACTGCTCGGCCAGCCCTTCGCCTGGTCGGCTGACGGCGTGACCTATGACGACCGGCTGACCGCCGACCAGCGTGCCGCCATCGAGGCTGTCGTGGCGGCGCACGATCCGAGCGCCACGCCGGCCACACCTGCACCGCGCCTCTCGTTCCTCGAGTTCATGGACCTGTTCACCGAGGCCGAGCAACTGGCCATCGCGGGCGCCGCGATGACCAATGTGGCGACCAAGCTCTGGTACGATCGCGCGGTTGGCGCCCAGTTCATCGACCTTGCCGATGCCAGGTTGACGGACGGGCTGCAGGCCATGGTCGCGGCCGGGCTGCTGACCTCCGCGCGCCGCACGAGGGTGCTCAAGGGCCTCGCGCCGGCCGCCTGACGCGGCCCTCATCCACCATTGCCCTGCGCCGCCACCCTGGGCGGCTTTTTCTTTGCCCTGAACCACACAAGGAGCGCCGACCATGGCCCTTTCTGGCGTCCACTACACCCTGCGCACTGTCGGGCCGGCGAGCTCGGATTCCCTGCCGGCTGATCTGCTGGCGTCTCAGACCATGGCGACGGGCACGACCTCGAGCGTCGTGGCGCCCAGCGCCTGCCTGGCCTCGATCAATGCCTCGGCTGCGATCTACTACGCCTATGGCACGTCGCCGGACCCGACGAACGGCCCCCGCGCCTATTACGACCCGGCCAACAATCCGCGCGAGGATTTCCTGATCCCGAAGGGCGCGTCCTTCGCCTGGATTCTCGCATGAGCGCGCTGCTGCGGCTTCCTCGGCTGGGGTTGCGGCCGCTCGGGCTGGGGATGGCCCTTGGCGCGGATGCCCGTGGCATGTTCTATGCCGACTTCGCTGCCAACGTGTACCAGAAAGACCAGCAGACGGCCGCGCTGACTGACGTCTTCGCGCTGACGCGGGCCAGCACAAAATGGGCCGACAACGTCGCCGGCACATGGGCCGAGTTCGCCATCAATGTCGCGGCGCGTACCGACAAGGGCGTTTCGCTCGGCTCTGCTGACGTCACGAACTATGCGCTGGGAGCCGACTTCGCCGGGGCTGTGGCTGGCACGCCCGGCACGATGCCGACCAAGATGCCGATGAGCGCCCTGCCTGGCGGGGTGACCCGCACAATCTCGCTTGGGACGGTCAACGGCCTGCCGTCTCTGCGTGTGGCCATTTCCGGAACCCCAGCGAGCACCACGGCCGCGTTTATCGACATCGTCGGGAATGCCGATGGGCCTTCGGTGTCCGGCGTTGGCGACCGCGCGGAGGCCGGGCTGCTGATGGCGCTGGCCTCCGGCACGCAGCCGACGATCGCGCTCAACATCAACGAACGCAACGTCTCGAATACCAACCAGGGAGCCGGGGCGAACTCAGCTGTCACCGGGCTGGACGCCACCCTCCGCTACAAGTCCAACGCCCGCGTCGTGACGAATGCGACTTCGACCAAGACGACATCGAGCTTGTCGATTTCGTTCACGAGCGGTGTCGCGGTCGACTTCGCTCTCGACCTCGTCGCGCCGTCGCACGTCAAGGGCTCTCCCGCGACGCCGATCCCGATCATCACGACGGGGACGGCCAAGACACAGTCGGCGGATGCGGCCTCGCTGCTGCTGCCGGCGACGCCGATCGATGTCATGCTCACCTTTGCCAACGGCGCCTATCGGGCCGCCTTCAACAAATCCGGCACCTATGCACTCGGGGCGAATGACCTCTTGGGCGGGACGCTGAAAAAGGCGCAGGATCTTCGCCGCCGCGCGCCGCCGATCTATGACAACTTTGCGGTGCAGGCAGACGGCGATCTCCCCGGACGCGCCGCCAAGAGCGGACAGGTCTGGCAAAACCTCGTCGGCTCGTCTGGCTCGGGCGTGAATGGCGTCATCGCGAGCGGGTCTCTGACATCAAAGGTGGACAGCTCGCCGCCATCGACCGTCTGCTACAACGCCATCGTCCACAACCAGCCGGTGACGTCGGTCTATTCCGAGGTCGGGTTCGAGGTCGGCGCCGATGACACTGCTGGCGCTCCGCTCGCGGCGCTGATCTCATGCCCGCAGCGCGGCGCGGCGCCGGAAGTGCTCGATATCGTCAAGGGATCTGTCCACGTCCTGTTCTATCGATCGAAGTGCTTCGTGCAGTATTTCGACCCGGCCCTGTGGAACGGGACGACGAACCCCGGTGGCACGTCTCAGACGGTGCTCAGCTACACCTATCCGGTTGCGACCACGGCGGGCGTCAAGAAGCTCGTCGGCTGGCGGCTCGTCGGCAACACGCTTTACGTCCTGATGCCCGATGGCACGGAACAGGCCGTGACCAATGCCAACTGGGCTCCGAATGTCGGCAACATCGCGATCTGGGAGCACGGCTTCCAGAACGTCGATGGCGGCGGCGCCACCAAGTTCGGCAACGTCTATGCGGGCGATGACGCCTTCCTGGCGGCGGCCTGACCCTCACCACCCATCTACAAGGCAGGTCAGTCCTGCCGCCCCATCTGAGCCCGCCATCCCGGCGGGCTTTTTCATGCTGGAGCGCATCATGAAGATCCTCGCCTGGCTGTCGCTGCTGCTCATTCTCGGGCCGGGGGCTGATCCGGCATGGGCGCACGAATGGTTCACCGGGACGCAGAACCCAAAGACGCTGTGGTCGTGCTGCTATGGCGGGCCGTCTGGCGACTGTCAGGCCGTCGATGAAGCCGACTGGTGGCGCGATGGCGCCGAATACAAGGTCCGCAAGGACGGCGTGATCTACAGCATCCCGGCTGACCAAGCGCAGGCGTCCTTGGACCCGCAGGGCAGGGCAGCGGCATGCATCATGGCGGGCGTGCTCCGCTGCTTCTTCGTGCCCCTGAACGGCTGACCCTTCCGACATCGGAGACACCACCATGGACAAGCCGAAGTTCTTCGGGTCGATCCGGCGCGAGCTGTTCGATGGCGCGCTGACCCCGCAGCAGGTCTACCGCGTTGAGGTGCTGCTTGACGCCTGCTTAGCCGCTGATTGGCCTCTGGCGTTCACCTCCTATGCCCTCGCGACGGCGCACCATGAGACAGCCAACTGGTCGCACATGAAAGAGCTCGGCGGCGAAGCCTATTTCAAGCGCATGTATGACAAGGCTGGCGCCCGCCCGAAGGTGGCCGCGACGCTCGGCAATGTCGAGGCCGGCGACGGCGTGAAGTTTGCCGGGCGCGGTTACGTTCAGCTCACCGGCCGATCCAACTATGTGAAGGCCGGGAAGGCTCTTGGGCTCGATCTGCTGAAAGAGCCTGGCAAGGTCGAGGAGCCGACGATCGCCGCCAAGGTGCTGATCTGGGGGATGTCGACCGGCGCTTACACGGGGAAATCCTGCCGCGACTATCTCGCCAAGAGCCCGCCTGACTACGTCAACGCCCGGCGCATCATCAACGGCACGGACAAGGCGAGCATGATCGCCACCTACGCCAAGGAGTTTCAGGCGGCTCTCGTCGGCGCCGGCTATGGCAAGGCCCCTACAGAGCCCGCCAAGCCCGTTCCTACCCCCGCGCCCGTCATCGCCGCGCCGACCTCCGCGAAGCCGCCAGTGCCCGCGCCAGAGCCCGCCCGCCATGACGGCAAGGTCGAGGCGCCGGCAAGCGAGCGGTCGTGGTGGGGCGGCGTCCTCTCCCGCCTGTTCTCCAAGGAGCCCTGACCGTGACTCCGACACGACAGACGATATTCGTCGCCGACAACCCGGACGGGCGAGGCAACTGCCAATCCGCTGTGCTGGCCTCGCTCCTTGATCTGCCTCTTGATCAGGTCATTGACACTGCCGGTGACGAAGTGCGGAAGCAGGGGTTTTGGAAAGCGATCGGCCTCTGGCTGGCTGACCGGGGCCTCAAGATCGTTCAAGCACAGCCGGGGGATGATCGGCTCAAGGGCGCTTATTCGAGCGGATGCGGCCCGAGCCCGCGCGGTGATTTCTGGCACGCCGTCGTTTGCAAAAACGGCGTCATGGTCTTCGACCCGCACCCATCCGACGATGGTGTCCGCTCAATTGAGCGCCATGACCTCATCGTGCCGATGACGGAGGTTGAAATCCGTCTCCACAAATCACGCTGCACGGCCGATAAGGAGCCCTGACATGGACCTCACCTCACTCTCCGGCACGCTGCTGAAGTTCGGCGGCACGGTCATTGGCACGGCGCTGGGCGGACCGGCGGGCGGCGCGGTCGCGGGCACCATCCTGGGCGAGCTCGCGAAGCAGTTTGGCACCGACCCGACGCCGGAAGCCGTGAGCGCTGCTATCGCCGCCGATCCCGATGCCGCCGCGAAAATCCAGGCGGTGGAATCGTCCAAGGCGGCGGACGATCTCGCCGACCTGAACGCGCGCCTTGCCGATGTGCAGGATGCGCGCGAGATGCAGAACCATGCCGTCGATGCCGGATCATGGACCGCAGCGATGCCGACGGCGCAGACGGTGTTCAACTGGCTGATGGCGGTCGGTGTCATCCTGGGCGTCGCCATGGACTGGCTTCGTGAGGACGGCATCATCGTCGGCTTCGGCATCGGCGCCTACACCATGAGCAACAATTTCTGGCTGGGCTCTTCGTCGGGTTCCAAGCGCAGCGGCGATGCCATGCGGCAGATCGTGACGAATGCGACGGCGCCGACCGCAGGACAGATCATCGGCAAGGCGATCGACACGGTCGGAACGAAGGCGGTGAAGCGTTGATGTCCGATATGCCGCCCCCCGATTGGCTTCACCACCTCGTCGGCGTGAAAATCGTGAACGTGGTCTCTGGCGTTGCCGGCGGCTTGGTCCGCGGCATGATCGCGCCGGGCTTCACCCTGACACAGCGCGTCACCTCTGCGATCGTCGGCGGCCTGACCGCAGGCTATGCCACCCCGGCCGCAATGCCGATCATCCGCAAGTGGCTCGACCTCTGGTCCTACCCGACCGGGGACATCGAGGGCAGCGTCGGGTTCTGCCTGGGGCTTGTCGGCATGACGATCTGCGATGCGATGATCCGCTGGGCACGCCGCTGGCGCGATGGCCCGCCGCCGCCGTCTCCTCCGGGCTGGCCTTCCAATAATCCGGGCGCACCATCGCCCTGACGGAATTTCGCCGGCACCTGCCGTCGGATGTGAGTGGCTCTTTAGCCGCTCGGGACGATCCCCTGAGACCAACTTAGCCCGCCGGCCCCTCATCGGGCTGGCGGGCTTTTTCTGCGTTTCGCGCCGTCCGAATGTCCGGCATTAGGTAGCAAGCTCACCTAAATCAACTTAGCTCAACGAGAGTCGTTGGGGTAGTGTTTTCTGATGTCAGACCCCAACGTTTTGCTCACCCTTCGCCGCCGCCGCGACGCCATCAACGACGC
>NZ_LGSZ01000019.1 GCF_001298265.1 Allobosea vaviloviae | reverse complement strand
CACCAAGGCCGAGTGTGTCCGCCCCCGCGCGCCCCGCCCCCCCGGGGGAGGGTTAGGGATGGGGGGCCGCGGGGGGGGGGCGGCCCGCCCCCGCGGGGGGGGGCGGCCCCCCCCCCCCCCCCCGGGGGGGGGGGGGGGGGGGGGGGGGGGGGGGGGCCGCAAAGCCAGCGCCCTGTCCTTGATCGACTCGCCGAGCGGAACTGCCCCCCACCCCAGCCCTCCCCACCGCAAGGGGGGGGAGGGAGTCGGTTGCGCCCAGCGCGCCAGCGAACCACCCCAGCGGAACCAATTCCCGCCCTGCGACGTTCTGTCAGCGGATCGGAGTGCTCGCGAATGCGTCGCGGCACTGGCTCCGGGGGGCCGGCTCACGGCCGTTATCAAAGGTTCATTTCATGTCCATTCTCATTTCGCTGCTGATCACGGTCCTCGTCATCGGCCTCGTGCTCTATCTCGTTCGGATGCTGCCGCTCGACAGCCAGATCAAGAACGTCGTCCAGATCATCGTCATCGTCATCGGCATCATCTCGCTGCTGCGCTATCTCGCCGTGTTCTGAGCAAGTGCGGCCCCCTCTGCGGCCTCAGGGCCGCGGCGGGAGCCGCGGGCCGGGCTTGGGCGGAGGCGGCGGGTTGCGTCCGGGAACCATCGGCTGCCGCGCCGGAACCGGAGGTGGGGGAAGCTTCTGGTGAATCGGCGCGGGGGCTGGCCGGTAGAAACGGTCGATCGCCTGCATCATCCAGGTTGTGTTGACGAAGGGCGCGAAGGGTTGGTTCGTCGCCCCATTGGCCCCCACCTTGATGAAGCCCTGCAGCCGCTCGCAGAAATATTGCCGTTCCTCGCGCGATTCTCCCGCCAGACCTGCGGCCACGGCCTCGCGATACATGCGCGCGATGATCTGCTGCTCGTGGCGCTTTTCGCCGCCATAGCTCGCCTTTGCGTTTTCGTTGGCGGCGAAGACGCTGGCCTGCCCCGTCAGCGCCGCCCGCGCCCAGTTGCCCTGCGCCGCCAGGAAATGATGCCCGTTGGCGCGCAATGCGCCTGAATAATCGCCCACCACCACCGAAGCGATGTTGACGCCGTGCATCTGCAGCGTCTGCAGGAACCCGATGAAGTTGCGCGCGTCCGGTCGGTAATGGCCGCTGTCGTTGCAGACCTCGGCAATGATCCCGTTCTTCATCTTGATGGTGCCGGCGCAGAGCACGGGCTCCCCGGCGAGATAGGACGAGTGATAGAAATTGCCCTCGTCGCCGAACCCTTTCCGGCAATGATGGCGGGCCATGTAGAGCTCGCGGCCCATGCTCATGGCGAACCCGCCCCAGTTTGCCGACTTGTTGAAGACGGGGCTGGTTGCGGTCGATGAATCGGCGAGCACGAGGCTGAGCGCGCCGGCGTTCTTTTCGGCGCCCTCGATCCCCTTGCCGGGCCAGGTGAACATGTAGGCCTTCCCCTTTCGGAAGGTCAGGCGGTATTTGTCGACCTCGGCGCGACTGAGATAGATCGCGGCTTGGCCCAGCACGTCGAGATGCTCGCCGTGATAGGACAACCGGCGGCCGAAATGCCGCTCAAGATACTCCGGCAGGACATTGACTGTCGTGCCCAGCGACTGGGCCAACGTTTCGGCGGTGAATTGATAGAGTCCATAGATCGCTGGCGTGCGACCTTTGTTCATCGATGAATGGCGCTTGACGTCCTTCAGCCAGTAGTCGAGCGTGAAGAAAAGATCCGCCTTGAGCTGAATCTTGACGTAACCGTCCTGGCATTTTCCGTATTCGTCGATCAACGTGTCGATACGGGTCAGGATCGTGTCATCGCTGCGCCTTGCCAGGGAGACGGCGCTGTCCTTCTTCCACTGCTCGAGGGGCGGCGTAGCCCTGTAGACCTTGGCTTGGGTGGCCATGCGGCGTTCGCCTTCGCTCGTGTTGACGGTCGCTCGACATCTACTGTTGCACAAACCGCAGCGATGTCGATGCCCTAAGGTAATCGCGACTTTGACGGCTCTCGCCCTGCATTGGGCGGTTGACGGCTATCCCTGAGCCGGTCACGATACAGTCTTCGGTTGAAGGCCCCGGGCGCGCATGTCTGGGGCCTTTATCGTTCTGATGACTTCGGACCCGGCGATGAGCTCTCCCAACCGCACGACCCATATCCGCCTGACCTCGCACCCCGAGCCCGGCAGCGCCGCGACGCGCTTTCCGATCCGATGGGGCGCGGAGACGGTGGCGCAGCGCGGTCCGGTCATCGCCTCGACGACGACGCCGGGAGACCGCAACGTCATCGGCGCCCATGGCGGCTCCTATTCGATCTATCGCGCGCTGGCGATCTCGGCCCGGGCGATGAACCCCTCGCAGCGGCCCGATCTGCACAACACCCATCCGACCGCCGAGATCCGCGAGCAGCCGCAATGGTTTTCGCCCGGGAAAATCGTGTCGATGGATCCGTTCGGCCATCGCGTCGCCCAGGATTTCGGCCAGTGGATCGGCGAGGGCATCGACATCCGCCCGACCATCGCCGTCACCAAGGCGAGGCTCAACCTGCCCGAGATCCTCGCCGCGATGGCCGCGCATCGGCTCGCCCCCGACGACCATATCCTGCACAAATCCGGCGATGTCAGCGTCACCAAGATCGCGATCGACCCGGTCTGGCATCTGCCGGGCATCGCCGAGCGCTTCGGCACCAGCGAGAACGAACTGCGCCGCACCCTCTTCGAGCAGACCGGCGGCATGTATCCGGAATTGGTGACGCGGCCCGACCTGCGCGTCTTCCTGCCGCCGATCGGCTCGATCACGGCCTATGTCGTCGGCGAGGTCTCGGCCCTGTCGGATGGCAAAAGCCGCGTCGCCTGCCGCGTCCATGACGAATGCAACGGCTCCGACGTCTTCGGGTCGGACATCTGCACCTGCCGGCCCTATCTTGTTCATGGCATCGAGGAGGCGGTGAAGGAGGCGCAAGGCGGCGGCGTCGGGCTGATCGTCTACAACCGCAAGGAGGGGCGTGCGCTCGGCGAGGTCACCAAGTTCCTCGTCTACAACGCCCGCAAGCGCCAGGAGGGTGGCGATTCCGCCGCGACCTATTTCGAGCGCACCGAATGCGTCGCTGGCGTGCAGGATGCCCGCTTCCAGCAATTGATGCCCGATGTGCTGCATTGGCTCGGCGTCACCCGGATCGACCGGCTGATGTCGATGTCGAACATGAAATACGACGCCATGGTCGAGAGCGGCATCGAGATCGGCGAGCGCGTCGCGATCCCGCCGGAGCTGATTCCGCCCGATGCCTCCGTCGAGATCGAGGCCAAGAAGGCGGCGGGCTACTATTCGCCCGATGGCGCACCCGGCGACAACGCGCTCAAGGCCACCGTCGGCCGCGACCTCGACAAGTTCTGACGCTCATGCCCGATCGCGATCCGGAGGCTTTGCGCCTGCTTCTGAAACCCGCCTCCATCCGCGCCCGCGCCCGGGAGATGCTGGAATTGGGGCTGGCGGGGAAGCTGCTGCATTTCAGCGTTCATCCAGAGCGGCTGGAGGCTTGCGCCGACTACGTCCTTGAGACGATCGAAGCGAATTATCCGACGCTCGACATTCCCTTCCATGCCCGCTGGCGGCATTTCGTCGTCGCCGGGATGGATCGCTGGAGCGTGCTCGATCTCAGTGCGAACTTCCGGGATGCCGCCGAGCGCGGGCGCGCCGCCTATGATCTCGCCATCGTCAGCGTGCTGCTCGATGCCGGCGCGGGGCCGGACTGGTCCTATCGCGACGTGCTCACAGGCAAGCAGGTCGCGCGCTCGGAGGGTCTGGCGCTGGCCTCGCTCGAGATGTTCGCCGCCGGCCTGTTCTCAAGCGATCCCGGCCAGCCATTGCGAGCCGATGCCACCGCGCTGAAGCGCCTCGACGCGGCGGCGCTTGCTGCGGGTTTCCAGGCCGGCCCGGCCAATCCCCTGCTTGCGGTCGAGGGGCGCGCGGCGCTGCTCAACCGGCTCGGCGAGGAACTCGAACGGCAGGGCATGAGCCGCCCCGGCGACCTGTTCGACCGCTTCCGCGCCGCAGCCGAGACCGGAACGCTGCGCGCCAGCCATATGCTGGGCGAGGTCCTGTCCTGTTTCGGGGGCATCTGGCCGTCGCGCCTGACGATCGCAGGCGTCGCGCTCGGCGACACCTGGCGCCATCCGCTGATCGCGCAGGGCAGCGTCACGGCCGGGCTCGTGCCCTTCCACAAGCTGTCGCAATGGCTGACCTATTCGCTGATCGAGCCGCTGCAATGGGCGGGCATTTCGGTGATCGACGTCGATGACCTCACCGGCCTGCCGGAATACCGCAATGGCGGGCTGTTCCTGGACCTGGGCGTGATCGCGCTGAAGGACGAGGCCGATGCGGCCCGCGCCCATGAGGCGGGTTCCACGCTCGTGGTCGAATGGCGGGCGCTGACGGTCGCACTGCTCGACGAGATCGGCAGCCTGATCCGCAAGCGGCTCGGCCGCACCTCCGAGGAGTTGCCGCTGGCCAAGGTGCTGGAGGGCGGCACCTGGGCGGCCGGCCGGCGCATCGCGGCGACGAAGCGCGCAGGCGGCGGCCCGCCCTTGACGATCATCAGCGACGGCACGGTATTTTGATTGGATAAGCGTCATTGCGAGTGCAGCGAAGCAATCCAGAATGGCTCGCTCGACGGCCCTTGGATTGCTTCGCTACGCTCGCAATGACGGCTTGAGGCGAGACAACAGGGACAGACGGAATGACCAAGCAGCAGGACGGTGTCACCGTCGTCGACCACCCGCTGGTCCGCCACAAGCTCACGCTGATGCGCGAGAAGGACCGCTCGACCAAGAGCTTCCGCCAGCTCCTCAACGAGATCGGCATGCTGCTCTGCTATGAGGTGACGCGCGACCTGCCGATCGAGATGATCGAGATCGAGACGCCGCTGACGAAGTCGATGCAGCCGATCATCTCCGGCAAGAAGATGGTTTTCGCGCCGATCCTGCGCGCCGGCGTCGGCTTCCTCGACGGCATGCTCGAACTGGTCCCGGCCGCCCGCGTCGCCCATATCGGCCTCTACCGCGATCCCGACACGCTGCAGGCGGTGGAGTACTACTTCAAGGCGCCCTCCGACGTCGCCGATCGCATGATCGTGGTGATGGACCCGATGCTGGCGACCGCCAACTCGGCCGTGGCCGCGATCGATCGGCTCAAGGAGCGCGGCGCCAAGGATCTGCGCTTCGTCTGCCTGCTGGCGGCGCCCGAGGGCATCGAGCGGCTTCGCGGCGCCCACCCGGACGTCCGGATCTGGACGGCGGCGATCGACGAGAAGCTGAACGACCACGGCTATATCGTGCCGGGCCTCGGCGACGCGGGCGACCGCATGTTCGGCACGCGCTGAGACCATAGGAAAGGCCCGCTCCCTGTCGGAAGCGGGCCTCTGGTCGCACGGGCAAAAGCCCCGCTCCCGATCAGTTGATGATCTGCACGATGCGGCGGGTGCGCGGCTCGACCAGCACGGGACGCTCGTTCACGACCGTATAGCGATAGCCCTGCGCGCCGTATTCTGCGGGCACGTCGCGGTAGACCACGCCCTGCTCGGGCAGGATCACGCCGACCGTGACGGGCTGCTTGTAAGCGTAGGACGGGACACGCTGCTCCATGACATAGGTGCGGAAACGCGGCGAGTCGTCGATCATGCTGCCGCCCGCGGCGTCGCGCTTCATCGGCGCAGCGCTCTGCCCCTGGATCGCGCCGGGGGTCTGGACCGTGCCGACGCCGAGCGCGGGATCGCGTGTGGCGCCGCCTGCGGGATCGCGGACGGCGGGGCCGGTGCTCTGGGCGAAGACGGTAGCGGGAAGCACAGCAAGAGCTGCGGCGAAAGCGAGGCTTTTCATCATGTTGGAACTCCCTGAGATATGGCGACGTATTCACGCGAAGCGCATGGCGGATCTCGTGAACAGAACGGGTCAAGCTGGAAAGCCGGAAAGTCCTTCGACGATCGGTAGCGCCTCCAGTACCTGCTGAATCAACGAAGCGATCGCCTGGTTGTTCCAACTGCAGATGCTGCTCGGCAATTCCTGCGATAATTCTGGTCGGGATAAGAAAAAGGCCCGCTCCAAGGCTGGAGCGGGCCGATCATTGGCCGTGCAGAATGCGGGCGCAGGATCAGTTGATGATCTGCACCACGCGGCGGGTGCGCGGCTCGACCAGGACCGGGCGCTCGTTCACGACCGTGTAGCGGTAGCCGGCGGGCGCGCCGTACTCGGCGGGCACCTCGCGATAGACGACGCCCTCCTCCGGCAGGACGGTGCCGACCGCGACCGGCTGCTGGTAGGTGTAGGACGGCACGCTTTGCTCGACGACATAGGTGCGGAACTTGGGCGAGGCTGCGTCGCCGATGATGGCGCCGACCACCGCGCCGCCGACGCCGCCGACAGCCGCTCCGATCGGGCCACCGACGATCGCGCCGCCGATGGCGCCCGAGGTCGCGCCGCTGACGGCACCACCGGTTGCGCCGCCCGAGGGTTGCTGCTGGACCTGGGTCTGGGCGAAGGCCGTGGCCGGGATCGCGATAATCGCGGCGACGAGTGCAAGCTTCTTGATCATGATCGTTCTCCTTCCGAGAGACATTCCGGAGGGGACAACACCGGACGGCGTTGCCGGTTCCGGATCGGTCGGTCACGACATGTTACACAGCGTCAACTGTTGAGACGAAGTCTCGATCTTTCAACGGGTTGGAGCGTCACTCCGCAGCCGGACACGGAAACGCTGAAACGAAAAACGGCGGGCCGATGGCCCGCCGTCATCTTTGGAAGCGGTGGTGGCGACCTTATTTCGGCGCGGCTTTCAGCGCCGGGTCGAGCTTGGCCGCGTCGCGCTTGATCAGGGCGGCGAAGCCGTCAGGCGTGCGCTCGGCGGCGGTCGGCAGAACGGTCCCAAGTTCGAGCAGGCGCTTCTTGGTGTTCTCGTCGTTCAGCGCCTTGTTCAGCGCATCGACGAGCCGGTCGACGGCCTCCTTCGGCGTGCCCTTCGGTGCGGCAATGCCGTTCCAGGCCTCGATCTGGTACTCCGGCAGGCCGGCTTCCGTGGTCGTCGGCACGTTCGGCAGAGCCGGCGAGCGTTGGGCCGAGGCGATGGCATAGGCCTTGATCGTGCCGGCCTTCACCTGCTCGGAGACGCTGACGATCTGGTCGCACATGAAGTCGATCTGGCCGGAGACCAGATCGTTCAGCGCGGGGCCCGTTCCGCGATAGGCAACGGCATTGAGCTTGGGTGTGCCGAGAATGCCCTTGAACAGAGTGCAGGTCGTCCAGGACACGGAGCCGAGGCCGGCATGGGCCTCGTTGAACTTGTCCGGATTGGCCTTGACCGCTGCGACGAAGGCCTTGAGGTCCGCCGCATCGAGGTTCTTGCGCCCGACGATCAGGATCGGCGTGCCGCCGGCCATGCCGATCGGCTGCATGCCGTTGATCGGGTCGTATTTCAGGCCCGGATAGGTCGCTGGCGCAGCCGAGAAGGTGCCCAGATGGCCCATCGCGATGGTGTAGCCATCGGGAGCGGCCGTCAGGGCGCGGGTGATGCCCGTGGTGCCGCCGGCGCCGGCGACGTTCTCGATCACAACCTGCTGGCCCAGCGTCTTCGACATGTGGTCGCCGACGATGCGGGCGATGATGTCGGTGGGTCCGCCGGCGGCGAAGGGCACGATCATCGTCACGGGTTTGGTGGGATAGGCCTGGGCGTGCGCCCCGCCTGCGAGCGCGAGCGACAGGGCGGCGGCGAGGCCGAGTACTGTTCTTTTCATGGGCGGATCCTTCCTCGTTATGGTTGCAGGCAAGGTGGGGCCGCGCTCGAGGCGCGGCAACCCCGTCATTCGGTGAAGACCTCGTCCCTCTTCTTGTTGATCGACGGCAGCAGCGCCACCACCAGGATGACCACAGCGACCACCAGCAGCCCGGCCGAGATCGGCCGCTCGACGAAGGTCATGAACGAGCCACGCGAGATGATCAGGGCCTGACGCAGCTTCTCTTCCATCAGTTTGCCGAGCACGAAGCCCAGCAGCATCGGCGCCGGCTCGAAACCGAGCTTGATCAGCAGGTAACCGAACAGACCGAACATCGCGGTGAAGGCGACGTCGACCGGCTGGTTGTTCACCGAATAGATGCCGATGCAGCAGAAGATCAGGATCGACGGGAACATCAGACGATAGGGCACCTGCAGCAGCTTCACCCAGACGCCGACCAACGGCAGGTTGATGATCAGCAGCATCAGGTTGCCGATCCACATCGAGGCGATCATGCCCCAGAACAGGTCCGGGTTCTTGGTTATCACCTGCGGGCCGGGAATGATGCCGTGGATGGTCATGGCACCGACCATCAGCGCCATCACGGCGTTGGGCGGGATGCCGAGCGTCAGCAGCGGGATGAAGGCCGTCTGCGCGCCGGCATTGTTGGCCGATTCAGGTCCTGCGACACCCTCGATAGCGCCCTTGCCGAAGCGGGACGGATCCTTGGCGATTTTCTTTTCCAGCGTGTAGCTCGCAAACGGTCCCAGCACCGCGCCGTTGCCCGGCAGGATGCCGAGGATGCCGCCGATGAAGGTACCGCGCAGCACGGGCGCGACCGACTGCTTGATGTCGTTCCAGTCCGGCAGCAGGCGCCCGATCTTGGTTTTCACCACGTCGCGCGCCTCGGGGTTTTCGAGGTTGCGAAGCACTTCGGCAAAGCCGAACACGCCCATCGCGAGCACGGCGAAGTCGATGCCGTCCGCCAGCGGCGCGAAGCCCAGCGTCATGCGCTCCTGGCCGGTCTCGAGATCGGTGCCGACAGTCGAAAGCAGCAGGCCTACCATGATCATGCAGAAGGCCTTCAGGATCGAGCCGCGCGCCAGAACGACCGCGAAGCACAGACCCATCACCATCAGCGAGAAATACTCGGCCGGGCCAAACAGCAAGGCGAGCTTGGTCAACGGCGCGCCGAGCGCGGCGATGAAGAGGGTCGCGACGCAGCCGGCGAAGAAGGAGCCGATCGCGGCCGTGCCGAGCGCCACGCCGGCGCGGCCCTGCTTGGCCATCTGGTGGCCGTCCAGCGTCGTCACGACCGAGGTCGCCTCGCCGGGAATGTTGACCAGGATGGCGGTGGTCGAGCCGCCATACTGCGCGCCGTAATAGATGCCGGCGAGCATGATCAGCGCGCCGGTCGGATCGAGCCCGAAGGTAATCGGCAGCAGGATGGCGATGGTCGCGATGGGGCCGACGCCCGGCAGGACGCCGATCAGCGTGCCGACGAGGCAGCCGGCGAAGCACAGCGCGAGGTTTTGCAGCGACAGGGCGACGCCGAAGCCCAGCGCGAGATTGGAAAACATGTCCATGACGTCAGATTCCCAGCAGCCAGGGCGCGAGCGGGATGGGCAGCGACAGCGCATATTTGAACAGGAGCGCGCAGGCCGTGCTCATGGCCACCGCGAAGATCACCAGTTCCTTGGGCCGGAAGTCGTCGGCGGCCAAGCCCGAGATCAGGATCACCAGCGGGCCGGCCACGGCCAGCCCGAGCTGCGGCACATGGATCGGTCCGATATCGAAGCCGCGGATGCACAGAGCGAAGACGCAGGCTGCGCCCAGCACGAAGAAGACGCCGCGCCACGACCAGCCCGACAACGCCTCACCCTCGAAGCGCAGGCTCGACAGTACGAGCAGCGCGCCGAGGAAGGCGCAGATCACCGCGAAGGACTTCGGCAGCATGCCCGGGCCCAACTGGCGCAGCGTGCCCATGGGCAGCTCCCAGGACATCACCATGGCGAGGCCCGCGAGCAGGAGCATGAAAAGCCCCGCCGCGAGATCCTGACTGGACCGTACGCGGACCCCTTGTGCCTTTTCGATCTGGTTCAAACTCATCAGGCTCCTCCGACTGCCGACCCGACGAGGCGGGCGGTCCGTTTCAGCTTCGTTGCGGGAATGGCGAACGGCAGCAGATGCCGTTCGTCGATCAGGGTGACGCTCTCGCGCAGGATGGCCAGGAAGTCATCACGGCAGGCCAGCTTCTGCTGCGGCCGCCAGGCGATGCCGACGAGCGCGCCGGGCGGCGGCGGATCGAGCAGCGCGCCGCGCAGGCGCCGCATCGTGACGCCGGGAAAGCTCAGCCGGCAGACCCAGTCGGGCGCCAGCGCCATGCCGAGCCCCGCCGCCACGGCCGACATCATCGCCGGCTTTTCCGTTGCCTCGATGGTCACGTTGGGGACGGCGCCGACGCTCTCGAAATAGGCCATCACCAGATCATAGGCGAAGGGCCGGATGCGCTTGGAGGGAACCACGAAAGGCTCGCCGACCAGGTCCTGCATCGTCAGGGATTCGCGCGCCGCGAGCGGGTGGCTCTCGTGCAGCACGACGATCGGCCGCTCGACGCGCAGGATCTCGAAGGCGCATTCGGTCGGCTTGCGCGGCGGGCGCGTCAAGGCGAGGTCGAGCTTGCCGACCTCGAGCATCTGCACGAGCGCGGCCGTCATCGCCTCGACGAACTTGATCTCGACGCCGGGATACTGCTGCCGGAAGGCGACCAGCGCCTCGGGCACGAAGCTCGACGAGGCAGCATCGATCGCGCCGACCCGCAGCACCCGGCCCGAAGAGAGCGACGCCTGGCGCACCGCGCGCGAGGCATGCTCCATCTTCATCAGGATGCCCTTGGCCTCCTCGAGCATGATCAGCCCGGCCCGAGTCAGAGCCACCTGGCGGGTGGTCCGGGTCAGAAGGCTGACGCCGAGCTCGTCTTCGAGGCTGCTGATCTGCCGCGAAAGGGCTGGTGGTGCGAGGCCGAGCCGCTCGGCTGCTCGGCCGAAGTGAAGCTCCTCCGCCACCGCGATGAAACATCGCAGTTGCCGAACATCCATGGTGTTCCTCTGATCCCCTCTGGCGTACCGTTTTCCGATATCTTCCAGTCGTTGCGCTCTGCCCCGATAAGCGCTGCTACCGTGAAAGCGAACCTAGGGCAATTCATAATTTTTTGGCAATAAACCTTGGCGTGATCGGTCGGGCTTGTGGCTTCAGACGCCCGTCGCCGGCCGCGCCCGTCGAAACAGCCGGCCGTCGATCAGGGCGAGGCCCGCGAAGATCGCCGCCATGCCGGCGAAGTGGCGCGGCAGCAGGTTCTCGCCGAGCAATCCGACGCCGAGCAGGATGGCGCTGACCGGGATCAGGAAGGTCACCAGCATCGCATTGGTCCCGCCCGCGCGCCGCATGATCTCGAAGAAGATCACATAGGCCAGCGCGGTCGAAACCAGCGCGAGCCCGACGAGAGCGCCCGCAGCCTGCCAGGACGGTGCCGGCAAAGCCCAGGGTGGTGCGAAAACCAGCACGATCGGCAGCATCATCACGCTCGTCGCGGTCAGTTGCCCCGCTGCCGTCACCAGTGGCGGCAGGTCCCGGAAGCGGCGGCCATAGAGGCCCGAAAAGCCGTAGGACAGCGCCGCCCCGAGCGCGGCGAACTGCGCCAGCAGCGATGCATGCAGGCCCGACAGCGCGTCGGGGCCCATCAGGATGGCCACGCCGCAAAGCCCCGCGAGCACGCCGGCGAGCTTCAGCGGCGTCGCCCGCTCATTCCTGCCGAAGAGATGCACGACGATGACGCCGAAGACCGGCGTGGTCGCGTTGAGGATGGCCGAGAGGCCGCTCGGCAGCTGGGTCTGGCTCCAAAAGATCAGGCAGAACGGGATCAGGTTGTTGAGCAGGCCCATCGCGAAGAAGGAGCGCCACATCGCCCCGCCCACGGCCAGATCGAGGCCCCGCCCCCTCAGCACCAGATAGAGCACGCCGGCCGCCAGCACGCAGCGCGATAAAACCACCATCAGCGGCGGCCATTCCCCGACCGCGATCTTGCCGAAGAAGAACGAGCCGCCCCAGAGCACGGACAGCGCGAGCAGCAGCAGCCACTCGCGAAGACCCATCGCAGGGCCGCCCGTCGCAGGAAGGCCCATGGACGGGGCGGGGGATGCTGGAGCAGACGTCATGCCGAAGACCCGATCGCGACGGCGCAGGCTCCGCCATCTGTCGGCTTTTGGTTAGGCGGTGGCGCCCTGCGGCGCCACCCGTTTTCCGCTCACGCGGCCTCGGCCTCGCGGGCCTGCCACATCGCCTTGAAGGCCGGGCGGGCATGGCAGGCGTCGAGCCAGGCTTTGACACGGGGGGCCGCATCGAAAAGCGCCGTTGCCGGCTTCGCATAGCGGATGATCTCGGCGACGTTGATGTCGGCGACGGTGAAGCGGCCGCCCATGACGAAGCCGCCGCCCTGCGCCAGCACGCCGTCGAGGACCGCGAAGGGGGCGGGCAGGGCGGCCAGCGCCGCCTCGACCAGCTCGGGCTTGCGCTTCTCGGGCGGATAAGCGGCCATGTGGTACTGGATGTTGAGCGCATGGGGCTCCACCGACGTGCTCGCCCAGAGCGACCACATCTCCGCCAGCCCCTCCTCCTGCGCATCCTTCGGCGCCAGCGGCCCGCCATGCTTGCGGGCGAGATAGAGGTTGATCGCCAGCGATTCCTGCAGCTTGAAGCCGCCATCGTCGATCGCGGGAATCTGCCCCTTCGGATTGATCGCCAGGAAGTCCGGGCTCTGCGTGTGCAGCGGTGCGCCGGGCGCGTTCGGATCGGGCAGGCGGTAGACCTGGATCACCGGGACATGGGTGAAGGACAGGCCAAGCTCATTAGCCAGCCAGATGTTGCGCGAGGCGCGCGAGCGGTAGCAGCCATAGATCGTCAGGGTCATCGTGAGGCCTTGGGGGGGGAGGGGGGAGCGATCCGGTCTTACAGGAGAGTCGGGGTTGGCGCGAAGGGGTGGGGGCTCGGCCGTTGATCGGCGCGCAGTCGGGGTAAGTCAGCTTCCGCCGCCGGCTTGCACGCTTCAGTCCTCCAAAGCGAACTGTGTCGCGTGAAGCCGGTCCATTTCCCTGTCGAAGCGAGCCCAGAGCGGTGTGCCCTCCTCACCAAGCATCTTCGAGTCGCGTTCGAAGCGATTCTCCTCATGCACGGCGTCGAGCGGATCGCGCCATGGGAAGATCGCTGTCGCTTCGAGCCTGGCCAGCGTCGCTTCCAGCCGCGAATGGATCGCGAAACGCTGTGCTTCCGAAAGCGTTTCGCGCTCGGCGTTGTCTTGCGCGAACAAATCTGCTTGACCTGACTTCATGGCCGAAACCTAAATCCTCACGGGCGTCGTGGCCAAGAGGCTCTAGCAAAAAATGAGTGGATAGTGGCGAACGGTTGGCGCAGGGACCGACTGCCGGACATCGTCCGGTCTATGGCCTCGCGGCCCCGGCACGAGGCGTTGCGGGGTCTCGTCACGGAGCTGCTGCGGGAAGGCTTCGGCGCCGCGTTCAGCGAGCTGGAGCACGAGCGCTATCTCATCGACAACAGCGGGCGCATCGACGTGGCCTGGGGCGCCACCGTCATCGAACTGAAGAGCGATCTTCGCCGCGAAGAGCGCGACGTTCTCGCCCGGATGCCCGACTATCTGGCCGATGCGAGCCGCGCAAGCGCTGCGGGCCGCACCACCGTTGGCCTCGCCACAGACGGTGCAACCTTGCTGGCCTACACGCTCGATCGCGGGGCGCTGTCGCCGATCGGACGCTACGACGTCGACGTCGAACACCCGGAACGGCTGCTGAGCTGGCTCGAGCCGTTGCTGTCGCCCGTTCCGGAGGTGATGCCGACACCGATCACGGTGGCGCTCGCCTTCGGCCGCTACAGCCTTGCCTTCGGTCGCGCACATGCGGCGCTGCAGCGGCTGTGGGCCGAGGTCGGCGACCATCCCGAAGTCAAGTTGAAGCGCGATCTGTGGGACGGATTGCTGCGCCAAGTCTACGGCGACGACGTTGGTAGCGATGCCCTGTTTCTGCAGCACACCTATCTGACCATCCTCGTCAAGGCGATCGCGGCGCGCGTGCTCGATCTGGAGATCGGCGATCCCGCGGAGATGCTGTCGGGCCGTCTGCTGACGAGTGAAGGCATCGTCGGCGCCGTCGAGGCCGATTTCTTCGACTGGCCTCTGATCGTCCCAGGCGGCGAAGACCTCGTGCGCTCGCTGGCGGCTGAAACGATTCGCTTTCGCCTCCGCGATGTCGAGGTCGATGTCCTCAAAAGCCTCTATGAGAGCCTGATCGACCCAGATGAGCGCCACGATCTCGGCGAATACTACACGCCGGATTGGCTGGCGGCGCGGGTCGTCGCGGCGGCGGTTCCGCGCCCGCTGGAGCAGCGCGTCCTCGATCCGTCCTGCGGCTCCGGGACCTTCCTGTTCCACGCGCTGCGCCGCCTGATCGCGGCAGGGAAGGAGGCGCGGCTGCCGCCGGCCGAGATCGTCGCCGCCTGCGCCGACAAGGTCTTCGGGATCGATGTCCATCCCGTCGCGGTCGCGCTCGCCCGCGTCACCTGGCTGCTGGCGCTCGGCGACCTGGTGCAGGATCGGCCGCCCACGCTCACCGTGCCCGTCTACATGGGCGACTCGATGCAGTGGAGCCTGCGCCCGCTCGGCGCCTCGGCCGAAGTGCTGGTCGACGTGCCGCCCAACGATCCACCCCTGCGCATCCCGGCCGGGCTTGCGAGCGATCTCGCCCTGTTCGAGCGCGCGCTCGACGAACTCAACCGCGGGCTCGACACGCTGGCGGAGCCGGAGACGGTGCGCGACGCAATCGCCCGCGCCGGCGCCACGGCGGAAGACGCTGCCCTGCTCGGGCGCACCTTCGCGCAGTTGAAGCAGCTCTTTCTCGATGGCCGCAACCACATCTGGACCTTCATCCTGCGCAACCTGCTGCGCCCCGTCTGGCTGTCGCATCCCGACCACCGCGCCGATGTGCTGATCGGCAATCCGCCCTGGATCGTCTATCGCCATCTCAGCGCCGACATGAAGGACCGGCTGCGCGAGGCGCTGCAGAGCTACGGCCTCTGGGTCGGCGGCAGCCTCGCCACGCATCAGGACATGTTCGCGCTGTTCTGGGCGCGCGGGGCCGAGCGCTATCTGCGTCAGGGCGGCACGCTGGCGCTGGTCCTGCCCTATGCCGCGCTCAACGCCCCGGTCTTCGCAGGGATGCGCGACGGCACCCTGCAGCGCGTGCGCGTGGCGATCACCGGCGGCTGGGGCCTGGAGCGGGTGTGGCCGATCTTCGGGGCGCAGTCGGGCAGCAGCACGACCAGTACTTGCGTGCTGTTCGGCGAGCGAGATCGGACTGGAGGGCCGCCGGCCGAGTTCGATCGCTGGGTGGGCGTGCTGCCTCGGCGCGACGCCAGCGAGGCCGAGGCGGCGGATGCTCTCGAACATTTGCGCGCGCCTTGGCCGCGAGCGCGAACGCTGATCGCCGCCTCGCCCTATCGGCGGCGCTTCCGGCAGGGCGCGACATTGACGCCGCGCCGGTTCTTCCTGGTCGACAATGCAGCCACCGGGCGTCTCCTGAGCCGCCGTGACGCGCCGCGTGTGCGGGGCCGCGTCGGCAATCTGGACAAGGCGCCATGGACCGGCGTCGAACCGCCCGAGGGGGCGGTCGAGCGTGCTTTCCTGCGCCGGATCGCGCTGGGTGAGTCGGTCGCGCCCTATCGCCTCCTCGATCTCGCGACGGGCGTCGTGCCGATGGAGGGAGGCGTCATCCTCACCGCGGCCAGCGCGGATTCTCGGGGGCATCGGGGACTCGCCGCCTGGTTGCGCGATGCGGAGGCGAAGTGGAACGAGCACAGCAACAAGGCGACAGACGGCTCGCCACGTGTGACGCTGGCGCAGTCTCTCAACCATCTGCAGAAATTGACGGCGCAGGCTACGAAGCACCCAATTCGCGTCTTCTGCTCTGCCTCGGGCACGCGACTCAGCGCCTGTTGGAGTTCTGAGGATGATCTCGTTGTAGATAAAAAGGCCTATTGGGCGGCAGCTCACTCGATCGAAGAGGCCGCGTATGTCGCCGCCGTTTTAAACACCAGTGTCGTGCTCGACCGCGTGAGAGACCTCCAGCCCGTCGGCCAGCGCGATCCACGCGATTTCGACAATCTGGTCTGGACGCTGCCGATCCCCGAATTCGATGCGGCCGAGGCGCTGCATCAGGACCTCGCCGCAGCGGCTTTGCACGCTGCGACCGTCTCCGCGCGTGTTGGACTGCCGGGCGAGGCCCATTTCACCGCCAAGCGGCGGCTGATCCGGCAGGCGCTGGTCGCCGACGGGGTGGCGGAAACGATCGAGCGTCTCGTCGATGCGCTCCCCCCGCCATAAGCCCGACAGGTCGGGATCGCGGCGCGTGCGCCGCGAATGGGCCCGGCGAGGGACCGAAGTCCCCTCTACCCCGCCAGCACCCGCTGCGGCGGGAAGGGGATCTCGACCAGCGTGCCTTCTTTCTTGACGGAGGTGATCGACATTGCCGCCCGGTTGGCTTCCACCAGCGCCTTGGTCAGCGGCAGGCCAAGGCCCGTGCCGCCGGCCCGGCGTGTCGTCGGCACCTGGCGGAACGGCTGGAGCGCCAGCTCGATCTCCTTGTCGTCCATGCCGATGCCGGTGTCGCGCACCCGCAGGATCGCCTCGCCCTGATCGCCGAGCGCGGTGGAGATGATGACCTGCCCGCCGGCATCGGTGAACTTCACCGCGTTGGAGAGCAGGTTGATCACGATCTGCCGGATCGAGCGCTGGTCGGCCACCACCGGCGGCAGCTTGGGCGACAGCCCCGACCGCAGCACGACGCGGCCGCGCTGCGCCTCTGGTTGCAGCAGGCTGACGGCCGAGAGCGCGATCTCGTTGAGGTTGACGCTGACGAAGTCGAGATCGAGCTTGCCGGCCTCGATCTTGGCGAGGTCGAGCAGATCGTTGACGAGGCTGATGACGTAGCCGCCCGACTGGTGGATGTCGCGCAGATACTCCTTGTAGCGCTCATTGGCGATCGGCCCGAAGCGTTCCTCCGCCATGACCTCGGCAAAGCCGATGATGGCGTTCAGCGGCGTGCGGATCTCGTGGCTGATCTTGGCGAGCACGTCCGATTTCTGGGCGCTGGCCTTCTCGGCCGCCTTGCGGGCCTCGACCAGCTCGCCTTCCGTCTTCTTCCAGGCGGTGATGTCGCGCAGCACGGCGCAGAAGCGGCGCTCCGTGCCCTCGGCGATCTGGCCCATCGTCATGAACAGCGGGATCTTGCCGCCCTGGCGCACGCGGCCGACGACCTCGCGGCCGTCATTCATCACCGAGGCGACGCCGCCGCCCTTCAGGCCTTCGAGATAGTCCAGCGCCGGCGCATGGCTCTCGGCCGCGAACAGCAGCGTGAACAATTCGCCGGTGACCTCGCGCTGGTCGTAGCCGAACAGCGCCTCGGCGGTCTTGTTGAGGGAGAGGATGCGGCCGCGCTCGTCGACGGTGACGACGCCGTCGGTCGCGGTATCGAGCATTGCGACGAGTTCGTTGATGCGCGCGTCGCGGGCGCCGGCGTCGAGCCTGAGCGCCTCGACGCGCGCCGCGCTCTCGTGGTCCTCGGCCTCGAATTCCGCCGCGAGTTCGGCTTCCTCGGCCTCCTCCGGCGTCAGCACCTTGACCTCGCCGCCGCCATTGGGGTGGCGGAAGGCCATCAGCGTCGCCTGCTCGCCCTGCCAGGCGACGCTGGAGAGAGCGGCATGGACGCTGACGAGATGGCCGAGTCGGTCGATCAGGATCATCGCCCCGCCATCGGTGCGGGTCGCTTCCTTGATCAGGCGGCTGACGCCGCCGCCGGCCGCGAGATCGTCGAGATCGGCATAGTCCAGCAGATCGAGCAGCGTGCGGTTGGCGTAGAGCGCCTCCTCGCCGCGATTGACCAGCACCGCGATCGGCAGCTTGTCGAGCACATCGGCATGGGAGTTGGGCGCGCGGGGCCGCGTGCCTGCGGTCGCGGTCTCCAGCTCGGCATGCGGGACTTCGGCATGCGGGATCTCGCCGGTTTCCGCCGAAGCGGCGGGCTCGCCCTCCTTCAGCCGCAGCGGGGTGGCGGGCGGAAGCCGCGGCGCCAGCGCCTCGTCGTCGCCGGCGATGCGCGCGCCGAGCGCCTTGGCGATTTCGCGGAAGGCGTTGCGCTCGGCGGAGCTCAGATTCGGCTTCGACGGCTCGAGCACCGGCCGGACCGAGGTCAGATGCCCGTTGCGCAGCGGCACGATGTTGGCCGCCGGCGCGGCGCGTTCGTTTCGCGCGGGGTCGCTCGGCGCCGGCTCTTGCGGTGCAGGCTCCGGAGCAGCCTGCACCTCGATGGCAGCCACCTCGGCTTCGACAGCATCGGTCTCGCTCGAAGCGGCGGCAGCCCCGGCGAGGATATCGACCGCGACGGGCGCTTCATCCGGCTGCGATTCGGGGGGCGACTGCAGCTTGAGTGCCTCCTGCGCCGGCGCAACCACGGCAGCGTCCAGGGCCTCGACGATCTCCGCCTCGGCAGCAGACGCTACCGTCGCAAGGTCTGCGGGCGCCGTAACCGAATCGCTCAGCTCAACGACCTCCGGGCCCTGATCCTGAGGAGCCGTTGCTTGGGGGATGGCGTCTTGAAGGATTCCGGCAGTGGCTTCGGACGCGTCTGGATCATCCTTCGAGACGCCGCTTTGCGGCTCCCCGGGATGAGGGCTGGAGGCGTCGGAAAGACTCTCCGGCTGAGCCGAATCGGCCTCGGGCTTGTCCACGATCGTCTCGCCAGCGGCTGACGGCTGGAGGAGGGTTTCCACGACGGGATCGCTCTCGACCGCATCGTCGTGAGCCGCCTCGGCCATCGCGTCCGGCGTCTTGGCCGGCAGCACGAACGGCTCCCATGCGCCGGGGCGCACGACGCCGAAACCCCGGAAACCGGTGACCTGCCGTGCGGCATCGAGCACCGGCACGCCCGACAGCTCGACCTTGGCGCCTTCGCCCGGCGTCGTCCGCCACAGCACCTCATGGCCGCTCCAGGTCGCGCTGCCAGTCAGGCGCGCGACCAGGCCGCCGCTGCGATCGACGATGTCAGTGCCGACCAACTCCGCCCAAAGCCGGCCGGGCAGGTCGCCGGTGGCGGTGGCACCGATCAACTCGGCCATGTTGGGGGACAGGCTGGTGAGGCGCCCCTCGGTGTCGCTCTGCCAGAGGAAACGGATGGCGCGGGTGAGGGCGGCCGGCGTGGCGCCGGGCTCGTCCGCCACAGGCGCCGGTTCGGCTATCGGGGCGAGCGGAGGCACAGCCTCGGGCGCGGGAATCACGATGCCGAGGCGCCGCAGCTCTGCTGCCTGAACCGCGATGGCAAGCACAGGTTCGCCATCGCCTTGGGCGACGAGCTTGCAGCCGCAGGTCACGACAGTTGCCGAAAATCCCGCGGTCAGCCGCAGCCGCTCCAGCCGCACGCCGTCGCGGGACGCCAGGCCGCCTGCGAGCAGGGTGAAACGCTGGCGCGTCGGTGCGGGAAGGTTGGCAGCGGCCGCATCACCGCCTAGAAGTGCGTGGCCTGCCGCATTGGCGAAGCCCGGCCGCTGCGCGTCGCGGTCCCAGAGCAGCAGCGCGCCGCCGGCCGCGAAGGACGCGATGCTCGCATCCTGTCCCGCTGCCGCGCCGCGTCGCGCCCAGTCCTGTCCGGCTTCGCTCATGCCCGCCCGCTCTTGGTTCGCGCCATCATGGTCCGCGCCATTATGGCTAACAAAGCTTTAATAGCGGTCAAATGCACGCAAAGCCATGCAGCGGGTTTGCCTGTCCCCGGCCGCGTCGAAACAGCGTTAACGCGCCATGTCCTTTGGACCAGGCCATGCCGTTTGGACTATGCGGTGCCGTTTGGAGTATGATTTGTCATCGCAACGCAACAATGATATTGCACCGCACAATAACCGGAGCGGTACGCGGCCAGGGATGGCCGGGGCACGGCCCATACGCCAGATCAACCAGGAGGACGACCCGATGGCAGACAAGACCCCCTACGAAGTTCCCGCCGAAATGCGTGAATTCGCCGAGCGCAGCGTCGAGCAGGCCCGCAAGGCCTTCGACGGCTTCATCGGCGCAGCCACGAAGGCTGTCGACACCGCTCACGGCTCGGCCGAGACCGCCCGCGTCAACACCCATGACGTCGCCCGCAAGGCGATCGGCTATGCCGAGAACAATGTCGCGGCGGCTTTCGAATTCGCCCAGAAGCTCGTCAAGTCGAAGGACCTGACCGAGGTCATGACGCATCAGTCCGCCTTCATGAAGGCGCAGCTGGAAGCGCTCCAGACCCAGTTCAAGGACATGGGCGCCGCTGCGCAGGATGTCGCGACGAAGGCGGCCGAGACGATGACCAAGGCGGTCAAGCCCAAGTAAGGGCGGACTGCCAACTGCGCCGGCCTGATCGACGACACAGCTCCGGCGCGAAACAGGATGAGCGGAAGGCCAGGCAATCAGCCTGGCCCCGCCTTGCTTTCAGCGCTGAAGGAGAACCGTGATGGTCAAGCCTGCTCCGACCCGGACCACATCCAAGGCGCCGGTCAGCCTGTCTCCGGTCAAGGCCCTGTCCGGCGCTGCGCCGGCCGAGGCCAACAAGCCGGCGGCAAGCGTCCCGCCGCCGAAGCCGCCCGCGGCGGTCGCCCCGGTTGCCGCTCCGGCTCCGGCGTCCAAGGCGCCCGAGACAAAGGCGCCCGAGACAAAGCCTGTCGCGGCCAATCCTGTCGCGGCCAAGCCTGTTGAAGCCAAGCCTGTTGAAGCCAAGCCGGCAGAGACGAAGCCTGTTGCTGCCTCGACTGCCCCTGCCAAGACGGCTGCCCCTGCCACGGCTGCCCCTGCCAAGCCCGCAGCTGCCAAGCCCTCCGTCACCAAGGCGGCGGCTCGATCGGTCAAGCCCAAGCCCGAGACGCGCGTCGCCTCGGCCAAGGTCCGCATCGAGAAGCCCACTGCCGCCAAGCCCCCCGTTGCCAATGCTGCGCCGGTCGCCAAGCCTGCGCCAGTCGCCAAGCCTGCCCTCGTCGCCACGCCTGCCGCCGCGCCGGCTCTGAGCGAGACGGCGAAGGTCGTGGCCGCTCCGGTCAAGGCAGCAGACACCGTGGCGAAGGCCGCCGTCGAGACGGTCCAGGACAACGCCAAGGCGATCCCGTCGCTGATGACGACCCCGCCACCGAAGCCGCCCGAATTCGTCGCGATCACCTCCGCGACCGTGATGACGCAGGCGCTGGCGATGGCCAAGGCCTTCGGCGCACTCCAGGCGACGATGCTGGACCATGCCTGCGCCGAGCTGAAGGCCACGCTCGACGATGCGCAGACGCTGGCTCGCACCGACAGTGCCGCCGATGCCGTGGCGCTGCAGGCCAAGGCGGTGCGCCGCTCCTACGAATCCTATGCCGAGCACCTCAAGGAACTGGCGCGGATCGCCGGCAAAGCGATGGGCAAGAGTTGAGCTGAGGTGACTGACACGGGGTCTCGCGGGGCTCGCCGGATTCTTAACCGGAAAACCCGCAATTCCCCGGTTGCAATCGTGAGGCGTCGGTTCTAGGTTCCGCGCCGCCGCCGATCTCGCGAAAGCGACGATCGCCAAGCGCCGGGTGCGGGCAGCCATAGCTCAGTTGGTTAGAGCGCTAGATTGTGGATCTAGAGGTCCCCCGTTCAAGCCGGGGTGGCTGTACCACCCGTCACCCGCACCGGACGATCTCCCGCAGATGAGATCGTTCGGCCGTCCAGCCTCCTCGAGGCGGGGGCGGTCTCAGGCCCTTGAAGCGGCCCCCCGCATTCGCCATATCTGGATCAAGCGGAAGGGCTTCGCCTTTCGCCTGCGGGGCGCTGCGCTGGCGGGCTCCGGTTGATCGGGAGCGCCCTCCGGGGGCTCCGGCACTGTCAGGGCAAGGTCCTGAAATGACGCGTACACCCAGTCTCTCGCATCCGTTCCTGCTCGGATTCGACGATATCGAACGGGCGCTCGACCGGGTCGCGAAAGGCGCCAGCGAGGGCTACCCACCCTACAACATCGAGCGGTTGCCGCGCTGCGACAACGAGCCGGACAGGCTGCGCATCACGCTCGCGGTCGCCGGCTTCTCCCGCGAGCAGCTCGAGATCACCCTGGAAGAGAACCAGCTGACCATCCGTGGCCGCCAGAGCGATGACAAGACCAGGCAGTTCCTGCATCGCGGCATCGCCGCGCGGCAGTTCCAGCGCAGCTTTCTCCTTGCGGAGGGCATGCAGGTGCTGGGCGCGGATCTGTCGCATGGTTTGCTGGCGATCGATCTGGCCCGACCGGAACCAGAGAGGTTGATCCGGCGTATCGATATCGAGAGCCGTGACTGAGGCTCCCGGGACAACCCGATGCAAAACACCCCAGGAAGGATGCAAGCGCGGTTTTTGCATCCGTTCATAATTGCAGTCGTATCTTGATAACCGCACTCGCACTGCTCTGAAGGAGGGCGCGATGAACGAAGACAGGACGATGATCCAGACGAACCCGCTGACCCCGGCCGAATTCGCGGCGTTGGGGACAGGCCAGGTCGCCTATCTCAAGTCGATGACCTCGGACGAGTTGCTGCGGATCTTCCCGCAGGCGCCCGAAATCCAGTCCGGCCTGCAGCTCTTCGCGCTGCTCTCGGCCGACGGCGCGCCGATCCTGGTGACCGATTCCCGCGAGGCGGCGACCGCCAATGCGTGGGAGCACGATCTCCGGATGGTCAGCGTCCACTGACGCCCCGTCAGGGCGCGGTCGCGACACCCGCGACCGCCGCCTGCAGGCGCGCGATGTCCTGCGCCGTCGAGAGCCGGTGATCGCCGTCCTTGACCAGCGTCAGCACGACGGGATCGCCGCTCAGATGCTCGACGAGCTTGAGCGCCTGGCGCCACGGCACGTCGGGATCGTTCATGCCCTGCAGGATGTGGACGGGGCACCCCGTCCTGATCTCGCTGCCGAACATCAGGTGGCTGCGGCCATCCTCGATCAGCGCCCGCGTGATCGGCGTCGGCTCCGGCGAATACTCGGAGTCACGCATCCAGACGCCGTCGCGCATGATGGTCTCGCGGATGGCCTCGGGCATCCGCGCCCACATCAGCTCTTCCGAGAAATCGACGGCCGGCGCGATCAGCACCATGCCGGACGGGGCAAGCGCGGTGCCCAGCAGCCGTCGCGCGGCGAGCAGGGCAACCCAGCCGCCCATGGAGGAGCCGACCAGGATCGGCCTGTGCCGGCAGTGGGCCGCGATGACGGACAGCGCGTCCTCCAGCCAGTGCGACAGGGTCCAGCGCCCGAAATCGTTGCCGCTCTCGCCATGTCCGGCATAGTCGAAGCGCACGAAAGCCTGCCCGGCCTGACGAGCCCAGCGGGCCAACGCTTCAGCCTTGGTCGCGCGCATGTCAGAGCGGAAGCCGCCGAGCCAGACCACCGGCGCGCCCGCGCCACCTTGCGTCAGGACCGCGATTTTGCGCGTCTCCGCGCCGTCACCGACCTCTAGCCATTGCGGGGCCTCGTGCTCCAACTCAAATCTCCTGTGACGAATCGCGACTGCGCGCGAATATAGGCTGCGTTTTTGCGCCAGAGGCAGGCATAGTGGTGCGGACTGAAATCCGCGCGACGTGTTCGCGTGAACTGAAAGCATGTTTCCGAAACGGTGAGTATGTCCTTCCAGCCAGGCGCGCATCTTTCGCTGCCGTCGACCGAGGCCCACCCGCTCGTCGGACGAACGATCCTGCAGATCATCCCAGATCTCGACACCGGCGGCGCCGAACGCACGGCCGTCGACATCGCCAAGGGGCTCACCGATGTCGGCGCCCGCGCCCTCGTCGCGACCGAGGGCGGGCGGCTTGTCGCCGAGCTCCAGGCCAAGGGCGGCGTCTGGCTGCCCTTTCCGGCTGCGTCCAAGAATCCGCTCGCCATGGCGCTGAACGTGCGCAAGCTCATGCTGCTCTGCCGGCATGAGGGCGTCGAACTCATCCATGCCCGCTCGCGTGCGCCGGCCTGGGTCGCGCTCGCGGCGGCCCGCCGGCTCGGACTGCCCTTCGTCACCACCTATCACGGCTCCTATGCGACCCGCTCGGCGGTCAAGACGCTGTATAATTCGGTGATGGCGCGCGGCGACGTCGTCATCGCCAACTCCGCCTATACCGCCGAGCTGATCCTGGCCAAGCACGGCTTCGCTCGCGACCGCATCCGCGTCGTCAACCGCGGCACGAATTTCGCGGCCTTCGCCTCCCACGCGGTGGCGCCGGAGCGTATCCAGGCCCTGCGCCGGGCCTGGGGCATCGAGGGCCATCAGCGCATCGTGCTGCTGCCCGGCCGCCTGACCAACTGGAAGGGCCAGCGCGTCCTGATCGAGGCCGCCCGCATCCTGCGCGACGGCGGCGACACCGACACCGCCTTCATCCTCGCCGGCGACGCCCAGGGCCGCGACGGCTATGTCAAGGAGCTCGACCAGCTCATCGCCAAGGCCGGGCTGGAAGGCCGGGTCAAGCGGGTCGGGCATTGCACGGACATGCCGGCGGCGCTGCTGGCGGCCGCCGTCGTCACTGTGCCCTCGACGGAACCGGAAGCCTTCGGGCGGGTCGCGGTCGAGGCGCAGGCGATGGGCACGCCCGTCGTGGTGTCGGACCTCGGTGCCGTTCCGGAAACCGTGCTCGCCCCGCCGCAGACCACACCCGCCGAGCGCACCGGCTGGCGCGTTCCCCCCGGCGATGCCGCAGCGTTGGCCGCCGCGCTGGAAGGCGCACTCAGTTTGCGCCCCTCGGCGCGCGACAATCTCGCCGGACGGGCGCGCCAGCATGTCGAGCGGCATTTTTCGCTGGAATCGATGGTGAGCGAGACGCTGGACGTCTATTGCGCCCTGCTCGGGCGCTAACCACTTAATCATCCAGCCTCATCCATTGACAACGCGCATCTTTGTGCAATGTGTCTGCTCACGGGCGCGAGACGCGCCATTCACAGGAGAATACCCCCATTCGTCGTCCTTTCCGTGCTGCCCCGACCCCGACCAAAGACGGCCCGCGCTCCAACCGCGACATCCGCGGCGTCCGCGACGTCCAGCTCATCGACGATACCGGCGCCAACCGCGGCGTGGTCTCGTTCTTCGAGGCGTTGAAGATTGCCGAGGATGCCGGTCTCGACCTCGTCGAGATCGCCCCCAATTCCGAGCCGCCGGTCTGCAAGATTCTCGACTATGGTCGCTTCCGCTTCCTGGAGCAGAAGAAGGCCGCCGAGGCGCGCAAGAAACAGCGCACCATCGAGATCAAGGAGATCAAGCTGCGTCCGGGCATCGACAAGCATGACTACGACGTCAAGATGAAGGCCATGCTCGGCTTCTTCGAGGAGGGCGACAAGGTCAAGGTGACCCTGCGCTTCCGCGGTCGTGAAATGGCCCACCAGGATCTCGGCGTGAAGGTGCTCGAGCGCGTCAAGGTCGATCTGGCCGAAACCGCGAAGGTCGAGAGCGACTGGCAGCTCGAAGGCCGCCAGATGGTCATGGTTCTCGCTCCCAAGTAACCTCGGCATCCGCTGATCGCCATGCGATTTGCATCAGGCCCGGCCCCAGTGCCGGGCCTTGTCATGTCGGGCTCTGGGATGCTTCGCTCCCAAACGCGGTGCCGATCCTTTTGGAAGCTCACCGTCATCCCGGACAAGCCGCGGAGCGGCGCTGATCCGGGATCCATGCCGGAACGGTTCAGGCATGGATCCCGGGTCTCCCTTTGGTCGCCCGGGATGACGGCGAGGTCTGAAGCGAGATGACGCAAACAGCCATGCCATGCGACAGAGAGGCCCATCGAATGCCCCAGCCCAGCATCACCAGCCAGCGCCGCGACCTCGCCGCCGCGCTCCGCCTCGCCGCGAAGTTCGAGCTGAACGAGGGCATCTGCAACCACTTCTCGGTGGCGCTGCCCGACGGCCCCGACGGCCGGCCGCGCTACCTGATCAACCCCTATGGCGTGCACTGGTCGGAGATGAAGCCGTCCGACCTGCTGCTGATCGACGATCGCGGCCAGGTGCTGGAAGGGGAGGGCGAGGTCGAGGCCACCGCCCGCAACATCCATGTCGCCGCCCACAAGGCCAATCCGCGCCATGTCGCGGTGCTGCATGTCCACATGCCCTATGCCACCGCGCTGACCATGGTCGAGGGCGGCCGGCTGGAGATGGCCCACCAGACTGCCTGCCGCTTCCATGGCCGCACGCTCTATGTCGATCATTTCGGCGGGCTGGCGCTCGATGAAAGCGAGGGCGAGGCGATCGTCGCAGCGAGCAAGGGCAAGACCGATGACAGCGCCGACATCGTCTTCCTCGCGCATCACGGCGTCACCATCGGCGGGCCCTCCGTCGCGGTCGCCTTCGACGACCTTTATTTCCTCGAGCGCGCCTGCCGGCAGCAGGTTCTTGCGATGTCGACCGGCAAGCCGCTGAAGCTGATCCCGCAGCAGGAGATCGAGGCCACCGCCCGCGAATGGCGCCAGGTTCTGGTGCATCAGTCGGAGAAGCATTTCGAGGCGCTGACGCGGATCGAGGGCATCTGACGCAACGTCAGATTCAGGTTTCACGCGTCCCGCCCATTGGCTAGGCTCGCCCCGTTCGCGCGGCCTCGCCTGCGCCGTGCGGCGGGGGGAATTCATGCTCTGGAATCGCAGCGCCGGACCACCGGCCGCATTCGTCTTCGCCTGCCTGCTGTCCTCGCTGGCCGCCGCCCAGCCGAAACCGGACGATGGCAAGATCGACCTGAAACTGTTCGAGAAGGCTGAAATCGACCGGTCGAAGGGCTGTTCGATCGCGCTCTGGCAGGCCAATCGCGATCCGGACAAGGACAAATACGCGATCATCTTCGCGGAGACGCTGACGGGACAGAACAACGCCCGTCAGCCGGCGCGGATCAAAATCGGCGACAAGGTCGTGACGATGACCCGCGTCGCGGTCGGCGGAAAGATGGGCGGCTACGGCCTCTATCCCTATCAGCTCTACAAGCTGGGCGAGCCCGATGCCTTCGCAGTGCTGGATCTCAAGCTCGGCGAGATCGAGGGCGAGGCGGTCGATATCGAGAGCGGTGCGCTGACGCTGACGATGCCGGGCCGTCAGCAGGCGCGCGTCGCGGTGAAGGGTGGGGCAGGGTGCATGACGCCAGCGGCTCCGGCTCCCAATGAAGCGGCCCGCATGTTCCAGCGCTATCAGGTCAGGCCGGCGCAGGTGCCGCGCGCCTTCCTGGCGACCGCGGAGAAGAAGTACGGCTGCTCGCCGGAGGTGATGAAGAGCGGCATCACCGGCTTCCAGATGTCGGAGGAATCGGCGATCTGGGAGGTGCCGTGCCAGCGCTTCAACATCCAGGCGAATGCGGTCTATGCGCTGGTTTATCTGCCCGATCCGACGACCAATACGCGCTTCCTCAGCTTCAAGGGTCCGCCGGGCAGGAAGCGCAGCAGCGAGCCGGCCGAACTCATGTCGCCGAGCTGGGACGCAAAGAGCCGCACCGTCACCGGCATTTCGCTGGGCCGGGGCTCAGGCGATTGCGGCGTCTATGAGCGCCATCGCGTCAATGACGAGGGCGATTTCGTCCTCGTCGAATACCGCGAGAAGGAAGCCTGCGACGGCAAGATCATAAAGCCCGAGCAGTTTCCGCTGGTCTATCGCGGCAAGTAGCGGACGCGCCAGGCTCGGGCCTGCCCCACCGGCCCGAAAGCCGGTGTGGCGCTGCCCGGGTTGTACGTCCGGCTACCGGATCGGATGCGGATATTGCAGCCCGCCCTGCGAGGCGAGCGCGTTCAGCCCGCGCTTCAGTTGCAGCCGCGAGCCCATGCCGACATTGCGCTCGAAGCTTTCGCCGTAATTTCCGACATGCTTGACGATGCGATAGGCCCAGTCATTGGTCAGGCCGAGGCCCTCGCCGAACTTGCCCTCGACGCCGAGCAGCCGCTTGATCTCGGGATTGGGCGACTTCAGCATCTCGTCGACATTGGCCTTGGTCACGCCGAATTCCTCGGCGTTCAGCATGGCGTAGTGGACCCACTTGACCAGGGTGAACCAGCTTTCGTCGCCGCGCTTGACGGCGGGGCCCAGCGGCTCGCGCGAAATCAGGGTCGGCAGGATGACGAAATCGTCCGGCTTGGCGAATTTCAGCCGCTCGGCGGCGAGCCCCGAGGAGTCGGTGGTGAAGGCGTCGCAGCGCCCGGCCTCGAGCGCCTTGACGCCCTCCTCGTTGGTCGAAAACCCGATGATCTCGTATTTGAGGTTGTTGGAGCGGAAGAAGTCGGCGAGGTTCAGCTCGGTCGTGGTGCCCTGCGTCACGCAGATCGAGGCGCCGTTCAGCCCCTTTGCCTCGGTGACCCCGAGCGCCTTCTTCACCATGAAGCCCTGCCCGTCGAAATAGTTGATGATCGGCCAGGCCATGCCGGCCGTGGTGTCGCGCGACATCGTGTAGGTGGCGTTGCGGGCGAGCATGTCGACCTCGCCGGTCTGCACCACGACGAAGCGCATCTGCGGCGTCGTCGGCACGAACTTGATCTTGGTGGGATCGTTGAAGATCGCTGCCGCCACCGCGCGGCACAGGTCGATGTCGAGCCCGTCCCAGCGGCCGTCCGCGCCCTGAAGGCCAAAGCCCGGCAGGGCGATGTGGTTGCCGCAGACCAGTTCGCCGCGCGCCTTGACGCGGTCGAGCGTCGAGGTCTGGGCGCTGGCCGTCATGGCCGCAAGCGTCCCGGTAAGGCCGAGAGCCGCGCCGATGAGCCAATGTTTCGCTGTCATGGATATCCCCTGTTTTTTGATGTGATGAGACGCGGTGTCAAACTGCATCCGCGATCGCGGCATCGACGGCTTCTCCGAGCCGTTCGACGATGGTGTCCATCACCGCGGCATCCGCGATGAAGGGTGGCGCCAGCAGCACGTGGTCGCCGCGGACGCCGTCGGCCGTTCCTCCCATCGGATAGACCAGGAGCCCGCGCGCCATGGCGGCTTGCTTGATCCGGGCATTGAGCTTCAGCCCGGCGTCGAAGGGCGTCTTGGAAGTGCGGTCGGCGACGAGTTCGATGCCCCAGAAATGGCCGCGCCCCCTGATATCGCCGACATGGTGGTGGTTGCCGAAGCGCTCCTTCAGCCGGCGTTCGAGATGGGCGCCCTGAAGACGGACATTGGCGAGGAGGTCGTCGCGCGCGATCACCTGCTGCACGGCGAGCGCGGCCGCGCAGGCGAGGGGATGGCCGTTATAGGTCTGGCTGTGCGGAAACGCGCCCGAGCCCTGCCGGACCGCCTCGACGATCCGGCCCGAGGCCAGCATCGCGCCGATCGGCGCATAGCCGGCGCCCAGCCCCTTGGCGATCGCCATCAGGTCGGGCGCGATGCCTTCCTGCTCGCAGGCATGCAGGCTGCCGGTCCGGCCCATGCCGCACATGACCTCGTCGAGGATCAGCAGGACGCCATGGCGGTCGCAGATCTCGCGGATGCGCCGGAAATAGCCGGGCGCCGGCGGCGAGGCTCCCAGCGTCGCGCCGACGACCGTTTCGGCAACGAAGGCCGCCACGGTGTCGGAGCCGAGCTCCAGGATCTTGGCCTCCAGCTCGTCGGCCATGCGCAGCCCATAGGCTTCCGGCGTCTCGTCGGTGTGCTGGCCGCGATAGGCATGGCAGGGCGCGATATGATGGCCGGCGAGCAGCATCTCCTTGAACGGCGCGCGGTCCTTCATCCGCCCGCCGACCGAGAGCGCCCCGACCGTGATGCCGTGATAGCTCTGCCGGCGCGAGATGAAATGGGTCCGGCGCGTCTGCCCTGTCTCGATGAAATAATGCCGTGCCAGCTTCAGGCAGGCCTCGATCGCTTCCGAGCCGCTGCTGCAGATGAAGACGTTGCTCAACCCCTTCGGCGCGTGGGCGATCAGATGGTCGGCCAGTTCCTCGGCCGGGTCCGAGGTGAAGAAGCTGGTATGGGCATAGGCGAGCTTGTCGATCTGGGCATGCATCGCGGCCAGGATGTCGGGATGGCCATGACCGAGGCACGACACCGCAGCGCCGCCGCTGGCGTCGATATAGCTCCGGCCGTCGGCATCGATCAGGGTGACGCCCTTGCCGCCGACGGCGACGGGGTAGGTGGCCTTCAGGTTGCGGTGAAGCAGATGGCTCATGCGGGTCTCCGTTTTGGACGGCGCGGGCTCTCAAACGTCGAGAAGGCGTCGAGCTGGGCCTCTGCGGCAGCGATGGCGTCGAGCGCAGGCTGGCCGCGCCGCGCCGTCATCAGCGCCGCCAGGCATTCCACCGCCGCGAAAGCCGGCGTCATCGTGTGGAAGAAGGAGGGCGTCTCGGTGCGCACCAGCACGAGCTCGTCGGCGAGTGCGGCAAGCGGGGAATGGGCGCTGTCGGTCAGGGCGACGATCGCCGCGCCCTTGTCGCGGGCAAGCGCCGCGGCCTGGATGGTGAGCCGCGTATAGGGCGAGACGGACGCGACGAAGAGCACGTCGCCCGGCCCGATCCGGCGCAAGGCATCGATGCCGCGCCCGCCGGCGCCATCGGCAAGCGTGGAGTCGGCGCCGATCAGCGCGCGGATGTAGTCGAGCATATAGGCTGCCGGAAAGGCCGAGCGCAGGCCGAAGCAGAAGACGCTGCGCGCATCGGCCAGTCGCGCGGCGGCGCGTTCCAGCCGCGCCACGCAGTCCGGCTCGCTCAGCGCGCGGATATGCTGCGCCAGCGCGGCAAACATGTCCTGTGCGATGGCGCTGTCGCCGTCTTCGCCATGGCGCGCCAGCAATTCGGTGGCGCGGTTGGCAAAGCCGTCGGGCCGCTGGCGCAGCGAGGCCGCGTAGGTCGCCCTCAAGGCGTCGTAGCCCGGCAGCCCGAGTCGCTGGGCAAGGCGCGTGAAGGTCGCAGGCGCCAGGCCGGCGCGCCGTGCCTGCCCGCGCGTCGCCAGCAGGGCGACATCGGCGGGATGATCGAGCACCCAGCGCGCCACCGCCCGCAACTGCGTCGGGAGGCGTTCGAACTGCAGGCCCAGCGCTGCAACGACGTCCTTCTGATCCATCGACCCATCACCGCTGAAACGAGGTGAACTGAAACATATATATCATAATAATGCAAATGAAACAGACGGGCCGATCGGATATGGCCGTCCGCAAGTCAGCACCCGCTCGCGGCGAAATCGGCGCCGGCTGCTCTCTATAGGCGCGCTTTCCCGAAAAAAACCGCGTCAATCCCATTAACTTTGGTTGCCTCTGCGGAAGGACGCCGCATTTGCTGCAAATTTATGCGATTTTTCAGTCGCTCACCCGATGCGAATCAACTGACTTGGTGATCTCTTCGCGCGCGGATCGGGCCTCGCGGCTCTGGCCCATGCGTCCCTCGTCCGGTGCTGTACCGGCGGGCGACGGCCTACCGGAGGCGCCTTCGACTTGCCGACGCTGAATGAAGGACTCGCGATCGATCCGGCGCTCGCCGGCCTGATCCGGCACATGCGGGCGATCGACGATTATCGCCAGGCCTTCGATCGACTTCAGGCATCATGGGATACGCTGACCCTGCTTGGGCAGCTCTCCGGCAATGCCACGGAGATGTCGGGCACGCGCTCGGCCTTCGAGGAACTGACCGCCAGCCTGCTCGGCCATCTCGCCAAGGAGACGCGCGACAAGGCCCTGACCGATCTGCGCATCAAGGCGCAGAACGCCATCGACGTGCTGGTCCGCAATCTCTTCGAGCGCACGGCCGATATCGGCTTCCTGGCCGCCGACACAGATATTCGTGAGATGCTCGAGGCGAGCCCTTCAGCCGAGGCGCGCGCGGCGATCGAGCAACGCTTCCGCGACTATGTCGCGAAGTACTCGGTCTATTCCGATATCGTGCTCGTCGATCGGCAAGCCGATATCCGCGCAAGGCTCGCGCCGCATGAGGCAAAGACGGCGCGCCACGCCGTCATCGACGAGGCGCTGCATTCGAGCGGCGCCTATGTCGAGCACTACGGCGTCCTGGACTTCGTCTCGGACGAGAAGGCGCTGGTCTATGCCTGGCGGGTCGAGGACGCCAGCCGGCGCCCGCTCGGCGTGCTGGTTCTGGTCTTCCGCCTCGCCGACGAGATGGCCGGCATCTTCCGCAAGCTCCTGATGGACCATGACTGGACCGTGCTGGCCTGCGTCTCGCCGGAGGGGGACGTCGTCGCGGGCTCGTGCCCGATCCAGCTGCCGGCGGGTCTCAAGCTGTCGCCGACGGCGCTGCAGCGGCGCGATCCGATCATCAGGCTCGGCGGGCGGCAATATCTCGCCATGGCCTGCAGCAGTACCGGCTATCAGGGCTATATGGGTCCGGGTTGGCTGGGGCTCGGCCTGATTCCGCTGGACGCGGCGTTCGACCAGGATGGGGGCGAGCTCAGCAAGGGCATCGGGGAGGATTTGCTGGCGGCGGTGACCAGCCAGGCCGGCCTGTTCTCCGCCGAGCTGCGCGCCGTCTCCCGCCAGGCGGCCGCGATCCAGGGCGATCTCAACCGCTCCGTCTGGAACGGCTCGATCCGCCAGGCCGGCTCGACCGCCGCCAACGCCGCCTTCTCGAAGATCCTGCTGTGGGAGATATCGAGTGCAGGCCGCAAGACCCAGGCCGTCTGCGACGCCTCGATCGGCGACCTGCACCGCACCGTCGTCGCGGCGATCATGGAGAAGTGCCGCTCGCGCGCCGCCTTCGCCATCGATGTGATGGACCGCAATCTCTACGAGCGCGCCAATGACTGCCGCTGGTGGGCGCTGAACGCGACCTTCGCGCGCGTGCTCGCCTCGCCCACGCCGGAAGGCAACCGCGCCTGCAGCGACATTCTGGCCACCATCAACGCGCTCTACACCGTCTACAGCAACCTGATCCTGTTCGATGCGCAGGGTGTGGTCATCGCGGTCTCGCAGCCGTCCCAGGCTCATCTGGTCGGCACCACGCTGGACGCCGAATGGGTCGCGCGCACGCTAACCTTGCGTTCGGGCCAGCACTACGGCGTCTCCGCCTTCGAGCCGACCCCGCTTTACGACGACGCCGCGACGCTGGTCTACACGGCGGCGGTCCAGGCTCCGTCCGGCGGCAGGGTCCTCGGCGGCATCGCGATCGTCTTCGATTCGACCCCGCAATTCGCTGCGATCCTGGCCGATTCCCTGCCGACGGACGAGGATGGCGCAGCCCTCGCCGGCGCCTTCGCCGTACTGGTCGGGAGCGACGGGCGGGTGATATCCTCGAGCGATCCGCGCTTCGCCATCGGCTCCGAGAGCCCGCTGCCGGTCGATGCCGCTGCGCTTGAGCGGGACGGTGACCTCGCCTGCATCCGGACCTACGAAGGCAGGCACATGGCGGTCGGCGCGGCGCTCTCGAAGGGCTATCGCGAATACAAGACCAGCGACGGGCACCGTGCCGATGTCGTGGCGATCTGTGCCGTGCCGTTGGGCGAGGTCGCGGCCGACGCAGGCGCGAAGACGGCGGCAGGCGGCGAAGGGCGGGGTACGCTTGCCGCGCACAAGCCGGCCGACGGCGTCGAGGCCTTCGAGGTCGCGACCTTCCATATCGGCCGGCACTGGCTCGGCGTCAGGGCGCGCGACGTCGTCGAGGCGGTCGACATCGTCGGGCTGAAGCCGTCGGCGCGGAAGGCCGGCGACGGCCTGCTCGCCGGCTACAAGCTCCATCAGGGCCAGCCGGTGCCGGTGTTGCGGCTGGCCCGCCTGCTCGGCATTCCCGATGCGTCGTCTGAGGAGCAGCAGATCGTCATCGTGCGCGCCGCCGGCCTGACGCTGGGGCTGGTCGTCGATTCGCTCGGCCTGATTCCGGAGATCGCCGTTTCCGATCTGCGGCCGCTGCGCGACATCACCGCCAAGGCCGATGTGCCGGCGCTGGGCGTCGTCGCCACGCGCGATGCCCGCGGCGCGCCGGCCGGCATGCTGATGGTGCTCGACGTCGACCGGCTGGGCGCGCGGCTTCAGGGTGAGGGCGGGCAGGGCGCGCTGATCCAGGCCGCGGAGTAGGGGCAAGCCTTACCCACACTTGCCACCCCCGCGCTTTTCTGTCATACGCGCGGCCTTCGATCGCCCGGCTGATAAGGGCTGCCGTGGCGGTCGATCTTTGCTTCCAGCAAGCAAACATGAAGCGGCGCCGTTTGCGCGCTCGCGACCTATGAGGAGCGAAAATGCCCAAGATCAAGACGAAGTCGAGCGCCAAGAAGCGCTTCAAGATCACCGGAACCGGGAAAGTGCTCTACGCACAGGCCGGCAAGCGTCACGGGATGATCAAGCGGACCAACAAGCAGCTCCGCAATCACCGCGGCACCACCACCCTGTTCGAGGGTGATGCGGCCAACGTGAAGAAGTATTTCCTCCCCAACGGCTGACGCCCCCTAACCTTTCCGGAGATCAAACATGGCTCGCGTGAAACGGGGCGTAACGTCCCATGCCAAGCACAAGAAGACACTCAAGGCCGCCAAGGGCTTCTATGGCCGCCGCAAGAATACGATCCGCGCCGCCAAGGCGGCCGTCGATCGCTCGATGCAGTACGCCTATCGCGACCGCAAGAACCGGAAGCGCTCGTTCCGCGCGCTCTGGATCCAGCGCCTGAACGCGGCGGTGCGCGAGCACGGCCTGGTCTACTCGATGTTCATCAACGGCCTGCACAAGGCCGGCATCGAGCTCGACCGCAAGACCCTCTCGGCGATGGCCATCGATGACGCCGCCTCGTTCACCGCGGTGGTGGAGATGGTCAAGGCCGCGCTCGGTTCCGATGCGGAAGCCAAGGCTGCCTGAGCTTTCGGGCACTGACGAGATATGGAAAGGCCGGCAGCGATGCCGGCCTTTTTCTTTGTCACGGCATCCGCGCTGGCGTTTGAAGAGCGGCGCGCAGCGATGAGACTGGGAATGACGAATGGTGGGTTGGCCTGAATGTCTGTTCGGGGAGCGCAAGCGCTGCCACCGCACCCGTCGCAAGCATCAGCGGTCGCGTTCCGTGCGTCTTCAGGAACTCACCACCAGTGGTTTGGGCCTGGTATATTCTGCAACCAGATATCTGAGCATTTCGGCGACGTCTGGTTCCTTGCAGCACAAAATAATCATCCAGATTTCGCCGGTAAATTGAAGCAACAAATCTTCAAGTGAACAATAGTCAAGATCTGAAAAATCAAAACCAATTCGTGCATGACTTGATCGATCAAACACTCGAAAATTTTCCAGAACATCAACGGTATTTAATAATCGTTCCTTGGTGTTTTCGGATTTGGACATTTGACTGGCGAGTATCGCGCCTTCCGCAGCAAGCGATAAGATGCGACTGACGAGAATTCTCTTGTCGACCAGTGCCATCATTTTCAGATTTTGGCCGATACTGGGCTGTAAAAGAGCCTTCTTGGATGATTGCGTGTTGCGAATCGCTCCTGACGCCGCGAGATTTGCCGATGCCAGCGGACGGAAGAACTCGACGTCGCAGGCCGTCCCGCTGCACCACACACGTTGGGAGCTGATCTGGACGCTGATGATCCGCCCGGTTGCAACGCGGATCTCGGCTGTTTCTGAATCGTAGTAACCTTGGGTGTCCAATAACCATAAACGGCGGTCCCGCTGCGGATTATCGATGGCGGAGCCATTTGAGACGAGATCCTTGTTCTCAATCTCTGGCCATATCCGCTCGATCATCTGCAAATATCTGTCGTTGGCAGAGACATAGCGCGAGTCGTGAACGCCAATTGTCGACAGGCATGCCGGTATATTCGATTGACGAACAAGATCGGTCATCAGAGAGCGGGTCGAAAACATCAAAGACAGCCTTGGCCCATGAACGTGCGGCATCGCGGCGTTAGCGATAGTTCCATTTGGGGCATTCTGTCAGCAATTTTATGACGCAGACGGCGTCCCTCGCGTTCTGCGGGGGCGCCCGGTCAGCAGTCGCGACAACCACCCGCATCATCTGTGATGGACTGGCACGCGCCTTACGGCCTGCCCCTTACGTCTGGACGCGGTCCTCCGTCGCCGGCCGCCAGTTGTCTCCCGCGCCCTCGACGATGCGGGCATAGGCTTCTTCGGGAGACTCCGCATAGCAGAAAAGGGCGAGATCCTCTGCCCGGATCATCCCGGCATCGGCCATGGCGTCGAGGTTCAGCAGCGCTTTCCAATAGGCGCCGTCATAAAGCACGATCGGAACCGGGCGCATCTTGCCGGTCTGCACCAATGTGATGATCTCGAAGAGTTCGTCGAGCGTGCCGAAGCCGCCGGGGAAGACCACCAGCGCCGAGGCCCGCATCGCAAGATGCATCTTGCGCATCGCGAAATAGTGGAAGCGGAAGGTCAGGTCCGGCGTCGACCAGGCGTTGGGCTCCTGCTCATGCGGCAGCGTGATGTTGAAGCCGATCGAGAGCGCGCCGGCCTCGGTCGCGCCGCGATTGGCGGCCTCCATGATGCCGGGCCCGCCGCCGGTGGCGATGACATGGTCGCGCCCGAGATCGCCCGGCGCCAGCGCGCCGCCCCGCTCCGAGGCCAGCCGGCCGAAAGCGCGCGCCGCCTCGTACCAGGGCTGCCCCTCGCGCACCCGCGCCGAGCCGAAGACGACGATGGTCGAGAGGATGCCGCGCGCGCGTAAGTGGTCCTCGGCCTTCTGGTATTCGAGCATGAAGCGCGCGCCCCGCGTCGAATCGCCGAGCAGGAAATCCGGGTCGAGCGCGGCCAGGCGATAGGAGGGCGACGCTTTCTGGGCCGAGCTGTCCGGCTTGGCGGCGGGTACGGGTGTGGTGGCGTTGTCGGGCATGATCGCAAATCCGTTCCGGCGTTTCGCGACAGCCTACGCCAGATAGCTCCGCAGCACCGCCGCCATGCGCGCGGCCTCCGTGTTGTGGGGCAGCAAGCTCAGGAAACGGCCCTCGCGATCCATCAGATAGGTCAGAGAGCCATGGTCGACGGCGTATTCGCCCTGGCCGTGATGCGGCTGCGTCAGTTTGCGGCGATGCACCTTGTAGGCCTTTGCCGCAGCGGCGATCTCGGCTTCACTGCCGGTCAGCCCGATCAGCGCCGGATGGAAGGCCGCGACATAGGCAGCGAGCACCGGTGGCGTGTCGAAAGCCGGATCGACCGTGATGAAGAGCGGCACGACCCGCTCCGCCAGCGGGCCGAGCGCATCGAGCGCCTGGGCGATGGTCGGCAGGTCGATCGGGCAGGTGTCGGCGCAGCGCGTGAAGCCGAAATAGACCAGCATGAAGCGGCCGCGATAGGCCATGTCGCTGACGCGCTTGCCGCTGTGGTCGGTCAGCGAAAACGAACCGCCGAACCGCCCGGCCAGCGGGTCGGGCGTCGGTGCGGCGGCACCGCCATGGACATGGCCGCCCCGGCTTTGCGCCTGCGCGCAGGCGAGGGGGGCGGCAACGGCGCAACCGGCAAGCCCTGCCAGCAAAGTCCGGCGTGCGATGACCCCCGGCATGCCAGGCCTCAAGGCATCGGCTTGGGCACGAGGCCCTTGATGCCGAGGGGGCCGTTTTCCGCGATGATGCGGTTGGCTTGCGGGTCGGCGCGCCACCATTCCTCGGCCTTGCCGTTGCGCGCCTCCCATTCCGCCTTGAAGCGCTCGGCCGGAACGAAGGGCTCTGTGCTGCCCTCCGCGCGGACGCCCTGCACGAAGAACACCGTGACGGCCGGGTTCTCGATCAGGAGCCCGTCCGCCTCAATCGCCTTGCCGCAGAAGCCGATCAGATCCGGTATCGCAGCCGCGAAATCGACATTGCCCTTGGCGATCAGCCGGAACGTTCCATCGGCGAGGACGACGCCGAGCTGACGCTTGCCGGCGCCGCAATCGGGCACGCAACGTCCTTTCAGATGACAGAGCGCATCGACCAGCCGCCCCTTGAGCAAGAGCGGCTTCTCGTGCGGGATGCCCCAGAGCTCGGCGGCCGAAGCTGGCGAGGCGGCGCACAGACTGGCCAACGTCCACAAGGCTGCAAGGCGCGCTGTGCGTGCCATCGCTCAGTTCCCGAACGGCTGGATGCCGTATTCGTCATGGGTCATCGTGATGATCCCCTTGTCGTCGGCGATCTTGTCCACCAGCAGATATTTCACCCCGTCGCGCTCAAGCAGTTCACCATCGACGGTGACCTCATGCGTCGCCATGCGCGCGATACGGGGATTGGCGACGCTGTCCTCGTCGTCGCCGATCTTGAGGATCAGGTAGAGATCGCCCTGGGCGTCGCGGATGCTCACCGGAATACCGCCGAGCGCACACCAGACCGCGCATTGGTGATGGGCCGTGCCCTTGGCGAACATCAAGCCGCTGATCGTACACCAGGTGTCGCTGATCTCGCCGGTGATGCTGACGCGCCGCCCGTCCTGCGCGGCCGCTGGCGAGGCCGCGAGAATGGAGAGCAGCGATGCCGCCGCGAGGCTTCGCCAATGCGACATCAGTGTCATGCAAGTGCGGCCATGATGGCGAAGACTCCGGATTGACCGTCGCGGCGCTGCTTTGCCGGCGTGATTGCCTCTAGCATCGGTGCTGGCGACACCCTAGAAGATGCCTCGCAAACGGACCAGAGCAGGTATGAACGAGATCGATCACTTGGGCGCGAGCCTTCTTGCCGAAATCGCCGGCGCGCAGGACGAGGCGGCGCTGGAACAGGTCAGGATCGCCGCACTGGGCAAGGCCGGATCGATCTCGGCCCTGCTCAAGACGCTGGGCGCGATGACCCCCGACGAGCGCAAGGAAAAGGGCCCGCTGATCAACGGCCTGCGCGACAGGGTCCAGACCGCGCTGAGCGCGCGCAAGGAAGCGCTGGCCGAGGCGGTGCTCGAGGCGCGCCTGTCCTCCGAGCGCATCGACGTGTCGCTGCCGGTGCAGGACGGACCCGAGGCGCGCGGCCGCATTCACCCGATCAGCCAGGTCATCGACGAGATTACCGCGATCTTCGGCGATATGGGCTTTGCCGTCGCCGAAGGGCCCGATGTCGAGACCGACGACCTCAATTTCACCAAGCTGAATTTTCCGGTCGGCCATCCCGCCCGCGAGATGCATGACACCTTCTTCTTCCATCCGGATTCCAGCGGGGAGCGCAAGCTGCTGCGCACCCACACCTCGCCGGTCCAGGTCCGCACCATGCTGGCCCAAGAGCCGCCGATCCGCGTGATCTGTCCGGGCCGCACCTACCGGATGGATTCCGACCAGACCCACACCCCGATGTTCCATCAGGTCGAGGGCCTCGTCATCGACAAAAACGCCCATATGGGCCACCTGAAATGGATCCTCGAGGAGTTCTGCAAGGCCTTCTTCGAGATCGACACGGTCAAGATGCGCTTCCGGCCGTCCTTCTTCCCTTTCACCGAGCCTTCGGTCGAGGTCGACATCCAGTGCTCGCGCAAGGGCGGCGAGATCCGCTTCGGCGAGGGCGAGGACTGGCTCGAAATCCTCGGCTGCGGCATGGTCCATCCCAATGTGCTGAGGAATTGCGGGCTCGACCCGGACATCTATCAGGGCTTCGCCTGGGGCATGGGCATCGACCGCATCGCCATGCTGAAATACGGCATGCCGGATCTGCGCCCGTTCTTCGAGGCGGATGTCCGCTGGCTCCAGCATTATGGCTTCCGCCCGCTCGACCTGCCGACGCTGACGGGCGGGCTGTCGTCGTGAGCGCGGAAAGGCTCCAAGGGGGGGCGCGATGAGCCCGGCGGGATGGGCGGTGCTGTTCGCGGCGCTGCTCGTTGCGACCAATCTGCTGTGCCAGGCGATCGCCCTCGTGCGCCTGCGTCGCAAGGACCGGCCAACCGCGCTGCTCGCGGCGCTGCCGCCGGTGACGATCGTGCGCCCCTTGCGCGGCATCGAGGCCTTCAGCAGGGAGACCGCGATCTCGGGGCTCGAACTCGACTATCCCGATTACGTCACGATCTTCGCGGTCGCCGATGCCGATGATCCGGTCGTGCCACTGATCGAGGAGTTGATCGGGATCCATGGCGAGGCGCGCGCGCGCCTGATCACCGGCGATGTCGCAGTCAGCGCCAATCCCAAGCTCAACAACTGCGTCAAGGGCTGGGAGGCGGCGACGACCGAATGGGTCATCCTGGCCGATTCCAACGTGATGATGCCGAAGGACTATATCCAGCGGATGCTGGCCTCCTGGCGCGACGACACCGGGCTGGTCTGCTCGACGCCGGCCGGTTCGCGGCCGGTCGGCTTCTGGTCCGAGCTGGAATGCGCCTTCCTCAACACCTTCCAGGCGCGCTGGCAATATGCCGGCGAGGCCTGCGGCTTCGGCTTCGCGCAGGGCAAGTCGATGCTCTGGAACAAGCCCTTCCTCGACGCCAATGGCGGCATCGCGATCCTCGGCGAGGAGATCGCCGAGGATGCGGCGGCGACCAAGCTGGTGCGCCGCGCCGGCAAGCATGTCCATCTCGTCGGGCAGCCCTTCGAGCAGCCCTTGGGTCGGCGCAGCCTGCATGACGTCGTCCAGCGCCAGTTCCGCTGGGCCAGGCTGCGGCGCGTCACCTTCCTGCCCTTCTTCCTGCCGGAAATCCTGTCGGGACCGCTCTTGCCGGTGCTGCTTCTGGCGCTGGCCTTGCCGAGCTTCGGCCAGCCCGCCTGGCTCGCGCCCCTGCTCGTCCTGCTGCCCTGGTACGTCGCCGAACTGGCGCTGGCCTACGGCGTTGGCTGGTATTCCTCCTGGCGGATGCCGCTGGCGCTGCTGATCCGCGACATCATCTTCCCCGGCGTCTGGGCCTATGCCTTCATCGCCGGCGAGGTGAGCTGGCGCGGCAATTCCATGAAGATCAAGACGGATGGTGAGGACGAGCTGAATGCCGCCCCGGCCGCTCTGTCCCACGCCAAACTAAGAAGTGACGGACAATCATGAAGTTCACTCTGTCCTGGTTGAAGGACCATCTCGACACGACCGATTCCGTCGATGCCATCAGCGAGGCCCTGACCCGCGTCGGGCTCGAGGTCGAGGGCGTCGAGGACAAGGCCAAGGCGCTCGCCGCCTTCACCATCGCCTATGTGGTCGAGGCCAAGCAGCACCCCAATGCCGATCGCCTGCGCGTGTGCATGGTCGATACCGGCGTGGGTGAACCCGTGCAGGTGGTCTGCGGCGCGCCCAATGCCCGCACCGGCATGAAGAGCGTGTTCTCGCCGCCGGGCACCTACATCCCCGGCAAGGACATCACGCTCGGCAAGGGCGTCATCCGCGGCGTCGAATCCAACGGCATGCTCTGCTCGGCGGCCGAGTTGCAGCTCTCCGAGGATCATGACGGCATCATCGATCTGCCGGAGGACGCCCCCGTCGGCCAATCCTACGCCGCCTATGCCGGCCTGAGCGATCCGGTGATCGAGATCGCGGTGACGCCCAACCGGGCCGACGCGCTCGGCGTCTCCGGCATCGCGCGCGATCTTGTCGCCGCTGGCCTGGGCAAGCTCAAGACGCCATCGGTCCAGCCGGTTCGCGGCAGCTTTCCCTGCCCGGTCGGCGTGAAGCTGGAGCTTGCCCCGGACGACAAGGCGCTCTGCCCGGCCTTCGGCTTGCGTCTCGTGCGCGGGGTGAAGAACGGCCCGTCGCCCGATTGGCTCCAGGCCCGCCTGCGTGCGGTCGGCCTCAGGCCCATCAATGCGCTGGTCGACATCACCAATGTCATGACGCTCGATCGCAACCGGCCGCTGCACGTCTTCGACGCCGCCAAGGTCAAGGGCGACCTCGTCGTGCGGCGCGCGCGTGAGGGCGAGAGCATCGTCGCACTCGATGGCAAGACCTATACGCTGACCGACGAGCAGGTCGTCATCGTCGACGAGGCGGGCGTCGAATCCATCGCCGGCATCATGGGCGGGCAGGCCTCGGGCTGCGACGAGGGCACCACCGACGTGCTGGTCGAGAGCGCGCTGTGGGACCCGCTCAACATCGCCCGTTCGGGCCGCGCGCTCGGCATCAACTCGGATGCGCGCTACCGCTTCGAGCGCGGCGTCGATCCGGAGTTCTGCCGGCCGGGGCTGGATCTCGCCACGGCGCTGATCCTGCAGCTCTGCGGCGGAGAGGCCTCCGAGATGGTCTTCGCCGGTGAACTGCCCGAGAGCGCCCCTGCGATCGACTTGCCCTGGTCCGAGGTCAAGCGCCTGACCGGGCTCGACCTGCCGGTGGCGGAGATGGAGCGGGCGTTAACCTCGCTCGGCTTCCACGTCTCGGGCGCGGGCGAGCAGGTGAAGGTCACGGCCCCCTCCTGGCGGGCCGATGTCGGCGGCAAGGCCGATCTCGTCGAGGAGATCCTGCGCATCGCCGGGCTCGACCGCGTCGTCTCGACGCCGCTGCCGCGCATCAAGGGCGAGGTCATCAAGCCGGTCCTGACCGTGCTGCAGAAGCGCACCCGCGGCGCCAAGCGCCTGCTCGCCAGCCGCGGCATGGTCGAGGCCGTGACCTGGTCCTTCATCTCGCATGACCAGGCGACGCTCTTCGGCGGCGGATCGCCCGCGCTCACGCTGGCAAATCCGATCGCCGCCGATCTCTCCGACATGCGGCCCTCGCTGCTGCCGGGCTTGATCCGCGCCTCCCAGGCCAATGCCGATCGCGGCCTGGGCGATGTCGCGATCTTCGAGGTCGGGCAGATCTTCCAGAGCGACGCGCCGGAAGGCCAGCTGATCGCCGCAACCGGCCTGCGCCGCGGCACCGCGCGTCTCGAAGGCGCCGGGCGCCACTGGGACGGTGCGGCCAAGCCGGTCGATGCCTTCGACGCGAAGGCCGACGTGATGGCGCTGCTCGCCGGCCTCGGCGTGCCGACGGGCGGTCTCCAGGTCGTGCCCGGCGGTCCCGCCTGGGCTCATCCCGGCCGCTCGGCGACGCTGCGCTTCGGCCCCAAGGGCGTCATCGGCGCTTTCGGCGAGGTCCATCCCCGCGTGCTCAAGGCCCTCGACGTCAAGGGGCCGTTGGTCGCTTTCGAGATTCACCTCGATGCGCTGCCGCTGCCGAAAGCCAAGCCGACCAAGGTCAAGCCGAAGCTCGCCCTGTCGGGCTTCCAGCCGGTGACGCGCGACTTCGCCTTCATCGTCGACAAGGCCACCGCCGCCGGCGAAATGGTCAAGTCGGCCCAGAACGCCGACCGGGCGCTGATCTCGGACGTCTCGGTGTTCGATCTCTATGAGGGCGCCGGCGTCGAACCCGGCAAGAAGTCGGTCGCGCTCGCGGTCACGCTCCAGCCGGTCGAGAAGACCCTGACGGAAGCCGAGATCGAGGCTGTCGGGGCCAAGATCGTCGCGGAGATGGCCAAGCGCTATGGGGCGGCGCTGCGGGGGTAGGGCGCTTTTGCGCCATCGCGTCTCCGACGCGCGCCCTCGACCCGGTGCCAGCCGTGCAGTGCGCGGCTTCAGAGACGGCCACCATGGCGCGCGGACACTCGATTCTCCGGCTTCCCTCATTCGAAGGACGACGTTCCCAAAGATCTCTTCAGAATGGGCGGCAAGCAGGGCCTTTGGTCCGCGCGCGAGGTGCCCGCATGCAAGGCGAGATCGATGAGGTCGCAACGGTGGCGCGCATGGCTGGCGCCCAACGTGTCTTGGCGATGCGATGGCGTCTCGCGGGCCTTTGTGTCCTGACCGCCGCTCTGTGCATCGTGTCGGTCCAGGCCGGCGAACTTCCGGTCTCCCAGGAACGGGCCAGCTTGGGGCGGCTGCCCGAAACGTCCACCGCGCAAACGGCCACCATGGCTTGGCGGGCTCTCCTCGCGAAGGAGCTCGAGAAGCGCAAGGTCATTCCCGAAGAGGTGCAGAGGAATGGACGGAAGGTCCGACGGGTCGCGCTATCGGGTCAGGTCAAAATCGCCGTCGAATTCGCTCCGACAGGCGAGATCCTTCGATCGTCGGTCGTGACGACAGGCGGCAGGCCAGAACTCGATGCCGCAGCCCTGGCGATGGCACCGGCGGGAGCGAAATTTCCCGCTCCGCCCCCGCGCGCGGGTGATGACCAGATCACCCGCCTTCAAATCATCATCAATTTCGAAGGCGCGGAGGCAGGCGCTGCCGCGCAGCCTCCGGCCGCCCAACGGTGACCCTCGGATCGTCATTCATAGGGCGGAGGCGATCCCTCCTTCGATCCCGAACAATGCCTTCGTGCGGCCGCCGGCCGGCTGACAGAGACGAATGATCGCGCGATGGGGGATCGTGAGCGGGGCATGCCGTCAGCCGGCAAGGAGTACTGGTTTCGGCAGCGCTGGCTGGGTCGGTTCGAGGTCATACACTGGAAGGGCTATGCGGCCGCTCTCGCATTCCTGCCGATCGCGGCGGCAGGCTTGAGCCTGGAAACCTGGCTGAAGCAGATCGGCAGCGTGCTGCTCTATTATGCGGTCATGATCCCGTTCGGCCTGCTCGTTCTCGCCGGGGCCTGGCATGTGACGGACAAGATCGACCGGCGGTGAAGGTTCTCCGAGGAGCCAACGCCACCGGTGATGCGCGCACGCGCGAGTCCCATATCGCCGTTATTGATCCTGATTGTGTAATAATCGATCGACGCAATCGCGTGGGATTCAGGGTAATCGCACAGGATTGTTCACCCTGCAGTTGCTGAATGTCCATCACCGAATTGCCCGTCACCGACAGCCTCTTTCCAGGCTTCCGTCTGCTCGACGTCACGACGTCGGGCGCGCGGATTCGCGTGCGGACGGGCGGGGAGGGGCCGGCGCTGCTGCTGCTGCACGGTTATCCCCAGACGCATGTGCTCTGGCACAAGCTCGCGGAGCGCCTGAGAAACCGCTTCACGCTGGTCTGCGCCGATCTGCGCGGCTATGGCGACAGCGACAAGCCAGCGACGGACGCGCAGCATTTCCCCTATTCTAAGCGCGCTATGGCGCTCGACATGGCGCAGGTGATGAGCGCGCTCGGCCATCACAGCTTCATGGTCGGCGCCCATGATCGCGGCGCTCGCGTGGCCCATCGCCTCGCGCTCGACCATGCCGAGCGGGTCACAAAGCTCGCCACCCTCGACATCGCCCCGACGCGCGAGATGTATGCCGGCACGACCGACGCCTTCGCCCGCGCCTATTGGCACTGGTTCTTCCTGATCCAGCCTGCGCCGTTCCCGGAGAGGATGATCGGTTCCGACCCGGAAGCCTATTGGCGCAAGAAATGCGGCTCGGGTTCGGCCGGCCTGACGCCCTTCGCTCCCGAGGCGCTCGCCGAATATCTGCGCTGCTTTGCCGATCCGGCCGTCATCCATGGCAGTTGCGAGGACTACCGCGCCGCCGCCACGATCGACATCCGCCATGACGACGAGGATGGCGAGCGCAAGCTGACGCAGCCGTTGCTGGCGCTCTGGGGCGGCAACGGCATCATCGGCAGATGTTTCGATCCGCTGGCGCTGTGGCGCCTCCGCGCGGAGAATGTGCAAGGCCGCAGCTTGCCTGGCGGGCATTATCTGGCCGAGGAGATCCCCGATCTCGTCGCTGCCGAATTCACGGCCTTCTTTGGAGACACGCCATGACCCGCACCAACCGCGTCTATCGCATCGCCGCCATCGCGGGCGACGGCATCGGCAAGGAAGTCATGCCGGAGGGTCTTCGCATCCTCGAGGCGGCCTCGAAGAAATACGGCTTCGAGTTGCGTCTCGACGAGTTCGATTTCTCGTCCTGCGACTACTACGCCAAGCACGGCAAGATGCTCCCCGACGACTGGAAGGAGCAGATCGGCGGCCATGACGCGCTCTTCTTCGGCGCGGTCGGCATGCCCGCCCAGGTGCCCGACCACATCTCGCTCTGGGGCTCGCTTTTGCTGTTCCGGCGCGAATTCGACCAGTATGTGAACCTGCGCCCGGTGCGGCTGATGCCCGGCGTGCCCGGCCCGCTGGTCGGCCGCAAGCCCGGCGATATCGACTTCTTCGTCGTGCGCGAGAACACCGAGGGCGAGTACTCCTCAGTCGGCGGCCGGATGTATGCCGGCACCGAGCGCGAGATCGTCATGCAGGAGACGGTGATGAGCCGTGTCGGCGTCGACCGCGTCCTGAAATACGCCTTCGAGCTCGCCATGCGCCGCCCGCGCAAGAAACTGACCTCGGCGACCAAGTCCAACGGCATCGCCATCACCATGCCCTACTGGGACGAGCGGGTGAAGGAGATGGCCAAGAACTATCCTGAGGTCACCGTCGACCAGTACCACATCGACATCCTGACCGCGCATTTCGTGCTGAACCCCGACCGTTTCGACGTGGTCGTGGCGTCGAACCTGTTCGGCGACATCCTCTCCGATCTCGGCCCCGCCTGCACCGGCACCATCGGCATCGCCCCCAGCGGAAACATCAACCCGACTGGCGAGTTCCCCTCGCTGTTCGAGCCGGTCCACGGCTCGGCGCCCGACATCTACGGGCAGGGCATCGCCAACCCGATCGGCCAGATCTGGTCGGCGGCGATGATGCTCGACCATCTCGGCGAGACGGAAGCCGCCAAGGGGATCGAGGCCGCGATCGAGCGGGCGCTGGGCGATGCCCGCACCCGCACCCGCGATCTCGGCGGCGTGCTGGGAACCGAGGCCGCCGGCAAGGCTGTCGAGCAGGCCCTGGGCTGAGACGACGCTGAAAGAACGCTCCCCTCCCTCGGGAGGGGAGAAGAAAAAATTGGAAACCAGGCCGCTAAGGGCCGAAAAGGGGGCTGCTGTTCATGGATTTCTCCTCGATCTCGTTTTTGGATCCCGCCCTCTGGGGCAAGCTGCTCGAGATCATCGCGCTCAACATCGTGCTGTCGGGCGACAATGCGGTGGTGATCGCACTGGCTTGCCGGGCGCTTTCGCCTGAACAGCGCTCAAAGGGCATCGCGCTCGGGGCTGGCGTCGCCGTCGTCCTGCGCGTGATCTTCACCGTGTTGATCGCCTCGCTGCTCAACACGCCGTTCCTGCACATCATCGGCGCCGTGCTGCTGGTCTGGATCGCGGTCAAGCTGATTATCGAGGATGGCGAGAGCGACGAGGATTCGATCACCGCCAGCAGCAAGCTTTGGAAGGCCGTCCAGACGGTCGCGATCGCCGACATCGTGATGAGCCTCGACAATGTGCTGGCGATCGCCGCCGTCGCCAAGGACTCGATTCCGCTGCTGGTCGCGGGCCTCGTCATTTCGATTCCGCTGATCGTGCTCGGCGCCTCGCTGATCACCAGCCTCCTGACCCGCTTCCCGATCCTGGTCTGGGCGGGTGCCGCACTGCTCGGCTGGGTCGCAGGCGAGATGTTCGACACCGATCCCTGGCTCGTCGCCCGCTTCGGCGCCGAGACGGTCCACCGCTTCGAATACCCCGCAGCCCTGATCGGCGCACTGCTCGTCGTCGGACTTGGCTACCTCCTGAAGCACCGCCGGCCAGATCCGGCCCTCTGACAAAGGGACTGACCGACCTATGGATTTCTCATCCTCCCAATTTTGGGTTTCGCTGCTCCAGATCATCTGGATCGACCTGTTGCTGTCGGGCGACAACGCGGTGGTGATCGCGCTCGCCTGCCGGCAACTGCCGGAAAACCAGCGCAAGGTCGGTATCTGGCTCGGCGCATCGGCGGCGATCGGCCTGCGCATCATCTTCGCGCTGGTCGTGACCTATCTGTTGCTGGTGCCGTATCTGAAGATCATCGGCGGCCTGCTGCTGTTCTGGATCGCCGTCAAGCTCGCCATGGGGGAGGACGAATCGCACGCCGATATCGATGGCGGCTCCACGCTCTGGCAGGCGGTGCGAACGATCGCCATCGCCGACGCCGTGATGAGCCTGGACAACGTCATCGCGATCGCGGCGGCCTCGCGCGGACACCCGGAGCTCTTCATCTTCGGGTTACTGCTCTCGATCCCGCTGATCATCATGGGCGCGCAGTTCCTGACCGCGATCATCAGCAAGTACCCGATCCTGATCTGGCTCGGTGCGGCCCTGCTCGGCTGGATCGCCGCCGAGATGATCCTGGGTGACATCGCCGTGCTGCGCTGGCTCGAGGTCAACATGCCGACTTGGATCGAAAAGGTGCCGATCGAGGAGAGCGCCATCGGCATCGGTCCGGCCGACATGCCGCATTATGTCAGCTCGATCATCGGGGCGGCGCTGGTCTGCGCCATCGCCTATGCCCTGAAGAAGAAGCCGGCCGATCAGCCCGGCTGAGACCGAGGTCTCAGTCCAGGATCACCATCGCGGCGGCCAGGATCTCCTGGCCGCCGTTTTCGATGGTCCGGACAGCACCTTCGATCGCGCCGGCGTTGAAGGGGTCGGCGACCGCAAACCTGTCTGCTGCCAGCAGCGTCACGGCAAAGCTCTCCGGCGCCCGCAGGAAGCCGCTGCCGAGCGCCTTCACATAGGCCTCCTTGGCGGCCCAGAGACGGGCGAAGGCGAGCGGGCGCGACGACTCCGGCAGACCGCGCAGCATTGCCGCCTCCTCCGGGTGGAGAACCTCCAGCGGCGCAGCAGCGGCGGCATCGACGCGCTCGACATCGATGCCGACCGGCCGCCGCGCCAGCGCTACCGCCACCAACCCTGCGCGCGTCGCCAGCGACAGATGCAGCCCCGCACCATCCGGTCCTGTCAGAAGGGGCCGCCCCTTCCCGTCATGTCCGATCGTTACGGCCTTCACGGGCAGCCCGAGCTGCCGCGCGATCACCTCGCGCGCGGTCTCGCGCCGCAGTTGCGACCGCTCGGTCAGATTGCCGGGCTGAGCGCCAGTCGCGATCAGCCAGGCGGCAGGCAACGTCGCGGCGGTCATGTCGGGAGAGGTCAGCCAGATCATCCCGGCAGATTAGAGCAGTCGACCCGTTGCCGTAACCGTCGCCGCCGGTTCCTGCACGGCCATAGGCTGAAGCACCTCGGGCGCGACGGTTGCTGCTCCCCCCCCCCGCGGGGGGGGGGGGGGGGGGGGGGGGGGGGCAGTGCCGCTCGGCGCGACGGCAACAGTGAATGCGCGCCCTGCTTTACGGCCCCCCCCCCCCCCCCCCTCCCCCCCGCAAGCGGGGGGAAGGGAACGAGCCCGGCCTTCAGGCGATCGCCCAACGGTTCCCGAAGCCGTTCTGTGCGGGGGGCATGCGGCCCTTCCGCTCCGGGCCGTTGACCTTGCGCCGGCTTCGGCCTTGGAAAGAGCGGTGTCGCGTTGCGGTTCGGAGCGATCCAGGCTGCGGAACCGTGCGTGAAGGCCGAAGGAGGGCGAGGCGATGGGTCATGCTGCCTTTCCGGTTTCGGCCGCAGGCATGCTGCTGGGCATTCGCAGGGTCTCGGTTCTGATGCCCGGCGTCATCATCTTCGCCGTGGCGTTCGGCGCGGCCGCCTCGGCGAAGGGCCTGAGCCTGTTCGAGACGCTGTTGATGAGCGCGCTGGTCTATGGCGGCATTTCGCAGCTGATCGCGCTGGAGCTGTGGCGGCCGGAATGGAGCTGGGGCGGGATCGTCGCTCTCGCCGCGCTGACGGCCACGGTCAACGCCAGGATGGTGCTGCAGGGCGCCTCGCTCCAGCCCTGGTTCGCGCATTATCCGAAATCGCTCAACGCCTTCCACCTGTTCTTCTTCACCGACGCCAACTGGGTGATCGGCACGCGCTACCATACCGAGGGCGGCCGCGATCTCGGCGTCCTGATCGGGGCCGGCCTGGCGCTCTGGCTCGTCTGGATCCTCTTCACCATTCCCGGCCATGCACTGGGTGCCCTGATGGCCGATCCGCGTCGCCTGGGCATCGACCTCGTCCTGCCGATCTTCTTTGCGGCAATGATCGTGCCGCTCTGGCGGGGCAAGCGCGCGGCCGTGCCCTGGCTGGTCGCCGGCATCGTGGCGCTGGTCACCTCCAAGCTGGTCGATGGCTACGCCTTCATCATCGTCGGCTCGCTCTCGGGCGCGCTCGTGGGAGCGTTTACCGATGACGCTGCCTGAGCCCGGCATCTGGGGGCCGGTCCTCGCCATCCTCGCCATGGCGCTGGCGACCTATCTCTGCCGCATCTCCGGCGTGGTGCTGATGGGCTTCATCCCGCTGACGCCGCATGTCCGGCGCGGGCTCGCGGCGCTGCCCGGCTCGATCATCGCGGCGACCGTGCTGCCGCTGATCGAGCGTCTCGGACCGGCGGCGGCGGTCGCGCTCCTGGCCGCGATCGGCAGCATGGTGCTCCGCCGCAGCGAATTGCTGGCTCTGCTCGTGGGGATGGGTACGATCGCGGGCCTGCGCGCGCTGGGATTCTGATTTCGCCCGCCCCGGCACCGCCTCCGTCATTGCGAGCGCAGCGAAGCAATCCAGGGGACGTCGAGCGAGACCTTCTGGATTGCTTCGCTCTGCTCGCAATGACGAAGACGACGCGCTGGCTGAAACATCACCGGCACCGATCGCTTCCATCACATCCCGTCATCGGGTTGTGCAGGGCTTCAGGTTGACGAAGGAAGGCCCGGGGCAGACGGTGCGCGCAACGTCGATTGCGACAGCAGGAGCGCCTGATGGCCTGGTATTCGAAGACTTGGACCTGGTTCGATGGGGAATGGCACGAGGGCAATCCGCCGATCATGGGCCCGCGCAGCCATGCGACCTGGCAGGGCTCCTCCGTTTTCGACGGCGCCCGCTATTTCGACGGTCTGGCGCCCGACCTCGATCTGCACGCCGCCCGCGTCAACCGCTCCGCCCTGGCGCTCGGGTTGAAGCCGACGCAATCGGCGGAGGAGATCGTCTCCAAGGCTCGCGAGGGCATCAAGAAGTTCAGCGGCGAGACCGCGCTCTATATCAAGCCGATGTACTGGGCCGAGGCCGACGGCGTCTCGACCATCATCGCCGACGAGGAGTCGACGCAGTTCTGCCTGTGCCTGTTCGAGGCGCCCATGGGCTTGCCCGAGGGCGGGCTTTCGGTGACGCAAGGAGCGTTCCGTCGCCCCTCGATCGAGACCGCCCCAACCGACGCCAAGGCCGGCTGCCTCTACCCCAACAACGCTCGCATTTTGAAAGCCGCCAAGGCGGCCGGCTTCGACAATGCGCTGGTGCTCGACATGCTCGGCAATGTCGCGGAGACCGCGACCTCCAACATCTTCCTCGCTAAGGACGGCATCGTGAAGACGCCTGTTCCCAACGGCACCTTCCTGAACGGTATCACGCGCCAGCGCGTCATCGGCCTGCTCCGGCAGGGCGGCGTCACGGTCGAGGAGGTCAGCCTGCGCTACAGCGATTTCGAGCAGGCCGACGAGATCTTCTCCTCGGGCAACTACTCGAAGGTCGTGCCGGTCGGGCGCATCGACGGCCGCCAGCTCCAGCCCGGCCCGCTCTATCGCCACGCGCGAGAAATCTACATGGACTTCGCCAACAGCGCGAAGGTCTGAGAACCATGGCCCGCCTCGTCACCCGGCTGACGCAGCGGCTCGGCATCGAGCACCCCGTCCTGTCGGCGCCGATGGCGCTGGCGGCTGGCGGCGCGCTCGCTGCCGCCGTAACGCGGGCCGGCGGCCTTGGCCTGATCGGCGGCGGCTATGGCGACGGGCCCTGGCTCGAGACGCAATTCGGCCAGGCCGGCAATACCCGCATCGGCTGCGGCTTCATCACCTGGTCGATGGCGAAGCAGCCGCATCTGCTGACGCAGGCGCTGGCGCATCGTCCCGCCGCGATGATGCTGTCCTTCGGCGATCCCGCCCCCTTCGCCGCCGAGATCGCGGCCGCCGACGTGCCGCTGATCTGCCAGTGCCAGTCGCTCGACCATGTCCGGCAGGCGCTCGATGCGGGAGCGGCGATCATTGTCGCGCAAGGCGGCGAGGCCGGCGGGCATGGCCACCGCCGCGCGACGCTGCCCTTCGTGCCCGAGGTCGCCGACCTGCTTGCCCGCCAGAGCCCCGACACGCTGCTTCTGGCGGCGGGCGGCATCGCCGACGGCCGCGGACTTGCGGCGTCGCTGATGCTGGGTGCGGACGGCGTGCTCGTCGGCACCCGTTTCTGGGCGAGCCGCGAGGCGCTGGTCCATGAAGGCCACCATGCAGCCGCGCTTGCCGCGACCGGCGACGGCACGCTTCGCACCTCGCTGCCCGACATTGCGCGCCGGCTCGACTGGCCCAAACCCTTCGACATCCGCGTCGCCGCAAACGCTTTCACCGCGCGCTGGGCTGGCCGCGACGACGAGCTCCGCTCCGATATCGAGCGGGAGGCGCCCGCCTATCGCGAGGCCTTCATGGCGGGCGATGCGCAAAACGCCGCGGCGATCGTCGGCGAGGCGGTGGGTCTGGTGACGGATGTTCCGCCAGCCGGCGAGATCGTCACGCGCATGGTCGAGGAGGCCGCGATCCTGCTCGGCGAGACGGCGAGGGGCTTCCTCGCTTGAGGCTCAGCGCAACAGCCGCAACGTCCCCGAGGCCTTGAGCCCGCCCGCGACCACGACCGCATAGAGGCCGCCCGCAATGACGCCGACGACGGCGAGCGCAGCCAGCCTTGGCTCGTAGGGAAAGCCTGCCATCGCCGCGAGCAGGACCGGCGTGGCGACACGCGCCACCAGCCCGGCGAGGACGGCCGCGCAGAGCGTCACCGCGATCAGCGTTGCCAGCCGCGGATCCGGACGCGCCCAGCCACGCCGCACGCCGAGCACGAACAGCGCGCCGAGATTGATCCAGGCGCCTGCGGCCGTCGCCAGTGCCAGCCCCGGCGCTCCGAAATCGCGCCACAACAACAGCTTCAGCGCGACATTGGCGCCGATGGCGGCGAGCGACACCAGCATCGGCGTCGTCGTGTCGCCGCGCGCCTGGAAGGTCGAGAGCTGCGTCCGGATCAGCACGATCGCCGGCAGGCCGGCCGCATAGGCCAGCAGCACCGCGCCCGCCGCCTGGCTCGCGGCTCCATCGAAGCGGCCGCGCTCGAACAAGGCCGAGACGATCAGCTCGGGAATCGCCAGGAAGGCGGCGGCGAACGGCGCGGCCGCGACGATCGTCAGAGCCACCGCGCGGTTCTGGGCCTTGTCCGATCCGGCCTCGTTGCCCGCCGCCAGCAGGCGGCTCATCGTCGGCAGCAGCACGGTGCCGACGCCGATGGCGATGACGCCGATCGGGAGCTGATAGAGCCGCTCGGCGTAATACAGCGAGGCATAGGCGCCGGCCGGCAGGAGCGAGGCGATGATGGTGTCGGCGAACAGCGCGATCTGAACGCCGGCGGAGCCGATCACGGCCGGGCCGAAGGCCTTGAAGAAGCTCCTGACATCGGCGTCGAGGCGCGGGCGCGTCAGCGCGGCGGCGACGCCGGCGTGGCGCGCCGCGATGGCGACCAGGAGCCATTCGAGCACGCCCGCCGCCGCCATGCCCCAGGCGGCCGCATAGGCCGCGCTCGGGAACAGGAAGGCCACCGCCAGCGCCGCGATCAGGCAGATGTTCATCAGGATCGGCGCCGCCGCCGCGGCCGCATAGCGGTCGACCGCGTTGAGATTGGCCGAAAGCAGCGTCACCAGCGTGATGAAGAGCAGATAGGGAAAGGTGATCCGCGTCAGCGCGACCGCGAGATCGAAGCGCTGCGGATCGTTTGCGAAGCCCGGCGCCAGCAGCCGCACGATCTCCGGCATCAGAGGCAGGGCGATCGCCACCAGCACGAGCTGCACGATCAGGTTCAGGCTGAAGACGCGGTTGGAAAACAGCGCAGCCGCTGCCTCGCCGCCCTGCTGGCGGATGCGCGCATAGGCCGGGATATAGGCCTGGTTGACGGCGCCTTCGCCGAAGATGGCGCGGAAATGGTTGGGCAGCCGCAGCGCCACCGAGAAGGCATCCATCATCGCGCCGGCGCCGAGCACGGCTGCGAGAACGATGTCGCGGGCGAACCCCGACAGCCGGGACAGAAGGGTGAAGCCGCCGACGGAGAGGATTTTGCGAAGCATCAGGGCGTGACGACTTTTCTCACAACCACCACGCCGTCATCCCGGGCGGAGCGAAGCGGAGACCCGGGATCCATGCCTGAGCCTAACGCGGAGACGCTCCGGAATGGATCCCGGATCGGCGCGGCTTCGCCGCTTGTCCGGGATGACGATGCGTGTCGGCAAGGACCGGCGGCAAAGGCTGCCGCCTTCATCCCAGATCGGGCGGCTTGCGTCTACCGGATCAGCGGCGGCAGCGCGTCGCCGCGTGGATGGTCGACCGTGCGGGCGTCGAAGCCGACACGCTCGCCGATCAGGTAGAGCGGCCGGCGCTTCACCTCGGCGAAGATCCGCCCGACATATTCGCCGATCATGCCCAGCGAGACGAGCTGGATGCCCGAGAAGAACATGATCGAAACGATCAACGACGGGAAGCCGGGCAGATCGGTGCCGTAGAACAGCGTGCGCAGAAGAAAGAACAACGCCGTCAGGGTCGAGATCAGCGCGATGATGGCCCCGGCCCAGGTCGCGATCTTGAGCGGCACGGTCGAGAAGGACGAGATTCCGTCGAAGGCGAAGGAGAACAGCTTGCGGTAGCGGAACTTCGTCTCGCCATGCTCGCGCTCGGCGACGTCGAAGATCACGCCCGTCGAGGGAAAGCCGACCCAGGCATAGAGCCCCTTCGAGAAGCGCGCCCGCTCCGGCAGGGCACGCAGCGCATCGACGACCTTGCGGTCGAGCAGGCGGAAATCGCCGGCGCCCTCGGGCAGTTCGGTCTCGCCGAAGCTGGCGAAGAGCCGGTAGAACAGCTTGGCGAAGTTGCGCTTCAGCCGGCTTTCGCCGTCCCGATCGGAGCGCTGGCCGTAGATGTTGAGATAGCCTTCGCGCCATTTCTCCAGGAAGGCGAGGATCGTCTCCGGCGGGTGCTGCAGATCGGCATCCATGATCACGACGGCCTCGCCCGAGGCGTGGTCTAACCCGGCCGCGATCGCGATCTCCTTGCCGAAATTGCGGCTGAACGAGACGGCGCTGATGCGCGTGTCCTGGGCGCTCAGCAGCTTGAGCACGGCCAGCGTGCCGTCCCGGCTGCCGTCATCGACGCAGACCAGTTCCCACGACGCCACGGCGCCGTCCAGCACCTGCTTCAGGCGCTCGACGAGCAGCGGCAGATTCTCGGCCTCGTTGTGCACGGGCACGACGATTGTCAGCTCAGGCCGGTTGGAGGGCGGCGGTGGAACGCTTCGAGGGGAGGCTGGCGATATCTCGGACACTGGTCTTGACCTCTTGGCGGCGCCGCCGCGGGTGACGCGGCGCGCACAGAACCGTAAAGCTTGCAGGCTCACAAGCCCGATGGGCCTTTAGCTCATCGTGGCTGAACGGGGGACAACAGACGAGATGCCGAGCGGATTTGTTCTCTGCGCCGACGACTTCGCGCTGACCGAAGGTGTCAGCCGGTCGATCCTGGCGTTGATCGAGGCCGGCAAGCTCTCGGCGGCGGGCGCGATGACCAACCGGCCGCACTGGGTGACCTTCGCGGCGGACTTTGGCGCGCTAGCGCAAAAGGCCGATCTCGGCCTGCATCTCAACCTGACCTGCGCCGCACCACTCGGCGCGATGCCGCGTCTGGCGCCGGGTGGCGAGTTTCCGGCGTTGCGCGATCTCGCACGCGCGGCCGCGACATCGCTGGTCGCGCGCCGCGAGATCGCAGCCGAGATCGGCCGCCAGCTCGACGCCTTCGAGGACAGGCTCGGCCGCCCGCCCGACTTTATCGACGGCCATCAGCATGTCCATGTGCTTCCGGGCGTGCGCAGGAGCCTTCTCGACGCGGTCGCGAGCCGCTACGCGCCGGGCAGCGTCTATCTGCGCGACCCCGCCGATTCAGCCGCTGCGATCCGCGCACGCGGTGTCGCGGTCGGCAAGGCGATGACGATCGCCGCGCTGGCGCTCGGCTTCCGGGGGGCGGCATTGCGGCGCGGCATACCCGTCAACCGCGGATTTTCCGGGGTCGCCCCCTTCGACCCGGCCCGAGACTTCGGCGCCGATCTCGCCCGCTTCCTGCTGCGGCCCGGGCCTGGCCATCTCGTCATGTGCCACCCCGGCTTCATCGACGATGAGCTGGCTCGGCTCGATCCGGTCATCGCCACGCGCCCGATCGAGCATGCGGTGCTGGCTGCTTTCGTGCCGGCAGGGCTGGCGATGGTTCGGTTCGCCCAGCTGCGTTGATGGCGCCTGCGCAATCGATTGTTTACCAGACTCTGGCAGCGTCGCTGTCGAGGCCCGTCCGCGGCGACAGTCGCTGACCGGAGCCGGGTTCGGGGATCATCTGCGCAATGACGTGGTTCAAGCGAGCGGCCGGAATGAAGACCGCTACGCAGGCATTTCCCGCGGAGCGCAGATTGGGCCGTTCGCTGAGCAGCCGGATCGCGGCTGCTGCGGTCGCCATCGTTGCGCTGGCGATCATGATCGTGGTGATCGCGGCGGCGCGCTACAACGATTCCAAGACACGTGACGACCTCGACCAGAAGATGACGGCCTTGACGCTGATGGTCGTCAATGCGTCGCCTTCGCTCATCCTGGCGCGAGACACCAACACGCTGGGGTACATTCTCGACTCGCTCCGGCGCGATCCCGATTTCGAGGCCGGCTTCGTCGCCGACGACCTTTCGGCCCTGGCCAGTTCGGGACGAACCGAGGCCGCCCGCCTTGCGCTGACGCCGCGCTCGATTGCGGCCAAGCTCGGACGCGACCCCTGGGACGCCCTGAAGGAGATGGTCTCGACCGAAATCGAAGACGCTACCTTCGTGACCAAGCTCCATGTCGTCAGGGTCGGCGGCCATCAAAAGCAGATCGGCTATATCGCCCTGCGTTTCGACAAGACCCGCCTGATCGCGCGAGCCGGCTACGAGCAGGTCGCCACCATCGGTTTCGGGGTGCTGATCCTGCTGATTTTCGGGCCGCTGCTCTGGATCTCGCTGTCGCAGACGATGAAGCCCCTCAAGAGCATGACGCAGGCGATCGTCAGCATATCCGACGGCAAGCTCGACACGCCGATCGATGCTCTGGCACGCGGCGACGAGATCGGCGCCATCGCCCATGCGCTCGGCATCCTCAAGCTGCGGCTGGCCGAGCGCGCGGCGCTGCAGGAGAAACAGCATGTCACCGAGGCCGAGCGACGCCTGCACCAGCAGGGCGTCGACGAGGCCATCGGCCTCTTCCGCGGCGAGGTCGGGGTCGCGCTCGAGGCTTTCAAGAGCAATGCCGACCGGATGAGCGAGGCCTCCGATGGGCTTGCCCGGGTGGCTGCCGAATCGTCGGGACGTGCCGCGCGCGCCGCCCATAACGCACATGGCGCCTCCGGCAACGTCGAGAGCGCGGCGCAGGCGGCCGAGGAGATGGGCGCCGCCATCCGCGAGGTCGAGTTCCAGATCCGGCGGGTCCGGACCGAGATCGTCGAGGCGGCCTCGATATCCCGGGACACCGCGACCTCCGTGCGCGCCCTCGACGAGACGGCGCGCGCCATCGGCGAGGTCGTCAACCTGATCCGCGACATCGCCGCACAGACCAACCTGCTCGCGCTCAATGCCACCATCGAGGCGGCACGTGCGGGCGAAGCGGGCCGTGGCTTTGCCGTCGTCGCGTCCGAGGTCAAGAGCCTCGCCTCGCAGACCGCCGATGCGACGGACCGCATCGTCGCCCAGGTCGGCGCGATCCAGGGCGCGACAGGCGAGGTCGTCGGCTCGATCCAGAACATCGCCGAACGTATGAGCGCGATCGAAAACTTCGCGAATTCGGTCGCGGTCTCGATCGAGCAGCAGGCCATCGCCACGGGCGAGATCGCCAGTGGCGTCGCGATGGCGAGTTCCTCGTCGCTGTCTGTGTCGAGCGATCTCAGCGTGCTCGCCGATTCGGTCGAGGAGACCGGGCGCTCGGCGGAGGAGGTGCGCGGCGCCGCAGGCGAGGTCGCGGCCCAGGCGCTGCGGCTGCGCACGACGGTCGACCAGTTCCTGCAGAGCGTCGCCGCTTGAGCCCGTCTCGAAACTCTACTCCGGCGGTCGTCTGACGCGGCTTTCTGCGCTTCCGGTGCTCACGGACGAAAGTCCGCTCCGCTCCGGTTCTCGAAAACCACGCCAGCCGCCTCCCCGGAGCGAGTTTCGAGACGGTCTCTGCGTCCCGCCAGACAAGAAAACGGGGCCGCGAGGCCCCGTTTCCATTCAGTCGGACGCGGTCGGTCAGGCCTTGGCTGCGGCGTCGTACATTTCCGCGACGTATTCCCAGTTCACCAGGCTCTCGAGGAAGGCCTTGAGATAGTCGGGACGGCGGTTGCGGTAGTCGATGTAGTAGGAGTGCTCCCAGACATCGCAGCCTAGGATGGGGGAAGCGCCATTGACCAGCGGGCTCTCGCCATTGGGGGTTTTGGAGACGGCGATCTTGCCGCCCTTGACCTCGAGCCAGGCCCAGCCCGAGCCGAACTGGCCGACGCCGGCGGCGACGAAGTCTTCCTTCATCTTCTCGACCGAGCCGAACGAGTCGATGATCGCCTTCTCCAGCGCGCCGGGGATGGCGCCGCCGCCATTGGGCTTCATCCACTTCCAGAAGTGGAGGTGGTTGTAGTGCTGGCCGGCATTGTTGAACACGGCCGGGTTCTTGCCATGCGAGGCCTTGACGATCTCCTCGAGCGACTTGCCCTCGAATTCGGTGCCCTTGATCGCGTTGTTGCCGTTGGTGACGTAAGCCTGGTGGTGCTTGTCGTGATGAAACTCGAGCGTTTCCTTCGACATGAAGGGCTGCAGAGCATCGTGGGCATAAGGCAGGTCGGGAAGGGTGAAGGTCATGGGGCCTCTCCTTGGGGCTGGCAAAAATCGCGTAGATGGGGACTGGCGTCCCAAACGGAGAATGACTTGCCGTTGGACGGCCCGGGCCGGGTGGTTGCCGCGTGGGCGCCCGCCATTCCCATCGTTAGTTAAGCCCCCAGTGGCTCCCCGGCAACCGTCTGACCGGGCGATCGCGCGATCTCATTGCGGCGGACGCGCCTCATTAAGGCCCGATTCCTTTCCGCTATGCGGAAAGCTGATTTGAAACTCTCTCTTATTCAATACGTTACAAGATAGCGCGACAGGTGGGCCGGCCTCGGCCGGCCGGGCGACCTGCCAAGTTGGCTTTCGAGCGTGCTCCTGGGGACTGGACTTTGATCATCGTTTTCATCTTGCTCGGCCTTGGCTTCCTCTGCGGCGGCGCTGCCGCGATCGTCGACGGCCTGCCCTATATGGTGCTTGAGCGCGGCTTCACGCAGGTCATCATCGGCACGGTGGTGTCTGCCGCCGGTGTTCTGATGCTGGCTTTGGCATGGGTCCTCGTCGAAATCAGGCGGCTCAAGAAGACGCTGTCCAATGCGGCGATGGCGATGTCGGTCGCGTCTGGCTTCGCCAGCCCTGCCAGCGAGCGCGATCCCGCTTTGCCGCAGCCGGGAGCCAGCGCCGTCGATGCGGCGGCCACCGTACCATCCCAGGCGCCGGCTGCCGGCATCGGAGCGCTGGCCGGGGCCGGTGCGGTTCTTGCCGCGACGCAGGCTTTGGGTACGCCCGCTCGTGACGAGCCTTCGCATGAGGAGCCTGCCGAACCCGGTCCCCTCGGCGGCGAGGCCACGCAATCCACCGCCGAACAAGCCGGCCTGCGTGGCGATGAGGCGCCCGTGGTGCCCGCAGGGACAGGCGAGCCCGAAGGGGCAGGCGAGCGCCAAGGGACGGGCGAGCCCGATGTCGACGCGATCCCGGCCTTCGATCCGTTCCGGCCGATCGACCCGCAGGGCGTGCCGGATTTGGAGGCGCGCACCGGAACATTCGACGCAGGAGATGAGCCCCCGAGGTTTGCCGCCGCACTAGCCGATGCGAACGCCTTGGTCGATAGCGAGCGCGACGCGGCCGGCGCGCCGGCCGAAGCCTCCGTGGAAGCCTCGGCCGATGACGCGCCGGCTCTACCCATCGGTCCCGGCCCGACTGATATCGACGATCCGTTCGAGCCCGACCTGATGGCCGCCAACGCGCGCGAGGCCGATACAGCGCGGGAGGCCGACGAGTTCGGCCAGCTGCGCGCGAGCCTGACGGCGCTGCAACGCGACGTGAAGCCCGCCGACGGCCGCATCGAGCCCTCGTTCTCCGGGAGCGACGAGGGCAGGGCGTTCTCGACGGAGGGGATCGGCCATCGTCTCGACGACCTCGCCGCGGCCGAGAACTGGATGGACCCGACCCTGCAACGTCGCGCGCCATGGTTCGCCGACACGGCGGAAACGCAACAGCGGGACGTCCAACAGGAAGAAGCGCCGCGTGAGGATGCGGCGCAGCCCGGGACCGTTCCCGAGACCAGAATGTCCGAGACTGCTCAGTTCGAGCCGGCCTGGCCCGAGCCGGCGTTTCCCGAGCAGGCCTGGCCCGTGCCGGTGCCCGAGCCGGAAACGCTTCCATGGCCTCCGCAGGCCCGTGAAGCGGCAGCATTCGAGACCGAGCCGGCCGCTTCGGCGCAGGAGCACGCCGCCGAACCGGCCGATAGCAACGAAACGCAGCCCTTCGCGCCGGCCCCGGCTGCGCCGGATGCCGGAGCGCAGCCTGAGAGCCCTGACGCCTCCGACGAAGGCATCGTCGGCGCCTATCAGGTCGGCGAGGCCCATTTCACCATCTATGCCGACGGCTCGATCCAGGCCCGCACGCCCGATGGCGACTACAGCTTCGCTTCGATGGACGAGCTCAAGATCTACCTCGCCAGCGAAAAGAGCCGGCTGGGCGTCTGAGCGCGCGCGGCTTTCAAGGTCCATCTGCCGTCATTCCGGGGCTTCGCGAAGCGAAGAGCCCGGAACCCATAACCGCTGAACGGACAGAATGATGTGAGCGCGCGCCGCGCTCCTTCTTGGGCCGATGGTGGTTATGGGTTCCGGGCTCGCCCTGCGGGCGCCCCGGAATGGCGGTGGCTTGTGGCGTTGATCAGGTCGAGCCCGTCTCCGGCCAGCCTTCGCCCACCGCCTGGATGGCGAAGGCATAGGCCAGGGCGGTTTCCTTGAGCGAGTCGAAGCGCCCGGCCGAGCCGCCATGCCCGGCCTCCATGTTGGTGTGCAGCAGGATCGGCCCGCCGCCTGTCATGGTCGCGCGCAGCCGCGCCACCCATTTCGCCGGTTCCCAATAGGTCACGCGCGGATCGGTCAGGCCGCCCATCGCCAGGATCGGCGGATAGGCCTGCGCCGTGACATTGTCATAGGGCGAGTAGCTCCGGATGTTGTTGAACGCGGAGACGTCGCGGATGGGATCGCCCCATTCCGGCCATTCCGGCGGCGTCAGCGGCAGGGTGTCGTCGAGGATCGTGTTGAGCACGTCGACGAAGGGCACTTCCGCGATGATCCCGGCAAACAGCGCAGGCGCCATGTTGGCGACGGCACCCATCAGCATGCCGCCGGCACTGCCGCCCTCCGCCACGATGCGGCCGCGCGTGGTGAAGCTGTTGTCGGCGAGCGTTTCGGCCGCGGCGATGAAGTCGGTGAAGGTGTTTCTCTTCTTGTCGCGCTTGCCGTCGAGATACCAGCGCCTGCCCTTGTCGGTCCCGCCGCGGACATGGGCGATGGCGTAGACGAAGCCGCGATCGACCAGGCTGAGCGGCCTGATCCGGAACGAGGCCGACATCGCCGAGCCATAGGAGCCATAGCCATAGAGCAGGCAGGGCGCCGATCCGTCGAGCGGGGTGTCGGCGCGATGCAGGATCGAGATCGGCACCTGCGCGCCATCCTTCGCCGTGGCGAAGATGCGGCGCACGCGATAGGCCGCCGGATCATGGCCCGAGGGCACCTCCTGGCGCTTCAGCAGCACGCGCTCGCCCGTCGCCATGTCGTAGTCGAAGGTCTCGGCGGGACGCGCCATCGAGGCATAGATGAAGCGTAAGGTGGCGGTGTCGAACTCGTAGCCCGCATCCAGCCCGAGCCCATAGGCTTCCTCGTCGAAGGCGATGCTGGTTTCCGTCCCCGTCACCAGGTCGCGGATGACGATGCGCGGCAGGCCGTCCTCGCGTTCCAGCCGGATCAGCCGGCCCTTCAGGCAGACATGGCTCAGGATCAGCCGGCCCGGCTTGTGGGCGATCAGGTCGCGCCAGTTCGCGGGCGAGGGGTCGGCCACCGGCGCGGCGACGATCTTGAAGTCCTCGGCGCCGTCCGCATTGGTCAGGATCAGCAGGTCGTCGCCATGATGCTCGACATCATATTGCCGGCCGACTTCGCGCGCCGCGATGGTGACGGGCATGGCATCGGGCTGCGACAGGTCGACGAGGCGGGTTTCGGATGTCTCGTGATCGCTGATCGAGATCAGCAGGAAGCGCCCCGACTGCGTCTGGTCGATATCGACGAACATCCCGGCATCGGCCTCGTCGTGCAGAAGCGTATCCCGCGCCGGATCGTCGCCCAGGCGATGCCGGAAGACTTTCGAGGGACGGTGGTCGGCATCGACCCCGACATAGGCGAAGGACAGGCTGTCGGCGGCCCAGACGATGTCGCCCGTCGTGTCGGGAATGCACTCGGCCAGATCCTCGCCGCTGGCGAGATATCGGACACGGATCCTGTGAAGCTCGGAGCCCGCCTCGTCGGCGCTCCAGGCGAGCAGGCGATGGTCTGGGCTATGGGCAGTGTCGCCGAGATCAAAGAAGTCCTTGCCCTTCGCCAGCGCGTCGGCATCGAGCATGATCTGCTCGCGGCTGTTGCCAGTGTTCTTCTCGGCCGAGGCCGGCTGGCCCGTTCGCGGCCTGCGGCAGATCAGCGGATGTTCGCCCCCCCGCCGATAGCGCGAATAGTACAGGAACGGCCCGTCCGGCTGCGGGACGCTGGCGTCGTCTTCCTTGATCCGGCCGCGCATCTCCTTGACGAGGTCGCGCTGCAGGCTCCGCGTCGGCGCCATCAACGTCTTTGAGTAGGCGTTCTCGGCCTTGAGATAGGCGCGGATGTCGGCGGGCAGCGCCTCGGGCTCGCGCAAAACCTCTTTCCAGTTTTGGGCGCGCAGCCAGTCATAGTCGTCGCGGAGTTCGACGCCATGGACGGTGGTGACCTTGGTGCGAATTTCGGCACGCGGCGCAGCGGCTTTGCGTCGCCGGGGCGTCTTTGCGCCCGAAACCGTATTTGAGCGCATTGCCGACGTCTCCACCATCCATTGGCTCGGATAGGTAGAGAGCAGAGCCCGGTGTGGCAAGAAGCTCAGCTTGGCAAGAAGCTGGCGTGGCGAGACGCTCACTGTGGCAAGACCCGCGACGTGAAGGCAGAGGCAGGCTTGCGCGGTTTCCAGTTACAATGATCATCTGGACATCACTGCAATATTTCATTGTGATAATCGTATTCGCGCAGGCGCGACGTCTTGCGGCGCCGTGGCGCATCGATTAGACGGTCATCATCGACCCATTGAGGGTGAGTCTGAGTCGATTGTGCTTTGTCCTGTTGATCAGGACCACACAAGGCACCGATGCATGATGATGAGGTCGGTGATCAACGATTCTGAAGAGACACGTCTGAAGGAGTGGCGCCATCATGGCTGATATTGACGGATCGGATTTTATCGAACTGACCGCGGATATTGTGTCCGCTTATGTCTCGAATAATTCTGTTCCCGCGTCCGACTTGCCTGCGCTGATCGCCGATGTGCATGCCGCGCTCGGCCGTGTCGTCGACGGTGTCGCTCCGGCCGTGCCGGCCGAGGCGCCCAAGCCCGCCATTCCCGTGAAGAAGTCGATCACGGCGGACTATCTGATCTGTCTCGAGGACGGCAAGAAGTTCAAGTCGCTGAAGCGTCACCTGCGCACGCAGTACAACATGTCGCCTGAGCAGTACCGCGAGAAGTGGGGCCTGCCGCCGGACTATCCGATGGTTGCTCCCAACTACGCCGAGGCACGCTCGCAGCTCGCCAAGAAGATGGGCCTGGGCCAGCAGCGCCGCAAGCGCCGCTGAGCCGACGCCCCAGGGCGCAAGCTGGATCCATTCGAAAGGCCGCCGGCATGCCGGCGGCCTTTTTTCATGCCGGCCCATGGCCCGCAGATGGCACGGACGCCTGCGTCCGGAGGAACAGGCTCCTGCCATGATCTGGCGGGGATAAGGGCCCGGCGCTCGGCGGCCGTCTTGATATAGGAATATTTTCGCGATATTATACTTGACGTACCCATTGACTCTAGCGCCCGTTTTGTGATGCAATTTCGGGGCGCAATAAAGGGGTCAAGCGTTGGGCGTTGGCAGGAAACCCGACCTTGAGCCGCTACTGCCGCCTGGCAGGCACATTCTCACCATGAGTGAGTTGCACAATCTCGCCGTTGAGCCTTTTGAGTGGCATGGCCAGCAACGCCGAGGTCGGCTGTTTCAGCATCTGGAGCAGGCTATTCAAGATTTGCTCGTACGAAATATCAGGTGCGAGCTTGTGATAAACGGCAGCTTCCTTACACTCAAGGCAATGCCAAGTGATATAGATGTTAAAGTGTACGTCGATAGCGAAGTCGCTGATCTTTTAGATACAGACCAGATTAACTTTCTAAGTCAATTAAACCAAGATTTTTACCACGAAGACCTAGACATTTCATCGTATGTCAGCTACGGTATTGGCCATCCATTCAGGGGATGCGCTCTTGATATGTTGGCCGAAGGCGAGATGTACGGGCTGCAAAATGACCGTGAGTGGCTGAAGGGCTATGTGAGCCTCATGATCTGGGAAACCCATGTCGGACTACGCATATGTCGCAGATCAAGCTAGAAGAGCTTTCTCTTCGGTCGCAAGACTAGAGAGCGCTCTTCGGCAGCATCCAGACCGCGTTGATTTGCAGATCAACTTAGCGGCGGAGAAAAAGCGCGCGCGTAAAGCAGACGCTCATATGAGACAACTGGCCGAATATAACCAGATTGAAATCTGTGATTATAAGCTTCTTCCAGAAATCAAAGATGCGTTCCCGATCTCAATAATATCGCGGTCGCTGTTGAATTACCAAGGTTTGTTTACTCAGATACACGACTCTGTAAAGAATGGAGTTCAGAAGGCCAAAAGCACTTTTGGTGCGCAGGCATTATCTGAAAGCGAATTAGAGTTCGGGTATTCATATGAAGGCTCTCTCGGAGTCGTTCTTATGACACGGGCTGACAGGAATTTCTTTGAAGGCAAACTCGATAAGTCGATTGAAGCGCTCTACCAAACCATGAACATAGACGACCAGCACGATGTCCGCGATGTTGCTCGCGCCCTAGGTGGCAGCGTCATCAAAAGATTGCACGACTGGTCAGCCGCGAATGTTGCTGGTGGCTATTCGGCTGATGTCCGTTGGAAACTCTCTAGTGGCCGCCTGTTGGGACAAGTGGTACCGCGCCGAAAAATGGTAGACATTGTTGAAATTATCGAACGAACCTCAGACCAAAAAAGCGATACATTCGAGACAATAGGGATGCTCGCTGGCGGGGACGTTATTTCGTCTCGTTTCCATTTCGTAGAAAGCAATGGCGAGAGTTACAAAGGTAATTTAGATCAGAATTTTGATAAGTATCGGACTTTGAAGCTTGGAGAAATGTACGTTGCAATTATAAAAAGAACTTCCAAAGAGTTCTATGCAACACAAAGAGTCGAAAACACATACGATCTGCTTGACCTTAAGCCGGTAACAACTAACCCTTCGGCTTCTTGACCGCAGGAATTACCCTGCTAATGAGATCGTTGAACTTCTCACCGCTCTCGTCAGCCCCAAGCTCGCGAGCGGTTTGTATAAACCGCTCGGATTGCGCCTTAGCGCCGTCTTTTGTGCTTGTGGCCTTGGGCTTTGGCTGCTTCGCCATAGGGCTTTGGTCCCTCAGTTAATCGTTCGATAGGTGAGGCGCTTCCCGACGATGCCGCGAATGGCCGCGTCGGTGCGGGCGGTATCGTTCACCCCCAGCGCGACGCGGTTGTTATAGCGGAAATCGAACTCAGACAGGTAGCGGTGAAGGTGCTTCTCTGAGCAGTGCTGATAGATCCCCTTCATGCCGCGCTTGAAAATGCTGAAATAGCCCTCGACGGTGTTGGTGTTGATGTCACCGCGCACATATTCGCCAGCCGAGTGCTTGACGTGGTCGTGTTCTGCGACGTGGTTCAGAGCGTCCGCATAAAGGCGGCTCTCGTCGGTCATCAGGCGAGTTTCGCGGGCGATGTTTTCGGAGACGATCTCGGTCACAGTGACTTTGTCGGCGCGGTCCACATGGAAGGTGCGGGCCTGCCCGCCGCGCTCAACCAGAGCGACGATGGCGCGCTTGCTGCTGTGGCCGCTCTTGCCCTTCTTGGTGCGCTTGGTGACGAGTTCCTTGTCGCCGAAATAGGTTTCGTCGGCTTCGACAACCGCGCCCGCGCCGCCCATAGGCTCGAAGCCGACAAGCCGCATGGCTTCGCGAACGCGGTGCGCCATGAACCAAGCGGTTTTGAGGGTGACGCCCAAAGTGCGGTGGAGCTGATTCGCGCTGATGCCCTTCTTGCTGGAGGACAGCAGGAACATCGCTTGCAGCCACAGGTGCATGGGGACGTGGCTGGCTTCAAACACGGTGCCAACCTTCACGGTGAAGGGCTTGCGGCACTGATAGCACTTATAGACGCCGATCCTGGTGCTCTTGCCGCCCATCTTGCCGATGCGCTCGAACCCGCCGCAATGCGGGCAGATCGGACCTTCCGGCCAAACGCGCGCCTCAACGAACGCGTAGGCGGCGGCCTCGTTGTGGAAGTGCTTCTCAGAAAGAACGGACGACATCGGGGTAACTCCTTATGCGAGCTACCTTATCAGGCGATTTGGGTACGTCAAGTATAATATCGCGAATATTTTCATGCATTCTGAGGACCGACCTTGCCGATCCCGGCCGGGGCATCAGGAACATATCATGAACAGTTTGGAGCTTGAAGCGATCGATCCCGTTCGCCACGCGGCGCTGGCACGCTTGGCGGAAGTGGCCGTGGCGGCGATCACGCGGGTGCCGACCGCGACGCTGCGAGACCCGCGGCGTGGAAGGAGGCCGATCGCGCTGGCGCGGCAGACCGCGATGTATCTCGCTCATGTCGCCTTCGGGCTGACCTTCACCCGCGTTGGAATTTGCTTCGGCCGCGATCGGACGACCGTGCGCCATGCCTGCGCCCTGATCGAGGATCGCCGCGACGATCCGGCGCTGGAGTTCGCCCTGTCGGCGCTCGAGGCGGGCCTGCTCGCCTTGTCCGGTTCGCTCGCCCCCGCGATCCGACCGCAGGTCCGGTCATGAGCCGGGCAGGGGAGACGCATGGCGGGGACAGCGCCACGGTGGGCAGGCTGCTGCGCCATCTTGCCCAGCCCGGCGCGTTCGGCCGCATCTCGCCGCTGGGCTGCGGACGGATCGCGCTCTACAAGAGCACCAATGGCACCAGCCTCGGCGCCGGCTATGTGCCGTCCGAGGCGGCAGACGCCCTCCTCGCCGATGGTCGGGCGATCTGGACGGGCGAGGGGGACGCCCGGCGCCTGCTCGCCGCTCAGCCCGCTGGCGGTGCCGCGCGCGCACTCGCCCAGGCCGTCATTCACGTCGACGGCCGTGAGCAGACGGTGATGCTGGACGAGCGCGAGAGCCCGTTGCTCTGGCTGCATCGCCGGCCGGGCAAGGACGGCCAGCCGCAGATCTCCGCCGAGGAGTTCGCTGCCGGCGAGCGTTTCCGCTCCGACCTCACCGTCGCACGGATGATGCCGCGCACCACGATGAACTGGGACGCCTCGCTCGCGCCGGGCTCACGCGGGCCGGGGGGCGGCGACCCCGCCGGCGCCTCCGACACGGCCCTTGCCGCCCGCCAGCGCGTCAACACGGCCTGCGACCGGCTCGGACCGGAGCTGTCGGGCCTTGCCATCGACGTCTGCGGCTTCCTGAAGGGGCTCGATCGCGTCGAGCGCGAGCGTGGCTGGCCGGCGCGCTCGGCAAAGGTGGTGCTGCGCCTGGCGCTCAAGGCGCTGGCCACACATTACGGCATCGGTGAGCCGCGTCGCAGTCCTTCGCGGGCCGGCACGGTCTGGCAGGGCGAGAACGCTCGCCCCCATCTCATGCCCGAACGCACCCCTTGAAAACCGCAGGTGCGACGGCGGCCGGGATTTACGCTCCGGTCGCGGTGCGCGCGTCGGATTTGATGCGCTCGATCATCGAGCGCACGCCGTTGGAGCGCTGCGGCGTCAGATGGGCGGAAAGCCCGAGCTTCTCGTAGATCGCGAAGGCGTCCGTCGCCAGGATGTCGGAGGCGGTGCGGCCCGAATAGATCGCCAGGGCCAAGGCGACCAGCCCGCGCACGATATGGGCGTCGCTGTCGCCGCGGAAATGCAGCTGCGTCCCCGGGCCCGGCCCGCCCTCGGAGCGCCCTTCCAGCCAGACCTGGCTGGCGCAGCCGCGCACCTTGTTGGTCTCGTTATGGGCGTCCTCGGGAAGGGGCTCGAGGCCCTTGCCGAGCTCGATCAGATAGCGGTAGCGGTCGTCCCACTCGTCGAGCAGGTCGAAATTGGCGATGATCTCGTCGAGTGTCGCGCTCATGTCCCGTCCGCTGCCGGCCGCCGAGCGGCAGGCCGGCTCCCGCTCTGTCAGGCTTCAGGCCAGCGTCTTCGGCGTGTCGGGCGGCGCCGTCAAGCGCGAGGCAGGGTGAGGGGCCTGTGGCGTGTCAGCGCGTCGCCGTCGCAGGGCCGCGCTCGCGAACCTCGCTCTTGCCGCTCGCAGCGGCTGCGGCCAGCGCCATGAGGCGCTGCCGCGTCTCGGGGTCGAGCCCCGCCAGGATCTGCGCGGTTTCACGCGCTGCGGTGATGCTGGACATCGCGCTATGCGCATCGATCTGCGTGGCGGCCCTGGCGACGTTGCGAACCGTCGCAACGGTGCCGCCTGGCTCCGATCGCTCACCATGCACAGGCGAGTTCAGCGCGATCACGCCGATCACTGCCAGGCTTCGCAGGATATAGGCCATGCCGGTCCCCGTTGTCCCGAAGCTGGCACGGCTGGCGCCTCGCTCCGGAAACGACCATAGACCCGCATCCGGAAAAATCGCGTCATTCCAGACCGTCAAATGCGTTTCAAAGGCATCAGCCGATCTTCAGCTTCCGTTCACCCTGCTGCCAACATCGAGGTCGGCTGGGACGGTTGTCGAAACCGGTGTCTAGGTGACTGATATCTCGGCATAAAACCGCAAACTCGGCGGTCTCGTTGCCCGTTTGCCGGCGTCAGCCTTAAGCCCCGCTTAAACCGCCCAAGCGAGATTGTGGGCCAAGCGGGCGCAGGGTCCGCGCAGTCAGGCGTTGCGTTGCTCATGAAGTTGCTGGCGGTCAGGACACAGGTGGCGGCGATGGTGCACGCATCCGTGCTGCCCAATTCGCTCGAGCGCATGCGGCATGAGCGTTTCATCCTGACCCGGCTGTTGGTCGGCGCGGTCGCGCTCGGGCTTGCTCCGGCCTATCTGGCCTGGCGCGGTGCGCTGGGCGGCCTGGAAGCGGCCGTGGTCGTGGCCGGCGCCCTGCCGCTGCTCGCGGCGGTCGTCTTGTCCCGCACCGGGCGCCTCGACATCGCCCATTGCATGTCAGCGGCGGCTCTCGCGCTGTTCGTCGGTGCCGTCTCCGGCATGACCGGCGGCTCCGCCTCGCCCTTGCTGCTCTGGCTCGCCGCCGTGCCGGCCGAAGCGATGTTCTTCGGCTCGCGGCAGTATGTTACCCGCGCCAGTGCGATCGCGGCGACCGCGCTGGCTGGCGTCGTGCTGCTCGATCATCTCGACATCTTCGCCGATCAGGCGCCCTGGGCGAACAGCTTGATGCCGACCCTGGTGATCGTCGCGATCCTGCAGGCCATGGTCGTGGCCGTCGGCTTCCTGCGGCGTCGCCGCGATGAACTGCGCGAGCATCGCGCATCCGATCAGCGCGCCCAGCTCCTGCTCGACCATGTCGGCGACCTCGTCACCTGGCACGATGCCAGCGGCGCGGTGGTGTTCGCCAATGACGCCGCCCGGTCGCTGGCCGGTGCCGAGCCGCGCGAACTGCACGGGCGCGGCCTGTTCGACCGGGTTCATGTTGCAGACCGTCCGCTGTTTCTAAAGGCTCTGAGCGACGCCGCCCATGGCGCCGGCTCCGCGACGGCGTGCTTTCGCACCCTCTTCGTCCCGCGCGACGAGCAGGAACAGCATCAGCCTGTCTCGCTCTGGCTCGAGATGAAGGCGCACCGGATCGAGACCGCTGCTCCCGGCGACAGCGCCGCCGTTGTTTGCGTCATGCGCGACATCACGACACGTCGGGCTCTCGAAGACGAGCGCGCTCGCGGCCATGCCGAGGCGGTGAAGGCCAGCGACGTCAAGGGCCGCTTCCTGGCGACCGTCAGCCATGAGCTGCGCACGCCGCTGAACGCCATCATCGGCTTCTCGGAGATGCTGACGACGGATACGCAGGGCTGGCTCAACGCGGAGAAGCGGTTCGAATACGCCCACATTATCCATTCTTCGGGCCATCATCTGCTCGACGTCGTCAACACGCTGCTCGACATCTCGAAGATTGAGAGCGGCACCATGACGATCGAGCAGGAGCCGCTCGATCTGGCCGAGCTGTCCCGCGATTGCTGCGCGCTGATGGCGCTGCGGGCGCAGGCTGGCGAGATCGCGGTGGAGCGCGTCGTCGGGCCGGACCTTCCGCCGGTCCTGGGCGACCGTCGCGCGCTGAAGCAGGTCATGATCAACCTGCTCTCCAACGCCATCAAGTTCACGCCGGCCGGCGGCCGCGTCGTGCTCGCCGTGGTGCGTGACGGCGACATGATCGACCTCTCGGTCGCCGACACCGGCATCGGCATTTCCGCCAGCGACCTGCCGCGCCTGGGCGATCCCTTCTTCCAGGCCAAGGGCTCCTATGACCGCGCCTATGAGGGCACGGGCCTCGGCCTTTCGGTCGTGCGCGGCCTCGTCGGCCTGCATGGCGGGCGCCTGACCATCGAGAGCGCGCCGGGTGTCGGTACGCGCGTCGCCGTCAGGCTGCCGGTTGGCGGCGTGGCGGATACGTCCCAGCCCGTCAGTATCGCGACCTTCGCCCGCGCGCCGCGCCGGGGTTTTGAGACCAAAGCGCCTTTTCGTCTGACCGCCTGACCACGAGCGAGCCCCATGTCCGCCACGATTGCCGCCCGCGCCCATTCCAGTGCATCGCTGTCCGCCCCCGTCAGGCGTGCGGCGCCGCAGCCACGCCGCAAGACCAGCTGGTTCGGCCGGATCGCGCGACTTGCGGCCCGCCGCCCCGGCCGCGCCGTCGTGCTGGTCGTCTTCGCTGGCATCTCCGCTGCGATTCTCGCCAATGCGCTGATCTTCCAGAAGGCACGCCATCCTGCGCCGATGATCTCGGCACCGTCGCAGACGCCGCCCGCCCGCAATGCCGAACGCCGGGTGGAGACGCCGGCCGCCGCATCGGCTCCGGCGGGCGTCGCGACACCGGCGCCGTTGCCGCCCACGCGCCCTAACGATCTCTCCCAGCAGGCCCGCGACGCCGTGGTCCGCCCTCCGGCGGCCGTGACCAATGTGCCGCGCACGGCTGCCGCTCCCGCCGCCGCCCCCGCGCCGGCCCCGGTCGCGCGCGCGGCGGCACCGCGCGATCCGATCGCCGATCTGATCAACGGCGCCGACATCCGTCCGCCGGCCGAGGTCCGCGGCGTCGCTCAGGCGAAATCCGCCACGCCGCGCCGCAGCGTGGAAAACTGAGCCGCGCCGATGGCGCGTCTCACCAGCGAGTTCTGGGTGTCGGCCTATCTCAGGCAGGCCGGACATGACGGGCTCGTCGCCGTGCTGAGACGGCGCGGCTCCGCCGAGGCCGGGGCGATCTTCGTCAAGCTGGACCGGCTCGACGGCACCGCGGCGCTTTACGGCCCCGCGCCGCAATCCATGGCGCTGGATGACGGCATCCGCCGCTTCCAACTCGTGCTCGACAGCGATCCCGGCAGTGTCGAGGAGCGTGTCGAACGCGAGCGGCGCTTCGATTCCGATCTCTGGCTCGTCGAGATCGAGAACCGGCAGGGTGATCCGCGGCTCGATCTCGTCGCGGAATAGCGCCTGCCCGCTTTGCGGCGCGCTCAGCCCTGCTCGCGCCTCACGCCAAGCTTGCGCAGAATGTCGGTGGTCATTGCGCTCTCCGGGCGAGCCGGCCCGATCCGTGCTGGGGTTCCGCTCGGATCCATCGCCGGCTGATGCTGGCCCTTGCGGGTCGTTGCCGGCATCGGCGTGCCGCTGACCTGCATCACCAGCCGCAGCGCCACCGTCGGTCGCACCGAGCGCATCAGCGCGACCACGGCGAAGATACGCTCCACCGAATGGGCGGCCTCGTCGCCAAGCCTGATCAGGAAGCGCGTCGCATCCTCGACGCTCGCCCCGGCCGCGGTCAGGGCGAGCGCGGCGAGGTCGCGCGAATGGTCGGCCGCGATTGCGCCGGCGAGGGCCTGCCCGCCACCGAGATGGCTCGCGAGCGCCCCGAACGCGCCGTTCTGATCGTCGGCGGCCATGGCGAGCCAGCCCATGAAGGCGTCGTGCGAGACCGGCTGGCGGCGCTCGGTGGGGCTGAGCGAATCCAGCGCCGCCAGGGAATCCAGCATGGCGAGCCGTCGATCCGGCCCGGCGAACAGGAAGAGCGGTGCGATTTCGGTGCTCGAGATGTCGCGGCGGGCCAGCAGCGGGTGGGCATAGGCGGCATCCTCGCGCGAGCGGGCGACCAGGAGGTCGAGCGCGGCGCGGGGCAGGTCGATGGCGGTGTTGGCCATCAGGGCAAAGTCGATCGCCCGGTCGCCGCGTTCGACCAGCATCAGCGTTGCCGTGGCGGTGAGATCGGCCCGCCCCGTCAGCGCGCTGGCCAGGGCGGCGTCGGCCTGGCTGGCAAGAGATTCGAACTCGGTCGGGCGCAGCGGCATGCCGTGGCGCACCAGCGCTGCGAGGACCGCGCCGCCGCGCGCACGCAACGCCTCGAGCACGGCGTCGGGGGCGTGGCGCCAGCCCGCGACCTTGCGCGCCAGGATGACGGCCGTCGCCTCGTCGATGCCGGGAACCAGTGCCGCCGCCATCTCGGCGAATGCGGCGAGATCGTCGGGCGCCGGATGCGGCGTCGACATCAGCAGGTCGGCCTTCACCCGCAGCGAGACCTGGCTGAGATCGAGCCCGCCATCACGCGCTAGGCGGGCGAGATGGGCGAGTTCGGCGGAAATTCGCGACGGCATGGGACACTCGGCTGTGATTCTTGGCGCCAGCGGAGAGTAATCCCCGAGCGTTTAAGGGAGCGTTAACCATGTCGAGGCCTGATGCTGATCGGAAGAGCGATCTCCCGCGACCGAAACCCAGGCGCCAAGACACGGAGGCGCATCATGGCCGTCGTCATCCCTCTAGCGCCCCGTCGGCGGGCGCAACCATCCGAAGCTTCCGCCGCTGCACGGCAGGAGCCCGCGACGATTCTGTTCTTCACCGGTGTTCGCTACGAGCGGCAGGCCGAAGCGGCGGCAGCCGAGCCGGCGGTGCGCCGTCGGTCCCGACCCTTGACGTCGACGCCCGCCGGCGGCCCCAAGCGGTCCAGGAAGGCGACCAACGCCAGGCAGCCGGCGTGACCTTCGCAACGGCTGCTGATCCACGCACCGCCCCGTGGCGGAGCGGCCGGCTGGCCGCGCTGCTGCTTTGCCTCGCGCTGGGTGCCTGCGCCGGCCCTGGAGATTTCGGCCGCCCTCGGCCCGATGTTTTCAGCCAGCTGGTCGCGCCCCAGGTCGGCTTCTGGTCGGCGACGTTCCGCGGCGAGGCCGCCTCGCATTTCCGCATGACCGATGACGAGGAGCAACTGCGCGATCGCGCCTGGCGCTTCATCATGCCCGGCCATGAGCGCAGCATCTTCCAGGGCCGCGTCTCGGACCTGGCCCATTCCCGGATTCTGCCCGTACAGCTGCAGTCGAGCGCAGTCTCCGATTATTTCAACGCGCTGACCTCGGGCTCTTACGCCTCGCAGGTCTCGCGCTATTCGCGCCTCGCCGAGGACGCCAACGCAGACAGGCTGTTGATCGGGCCGTTCCGCGCCAATGCGATGCGGGTGGTCTCGGCCGACAGGGTGCGGATGCGCACGGCCGAGGCCTCGCCCCATGTCGCGCCGAGCCAGATCGATCCGGCCCATGCGCGCGTCGTCGAGAATGAAGGCCTGATTCTCTGGGTCTGCGAGCGCGTCGGCTTCCGGCTCGAGAGCTACCGCTACGCGCTCGCCAATCTCGTCGTCGAAATGCCCTCGCGCGAGGCGATCCGCGCCGAACGCGCCATCATGGCGTTGGAGGCCGAGGCCGGCCCGCTCTGCAAGCTGCCGCTGATCGGCGTGTTTGGGGACGGCGCGGTCGAGGGGGCGAAGCCCCCTGTGGTCTACAAGGGCTGAGCCCGGTCGCCTTGTCTCAGTCGGCCATGCCGCAGGCGACGCCGCTCGCCAAAGCCTCGGCATCGGCACGGTCGGAGGGGCGAGGCACCAGCACGCGCACCACGATCAGCCCCTGATCGGTCTCGGAGACCACCCGCAACTCGCGCGCCGCCTCGCCTTCCTCGTCGCGTGCGATGCGCTCGTCACGCTGTTCTTCCGTCATCACCACGAATTCGACCACGCCGCGGATGGCGGCCCGGTCGGTGATCGCGTAGGCGACGCCGCCGCCGCGCCGGTGCAGCGTCAGGCCCAGCGGCAGCGTCCCGGCCCGCGCCACGACGCGCATCGGCCCGGCCGTCAGATCATAGCCGCAGACCGCCGTGACCGTCGCGGGATCGGACTCCCGCGGCAGGGGCAGACCGCGTCCGTCTCTGGCGGAAATGAGCTCGGCCCGCCCATTGGCTCCCAGCATGCGATAGGCGGTGTTGGCGTCACTGGCCGACAGCACCGGGATCAGCAGGATCGCCACGATATGGACGATGGCCGCGAGGACGACCCCGGCGATGGTCGTCAGCAGCAGGCGGCGGATGGCGGCGGCGATTCGCGCGCCCCGGGGCAGGCGGTGTTGGCTAAGCCGAAGATCGGCTTTCGGGGCGACGAGATCCTCCGTCGCGTCCTGGCGGATGGCGCTCATGGGCAGTCGATCCGCTCGATGCGCGGCAGGCTCTCGGCCCGGGTCTCCGCGGCCTGGGTGGCGATCGGCGTGTCGTAGAGCCGCAAGCGAAACTGGAAGCGCCCGCTCGTCGGCAGCGGCAGCCAGTTGCCGGTCTGCGGCGTCGCCGCAGCGGCGACGCGCAAGCTCCCGCTTTCGTCGCGCACGATCTCGGCATCGGTGAATCCGCCACGGTCCAGCGGCAGGCTGAACGGGCGTCCGTCCGCGTCGGTGACGCTGAGCGTCCAGCCGCGCGTCGTCGGCGTCGATCCGGTCAGCGCATAGCGGCAGCGTCCGTCGAGCGTCGCGCCTTCATCGTCCCGCTCGGCGATCAGCTCCAGCCCTTCGCCGGCACCCAGCGGCAGATGCACGCCGCGCGCGAGATAGGCCCGCATATAGGGGTCGATGTCGCGGCCGCCGCTGCGCGGCCAGGTCGTCCAGGCACCGATCTGGGCCATGCCGAGCAGCGGCCGGCCCGCCACGGCGAAATGCGCGGACGTCAGGCCAAGCCCCGCGCCGAGCGCGATCAGATAGGCGAGATGGAAGACGCGCACGGCCTCACTTTCAAAACCGGCTCAACGACAGGGCCAGCCGCGGGAGTTGAACCAGCCGGCGGGAGCGCGTCAACAGCACCACTGAACCAACTTGCAACTTGCCTCGGTACCGTTTGCATGTATCTTCGTTGTATCGACAGGCCGTGCAGGCGTGAGGAGTGGCACCATCATGAACGCTCGCTTTTCGAAATGGGGTAACAGTCTTGCCATTCGGATTCCTGCGGCTTTCGCGCAGGAAATTTCCGTTGGAGAGGGTGCGATTGCAGATATTTCCGTGGAGAATGGCTGCATTGTCATCAAGCCGATGAGCGAGCCGCACTACGATCTTGCAGACTTGCTCGCCGGGATCAGCGAGTCGAATCTGCATGGCGAGATTGAGTCACATTCTGCGGTCGGCAACGAGTACGGCTGAGCCGTACTGTCCTGATGCAGGCGATGTCATCTGGATCAGCTTTGATCCACAGGCGGGCCGCGAGCAGGCTGGCCGGCGCCCGGCTCTTGTCTTGTCGCCGCAGAAATACAACCAGCAGACGCGACTTTGCGTGCTCTGCCCCATCACCAACCAGGTGAAAGGCTATCCCTTCGAGGTGGTGGTTCCCGACGGGATCGGCGTGACCGGCGCGATCCTCTCCGATCAGGTCAAAAGCCTGTCCTGGGCCGAACGGCAGTCCGAGATGATCCGCAAAATGCCCGATGCGATCGTCGCAGACGTCAGAGCGAAGATTTCCGCCCTCATCTTCCCGAAGCCCTGAACTGAAGCCGAACCAGCAGAACCCCTACCGAATCCGCGTCTCGCCTGTTGTCGCGGAGACCTCACGGATGCCCACCTGCAGGCGCGGCCCGGCAACGCGGGCGGGCTCGATCGTCTTGAACATCGCGCCGACAGCAGAGAGCACCTCGAAGGATTGGCGCGGCATGTGACCGGCACCGGGCCCTGCCGCCGGGACCGTCGCGTTCGACGGAGTGCTGGCCCTGGCGATGGTCGCAGTCTTCGGATCGGGCGGCGCGACACCGGGGATCGGCTTCAGCTCCAGACCCTGATGGGCGAACTGCATGATCTCCTTCCAGGTCATGGCCGGCAGCGAGCCGCCGGTCATGTTGGCGGTCTCGGAGGAATCGTCGTTGCCGAACCAGACCGCGCCGACGAGGTTGCCGGAATAGCCGACATACCAGGCGTCCTTGTAGCCGTTGGTGGTGCCGGTCTTGCCGGCGGTGACCACGCCCTCCAGCGCGGCACGGCGGCCCGTGCCCTCGGTGGGAACCTTGGACAGCATGAAGTTCATGTCCTGGGCGACCTGGGTGCTCAGGACCTGGGCCGGCGCCGGCTCGTCGCGGTCGTGGCGGTAGATCGGCTCACCCTGCGAGTTGTGGATCTCGATGGCGGCATAGGGCTTGGCGCGCTTGCCGCCATTGGCGAAGACGGAATATCCGGCGGCCATGTCGATCACCGTGACCTCCGCCGCGCCGATCGGCAGCGAGACGGTGTCGGTCAGCGGCGAGTTCAGGCCCATGGCCCGGCTCGTCTCGATGATCTTCATGCGGCCGATGCGCGCGGCGCGCGCGACATGGCTTTCGCCGGTGGCCTGGCCGATGGCGATCGACATCTGCACCGGGGTCGTATTGATCGATTTGGCCAGCGCGACATAGAGCGGCATCGAGCCGGCATAGGAGCGGCCGTAATTGTTGGGGCACCAGTTGCCGATGCAGACCGGACGGTCGGTGACGACCGTGTTGGGCTTGTAGAGCCCCGCCGCCAGCGCCGTCGCATAGACGAAGGGTTTGAAAGACGAGCCGGGTTGCCGCAGGCTCGCGGTGGCGCGGTTGAACTGGCTCGCGCCATAGTCGCGCCCGCCGACAAGCGCGCGCACGGCCCCGTCCGGGTCCATGATCGCGGTCGCCGCCTGCTTGGCCCGGTAGCCCGGCCCGTGCTGGCGCAGGATCGACTCGATCGTCTCGTCGGCGCGGTCCTGGATGGCGGGATCATGCGGTGTCTTCACCGTCAGCACCCGGTCGGCGCCGATCTTGCCGTCGTCGGCCAGCGCCTTCACCTGCTCGAAGGCCCAGTCGAGATAATAGTCCGGGCTGGAATCACGCCGCCGATCGACCGGCGTCGCCGGGTTGCGCTTGGCGCTGTCGACCTGGCCCGCCGTCATGAAGCCGGCGTCGACCATCGCGTTCAGGACGTCGTTGGCCCGCGCGCGGGCGGCCGGCAGGTTGACATGGGGGGCGTATTTCGTCGGCGCCTTGAACAGACCCGCCAGCATCGCGGCTTCCGCCAGCGAGACGTCCTTCACCGACTTGCCGAAATAGTAATCCGCCGCCGCCGCGACCCCGAAGGTGCCGCCGCCCATATAGGCGCGGTCGAGATAGAGCTTGAGGATCTCGTTCTTGGTCAGGCGCGTTTCGAGCCAGAGCGCGAGGAAGGCTTCCTTGATCTTGCGGTCGAGCGAGCGCTCATTGGTCAGGAACAGGTTCTTGGCGAGCTGCTGCGTCAGCGACGAGCCGCCCTGGACCACGCCCGAGGCCCGTGCATTCACTGTCACCGCGCGAAGCGTGCCGAGGACGTCGATCCCGAAATGGTCGTAGAAGCGCCTGTCCTCGGTCGCCAGCACGGCCTTGATGAGATGGTCCGGCATCTGGTCGAGCTTGAGCGAATCGTCGTGCCGCGCACCGCGATGGCCGAGCTCGGCGCCGTAGCGATCAAGGAAGGTCACGGCGAAGACCTGGTTCTTCAGGGCCTCCTCGCGCCCCTCGTTGAAGGAGGGGATGGCCAGCGAGAGCATCAGGAATGCGCCGACGATACCGACATTCAGCCCCTCGCTGGCGAATTCCGCCGCGAGCCTCTGGCCGCCGCTGACGGTGAGCCGGTCGGTGAGGCTGCGAATGCGTTCATAGGTGTCGCCGGCGCGCCGCGCCGCGCCCCACAGCCCGGCATCGACCCATGAATCGACCGCCAGCGCAAAGCGCTTCAGTCGGGTCGCCCAGCCTGTCTTCCTGAACTCCATCGCCGTCCTGGCATCCCGATGAGGGTCGCCGTCTCGATGAGACGGCGACATGGCCCTGCCGCGCTCTTGCCGCCTAGGTAACATAAATGCGGCGGCGCCTGATTACATAATGGCTGTTCGTCGCGGTGTCAGTGGTCGCCGCCCGATCGATGGTGGACAGCAGATTTCGGGCCAGCGAGGTTGTCCCGTTTTAGTACGTCGCATCGCTTACTGCGCAATCCGGTCGGCGGATGCGGACGCGCAGAATGCCAGGATCTGGCGCCCCGCGCTTCCCTCGCAGCCCGCCGCGGCGCATAAGGCGGCATGACCCGCGACCAAGATCGAGACGAACCTTTCTGGCGCACCACCTCGCTCGAGGCGATGAACCGCGAGCAATGGGAATCGCTCTGTGACGGCTGCGGACGCTGCTGCCTCGTGAAACTCCAGGACGAGGATACCGGCGCGATCCTGGCGACCGATATCGGCTGCCGCCTGTTCGATGCCGGCACATGCCGCTGCAAGGACTACGAAAACCGCTCCACCATCGTGCCCGATTGCGTGACGTTGACGCCCCATGACGTACGCACGCTGCCCTGGCTGCCGCCGACCTGCGCCTATCGCCTCATCGCCGAGGGGCGCGACCTGCCCTGGTGGCATCCGTTGGTCTCGGGCGATCCTGAAACGGTGGTCGAGGCCGGCGTCGCGGTGCGCAACCGCGTCTTTGCCAGCGAGGACGACGTGCCCGACGACGACGTGCCCGACCGCATCGTCGCCTGGCCGCTGCGCTGGCCCAAGAAGGCGCGGATGGCAAGGCCCTGAACCGAAGTGGCATCCAGCGGGCGCAGCGTGTCGAAAAGTTGGTGGGATTGCGCGATAGTCGCGAGGCCGGCACTGCCGTCGCCGGATATCGCTCGATGACCCACGAGGCGCACCAGCGCATACCCTTTCTAAGGCTGTCGCCTGTGACGCGCGAATGAGAGCTCAGCCGGACCCAGATGCGATGCAGAGGGCGGCGTCTTTGCCTGTTGGCTGATTGATTGTTCCCGCAGTTTTCGGCATGAGCACCCGGAGCCCGTCGCTGGCATGCTTGGCGACGCTTCGCGGAAACTTTTGGATCGCCCTGGCGTTGCTGCGCCGGGCTGGATGAAGAGGCATATGTGATGGCTGGCGGGAAATGGGTCTACACCTTCGGCGACGGCAAGGCCGAGGGTGAGGCGGGCATGAAGAACCTGCTCGGCGGAAAGGGAGCAAACCTCGCCGAGATGAGCAATCTCGGCCTGCCTGTGCCGCCCGGCTTCACCATCACCACCGAGGTCTGCACCTGGTACTACGACAACGGCAAGCAGTTCCCGCCGGAGCTGGAGGCGCAGGCGAAAGCCGCGCTCGCCGACATGGGCCGCCTGACGGCTAAGACCTTCGGTGACCCCGCCAATCCGCTTCTGGTGTCGGTGCGTTCGGGCGCGCGCGCCTCGATGCCGGGCATGATGGACACGGTCCTGAACCTCGGCCTGAACGATGTTACCGTCGAGGCGGTCGCCAAGGCCTCGGGCGACGCCCGCTTCGCCTGGGACAGCTACCGCCGCTTCATCACGATGTATTCCAACGTCGTGCTCGACGTCGACCACGGCGATTTCGAGGAGGCGCTCGAGGACTACAAGGAGCGCAAGGGCTACCATCTCGACACTGATCTCGGCGCCGAGGATTGGAAGGTCCTGGTCGGCAAGTACAAGGACATCGTCAGGAAGACGCTCGGCAGCGACTTCCCGCAGGACCCGCAGGCTCAGCTCTGGGGCGCTGTCGGCGCGGTCTTCTCCTCCTGGATGAACGCCCGCGCGATCAAGTATCGCGAGCTGAACAGCATCCCCGCCGCCTGGGGCACGGCGGTCAACGTCCAGTCGATGGTGTTCGGCAATATGGGCGACACCTCCGCCACCGGCGTCGCCTTTACCCGCAACCCCTCGACCGGCGAAAACGCGCTCTATGGCGAGTTCCTGGTCAATGCGCAGGGCGAGGACGTCGTCGCCGGCATCCGCACGCCGCAGGACATCACCGAGGTCGCCCGCAAGGAGGCCGGCTCCGACAAGCCCTCGATGGAGCGGGTGATGCCGGAGGCCTATGCCGAGCTGTGCCGCATCTACGGCATCCTCGAGAAGCACTACCGCGACATGCAGGACATGGAGTTCACCATCCAGGAGGGCAAGCTCTGGATGTTGCAGACGAGGTCCGGCAAGCGCACCGCCAAGGCCGCTCTGCGGATCGCGGTCGAACTCGCCGAGGAAGGCCTGATCACGCAGGAGGAGGCCGTCGGCCGCGTCGAGCCCGGTGCGCTCGACCAGCTCCTGCACCCGATGATCGATCCCAAGGCCGAGCGCCGTATCCTGACGACGGGCCTGCCGGCCTCGCCCGGCGCCGCTGCCGGCGAGATCGTCTTCAACTCCGACGATGCCGAAGCCGCCAGGAAGGCCGGCCGCAAGGTCATCCTCGTGCGCGTCGAGACGAGCCCTGAGGACATCCACGGCATGCATGCGGCCGAAGGCATCCTGACCACGCGCGGCGGCATGACCTCGCATGCGGCGGTCGTGGCGCGCGGCATGGGCAAGCCCTGCGTCTCCGGCGCCGGCCAGATCCGCGTCGACTACGCCAAGGGCACGATGACCGTCGGTTCGACCACGCTGAAGGCCGGCGATTTCATCACGATCGACGGCGCCGCCGGCCAGGTGATGATCGGCGAGATCAAGATGCAGCAGCCGGAGCTGTCGGGCGAGTTCGGCACGCTGATGGGCTGGGCCGACAAGGTCCGCCGCCTCAAGGTCCGCGCCAATGCCGAGACGCCCGAGGACGCCCGCACCGCGCGCGACTTCGGCGCCGAAGGCATCGGCCTGTGCCGCACCGAGCACATGTTCTTCGAGGAAGACCGCATCCAGTCGGTGCGCGAGATGATCCTCGCTCATGACGACACGGGTCGTCGCGCCGCGCTCGCCAAGCTCCTGCCCATGCAGCGCCAGGACTTCGTCCAGCTCTTCACGATCATGCAGGGCCTTCCCGTCACGATCCGCCTGCTCGATCCGCCGCTGCACGAGTTCCTGCCGCATAGCGAAGCCGAGATCGCGGCCGTCGCCAAGGCACTCGGCGTGACGCCGGAGACGCTGAAGCACCGCGCGACCGAACTCCACGAGTTCAACCCGATGCTCGGCTTCCGCGGCTGCCGTCTCGCGATCGCCTATCCCGAGATCGCCGAGATGCAGGCCCGCGCCATCTTCGAGGCGGCGGTGATCGCGGCCCGGGAAACCGGCAAGCCGGTGATTCCCGAGGTCATGATCCCGCTGGTGATGGGTGTGCCCGAGTTCGACCTGGTCAAGGCCGGCATCGACGCGATGGCTAGGGCCGTGACGGCCGAGAGCGGCGTCGAGCTGACCTATCAGGTCGGCACCATGATCGAGCTGCCGCGCGCCTGCCTGCGCGCCGAGGAGATCGCCCGCACGGCCGAGTTCTTCTCCTTCGGCACCAACGACCTGACGCAGACCACGCTCGGCATCAGCCGCGACGACGCCGGCTCGTTCCTCGGCTCCTACACGGCCAAGGGCATCCTCGCCGCCGATCCCTTCGTCACGATCGACCAGGAGGGCGTCGGCGAGCTCGTCAAGATCGCCGTCGAGCGCGGCCGCAAGGCGCGCCCCGACATCAAGCTCGGCATCTGCGGCGAGCATGGCGGCGATCCGGCCTCGATCGGCTTCTGCGACAGCGTCGGGCTAGACTACGTCTCCTGCTCGCCCTTCCGCGTGCCGATCGCAAGGCTGGCGGCGGCGCAAGCGGCGCTGGGCGCCGTGCGGGCGAAAGAGGGCTGAGCGGCCGTCAGGCCGCCGTCAGGACCGGACTATGCGAGACGTCGGACTACCGCTTCGCAACCGCCTGCGCCGCGACCGCCGCCGCCAAACGCAGCCTGGCCTCATAGGTCTCCAGCGAGGGCGGCGTCCCCATCTTCGCGCCGATGGCGGCGCGGACCAGCGTCTCGACGATTCCGATCGGCTCGAGCGATCCCAGCGCGATCTCGCCTGACGAGGCGGACTGCGCCAGCAGGGCCGTGGCGGTGACGGTGAAGATCCGCTCCAGCGCCTGCAATTCGCGCAGCGCGATGCTGGCCATCAGCGCCTTGAGTTCCTGCAGGTGCTCGCCATCTCCGAAGGCGGCATAGCCGGTCGCGAAATAGGCCAGCATCAGCGCCGTGAGCTTGTCGGGAAAGGGCAGGGGCTGCGCCATCACCGCTGCGCATCGGGCTTCGATCTGAGCCGCGAAACGCTCGATCATCGCCCGGAAGACATCGTCCTTGCCCTTGAAATGCAGGTAGATCGTTGCCTTGGCGAGGCTGGCCTCGCGCGCAATGTCGTCCATCGAGCTTCGCTTGAAGCCATAGCGCGCAAACCGCCGAAGAGCTGCATCGGCGATCTGCTCGATGCGGGTCCTGGCTTCATCCGGCGGAACCGGGGAGCTTTCTCGTGACGTGCTCATTCTCAGTCTTGACGAATTCCAGACTCTGAGCCACCATACCGACTAGACTGGATTTATCCAAACAGTCCATTCTCGGGCGGCCGCGACGGCCGCCGCTGTTCAACGCTAGGCCGGAAAGGGTTCGCAAGGTAACCCCCGCGCCGGCGCGTCGTTCCGGTTCTCAACACCCCATCTCCATCCGCGAGGCAGCCATGGCTCACACACTCACCGTCAACGGACGCATCCATAGCGTCGATGTCGACGACGACACGCCCCTGCTCTGGGCGATCCGGGACAATCTCGGCCTGACCGGCACCAAATTCGGCTGCGGCGTCGCCCAATGCGGCGCCTGCACGGTCTGGATCGACGGACAGCCCGTGCGCTCCTGTGTCACGCCGGTCTCGGCAGTCGAAGGCAAGGTCACCACGATCGAAGCGCTGGAGGGCAAGGAGGCCGCCGCGGTCCAGGCCGCCTGGGACAGCCTCGACGTGCCGCAATGCGGCTACTGCCAGTCCGGCCAGGTGATGAGCGCGGTCGCCCTCCTGAAGGAGAACCGCAAGCCGAGCGACCGCGACATCGATCTCGCCATGAACGGCAACATCTGTCGCTGCGCCACCTATGCCCGCATCCGCACGGCGATCCATGCCGCAGCCCGCACGCTGGAGGGTTGAGCATGACCGCCCACGATCTCACCCTCTCGCGCCGCTCGCTTCTCGCCGGGGCCGGCGGCCTCGTCATCGCGCTGCATCTGCCCAAGGCCGCCCGCGCCCAGTCGGCCGGCGCCGCGGCCTTCGCGCCGAACGCCTTCATCCGCGTCGCGCCCGACCACAGCGTCACCGTGCTGGTCAAGCATATCGAGTTCGGGCAGGGGCCCTTCACGGGGCTCGCGACGCTCGTCGCAGAGGAGATGGACGCCGATTGGGGCCAGATGCGCGCCGAGCATGCGCCGGCCGACGTCAAGCTCTACGCCAATCTCGCCTTCGGCGTGCAGGGCACGGGCGGCTCCACCGCCATGGCCAATTCCTTCGATCAGATCCGCAAGGCAGCCGCGACCGCCCGGGCCATGCTGATGCAGGCCGCGGCGCAGGCCTGGAAGGTTTCCCCCGGTGAGATCACGATCGAGAAGGGCGTGCTGACGCATGCCTCGGGCAAGCAGGGTCGTTTCGGCGACTTCACCGAGGCCGCCGCAAGACTGCCGGTGCCGGACAATGCGCCGCTGAAGCAGCCGTCCCAGTTCCGGCTGATCGGCAAGGAGGGCGTGGTGAAGCGGCTCGACGGTGCCGACAAGGCCCGCGGCAAGACGAAGTTCACCATCGACATCAGCGCGCCGAACATGCTGACGGCTGTCGTCGCCCGTCCGCCGCGCTTCGGCGGCAAGGTCGCGAACTTCGACGCGACCGAGACGCTCAAGGTCAAGGGCGTCGTCGACGTCAAGCAGATCGGCTCGGGTGTCGCCGTCTATGCGCAGGGCATGTGGCCGGCGATCAAGGGCCGCGAGGCTCTCAAGGTCGTCTGGGACGAGAGCGAGGCCGAAAAGCGCGGCAGCACGGAGCTCGTCGTCGAGTATCGCGCGCTCGCCCGTACGCCGGGCAAGGTCGCGGGAAGTCACGGCGATGCGGAGGCTGCGCTTGCAAAGGCCGAGCGGGTGATCGAGGCGGAATACGTCTTCCCCTATCTGGCGCATGCGCCGATGGAGCCGCTCGACGGCTATCTCGAATGGAACGCGCAGGGCGCGCTCGCCCGCTTCGGCAGCCAGTTCCAGACCACCGAGCACCAGACCATCGCCACGATCCTCGAATTGCCGCCTGAGAAGGTGCAGCTCGAGACCATGCTTGCCGGCGGCTCCTTCGGCCGCCGCGCGCAGGTCAGCCAGCATCTGGCGGCGGAATTGGCCATGTGCGCCAAGGCGATCGGCCCCAACCGGCCGGTCAAGCTGGTCTGGACCCGCGAGGACGATCTGACTGGCGGCTATTACCGCCCGCTCTTCGTCCACCGCATGCGCGGCGCGGTGAAGGACGGCAGGATCACCGCCTGGACCAACAGCATCGTCGGCCAGTCCTTCTTCCTCGGCACGCCCTTCGAGGCGATGACGGTGAAGGACGGCGTCGATGCGACCATGGTCGAGGGCGCCAACGAGCTGCCTTATGAGGTCTCGGATTTCCGCTGCGAGGTTCACACCGCCAAGGTCGGCGTGCCGACGCTGTGGTGGCGTTCGGTCGGTCACACCCACACCGCCTATGCGGTCGAGTGCTTCGTGGACGAACTGCTCCAGGCCGCGGGGCAGGATCCGGTCGCCGGCCGCCTCGCCTTGATGGGCAAGGAGCCGCGCCTGGCGGGCGTGTTGAAGGCCGTCGCCGAACTGGCGAAATGGACCGGCCCGGATGCCGGCAATGGCCGCGCGCGGGGCGTCGCGGTGGCGGAGAGCTTCGGCTCTTTCGTCGCGCAGATCGCCGAGGTCTCTGTGGGCGAGGGCGGCGAGCCGAAGGTCCACAAGGTCTGGTGCGCGATCGACTGCGGCATCGCCGTCAACCCCGACGTGATCCGCGCCCAGATGGAGGGCGGCATTGGCTTCGGTCTCGGCCATGCCCTCTATGGCGAACTCACGCTCGACAAGGGCAAGCCGGTCCAGACCAATTTCGACAGCTACCGCTCGCTGCGTATCCACGAGATGCCGGAGGTTGAGGTGAAGATCATCGCCTCGACCGAGAAGCCGACCGGCGTCGGCGAGCCCGGCGTGCCGCCGATCGGTCCTGCCGTTGCCAATGCGCTGGCGCGGCTCGGCCAGGGGCGGCCGCGTCGCCTGCCGATGGTCGGGGGGGTCGCGTGATGCAAGGTCGAACCCTTCTTGGCCAGAGCCTTCTCGCCGCCATGGCCGGTCTCGGCTTGGCGGTCGGTGGTTCCGCCCTCACGCTCGCCCAGACGCCGACGCCGCCCGCCGGCACGCTGCGGCCGGTCGAGAGCTTCCAGTCGATCGGACAGCGCGAGGCGCGTTCTGCCGCGATCTTCACCGAGATGGGCAAGGTTCTGCAGCATCCGCGCTGCGTGAACTGCCACCCGGCGACCGAGCGGCCGCGCCAGACCGATCTCCAGCGTCCCCACCAGCCGCTCGTCGTGCGCGGCAAGGACGGCCATGGCGCGCCGGGCATGGCCTGCTCGACCTGCCACGGCAAGGAGAACTTCGATCCGGCGCGCGTGCCGGGCGACGGCCACTGGGCGCTGGCCCCGGCCTCGATGGCGTGGGAAGGCAAGACGCTGGGCCAGATCTGCGAGCAGATGAAGGACCCCAACCGCAATGGCAGCCGCGATCTCGCGGCGCTGATCAAGCATGTCGCCGAGGACACGCTGGTCGGCTGGGCCTGGCGCCCGGGGCCGGGCCGCCAGCCGGCGCCCGGCACGCAGGACCAGTTCGGCGCGCTGTTCAAGGCCTGGGCTGAGACCGGCGCGGTCTGCCCGCCTTGAGACTCAAATCGGCAGACAAGACAGCGCGGCGGGCTCCAGCGAGCCCGCCGCGCTGGCGTCAAGCATCATCTTCGCTTGGCGGCGGTGGAAGGGCAAATAAGTCGCCTGCTTGCGGTTTGAATTTCTTGCAGAACAAACGAGTGAATTCGGTCCAATCGTCGGATACCGAAAGCAGAGTTGTCACAGCGATAATTTGTTTCTGTAGGTGTGGATCGCCCACTTCTTCGGTTAGGTATCTATAATGAAGGTTTTTACGTCGCTTTTTTTCGAAATCTACTGGATTTTTTGCCCGAAGTTCATCCAAAACTCCATCCGGCAATTGTTTATAAATGAGTTCGTTTGTTAATTTTCCTATGTAATGGTTTCTCTTGTTCGAGCCCGGCGCATAATTCCAGCCCCGAACGCGATGCAGCTCCGCGTAAAAATTTTGCGGGAAGCGCTGCGTCCAAGGCAAAAGCTCTGGCGATACATAGGCAGCAAGGATTTTTTGTAGCTCGTCGCGCGCGCGATACTCTTGATAGCCCGTAGCCTCATCAACGAGGGCGATAATGCCAACCCGAGCGAACGCACGAATAAGCTCTTCGGCACGCGCAACAATTCCATCTTGCCTTTCCGTTGTGTCGCCGGCGGCCCGAGCGGCAAGGATCGCATCGCAAATTTCAGGCAAGATTGTTGCCGGGTAGCCTAAGCCGCGCGGAGCGCCGGGGGCGCTGAACAAAATTGGATTTCTCAGCGCCATCGTTAAGTCGCTGGAAAGATGCTTAAAAATCCAATTTTGAGTAGCAAAACGCGGTAGTTCGGCGCCGCCCTCGTCGGGCTTCATGTCTTCTCGGGGGCCGCCTCGCGTGACGCCGAGGCCTCGGAACATGCCCCGTTGCGATATGACGCGCAGCGAATTGTTCAGGACAAAACAATCCAACTCGATGTCGCCGATTTTAAGTGGCGATTGATCTGAACCAAACTCAGCTTTTGGAATTGCGGCCGCCGCTGCCCACCTTGAAGCGGCGCTGTTGCGCGCGATCTCGCGACGCCGTTCTGGGGATAACGCGATAGCGCGCGCGCGGCCACCTTTGCTTTTAGGGCTGTCATCGGACATTAGAGCGCTCCTTGCTTGCGGAGATGGAGTTAGCATGCTTGCATATGTTACCGCAAGCATGCTAACTGTCCGGCCTGGCAAGCTTGCTATACGAGGGCGCGATGGCTCTGCAGTTTCACCCGCGTGCGGGGCAGATTTTGATATGCGATTTTTCCGGCTTCCGCATTCCTGAGATGGTCAAGCCGCGACCAGTCATCGTGGTATCACCAAAGCTACCCTATCGTTCCGACATTGTCGCGATCGTTCCGATTAGCTTAACGCCGCCGAGACATGATCTGCCTTTCTGTTTCCGCCTGTCCAAAAATTATCACCCCATGGAAGATGATGATCTTCCATGTTGGGCTAAGGCGGATATGCTGATGAATATTGGTCTATACAGACTGTCAGCAATTAAGGTCGGTAGGCGGAAATATGAATACCCTGCATTGAGCGCTGAGGATTTGGCCGGCGTTCGGCGCTCGGTCCTTTGCGGGCTCGGCCTCGACCGCATTGAAAAGCAGGACTGAATCGGCTATATAGGCTTGGTAGCCCGGTTGTCGGGCGCTAAGACCTAGCTTGCTGGGCAGGCCCCTCAATGAGCGATGACAAGCTTCGAGGAAGCCTAGATATTGTCACGTCCCAAAGCCCCGCTCACGCGGGGCTTTGTGTTATAGGCCCCCAACGCTTCGCCGCTGCCGTCTTAGCAATCTCGGCGCGGCGTTCAGGGCTCTTGCTCTCGGCTCGCTTGCGCCCGCCGTTGGGCCGAGCGCCGCGCGGCCTTGCCCGTCGCAATTCGCATGATATGGACGGCGTTGCCGATCACGTCGGCGGGGCGCTTCTCGCCTTTTGGGGGGCTTTAGGCATGGCGTTTGCGCAGGGCTAAGATTTCTGTCGGCGTCTCGCGAACGTAAAACCTTCGCGCATCGTCGCCAGCGGCGAAGAACCAAATCTCGGAAAAACCGTTTGCCATAGGCCAGATGCTGGTCGCATTAGCCAAATTGACCTGAATTTTTCCTTTGGCGTAGTCCTCTTGAATGCTCTCGCCAGCAGGGGTCAGTTCAACCCAATCGTCTACCATGTCGGCCTGGCTCCTGCTTTGTGTTAAGTATATAGGACCGGCGCCGCACTGGCGACAGGCGCCAACCGCGCGAGATATCAAACCGGGCCGCTTGCATTCCGGACCCGCCGCTGGACCCGCATTGCGTTTTGTGCTAGCTCCACCCATGTAAGACGAGATGCGGCCGGGTTCTGACCATCCTCCGCGCGGTTCACTCCGGTCGGCGGGCACGATTCAGATCCACCACACATCGACTACAAGACCATGGCAGGCGTCCGCGCGCCGCGCCGTGTCTTCATCACATACGCGGATCTGAAACGTGAGGACTACCTTCCATGGATAAGGGCACCGTCAAGTGGTTCAACACCACCAAGGGCTACGGCTTCATCACCCCTGAGAACGGCGGACAGGACATCTTCGTCCACATCTCCGCTGTCGAGCGGGCCGGCCTGCGCGAGCTGGTCGAAGGCCAGGTCGTTTCCTACGAGCTGATCGCCGATCGCAAGACCGGCAAGTCCTCGGCCGGCAACCTCTCCGTCGCCTGAGACTGAAACGACCATCGACCGGGCAGGCGCCTCTCGCGCCCGCCCGGCTTTCAAGACCGATACCACCATCGAAGACACCTGCCGGCGCTGTGGCTTAGCGGTTCGCCGGAAGGACAGATTCAATATTCAAGGCCGGACGCAATCCGGCGGCACAGCCGATACCCACATGTGCCCCTTGCGTCACGGCGTCCGGAAAGACCTGTTTTGACTCAATTCACCGACCTCGGCCTGGCCGAGCAGCTTCTCAAGGCGCTCGCCTCCGAAGGTTACACCACGCCCACGCCGATCCAGGCCCAGGCGATTCCGTCCATCCTCCAGGGCCGCGACCTTCTCGGCGCCGCCCAGACCGGCACCGGCAAGACCGCCGCCTTCGCGCTGCCGCTGATCCAGCGCCTGCTGTCGCAGCCGCGCCGCATGGAAACGCGCTCGGTTCGCGCGCTGATCCTGTCGCCGACCCGTGAGCTCGCCGCCCAGATCGAGACCTCGATCCGCGCCTACGCCCAGTTCACCACCATCAAGTCGACCGTCGTCTTCGGCGGCGTGCCCGTCGGCAAGCAGATCCGCGCGCTTGGCCAGCATGTCGACATCCTCGTCGCCACCCCCGGCCGCCTGCTCGATCTCGTCGACCAGCGCGCCGTCTCGCTGCGCGAGATCGAATATCTCGTCCTCGACGAGGCCGACCAGATGCTCGATCTCGGCTTCGTCCATGCCCTGCGCCGGATTGCGACGCTGATCCCCAAGAAGCGCCAGACGCTGCTGTTCTCGGCGACGATGCCCAAGCCGATCCGCGAGATCGCCTCGGCCTATCTCACCGATCCCGTCGAGGTCTCGGTCGCGCCCGTCGCGACCACCGCCGAGAAGATCGACCAGCGCGTGGTTTTTACCCAGCCCGGTGAGAAGCCGGCGCTGCTCGCCAAGACCCTGAGCACGCCCGAGATGGAGCGCGCCATCGTCTTCACCCGCACCAAGCACGGCGCCGACAAGGTCGTCCGCCAGCTCGAGATCTCCGGCATCAAGTCCGCCGCGATCCATGGCAACAAGAGCCAGGGCCAGCGCGAGCGGGCGCTCGGCGCCTTCCGTGACGGCGAACTGCGCATCCTCGTCGCCACCGACATCGCCGCCCGCGGCATCGATGTCGACGGCATCAGCCATGTCGTCCAGTTCGACCTGCCCAACGTCGCCGAGACCTATGTCCACCGCATCGGCCGCACCGCGCGCGCCGGCGCGTCTGGCATCGCGATTGCCTTCTGCACGCCCGAAGAGCGCGGCGATCTCGCCGCGATCGAGAAGCTGACCCGCGTCGCCATCACGCCCATGGGCGAGGTGCCGTACTGGGATGGCCGCACCCCGAAGAAGCCGCCGCAGAACCAGGGTCGCGGCGGACGCGGCCAGCAGGGCGGCGGCGGTCGCGACCAGGGCCGGCCGCAGGGCGAACGCTCGGGTCGTCCCCAGGCCAAGCCTGCAGGCGGCGGCCAGCGTTCCGATGCACCCCGCAATGATGCGCCGCGCAACGACCGGCCGCAGCGCAGCGAGGCTCAAAGCCCCCGAAAAGACGGTGGAGCGGCCAAGGAAGGGCTTGGCGGCGTCGCGTTCTTGCAGCAAAGAACACAGCAACCACGCACCAACGGCGCCCGGCGGCGCGCGAACTGACGCGCGACAAGCTGACAACGGGGCGGCGTCGATCCTTCGGGTCGGCCCGTTCCCAGCGCCCCAGGGCACACGAAGGACGACAGAATGGCTAAAGAAGAACTGCTCGAATTTGACGGCACGGTGGTCGAAGTGCTGCCGGACGGCAATTATCGGGTGAAGCTCGACAACGACCACGTGATCCTGGCCTATGCGGCCGGCAAGATGAAGAAGAACCGGATCCGCACCATCGCCGGCGACCGCGTCGTCGTGGAGATGTCGCCCTACGATCTCGATCGCGGCCGCATCAACTTCCGCCAGAAGACCGCCGGCCCCGCTCCGGGCGGCCCGCCGCGCAACCAGAACTTCCGTCGGCGCTGAGCGCCATCATGCGGTTCACGCGCGCCGAGCTGGTTTTCGTCGCGTTTGGCGCCGCGCTCGGCGCGATCGTCTCAGCCGTCTTCAAGGCAGGCTGGATCGCGCCCTCGGCCACCTTCCCGCCCTTCATCCTCGTGCTGCTGGGCCTTGGTCTCTCGGAGATCGCGGCCGGCTTGGCGCTCGGGCGCACGCCCGGCAGCCTGATCGGCATGCCCGCCCGCATGCTCGCCTTCCTCATCGGCGTCGGCGTGCTCGCGCTGCTGATGGGCGGGCTGGCGTAGGGCGGGTTTCGAGCTGACGGAATCACTGGGCTCCGACGGTTCTGGGACCGCCACGAGATCACGCTTAAGAATGCCGGCCCGATCGAAACCTCGAGCGCCCCGTCTTCATCGAGAACACTTGGGCCTCGACCGCCATGGCGCGGCGCCATGGCCGATGTCCGCGCGGCGAGCCTCAGCATGACCGTCCTCTGCGCCATGAACCCTTTCGGTGGCGTCCTTGCTAAAGCAAGACGGAAATGAAATTGTCATGACCTTAGGGAAGCATCCGGGGGGGGGGGGAACGGAACGATGGCTGGGGTTCGACTTAAATCTGCACTACTCGCCTTCATGTCACTCTTCATTTTTGGCGATCTGAATTCAGCCGACGCGCAGCAGCGCTACCCCGGAGAGCGCTCAAGCTGCCCTCCCGGAACTGTCGCTGTACGTGAAACTGGCGAATGCGTTCAGCGCCGCAGGAGCGGTGGCTTTGATCGACGCGAAGACGAGCGTTTCGACCGCCGGTCGGACAGACGGACGGAGCGGCGCCCCGACTATGGCGACGACCGTAACCGGGACCGTGGCGACTATCGGCCCGAGCCCCGCCGCGAAGTGAGCACCGTTTGCCGCTTCCGGAGCGGTCCGCGTGCCGGCACGTCGTTCGACTACGCTGCCTTTGGCATGGCTCCGATCGCGGTCGGCGGCCCCTGTAATGACGGCGTGGCCAGCCAGGGCGTTGTGGTCAGCAACGGCCGCTATCGGCGCTAGTCCAAGGCGACACGCACGCTCGATATCGCCCCCCGGATTCAGGACGACCTTCTCCCAAACACGGCCGTCATTCCGGGCTTGCCCTCGAATCCATCGTCAAGCGCATCCGTCGCCGGAATGGGCTCTATGATGGATTCCGGAGCTCCGCTCCGCTGCGCCCGGAATGACGCGGCAAGGCGAGGCTTGTCGTTGAAAACAATACGCCGTCTTCATCGCGTCTCTGGCTGCAGTCCTGAACCCCATAAAAAAACCCCGGCCGGAGCCGGGGTTTGAGTGGTCTTTTCCGTAGTCAAAGGGTCTGCATGTAAACGTAGGGTTGAAAAACTCAGTAGCCGGCCTTCTGCCACTGCTGCGAGCCGGGGCTCACCAGCACCTGGCGATGGCGGGTTTCGTAGACGGCGGGAATCGTCTGGCTCAGTACCTGCGTCGGCCGCACCATCACCTTGCGCTGCTTTTGCGTGTAGACGGCGGGGATGGTCTCGTATTCGACGGTGGCCGGCGACACCTCGACGGTGCGCTGGCGGATGCCGTATTGCGGCTTGTCATAGACCCAGCAGCCGGGGGTGCGGCCATAGGCGTCGGTGGTGACCTCCCAGCGCTTGCCGCCGGGCGAGATCAGCACCTTCTCGGAGACGCTCGAATACTGCGCCGGGATATGATGCGGGATCTGCCGGGCCGGCTGGATCATCACGTTCTCGGTGACGTAGTCGTACTGCGCCGGGACGACGCGGCGCTGCGTCTGCGCCTTCCGCACCAGCTGCGTCTCGGCGATGGTGTCATAGACCGGCGGGGTCTGGACCAGATTGTAGCAGGCCGAGCCCCGGCAGGGGGCCGGGCGACAGGACGAGCCGTAGCAACCTCCAGCCTGGGCGACTGTCGAGAGCAGCAGCGCGGCCGAGAAGGCCGAGGCCGTAAGTGCCGAAACGGTGAGAACCTTGCTGATCATGTAAGAGAACCTGTCCCGCCAACCTGTGGCGACGCCGTGCGCCGCTCGTTGACCGGAGAAAGCCGGGAAACAGTGATGAACGCAAGGTAAACGCCAAAACAAGGTAAAATTAACCAAGTCGAGCGCGAGCCGGGGATTCATGCAGTTTGACGTTGCGTGAAGCCGAAGGGTCAAATGCGAGCGATTTTGGGTGGCTTTCGGGATACCTCCGTCCCGTCCCAACTGCGCTGTCATCCCGAACAGGCCGCGAGGCGGCGCCTATCCGGGATCCATGCCTGAGCGCTGATGGGAGAGCTTCCGGCATGTGCCTGCCGCTAAGGCGTTAAAATCCAATTCGCAGGCCCGCATCAAATGGGACGATTTACGCCAGTGCCGGACGCGAGCATCCCACTCTGCGCAAAGCGTTGAAAAAGAAGCACAAAACGTCTCGCCAAAGCCTTTGGCCCGTTTTCCGAGATGGGATGCGGAATCGGCTCTCCCTTGGAGCTTTGCCCTGAAGGGGCGACCTGATGCCAATCGTAGCCGCCGGCATGCTAAGAGCCGCGATGCGAGGCCGTTGCGGCTGAGCGGCGGGCCGCATTTTACTTGGGTCTTTCATGCCGCTTCGTTTGGGCGCGCCCAGATTGGTAACCATTGCTCGCCCGCGATCACACGGAGGCGATCGCTTTATTGGACATGCCGCTACGGAAAATGTTACGAAAGACTGATCTTGGATCAAGAACACACGCTGAGTCTGAGCATCATCCGGAGGTTGAGGCGCGGCGATGGACTATGATGATGCTATTCGGGCGCACTCCAACTGGAAAACGCACCTCAGGAACTACATTCGCAATCCCGATCGATCGATAAGCGCGACAGAGGTCGCTAGAGACGACGTCTGCGAGCTTGGATGCTGGATCCGGGGGCATGGCCGTTCCCATGCAGGATTGCCAGCCTTCTCTAAACTTCAATTGGCCCATGCCCAGTTTCATCTTGCGGCTGCAGACATCATCTCGCGCGCCGATGCCGGAGAGCGGGTCGATGACGCTGTCACTTTCGCTGCCGCCAGCCCCTTCGGCGAGCGGTCCATGGAAGTGGTCGAAGCCCTTCTGAGCCTTCGGAACCAATCCAAAGCAGCAGGCACAATCGGGAATTGAACGGATTATCTGGGACCCTGACCAAGGCCGCCAGCCGCGCTGCAGCGACCGGAAAGAACATCCCCGTCGCATGCTCAGGCCCGCTGGCCTGCCACTGGTTTGTCATTCAGCAGCGATTAGAGCCTCGGCAGGTCTTACGTCGTGCGGCGCGGTGGGGCCACGCGGCGCCCTGGGACCGAGGTGTCCGGGATTGCGCCCTGGAGGAAAAGCGCAATGGCAGGTCCATGTGATGGTTCGCTCGTTGCCATCTGAAAGTTCGCTGTCCACCACCCCTCACGTCTGCCCCGGCCGCAGCTTGTAGAAGACATGCTGCCCGATCGTGTCCATCTTCTTGAGCTTCTTGGCCCAATACGGCCGGACATATTGCGCGTGGTAATGGGTGGAAGCGCCGACGTCGGGCAGGTAGGTCGTGCCCTCATAGACCTCGCGGGCGATGCGGACCGCGTCGCGCCAGGGGGCGGGCTCGGTGATGCGCAGCGACTTGCCCTCGCAGGTGAAGGTGAACTGGCAGGCGAGGTAGCGGTTGCTGTTCTGGTAGACCACGCCGCAGACGCTGTCGGGGTAAAGCCCGCTCTTGACCCGGTTGAGCACGACCTGCGCCACCGCGGCGCGGCCTTCGTCGGATTCCGAGCGCGCCTCGAAATAGACCGCCTCCGCCAGGCAGCGCTGCTGGCGCGCCATGTCGGCGGGCACGATCAGCCCGGTATAGATTTCGCGGGCGCCGGGCTCCGTCAGTGAGCCCCGGCGCTCGGGCGAGGTCGGCGCGCGCGCGGTCAGGCCGGGCCGCTCGGGTGCGGCGGGCGCGATCACGGCCGGCACCAGCGTCGTCACGCTGTAGGAGACGGACGGGGTCGCCGAGCCTTGAACGCTCGCCGACGCCACGCCGGGCGTCGCGCCGTCGATGGTGCGCGGGACGTTTCCGTAAGGGTTCGCCTTGGCGTCGGCCTGCTTCAGCGCGTCGGGTGAGGAATCGGACAGGGCCGGGTCGGTCAGGCCCTGGTCGTCGGCATGGGGCTCGAAGCCGACGGGCGGCCCGATGATGCCTTCCGCCTCGCGCAGCGCCGAAAGCGAGAAGCCGCCCGAGATCAGGCCGGGCTGGGTGTCGCCGAAGACGACGCGTTCGAGCTCGCGCGGCGCCTTCGCCGAGATGCTGGGGCGCAGGCGCGGCAGCGCGTCGCCCTTGGCGGTGCGATCGACCTCGGGGAAGCCCGACGCGCTGCGCTTCAGCTCCTCGCGCGGCTGGCGCGGATCGATGACGACGCGCCGCTCGGGATCGTCAAAGGAAAGATGCGCCTGCCGGATCGCCGAGGACAGCGACAGGCCGGGCAAGCGGAAGGCGCTCGCCGCGATCAGCATCGAGGGGCCTTCCTCGAGCTCCGAGGCCGGGCCGGGCTCGGAGCGCGACAGCGATGTCGAGGGCAGGGTGTCGGGGCTGAAATTCTGGCCGGCCGAGGCGGTGAACGAGACCAGCATCCCGGCGGCGAGCGCCCAGGGCGCAACGGTCGCCAGGGCCCATTTCAGCCCGGCCGACCGATTGCGTCCCGTACGCCTGCGCAAACGCAAATGACTCAAAACCGCTCACCCGTCCAAAACACTGGGGGCGGCGACCGCGCGCAACGGCGCGCTCTCGCCTGGTTCCGTTATCACCCCAGTAGGGTTGAGCGCGGGTTAACGCGGGCAGCGATGAGCGCCCGCCGTTTGAGTGTCGAGGACCACACTGTGCGGACGTTGGGCGGGGCATCCCGGACAAGCGGCGTCAGCCGCGCCGATCCGGGATGCATTCCGGAACGCAGCCGGGGAAGGTTCCGGAATGGATCCCGGGTCTCCCTTCGGTCGCCCGGGATGACGAGGGAGGGGGGGCGGCGGTGCGGCCCCACCCATGCACGCGCGTGATGCGCCATGCCACGAATTCGCGTTGTCGCGGCCGCGTCGTCGGCGATAACGTGCAGCCACACGTTCCCGCGAGCTTCCGGAGATTCGTCATGAGTGTCGCGCCGCAGGCCGCCCCGGGGCGCAGCCATGCTCCCGAGATCATCGTCGCGGCGGGCTGCCTGATCGCGCTGATCACGTTCGGGCCGCGTGCCAGCGCCGGCCTGTTCCAGATTCCGATGACGGTGCAGTTCGGCTGGGGCCGCGACACCTTCGGCCTGGCGCTCGCCATCCAGAACCTGCTCTGGGGCCTCGGCGCGCCTTTCGCCGGTGCCATCGCCGACCGCTTCGGCATCGTCAAGGTGTTCTGCGTCGGCGCGCTGCTCTATGGCGCGGGGCTGGTGGTGATGGCCTATGCGACGACGCCGCTGCAGCTCCAGCTCGGCGCCGGCGTGCTGATCGGCTTCGGCCTCTCGGCCTGTTCGTTCAACCTCGTGCTCGCCGCCTTCGGCAAGCTCCTGCCCGAATCCTGGCGGCCGATGGCGTTCGGCGCCGGCACGGCGGCCGGCTCCTTCGGCCAGTTCCTCTATCCGCCGATCGGCAACATCCTGATCGAGCAGATCGGCTGGAATCAGGCGCTGGTGGTGTTCGCGCTGACGCTGCTGCCGATCCTGCCGATCTCCATCTTCCTGTCGACGCGCAGGCTCGGCGGCACGGTCCAGGCGTCCGCCGCCAACCTGCCGAACCAGTCGATCGCGCAGGCGCTCGCCGAGGCCTTCAAGCACAAGAGCTATGTCTTCCTGGTGCTGGGCTTCTTCACCTGCGGCTTCCAGCTCGCCTTCATCACCGTCCATATGCCGGCCTATCTCAAGGATATGGGGCTGCCGGCCTGGGTCGGCGGCTGGACGCTGGCCGTCATCGGGCTCGCCAACGCCGTCGGCTCGCTGTCCTCGGGCTGGCTCTCGACACGCATGCCCAAGCGCCACCTGCTGGCCTGGATCTATCTCGGCCGCTCGGTCGCGATCGCAGCCTTCATCCTGCTGCCGGCGAGCCCGGTCACCTCGATCTGCTTCGGCATCGTCATCGGGCTGTTCTGGCTCTCGACGGTTCCGCCGACCTCCTCGCTGGTCATGCTGATGTTCGGCACGAAATACATGGCGATGCTCTATGGCTTCGCCTTCTTCTCGCATCAGGTCGGCGGTTTCCTCGGGGTCTGGCTCGGCGGGATCCTCTATGAGGCGTCAGGCTCCTACATCATCGTCTGGTGGCTCTCGGTCGCGCTCGGCATTGCGTCCGCGCTGATCAACCTGCCGATTGTCGAGAAGCCGGTCGGGCGGCCGCTGGCGCAGCCGGCCTGAACCGGGCTGACGAAAAACGCACCCGCCGCGGGGTTGCCGCATGGCTGCGGTTGCGTATCTCCTGCGGGCAAGACCGTTCAGCAGGAGATGCCGATGTCCACGTTCAAGGCCCTCGTCGCGACCAAGGGCGAAACCGGCCCCAACCTCGCCTTCACGGAGTTCGCCGAGAGCGAGCTGATGGAGGGCGACGTCACCGTCCGCGTCACGCATTCGACGGTGAACTACAAGGACGGGCTCGCTTTGACCGGCCGGGCCCCGGTGATCCGGCGCTGGCCGATGATCCCCGGCATCGATTTCGCAGGCCGCGTCGAAACCTCGCAGCATCCCGATTTCAAGCCGGGCGATCTCGTCATCCTCAATGGCTGGGGCACGGGCGAGACGCATCTGGGTGCCTATGCCCAGAAAAGCCGTGTGAAGGGCGACTGGCTGGTGCCGCTGCCGGCCGGCATGAACCCTGACGAGGCCATGGCGATCGGCACGGCCGGCTACACGGCGATGCTCTGCGTGCTGGCGCTGGAAAAGTACGGCCTCAAGCCCGCCGACGGGCCGGTCGTGGTCACGGGCGCGGCCGGCGGCGTCGGTTCCGTCGCGGTCGCGCTCCTGGCCAAGGCCGGCTGGCACGTCGTCGCCTCGACCGGCCGGCCGGAAGAGGCCGACTATCTCAAGGGCCTGGGCGCGAGCGAGATCATCGACCGCGCCGAACTCTCCGCGCCGGGTCGCCCGCTCGGCAAGGAGCGCTGGATCGCCGGTATCGATGCCGTCGGCTCCCACACCCTCGCCAATGTTCTGTCCATGACGAAGTATGGCGGCGCCGTCGCGGCCTGCGGGCTCGCACAGGGCATGGACCTGCCGGCCTCGGTCGCGCCCTTCATTCTGCGCGGCGTCTCACTGCTCGGCATCGATTCCGTGATGTGCCCGAAGCCGCGCCGCCTCGAGGCCTGGGCGAGGCTCGCTGGCGACCTCGACCGCGAGCGCCTCGCGCTAATGACCACCACCATTCCCCTGGCCGACGTGATCGAGACCGGCCGGGCGATCGTCGATGGCAAGGTGCGGGGGAGAGTGGTGGTGGAGGTCGGCTGAGGGCGCTCTGGTTTCACCCAAAGCCGTGCGGTCATTCTGGGGCAGGCCCGGGATGACCTTGCGGTTCGGACGCAACCGCGGAGCACATCAGCGACTGCTCACCCCGTCCCCTCGATCAATCCCCGCTTCTTAGCCAGTTCGCCACCGACGAAATCCATGAAGGCGCGCACGCGCGGGGCGTTGCGGATGTCGGGATGGGTCAGTATCCACAGGCCGGTGGAGAAATCCGGGTCCGGCGGCAGGAGCCGCGCCAGCGTCGGCCGCTGGTCGGCGATGAAGCAGGGCAGGGGGCCGATGCCCAGCCCTTGCTCGACCGCCTCCGCCAGCCCGAGCACGGCCGAACTCTTCAGGGCGATACGTTCGGGCGCGACCTTGTCGCGGACATAGCGCGCGGCCTTGAGATGGCCGAGCTGATCCCCGAGCGCGACCCAGTCGCGCGCGAACAGGCTCGCCGGGGGCTCGCCTTCGGCCGGCTTTGCGGTGTCGCCGGTCCGGCCATAGATCGCCCAGGTCAGCGTCGCCAGCCTGCGTCCGACCAAGGTCTCGGCCGGTGCGTCGCTGGCGCGGATGGCGACGTCGGCGTCCCGCTTCGAGAGGTTCAGGGCCTGGTTGCCGATCACGATGTCGAGCCGGATCGCCGGGTGAAGGGTCCGGAACGCCGCGAAGATCGGCAGCAGCAGGTTGAGATAGAGCGTGTCGGTCGTGGTGACCCGCACTTCGCCCGACGGCGCGACGTCGCGCCCGGCGAGGCGTCGGCTGAAGGCGGCGACATCCTCCTCGACCCGTCCTGCCAGCGCCGCCATCTCGACGCCGGCTGCGGTGGCGACATAGCCGGTCTTGCGGCGCTCGAAGAGCTGCAAGCCGACCTGCTCCTCGATCTGGCCCAGGCGGCGGAACACGGTCGAATGATTGACGCCAAGTGCGGCGGCCGCGCCGGTCAGCCCGTCATGGTCGGCTATCGCCTTGACGAGCCGGAAATCGTCCCAGGCGAGATCGAGGTTCATGGTCAGTCCTGTTTTTGGTTGGGCTCACGCAAGCCGAAATCTTGCGGTCATGCAAGGCTGCGTCGGCGAAGCTCTCGCCGTGTGCGCTCAACGTGGCGCAGCCGCACGCCGAAGCCGGTCGTTGATCGCCTCTCCCAGCCCCTGCATGGGGATCGCGGCGACGGCGATCATCGCAGGGCCCAGCGCATCGAGCGCGCGCAGATGCCCGAAGAGGTTCGCGGCCGCCTCCGCGAGATCGCCGGTCGCACTTAGATTGAGGGCGGGGTTGCCGGGGACTGCGCCATGAGGTTCCGGGCCGAAACCGAGCCAGGCCTCGCCCGGGCGTGGCGCCTGCGCGTCCAGCCGAACGCCAGCCGAAGGCGCGTAGTGCGAGGCAAGCAGTCCCGGCGAGATCGGCGCCATGCCGGCTTCGCCCGCGAGCACCAGCGGACGGCCGATGACACCCTCGATTGCGCTGCGCGGCACACCGCCCGGCCGCAGCAGGCGTGGTGCGCCGTCCAGGCAGGCGACGATCGTCGACTCGACCCCGACCTCGGTCGGGCCGGCATCGACCACGGCGTCGATCCGCCCGTCGAGATCTTCAAGCACATGAGCGGCGCTGGTCGCGCTGACGCGGCCGGAGCGGTTGGCCGAGGGTGCGGCGATCGGCCGGTCTGCCGCTTGCAGGATCGCACGCGCGACCGGATGCGCGGGAACGCGCAGCGCAACCGAGCCCAGCCCCGCCCGCGCCAGTTCGCTGACCTCGCAGCCTCCAGACACCGGAACCACCAGCGTCAGCGGCCCCGGCCAGAACGCCTTCGCCAGGGCCAGCGCATTGGCGTCGAACAGGCCTTGCCGGCGCGCGGCCGCGAGATCCGGCAGATGCGCGATCAGCGGGTTGAAGCTCGGCCGCTCCTTGGCGCCGTAGATGCCGGCGACCGCCTCGCCCGAGGTCGCGTCGGCGGCCAGCCCATAGACCGTCTCGGTCGGCAGCGCGACGAGCCGGCCCTGCCGCAGCAACTCGGCGGCGCGGGCGATGCCCTGGGCATCGGCGCGAAGCCGTTCCGTCACGCGCCTGGTTTCATCTCGCCGCACAGGTCACCCTTCGCCGGGCGCTGCCGCCCGATTGACGCAATATGGTTTACAACTAAACTATATCCTGCGCCTGACCAAAGTCGCCCTCGTCGGCGCTTGGCGTCGGGGATAGTTCCTCGCTACCATCGCGGCAACGCCAAAAGTAGCCGATGCCGGAACAGCGGAGCCGCGAGCCGCCGCCCATCCGGCGCCAGGGAGACACGCCAATGAACTATCGCGCCCCGGTCGAGGACATCCTCGCCACGATGCGGCATGTCGCCGGTCTCGACCGCCTGATCGCCGACGGCCTCACCCCCGAACTCGACGGCGACATGACGCAGGCCGTGCTCGACGAAGCCGCGAAATTTGCCTCCGACGTGATCGCGCCGCTCAACCGGATCGGCGACAAGCATGGCTCGACGCTGAAGGACGGCGTCGTCACCACGCCGCCGGGTTGGAAAGAGGCCTATACGGCCTGGGCGCAGGCGGGGTGGAACGCGCTGCCCGCGCCCGAGGAGCATGGCGGGCAGGGCCTGCCGGCGCTGCTGCAATCCGCCTGCACCGAGATGTGGAATTCGGCCGCGTTTGCCTTCGCGCTCGGCCCGCTGCTGACGGTCGGCGCAATCGAGGCGCTGCACGCCCATGGCTCGGAGCATCTCAAGGAGACCTACCTCGCCAAGCTCGTCTCCGGCGAGTGGATGGGCACGATGAACCTCACCGAGCCGCAGGCCGGTTCCGATCTCAACGCGCTGCGGTCGAAGGCCGAGCCCGTCGGCGACGGCACCTACCGCATCACCGGCCAGAAGATCTTCATCACCTATGGCGAGCACGATATGACCGAGAACATCGTGCATCTGGTGCTGGCGCGCCTGCCCGATGCCCCGGCCGGCACGCGCGGCATCTCGCTGTTCCTGGTTCCGAAATATCTCGTCAACGCCGACGGCTCGCTGGGTGAACACAACGACCTGCGTTGCTCCGGCATCGAGCACAAGCTCGGCATCCACGCCTCGCCGACCTGCTCGATGGCCTTCGGCGACAAGGGCGGCGCGATCGGCTGGCTGATTGGCGAGGAAAATCGCGGGCTCGCCTGCATGTTCACGATGATGAACAATGCGCGCCTCAACGTGGCGCTGCAGGGGGTCGCCATCGCCGAGCGTGCCTACCAGCAGGCGCTCGCCTTCGCGCAGGAGCGCAAGCAGGGCACGGCGCTCGATGCGCCCAAGGGCGCCCCGATGAGTCCGATCATCGTGCATCCCGACATCCGCCGCATGCTGATGGAGATGCGCGCCAAGACGCAAGCCGCGCGCGCCATCGCCTATCAGGTGGCCGAGGCGCTGGATCGTTCGCGGCGCGAGCCCGACGAGGCGAAGCGCAAGGCGGCGGCCGAACGCACCGCGATCCTCACACCCATCGCCAAGGCCTATGCCACCGATATCGGTGTCGAGGTCGCCTCCACCGGCATCCAGGTCCATGGCGGCATGGGCTTCATCGAGGAAACCGGCGCGGCCCAGCATCTGCGCGATGCCCGCATCGCCACGATCTACGAAGGCACCAACGGCATCCAGGCGATCGACCTCGTGCTGCGCAAGCTGCCGCTTTCGGGCGGGCAGGCGGTCGCGGGCCTGATCGCGGAGATGCGCGACGTCGTCGGGGAGGTCGAGGCGGCAAATACGCCGGGTTTCGGTCGCACCGGTGCAAGACTGCGCGCCGCCGTCGATGCGCTGGAGCGCGCGACGCAATGGATGCTGGCGACGATAGGCAGCGATCAGGGGGCCGTGCTGGCCGGCGCGACGCCTTATCTCAAGCTCTTCGCCCTGGCGCAGGGCGGCACCGGTCTCGCCCGCAAGGCGCTGGCAACGCGTGCCGACGACAAGCCGACCGGAGATCTCGCCACGGCCCGGTTCTTTGCCGAAATCCTTGCCACGGAGGCGCCGGCGCTGGAGCTTGCGGTGACGGAAGGTGCCGGCGCCGTCGCGGATGCGGCCGCGGTCTTCGCAGCGTGAGCGAGCGGGATCGCCCGCTCGCAGGCCGAATCTGCCTCGTCGCGGGCGCCTCGCGCGGCCTCGGGCGCGGCATCGCCCGGGCGCTCGGCGAGGCCGGCGCGACCGTCATTGTCACCGGCCGCTCCAGCGAAGCCGGCCCCCGCACCGACCAGCGCCAGGAAACCTTCGAGGACGCTGCCCGCGAGGTCGAGGCGGCCGGCGGCAAGGGGCACCCCTATCGCTGCGACCATACCAATGAGCGCGAGGTCGATGGGCTGGTGTCATGGTGCCTGCGCCGCTTCGGCCGGCTCGATGGCGTCGTCGATGCCGTCTGGGGCGGCAATGAGGGCTATGATGGCGAGCGCTATCCTGACGGCTCGGCCTTCGGTGCCCCGTTCTGGCGCAGGCCCGTGGCGCGGCTCGGCCAGAGTTTCGAAAGCGGCGTCTATGCGCAGTTGCTGCTGGCGCGTGCGGTCGCTCCAGCCATGGTCCAGATGCGCAAGGGGCTGATCGTCACAGTCGGCTTCGACACGTCCGGCGGCTATCTCGGCGATGTCGTCTACGACCTGGCCCAGGCGGCGATGCACCGGCTGACCCTGGCGATGGGCCACGAGCTGAAGCCCTTCGGCGTGACCGCGCTCGGCCTGTCGCCCGGCCATGTCCTGACCGAGCGCGTCCGCGATGCGGGGCTTGGAACCGAGGCCTCGGAAACGCCGGCCTATGCGGGCCGTGCGGTCGCGGCGCTGCTCGCGGACACGGCGGTCGCCCGTCATGCCGGGCAGGTGCTGCATGTTGCCGATCTCGCGCGCGATTACGGCTTCACCGACCGCGACGGCTGCCAGCCGGAGCGCTTCAGCATTCCCTCTTGAACCTGTGGCCGCGTGATCCGTTTGACATGCGCCGCGGATCGGAGTTCCTGCCGGCTTCCGATCCGGCTGCGACGATTCAAGGCTCCCGATGCTGCTGATCCACGGTATTTGCCCGGCTACGCGCGACAAGCTCCTCCACCGTGCGATCGGCCCCGAGGACGGTTTTCCGCCCGAATCAATCTGGCTCGACCTGCTCAACCCGACGGCGGGCGAGGATGCCAGGGTCGAGAAGCATCTCGGCATCTCGATCCCGACGCGCGAGGAGATGCATGATCTCGAACCGTCGGAGATCATCTACACCGAGAACGGCGCGCACTACATGACCGCGCGCATCATCTGCCAATCCGAGACCATCGTGCCCAAGCTCGCGGACGTGACCTTCATCCTGACCGAGAAGGCCCTGGTCACGGTGCGTTATGACGAGCCCGGCGCCTTCAACATCTTCCTCAACCGCGCCACCAAGCCCGGCGGCTGCGGCACCCAGCCCGAGGCGGTGCTCGACGGCTTGATCGAGGCCATCGTCGACCGCGCCGCCGAGGTGCTGCGCGGCGTCGGCGACCAGGTCGACGAAGCCTCGCGCCGGATCTTCGCCGGGCGCGGCCAGGACGTCGAACAGGGCAGCGCCTATCAGGCCGTGATCCAGAAGATCGGCCAGTACGAGCACATCATCTCCAATGTCCGCGAGAGCATGGTCTCGGTCGAGCGCGTGCTGCTCTTCCTCTCGGCAAACTACACCCGGCCCAAGAAGGCCCAGACCGGCTTTTCGGCCGAATGGCGCGCGGCCGTGCGCGACGTGCAGGCCATCGAGGAACACGCGACCTTCCTGTCGAACAAGCTGCAGTTCATGCTCGACGCCACGCTCGGCCTCGTCTCGATCGAGCAGAACAAGATCATCAAGCTGTTCTCGGTGGTCTCCGTGGCGCTGATGCCCCCGACGCTGATCGCCTCGATCTACGGCATGAACTTCAAGACGATGCCGGAGTTGGAGTGGCAGTGGGGCTACCCCATGGCGATCGGGCTGATGATCCTGTTCGCCGTGCTGCCCTACATGCTCTTCCGCTGGAAGAAGTGGCTGTGACCGCGCAAGCACGGCCCTGATCCCGCGGAACTGACCCTGACCGCCGCCTGCCGGTTTCGCTTTTGGCGCGGCCGGACCTATGGTCCGTCGCGGCCTGACCGCGACACTGCCGGAGAAGAACCAATGGCCGAGAGCATCGACAACCTCGAGGAGCGCATCGCGCTTGCCCGTCGCAACCTCGAGGATCTGACCGAGCAGGCGACAGGCGCGTCGGGGGCCGCCTCGGAAGAGCGGATCGCGGCACGAATCAATGACCAGCAGGACGCATTGAACGAACTCCTGCGCATGCAGGAAGGCCTGGAGCGGAAGGGGCCGGCCTAAGGGGTTCTAGGCGCGATTTAACCGCGAGGCCGATAAGGCGCAGACCCGTGACGCTTGCTCCGCTTGGGCGAGTGTACCGGGCCGGCCCAGCCAGGATGGCGGTCAACGAGCGTCCTCCCGGACCACCCCATCACCCAGTCGCACCACCCCACCAGCCAGCACCCGCGCCGTGATCCCACCATGACCGCGCACGGCGTTGTAGCCGCCGGCGCCGAGGATCTCCTCCATTCGCGAGCAGGGATGGCATTCTCCCGTCGCTTCCAGCACCGCGCTGCCGAGCGCGAAGCGCCGCCCTTTGAGCGCTGCGAGGTTGATGCCGGAGACCACGATGTTGCGGCGAAGCTCCTGCGGCGCGACAACGTCCCGCCCGAGATGGGCTGCGATCGCGGCGAGATGCTCGGCCTGGATCAGCGTGACATGGCGAGCGCCGCCGGTGCGGCTGCTGTAGTGGTCGCCGATCAGGCCGTGTTCCGGATCGAGCACCGCCATATCGGGTGCCTGAATCGGCGCCCGCCGCAGTGGGCGCAGCCCGATCCAGACGACGTGGCCCGGCCGCATCGGCGCATCCAGCAGACGCGCCAGCGGTGAGGCGGGGTCGAGCGCCATGGCCCCTCAGCCCATCACGCTTGCCACGACCTGCTTCAGCGCCGACCCGTCGCGCTCCAGCCAGCCCGGCACCGGCAGGCCCTTCGAGCGCAGGAACTCCGGGTTGAACAGCTTCGACTGATAGCGCGTGCCATAGTCGCACAGGATCGTCACGATGGTGTGGCCGGGCCCCATCTGCCTGGCCAGCCGGATCGCGCCGGCGACATTGATGCCCGACGAGCCGCCGAGGCAAAGCCCCTCATGCTCGAGCAGGTCGAAGACGATCTGCACGGCTTCCGCATCGGGAATCTGGAAGGAGACGTCGATCGGCGCGTCCACCAGATTGGCGGTGATCCGGCCCTGGCCGATGCCCTCGGTGATCGACGAGCCTTCCGATTTGAGCTCGCCGGTGGTGTAGAAGGAATGCAGCGCCGCGCCCATCGGGTCGGCCAGCCCGATCGTGATCTTCGGGTTGAAGGCCTTGAGCGCGATGCCGGTGCCGGCCAGTGTACCGCCGGTGCCGACCGCGCAGATGAAGCCGTCGACCTTGCCCTGCGTCTGCGCCCAGATTTCGGGCCCGGTCGTCTCGATATGGCCCTGGCGGTTGGCGGTGTTGTCGAACTGGTTGGCCCAGATCGCGCCGTTGGGCTCGGTCCTGGCCAGTTCCGCCGCGAGCCGCCCCGAGACCTTCACGTAATTGTTGGGGTTGGCGTAGCCGACGGCGGGCACCTCGACCAGCGTCGCGCCGGCCAGCCGCAGCATGTCCTTCTTCTCCTGGCTCTGCGTCTCCGGGATCACGATCACGCTGCGATAGCCCAGCGCGTTACCCACCAGCGCGATGCCGATGCCGGTGTTCCCGGCCGTGCCCTCGACGATCACCCCGCCGGGCCGAAGCTGGCCACGCGCTTCAGCGTCGCGGATGATGGCGAGCGCGGCGCGGTCCTTGACCGACTGGCCGGGGTTCATGAACTCGGCCTTGCCCAGGATGGTGCAGCCCGTTGCCTGAGAGGCGCGCTTCAGCTTGATCAGGGGTGTATTGCCGATGGCCTCGATGACGCCGTCGCGGGTGGTCATGCCGAAAATTTCCCTGTTTGCCTGCAACCTGATAGGCGAAACGCGAAAGCAGGTCATCAGCAACCCTGCTCCCGCCATCAGCTCGGAAGATGTGCTGCGTTCGATCGCCCCTGCGGAGATAATTCGACCACGATGACGCTCGCCATGAATGAAATCCTCTCGGTGGTCCGTCTGGGCCAGCGCGGCGACGGCATCGCGGAGGCGCCCGGCGGCGACGTTTTCGTGCCTTATGCCCTGCCGGGCGAGACCGTGCGGGCGGTGCGCGACGGCGACCGCGGCCAGATCGTCGAGATCATCACCCCGGCCGATTCGCGCGTCGCCGCGATCTGCCCGCTCTTTACCCGCTGCGGCGGTTGCGCGGCGCAGCACATGTCGGAAGGTCTCTATCGCGAATGGAAGCGCCGGCAGGTCGTGACGGCGCTGGCGCGGGCCGGCGTCGAGGCGCCCGTCGCCGAGATCGTCGATGCCCACGGCGCCGGGCGTCGCCGCGTCACCTTCCACGCAAGGCGAGAAGGCCTTGGCATGCTGGTCGGATTCATGGCCGCGCGCAGCCATGATCTGATCGCGGTGCCTGCCTGCCCGGTGCTCGCGCCGGGGCTGGCCCGCGCGCCGGCGGCGGCGCAGCTTCTCGCCAACCGCCTCGGCGGCTCCAACAAGCCGCTCGACATCCAGCTCACGGCGTCCGAGGCCGGGCTCGACGTCGATATTCGCGGTCATGGCCCCGCAGGCGACAAGCTCAGGCTGTCCCTGACCGAGGCTGCCGAGCGGCTCGATCTGGCGCGGCTGTCGATGCATGGCGAGATCATCGTCGAGCGCAGGCCACCGCAGCAGCGCATGGGTAAGGCGATGGTCGCGCCCGCCGCCGGCGGCTTCCTGCAGGCGACGGCGCAAGGCGAGGAGACCATCGCCGGCCTCGTCCTGGCGGCGCTGCCCAAGGTCAAACGCGTGGCCGATCTCTTCGCCGGCTGCGGCCCGTTCTCGTTCCGGCTCGCCGAGCGCGCGCAGGTCCATGCCGTCGAGAGCGACAAGGCGGCGATCCTGGCGCTGACGCGCGGCGCGGCGATGACGCAAGGCCTGAAGCCGATCGCGGCTGAAATCCGCGATCTCTTCCGCCGCCCGCTGCTGGAGCATGAACTCAACGCTTTCGATGCCGTCGTGCTCGATCCACCGCGCGCCGGTGCGGAGGCGCAGGTCCGCCGTCTGGCCGGTTCGAAGTCCGGCACGGTCGTCTATGTCTCCTGCGATGTCGGCAGCTTCGCACGCGACGCCGCGATCCTGATCGCGGGCGGCTATGCGCTGGAGGGCGTCACGCCCATCGACCAGTTCCGCTATTCCGCTCATATCGAGCTCGTCGGCGTCTTCCGGCGGGCCAAGAAGACTGAGCTGAAGACATAAGTTCCGGAGGCATCCTTGAGCTCATCCATCCTGGACGATATGGCGGCCATCGTCGGGCCGAAGAACATCGTCACCGATGCCGACGCGATGGTCCCCTATCTCAAGGAATGGCGCGATCTGTTCCGTGGCAAGGCGCAGGCGATCGTGCGGCCGGGTTCGACCGCCGAGGTTGCCGAACTGGTCAAGCTCGCGGCCAGGACCGGCACGCGGCTCGTGCCGCAAGGTGGCAATACCGGGCTCGTCGGCGGGCAGATCCCGATCGCCGAGGGCCGCGAGATCATCCTGTCGCTCCAGCGCATGGACAAGATCCGCGCCATCGACGCCGACAGCGACACGATGACGGTCGAGGCCGGGCTGACCTTGCAGAAGGCGCAAGCCGCGGCGGAAGGGGCGGGGCGCCTGTTCCCGCTCTCGCTCGCCTCGGAAGGCTCCTGCACCATCGGCGGCAACCTCTCGACCAATGCCGGCGGCACGGCCGTGCTGGCCTATGGCAATGCCCGCGAACTCTGCATGGGGCTCGAGGTCGTGCTGGCCGACGGGCGGATCTGGAACGGCCTGCGCCAGCTCCGCAAGGACAACACGGGCTATGATCTGAAGAACCTCTTCATCGGCGCCGAGGGCACGCTGGGCATCATCACCGCCGCCGTGCTGAAGCTCTTCCCGCTGCCGGCCGCGCGCGCCACGGCCTTCCTCGCCGTACCCTCGCCCGAGGCGGCCTTGGCGCTGCTCAACACCGCCAAGGCCGGGGCCGGCGGCACGCTCACCACTTTCGAGCTGATGCCGCGCATCGGTGTCGATTTCGTCCTGCGCCACGCCTCGGGCGCGCGCGATCCGCTGTCGGAGCCGTCGCCCTGGTATGTGCTGATGGAGGTCTCGTCGCAGAGCACGACGGGGCTGGACGAGGCGGTCGAGGCTTTCCTGGGCGAGGCGCTGGAGCAGGGGCTGGTGACCGACGCCGCGCTCGCCGGCTCACTCACCCAGCGCGCCGATTTCTGGAAATTGCGCGAGATGCTCTCCGAGGTGCAGACCTATGAGGGCGGCTCGATCAAGCACGACGTCTCGGTGCCGCTGCATGCGGTGCCGGAGTTCCTGGCGCGCGCCACCGCGGCCGTCGAGGCGATGGTGCCGGGCTGCCGCGTGGTCCCCTTCGGCCATCTCGGCGACGGCAACATTCACTACAATGTCAGCCAGCCGGTCGGCGCCGACAAGGCCGCCTTCATCGCCGGCTGGAGCGCGATGAACCAGGCGGTCCATGCCATCGTCGCGGAACTGCACGGCTCGATCTCGGCCGAGCACGGCATCGGCCGTCTCAAGCGCGACCTCCTGCCCGGCGTCAAGGATCCGGTCGAACTCGCGCTGATGAAGACCCTGAAGGCGACGCTCGACCCACAGGGCATCCTGAACCCCGGCGCTGTTCTGGCGATGTGAGTTCCAACAGTTCGGGCGATAAACCGTCCTGACTGTTGGAACCGGCAGCTTGCGTCAGAACAGGCTGCCCTGACCGTCATCCCTGGCCCGCGCCGTCGGTTTGCCCCTGGCGGTGACGGCCGCGGCCTTGGGCGCCTCTGCTGTAGCCGGATCGAACGGCTCCTGCACCTCCGGCCCGTCATGGGCGACCTTGTTCACGGCGTTGCCGATCCTGACCATTTCCAGCAGGTCGTCCGGTGGCGGCCGGAGCAGATGCGCGGTGTCCTTCGCATCGGCCATCGGGTCGAGCCAGCAATCGAAATCCCGGGGCGCGATGATCACCGGGCAGCGCTCGTGGATCGCTGCCATCAGCCCGTTGGCCGGTCCGTTGACCAGCGCGACCGTGTCGATCTCGGAGCCGTCGGGCGAATGCCACGTCTCCCATAAAGCGGCGAATGCAAACAGTCCGCGATCGGGCCGGCGGAACATGTAGGCGCGGTTCTCCGCCTGTCGGCCCTGGCCGAGGCGGTGCCACTCATAGAAGGCATCGGCCGGCATCAGGCAGCGGCGGCGCGTCAGCGCCGCGCGAAACGACGGCTTCGTGGCGGCGCTTTCGGAGCGGATGTTGATGACGAGCGGAAAATCCCGGGGGTCCTTGACCCAGCCGGGCAGGAAGCCCCAGCGCATCAGCATGAACTGCCTGCTGCCGTCATGCAGCCGCACCACGGGCACCGGCTGCGTCGGGGCGATGTTGTAGCGCGGCGGAAAATTCGGCTGCTCGCGATAGGCAAACAGCGACCGCATCGCGTCCGGGGGCAGGGTGATGGCGTAGCGACCGCACATGGATCGCAGATGTGGCAATGGCTTGCAGCGCGATCAACACTTTATTTGGGTTTGCCCGAGCATAGTCGCGCCAGTTTGGGGATTATGATGAGCGTTCCCGCGATCAAGGGGCAGGCTGGATCGGCGGACGCTCGGATGGAGACGTCCCAGCAGCCGCGTCTCTCGACCGACTTCCTCAACCACTACAGCGAAGCCCTGATGCTGATCGAGATGGCAGCGGAGGATCGCAGCATCGTCGACGACCTGAAGGCCTGGCGCAGCATCACCTACCGCGAGCATTTCGAGGTCTCGAGCCTGCGCTGTGCGCCCTCTGCGCTGGCCGCCTATGACAGCGTGGCGCCGGCCCGAAGGGCGGGTTTCGAGGAACTGTGCCAATCCATGGCGCGGCTGATTTCAACGGCGACCGCGCTGCTGGACGACCCGCGCGACGGTCTTGAGGCGACGACCATCATCGAGGTCGCCAGCGATGCCCTCCGCCGGCAGATCGGCCGGGCCACGCAATTCATCAACGCCAACGGCGCGATGGACATCGGCAGCATTGAAAGCCGCGCCATGCAGGCGGAGATCGACGCGCTGCTGGCGCGCTGATCAGCGCAGGCGACGCCCGCCGATCAGGAACTCGCGGTTGCCGTCGCCGCCCTCGATCGGCGAGGGCACAGGCTGCTCGACCGCAAAGCCCAGCCCCGCCATGAGCTCGGCAATGTCGGCGCAGACGCTCTCATGCACCGCCTCGTCCCGGACGATGCCCTTCTTCAGGGCCGCGCGACCGGCCTCGAACTGCGGCTTGATCAACGCCGCGATCTGGGCGGCCGGAGCCAGCAGGGCGGCGACCGAAGGCAGCACCAGCCGCAGCGAGATGAAGCTGACATCGATCGCAGCCAGCGACGGCGTCTGCGGCAATGCGTCCGGCGTCAGCGTCCGGATGTCCTGCGCCTCCAGGCTCAGCACGCGCGGGTGGCCCCGCAGCGAGGGGTGGAGCTGGTCGCGCCCGACATCGACGGACACCACGAGGGCTGCCCCGCGTTTGAGCAGCAGATCCGTGAAGCCCCCCGTCGAGGCGCCGACATCGAGACAGATGCGGCCATCCGGGTCGAACCCGAAGACATCGAGCGCTCCCGCGAGCTTCAGGCCGCCGCGCGAAACGTAAGGATGCGGCGCCTGCGCCGTCACCACGGCGTTCGCCGCCACCATTTCCGAGGCCTTGCGAACCACGCGGCCATCGGCTGTGACGAGACCGGCCGTGATCGCGGCTTGCGCCCGCGCGCGGCTCTCAAACAGGCCGCGCTCGACGAGCAACTGATCGGCCCGGCTCTTCATGAGGCTGACCGTGCCGTTTCAGGCTCGCTTGATCGCGGCGGGTGCGCCGAGCGCGCCCTCGACGGTCCGCACGATGCCTGCGGCGTCGAGCCCGGCCCTGGCATACATCGCCTCGGGCTTGTCGTGATCCTGGAAGATGTCGGGCAGGGTCAGCGTCCTGACCTTCAGCCCGCCGTCGAGCAGGCCGCTGCGGGCGAGCAGATGCAGCACATGGCTGCCGAAGCCGCCGACCGAGCCCTCCTCGACCGTGAGCAGGATCTCGTGCTCGCGCGCCAGGCGCAGGATCAGGGCCTCGTCGAGCGGCTTGGCGAAGCGGGCGTCCGCAACCGTGGTCGACAGGCCGCGCTGACCCAGCTGCTCGGCCGCAGCCAGGCACTCCGTCAGCCTCGTGCCCAGCGACAACAGCGCGACGCGCGTGCCCTCCCTGACGATGCGGCCCCGGCCGATCTCCAGCGGAACGCCGACATCGGGAATCTCGACGCCGACGCCTTCGCCGCGCGGATAGCGGAAGGCGATCGGGCCCTCGTCGAAAGCCGCCGCGGTGGCGACCATATGGGTCAGCTCGGCCTCGTCCGCAGCCGCCATCACCACCATGTCCGGCAGGCAGGCGAGATAGGCGATGTCGAAGGCACCCGCATGCGTGGCCCCGTCGGCACCGACGAGGCCGGCCCGGTCGAGAGCGAAGCGCACGGGCAGCTTCTGGATCGCGACGTCGTGGACGACCTGGTCGTAGGCGCGCTGCATGAAGGTCGAATAGATCGCGCAGAACGGCTTGTAGCCCTCGGTCGCGAGCCCGGCCGCGAAGGTCACGGCATGCTGCTCGGCGATGCCGACATCGAAGGTTCGGGCCGGGAATTCCTTGCCGAACGCATCGATCCCGGTGCCCGACGGCATCGCCGCGGTGACGGCGACGATCCTGCTGTCGTTGCGCGCTTCCTTGATCAGGGAGCTGCCGAAGACCGACGTATAGCTCGGCGCATTCGCCGGAGCCTTGGCCTGCAGGCCGGTGACAGGGTCGAAGCGGACGACGGCGTGGTATTTGTCCGCCGTGGCTTCGGCCGGGGCATAGCCCTTGCCCTTCTGCGTCACGACATGGACGAGAATCGGCCCCGTCTGCGAATCGCGGACATTGCGCAGCACGGGCAGGAGATGGTCGAGATTATGCCCGTCGATCGGCCCGACATAGTAGAAGCCCAGCTCCTCGAACAGCGTGCCGCCGGTGAAGAAGCTGCGGGCGAACTCCTCCGTGCGCTTCGCCTTCTCGTGGAAGAATCTCGGCAGGCGCTCGGCCAGATGCTTGCCGATCTCGCGCAGCGACCGATAGGTGCGCCCCGAGACGAGGCGGGCGAGATAGGCCGACATCGCCCCGACCGGCGGGGCGATCGACATGTCGTTGTCGTTGAGGATGACGACGAGGCGCGAGCCGAGCGCGCCGGCATTGTTCATCGCCTCATAGGCCATGCCGGCCGACATCGCCCCGTCACCGATCACGGCGATGACATTGTTGCTGCCGCCGGCGAGGTCGCGCGCCACCGCCATGCCAAGCCCGGCCGAGATCGAGGTGGAGGAATGGGCTGCGCCGAAGGGGTCGTATTCGCTCTCGGCCCGTCGCGTGAAGCCCGACAGGCCGCCAGGCTGGCGCAGCGTGCGGATGCGCTCGCGCCGGCCGGTCAGAATCTTGTGCGGATAGGCCTGATGCCCGACATCCCAGATCAGCCGGTCGCGCGGCGTGTCGAAGACATGGTGGAGCGCGACCGTCAGCTCGACGACGCCGAGCCCGGCGCCGAGATGGCCGCCCGTGACCGAGACCGCGTCGATCGTCTCCAGCCGCAATTCGTCGGCAACCTGACGCAGGTCGCTGTCGGGCAGCTTGCGGAGATCGTCGGGCGTGTGGACACGGTCGAGGATCGGCGTGAGGGGGCGCTTGGTCACAGGCCCGGTCTATCGCATCCCGGCCGGGCGGCACAAGGGCGGCCGGCTCAACGCACAGTGCCCCAAAAGTGATAAGTGGCCGCGCGTCTACGCTGGCTGACAGGGTGGCTGGCCCATAACTTGCTGCGAATCGGGCTCTGGCCTGCAACAGTTGCCTCGGGGGAGTTGTCATGGTCGCTTGTTCACATCGCCGTCATCCCGGAGGCGCTCGCCTGCGTTGGGCTGTGGCTGCCTTCGCTATCGCGGCCTTTGCGATGGCGGGCGCAGCCGAACCCGTCCGCGCGCAAGGCACGCTGCGTCTGGCGATGACGTCGTCCGATATTCCCACGACCACCGGCATGCCCAATAACGGCTTCGAGGGCATGCGCTTCCTCGGTTACCCGGTCTTCGAAAGCCTGGTCCTGTGGGATCTGACGACCACCGACCGGCTGGCGCCGCTGCGCCCGGGTCTCGCGGAACGCTGGGAGCAGGTCGCGGAGGATCCGAAGACCTGGCGCTTTCATCTGCGCCGTGGCGTTACCTTCCATGACGGGACGCCGTTCGACGCCGATGCCGTCATCTGGAATCTCGAACGCTATTTCAACAAGGAGTCAGCCCAGTTCGAGCCGCCCGCCGCCGGCATCGTGCGCGCGCGGGCGCCGATCATGACCGGCTATCGCAAGATCGACGACATGACGGTCGCGATCACGACCGCGAGCCCGGCATCCTACTTTCCCTACATGACCGCCTTGATCCTGTTGTCCTCGCCGGCATCCTTCGAGAAGGCGGGGCGCGACTGGGCCAAGGTCGGCACGCAGGGTTCGGCCGGCACCGGGCCGTTCAAGATCGCCAGTGTCGCCCCGCGCGAACGCGTCGAACTCGTCCGTCATGACGGCTACTGGGACCAGGCGAAGAAGGCCAAGCTCGACAAGGTCATTCTTCAGCCGATTCCGGAGGCCAATGCCCGCCTCGCGGCGCTGCGCTCGGGCCAGGTCGATTGGATCGAGGTTCCGCCCGCCGACGGTATCCCCTCGCTCAAGCAGGCTGGCTTTGCGATCACGACCGGGTCCTACCCGCATGTCTGGCCCTGGTTCTACAATATCGGCGCGACGAACAGTCCGTTCCGGGATGTCCGCGTCCGGCAGGCGTTGAACTATTGCGTCGACCGCGATTCCATCGTCGCCCTGCTCAATGGCACGGCGGAGCCCGCCATCGGCTGGCTGAAGGCGAGCGACCCCGATTTCGGGAAGCCCGTGAACCGCTACCGCTTCGATCCGGCCAAGGGCAAGGCGCTGCTGGCAGAGGCTGGATTCACGGCCCAGAAGCCTCTGTCGTTCAAGGTGATGATCTCCACCTCGGGCTCCGGGCAGATGTCGCCCTTGCCGATGAACGAGTTCATGCAGGCCAGTCTCAAGGAGGCCTGCGGCGTCGAAGTCGACTTCGTCGTCACCGAATGGCAGGTCCTGCTGAACAACATGCGCGCTCTGCCCGATGCGCCCGCGCTGAACGGCGCGATGTCGCTGAACATCAGCTCGCCCTCGTCCGATCCCAGCGTCATGGCCCGCTACTTCGCCGCGGCAGGCGTGCCGCCCAACGGCTTCAATTTCGCGCAGTGGAAGGACGACGCCTTCGAAGCGGCTTTCGCCAGGCTCGCCGCGGCGGTCGATCCCAAGGTCGTGGCGGAGGCGACGGCGGTTGCCCATGAGCGGCTCGTCGACAACCCGCCCTGGCTCTACATCGTCCATGACCTCAACCCGCGCGCCATGTCCTCGAAGGTGAAGGGCTTCGTCTCGCCCCAGTCCTGGTTCGTCGACCTGACGCTCGTCAGCATGCGGTGACCGCCATGAACGACGCCTCCGCCGACCTCACCGATCCGGCACTGCTGCCGGCCCATGTCCTGGCCCGCGAGATCGCTGCCAGGCGGATCTCGCCGGTCGATGTCGTCGATGCGCTGCTCGCACGCATCGAGCGTTTCGAGCCGAAGCTGCGCTCCTTCGTGGCCGTCTACGGCGCAGATGCACGTCTTGCTGCAGAAGGCGCCGACAAGGCGATCCGCTCCGGCCATGCCGTCGGCCCGCTCCATGGCGTGCCGGTCGCCCTGAAGGATCTGGTCGAGCTCGAAGGCCGCGTCACCACCGGCGGCTCGGCCAACTGGCGCGAGCGCCGCTCCACCGTGACGGCGACGATCGCGCGGCGGATGATCGCGCAGGGCATGATCGTGCTCGGCAAGACCCACACCGTCGAATTCGCCTTCGGCGGCTGGGGCACGAACCAGCATATGGGCACGCCCTGGAATCCCTGGGACCCGGCCCATGCGCGCACGCCCGGCGGCTCCAGCAACGGCTCGGGCGTCGCGGTTGCGGCCAGGCTCGCGCCCTGGGCCATAGGCACGGATACCGGCGGCTCAGTGCGCCTGCCGGCCTCGTTTTGCGGCCTGACCGGGCTGAAGGCCACGATCGGCCGTATCTCGGTCCATGGCGTCCTGCCGCTCTCGACCTCGCTCGACACGCCCGGCCCGATGGCGCGCGACGTGATGGATGTGGCCTTGCTCTACAACGTCCTGCAGGGACCCGATCCGCTCGATCCCAACACGCGCGGCATCCTTCCGGTCGATCCGATGCCGACACTGACACGTGGCGTGCGGGGCTTGCGGCTGGCGCGCATGCCCCATAGCGAGCGCGCCGCCTGTTCGCCGGAGATGCTGGCGGCCTACGACCGCTCGCTCGAGACGCTCAGCCGTCTCGGCGCCAAGATCGTCGAGATCGCCTTGCCCTTCGCCTTCTCCGACTTCCTCAATGCGCAGGCGATCCTGGAGGCGGAGGCCTATTTCAACGACGGCGCGCTGGCGGAGGATGCCGGCACGCTGCTCGACGATGCGGTCAGGGCCCGCGTGCTCGGCGGCGGCCGGATTTCGGCCCAGGATTATCTCGCAACGAAGCGTCGCCAGCTCGACTGCAAGCGCCAGATGGCCATGGCCATGGCCGATATCGACGCCCTGCTGACGCCGAGCACGGCGACGGCGGCGATCCGGCTCGACGAGGTCGACCAGAGCGTGATGCCCTCGCGCTTCACCCGCTTCGGCAATTTCCTGGAGATGTGCGCGCTGTCGCTGCCCAACGGCTTCACCTCTGGGGGACTGCCGCTGTCGCTGCAGATCTGCTGCCAGGGCTATGAGGAGGCGACGGCCCTGCGCATCGGCTACGCCCTGCAGCAGGCGACCGACTACCATCTCAAGGTCCCGCCCATGGTGGCGTGAGCGCCGCAGTCCGGACCCGCATCGATCGAGGTCCGGCAAGCCAGAAATCGGGTGGGTTGCACGCCCATGGAATGAGACGGCTTGGACCTCCGCAATGCAGGGCCAGGCCATGTCTCCGTCGATTCCGACCGCTCTCCTTCTCGCCGGCGTCGCCGCGCAGTTTGCCGACAAGCTCGCCTTGGACACCCTGACGCTGGCGGCAACGCAGGCCGGTGCCACCCCGCGACTCGTCGGCCTGCTGGTGGCGGCGCAGTCGGCCGGCTGGCTGCTGGTCTCGCTGCCGGCCGGCGTCTTTGCCGACCGTGTTGCTCCACGCTCCCTGGTGGTGCTTGGCGGCATTCTGATGATGGCCGGTTCGCTCGTCGGCACGCTTCTGCTCGGCACCGGCGAGGTTGGCTGGCTGCTGGCGCTCTCGACCTTCGTCGCGGCATCGGGGCCGGTCGTGATCGCGCTCTCGATCTTCGTGCTGCTGCCGCGCATGGTGCCGGTCGCGAACCTGCCGCGCGCCAATGGCCGGCTCGAGCTCGGCCGCGCCTGCTTCAGCCTGGCGGCGCCGTTGATGGCCGGCTGGGCCGTGGCGCATGGCGTCAGTGCGCTCGGGCTCGCCCTCTGCGCGCTACTGGGCGCCGTCGTGCTGGTCGCGGCCTTGAAGTTGCCGGCCGAGCGTCCTCCGGTGCAGCCGCGCCTGCCGCTGCATCGCGCCATCGCGGAAGGTGGTGCGTTCATCGCTGGTCACCCCTATCTGCGGCCGATCGCGCTCTGCGCCATCGCCTGGAACGTCGCCTTTTTCGCTTTCCTCGCGATCGTGACGCCCTATGCCGCGCGCATCCTGCTGCTGGCGCCGGAGACGATCGGGCTGGCCTCCTCGGCCTATGGCGTGGGACTGGTGGCTGGCGCGCTCAGTGGGGCTCGCCTGATTGCGAGGCTGCCGACGGGGCTGCTGCTCGTCTTCGGCCCGGCCTCGTCCTTTGTCGGAGCCGCCCTGCTGGCACTGGCGCCGGCCTCGCTCGGCTGGCCGGTGCTGGCGTTCGCCTTCTGCCTGTTCGGCTTCGGCCCGATCCTCTGGTTCATCACCCAGACCAGCATGCGCCAGGCGGTGACGCCGCAAGCCCTGCTCGGCCGCGTCAGCGCGACGCTGACGACAGCGATGTACGGCATGCGCCCGCTCGGCGCGTTGGCCGGTGGGCTCGCGGGCGAATGGCTCGGCCTTGCCACCGCGATCTGGCTGCCGGTAGCGCTCTTCGCCCTCTCGACGCTGGCGATACTGGCATCGTCGATGCCGGGGTTGAAAGCGATGCCTGACGGGGAATTGGCGCTGTCGACGCGCGGCTGATCGTTGGGCTGCTAGGCCGGGCTGATGCGTTCGACGCCGCTGAGTTTGAAACCCAGGGCCTTCAACACGGCCAGCAGGGTGCTAAGCGTCGGATTCCCGTTGGCGCTCAGGGCTCGGTAGAGCGATTCGCGGGACATCCCGGCTTCACCGGCGAGCTTGGTCATGCCCTGAGCGCGAGCGACCATACCGATGGCCTCGGCAATCTCGTGCGGATCGCCGTCAGCGACGATCTCGTCGAGGAAGGCTCGCGCGACCTCCGGATCGGCCACGAGTTCGGCGATGTCATAGGGCCGGGACACATGGTCAGGATTGACGGTCATGGGCCCATCCTTTCAGCGTTGAGACCGCACGCTTTATATCGTTTGACTGGGTGGATTTGTCGCCTCCACCCAATAGCAAGATAAGGATGTCTCCCCGTCTGGCATAGTACACGCGGTAGCCAGGCCCATGGTCGATCCTGAGTTCGCTGATGCCATCACTCAGATTGCGATGGTCGCCGGGATTGCCCGCAGCAAGCCGAAGCAACCTTGCCGCGATCCTCGCCTTTGCCCGGATATCCCGTATGCCGTTGATCCACTCATCGTAAGCAGGCAGGGCCTCGATCTGCATGAGTGGTTGTAGCTTAAAAGCTACGATGGATCAAGGCCGCGAGCTGATCATAGCCGTTGGTCCGGATCTCCAGCTCACCCCTCGGGCAGCGGGATGAACTCGGCCTCGTCGCCGGGGACGGTGTCGAAGCGGCCGGCCTTCCACTCCGCCTTGGCCTGGTCGATGCGCTCCTTCGAGGAGGAGACGAAGTTCCACCAGATGTGGCGCGGCCCATCCATCGGCTCGCCGCCGACGATCATCAGCCGGGTCTGGTCGACGCCGAGGATCGAGATGCGGTCGCCCGGCTTGAAGACCAGCAACTGCCCCGCGCCGAATTCGTCACCGGCGATGTCGACCTTGCCGGAGACGATATAGATCGCGCGCTCGTCATAGTCGGGATCGAGCGGCAGGATCGCGCCCGGCGACAGCACGGCCTCGGCGTAAAGCGCGTCCCAGGGGAACTTGACCGGCGAGGTCTGGCCATAGGCCGAGCCCATGATCAGGCTGATGCGCTTGCCGCCCTCATTGAGGCGCGGCAGCTCCGGCGCGGCATGATGCATGAAGGCCGGTGCCACCTCCTCATGCGACTTCGGCAAGGCGAGCCAGGCCTGGATGCCGTAGAGCTTCGGCCCGTTCGCGCGCGCCTCCAGCCCGGTGCGCTCGGAATGGACGATGCCGCGGCCCGCCGTCATCAGGTTGACCGCGCCCGGCCGGATCGCGAGTTCGGTGCCCAGCGAATCCCGGTGCATGATCTCGCCGTCGAAGAGATAGGTCACGGTCGAGAGCCCGATATGCGGGTGGGGGCGCACATCGAGCCCTTCGCCGAGATGGAACTCCGCCGGGCCCATCTGGTCGAAGAAGATGAAGGGCCCGACCATCTTGCGCCCGATCGAGGGCAGGGCGCGCCTGACCGAGAAACCGCCGAGATCATGCGCGCGCGGCACGATCACCTGCTCGATCGCCTGGCAGGAACGGGCATCGCCCAGGATGGGGTCTTCGGCGGGGAGTTGGGACATGGCTGGCTCCTGTGCTGGACGGAGCCTGACGGCAATGCGCGTCAGCGGCAAGACCTGCCCGGGATCCGCCGGAGCAAGCGGCCTGGGCGCCGGAGCCTACTTGTCCACGTCCAGCGGTGCTGTCCCCGTCGGCTTGCCGTCGGCTCCCAGCGTGATCTTCTCGATGCGGGCTTCCGCCTGTTTCAGCAGCGCGTCGCAGCGTGCCTTCAAGGCCTCGCCGCGCGTGTAGATCGCGATCGATTCCTCCAGGGCCACGTCGCCGCGCTCGAGCCGGGCGACGATGTCCTCGAGCTGCTTCAGCGCTACCTCGAAGGGCAGGGCGGCGACGTCGTCATTGGAGGTGGCTTCGCTCACAGCATGATTCCCGTTTGCCGGACGCTTATCCGCCGGAGCGCCTCGTCCCGCAACCCAAAAGCCGGGACGGCTCACAGGGATGCAGCCACCCCTCTCGGCAGGCCTCAGACCGGTAGCGCCGAGCTCTTCTTGATCGAGCGCAGCGTCAGCGTCGACTGGACGCGGGTGACGCCGGGCAGCTGCGTGATGATGTCGGTGTGGATGCGCTCGAAATCGGCGCTGTCGCGGTAGATCACCCGCATCAGATAGTCATGCGCGCCGGCGAGCAGATGGCATTCGAGGATCTCGGGCAGGTTCAGCACCGCCTGCTCGAAGCCCTCCAGCGAGGCGCGGCCCTGCTGGTCAAGCGTGACGAAGACGAAGGCGGTGCCCGGAAAGCCCGCGATCTTGTCGTCGAGGATCATCGCATAGCCGCGGATCAGGCCGCTTTCCTCCAACTGCCGCACGCGCCGCAGACAGGCCGATGGCGAGAGATGGACCTTCTCGGCGAGGTCGGAATTCGTGATGCGGCCATCGGCCTGCAGGATGCGCAGGATGGAGCGGTCGCGTGAATCGAGTTCGATGCTGGTCATGATGCCCGTGTCCTTTGCGCGATGCATTGTCGCAAAATCGGCATGGCGCAAGCAATGATCTGCATCGATTTTGTGATCGGGCGCTGATATCGGCGGCACGGCGCCGAAAAACTGCACGAAACTGTCTGGTTCGTCTGGACGTATTCTGGCGCTTTTCAGGCCAGGCGCAGCGAAAACGGTGCTCCCTCGAAGGCGTCGGCTCCGCGCCCGATCCGTTCGATCGCGGTGCTCATCCGGCCGTCACGGCGCAGCATGCGGTCGGCGATCGCCACAAGGCGCGCATTGGGCGTCGCCGATGGCGATACCAGGCGCAGATCCTCCGCGATCTCCGCCTCGTCGCGGTTCGGGCCGAGCGCGCAGGCGGCGATATAGGCCGCAGCCGTCGAGCGGCTGATGCCGGCCCAGCAATGGATCACCAGCGGCGCGGCGCGGTCCCATTGCCTGATGAAGGCGAGCAAGCGTTCGACATGCACCTCCGCCGGCACGACATGGCCGTCCATCGGCGCGCTGATGTCGGACATGCCGAGGAAGAGATGGCGGCTCTCGATGATGCTGGCCGGGCGTTCGACGACAGTGCCGACATTGATCAGCGTGACGAGATGGCTGGGTCTGACCGCCCTGACGGTGTCGTGCAGCTTCGAGAGTGGAGAGACATGCAGCGTCGGCATCGAGAGCAATCCGGCTAAGGGCGTGCGATGCGCATAGTCCAGACGGCAGCCGCCGTCATCCCGGCCGCCTCCCGGCCGCCGAGAGCTTCGCGAGGTACGTTGATCGTTTACATATGAACGATCACTCGCTAGAACGTCGCGAACCGAGGGCTCCTCCTCTCGCGAGGCCGTCATGAATCTCTGGTTCCGCCTGATCTGGCTGCTGCTGACCAGCCCGTTCGGCCCGCGGCTGAAGCTGCTGGGCGATCCGTCCCTGCTGGGCTTTCGCGTCTGGCCGCATGACCTCGACACCTCGCTGCACATGAACAATGGCCGCTACTGGTCGCTGATGGATCTCGGGCGCACCGATCTGATGCTGCGGACGGGGTTCTGGCGGGCCGTGCTGCGGCATCGCTGGGTGCCGGTGGTCAATGCCGGCATGATCCGCTTCCGCCGTGAACTGCGCCCGTTCCAGCCGTTTCGGATCGAAACCGCGATCCTGTGCTGGACGGAAACCTGGCTGGTCATCCAGCATCGCGTGCTGAGCCGGGCGAGCGACGGCTCGGAGATCGTCGCCGCCCATACCCTCGTGCGCGCCGCGCTCTACGATCGCAAGGGGCGCGCCTATGTTCCCGTCGCGAGGCTGATGGCCGAGATCGGGACGATGGATGAGAGTCCGCCGCCGGGCCCTGAGGTGGAGGCCTTCCTCGCATCCGAGGCCGCGATGCGGGAGAGCGCGACCGTCAGGCCCTGAGCGACGTTACTCGGCCGCGACGCGCGTCGCCCGCCATTGCGCCAGGAGGGCTCGCAGCGCGCCGGGTTTCAACGGCTTGTTGAGCAGATGGACGTCGAGCGCGGCCGCCGCCTCACGGACATTCGGCGAGCGATCGGCCGTCAGCAGGATCGCCGGCATTGGCGCCCGCGAGCGTTCGCGCAGGGTGCTGATCGCGGTGAGGCCGTTGCCATGGTCGAGATGGTAGTCCGCGATCAGCACGTCGGGCTCTCCACGCTTCAGCGCGACCAGGGCCTCGTCGAGCCCGGCGGCGGTGGTGATCTTGCAGCCCCAGCCTTCCAGCAGCCGCTTCATCCCGTCGAGGATCGTCGGCTCGTTGTCGATGACGAGGAGCTTGAGCCCTGCGAGCTGCCCAGCCGGGATTTGGCGCGGCGCCGCGCTCGTGCTCATCTCGGGCAAGGGCGAGGCGCGCGGTACCAGCACCGCGAAGCGGCTGCCTCGGCCCGGGACGGAATCGAGCGTCAGCTTGTGATCGAGCGTGCGGGCGATCCGCTGGACGATCGAGAGCCCCAGTCCGAGCCCCCGGGCCACCCTGGCGCCCTGGTCGAGCCGCTGGAACTCGCGGAACACGGTCTTCTGCTTGCCCTGGGGAATGCCTAAGCCCGTATCGAGCACCTCGACCGAGACCTGCGGGCCGCGTCGGCGGAAGCCGATCAAGACCTTGCCGCTGGGCGTGTACTTGATCGCATTCGAGACGAGGTTCTGGAGCAGCCGGCGCAGCAGCCGCCGGTCGGAGCGCAGCGCCAGGCTCGTCGGCATGAACACGAGCTTGAGGCCCTTTTCCTGCGCGCTGGGCTCGAATTCACGCTGCAGCTGCCGCACCAGCTCGTCGAGCCGGAACGAGGTCAGTTCCGGCTTCAGCGCGCCGCCGTCGAGGCGTGAGATTTCGAGCAGCGCGGTCAGGATCTCCTCGACCGCGTCGAGCGAGGCATCGATGTTCTCGGCGAGGTCGGGGCTCCCTGCTGCCCGGTCGCGCTCGACCAGCGAGGTCGCATAGAGGCGCGCCGCGTTCAGCGGCTGCAGGATGTCGTGGCTGGCGGCGGCGAGGAAGCGCGTCTTCGAGGCATTGGCCTCTTCGGCTTGTCCCTTGGCGCGCTGAAGCTCGGCATTGACGCGCAGGATCTCCTCCGTCCGCTCGACGACGCGCCGCTCCAGGCTTTCATTGGTGCGCTCCAGCTCCTCCTGTGCCTCCACGGCCTGCGTGATGTCGGTATAGGTCGTGACGAAGCCGCCATCGGGCAGCGGATTGGTGCGGATCTCGATGACCTTCTTGGACGGATAGAGCTTGAGCCGCACCGGTTCGCGGTCGCGCACGAAGCTTTGCAGCCGCGCCGCCATCAGCTCGTCCTGCTGGCCGTCGCCATAGGCGCCGCGCGCCGCGTTGTAGCGCACGATTTCGTCGAGCCCGATGCCGAAGCGCACCATCGAGGCCGGCAGGTCGTAGAGCTGGATGAAGGCCTGGTTCCAGGCGAGCAGCCGCAGGTCGCGGTCGAGCACGGTGATGCCCTGGCCGGCATGGTCGAGCCCGTGCTGGACGATGTCGCGGTTGTATTGCAGCGCCGCCGAAGCGTCGTCGAGCAGCTTGAAGGCGGCCTCGGTGGAGAGGTTGCGCCGCCGCAGCAGCAACGACAGCACCAGGCGCGAGGACGCCGCGCCGATCGCCGAGGACAAAAGATGCTCGCCGAAGCGCAGCAGATGGATGTCGGCGTCGCGCGTCGGCATCGGCTCCTCGCCGCGGCTGCTGGCAAAGCCCTCGAAGGCGCGCTGCGTCCGCTCCTGGCCGAGATAGCGCCCGATCGTCGATTGCAGCTCGGCTTCCGTGACGCTGGAGCGCCAGAGCGAGAAGGACTGCGCCATCGTCGCCCGGTCGGATTCGACGAAGGCATTGGCTTGAAGCCGCTCCATCGCGGTCGCCGGACGCAGCAGCGAGAAGCCGATATAGGCCAGGATGTTCAGGCCCAGGCTCCAGACCACGCCATGGGGTAGCGCCGGCAGGTCGAGCCCGAACAGGGCTTCGGGCCGCAGTGCCGCCTTGCCGAAGGGGCCGAGCGCGACGATCTCGCCCCAATAGCTGCCCGGATGGGCCAGGCTCGGCATCAGCAGCGTGTAGGCCCAGGTCGCGATGCCCACCGTCAGCCCGGCGGCTGCCCCCAGCGCCGTACCGCGACGCCAGACGACGCCGCCGAAGAAGGCGGGCGCGATCTGCGCGGTTGCCGCGAAGGAGAGCAATCCAATCGACACCAGCGCCTGCTCGCCGGCCGCGCGGTAATAGGCATAGCCGAGCAGGATGACGCTGAGGATCGCGATGCGCCGGATGATCACCACCTGCGAGCCGAGATCGCCGCCCATCGTGCCGTAGCCTGGCCCTTGCGCCTCCAACTGCGCCTTCGAGCCGGCCGGATCGCTCAGGCCGCGGCGTCCGCGCAGCATGAGCGGCATGACGAGATGGTTGGTGATCATGATGGCGAGCGCAACCGAGGCGACGATGACCATTGCGGTCGCCGCCGAAAGGCCGCCGACGAAGACCAGCAATGCGAGCAGCCCGGCCTCCTTCTGGAGGGGCAGCAGCAGCACGGTCATGTCGCGATCGACGCCCGCGCCCGGCATCAGCAATTCGCCGGCGATCGCCAGCGGCAGCACGAACAGGTTGATCAGGATGAGGTAGATCGGGAACATCCAGGCGGCGCGGCGGACGTCGCGGGCGTCGCGGTTCTCGACGATCGTCATATGGAATTGCCGCGCCAGCAGCAGCGCGGCGCAGGCCGAAAGCGCCGTCAGCGTCAGGAAGGTCGGCCAGTTCGAGGTCCGCTCCCAGATCGGCACCATGCCGTCGGGGAGTTTCGCCGCCTGTGCGAGGAGGTCGCCCGCGCCGTCAAAGAGGCCGTAGACGACGAAGATGCCGAGCACGAGGAAGGCCACCAGCTTGACCAGCGACTCGACAGCGATCGCCAGCACGAGGCCGTCCTGATGTTCGGTGGCATCGATATGCCTCGTGCCGAAGGCGCAGGCGAAGCCGGCCAGCACCAGCGCGACCAGGAAGGCGAGATCGGTCAGGACGGGCGCGTCGGGGCTCGCCGGGCGCCCTCCCGTCGCCGTCAGCAGCACGGAGAGCGAGCTCGCCACCGCCTTGAGCTGCAGGGCGATGTAGGGCAGGGCGCCGATCACCGCGACGAGGCAGACCAGCGCCGCGACGCGCTCGCTCTTGCCGTAGCGCGCCCCGACGAAATCGGCGATCGAGGTGATGTTCTGCGACTTCGCGATGCTGACGATGCGGCCGACGAAGCGGTGGCCAAAGCCGATGACCAGGATCGGCCCGACATAGATGCCGAGGAAGTCGAGCCCCGCCCGGCTGGCGAAGCCGACCGATCCGTAGAAGGTCCAGGAGGTGCAGTAGACGCCGAGCGCCAGCGCGTAGATCGTCGCCCGCGCCTTGCCGCTGACCAGCCGGCGACCGGAGGTGTCGGCGGCATGGGCGACGGCAAACAAGGCGCACAGATAGGCCAGCGCCACCAGGACGACGGACCACGCCGGGATCATGTTGCCTCCATCGTCGGGCGACGCGCTGAGCGGACCCCTGTTCGGCAGGTTAGCAGGTGGGAACCGGTTTCCACATCCGACATTCTTCTCTAGCGTCTCGTTTCGCGACGCTGCGTCACCGACCGGGCTCGGGGCGCCAGACTGGAGAGGGGACCAAGCATGCTCGAGGAATTCAAGAAGTTCGCGCTGAAAGGCAATGTCGTCGATCTCGCGATCGGTGTGATCATCGGCGCGGCCTTCGGCCGGATCGTCGAATCGCTGGTCAACGACATCATCATGCCGTTCATCGGTGCGCTTGGCGGCGTCGATTTCTCCAACCATTTCATCGGTCTCAACAGCGGCATCACGGCCACGACGCTGGCCGAGGCGCGCAAGCAGGGCGCCGTGCTGGCCTATGGCAACTTCATCACCATCGCCGTGAACTTCATGATCATCGCCTTCGTCCTCTTCCTCGTGGTCAAGGGCATCAACAGGCTCGCGCAACAGAAGAAGGAGGAGCCGAAGGCTCCCGCCGCCCCCGCCGAGGACGTCGTGCTGCTGTCGGAAATCCGCGATCTGCTGAAGCAGAAGACGGTCTGATCCGGCCTCGATCGGTCGCGATTCATCACCGCGACCGATCGACCCGATCTCGCGATTTCATGCCATCGCGCTGCGCCATGGGCTAAAGGTGGCGGACCACAGCCGCGAGTTCCAAACCCATGTCCACCGTCACGCTTGCGGGCGAAAGCCTGTTGTCCGGGCTGCGCCCCGAAGCCCGCAACGCGCCCGAGAGCGGCATCGTCGAGGTCGTCAATCACGGCCGGCTGAAGGAAGGGCTGATCCCGCTCTGGGTCGGCGAGGGCGATCTGCCCACGCCCGATTTCATCGCACGCGCCGCCAATGCATCGCTGACCGCCGGCGAGACCTTCTACACCTGGCAGCGCGGCATTCCCGATCTCCGCGAGGCCCTGGCGCGCTATCACACCACGCTTTACGGCCAGCCCTTCGCGATGGACCGCTTCTTCATCACCGGCTCGGGCATGCAGGCGGTCCAGATCGTCGTGCGGATGATCACCGGCCCGGGGGACGAGGTCGTGATCCCGACGCCCGCCTGGCCCAACGTCGCCGCCGCGATCGGGATTGGCGGCGCCATTCCGGTGAATGTCCCGATGGACTATGTCCAGGGCCGCTTCTCGCTCGATCTCGACCGGCTGGCCGCGGCGATCACGCCCAAGACCCGCGCCATCGCGATCAACTCGCCCGCCAACCCGACCGGCTGGACCGCGACGAAGGACGAACTCGCCGCGATCCTGGCGCTGGCGCGCAAGCACGGCGTCTGGATCATCGCCGACGAGATCTATGCCCGCTTCGTCTATGACGGCTCGGCCCGCGCCGCATCGTTCCACGACATCATGGATGAAAACGATCGCGTCCTCTTCGTCCAGACCTTCTCGAAGAACTGGGCCATGACCGGCTGGCGCATCGGCTGGATCGAGGCGCCGCCGGCCTTCGGCCAGGTCATCGAGAACCTGATCCAGTATTCGACCTCGGGCTCGCCGGTCTTCGTCCAGCGTGCGGCGATCGCGGCGCTCGAGGAGGGCGAACCTTTCGTCGCCGAACAGATCGCCCGCGCGAAGGAAGGGCGCAGGATCATCGCCGAGGGCCTGAAGGCGACCAACCGCGTTACGCTGTCCCCGCCGGACGGGGCCTTCTACCAGTTCTTCTCGGTCGATGGCCGCGAGGATTCGCGCGCGCTCGCCATCGAACTCGTCGACACCGCCAATGTCGGCCTCGCGCCGGGCACGGCCTTCGGGCCGGGCGGCGAGACGGGCCTGCGGCTCTGTTTCGCCCGCAAATCCTCCGATCTCGTCGAGGTCGTGGCGCGGCTGCAGCGGGCGCTCTCCGGCTGAGGCGCCTCTGGCGCAGGCCTGTCTTGCGCGCGGGCGACGCGGCGGAAATTGACCCGGTCGGATCGTACCGTCATGAACGCGCGTGCTGCGTCGCGGCACGCGCGGCAGGGACGCCATGGTACGCTTCGGTTATCCTTCGACACGGCTTGCGGTCTGGTGGCGCGAGGCGGTCGTCATCGGCATCGCAGCCGTCGGCGGCGCGCTGTTTTCCCTCATCGGCGCGCCGGCCGCATGGCTTTCCGGCTCGATGATCCTGAGCGCCGTCGTGGCCTTCATTCGGCCGCTGCCGGTCCTGCGCCGCTCCTGGTTCGATTCGACGGTGCTGCTCTCGGGCACGATCATCGGTTCGGCCGCGACGCCCGAGGCGCTGGCAGCTGCGGCCCGCTATCCGGGCTCGCTCCTGGTTCTTCTGGCGGGCATGGCGGCGATCATGGCCTCGACGGGCGCCTATCTGCGCTATGTGGCGCGCTGGTCCTGGGTCGATGCGCTGCTGGCCGCCACGCCCGGTGCGCTGGCGACGATCCTCGCGGTCGCCCAGGCCAAGGGTGCCAATGTCGGGCGCATTTCCGTCGTCCAGCTCTTCCGGCTGCTCGTGCTCGTCGCATTCCTGCCGAGCGCCATGCAAATGACCGGCCTCCATCCCGATCTGCCGGTGTCAGCCTCCGTGATTGTCGGCGCCGGGACGATGCTGGTGCTGCTGCTGAGCGGCTTTGCCGTCGGGCTGGTGTTCGAGCGCATGGGCGTCGCGGCGCCGATGATGTTCGGCGCCACCTTCGCCAGCGCGGTCCTGCATGGCACCGGCCTGATCCAGGGCACCTTGCCGCCCCAGGTCCAGATCGCCGTGCTGATCATGCTGGGCGCGACGATGGGCGGCCGTATCGCGCATATCCCGCGCAACGAGTTGCTTAGCCTGTTCCCGCTGGCGGCAGGCGGCCTCGTCGTTTCGCTGGCTGTGGCCTTCGCCTTCGCCTGGCCGGCGGCGCGGCTGGCGGGCGTGTCCTATGCGAGTGCGATGACGGCCTTCGCGCCCGGCGGGCTGGAGGCGATGGCGATGCTGGCCTTCGCGATGGGGCTCGACACGCTTTATGTCGGCTCCCACCACCTGATGCGCTTCCTGGTGATCGGCTTCGCCATGCCCTTCGTCATCGATCGCGTGAAAGCCGATCTGCCGGGGCGCTGATCGCCCCGGCGATGGTTTGGATCAATCGACCCCGACCGTCGTGAGGTCCTGGAACCAGTGCTGCGCCAGCACGAACTTCGTCACCTTCGGCGAAAGCGCATGCGGGTTGGTGTCGTGCACCACCCAGCCCAGCACCGCATCGTCGACGATCAGGCTGTGCGCCTTGGCGAGCAATTCGTCCTGCTTGGCGACGTCGAAGCTCTTGGCGGCCTCGTCGAGCAGGGCGTCCACCGCCGGGCTCGACCATGCCCCCCAGTTCACGCCGACCGGGGCGACCTGGTTGGAGTGGAAGAAGCGGATGATGGCGTAGAGCGGGTCCGAGGTGACATAGGCGATGTTGTTCGAGGTGACGTCGGCATTCATCTCGTCCTTCGCGCCCTTGCGCCAGCGCGTGTAGAGCACCTCGAGCTCGACGACCTTGAACTCGATCTCGATGCCGACATCCTTCAGATTCTGCTGGATGAACTCGTTCATCGGCAGCGACTGCATCTGGCCCGAGCCGCCCTGGGCGATAACGAAGGTCGTCTTGAGCGGCTTCTGCTTGGAATAGCCGGCCTCGGCCAGGAGCTTCTTCGCGGCTTCCGGATCGTATTTGATCTGGAAGGAGGGCTTGCCGAACCACGGGCTGGTCGGATCGACCTGGCCCGAGGCCGGGCGCGCCAGCCCGTTCAGAAGCGCGACGATGCCCTCGCGGTCGATGGCGAGGTTGAGCGCCTTGCGCAGGCGCACATCCTGCCAGGGCGAGCCCGGAGCAACCGAGAGATGGTAGTTCCAGACATGGGGCGTCACGTTCTCAACGATTCGCATCTTGGCTGATTTGAGCTGCGGCACCGTGTCGGGCGCCGGGGTCTCGATCATGTCGACCTGGCCGGTGATCAGCGCATTGGTGCGCGCCAGCACCTCCGGCATCGGCAGCAGGATCAGGCGATCGACCTTGGCGAGGCGCTTCTTGTCCCAGTAATCGGCGTTTCTGACCAGTTCGGCCCGCTCGCGCGGCACGAATTTGTCGAGCTTGAACGGGCCGGTGCCCGACGGCGTCATCGCGAACTTGTCCCAGTCCTTGCCGACCTTCTCGTATTGCGCCGGCGAGGAGACCAGGAACCAGAGCATCTGGTAGGGGAAGAAGGAATCGACGGCCTTGGTGGTGATCTCGACCGTCTTGGCATCGATGACGCGATAGCTCGCCACCGAGGGCAGGCGCGGCTTGACCTGAGCGGCCTGGCGGCGGTCGTAATGGGCGGCCTTCTCGTCGAGCACCTTGTCGAGGTTCCAGACCACGGCGGCGGCATCGAGCGCCGAGCCGTCATGGAATTTGACGCCGTCGCGCAGCGTGAACAGCCACTTCTTTGGGTCGGCCGGATCGACCTTCCATTCCGTGGCGAGCCCGGGAACAAGCTTCCCCGGCCTGTCGGCGATATCCATCTCCCAGGCGACGAGCGGATCGTAGATCGTGTAGCCGGTGAACTTGTAGGCGCCGGCGCCGCGATCGGGCTGGCCGGAGGTCAGCGGAATGTCCGCCAGCGAGATGCCGTAGCGCACCACCGATTCCGCCTGCGCCGCCGTGGCGAGGGAAAAGGCGAGTGCGGCCGAAATAGCCAGACGTTTGAACATGCATGCAGCTCCACGGGAGAAGGTGCATGCAGTTGAGCAAGGGCTATGCCACGGGCAGCTGCGCTCGCAATGACGATCGCGCGAGCCTTAGTCGCTCAGCTATGTCCGGGCCACACGGCCCCGTTGGTGTTCGTCATCACCGCATAGAGCGAGCTCGTGCCGCAGATGAAGAGCCGGTTCAGCTTGGGCCCGCCCCAGCAGACATTGGCGACGACCTCGGGGATCGCGATGGTGCCGATCAGCGTGCCGTCCGGGTGGTAGATGTGGACGCCGTCGGCGGCGCTGGTCCAGACCCGGCCTTCGACATCGAGACGGAAGCCGTCGAACAGCCCCGCCGTGCATGTCGCGAAGACGGTCGAGCGACCAAGCCCACTGCCATCGGGACTGACCTCGCAGGCCCGGATATGGCGCGGCCCGTTGGCAGGATCGTGGCTGGCGCCTGTGTCGGCGATGTAGAGGATGCGCTCGTCGGGCGAGAAGGCCAGCCCGTTGGGCTTGACGAAATCGTCGGCGACGATGGTCAGCGCGCCGCTCTGCCCATCGATGCGGTAGACATGGCAGGCGCCGATCTCGCTCTGCGCCTTGTTGCCCTCATAATCGCTGAGGATGCCGTAATCGGGATCGGTGAACCAGATCGAGCCATCGGATTTCACCACGAGATCATTGGGCGAATTCAGCCTTTTGCCCTGCCAGTGGCTCGCGAGCACGGTGATGCGCCCATCATGCTCGGTCCGCGTCACCTGCCGCCCGCCATGCTCGCAGGTGACGAGGCGCCCCTGCGGATCGACCGTGTTGCCGTTGGAATTCCGCGCCGGCTGGCGGAAGACGCCGACCTGGCCGGTCAGCGCATCGAAGCGCAGCATCCGGTCGTTGGGGATGTCGGACCAGACCAGCGTGTTGTGCGCGGGAAACCAGGCCGGCCCCTCGGCCCAGCGCGACCCGCTCCAGAGCCGCTCGACCCGGGCGGAACCCGGAATGACGCGGTGGAAGCGCGGGTCCAGCACAGTCGAGCCTGTGCCTTCGAGGATGCCGAACATTGATCCTGTCTCCGCCTGGGGGCTGCCGATGGGCGCGCCCTATCTTTACAGCTCCAGTCCGGCATCCCAATAGGGCGTCTGCCCGTAGAGCTCGCCGAGATAGTCGACGAAGGCGCGCACCTTCTGCTCCATGTGCCGGCGGCTGGGATAGATTGCGTGTACGGCGACGCGGTTGCCGACCGAATAGGCCGGCAGGACCCGCTGCAGCGCTCCCGACTTCAGCTCCGGCCCGACATCCCAGGTCGAGCGCAGTGCGATGCCGAGCCCCGCCAGCAGCGCCTCGCGCACCACTTCGCTGGAGTTCGTCCGCAATGGGCCGTTGACCCGGACGCTCACCGGCCCCTCCGGCCCGTCGAGCCGCCAATGGTCGGCATTGTGGGCGATCAGGGTGTGCCGCGACAGCTCCTCGATGTTCGACGGCACGCCGGCCGCCGCGAGATAGCCCGGCGTCGCGCACAGCACGCGGTGATTGGGCGCCAGCCTTTTGGCCACGAGGCTCGAATCGCGCAGGTCGGCAATCCGGATTGCGAGGTCGAAGCCCTCGCCGACGATGTCCAGGAAGGCGTCGCTGAGCACGAGTTCGACGCTGACCAGCGGATGCGCATCGAGGAAGGGCTTGAGATGCGGCGCGATGTGCAGCCGGCCGAAGGAGGTCGGGGCCGAGACGCGCAGCGTTCCGCGGGCCTGGCCGGCGCCGCTGGCGACCCAGGCTTCCGCATCCTCGATCGAGGACAGGATCGAGACCACGCGCTCGTAGAAGCCCTGTCCGGCCTCGGTCAGCGAGAGCTGCCGCGTCGTGCGCTGCAGCAGCCTGACGCCCAGCCGCTCCTCGAGCCGGCGGATGCGCTTCGAGATCACAGCCGGCGAGAGGTTGAGCTGCCGCCCCGCCGCCGACATGCTCCTGGCGGTGACGACATGGGCGAAGACGTCGAGATCCCCGAAGCGGTCCATCGCTCACCTTTTCCAGTTTGGAAACAATCATGGACGTAGGTCGCACTGCACGCCAGTTGGAATTGGTCTAGTGTCATCGCTTCGTCACGCGAGCCCTCATCCTGAGGAGCCGCGAAGCGGCGTCCCGAAAAATGCTCCAGAGCGCTCTGGATCATCCTTCGGGACGCAAGCTTTGTTTGCTCCTCAGGATGAGGGTTGAGGCGGGCCACGCCGGAGGAAACCGCCATGTCTGCGATCGCCTTTCCCATCCCTGACCAGGGCATCCTCGCCCGCCGCGATGAGATCGTCGCCGGGCTCGCGCGCCTGGTGCCTCCCGAGGCGCTGATCACCTCCGCCGACGAGCGCAGGCCTTACGAGACCGACGCGCTGACCGCCTATCGCCGCCTGCCGATGGCGGTGGTGCTGCCCTCGACCACGCAGGAGGTGGCCGCCGTCCTGAAATTCTGCGGCGAGCAGGGCGTGCCGGTTGTGCCGCGCGGCGCCGGCACCTCGCTCGCCGGCGGCGCGATTCCACAGGAGGACGCCGTCGTCATCGGCGTCTCCAAGATGAACCGCATTCTGGAGATCGATTACGCCAACCGTGTCGCCCGCGTGCAGGCCGGCGTCACCAACCTCGCCGTCACCGGAGAGGTCATGGCCGAAGGCTTCTTCTACGCGCCCGATCCCTCCTCGCAGCTCGCCTGCTCGATCGGCGGCAATATCGGCATGAACTCCGGCGGGGCCCACTGCCTGAAATACGGCGTCACCACCAACAACGTGCTCGGCGTCACGCTGGTCATGCTGGACGGCTCGATCGTCGAGATCGGCGGCGCCCATCTCGATGCGCCCGGCCTCGATATCCTCGGCTTGATCGTCGGCTCGGAAGGCCAGCTCGGCATCGTCACGGAAGCCACCGTGCGTATCCTGCGCGCGGCGGAAGGCGCGCGCCCGGTCCTGTTCGGATTTCCCACCAGCGAGCAGGCCGGCGAGGCGGTCGCGGCCATCATCGGCGCCGGCATCATCCCCGTGGCGATGGAGTTCATGGACAAGCCCGCCATCGAGATCTGCGAGGCCTTCGCCCATGCCGGCTATCCGATGGATGTCGAGGCGCTGCTGATCATCGAGGTCGAGGGCTCGGACACCGAGATGGACGCCCAGCTCGCCCGCATCGTCACCATCGCCAGGGAGCACGGCGTCAAGACGGTCAAGGAAAGCAAATCCGCGATGGAAGCCGCCGCGATCTGGAAGGGCCGCAAATCCGCCTTCGGCGCCACCGGCCGCATCGCCGACTATATCTGCATGGACGGCACGATCCCGACCGGGCAGTTGCCTTATGTGCTCAGGCGCATGGACGAGATCGTCAAGGGCTATGGGCTGCGCGTCGCCAACGTCTTCCACGCCGGCGACGGCAATCTTCACCCGCTGATCCTCTACAACTGCAACGATCCGGTCGAGGCGCAGAAGGCCGAGGATGCCGGCATGGACATCCTCAAGCTCTGCGTCGAGGTGGGCGGCTGCCTGACCGGCGAGCACGGCGTCGGCATCGAGAAGCGCGACCTGATGACCTTCCAGTTCAACCCGGAGGATCTCGCCCAGCAGATGCGGGTGAGGGCGGTGTTCGATCAGAGCTGGCTGCTCAACCCCGCGAAGGTGTTCCCGCTGGAAGGACGGGTGGCGGCGTGAAGAACGTCTCCGTCATTCCGGGGCTTGGCGCAGCCAAGAGCCCGGAACCCAGACCCGATGCGGATCGTAGCTTGCCTGAACGGCACGGTTCGTTCTCTCTTGAAGCGGCATCGGTTCTGAGTTCCGGGTTCGCTGCTTTGCAGCGCCCCGGAATGACGGAGGAGGGTGGTCTTGCCGTTTCACGTCTATTTGCTGGCAAGCAGGCAGCATGGAACGCTCTATCTCGGCGTGACGCGCGATCTTGCGCGGCGGGTGAACGAACACAAAAGCAAGGTTCTGCCGGGCTTCTCGCGCAAATACGGTGTCGATCGACTGGTCTGGTACGAGGAGTATCCGACCGCGCAAGAAGCGATCGATCGCGAGAAGGAAATGAAGAAGTGGCGGCGGGATTGGAAAATCAGATTGATCGAGGAGAACAATCCGCTGTGGGGCGATCTCTACCCTTTGCTGTCGCGGTGAACCTCACCCGTCATTCCGGGGCTTCGCGCAGCGAAGAGGCCGGAACCCAGAACCGATGCGCTGGGTCGTCGGCAGGGCCGGTTCCGTCTGCTTTACGCACAATGGGCATCGGTTCTGGGTTCCGGGCTCGCCGCGTTGCGGCGCCCCGGAATGACGGTGGAGCGCATCTATGACCCTCCACGTCCCCACCACCGAGGCGCAGGCCTGCGCCATCGTCAGATCCGTGATCGACAGCGCCACGCCGCTCTCGATCATCGGCGGCAACACGCGCAGCGGCCTCGGCCGCCCGACGCAGACGCACAGCACGCTGTCGAGCGCCGGCCTGACTGGAATCACGCTCTATGAGCCCGCAGAGATGGTGATCGGCGCGCGCGCCGGCACACCGCTCGCCGAGGTCCAGAAGACGCTGGCCGATCGCGGCCAGATGCTGCCCTTCGAGCCGATGGACCATCGCGCGCTGCTCGGGAGCGAGGGCGAGCCGACCATCGGCGCTGTCGCCGCCGGCAACATCTCCGGCCCGCGCCGGATCAATGCCGGCGCGGCCCGCGACTCGCTGATCGGCGTCCGCTTGGTCAATGGCCGCGGCGAGGCGATCAAATCGGGCGGGCGCGTGATGAAGAACGTCACCGGGCTCGATCTGGTGAAGCTCGTCGCCGGCAGCTATGGCACACTCGGCTTCCTCACCGAAGTGACCTTCCGCGTGCTGCCGATGCCGGAGCGCATCGTCACGCTGGTCTGGCGCGGCCTCTCGGACGGGGCTGGGGTGGCGCTGCGGGCCAAGGGGCTGGGCTCGCCCTTCGAGCCGATGGCGGCGGCGCATCTGCCGGCGCGGATCGAGGCCGAGGAATCGCTGACGCTCTTGCGGCTGGAGAACTTCTCGGATTCCATCGATTACCGTACCGGCGAGCTCGCGCTGTTGCTGGGCGATTATGGCGAGCCCGAACGGCTGGAGGGCGAGGCCGCCGCTGCGCTCTGGCGCAAGATCCGCGATGCCGCCGTCTTCGCCCGCACGAGCGAGGCGGTGTGGCGCCTCTCACTGAAGCCCTATGATGCTCCGCAGGCGGTGGCGGCGATCAAGCAGGCGCTGCCGGCGATGCGCTGCTTCTACGACTGGGGCGGCGGGCTCGTCTGGCTCGGCCTCCCTGCCAAGGCAGATGCCGGCGCCGCCGTGATCCGCGCCGCCGTTCAGCCGTTCGGCGGCCATGCGACCCTGGTGCGTGCGCCAGCCGCGATCCGCGCCACGGTGCCGGTGTTCGAGCCGCTGGCGGAGCCGCTGATGCGGGTCAGCGCCGGCATCAAGACGAGTTTCGATCCGGCGGGGATTTTCGAGCCCGGCCGGATGTATGCGGGTGTGTGACGTGAGTCGTCATTCACAGGCGAAGCGAAGCGCAGACCCGAGAATCTCTCGGGACGAGATGCTCGGGTCAAGCCCGAGCATGACGGGCAGGCGAAACGGATAGGCCATGCAAACCAATTTCACACCCGCCCATCTCGCCTCCGACCCGCGCCTGCCCGCCTCGGAGAAGATCCTGCGGACCTGCGTGCATTGCGGCTTTTGCACCGCCACCTGCCCGACCTATCTCCTGCTCGGCGACGAGCTCGATTCCCCGCGCGGGCGCATCTACCTGATCAAGGACATGCTGGAGAACGGCAAGCCGGCGACGCAGGAGGTGGTCAAGCATGTCGACCGCTGCCTCTCCTGCCTCTCCTGCATGTCGACCTGCCCGTCGGGCGTGAACTACATGCACCTCGTCGATCATGCCCGCGCCCATATCGAGGAGACCTATGAGCGCTCCTGGCATGACCGGCTGCTGCGGCGCGTGCTCGGCGCGATCCTGCCCTATCCCGGCCGCTTCCGAACCGCCATGCTCGGCGCCGTGCTGGCCAAGCCGCTGGGGCCGGTGCTCGGCGCCCTGCCGTTGATCGGCGCGCGGCTGAAGGCGATGCTGGCGCTGGCGCCCTCCAAATTGCCCTCGCGCTCGACCATGGAGGGGCCGCAGACATTCGCCCCCGTCGCCACCCCGCGCGGAAAGCGCGTCGCGATCCTCTCCGGCTGCGCGCAGCCGGTGCTCGACCCCGCCATCAACGAGGCGACGATCCGGCTTCTGACCCGCCATGGCGTCGAGGTCGTGCTGCCGAAGGGGGAGGGCTGCTGCGGCGCGCTCGTCCACCATATGGGCCGCGAGCACGACGCCCACGCCTTCGCCCGGGCCAATATCGACGCCTGGACGGCCGAGATCGAAGGCAAGGGGCTCGACGCGATCCTGATCACGACCTCGGGCTGCGGCACCACGATCAAGGATTACGGCTTCATGTTCCGCAACGAGCCGGCCTATGCCGCCAGGGCGGAGCGGGTGTCGGCGCTGGCGAAGGACGTCACGGAGTTCGTCGCGACGCTCGACCTCGTGCCGGTTCGGGATGTGACCATGCCGATCGCCTACCACTCCGCCTGCTCGATGCAGCATGGCCAGCAGCTCAAGGATGGCCCCAAGCGCCTGCTCTCGGGCGTCGGCTTCGCGGTGAAGGAGGCGCCGGAGGGCCACATCTGCTGCGGCTCGGCCGGCGTCTACAACATCCTCCAGCCCGAGATCGCGGGGCAGTTGCGCGAGCGCAAGGTCGGCAACATCCAGAAGACCAAGCCGATGCTGGTCGCGACCGGCAATATCGGCTGCATGACCCAGCTCGCCAAGGGCTTCGCCGACAAGGGCGCCACCACCCCGGTCGTCCACACCGCCGAGCTGCTGGACTGGGCGACCGGCGGCCCCTTGCCGGAGAAGCTGGCGCGGGCAGGCATCGCGGATCGCCCGCTGCGCGAGGCGGCGCTGGTGGCGGCGGAGTAGTCACGCACGTCATGCTCGGGCTTGACCCGAGCATCTCGGGCCGAGAGAGGCTCCCGCGCTTTCCCGTCTGGAGATTCTCGGGTCTGCGCTGCGCTACGCCCGAGAATGACGCACGACTGGCTTGCCCGCCCTATCCGTAAGGGATAACCCGCGCCCATACGTTTCGTATTGCGACGACCCAACTCGAGTTCAGACGCCCATGTCCGCCGACAAGCCCGCCCCCTCCAAGCTGAAGGCCCGCCAGCCGCGCGGCTTCGTCGATCGTGGCCCGGCCGATGTCGCCGCCACCGAGCGCATGCTGGCGGTGATCCGCGAGAGCTTCTCGCGCTATGGCTTCGATCCCGTGGAGACGCCGCTCATTGAGTTCTCCGACGCGCTCGGCAAGTTCCTGCCCGATCAGGACCGCCCCAACGAGGGCGTCTTCTCCTTCCAGGACGATGACGAGCAGTGGCTCTCGCTGCGCTACGATTTGACCGCGCCGCTCGCCCGCTATGTCGCGGAGAATTATGACGCGCTGCCAAAGCCCTATCGCAGCTATCGCGCCGGCTATGTCTTCCGCAACGAGAAGCCGGGCCCGGGCCGCTTTCGCCAGTTCATGCAGTTCGACGCCGACATCGTCGGCGCGGGCTCGGTCGCTGCCGATGCCGAGATCTGCATGCTCGCCGCCGACACGATGGAGGCGCTCGGCATCAAGCGCGGCGACTATGTCGTCAAGGTGAACAACCGCAAGGTGCTCGACGGCGTGATGGAGGCGATCGGTCTCGGCGGCGAGGAGAATGCCGGGCGGCGGCTGACGGTGCTGCGCGCGATCGACAAGCTCGACAAGTTTGGGCCGGAAGGCGTGCGGCTCCTGCTCGGCGAGGGCCGCAAGGACGAGAGCGGAGATTTCACCAAAGGTGCAGGGCTGAGCGCGGCTGACCAGACCCGCATGATGAATGCGACTGTTGATTTCGAGCATGTATCCGATGCGTCGGATCACGTCGGGCGCGACTTGGCAGATATGGTCCGCGATACCAGCGGGACCAAATTCATCGACAATCTGCGGATTGCGCGGTCACTTCTAGAGCGGTCAGCGAGCGAGACTGGGCGGCAGGGCGCGGAAGAATTGCTCCAGCTTGCGGATCTCTGCGAAGCGGCCGGTTACGGTAGCAACCGCATCCGCATCGACCCGTCCGTCGTTCGCGGCCTCGAATACTACACTGGCCCGGTCTACGAGGTCGAACTGACCTTCGAAGTCCCGAACGATCAAGGGCAGGTCGTGCGCTTCGGCTCGGTCGCGGGTGGTGGGCGTTATGACGGGCTGGTCGGCCGCTTCCGGCCCGAGCCTGTGCCGGCGACCGGCTTCTCGATCGGCGTGTCCCGGCTCTATTCGGCTCTAAAGGCGGTGAAGTCGCCCATCGTCGATGCCAGGAACGAACTCCCGCTCGTCGTCGTCACTGCGATGGACAACAAGTCGCCGGAGTTCATGCCGGGCTATCAGGCGATGGTGTCCGCGCTGCGCCAGGCCAAGGACGACAACGGCAAGCCGCTCTGCCGCGCCGATCTCTATCTGGGTTCGTCCGGCTTCAACGCCCAGATGAAATATGCCGACCGCCGCGGCGCGATCTGCGCCATCATCCAGGGCTCGTCGGAGCGCGAGGCCGGCACGGTCGTGATCAAGGACCTGATCCTGGGCGCCGAACTCGCGGCCGCCAGCCGCGACGTGAAGGATTCCGCCGAGCACAAGGCCAAGCAGGCGGAGGCGCAGTTTTCCGTGCCGGTCGAGGGGCTGGTCGCGGGTGTGAAGACGGTGCTCGCGCGGCACGGGTAACGACACGCGTCATGCTCGGGCTTGACCCGAGCATCTCTTGCCGGAGATTCTCGGGTCTGCGCTTCGCTTCGCCCGAGAATGACGTGAACCTTGAACCGTCCTTCGTCTACATCATGACCAACAAGCCGAGGGGCACGCTTTACCTTGGAGTGACGGCCGATCTCGTTCGGCGCGTGGGCGAGCACAAGCAAATCGCTGGGCGCTCGTTCACGGCACACTACAATCTGGACAAGCTGGTCTGGTTCGAGCAGTTCGATCACATCGATCTCGCGATCCAGCGCGAGACGAGCCTGAAGCGCTGGCTGCGTGCCTGGAAGATCGACCTTGTCGAGAAGGCGAATCCAGATTGGCGCGACCTGTTCCAGGACATCTATCCGATGTCATTCTCGGACGAAGCATAGCGGAGATCCGAGAATCTCGGGCAGGAGGAGGTGAGAGCGCCTCTGTCGGCATGAGATGCTCGGGTCAAGCCCGAGCATGACGTCGCCTCCCGCGCCTCCATCGTCCCGTCATGCTCGGGTCAGGCCCGAGCATGACGGCAGGAGATTCCCGTTCACCCATTTCCCTCAAATGCCTCGAAAATCCCGTCCGCCGCTGCTAGGACAGCGCCCGTAACAGGATTGACCGCCGTGCCCGCGACCGCAGCCAGCATCGAGACCGTGATCGCGCTGTTCGCGCGCGAGGGTTATGCCCGCGCCGAGCCCGCAATCCTGCAGCCGGCGGATGTCTTCCTCGACCTGTCCGGCGAGGATATCCGCCGGCGCATCTTCATGACGCAGGATTCCGAGGGCCGCGACTGGTGCCTGCGGCCGGAATACACCATCCCCGTCGCGCTCGATCACATCGCCTCCGGCTCCAGCGAGCCCGCAGCCTATGCCTATGCCGGCCCCGTCTTCCGCATGCGCTCGGGCGAGCCCGGCGAATTCGCGCAGGCCGGCATCGAATCCTTCGGCCGCGACGACTTCGCCGCGACCGATGCCGAGATCATGGCGCTGACGGTCGAGGCCACCGCCGCGCTCGGCCTCGCCCAGCCGAAGATCCTGATGGGCGACGTCGCCTTGCTCGGTGCGCTGCTGGACGGTCTGTCGGTTCCGGCCGGCGCCCGCCGCCGCCTGATGCGCGCCGTCGTTCAGGGCAAGGGCGCGCAGGCCGTCGATGCGCTCGATCCGCCGACGCCCGAGGGCGAGACCGCCCATGCCGGCCTGCTCAAGGCGCTGGAGGGACAGGACCCCAAGGCGGCCAAGGCCTTCGTCGAGGACGTGCTGTCGATCGCCGGCATCTCCACCGTCGGCGGCCGCAGCGCGGGCGACATCGCCGAGCGCTTCCTGGCCCGCGCCGCCGAGCGCGAGAACCCGGTCAATGGCGACGTCAAGGCGCTGCTGGCGCAGGTGCTGGCGATCACGGGCGATCCCGATACGGCGTCTGCCGCACTGCGCGCGCTCGCCGACCAGGCCTCGCTCGATCTCGGCCGTGAGCTCGACGCCTTCGACGAGCGGACCGGCTTCCTCGCCGTGCGCGGCGTCGATGTGAGCGCGATCGGCTTCCAGGCCGCCTTCGCCCGCAATCTCGACTACTACACCGGCTTCATCTTCGAGCTTCACGACGCCGCGCGCAGCGACGGCAAGCCGGTTGCGGGCGGCGGCCGCTACGACCAGGTGCTCGGGCGGCTGGGCGCGGCCGCGCCGATTCCGGCGGTGGGCGCGTCGATCTGGCTCGAGCGGCTGACGGGAGACGCAGCATGAGTGACGCCCCTGTCGTGAACGATGCTCCGCTGGTTCTCGCCGTGCCCTCCAAGGGCCGGCTGCAGGAGAACGCCACTGCCTTCTTCGGCCGCGCCGGGCTGAAATTCGTCAAGTCGCGCGGCGAGCGCGACTATCGCGGCACCATCGCCGGTGTCGAGGGGGCCGAGGTCGCCTTTCTCTCGGCCTCCGAGATCGTCTCGCAACTGGCCTCGGGCGCCGCCCATCTCGGCATCACCGGCGAGGATCTGGTGCGCGAGCAGGTCGCCGATGCCGATGCGGCCGTCGAGATGCTGACCCCGCTCGGCTTCGGCCACGCCAATGTCGTCGTCGCCGTGCCGCAGGCCTGGATCGACGTGCGGACCATGGCCGACCTCGACGATGTCGCCTCGACGATGCGCAGCCGTCACGGCCGCAAGCTCCGCGTCGCCACCAAATACGTCAACCTGACGCGCCGCTATTTCGCCAGCCACGGGCTGGCCGATTACCGCATCGTCGAGAGCCTGGGCGCCACCGAGGGCGCGCCGGCCGCCGGCACAGCCGAGATCGTCGTCGACATCACCACGACGGGCGCGACCCTGTCGGCCAACGCGCTCAAGATCCTCGACGACGGCGTGATGCTGGCCTCCGAAGCGAACCTCGTCGCCTCCGTGCGCGCGCCCTGGGGCGAGCGGGCGAAGACCGCCGCCAAGGCGATCCTGTCGCGGATCGCGGCGGAGGAGGAGGCGCGCTCGGTCAGGGAAATCCGGGCGCGGCTCGATGGCGCCTCGGATACGCTGGGCGATCTCGCCGCACTTTTTGGTGCGAGGCTGCCCCTGGGAGCGAGTGCGGCAGGCGGTGTCGTGACGATCCACTGCCCGGAGAAAGCGGTGTTTGCGCTGGTCGACCATCTGGCGAAGGCGGGGGGCGACGACATCACCGTCAGCGCACCGGCCTATGTCTTCCGCAAGGCCAACCCGCTGATCGAGCGGCTTCAGGCGCGTATCTGACGAGACGCCGGCCCACGGCTGGCTGGCGTCCCGCATCCGCAGGAAGAACGAGGCCGCCGCTGGGGGCAGCGGCCTCGCCTGTCGCGGACAGCCCCGGGGGGATGGGGCCGGCCACTGGACCTCGTGTTTCCGACGTATTTGGTGACTACGGCTCTGGCCACGATCCGGATGCAGCCGCTGGCTGAAAATGTCCTGTGCAAGCATCCGGCCGACGGCCTGAAATCATCCACGGCGTCGCTTGCCGGTTGATTGCGGGACGATACGCCGCTACGCGCTTTCACAGGGGCGGGCCGATAGGCTAGGGTCCTGCATGTGACTTCAGGACGACCGGGTAAGACGACAATGATTCGACGCCTAGGCTATGCTGCCTTGCTCACCATCCTGGCTGCGCCCATGCTGATGCCGACCGGCGCGTTGGCGCAGCGCCGCCAGCCGATGCCATCGCGCGAGGAACTGGGCACGCCGCAATCGGCGCCGGTCCAGCAGCAGCAGGAAAAAAACTTCCCGCTCGGCGCGTCCTGGACCGCCGTTTCGCTCAACGGCAAGCCGATCTCCGACCGGCGCGCGACGCTCATGGTGGACCAGAACCTGCGCGGCACCGGCTTTGCCGGCTGCAACACCTTTTCTGCGGCGGCCTACCCGTTGCGGCAGCAATCCTTCGCCGTCGGCCCGCTGGCCCTGACCAAGCGCAGCTGCGACAAGGGCCTGTCGGATTTCGAGCGGAGCTATCTGACGGCGCTGCGCGCCACCCAGAAATGGGATCTCGTCAATGGCAAGCTCGTGCTCAAGGGCGGTGCCGGCGAACTGCAATTCGACCGCGCGCTCTGAGAACTTCGTAGCAGGCTGCTGCCTTTCAGCGCTTCTTGTCAGAGGACGTAGCTGATCCAGGGCGACTGCGCGTCGTTTCGGCCGAAGCTCGTGTTGGGCTTCTCCCGTCGAAATATCTCCGGCAAAGATTCGTCGCGGACCACGATGTGATTCAGCCCGACCAGGCAGAAGCTTCTGGAGAATTCGTCGGCGTCGCCGTGATCGTCCTGGCCGCAATCGACCTGAATTTCCCCGTCATCAAAAAAGACGACATGGCAGACGGGCCTCGTATTCTCGAAGATGTGGTTGCAGACGAAGCATCTTCGCTCGGCCACGGTTTTGCTCCCGAGCGTTACGCCTTCGCCGCCATGCGCGGCGTGAAGGTGCCGTCGTCATTGGCCTCCATCGTCACCACGGCATCGTGCATCTCGCGCAACGTCGAGCGATGGCCGATCGAGACGATGCGCGCCTGCGGCAGCTCGCGGTCGAGCGTCGCATAGATCTCGCCTTCCAGTTTCTCGTCGAGCGAGGCCGTCGCTTCGTCGAGGAACAGCCAGTCGGGCTTGGCGAGGAGCGCGCGCGCCACCGCCAGCCGCTGCTGCTCGCCACCCGAGAGGCGCTGGCCCCAGAGATCGATTTCGTCGAGCCGGTCGCGCAGATGGCCGAGCTTGACCTTGTCCATCGCCTCACGGATCGCGTCGTCGCTGTAGACGACAGCCTCGGCCGGATAAGCCAGCGCCGCCCGAAGCGTGCCTTGCGGCAGATAGGGCCGCTGCGGCAGCAGCATGATGTCGGCGTCGGCGGGAATGCCGACCCTGCCCTCGCCGAAGGGCCAGATGCCGGCGATCGCGCGAAACAGCGTCGATTTGCCCGAGCCCGAGGGGCCGACCACGAGCGTGCGCCGCGCGGCGCCGAGATCCAGGGCGTCGGCCCGCACGATCGGTGAACCGTTGGGCAGCGTCAGCGTCACCGCTGCGAGATGCACATCCCGGCCATCGGCTGGAGCGCGATGGATGGTCTTGTCGTCGATCGTGGCGGCCCGCGCCTGGGCAATCGCGGTCTCGAAGGTGGTGAGGCGGTTGATCGCCGCGACGTATTGGGCGATCGCCTGATAGCTGCTGATGAAGAAGGACATCGCCGTCTGCACGCGGTCGAAGGCGGAGGCGACCTGGGTCATGATCCCGAGCGTGATCTTGTTGGCGAAGTAATGCGGCGCCAGCAGGATGTAGGGCACGACGACGTTGGCCTGCCCGAAGGAGTAGGTGAAGGTGCTCAGCTTCAGCCTCGCCCAGACCAGCCGGTAGAAGTTGGCGACGATATCGCCGAAGCGCTCGCTCAGATGCCGCTGCTCTGCGCCTTCGCCACGCATCAGCGCGATCTGTTCGGAATATTCGCGCAGGCGAGCGAGCGAAAAGCGGAAATTCGCTTCGCGCCGCTCCTGCTCGAACTCCAGTGAAATCAGCGGCTTGCCGATCATATGCGCGATCCAGGTCGCGGCGATCGAATAAAACAGCGCCATCCAGAAGATGAAGCCGGGGATGCTGATCTCCGTGCCCGGCACCATGCTCGCCACCGGGATCGACCAGAGGATGATCGAGAACGAGACCAGCGTCGACACCTGCGTCAGCAGCGGAAGCGCGAAATTATAGGTGTTGTTGACGAAGGCCCGGGTGTCCTCTGCGATTCGCTGGTCGGGGTTGTCGGCGGTGCCGGCGAGCGCGACGCGGTAATGCGTGCCCTGGCGCAGCCAGGCCGCACTGAATTTTTCAGCCATCCAGCGGCGCCAGCGGATCAGAAGCGTATAGTTGGCGAAGAGCTCGATCAGATTGGACACAACCGAGATGCCGGCCCAGACGCTGAAGACGAAGATCAACTGGTACCAGAAGCTCGCCGCGTCCTTCTCCTGGATCGCATTGTAGAAATCGCGGTTGAAGAAGGACAGGCGCAGCGAGATGCCGACCTGGAGCTGGTTCAGGACGACGAGGAAAACCAGCAGCAGGACGCCCATGCGCCCGGTGCCGATGCTGAAGGGCTTGGCCGGCCACAGCGTCGCGGTGGTGCGCTCGGGGGCCTCGAAATAGGGCGAGGCCAGTCGCGCGATGCGCTGGATCGCCGGCACGAACGAAATCCCGTAGACGACGAGGCCGAAGACGGCGATCGTGATCGGGAGGCTCGGCGGCGGCGCGAGAGCCTGCAGGCTCGCCGGCCAGAAGCCGGTCTGGGCGAGAACGGCGGCCGCTCCCGTCAGCACATACTCGACCGCGAAGATGACCGAGAAGATCTTCAGGAAGGTCGCGATCGTCTGCGCGCGGAAGGTCGCCGCCGCCAGCAGCAGCCCGACCACGCCCAGGCCGATCGTCCCGGCCGCGCCGGTCTGTTGGCCGACCACGAGCGCTACGACGGCAAGCGCTGCTACGGCGAAACTCAACGGGCGCATCGGCTATTCCTGATCTCAGCTGAATCGCGGGGAGAACCGCGAGCGCGACCATGTCGTAGCCGATGCGGCCGTTCAATGGCGCAGCGTCAAGATGAGCAAATTGTCATCCCCTGGATAGCAAAGGCGCGGTCTTGGACAAGGGCGACGGCTTCAGAATTCGCCATGCTGCGATGGCAGGCTCGAGCCCTCCCCCCGCTTGCGGTGGGGAGGGTTGGGTGGGGGGGCAGTGCCGCTCGGCGCTTCGTCGGCGAAAGGGGCGAGCCCTGGTTTTCCGGCCCCCCCCCCCCTCCTGTGTCCCCCCTGCACGGGCGGGGGGGGCGC